>CAJTPD010000056.1 GCA_910578105.1 uncultured Odoribacter sp. | reverse complement strand
TACCTCCGCTATATATCTCATATTCGTTTTAGGGGATTTAAAGCTATATAAATATGTTTCAAGCAAATCGCCGGAATTGTCCGATTGTTTGGAAACACAATTAAAATCGTAATAGGATATACCATTAGAGAATGTACCCATAGGAAGCAATGCGGTTATTTTTCAATTCTTCCGTGGTTATCTTTTTAAGCACAACTTTGGGAGAAGAAACAGACTTTGCTGTTTTCCCTTTACATTTTGACTTGGTTGCCTTAGCTTTTTGAAGTAAGCCCATAATTATCTCTCCTTTAGGTTACGAAGGTAAGGATATTTGTGCATATATACAAGAATAGTGAGAAATTACAGTGGGTGGAAAAATCACAAAATCTGACTTGTATATACTTTTTGGAAATTTCTCACCAACCTAAATACAGCAGACACATATATACCTTAGCTAAAAAAATAACCCCTCCCCTTTAATCTGAATACATCTGTTTGATTTCAGGTGTATATGGCGTGCA
>CAJTPD010000055.1:249-521 GCA_910578105.1 uncultured Odoribacter sp. | reverse complement strand
TTAAAAGAGAGCCGCTTTTAAGCGGCCTACCAGTAAAGAAAGAACGGTTTGCTAGACCGCCTTTAGGCGGAAATGCAAAGGTTTTGCCCCAGGGGGGCTATCCCATTCCACCAGCTGAGCTGGTGGTTGGGCCTTTCGGCGGTGAATTCTTCACTTGATAATGTGGCAAAGAATTGATGAGCAAGGATGAGCTTGTGGTTATTTATGGTGGAAAATGTATCCTCCAGCTGTAATCCCGTTCCGCGGGAAAGGAGTGATTTTATCTACCAGCC
>CAJTPD010000055.1:0-239 GCA_910578105.1 uncultured Odoribacter sp. | reverse complement strand
CACTTTGCAACACCATTCTCTTCGTTGCTCTCTATCACGCCGTCGGCAATCGCCTTCAACTCTTCCACCGCATTCTCTACGGCATAGCATTCATCCGATATCCCAAACATCGGAATGTCATTGATCGCATCTCCAAAAGACACCACCCGGTCACATTTCCAGATCTTCTTAAGCTTCCGGATTGCCTCTGCCTTCGTAGCCTTTGCCGGCATGATCTCACACCAATACTCTGGTCTGTA
>CAJTPD010000054.1 GCA_910578105.1 uncultured Odoribacter sp. | reverse complement strand
GGAAGCGGGCAATCTCTTTCCTGTATTGGACGAGCCGGAAACAAGCGAGGGATCAGACAACGAGACAAAGAGAATAGAGGCGGATAACGTTAGCGTGGAACGGACAATCGCCAGACGTATCAGCAGCAAACAGCGCAGACTGTCATTGGACGAATACCGTGCCACCTTTCTGCGGGTACCCAAGATTGCCGACCGCAAGCCCGTGTTCGTCAGTGGGGAGGTCCGTGATAGGCTGGACAAAATCGTGCGCCGCCTCGGTGGACGTGGCATGAGTGTATCAGGGCTTATCGAGAACCTCGCCCGTCAGCACATGGAAGCCTACAGAGAATACATCGAGCAATGGCGTAAATTGTAGGAATTAAGACGAGACTAACCGGGTACTTTTAGGGCATCTTTCAGAGTTGCTCTAAATCACTTGTAACGATGTTTGGAGGGGCAAGTTTATGTTTCGGGCAGACCGAAACCACTTGCCCCGCTCCAAACATCGCAGGGAAGGCACATCCCGTTGGTCTATCTACTGTATAACTACTATAATCAGTAATCAAATCAAGAAACAGAAA
>CAJTPD010000053.1 GCA_910578105.1 uncultured Odoribacter sp. | reverse complement strand
GAACTGCTTGGCTTGCTCGAATGCATTCTGTCCGGTTGAGCCATCCAACACAAGCAACACTTCATTCGGAGCATCAGGGACAACCTTCTTCATCACATTCTTGATTTTCGTCAGTTCATTCATCAAACCGACTTTATTATGAAGGCGTCCTGCCGTATCTATAATTACTACATCCGCATTATTGGCAGTTGCAGAATTCAGTGTGTCAAAAGCGACTGAAGCTGGGTCGGCACCCATTTTCTGCTTCACAACAGGCACGCCTACCCGTTCACCCCATATTACCAACTGCTCCACTGCAGCAGCACGGAAAGTATCGGCAGCACCCAGATAAACAGATTTTCCGGCTTTCTTGAACTGATAAGCCAGTTTACCAATCGTAGTGGTCTTCCCTACACCATTGACGCCCACTACCATAATGACGTATGGTTTCTTAGCAATCGGTGCTTCAAAGTCATCCACATCCTCCGAATTATTCTCCGTAAGCAACGCTGCGATTTCATCACGTAAAATATGATTCAGCTCAGTGGCATTCATATATTTGTCTGCTGCTACACGCTTTTCGATA
>CAJTPD010000052.1 GCA_910578105.1 uncultured Odoribacter sp. | reverse complement strand
TCAATACATACTATTTTTGCAGAAAAAACCTGTATTATTATTACGCATGACCCCGATATGGCTTCTGTTGCTGATACTATAATTAAAATCTAAATATACTTCTTCACGCGCCTTTGAAGCGGCGGCTTTGATTTTGAAATGCCCCTTGTCAAGCAGACAGATGAAATATCTAAAATTTAGTGTTGGAAAGTACTTCTGATTTCATAGAGAGAAGCAGCGTTGCATAGGCAGGGATTCTGCCGCCGTAAATGGGGCAAAGTATCCATTTATTTTTATTCATACACTTATCCCCAACTATTTCGATTTCTGTTTCTTCAAAAGTATTCCACATACAATTACCGCCATAAAAAAGACAAGGATTAGATACCACAGATTTTCAAGGAAGGCAAAAGCCCTTATCCAACATCAACCGACATCCACAGGAAGCCCTTTTTAGAAAATTTTTAGGCGGCAAGATTTCTGAACGGAAAAAGCGGCCTGGAAAACCAGACCGCTGCGTAAATTATCTTTCCTGAATTTTCTTCAAAGCGATATCACATACAGAACCCTCTCCTGACTTACTGCCTGCCCATCCGTCCGATATAGCTGCAGATCA
>CAJTPD010000051.1 GCA_910578105.1 uncultured Odoribacter sp. | reverse complement strand
CTTCATTATCAGCAACCATTATGGAATTATTAGTCTCATTGCCTATTTGAACTAATTCCGGCAACAGATTCGTGTTCATCAAATGAGTAAGAGTTTGATAGGTATAATTGTATACCGAGTCAGCCAGAATATCGGAGTACTTGACTACGGGTCTCCATGCTTCTGGGACGATATTCTGTTGTGGATCTGTCCATGTATCTGAGTAGTGAAAATCAAGCAAAACATTTAATCCCTCCTGTTTTGCTCGACTGATGCTACGCTTTACATCAGCCAAAGTCGAATAGTTAGTCCATGTTGGATTGTGCCAAAGACGCAATCTAACAAGATTGCCACCATACTCCTTAATTAAATGATAGGGTGTTCAGTTTGATGTTCCGAAAAACGTCATTCAAAACACCTGAAATATTAATAAAAACACGTGCTTAAAAATATTGATTTTTAGCGCAAAAGAGCACATTGAAAATTTGGATAATTCATTGTTTTTTAGTATCTTTATAGCCTAATAATCAACTAAAAAGCAATGAGAAAATCAGGTTCAGACACCCCAAAAGAAACCCCCGAAGAGGAACTGAAACGTCTTCGTAAAGAGAATGCCAGACTTAAAT
>CAJTPD010000050.1:412-623 GCA_910578105.1 uncultured Odoribacter sp. | reverse complement strand
AGACGCATGAAGTTATATATTCATTTATGTACCGTCTAATTTCATATCCATAACCAGACTGCCCCGGAGGGGGAGCTACGCTTTTTTTAGCTGGTGTAGGTCATGGGTACTGTGAAAAAAGACAAAAATAGACACGGCGGCAATCCTCCAATATGCCGCCGTGGATTTACACGGTGTTAGGTCGTCGTTGGTTTAGGATAGACGAAAAGAA
>CAJTPD010000050.1:0-390 GCA_910578105.1 uncultured Odoribacter sp. | reverse complement strand
CTCTGAAAATCAAAGCCGCCGCTTCGTAGGCGCATGGAAATGTGTCTGCTGTACGACGGCTTTTTTTCTTTTGCCGTCGTGCGGCAGCTATATTTTAGGTGATAATCAATTATCGTTCTCTTTATTGCGGTGCTGTATAGTTTTTTTGTACGACTGCGGGAAGCTCGTCATACTGAACTTCAATCCATTCCAGCACACCACGAAGGGGCATTACCGTCAGGCGAATAAAAGCGTCCTCTTTCAATTTCCTCGATGTTCCAAAGGTAATGTCCTTTTCGTTTCCGTCCTCGTCATAACAACGCAGCGTGTAGGAGTAGTCCATGCTTCCCCCGAAGTTAATTACACCTCCGGCAGATTCCGTCTGCTCGATTTTGGTGTTGTCGATCTGTG
>CAJTPD010000049.1 GCA_910578105.1 uncultured Odoribacter sp. | reverse complement strand
GAAGAAAATGTAAATAATACTTCATTAGACGAAAATGAAAATCCCAATAATGCGAAATAAGAATGACAACCAACTCACATTCGGCGGACACTTGGAGGTGCTTCGTCGAATGTTATTTCGCATATTAGGAGTTACTGCTATATTTGCAATTTTAATTTTCTTAATTAAAGATATAGCTTGGGGAATTTTATTAGCTCCAAGTGAGTGTGATTTTGTAACATATCGTTATATAGAGAAGATAATACAATGGCTTGGATTTGATTTTCATTTTGATAAATTGAATTAGTCAAGACTTAATCTGACAGTTACGTATAAAAAGAATAAATTTGTAACAGAAAACAGATTGAGTTATGACAACATCAGAAAAGGTCATCAAGAACAAACTGGGATTGCTTGAACTCTCCCAACAGTTAGGAAACGTATCACGTGCTTGTAAGATTATGGGCTACAGCCGTGACAGTTTTTATCGTTTCAAAGAGTTGTATGAACAAGGCGGTGAAGTCGCCTTGCAGGAGATTTCCCGCCGCAAGCCTGTCATAAAGAACCGTGTGGAAGAACACATTGAGCAGGCAGTCGTACAGATGGCGATAGACAATCCTGCATTGGGGCAAGTTCGTGTATCCAATGAACT
>CAJTPD010000048.1 GCA_910578105.1 uncultured Odoribacter sp. | reverse complement strand
ATATGGATTTCATATTAGGAAGGATGTCCACATAGACATAGCAAGGTGTCCGAATAGTAACTATTCGGCTTTCGGGTAACTCCGGTTCCCACGAAACAACCTTGCAATGCAGGATATTCTCCAAAGTCGAATATCCCATGACTTGACCTGCGGTTTGTCTGTACACAGCGATGCACTCACCACAAAATCCATACATAATATGACTGAAAAACCGAAAACCGGGCGACCGTTGTCGCCCAACCGATGCACCCACTGCGTCATGGTGCGCTTCGATGACCTCGAATGGGATAGCCTGACCCGCATGATGGAGAAGGCTGATGAATCCGTAAAAGCCACGTTCATAAAAAAACTTATCTTCGGAAAACCTTTCAAGGTGCTGTCCACAGATAAATCCCTCGCAGTATATTGCGCCAAACTCTCGGAGTTTTTCGCCCAGTACCGCACAATCGGGGTAAATTATGACCTCGTTGTGAAGGAGCTTCGCGCAAATTTCACTGAGAAGAAAGCTATGACACATCTCTACAAGCTGGAGAAAGCCACCATAGATCTGGCAAAAGTCACAGCCGATGTCAAGGCGTTATCCATGCAGTTTGATGAACAATGGTCGCTAAAATCTCGATAGGCTCATCGCTCTACGGGGCGTTGTCATACAA
>CAJTPD010000047.1 GCA_910578105.1 uncultured Odoribacter sp. | reverse complement strand
CGAGAGAGCGAGCCGCCTCATAACTGTCACCACTGGTATCCTTGATCATATTCAAGATAGCGGTATCTGTTGC
This sequence comes from uncultured Odoribacter sp., assembly GCA_910578105.1. Classification (GTDB taxonomy): domain Bacteria; phylum Bacteroidota; class Bacteroidia; order Bacteroidales; family Marinifilaceae; genus Odoribacter. Next base: position 593 of record CAJTPD010000047.1, on the reverse strand, counting down.
CGGAACTGTCGATGCTCCCTGACGAACATAAACACCCTCCGGACGAATTCCTTTTCCTTGCAGATAATACGGTCTTGCCGTACCGCGCTGGACAATTACACATACAATTGCCTTTTCGTCCATTACATCATTACGGCATTCCACAAACATAGTAACATCTGGCCGCACAGCATCTCTGATTGCATTGGTTACACGCAACATAGTATCATCAACATTACCGACACCACAAGCTGTTCCATCATCGTTCACCCCGATATAAAGTGTACCACCATCACAGTTTGCAAATGCAACAATCGTATTTTTTATATCCTCAACATATTCTCGCTTGAATTCGGTTGTTTTATTTTCTACGAACACAAAATATCCTCCAACCAATTCTAATCATATTTAAATCTAATAATTATTATAATCATTTTTTTATTATTTACAAGTAGAATCTGATTTTTTGTGAGAAAGTAAGCCAATTTTCTTTATGATATTGCACACATTTAATTGACACTTTATGCTTAAATATTTATAACAATCTAAAAGAACCAAGGGTACAAGTCACAATGGCAAAAATATATCATAAAAGCACTTTATTCGACACTATA
>CAJTPD010000046.1 GCA_910578105.1 uncultured Odoribacter sp. | reverse complement strand
CGGCTGGAAGCAAGGAACCGGGAGATTGACGATATGTTCCTGAACCTGTATACCGACAAGGCAAAGGGAATCCTGTCCGAGCAGCGGTTTGTGAAGCTGACGGCGGCAATGGAACGGGAACAGGAGGAAAACCAGAAGCAGCTTAAAGAACTGGCACTCTCCCTGCGCCGCTCCAATGAGCAGGAAAGTGATGTCCGCACCTTTATCCGGGAAATCCGGCAGTACGCCGCAGTCCGGGAACTGGACGAGGGTATCTTGAACCGCCTTATCAGCCGGATTCTGGTGGGGGAGGTGAAAAAGGTTGACGGGGAGAAGTTTCAGGAAATCAAAATCATTTATAACTTTGTCGGGGAGATACCGGCGGTAACAGAATAATGTGAGATTATAGAAAGTCAGGAGGAATCCAACTTTTTAAGATTCCTCCTGTGCATTGGCGCTGTTTTTTTGCAGCTTCTTTTGGATTTAACCGTGAATACACAATAATTTTGCAAAATTATTCACCTGTGATTATTACAATTTTCACAGCTTGAGTTGGATGTTCTTCATCATCAAGTGTCCCCCGGTAACTGATCTCAACTTTATCGCCCACAGCAATCGTGGAACCTCCTTTTGCCTCATGGGCACTTTCCGTGGAATACCCTTCTAATATCGGGGTATTTTCCATAAAAAAATAA
>CAJTPD010000045.1 GCA_910578105.1 uncultured Odoribacter sp. | reverse complement strand
AGAGTGGGACTTTTACACTCCGCTTTAGTTGAAGTTCCACATATAGGCGGTCATAAGTGACACGCACACGCACGGGGGCTTCCCCATTTTTTAACAGTTTGCTACGCTTGATGAAGAACAACACGCTGAATCTTTTTCTTTCCATACGGCTCAATTTTTAATGATACAAAGTTAAGAAATCGAACCGAGAACCCTGTTGTGTAAAATTGTGCAACGTGCTGTAAAAGAATGAAGTAAATACTTCGCAGTGGAACATTCCAGGCTTTTGAAAACAGTCCCTTGAATAAGGACGTATAGTTTGCTTTAATCCCACTAATTTTGCTTACTCTTGGAAAAGAAAAATCCCCGAACTTCTTTGAAATTCAGGGATTTACATCGTTTTGCCTTCTTAAAAAGTGGTGCCACCAGAACCTGAGTTTCTGAATGAATACGAATGAATTTGAATGGTTTGTTTAGGCAAAATAGTGAATAATAGCATAATATGGACTTTGATGAATTTTGCCGATTTTCAGATTTATTCAAAAAACGTGGTGACCTGCGTGGTGACCCGACTTGACAAATTGCGGTTTGGGTTGTTATATTTGCAGAACCAAAGTGGCTGATTGTGAACGAATGCAAACGCCACCATTCAGAAATTTATAACATCGAAGATATGACAAAATCACCCTCTCCGAAGAAATTGACC
>CAJTPD010000044.1:299-702 GCA_910578105.1 uncultured Odoribacter sp. | reverse complement strand
TGCCGCCTTTACTTTTGGCTTATAGCTTACCGTTAATTCGCTAACCTGTTGCATAATCTATTTTATTTGTTGTTTGTAATCTAAAAATGAGGGGAGGGCATTACCCCTTCCCTCAACACACAATACCCCTATATGGAGTATTAATGCACCCTGCCTGTAAAGTATAAGTCATATCTTTAGTCCTGAATGTGGGATTTCAGGTATATCATGGAGTAATAAAACAAGTTGATTGTAACTTTTAATCAGAATATCTGCACAGGTATACCTGTTTGTATCTGCGCCTACTAATGCCAGATAGAAGCCATTTTTTGAGTTGGCAAAACTACAAGCGAACAGCCTGTTTATTCCTGTGCCAGTTCTGCCCTGTCTGACCTCTGCTACACACATAAAATAAGTAAAAAGG
>CAJTPD010000044.1:0-265 GCA_910578105.1 uncultured Odoribacter sp. | reverse complement strand
TACCTGTTTTGTTACCCTTCCATTTCCACCGCTTCAAAATAGGCAACCTCTTTTTCCTGTAACTTTTCACCGCTTAGCCCATAAAGCGATGGTGTACCCATGCTGAAATCCGGCTTAATGGCTTTAAACGTTTCGCCTGTACACCTGAGCAGTTTTCCAATAATGTACTTCTTTGCATAATCCACCTGTCCTTCTGGGGAATCAGCAAAAGCAGGTATATTTACAATCTGCTTTACCTGTTTAATGCCATCACCGTCATAGGCTG
>CAJTPD010000043.1 GCA_910578105.1 uncultured Odoribacter sp. | reverse complement strand
TGCAATCCTCCTTGTTTTGCGAAGCAAAATGCGACTGCCCTTGCAGGAGCAGAGGATTTTACCTCCTTTTCATATTTGCTATTTTATCACGCTAACCTTGCCAAAACCTTGCCGAAACCTTGCTTTTTTCATGCTTTTACAGCTAACAGAAATTTGACAAACTGAAAAATCCCCGTATTACTACAGGGATTTTGGAAGCAATAAGGTAAATGTAGTCCCCCTATCGGGAGTGCTGTCAACGGTAATTGTTCCTTTGTGAGCAGCTACAAGTTCTTTTACGATTGATAAGCCTAATCCATTTCCACCAGCAGACCGTGACTGATCGCATTGGTACATTCTTTCAAAAATATGTGGCAGGTGATCGGGAGATATTCCTTTTCCATTATCTGTCATAGTGATTTTGGCTTGCAGATCATTTTCAAAAATATGGAATACTATTTTACTTCCCTTGCTATGGATAAGGACATTCTGCAACAGATTGTTGAGGATGCGGCTATAAGCGTTTGCATCTATACGCATAAGATACTCTGTTTCTGGTATATCAAACACATAGTCAAAATTGCTGTTTTCTAAAACAGAAATCCAGTCAACGATAATATTCCGTGATAACTCGTTTAGGTCTAAAACTTCAAAATGAAAAATCTGTTCTCCGGAATCCAGCTTCACCCATTCAAAGAGATTTTCTACAAAATGCTTTAAGTAATGAGCTTT
>CAJTPD010000042.1 GCA_910578105.1 uncultured Odoribacter sp. | reverse complement strand
ACCAAACATATTCGTAGTATTTATGCTGTCTTGATGGCACGGTAGCCGGCATTTTCCACCGCCCAGCATTACCGCGACCACGGTGCAGACCGACTACATCAAAAAAACAGGAAAAGGAAATGCTTCGTCCTGCGCATCAACGGGAAGAACATCCTCGACTGGTTTAGGAAGCAGTTCGAGAGGCTACTCCAACAATACAGCAACCACAACGAAAAAACAAGGAATTCAAACTGTAATGATTATAAATACTTATGTGCCAACATAAAAAATGCAGGAAATGTTATTGCACTTCCTACATTTTTCATATTTTTGCATTTGGAGAGAGGAAGCTCCCTCCAAGACATTTTAGAATTTGAAGAAGCGTTATGCTTATCTTGTGGTTGGGAACCTAGGAAATTCACAATTGTACACAAGGATAGCATAGTGGTTCTCACGCATATAGCGTGGGCTGCTATACCCATATCCGTGTACAAGGTTTTCCTAGGACCTCCAACCAGAACGTGGCATGCAGTCTCACGCTTTTATGTTGAATGGCCCCCGGAGAGGCTGAGGGAGGTAAATTTATTCGAAATATTATGAATGTGCGTTACCTATTGATTTTATGCGGTACGTTTTTGTTATTCATGGCCTGCAAAGACTCTCCCAAGCAAAAGTCTCCCTCTTTCTCAAAGAATCCAAACCACTCGTATGTAATTGCAATAAAGTCGGACATTAGTGTCAAAAAA
>CAJTPD010000041.1:516-745 GCA_910578105.1 uncultured Odoribacter sp. | reverse complement strand
GCTTTCCGCGACTATCTCAACAGTAATCCGGTTGTTGCCAAAGAGTATGAGAAATTGAAACTTAGCCTTTTGCCTAAATATCGCAACGACCGAGACGGCTACACCGAGTCAAAATCGGAATTTGTCAAAGGGATTATCCGCGAGACAAAAGTTATGAAAAAAGGTTGTTGACGCTGAACTTATGTCATGAGCGATCCGATAGCGTTAATCATAAAACCAAGTATTTAAC
>CAJTPD010000041.1:233-448 GCA_910578105.1 uncultured Odoribacter sp. | reverse complement strand
GTACGCTATTATTGTGTTCTGAAAAGTCGGGAGCAGTTCAGTGTTTTGACTTTCCCTGCTGAAAACGATATGGCAGTGCGGATGTGCGTTCTTTGCAGAACAAAGTGATTTCATCGATGAGTCATAATGACGTATCACAATTTAAGGGATATTGGTCAGCCCTATATGCCTCATATGGTCGTGCGACATCTCGGTCATAAGCTCGTCATTCATCT
>CAJTPD010000041.1:0-223 GCA_910578105.1 uncultured Odoribacter sp. | reverse complement strand
CGGAGCATCGGATGGGTGGAAGTCGAATGATATGTGACCGGAAATCGTATGTCTGCATTCGGGAAGATGCAAACATACGAACTGTCTTGAATTAACGGATATTTAACGTTAAGACACGATAAAACCATCAACCAGAGTGTTGTAAGGGGAAGGGTTTTTAACATGCATATATCTTTTTTCTATCAGACACATCTGACCGAGGGTCAATGGTCTTATATAAACA
>CAJTPD010000040.1 GCA_910578105.1 uncultured Odoribacter sp. | reverse complement strand
CAGAGCCAGTCACAGCTAAAGGCAATCTACAAGGACAACGCCGATACCATAGTCGGCAACTGCGACACCACGCTTTTCTTGGGCGGCAAGGAGAAAACCACCCTTAAAGAAATATCGGAGATTTTAGGCAAGGAAACGATAGACAGCTTCAACACTTCCGAAACAAGGGGGCGGGAGCTTTCGCATGGGCTGAACTATCAGAAATTGGGAAAGCAGCTTATGACGGAAGATGAAATTGCAGTCATGGACGGAGGGAAATGTATCTTGCAGCTACGCGGGGTGCGCCCGTTCTTTTCGGACAAATTCGACATAACGAAGCACCCGAAATACAAGTACCTGTCCGACGCAGACCCGAAGAACGCCTTTGACATGGAAAAGCACCTCAAACGCCGCCCCGCCATTGTCAAGCCCGACGAGGTTTTTGACTATTACGAGATTGACGCGGCAGACTTACAGGAGGACGCAGACCATGAGGAAACGTAGCGCAGAGGAAAAACAAAAGCAGCTTGAACGGTTTTTAATGAATGTTGCGGAAGCCGCCGACGCTGCATTATGGGAGTATTGGCGGGAAAAGGAAGCGGAACACCGCCGTTTTGCAACGGAGTATGTCACGCGCCGGGGGCTTATCCCGCAACAGTGACAGCATGGCAGACCGCCGGGGAGGGGGGGACAGGGGAAGCTACACTTCCCCTACGCTGCCTTGCGGCAGCTACCCCTTTGTGAACTTGCGGGAAGCGAACACCTTGCTA
>CAJTPD010000039.1 GCA_910578105.1 uncultured Odoribacter sp. | reverse complement strand
CTAATGTCAAGAATTTTATTTAATTCCTCATGGTTTGATTGGGCAATATTTTTCAAAAAATCCCATTCGTCATTAAATTTGTCTTTATCTAAATTATCAGAAAAATCATCAGGATGTTCTATATACCAAAGTAGTTTTAAGGTTGCTTCTATCATATTCCATAAATTCAATAGAGCATAACCATATTCTTTTTGATTATATAATTCATTTGCCCGCTCCTTCCATTTTTCATTATCAGCTAAAAATTTACATATAGCCTTAACTTTAGAAAGATATTTTGGTTGGATATTGAATGTTTTTTGTGTTGATGATGTATTTTCCATATCCTTTTGTTTTATTTTCACCACCCCCAACTCCCTAAAAGAATCAGGAGTGGTGAAGAGGTTAATAATCTATTTGTTTGTTTTTAGTATTTTGTTACCACACATACCACCCCTTATTTTCTGCAATACTCTTGTCACAAGTTTCACTTCCGGGGTTGCGATGTATATAGATACGCCCACTTGTTACTTGCGGTAAATCCCTGAAAATCTGGTTTAATGCGGAAGAAGTTAGTTTATTGTCACTACAGTCCAACCGTGTTAATGCCGTATTCTTACTAACATCTAATGAAGTCAGGTTATTGTCACTACAGTCCAATTCTGTCAATGCCGTATTTTTGCTTACGTCTAATGAAGTCAGGTTATTGTTACTACATAACAACCATGTCAATGCAGTATTCTTGCTTATATCTAATGAAGTAAGGTTATTACCCCAACAGTCCAAGTCTG
>CAJTPD010000038.1 GCA_910578105.1 uncultured Odoribacter sp. | reverse complement strand
CCGTTCCGCGGGAAAGGAGTGATTTTATCTACCAGCCAGGGTCCCTGAAACCTGCTGAAAGGTTACGGCATTGATAACCCTGACGCGAATGCTCATGTACGGTAAAGAAGCAAGCAACCGAAAACAAGAGATAGACCGCCAGCACCACACTATTCCGAACCAAAGAAATCAAAGACCAAAAATCTTCATTTTATATAACATGACATTTTGTTGACAGGTTTATGCGTTATAATATACGGGAGGTGATGAAAATGCGAGAAAGCAGATTATTTAGAATTGTGTACTATCTTTTACAGAACAGAAAGGCAACCGCCCCCGAACTCGCTCAAAAATTTGAAGTATCAATCAGAACCATTTACAGAGATATTGACTCCATAAGCAGCGCTGGAATCCCTGTTTATGCAACACAGGGAAAGGGGGGAGGTATTTCTATCCTTAACGATTATACGCTGGATAAATCTTTGTTTTCTGAACAGGAACAAGAACAAATGCTAACAGCACTACAAGGAATGGTTGCGACCACAGAAGAAAACTCTAATGAATTGCTCACAAAGTTAAGCGGTTTATTTCAGATAAACTCTACAAACTGGATTGAAGTTGATTTTTCGGACTGGGCGCATCGTACCCAACAGCAGGATACATTTAATATCATCAAAGAAGCCATTTTCCAAAAGAGAGTTATTTCCTTTTGCTATTTTAGCGGAAAAGGAAATAAAGAGAAAAGAAATGTAAGACCTATTCGGTTAGTATTCAAGAGCAAAAGCTGGTATTTATATTCTTTTTGCCTGTTAAGAAATGATTACCGCTTTTTTAAGTTGACGAGAATAAAAGAGCTTGAAATGCTGTCTGAAACTTTTACGC
>CAJTPD010000037.1 GCA_910578105.1 uncultured Odoribacter sp. | reverse complement strand
CCTCATAGCCGGACTGCTCCATAAGTGAGAGGAAGGCGGCAAGGCTGGAGGGCTGTTTTTCAAGAGCCGCGTCAATGGCGGCGCACAGCTTCTGCTGGAAGGTAAGCGGCCTTTCCCGGCCCTTGGCCCACTCCCCGTAGTTCTTATATTTCCCCTGGCTTTTCGGCTTCGGCTGCCTCACCACAGAGAGGCCGTTTTCCAGACAGAGGGTGTCGGACAGCCTCCCCAGGGCACGGCCGGAGCCGAGGAAGTCCCGGTATTTATGGGTGCAGTCAAGGGTGGTGGAATTGTAATAAATGTGGTTATGGATATGGGCCTTGTCCGTGTGGGTGGTGACGATGAACTGGTGCCTTCCCTTCGTCCACCGCATAGCCAGCTCATAGCCGATACGGTTGGCGTCCTCCGGCGTGATCTCCCCGGGAAGGAAGGACTGGCGTATCTGGTAGCAGAGTACGTCCTTGTCCGCCTTCTGCTCCCGGCCCGTGGCGGCCCTGTACCTGCTTTTCCACAAGAGAAATTCAGCGTCCACTGTGGCCGGGTCACATTCATAAGCGGAGATATATTTCCCTTCTTCCGTCTTGACCGGGTTCTTCCCATAGTCGGTACAGTCCTTTATGGACTGCGCCACGGAGAGCCCCGGGGTGGTCTTGCGTTTCATCAGCCGCGTGGTCGCTATGGTTCATCCCTCCTTCCGGCTTCGGGCCAAGTTGGCCCGAGGTAAATTTGCTTGTGATTTTCTTTTATATAGTTTAAAATATAACCAATATAACAACAGCGATAGGAGAAAACGGCCATGCAAAAAACAGCCATCTTATTTGGCATAAATAAATATCTGGACTGCCCTCTTAAAAATGCAGTTAATGACGCTGCTGCATTAGCCAATAAATTGGAAGAATTAGGTTTTGACGTAAAATGCTTTTTAGATATAGATACAGCAACTATGGACAGAGAACTGGTGACCTTT
>CAJTPD010000036.1:231-1033 GCA_910578105.1 uncultured Odoribacter sp. | reverse complement strand
ATCCCAGTATTTGCTGATGCAAAAGTCAATGTCTGCAAACCAAGAAAATTTACTCCTTTTATAAAATGCTGTGCAGGATATGGGTTTGCGGTTTCTGATGATGCGAATGGCGGCATATACATAAATCCTACTATTGGGATTTCATGTGTTGTACAAAAACGTATGAAATTACTTGTACAAATGGGATATGATATGCAAAAATTGGAACGATTAAAGAGATATGAGAATAATATTGTTTCTGCCGAATTTGTCGAAAAATTGAACCACAATATTATTTCACTGAAAGTTGGCTTTGAATTTTAGTTCCTATTAGTGGCTTATTTCGAAGATAGCTATTTATGGTAACTGATTCCGTAACATATTGAGTAACTTTGCTCTCAATAATAGAAACGACAATGGAAACAGATATAGAAACCAAATATTGCCAAACGTGCGGAATACCCTTAGATATTGACTACAATAATCTTGGGGTAAATACGAGTGCGGAATATTGTGATTATTGTTTGGTGTCAAGGGTTACGATTTCTCGATGGACTATCTGATTTATCTTTGGGGGCTTTTTCCCGAAGAGTATTATAAAGAAACAGGCATATCCTATACTTCACCGGAAATCAGAGAGGTGCTGTCAAGACGACTTCCTGAAATAAAAAGGTGGAAACAAAAAATCAATACAGCCCACGTATTATATGAGCTGATTGTAAGGGTACAAGAATACATTAACCGCCATTTGTTCGAGGAACTTAGTTTAGATGCCCTATCGCAAACAGCAGGTATTTCCAAATACCATTTCCGGCGTGTCTTC
>CAJTPD010000036.1:0-221 GCA_910578105.1 uncultured Odoribacter sp. | reverse complement strand
GCTTTACATTCAGCGGTTAAGATTGGAATATATCGCATTCAAGTTAATATCAACCAATATAAGCGTTACTGAATTGTTATGTCAAATAAACTACCAAAACAAACATACACTTTCAAGGGCATTCAAAAGTTATTTTAAGTGTACGATACCGGAATTTCGTAAACTACATTCCAATGCTAACCCCGCAGGAATGTATCCGGTGCAAATTGTTCCTTGCATTG
>CAJTPD010000035.1 GCA_910578105.1 uncultured Odoribacter sp. | reverse complement strand
ATCCCCTTGTGTCTGCCTTAAAGTACACCTTTTCGCCCCTAAAAGACAAAGTTCGTAACCTAACTCGTACCCCCGACAAACAAAAACGGAAAGGGGGTACAGATTGTCCGAAATTGGCGAAGTCCTGTCGCTATTTGGCTTGCCTGCATAGAACTCATTTTTAGAGAATTACAATAGTTTTGCAACTTAAAAAGTGAGTTATGAAATCGACATTCAACATTTGCTTTTACGCAAAGAAAGACAAGCAGAAAGCCAACGGTGCGTACCCCCTTTTCGCTCGTATTACAGTGGACGGCGTGGCGAGCCGTTTTAACACCAAGTTGGACGTGTTACCCTCTATTTGGGACGGCAAAATGGGCAAGGCTACCGGACGTACTGCGGAAGCCAGCCGCATAAACCGTATGCTGGATGATATAAACGCTTCTTTGAATACAATTTACCATGAAATGCAGCGGCGTGACAACTACGTGACCGCCGAGAAAGTGAAGAACGAGTTTTTAGGTCATAGTGAGAGCCACGAAACAATCCTTACCCTGTTCCAAAAGCACAATGACGATGTGAAGCAATTGGTCGGCATATCCAAGACGATAGCGACCTACCGTAAGTATGAAGTCACCCGCCGCCACCTTGCCGAGTTCATTCAAAGCAAGTACAACGTATCGGACATATCCATTAAGGAGATTACCCCGATGTTCATTACCGATTTTGAGTTATACTTGCGTACCGCCTGCAAGTGCGGTTACAACACCACCGCCAAGTTCATGCAGTTCTTCAAGCGCATTATCATCATTGCCCGCAACAATGGCATACTGGTGAACGACCCGTTCGCCAATTATAAAATCCGGCTGGAAAAAGTGGACAGAGGTTATCTGACAGAGGACGAGATAAAAATCATCCTTAAAAAGAAAATGGTTTCCGAACGGCTGGAACACGTCAGGGACTTGTTCATCTTTGCCTGCTTCACAGTTCTTGCGCTAATAAATAATCATTTGATTGTAAGTGTTTTAAGAGGAGCAACAAATTGAATAGGTAATGATTTAGAAACCACCCGGCTTCTCCGTTCTGCTTGGATTCTCATATCCAAATCCTTATTTGCAAAAGTACGAAAAAAAGTCCTATTTGCCAAATAATCAAATAGAAAAAGTCCAAAAATGTTTTTTATTCGGCAAGCGCATCT
>CAJTPD010000034.1 GCA_910578105.1 uncultured Odoribacter sp. | reverse complement strand
TCAGGTCGATAGTCTGTAAAATGCTCATAAAATTCAATCCTTTCTTTGTTTGTTGTAAATGCGGAACGCTGCTGCGCCGGTGGCCGCCAACTGTACCAGAATCAGCACAGCGAACAGGCCGAAGCTCTCATAGTAGAACAGTTCATCCCAAAACAGGAGAACATCACAGAGAGCAGTCAAGGCAACCGTCCAGCGGATGTGCCGGGCCAGCCATTGCCGGAACACCAGCACAAGGACAACCGGCGGGACAATCAGCAGCGCCAGATTCAAAATCAAGGTCGGGGTCAGTTCCATTGCGTCGCCTCCTCTGATATTCTAAAAAAACATTTATCGCAGAGCTTCCATCATTGATAACTTGCTTTGCTGCTTTAAGGCTCCTGTTGTAATCAGCACACTACATAAAATAACAATCGCACAATACAAGATTGTAATACCCAATGGAAATTGATAATTCAAATAGTTAATTAGGTTGTTTTTCAAAAATGAGCAAAGAACATATCCAATTCCTCCACCAATTATCACAGATAATACAAGTCCAATACCAACTACGATCAATCCCTCTTTATGAACCATCACGGATAATTGTTTTTGAGACATTCCCACTGAACGCATGAGAGAAAACTCCTTGCGCCTTACAATAATTCCCGTCAAAATTGTATTTAGCAAATTCATCACAGAAAAACAACCAATTAAAACAATGGCTATTGCAAGGGCTAACTGTGTTCCCTGCAAGAAGTTTTCATTTTGGGCAATCGCAGCAGAAAGCGAATCAATACTCAGTCGTGGATTATCTGATATGATTTGGTCTATTTCATTTTCTGCTTGCTGTTCAAAAGAATCCTCTACGCAAATTACATACTGATATGTTAAATTGCTGTGTGCAATTTTTTGCATTGAATCAACCGGCAATAACAGCATATCTATTTTATCGCCATTATTTCCAATCTTACTTTCGTCAAGAACTGCCGCAATCTCAAATTCCAGATTCTTCGTATGCTCCCCATCAAAAATCTTTAGGGGTACCGACGAGCCGACTTCTGGACGAATACCAAAATACTTCTCAAAGTCATTCGGCCGGCCAATAACCATCTGATTTTCAGTTGCCATTTGCTCATAATCTGATATTTCTCCATTTAAGATACAGCTTTGCAGCAAAGTCATATCTGCTTTCTCAAATCCTACAATTTCAGCATCTGATTCCATTGCTTGCAAATCATAGGAAACTGGTAGATGCTGATCGTTCATAATCCTTTGCACACCTGATAATTGTGAGAGTTCTTTTTCCACTTCCTCCGTAAAAGGACTTGATTTCTGTAAAATCTCCAAAGGATTTTCCATTAGCTCCTGATTTGAGATTCTTAAAATGAACTGTCCTCTTGCAAACCCAGATAAAGACATATCTTTTGCATTTATAGAAGAAAGGACAGAAGATAAGCCTAACAGTAAAACGCCAGTCAAGACAAGAGAGGCGACTGTCAGTATATTTTTTTTCTTATAACGCAGAGCTTGATTTACTGCCAAAGACCCCGGCGTTAGTTTGTGCTGCCTATGTTTACATTTGGGTTGATTATTTTGTTCATAGCGGGAAGCCTCTATGGGTGAAACGGTCGCGGCAATTTTAGCAGGTTTTTTGATGGACAGGCGCACAGTGGCATAGGTTAACGCAACAACAATCGGGCATATCCATAGCACATTCCATAATTCAAATCCATGCGGAATTAAAATATAAGCCACTACAATTCCCGCAATTAGTCCAATAGGAATTGCAGGTAACATCAG
>CAJTPD010000033.1 GCA_910578105.1 uncultured Odoribacter sp. | reverse complement strand
ATCTCCTTGAAAAATTCTCCAATCTTGGGATTTCTGTATCTTCTTGCCCGGACTTTCCCCGCCGCAAACTTTTCCATATCAATATAATGATCCGGTCCCGGGAAATTGATAATCTGAATCTGATCCAAATAAATCCGAATCTCTACTGGCACATCCTCTTTATAGTTTTTGTGTAAAACAGCATTTACAAGCGCTTCCTCCAACGCATTGTACGGATAGTTGAAAAATCGGTCTGCTTCCGCCCTACCATCAACCTTTACCACCTTTTCCTCAATCACAGTTGTCTTAATATAGTCTAGCGCGTCTCTTACCTGTTTCCATATCGGGCCGTAAAATGTCTTCTCGGTAAAATCAGACGCCTCTGCTTCCTTATCATGAAAACGCACCAACTCAATCTTGCTTCCTGCAATCAACTTATCCGGTCTTTCCCCAAACATAAGCAGTCCGATATTTTTGATTGCTATTCCCTCGTCTTTTTCCTCCGCCACCTCCTCGGATACCAATAGGTCCTCCAAAGAACGTACATTAAGTTCCTCTATCAGTGAACTATTACTTTCTCTGATAAAATCCTCAAGATATCCCCTGCGTATGTGCTCCATAGATGCCCGATTATTGATACGGTCAACAAACGGTATGGCAGCAAATTTTTCAAAGAGTTCCGCTATCTCGCTCTGTTTGGCTTCTACCGTAAGTGATGCTGTCGAATCCAATATTTCATTGTGCGGTCTAGCTCTTTCCCAGCTTCCTTCTTAGAGTAAACATCAACGGGTGCCTGATATGGTCCCGCATCGCCCGCTGCACACTTCAAATATACCAAATTTACCCCTTGATATTCCACAATCTCAATCTTTGGAATATAACGTGGCTCAATTTTATTGCAGTATTGAAATATTTTCAGTTGAATATCATCAAGTAATTCATCCGGTACCCCTATCGGCGGCAGAATGGGGCGTCCATTTTCTGTTTTTACGCCAATCACAAGATATCCGCCGTCTACCCCTGCAATATCGTTTGCATAACCACATATGGTATGCACAATTTCTGACGGATTAAATCCTTCCTTGTATTCTATTCGGTTTCGTTCTACTTTGCGCCCCTCCAGCAGGGTTTCTATTTTTATTGGAATCATATAATCATCTCCATAATTGGTATGTGTGCAGTTGAATTGTGGAAACGGCATTTACCCAATTCAAATCAACTTATAATTTGCCGTGCCCTCCGCAGCATTTTTTAAATTTCTTGCCTGAACCACACGGGCATGGATCATTGGGATAAATCTTCTTAATTGAATTAGCCGCCTGACCAGACACATTGTTTTGAGAAGAATTGTTTGGAATAATCGCTGCGTTCCTGTCAAAGTCAACACATATCCCCATCTCTTTCAATTCCTCCGATGCGCTTTTCAAAAGATTAGCTGCCTCCGTACTTCCGGGTACGACTATCGGTTTTTGTGAAAAGTGGTCTTCCTCCATCCCTTTTCTCATCATTTCATTCGGCGTATGTCCCCTATGGATCTGCATTCTGGTGTTATTATTTAATTCTTGGAGAAGTTGAATCATTTCCTCAATCTTCGTATCGTCTAATAAATCTCCACAAACATCTATAAAATATTGAACAATCTCAGTAAAATCTATGTCAAATTGTATTTTATCCCATATCTCCATTGTCTCTGCATTGGCCTCGTCAAATGTCATTCCTATTTCATGCTGTAAAAACTCTCTAAAATTCTGATATGCTGGTTCTTGAGATAAATATAAGTTTCTTGCATAATCCAGTACTTCCTGAGCATTAGGAATATAAAAATCCTTGCCCGCTTGTATGTCCAATAAATTTTTATAGCGGTCATCATATGCCAAATACTCCGCGACAATAAATCTTTGCCCTTCTTCCATATGACATTCCGTCATGTCGACGGGAAATTCACTACACATTTTTTCTAATTGTTCCTCTGAAATATGATATCCCTT
>CAJTPD010000032.1 GCA_910578105.1 uncultured Odoribacter sp. | reverse complement strand
AACACTCTGATTATTCCGTGGGATGGTGTATTTTTTGAAGTGCAACGAGTCAGCTCCGACAGCTGATTCCGCTGTGTATAGGTTCCTCAAAATATACCGCCCCTGCTAATTGCTGAGGGTCTTCTGGCGGTCTGCTTTTCGGCAAAAATGGCAATGCTCATTTTTCTGCAAGCAAATATGGAAGCCGGAAGCCCAACGATCAGCGTCGCCAGCGCAACGGCAATCACCACTTGTTGTGGGTAATGTCCGGCTCTGTGCCGTAATACTTTTTCAGGTCGATCGTCTGTAAAATGCTCATAAAATTCAATCCTTTCTTTGTTTGTTGCAAATGCGGGACGATCAGCAGCACCAGATTCAAAATCAATGTCGGGGGGCAATTCCATTGCGTCGTTTCCTCACTCTTGCTGATAAGGTCATTGTAAAACCCCAATGTCCGCAAAATGTTACAGCGCCCAAAAAATTTCATTGAAAATCCGGGTGAAATGTTACAACGCTCGGACATTTCAAAATCAGTATGCCATTTTGATCCGTTCCACCAACGAATTTCTGTATTTAATGGAATAAAAGGAAAAACTTTTTTCGGAAGTACCGGCAATCAAAATATCTATGCTGTGTTCAGTTCCATCGAACCATCGTAATGTCACTTTGTCTCCTATTGACGGGCAAGTATGATAGACTTCTTTCTGTACGCTTGTCCCTAATATAACCATAGCGTCTTGTTTCACCAATGTTTCGTATGTCCAATCAACAGGAAGCGTTTTCAAAATTTGTTGCATTTCTTTCATGAGTTCCTGTGAAAAAGGCGTATCAACCTGATACTCCGAAATACCATACGGTGAAGTGCTATACGGTTTCTGGTTGACTAATGTATTGTGGTTAATCGTAATATATAGTAAAAGAAATTTCTAATGTCGTTAAGTCGTCGCCCCTTGATTACAAAACCCAAAACTACTGTCACGTATAGCCTTATATTCTTATCGGCTCGACGGATTTACTGTTTACTAATTTACCTTATACCTCAAAATTGTTTTGAGCTTATCCTCTTTTGTTCTATTAGTTAAATAGATTTCTCTGTGACAATCTGATATGCGTTGCAAACCGTTTTCTTCTGCAAATTTATCCATTTGCTCAAAAGAGAATGGTTCATTGTCATATGAGCCAATATGCAGAATTTCAACACATTTTCCGTCATGCATCGTATCAAAAATAATATCTTCATACAGTCTGTTTGGCTTTTTAATTTTTACCCTTTCCAATGCAGCACATACCATTTCCGCTGTGATAAAGTCCGGCTGACGTATCATAACGGTGTATTCCAAATTTTCTTTTATGAGTTTACCCGCAGCAGATTCCGTATCAATGTTTTTCTGTTTCCAGATACCCTCTAAAGGATAAACGGTAAAGTCGTGGATTTCATTTGATAAAATATTTTTAGTTGCAGTAGATTTATAACCCATTTTAATAGCATACGCTAATGAAAAGAGAGCACCTACCCTATCTGAAAAATCCGTATCGTTAGGATTTCCGCTTCCCTTAATCATAATAAAATTTTGTGTGGGTATATCTACCAAAGCAGGTATGCTTTTTGCTCCATACAGGGCTTTTTCGTGCTTTCTCCATTCAAATTTCATATCAGCACCTCCTTATGGAAACAGTGTATCAAATATAACCTGACACCTAATGTCATGTTCTGTATTTTTCCTGCATTTTCTGTAATCTTTTTTTCATCTGCTCCCGTATTGACTGTGGTTCTATTATCTCAACGCTATCCGAAAAAGACATCACATAAGAATACAAAACCTCATTGTCGGGTAAATCTATTTGGACATATAAATTTCCCTGTGAATCTTCTGTTATGCTATCTGTAAATTCATCATAAACACGAAAAGCCGCTTGCTTGTCAAATTTTAACTTAACGGCAACAGTATTTTCAACTTGTATTTGTTTTTCGATTTTTGTCGGTGTAAAATCTT
>CAJTPD010000031.1 GCA_910578105.1 uncultured Odoribacter sp. | reverse complement strand
TATGACGGATGTGGTTAATCCAAAAAGCACCTCGCCAGACCAATTACTCCCTTATCATAAAAAAATAAGTGCAGAAGGTAAAGCACTGATGAAATGCTTTATCTCTTACACTTATATGGTACTAAAAATTGGGACTAAGGAGTGCAAACCCGTTGATTTTACTGGGTTTCTCTAACCTTGTCCCAATTATAACACCATCATCTATAAAAGGATGAATCCCTTCGAATTCAATATGGAATCGTGCGAGCCTGGGAATGATATGATCTGTACTATTCCTATAAGCCTCCAACAACTGTTCCATTTTAGGCTGGATCAAATAGGGCTGTACCGGTTCATGTTTCGCACCCATAATTCTGACGGGGACTCTTCTGTAAACCCCCCGGTCCTCCCGTTTATCCGCTAATACAAGATAGTGTATCTGCTTGATAATACTCTCCGATAAAGAAATCTGATCTTTTACCAAATCCCACACAAAATCAAACGCTTCTTTATGCCCGACTGCTTCCATATGATCTTTTAACGGCTTTCTGTTAATCGTCAGACCACGCAAAACCATATCCGTTTCACGAAGGGTTAGGGTGTTTCCCTCAATTGCATTTGAATTATAAGTATATTCAATAATGAATTCCTCAGTCAAGCGTTCCAGCTCACCCTCAGTCAACGGGCGTCTGGTATCAAGTTCTCTTTTCTTCCTGTCTATGGCTGTCAGTAAACTTTCTGCTGCTTTAAAACGTCCATCCTCCGGTTTTTTCGCATTTGATGGAATCATCCAACTACGTCCTTCTCGTGTAGCTCCCGAAATTTTTCCTTCCGAGCAAAGTATACGCACCCGTCTGTCAGAAATTCCCCACTTTTCTGCTGCCTGCTTTACCGTAATATACATAAAGATCACACCTCTCTTCCCTCAATAGTATATCTTATTTTCGGAATATTATCAACTAAAAAGGAATAATGTTTTATTGATTTCGGAATAATAAAAGACCCGAAAATGCAATAACTGCACTTCGAGTCTTGTTTTCCACACTTTCAGTTTTAAATACCCTCAATCGTAGTAAAACCGTAGTACCTTACCACTCCTATTGCCACGATTTGCCCTGTTCTGCCCCACAAGTCCCGCTAATTCCCGGCTATCCGCCGTGCTGCCATGGCAAATAAAGAGTATTTTTATCATCTTGGACTTCTCCTTTCTTAAACCGTTAATCCTTGATATCCATTTCCCGCTTTGTCCGTTTCCTTTCCGTACGATAATTTTCCGCCTTTTCATATCTTCCATATGATATCGAACCGTATCATAGCTAACGCCAATCAATGTCGCAATTTTCCTCTGCGAAAGATAGGTTTCTACCCTGGTAATATTTTGATAAGAGATGATTCCTTTCAAATATTTTGTATATATCAAACCTACAACCCTGTCTGCCTGTGACAATAAAGATCCATGAACTTCATCCTGATATAAAATATCAGATTCCGATTGAAAATAAGCGATTTTAACATAGGAACCCGGAATCCACTTTTCCGGGTTATGATGAAATAATAACTCCCTTTACAAAAAAGTGTTCCCGCTGCTTATCCGGAAAATTTGGGTGAATATTATTTTCCTCTTCGATAATATCCGAAACATATTATAGCCCAAATTCCCGGTACAGCTGCATATCCGGCATTTACTTGTCCTTGATTATCAAGTACATAACAACCACCTATCTGATAAGCCATTTGATAATTCTTCTCCTTAAGTTTAGAATCAAACATGCTCTTTACAGCAAAAAAGTCTGCTAACTGTTGTGTATTTCCTACCACTTGTCGGTCATCTGTCCAATATGTTCCTAAATTCATATGAATATTTGTCTTTTTCAGGAATTTGAACCTAAGATGCTCTTTGAAATCCCTATCTTGTGTATCATCAACAGAGACTACTCTTTTTTGCGATTTTCCAAAACTATCCGCATATATTTTAATATGGTTACGAATATCTTTTATATATTTAGCTGACGATTCAGGCAAGAAATCTTCTCCCATAAATTCTTGGCACGACTGGACAAACAATGCATAGTAAGGAATTATCTCCATCGAAACAATGGAATCTCTTTCTGTTT
>CAJTPD010000030.1 GCA_910578105.1 uncultured Odoribacter sp. | reverse complement strand
AAAAATCTTCAATTCTTGCAAAGGTCGAACACGTCTTTGCTGTTGTAAAACGGCAGCTCGGATATCGACGAACGAGGTATCGAGGTCTGGAAAAGCAGATCTCAAAAATAAATTTCATGTTCGCTTTGGCGAATCTGATCTTAGCTGACAGACCCTGTTTGGCAGCTTGATTCAGTGCGCACTGTGAACGAAATTTAGCAATGCTGTACTCTGTCTTAGTGCTGTTATTTGGGACGGCAGATTTTTACTACATTGTGCGGTGTTGCCTTAAATGATAGACTTTATGTTGAATGTGTTTGCAGAGATTGCAGATTTCTTCATCAATTTCTGGGTAGACAAGGTTATTGATAAGTTTGCAAAAAAGAAACAAGTCAAAGATTATTAGTTTATGGAGCGTGTGACATGGAGAACAAAATATTTATAGCTGAAACGGAAAGACTAATTTTAAGAAGATACAAAAAAGAAGATGTTCAGGATTTATTTGATTATTTATCGGATAAGGAGGTTGTAAGATACGAACCATATAAACCGCAAACCTTCGATGAAACAGAAAAAAGTCTTGAATGGCGCATTGGTACAGATGAAATGATTGCTGTAGAATTGAAAAATTCCCATAAAATGATTGGAAATGTATATATGGGTAAACGTGACTTTGAAGCATTGGAAATGGGATATGTATTTAATCGAAATTATTGGGGATGTGGTTATGCTGCCGAAAGTTGCAAAGCATTAATCGAGCAGGCATTTTCCAATGGCGTACATAGAATATATGCAGAGTGTGACCCCAATAATAAGAGTTCGTGGAAATTACTTGAAGCGTTAGGATTTCAACGTGAAGCCCATTTTAGAAAAAATGTGTATTTCTGGAAAGATGAAGCTGAAAGACCAATTTGGAAAGATACATATGTATACGCTAAGCTAAATGATAACACTTAAATAATTTCCAACTTATCAGCAATCCCAAAAAAGGCAGCCGCTCCCCTCAAAGCGTCTGCCTTTTCCTGTCCCCGTCCTTCTACTCGTTCCTGAAAACCTCTGCCATCATCTTTGCCCCAGCTTAAAACCGTCAATGAACATTTCCGAGAACTCAAACGGGATTACGTCAACCTTTTTCACCTCCCCACCAGAATCCGGCTGATAAGGCGGTTTAAGATAAAGGACTGTACCGACTATGGGAAGAACCAGGTCAAGACGGAAGAAGGGAAATATATTTCTGCCTGTGAATGTGACCCGGCCACGGTGGATGCTGAATTTCTCTTGTGGAAAAGCAGGTACAAGGCCGCCAACCGTATCGGCTATGAGCTGGCTATGCGGTGGACGAAGGGGAGGCACCAGTTCATCGTCACCATCCACACGGACAACACGGACAAGGCCCATATGGTTCACGGGCCTTTGCTTATGTCCTGATATGAGTGTAACACATTTTTCCGGGTTTTCTGTTTCTTTATGGGGTTGCTACCATGCTTTTGGCAATCTTCAGAAGGAGAAAGCCAGGGATGTGCGTCAGCACTGGCTATAAGCACTTTATCCGGTTATATGATAACCTGTGGCTGTTCTGGAAAGGGCGCGTAATTACATAAAACAAAGTCTCCACTAGCTTAGCTTGTCAGCCGTTTGTATTGTAACAATGCACTTATTCCATAACCAGACTATCCTTATCATTCTGATCTCCAAAATCTGTGTTTCAAAAATAATAAACTGTCGAAAATAAGACCACTCCCCGTAAGCCCCCCATTTGCTAAAATGCTTTTATATACTCGGTTATGCGTCCGGCAGACCAGTCCTCGTACATTTTAGCAAACAGCCCGTCAACCTCGGCTTTACGCTTCTCTGCCTTTTTCAGCTCCGCAGCCTGCTTTTTCTTCGCAGAGTTTCTTTCCCTGTCGCTGGCATTGAGCAGCCGTTGGGTCACTGTTACATCCTCTTTTCTAACATATGAAACGCGATAACTCCTACCAGCCATTGCAGGATAAAAAGTAAGAATATCATCGCTATTATCCATGCTTCTACTCTAATCAATGCAAGTATAAGCGACAGGATGAGTAAAGAAAATGTCATGATTTGATAAGTGACATGACCGGCTTTCATCCGTAAATACTGTTTTCT
>CAJTPD010000029.1 GCA_910578105.1 uncultured Odoribacter sp. | reverse complement strand
TGTTACATATGATGCCAATGGCAACAGGCAGTCATCCTGTGGCGGCATGAGGACAGCAAATACGGGAAATGGAAATAACAATACTGATAAAATACAGAAGAAATATAAGGAAGAGGAAGAACGCCTGTTAAAAGCCAGAAAGAAACGTGAAGAAAAGGAAAAAATAGCTGAAAAGCAAGCAGAGAAAAAGGCGGAGGAAGAAAAGAGCAGATGGAAGGGACGTACAAGGTATCTGCCATTGGCACGGATATGAAAAGTGTTACACAGAATATTGTTGAGGTGGTTTCAGGCACATCATCCACAGGGGCAAGTTTTGATTTAAAGGCGTAAGGGATATTCCGTAGCAGACGGCTCAGATAAGGCTGTTACATGAAAAGAAATCGGAGGGCTTGAAAAATGCGTGTCAGCAGAATATCGGCATTACTTATTACGGCAATGATGATTCCCGCAGTCAGCGGATGCACCACACAGGGAAGCCCCGCCTCGGATGCCGTGCATCAGATTGAGGATGACGGTCCGGCGGTCTATGATGATGACCCGATAGCGGTGGAGCCGCAGCTTGACGAAGATGGACTGGACGGGGATTCGGATGAATCCAACGTGCAGGGGGGAGAGCATTTCGGCGGAACCGCATCAAGGGAATGCGGATTGAAGAAAGTAATTGCAGTAATTTCAGCGAAGGGAGGTGCTGGTCATGAAGTTTGACAGGGGAAGTTAGGCGGTATGTCTGCATGGAAGTAATGAATTGCTCGGACTTATTATAAGGGAGCGGATGTGGCTCTGAATGACAGAGGAGCTGCAATAATAAAAATTATGGAGGACATTGTTTTTGACAGGGATCAGGTAAAGGATTTTGATGAGATTATAAGGCTGGCAGAGAAAAATGATATTAATGCCGGATGGTCTAACCCGTGCTTTGAAATATGGATGTTTGCATACTTTGGTGAGATGCCCACTATCAAGGAATCTTATATATGTTGTGAACGGAACGGTTTGCGGAGAAGTTTGAGAAGGTAACAAGGCAAAAGTATTCTAAGAATGATAGAGATATTTATCGGAAACTGGTGCAGTATGGGGATGAAGAAAAAGCGATTCAGATAGCAAAGCGATGTTACAAAAAGTGTATGGAAGATGGGAAAATAAAGCCATCGGAGATGTGGCCAGCGAGTATAGTACAACAGTTGGTGAAAGAAATACGAACAAAAGTTGGGAGATAATGAAATGAAAGATAGGAATGCAGTTAGTACGTTGAAAGGGTATTTTTATCAGTTTGATTTTTCGATTTACAACTTTTGTCTTTGGCTAGTATGACGGATAAGGTTACAATAGAAGGCATTGAGGATGATGATATAACAACAATAGATAATAAATTGGCGATACAATGCAAATATTATGAAGGAACCGAATATAATCACTCTGAAATATCAGAGGCTATAAAATTTTTGTTAATGGATTTTGCGGAAAGAAAAAATAGTGGTAGTAAAAAGATAAAATATATGTTGTATGGGTATTATTCAAATGGGCAGGAAAAATTACCTGATGTAATAGATGTTTCATTCCTTAAATCAAAATTTCTAACACACAAGCGAAAGGATAAAAATACGGATAAATTTGTGATTGTCAAAGAATATGAATTATTGGAACTAACAGTTAAAGATTTAGAAGAATTTCTTGAATTAGTAAAGATAGATATTTTTCAAAAAATCAGATGCTACTTGTAAATAATTAAAAAATGATTATAATAATTATTAGATTAGAATTGGTTGGAGGATATTTTGTGTTCGTAGAAAACAAAACAACTGAATTCAAGCGAGAATATGTTGAAGATATCAAAAATACGATTGTTGCATTTGCAAACTGTGACGGCGGTACACTTTATATCGGAGTGAACGACGATGGAACAGCTTGTGGTGTCGATAATGTTGATGATACTATGTTGCGTGTAACCAATGCAGTTAGGGATGCTGTGCGGCCAGATATTACTATGTTTGTGGAATGCCGTAATGATGTCATGGATGAAAAGTCCATTGTATGTGTAACTGTCCAGCGCGGTACGGCAAGACCGTATTATCTGAAAGGAAAAGGAATTCGCCCGGAGGGTGTTTATGTTCGTCAGGGGGCATCGACAGTTCCGGCAACAGATACTGCCATCCTGAATATGATCAAAGAAACCGGTGGTGACAGTTATGAGACAGTCCGTTCTCTTGATCAGAATCTTACTTTT
>CAJTPD010000028.1:1356-2385 GCA_910578105.1 uncultured Odoribacter sp. | reverse complement strand
GCACTCCCCGCAGGGTTGCAAAAATGCGCAGGTTTTCTGTGGCAGTCAGGTTTGGGTAAAATCCGGGGGATTCAATCAGATAGCCAATCCGGGGCAGGAGCTTTTTCTCATTTGTCCGTAAAGGCTGTCCCCAGATTGTAACTTCCCCGGAAGTGGGCTGTGTCAGCCCAAGCAGCATTTTCATGGTCGTTGTCTTTCCGGCTCCGTTTCTGCCAAGCAGACCGTATATGCGTCCCTGCTTTACATGGATATTCAAATCCGCAACGCTTTTCTGTGTTCCGTATTGTTTTGTAAGATTTTTTGTTTCGATTACATATTTATTCATTGAGAAACCTCCTTTTTGTATTTATCATTCTATCACGCTAACATTGCCAAAACCTTGCCGAAACCTTGCTTTTTTCATGCTTTTACAGCTAACAGAAATTTGACACACTGAAAAATCCCCGTATTGCTACAGGGATTTTGGAAGCAGTATTGTAAATATAGTTTCCTTATCAGGAGTGCTGTCAGCGGTAATTGTTCCTTTATGAGCCGCCACAAGTTCTTTTACAATAGACAGACCCAGTCCATTTCCTTTTGCAGACCGTGACTGGTCACATTGGTACATTCTTTCAAAAATATGTGGGAGATGACTTGGTGATATTCCTTTTCCATTATCTGCTAATGTAATCCGGGCTTGCTGGTCATTTTCTGAAATACGATATATTACTTTATTTCCTTTGCTATGGTTCAGCACGTTCTGGAGCAGATTGTTAAGGATACGGCTATAGGCATTTACATCTATACGCATAAGGTATTCCATTTCCGGAATATCAAACTCATACTCAAAATTACTGTTTTCTAAAACTGAAATCCAATCCGCTATAATGTTACGGGATACTTCATTCAAATCCAATAACTCAAAGCGAAAAATCTGTTCTCCGGAATCCAGTTTCACCCACTCAAAGAGATTTTCCACAAAATGCTTCAGGTAACAGGCTTTCTCAAATGCGACATGGACGTATTCGTCTTTTTCTTCTCCTGCCACTA
>CAJTPD010000028.1:0-1347 GCA_910578105.1 uncultured Odoribacter sp. | reverse complement strand
GCAGGCTTTCTCAAATGCGACATGGACGTATTCGTCTTTTTCTTCTCCTGCCACTATCTTACTTTCTATTGCTTCCAAATACCCAACCAGAGAAGCAAGGGGCGTTTTGACATCATGGGAGATACTGGTCATTAACCGTTTATACGCCTGTTCAGACTGTTTTTGTTTAATAAGCTGTGTTTGGCTGTTCATTGCAATCTCGTTAATGCCATAGCAGATTTTTCTTGTCATATCATTTTTCTTAGTCAGCATACGGCGGTTTAAATTCCCGGATTTTATATCTTCAAGCGCTTCCTCAATAATAGACAATTGCCCCCGTACACGCCTGAGTTTTGTGAAAAGAAATAGGATAACCAACAAAGCTATGAAAAGTATAATCAATAAAAACAAATGAAAACTCATATCAAGCCTCCCTGTTAAAACGGTAGCCGACACCCCGGACAGTTAAAATGTAAAATGGATGCTCCGGGTCTGGTTCAATTTTTTTCCTTAATTTGCTGATAAATGACATGATATTACTGTCGTCAAAAGCATATTCTTCCGCCCAGACCTGAGTATAAATCTGCTTTTTTGTATATACCTTGCCTTTATTTGATGCCAGAAAAGAAAGCAGGTCAAATTCTTTTCCTGTAAGTTCAATTTGTTCATTCCCTTGAAAGACAAGGCGATTAAGGCTGTCAATCGTCATTCCTTGAAATGTCATACAGTCTGCTTCAGAACTGGCAACAGGATTAAGCAGGGTATATCGCCTGATCAGGGAATTTACACGTGCTATAAGTTCATTAATGCTAAATGGCTTTGTCAGGTAATCGTCCGCCCCCATACGCAAACCGAACACTTTATCTTCTTCATCGCTTTTTGCAGTCAGCATAAGAATAGGAATATTACTTGTCTGTCTTATTTGCTGCAACACTTGAAAACCATCTAAATCGGGCATCATAATATCAAGAATAATAAGTGAACAGCTATCTTTATCTTCCTCCAATATCCGCAGTCCTTCTATGCCACCATTAGCAACAACCACACTAAGATTTTCCTGCTCAATACACTTTGTCATAAGCATACAAAGTTCTTTATCATCATCAATAATCAAAACCTTATTCATGTCTTTTCATCCTCTCTTCTCTTATGCGGGCATCTGCTGGTTTCTCTGCATCTTTTGGTATCATCCAAACCCTGCTAAACCTAATTGCTCCGGCTACCCTTTCCTCTAAACATAAGCGTTGTATTCTCCGTTCCGAAATCCCCCATTTTAAAGATGCTTCTTTTACCGATATATATTCCATTTCTATCCCTCCATCTTTTATCCAATACTAGACGTTTAAACGTCTAATATCAAGTAGAAAC
>CAJTPD010000027.1 GCA_910578105.1 uncultured Odoribacter sp. | reverse complement strand
AATATATCGGGTATACCGATATATGAGCAAATTAAGCAGCAGGTGAAATCTGCTATTATGTCCGGCGATTTACAAGCGGACGAAACACTTCCCTCATTACGGACACTTGCTAAGGAATTGAAAATTAGTGTTTTGACTGTAACGAGGGCATATACAGAATTAGAACAGGAGGGATTTGTAAAGAATATTCAAGGACGGGGTTGTTTTGTTTTAGGACAGGGTTCTGAACTTTTGCGGGAACAGCTAATTTGCAAAATAGAAAACAACTTATCGGAAGCAATAAGCGCGGCGCGTGTTGCTAATCTTTCCGAAGAAGAATTACATCATCTTTTGAGTATTTTAATGGAGGAAAAAACAGATGAATGATTATTTAGAAGTAAGAAACCTGTCAAAGTCTTTTGAGGGTTTCCAGCTACACAACATTACCTTTACTTTACCCAAAGGGTATATTATGGGACTGATCGGCCCGAATGGCTCTGGAAAAACCACCACGATCAAACTCATATTGAATATGTTAAAACGCACAAGCGGAGAAGTGAAAATTTTAGGATTTGACAATATTGCCAGCGAACAGGAAGCAAAAAGAAATTTAGGCGTTGTTTTTGATTCCAATTATTTTAGTGATGAATGGAAAATCTCACAGGTTGAAAAGTCTGTATCAGCTTTTTATGAAAACTGGAATACGCAAAAATTTTCGGAAACACTGAAAAGATTTCATATCCAGCCCTCTAAAAAGGTAAAGGAGCTTTCCAAAGGTATGCAGATGAAACTTATGCTTGCCTGCGCTTTTTCGTATGACGCAAAATTATTGATATTAGATGAACCTACCAGCGGGCTTGACCCTGTTTCAAGAGATGAACTTCTTCATATTTTGTCGGAATACATTGAAGATGGCGAGCATAGTGTTTTGTTCTCTACCCATATTACCGGGGATTTGGAACGTGCTGCTGACTACATTACCTATATCAGTTATGGGGAATTGTTTTTCAGTGGCGGTAAAGATGAATTTATAGATAGTTTTAGGATAGTCAAAGGCGGGTGTGAAGAACTGTCTACGGATTTGGGTAAAAAAATGCTTGGTATCAGAAATTTTTCAACTGGATTTGAAGCTCTTATCAAAACCGAGGATTTGAAACAGTTTGCACACTTAAATGTGGAACCGGCAACCATTGACGATATTGTGGTATTTACCAGCAAGAGAGGTGAACAGTATGAGTAATATTTGGAAATCAGCAAAACTGGATTTTTCTTTAGTAAAGCCCTATGTGAAAACAATATGTTTCACAATGGTATTGCCTGTTGTATTTGCCGCTATCAACCGTTCATTACTGACAGGAATTTCATTTGCCATGTGCTTTATTGCCATGACAACGGGATATACCTTTTCGATTACAGAAAAGAACTCTATGGAACGGCTTTACGGTATTTTACCAATCCGAAAAAGTGACATGGTTATTGGGCGGTATATTTTTATCATTATCATGGGCTTAACTGCACTGATATTTTCTTTAATTGCTCATCCTGTCATATTAACCATTTTGGGAGAAAGCATTAGCATATTCGATTATATAAGTGCTGCTGTCACAGGAATATTCCTTTTTGCTCTTTATACAGTTTTTCAACTGCCCGGATATTATAGATTTGGCTCTATCAAAGGCAGGGTATTTATGTATATCCCGGTTGCAGGATTTTTGATAACCTTGCTACTCATTACAAAAAGTCCTGTTGGCGAAAGTAAGCTGCTTTTTACAGTTATCAATTCCCCTATTCTGCTAATGTTATTAGCTGTCATTTTTGTTATTGCAATGTATGTTGTTTCCATATTGGTATCTATTAAGATATTGAAAAATAAAGAAATGTGAGGTGAGAACATGGATTTTACTGTTTTGATCGTGGGGCTTTTGATTGGTGTTGGAATACCGCTTAGAAACAAGGTTATCAAAGAATATAGGAAAAAACGGGACAGGGACAACAATTCTCAGAACCAAACGAGGGACAAAAATGAATAAAATATTATTGTTGGAAGATGATTTGAGCCTGATTAACGGACTGACATTCGCTTTTCAAAAGGCGGGATTTGAATTAGACATTGCGCGGACAATAAAAGAAGCTGATACCGCATGGACGGAGGGAAAGTATGATTTACTGATTTTAGACGTTTCTCTCCCTGACGGTTCCGGCTTTGAAATTTGCCGGAAAGTCCGGCAGACATCAAAAGTACCAATCATATTTTTAACGGTTTCAGACGAGGAAATCAATGTGATTATGGGCTTGGATATAGGCGGTGACGACTATATTACGAAACCATTTAAGGTTAGTGTGCTAATGTCGCGGATCAATGCCCTGCTTCGCCGGGCAAATGACTTTGGCTCTGCCAATACAGAGCTTCACTCAAATGGTATTAAAGTCCTGCTCCTGCAAGGACAGGCATATAAAAACGGGGAACTATTGGACCTGACCGCAGCGGAATATAAATTGCTTTGACTGTTCATGCAAATTCCTAACGTCCTGTTGTCTAAAGAGCAG
>CAJTPD010000026.1:1113-2713 GCA_910578105.1 uncultured Odoribacter sp. | reverse complement strand
TTCCAAAGCACGATTATAGACTTCTTTCTGTGCCTCTACAAATCGTTCAATCATTTTCCTTACTAATTTTGATTATCTTGAAAAAGTGATTATTGCCCAAAGGCAAGGGAAAAGTATTGCAAATATACAGAGCAGTCCTACTATAGACAATGCCATTGTCAGTTTTACCCTCATCCGCTTGGACTTTCCAAATAGTGCGGTTGCGGTCGAGCCCATAAAGCACAAGGTACTTAATGGACCGAGAATGCAAAAAAACAGGACATTGATCAGTCCATAGGACAATCCTGTCAAATGACTGAGGTTTTCGAGGATAAGAATGCAGTAGTTGCAAAGCACATCCCAATAGTTTACAACGTGTACCATTGTATATCAACGTTTGATTTGTAATGAACCGTACATCATTGCTGCAAGAGCTATGAAAAGAATTAGACTACCGAGCAGGAGGGCATAAGTGGAGAGAGAAAGTAGAATCTTAGTAGATGACAAAAATTGAATTTTGTAGATTATACTATTGATTTTAATTAGTTGTTTCTTGCAAAAGTCCCTGAAAATTAGTAATTTTAAAGAAAGATTTGACCGCTTTTTCTATGAAAGTTACAACAACTCCCGGGGACTGCGACAAAGTTAATCAAATCGTCCCGATTGTGCAAGAGCATCTTGGCCCGGTAATGAACTTGGCCCGCATAAAATTGCTTGCGTTTGTTCTTCACGCTCTTTGCATTGTGCAGACTGTCAGCCTCCACAAGATAGCGTCGGCGATGCCTACGGGTGTTGAGCGTGATTCCAACCTGCGCCGCCTGCAGAGATTTCTTGCCGGATATGCTCTCAACCTTGAGCTTATCGCCAAAGTTATATTTGCGCTTCTGCCAGTCAAGACAGGACTGGTTCTGAGTCTCGACCGTACCAACTGGAAATTCGGTGAGGCCAACATCAATATCCTTATGCTTGGAGTGACATACAAGGGTGTTGCATTTCCGCTGCTCTTTACTATGCTTGACAAACGCGGCAACTCCAATTGGAAAGAGCGGACACGGCTGATTGACAGATTTATACGGCTGTTCGGCGCTGAGTGTATCGATTCCCTCGTCGCTGACCGCGAGTTTGTCGGCAAGCAGTGGGTCGAGTATCTTAACAACAGGCGCATCCGGTACTACCTGCGAATCAGGCAGAACTTCCGGCTGCGCAATCCCAAATCCTCCGAGGATGTCAGAGCATGGCATCTGTTCCACGGCCTCAGGCTCGGACAGGAGCGAGTCTACGACAAGCTGTTTTTGCTCAAAGGTGAATATGTCTACATAGCTGGAGCCATGCTGAAAAACTCCGATGGTGTGCCTGAACTGCAAATCCTGATCTGCTACAACCGTCCGGAAGCGGCTGTGGCAACCTACAGACAACGCTGGCAGATTGAGACATGCTTTCGCGCCATGAAGTCCTCCGGATTCAATATCGAGGACACACACCTGCGCGACATCGACCGCATCGCACGTCTTACGGCGATGGTCTGCATGGCATTGGTATGGGCGTATCTCGTGGGCGAACATAAGGATATGAATGTGAAAGCTGTCAGAATATTGAAACACGGCAAGAGAGCCAAATCGCT
>CAJTPD010000026.1:0-1086 GCA_910578105.1 uncultured Odoribacter sp. | reverse complement strand
AAATGTTCTCCTCAGACCTCTCTACAAGCCGAAATTTGATATTTTCAAATTTTTGTCATGTACTTAGATTTTTCCTTTAAATCGTGTATAAGATATTGCTAGAGAGGGAGAATTGACTTTTGTCCTCCTTTTATGTCATTTCTAACTCTTGCACAAAAAATGCAATGCTTTTATATGGCTATTTATCAGGATTTTATTATTTTTGCAGTTGAATAGAGGAAACTCTGTTCAAGACATATAAAAATAAGAAGCGTTATGCTTATCTTGTGATTGGGAACCTAGGAAATTCACAATTGTACACAAGGATGGCATAGTGGTTCTCACGCTATAGCGTGGGCTGCTATTTCCATACTCGTGTACAAGGTTTTCCTAGGACCTCCAATCAGAAACGTGGTATTGCAGTTCCACGCTTCTTTTATTAAACCTTATGGTACTAAATATGAATAACATAAAAATAGAATATAAATGATATTAACTGTACAACAAAAACAAGCAATGAAAATGATTGAAAAGTTCATTGCCGATAAAGATAGCCAAGTATTTATTTTGAAAGGATATGCAGGGACAGGCAAGACTACCTTAATTCGTAGCATTACAGATTATTTATCTACTCAATCTCTACATGTTCAACTAATGGCTCCGACCGGACGTGCTGCAAAAATATTACGTTCTAAATTACATAATTATGATGCTTCTACTATTCATAAAAGAATCTACAAGTTTTCTCATCTTATAATAGAAGAAACTGAAGGAATGCTTAAATATGTATTTCCACTTAAGGATAA
The DNA here is from genome assembly GCA_910578105.1 of uncultured Odoribacter sp. GTDB lineage: Bacteria > Bacteroidota > Bacteroidia > Bacteroidales > Marinifilaceae > Odoribacter. The sequence goes on along the minus strand of CAJTPD010000026.1, from coordinate 301 downwards.
CCACGAAAGAGGTATTTGTATTATTGACGAGGCCTCTATGATTAGTTCCCGTAAATCAAATAATGAACTTTTTCAATTTGGTACAGGGATATTAATAAATGATTTACTTAGTAGGGTGTTCAGTTTGATGTTCCGAAAAACGTCATTCAAAACACCTAAAATTTTAATAAAAACACGTGCTTAAAAATATTGAATTTTAGCGCAAAAGAGTACATTGGAAGTTTGGATAATTCATTGATTTTTAATATCTTTACAGTCTAATAATCAACTAAAAAAACAATGAAAAAATCAGGTTCAAATA
>CAJTPD010000025.1 GCA_910578105.1 uncultured Odoribacter sp. | reverse complement strand
CGAGAAATATAGGTGGATATATTCGTGGATTTACGTTTTTCTTCCCTTATTTGCAAACAGGCAGGAAAAAATCTTATCAGCGTTTGATAGTGGAACGAGAACGAGAGTATAGGGAAATTTTGGAGGGTGAAATGATACGGACACCCAAATGGGTGAAGCCTTTCAAAGGGAATGTTTATGTTTATCAAAGTTTTTACACACAGTCATCGGCTCCGGATTTTTGCGCTTGTATAAAAGTTCTGGCTGATGCAGTATTAGTCGGAACGGAAACAGGCAGTGGTTTGCCGTTATATGGAGGAGGAGAAATATTTCATCTTCCGAATATTGGGGACGAATTTACAATTTCTTCTCATTGTAATAAAAACGAGTTCCCAAAATTGCCCCGCACTCCCGAAGGTTATTTGTTGCCTGATATCGAATATCCGATGTTGACCAACCGTCTTTTGAATGTGGAAGATTGCCGGAATATCATAGAACTGAAGAAACAAAAGGGCAGGAATAAATGACATGGTAAATAAAAATACGATATGAAAACTTATCATTTATTCGGCAATTGGATTCAATGGATTTTGGTCTCTATTGTTTGTGTGAAACAAAGGAGCGGATGGAAAAAGAAAATAATTATGTCTTTTATGCAATATACATATAAGAAAAAATAATTACAAAATTTTATTTTTAATAGTATTCTATCTAATTATTTTATAATATTGTAAAAATTCTTGTTTTTTGATTAAATAAGATGATAAAATGACATATACTTTTTGTATAAAGTGTTGGAAAGAATAATTATAATATGAATCAAACGGAATACATAATGAATTGGAGATAGAGGCAAAAATAAAATTACATATGCAAACGTTTTCATAAAAACGATACCTGTTTTCCTATTTTTTGGCAGTGAATGATTGAATAACTCCTAAATATTTAAATATTATGAATAAGCTAAGTCAATACAATTACATGATACCTTATGAGGATCGTGTTGTCTATTATAACGGGATTTCCCGTTATGTTTTTTCTTTGAATAAAAAAGAACATGAGCGAATACAGGAATTGTTAAAAAATTTGGTTTCGTTTGAAGCCAATTATACTTCCGTATTCAACCGTTTTAAAGAGTGGGGATTTGTGATTGATGAAGAGGTCGATGAAATAGACGTTCTAAGATTCCGGAACAGAAAGGAAATATATTCCGACCGGACTTACCGTCTTTTTATCAATCCGACTTTAGAGTGTAATTTTTCTTGTTGGTATTGTTACGAGAAGCATCCGGCCGGATATATGTCCGATGAAACGATGGAGAGAATCAAAAAGCATATTGTGTATATGATTGAACAGGTGAAAATTGATGGTTTGGTATTGAGTTGGTTTGGCGGTGAACCTTTGTTGTATTTTGATGAGATTGTTTATCCTATTTCAATTTTTGCCAAGCAGCTTTGCGAGAAATACCGGATTCCTTTTAAAAACGGAGCAACAACCAATGCCTCTAAGATAAATCCGGACATGGTCAGGAAAATGAAAGAAATCGATATGGACGGATTTCAGATTACTTTGGACGGCGATGAGTCTCGGCATAACAAAATCAGAAATGAAAACGGAAGGGCTACTTTCCGGAAAATAATCGAGAACATCGGTTTGTTGTGCGAACATTTGCCTGATGTTTATATCACTCTCCGGATAAATTATGATAATCAGACTTTAGAACGTTCCGATATGTTGTCTGTATTCAAAATGATTCCGGAGCAATACAGAAAAAATATCGGTGTTGATTTTCAGCGGGTCTGGCAAACAGGTGGGTCTGCAACAGGTGAGTATCAGAAAAGGAAAACGTTGTATGACAGTTGTAGTGAACTGGGATATGCTCCAAACGGTATCTCTCAGGCATTTATGTTAGGAAGAAATCATAAATGTTATTCGGACCGTCGGTTTTATGCCGAACTTAATTATGACGGGAAGGTATATCGTTGCACGGCACGCGGATATGATGATAAATATGTGTTGGGAGAATTGCTGGAAGACGGTCGGATTGTATGGGATGAAAAGAAATTGGCAGGATTAATTGGTAAGGCGACTTTTGAAAATGAAATGTGTCTGGCTTGCCGGTATTTGCCTTTGTGTCTGGGACCTTGTTCTCAAAAAAGGAAAGAGACTCCCGATGAGAACTTAGACTGTATATGCTATTTGAACGATTGCGAGATTTCTCCGGAAACAGCTATCATAGATTATTACAAACGGAAAATGGATTTGATTTAATTGTCCGGAAATTAAATAAATGAGGATGGAAGTACACACTTTTATCCATGATGTTAAATTTTAAATTTTTTGAATTATGGAATCGAAAGATTTATTGAAAAAGCAGGAATTGGCTGAAGAGCTTGGGATGAAGTTCGATGAGGCCTCTGTATTGTTCAGTGAAGAAACACTGGAAACAATGCGGATGATGAATGTGGTGGGGGGAAGTGATGATGGGGCAAATAATTGTCATGGAGGATATTGTGTAGAGGGATGTGGAGGCACGCATAATGGTTGTAAGACGAAAGAGGGTTGTAACGTTTTCATTGGTTGTGGTAATGATACGGAAGTACATGGGAAAAAATGTGGAACCACTACTCCGGATCCGACGACTCCAGACCCAACAATTCCAACAACCCCGGACCCAACGACTCCTCCTGGACCGGGAACAACAACTCCGGCCCCGACTACTCCAACAACACCGATTGGGCCGGGAGAGAATCTGCCGGATCCAACCAGACCTTAATGTTTTATGATTGAATGATGATGGTGACGTATTTTTACGTCACCTTTTTAAAACGATGACAGAATATGAAGAATTTTTTATTGGCCATATTTATTTACAGTTCAATCTGTCTCTCTGCCCAAACCTTAACACGGGAAGAAGCGATAGAGGATATTAATTATTTTTACCGGACGTTGAAAAGCTATCATCCTGATTTATATTGTTTTACTCCTCAGTCGGTTGTTGATTCGTGTATGGAAGACCTTAAAAGTAAATGTTACGATTCGATGCCTGTTGCCGATTTCCGGTATCATCTTTCTCACCTGAATTATTTGTTTG
>CAJTPD010000024.1 GCA_910578105.1 uncultured Odoribacter sp. | reverse complement strand
ATGCGCTCAACCGAACATACATCGAAACCTGCCGTCGTAATGGCATAAATGAAATCGATGCGTTGCAACGATTATGCGAGGGGAATCCTTATACGGTTGCCGAAATCTTCTCGGTCTAATCTTCCTAAAAACACATCAGAACATTGAAAGCGGTGTTACAGCTCCGCTTTATTTGTCGTTCCATCAAACCGACTGTGAATAGTAACAGGGCTTGCGTCAATAACTCAAAAAAGCACTTGACAAAACGCTTCATGGGGGACAGCCGAGGACATAAAGCCGTACACAGACCCGGTATTTGAGAACAATATCCCCTTAACACAGACCCGAAGAACGCCTTTGACATGGAAAAGCACCTTAAACGCTGCCCCAAAAGCCTTGAAGTCGTATTTTGGTACTGGTCTTTTTGCCATAGTTATTCACCCTACTACATTTTACTGTTCACCTTTCTTCTTAGATATGTCTACATAGTTCCAACCATTAGCTTAAATATTTCCACTATTTGTTCTTCAAGTGTTGATTACTTTGCTAAAACACATTATATTAACAATAGGTTACAAAAATATATATCATAAGTTAACTACTAGTACATGGGACGAGTAAAACAATTAGAGTACAATATATATGGAGGGATTACTTATGCAAAAATTAGCGGTAGGAAAAATATTGCAAGGGTTGAGAAAAGCAAAAGGTATTACACAAGAACAATTAAGTGAAATATTAGGAGTGTCATGTGCAGCAATTTCAAAGTGGGAAAATGAGCAAATGTATCCCGATATAAGTTTTTTTCCTATTCTTGCACGATACTTCAATGTTTCAATAGATTGCTTATTTGGATTTTCAAATGAATTAACAGAAAAAGAATACAACGATTTCAAAGAGGAATGTACGAAATTATTCGCACAAAAACAGTATTTTAATGGAATGGAAAAAATAAAAGCATTATGTTATCTGTTTCCGACAAACGATAGGCTGAAACTGGATTTAATAATTTCTGTTATTCCATATATTGCATTGGCTCAAGAAGTGGAGATAAGAGAAAAAGTAGTATATCAAATGATAGCTCTTTGTCAAAATTGCGCGTCTGAAAATGTGCAGGCACAAAAACATTTTGTTTTAGGGCATTTGTTTATGCTGATAGGACAGTATAAACATTTTCCATTTTCTTTTTCTGATAGTGAAGTAAAAAATTTTGCGGCTGTCGATATGACAAACAGCTTATTATTACGAACTGATGAACATGCCATAAATAAGATTGAAACCGCAATAATTTCTTTAGGGGTACAGTTATTACATGAGCTGCGAAATAAAATTTCATATTTGCAAAAAGAAAATGATTTGCAAGGAGCTTTAGCTGTTACTAAAAATCAGATTACTCTTGCCGGACTATTGGAATTAGACCATAGTGTTTATTTTATGCTCTATATGAATGTTTCACATTTATATTGTCTGCTAAAGGAAAAAGAAAATGCAGAACAGGCAGTTGAAAAATTTGTTAACTTGCTTAGGAAAAAGTCGATTGATAATCGTGTTCTTCTTCAAGTATATAAAACCGGATTTTCAGCTAAGCCATTTGATTTGATAAGAGATACGTTAATTTTTGCACAGTTAATAACAATGCTGAACAAGGAGGTTACCACATGAAAAAATATTCTTTTCTATTTTCTTATTTTAAACAAGCGAAAATACTTTCACTATTTTTTTTGATGATTATTTCATCAGTATTGACACTTTTACCACCATATCTTGTCAGTTATATTTTAGATGAGGGTGTCGCTAAAACTTCAATAGAAACAATCGCATATTGCAGTATATTCTTAGGATTTGTATATATCTGCAGTTTTGCGGTCAATTATTTTATAAGTCAAAATTTAACAAAGACAAGCAGCTATTTTATTGCCGATTTGAAAAATGACTTATTTACTAAAATATTGAAGTTACCTATGGAATTTTTTGACAAGCAGCAAACGGGATATATTTTTGAACGAATAAAAGAAACTGAGTCATTAAATGTATTTTTCTCCCCTGTATTTTTGAAATTTGTAACAAGTATAGTTTCGTTTGTTGGCGCATTGGTTCTTGTATGTTCAATTCGGTGGGAATTATCTTTGATTTTATTGCTGTTTTTACCTGTTATATATTATTTCACTAATTATTCAAGCATTAAGATAAAAAGAGCGTCAAAGGCTTTGCTTGAAACAACAGCCCAAACATCGGGAAAAGTACAGGAAAATATAGGCGGTATTTCAGCAGTTAAAGAATTAAAAATGGAAAATCAACGCTCATCTGAAATATCCCGTCAACTTAAACAAGTTGCAGATAAATCCGTTAAACGAGGTAAGATGATGAATATTGCTTCCGAGGGTATAGTAGGAATTACAAATATTGCTTCCGTTCTGCTTATTGTTTTTTCCGGTATCTTTATCATTAAAGGAAAAATGTCTTTAGGAAACTATTGTGCAGTATCTCAATATGCTTTATTGATTTTTGCACCTATGCAACTTTTAGCAAGTATTAGTGTTATGGTACAACCCGGTATTGCAGCTTTAACAAGAATTAACGAATTGCTAAAATTAAAAACCGAAGATGAAATATGTGGAAATAGGCAGGTTGGAAAGATAGAAAATATTATATTTTCAGATGTTTCGTTTGGTTATAGTGAAAAAACAGTTATTGATAATTTTAATATGGCAATTAGCAGAAATGAAAAAGTTGCACTATTAGGGAAAAATGGAAGTGGGAAAACGACGATTGCAAAATTGCTTTTAGGATTTTATAAAGATTATTCCGGCTCTATTCGCATTAACGATATTGAAATCAAAAATGTTTCTTTATCAGATTTGAGAAATCGAGTTGGGATTGTAGCACAAAATATTGTTCTTTTTTCGGGTACTTTATTAGACAACATTAGATTTATTGCACCACAGTTAGATGGACATGAAATTATATCAGCATTAAGTAAAGCAGGATTGGATATTTCTGAATTTGCAGGGGGACTTCAAGCAGTGATAAGTGAAAATGGTAAAAACCTGTCGGGAGGACAAAAACAGAAAATTGCACTTGCAAGAATGATTATAAAAAACCCGGACGTAATGATT
>CAJTPD010000023.1 GCA_910578105.1 uncultured Odoribacter sp. | reverse complement strand
TTATTATCCATATGAATACGAGATAGAATCGGACTGAAAACAGTAACCGTAAACCATGGGCGTTCCGTATTGTCCGTGCGGTATTACCCATCTGCCGGAAAGGTAATCTCCCTTGCCTTATGCCTGTGCAGCTCTTTGTGAGCGTCACACGCTTCATTGTGCAGTACCGTATTACAAAACTTCTGGAAAGCGCACTGTTTTATAAACTCCCTGCGATTAGGTTCCACATTCTCACCCCCCTTTCTCGTTGGAAAGTTGGTGGTGCTTCCCCCTTTTCGCGGGGCAATACTGCCTTTTGAAAAAAACGCCGAAGATTTTCGGATTTTTTTCAAAAAATTTTTTGAGCAGCAAAATACGCCTGTCCGAAAAGCCCGGACAGGCGTATAGGTATTGAAAGCAGTATTTAGATGATTAGACAGTTCATATTCATGGGTAAAATTTTCCCCGGCGGTGGTCGGGCTTTTTTTGATAAGTCAATGACCGTCGGATTTTGTCGATACGGTATGTGCTTCATGGCGGCTACCTCCTTTAGCCGCCGCTTTTAACAGTGATACCGCGTCATTTCTTGAGAAGATAAAAAAGAAACGGCGGCTTTGATTTCTCAAAAGCCGCCGCGTAAGAATAGGCGTGTGTAAATACCTCTGCTGTACGACGGCTTTTTTTCTTTTGCCGTCGTGCGGCAGATTAAGGTAATTGCACTTCTATTTAGTGATTTCTGTACCTGCGTTGTGAATTTGAATCATATAAATGTCACAAGACGATAGTTTCATATTTTCGGTAGACAAGCTATTTGCAAGTTCAGTGGACTTGTCTGTGAGCATTTTTTTAATATCGCCGCCCACAATTTCTTCTTCACTTAGACCATTCAAGTAATTTTGCATTTCTTCTTTGAATGTAAGCAACGCCTTATCTCGTTCTGCCACTGATACAAATTTCGGGGCTTGGATAGAATAAACGGCAGTTGCATCAACGAAACAGGTAAAATCATATACCGTTTCCCCCTCATCGTCCAAATAGTCGCAAGGTCTGCTTAGTTTGGAGAGTGGCATAGAAATAAAAAATTCCTCTCCCATATGCTCACCATATAATTCCTGTGACGAAAAACTGATTGTTGTAGTGAAGAAGTCATAATTTTCGTCATCGGGGGATATGGTACTTATTACATCAGCTACTGCGGCAAGGAACTCTGCCAATTCATCGGGCGTTGAAGCAAGTGTTGTGTTAAAATCGGCTATGCTCTGCTGCCCGTAGCCCTCGGTCTTGTATGCAATCAGTTTTTCATATGCAGCAGACGTATTAGGGGAAATGGTTGGGCTTGAAGCCCCGGTTGTTGACGTTACAGGTTGGCTAATGTTGGTTTTGCTGCTCTGCGCGGTAGCATTGTTTTGTTCGGGCGAAGAATTTCGTCCTGCACACCCTGTTAGCGCACTTACCATTAAGAGGGCGGCAAAGATGATGGGTAAACATTTTTTCATAGTAGAATCTCCTTTCTGTGAACAACGGTGTTTTTGTTACCTTTTCCGGGTACAGTTAAAGAATACCGTCCTAACTTGAATCTACTTTGAATTGAATATGTTTTTTATGTGGAGATAGAAAAAGCGGCAAGCTAACTGCTCGCCGCTTTTGAAATATATGTGCTAAAACTGTACGGAAACGATAACACCTTGAATAGTATTAGCAATTTCCATTTTCGCACCATGCAAATCAAGAATTGTTTTTACAATATACAATCCTAATCCTGTGCCGCCTGTTTGCCTGTTTCTTGACTGGTCTACCCTGTAAAATGGTTCAAACAGTTTGGGAATAGCTTCATCGGGGATATGTGCGCCTGTATTCTCAATCGTAAGGGTGGTTGTTTCAGTTTCTTTCCATAACTTTATCAATACTTGATTTCCGGCTCCCGAATACGCCGCCGCATTTCCTAAAAGATTATCCAATGCTTTTTGAAGTAGCTGCATATCGCCTAAAATATAAATTTCCGGGGATATGGATTGTTCAACCGTCAAATCTTTTTGCATGAATAAATCTTCAAACGCTGTAACGCGGTCAATTATGAAATTGCTAAGATTAAGATTACTTTTTTTGCAAGTATAACCCGGAGTGTCTAATCGGGATATTGTTAAAAGCTCTTGTACCATTTTCCCTAAAGTGTCTGTAATTTCCAAAGACTGTGCAAGATATGTTTCCCGGTCTTTATAGCGTCCCACTTGATAGAGCATACCTTGAAGCTGTCCTTTGATAATGGTGATAGGCGTTTTTAATTCATGGGAAGCTGCTGCAAAAAATTCTACCCGTTGTTTCTCAAGCCGCCTTTCCATGTCAATATCAGCTTGCAGCTTTTGGTTGGCTTCCTGCAATTCTGAAAGAGCCACCTCCAATTTCCGGGAGAGTGTATTTAGGCTGTCAGATAACACGCCTATTTCATCAGTGCGCCCGGCAGAACAAAATCCGCTAAAATCCATATCTGCCATTTGCTTTGAAAGTTTACTCACTTTCTTGATGGGGGCAGTTATGTACCATGAATAAAAGAAAGCGGAAATGATTGAGCCAAATAATACGACAGTACAAAGCACCGGAAGCGTTCCTTGTATAGCTTCTTCTGTCTGGGTATGTTTTGCAGTATTCCTTGTCACCAATAACGTATAAATCGAATCACTGTCAGCAAATGAAGCGGTGTAGGTTTTTGTTTTTTCAACTTTATCAAAATCCGTAATCTGCCCACCGACAAGTTGGTTAATATCATGTAAACTCACTTCTTGTCCGTCAGACTGAAAAAAGTGTAACTCAAATTCATTTTCATACTGTTCCTTTATAAAGTCTGATACAGATTCAAGAAACATATAAGCGAATTCCTTTTCGGTTCTCGATAATTCATTGGGCAAAAAGCTAAGCTCCAAATCGACATCTTCTATGTCATGTTGATAATTTTTTGGGGCTGCCTGTAAAATGAAACTATATGTTGTAAAACAACACATCGCAATCAACAACAATGTCAGCAAAAAAACTTTAACAGATAATCGACTTTTAATCTTCTTTATCAATTCTATATCCCACCCCTCTAATCGTTTCTATGTAGTCAGCAGCACCAAGTTTTTTCCGCAAGTTTTTTATATGGGTATCAACAATTCGTTCTTCTCCGAAAAACTCATATTTCCAAAGTGTTTGTAACAGGTTTTGCCGCGTTAAAATTCTACCCTTGTGTATCAGCAGTTCCCGCAGTATTTCAAACTCGCGGGGTGTTAAATCAATGCTTTCTTCCTTTGTATAAACCTTGTATCCCTCTAAATCCAGTGTCAAATCCTTATAGCTCATGGTCTGCGGTATATCATTCTTCTTTGATGAACGGCGTAGGACAGCGGCGATTTTCCGCAACAGTACAGGCATAGAAAACGGCTTCGTGATATAATCGTCAGCTTGCAAATCCAAGCCTTTAAGCTGGTTCCCCTCGTCGTCTAATGCCGTGAGCATAATAATAGGCACATCTGATTTTTGCCGGATAACTTCGCAAACACCAAAACCGTCAATTTGGGGAAGCATAATATCAAGCAGTATCAAATCAAAGCTCTGTTCGGAATACTTCGCAAGGGCTTCCACACCGTCAGTACAACACTATACCCGGCTTCCTGTATAAAGTCATGCAGCAAAGCCTGTATAGATAAATCGTCCTCAACAATTAAAATTTTACTCATAGCGCACCTCCTAACCGTAATCGTAACAGGGTAATTTGAATCTATTGTGTAGATTTGAAATTTTTTCGTCTTTTATCGGTCGGTTTCTCCGCGTCCTTTGGTATCAGCCACATGCGACTAAATTTTGCCACGCCGGGTATGCGGTTTTCCTCACATAGCTTTTGCACCCGTCTTTCTGAAATGCCCCATTTCTTCGCCGCTTCCGGGGCAGAAATATACTCTAACATTTTCATTCACCCTTTCCGTAAGTTCTATCGCTATAATTATATACGGTTAGCCGAATAAATACAAGGCTTCTCCCGAAAAGAATTATGAATTATTTTGGCTAACTGATAGAACTATGTAGACATATCCAAAAAGAAAGGTGAACAGTAAAATGTAATAGGGTGAATAATTATGGCAAAAAGACCAGTACCGAAATACGACTTCAAGGCTTTTGGGGCAGCGATAAAGGCGGCGCGGACAGGGCGCA
>CAJTPD010000022.1 GCA_910578105.1 uncultured Odoribacter sp. | reverse complement strand
GTTGTAGCCGCGTGTCTTCGTTGATGTCGTTCTGGTCGGCAAAGACTTCTTCCATGTATTCCTTCAATTTCTTCATTTCCTCCCGGAGTTCCGCATTTTTATCAACCGGAGAATTGGCGGCTAATTGGCGGACAGCAACGAAAGCGCGCATAATATTAATATTCACTTGTATCGCCGTATCCGAGTTCAATATACCGGAAAGCATTGCCAAGCCCTGTTCGGTAAAGGCATAAGGTAAATATTTTGTATGTTTTCCCCTGCCAGCCTCTAAGATTCCAATTTGGAATCTTAAAGATTCCCATTCTTCAGATGTTAATCGGAACATAAAGTCAGAAGGAAATCTCTTAATATTTCGCTTTACTGCTTTATTCAAATTACCGGTTGTAACCTGATACAACTCCGCCAAATCCCTGTCCAGCATCACACGCTGCCCACGGATTTCGTATATCTTGCTCTGGATGGTTTGCAGTTGGTTCATGGCTGTTGTGATAAGGTTTATCTATTGGATGATACAAAGGGACGGGGGTTTTGTGTCATTCGTCGTACCTTATGAATCCGATTCGGGGACGGGGAGCCTTTTCGCGCTCTTTGCTGCACACCTGCAACTCGGCAAGGGTCTGGTTGATGAGTTCAATTTGTATGCGGGTATCTTCGTTGATGTCGTTCTGGTCGGCAAACACTTCTTCCATATATTCTTTCAGTTCCTTCATTTCCTGCCGGAGTTGAATATTTCCGGAAACAGGAGAAACGGCGACTAATTGGCGGACGGCAACAAAAGCACGCATAATACCTCTGTTTATCTCTATGGCTGTTTTGGAATTAAGAACACTGCTGAGCATAGCAACACCAAGCTCGGTAAAAGCAAAAGGCATATACTTTATATTAGAACCTCTTCCAGTGTTCAAGGTACCAATTTGGCACCTTGAAAGTTCGTCTTTCGTCAATTCAAACATAAAATCTTCACCATCAAAACGTTCAATATTACGTCGCACGGCACGTTTGAGGTGTTTGGTTTCAGTTCCATACAATTCTGCCAAATCAAAATCCAGCATCACGCGCTGACCGCGGATTTCATAAATCTTACGCTGTATCATCTGTAAATCTACCCCATGACGCACTCTTTTGGTGGATGGATATAAATTTACAAAAATTTAATGACATAACAAAACATTATGCTATGACGCAAATGCCCCGTCCCCTTGCGTCGATTAATTAACGTTTTAGACAAAATCAATTCTATGTAGTCATGAAAATTTTTAATATCTTCGCGAAGAAAGAAAAGAATGTTCCTTAAGGGTTAGGACACGGAAAGGTATATAAGTGAAAACTTTTTGTTTTGATGTCTCGCATCGAAAATCGCCAAAATTTCACCATTGAGGCAATAGACAAAATAGTTTTATGCTGTATAGGCGTGGATATGGATTCTATTCGTAGGTGGTAGGCGTTTGGCGATGCCTTGAGGTTACGAAATAGATGAAGTAGTTCACGCCTTTTCGTGTTTAAGTCATGCTTACAACTAAATCAAAGTGATTAACCCATTTAATTGACTAAACATGAACCAATAAGAGAACACAAACGCCGTTGTTTTCAACGACCCACAAGAAATGACACAAAGGGACGGGGGTTTTGCGTCATGACACAAAACCCCCGTCCCCTTGCGTCACTTTTTCAGTTCCTGCCGGCGACGGTCGCGGATTTCGTGGTATTCTTCGATGCAGTTTTCCTCAACGTATCGGGGAGGATAAAAGTCGGCAATGCTGCAATCCAATATTTTGGCAAGTTCGTTGAGGTGGTTGGAATTGTATTTGTATCCAAGGGTATAGGCTTCTGTTTTACGGACAAAATCTCTTACAAGTCCAATTTCCAAGGATAGTTTATTAGGATTGATTCCTAATTCCTCCCTCCTTTTTTTTACTGCTTCAATAATATATGTTTCAATAGTGGTATGTGTCTTATTCATTTTCGTTTAATTAATTTATAAAGAAAAGATTTTTTGAGCAATGTTTTGATATTATGAGAACAGTTTATACATTTGTTGCGACTGATAATTCCAAAGAAGTAGACAACCTGCTTCTATCATGTGGCAGGCATTTTTTTGCCTGCTACTCTGATATAGGTTTCTGTACCCCCGTGTAGGTGCATTAATGTGCCCTCGGCTTCTTTGGAGTGTCAGTCAACGGGAAAGGCAGAAACCTTTTTTATTGCCTTCTCTCAAGAATTACACAAAATAGTTATATTGTAAATTAATTCAGTATGGTTTATTTCAAGCCTTTATCTGGCATAAAAAATTTAGGAGATACTTCAAATTTGTTAGCTATCTCATTTAAGAACTCAAAGCTAAAAGCCTCACGGCTATTGGGATTTTCTCTATTAGAAATAAACGTTCTTGAACGATTCAGCTTTTCTGCAAATTGCTCTTGTGTAAGTCCTGTCGATTCTCTAAACTCTTTAACTTTTAGACTTACGTATTTTTGAATATTACTTTTTTCCTTGTTCATTATAGCTTTCAAATGATTGTAAATGAAAGCTTTTTTTTAAACATATAGCGACATTACATTAATGTCTAAATTAAAATAAAAGTTAAATTATTTATCATTAAAATTAAGAAACAAACCAAATAAACCTAAGTTAAATAACATTTTAATTATTAAAACATGAACCAACAAGAGAACACAAATGCCGTTGTTTTCAACGCCCCGCAAGAAACCAACCACCCCTCAGGCTGTGGAAATGCCGAGGTAAGGAAACATTACTTTCACCACCAGTTATTACTGAACCCCAATGCTACGGCCCAATTGTCCGACGATGCGTGGTTAATCAGTTTCAAACGCCGCGCCGAACGGTTTGCCGACATGCTGACTTTTCTGGAGCAGTCGTGGGTGGAAGGGATGCCCGTCCTCCAAAAAGCCTGTTTTTCATACCTTACAGAAGATTATATCCCCCGGAAGGAGCGGCAGCAAGTCATCGAAGCATGGAGCAACTGGGCCGATTTCCAGTTTAAGCTCAGCCGCTACCGGGGCTTAGCCTCCCTTTTTCTCAGGTACCAGCGGCGCATGATACAGGAAATCGAATGCCTGCTCCCCCCGCCCTCTGCCGAATCACAAACCATTCATCAGGAAGGAGGCAGGTAATGGAAGGCACTGAAAAACGTCCCCTTTCAACAACGGGGGCACAGGACGGGCAAAAGAAAGAACGGGAGTTTACCCTCATACCTTCGGAATCCGCCTTTTTCCGCCAACTGGAAAAGAGCCTGAGGAAGTATGCCGCCGACATGACTGCCCCGAAACCACTGGAGACGCTTCGCGACAGTTTCCATCGTTTAAGCCGCCTTTTCGTCTCTTTCGAGCGTCCGTGGCTTGCCAACTGCGGAATCCTGCAAAAGGCCTGCGCGTGGTATCTTGCCTATGCCAAACCGGGCAAGGAGGAAGCCCGCCAACTGATTGACACCCTGAACGGTTTTACCGCTTCGGCCTGCCAGCTCTCGGAGTGTAATGAGCTTACCCAAAGGATGCAGACTTTTTTCCGCACGCAGGAAAAGGAGTTAAAGCGGCTGTCTGACTATGAACAGGAAACGGAGCGGAAGCACAAGGAAGAGGAGGGACAGGCGGAGTCCGAAGGCAAAAGATACTGCCTGACCATCGGCAAGGGAGAAATTTACGGGATATTGTATCCCCAGATAGAAGAACTCCACCGGGTGATGGGACGGTTTATCGAACGGGAAAAGGCCCCTTTCCGGTGCCAGATAAAAGAGTATGAGGAACACGGCGTCAGCATCAGCAAGCACGTCGGTTTGTATGCCGACCGGGACGAGTTCTTCGTCAGTTACAGCCTTGACAATATCGACGCGGATTTTGACTGGATGTCTGCCGGACAGTTGCAACGCATAGCCGATGCCATCTCCGCTTTTCTGCGGGTATACGGCGAGAACGGCGGGCAGGAAGTCCGTTGGGACATGGCGGACCACCCCGAAACCTCCCCGTCCGGCATCGTCCTTGCCATCACGGAGGACAGCCGTCAGCCCGCGTTCCGCTCCGTCCCGTGGATAAGCAAGCGCATTTGTCAGGAAGAAAGCGGGGAAACGGAGACGGAGTACAGCATTGACGTAAATGAAATCCATTCCCCGGAAATGTCGTTCGGTGACTTTGTGGCCGTCTACCGGAAATTAGGGGAGTTTCTGAACCGCCCGCCGGAATGACTCAAGGGGACGGGGCTTTTGCGTCATGACA
>CAJTPD010000021.1 GCA_910578105.1 uncultured Odoribacter sp. | reverse complement strand
AGAAATTCTTCCATAAGCTCTTTCTTCACAAAGGTGAGTATGTCTATCTTGCCGGCAGTCGAATCAAAAACTCCGATGGTGTTCCGGAATTGCAGATTCTCATATGCTTCAATCGGCCCGAGGAGGCGATTTTGACATACAAAAAACGATGGGAGATAGAAACGGCCTTTAGAGCCATGAAATCTTCCGGCTTCAACATCGAGGATACCCATATGCGTGATATGGACCGCATCGCAAGACTTGTCGCGATGGTCTGCATGGCTCTTGTATGGGCGTATCTCGTTGGTGAACATAAAGATATAAATATTAAACCGATAAGGATTCTGAAACATGGAAGAAAGGCAAAGTCGCTTGTCAAGTACGGTTTGGAGGAGATTTCGACCATACTTATGCGTCCGGCTTATAATCCAAAATTCGATGTTTTCAAATTTTTGTCATGTACTTAAGTTATTAAGCTAAAAAACGCCAAAGATCTTGCCGCGCGTCTTCGTATTACCGGACGCGATGTATACCAAATGGAACGTAGTTTCAACGTCCTTGAAGCCGCTGCTAACAATGATGGCGCAGGAGGTCAGATGATGGGGTTAGGCGTAGGTCTCGGAGCTGGGATGGGCGTGGGTAATGCAGCCGGTAATATTGCCGGCCAGTATCTAAACACCAATCCTCATGTGCCGCCCATCCCTCAGTCCGCTCCGACATACTATTTGCTGATAGATGGTCAACAAGTCCCCAATCTAACGACCGAGAGTATTTCGGCTTACATCTCAAGTGGTGTTGTCGATGGTTCCACGCTTGCGTGGACGATTGGAATGTCTGCTTGGCTTCCTATCTCTCAGATTCCGACATTAGCATCGTTAATCAATTCTATTACACCACCACCTTTGCCATAATATGAAACAAATATTCCCAATCTTATATGTCATCTTTCTGATGATAAATATCGTAGCCGGATTGATATTATCCTGCTATCCCATGTTCAATATGGGAATAAATACAGTTGTAATCTGCGTTGCAGCCTTGTTTTCCTACTGGGTCAACAAAGGGTCTTTTAAATCTGCATTTACAATATCTCTGGCTTTTATCATCCCGTTATTTACTTTAATAGAATTTATTATGGGACTATTAATGCCTTCTCAGTTAGAAGACAATTGGGGAATCATTGCTATCCTCTGTCTAATGGCATTTAATGGCTGTCTCATTTATGCCATTGCCAAACGTTCTGCAAATCAAGTCAAAAATAAACCCTCACAAGACTGTAAATCCTCATGAAACCACTTACCTGTGAAATGTGCGGAAGCACAAATATCCTTAAACAAGATGGTGTATTCGTATGTCAGTCATGCGGAACCAAATACTCCGTTGAAGAAGCCAAGAAAATGATGGTCGAAGGAGTTGTCAACATTGAAGGGAAAGTCAAGATTGATCAATCGGACAAAGTTCCAAACTTGTTGTCTCTTGCTCAGAATGCCATTGACAGTTTAAATGTTGATGAAGCGGAGTCATATGTTAAACGTATTCTTGAAATTGACTGCGACAATGCTCAGGCATGGTTTATTAAGATGAAAGCCATCGGATTATCCTCAAGTATTGACAACCTTAGAGTCACAGAGATAATATCTGCCGGAAAAAAGGCTATCGAAAAATCCAATGGAGAATTGGAAATAGACGTATACGGCTTCTATATAACAGTTCTCAACGTAAACCTTCAGTCGTTTACTGAGCAATTACAAAACACAGGGGCTTTAAAGCAGATATATGAACTGAATTGTATATCGAATCCATTTAAAGCATCAGAACTTACAGCCGATTCAGATGAAATATTTGCTTTTATAATGAGCCAATATGAATTGTTGCTGAGTTTACGCTATGTGATCCCGGATGATAAAGTCGCACATGAGGAACTTTCTTGCCTTGTAGGATTTGCGGCAAAAAACTGGATTAATTTCACGCAAGCTGTTAACGCTCGTTTTAACGTATTTAAATCGAATCTTAACGAAGAATCCGTTACGGAATTTCGCGCTATACTTAATAGAATCAAGCAGGGTCTTCCAAGCGGAAATCTTGACACGTTTAATGAGGAGCATATATCAAATCCATCTTCCGGACCGTGCTATGTTGCAACAGCGGTATATGGCTCTTACGATTGTCCCGAAGTTTGGACACTACGCAGATTCCGCGATTACACACTCGCCGAAACTTGGTATGGGCGCGCTTTCATACGCACCTACTATGCTGTTAGTCCGACCCTTGTAAAATGGGTTGGCAACACTGCAATCTTTAAGAGAATCTGTCTTGCTCTACTTGACGGACTTGTTCGTAAACTTCAAGTAAATGGCGTTGAATCTACGCCTTATAAAGACCGAATTTTTAAATAACCCCATAAAAATGATAATACCGTAAAACAAATATTTCAGCTATGGCAGACATAAACAGAATCATATATCTGATTGATGAATACCTCGAATCAAACAGATTAAATCATGTGGGGCCCAGTGAAGTCGCCGCCTATTTAGCTAAAAACGGGGCTTTGCCTTCCGACGGAGGAAAAACTTTACGCAAACACCTGCGAGATGGCAAAATTCCTAATGCAGAGCAACCCGGCGGTAAAAAACAATCATGGTATATCCGACATTCAAATTGTAAAAAAACATCGCTTTCCACCCCGGCACATACGTCAGAGACAGAAGTCATCATGACAAAAGTCCTGACATCCAGCGTTGTCACAGAGGGTCTTGCGCCCATCGCCGATTCAGAATCGGAATTTCTGATCTTAGGGACATTGCCGGGCAAAGTATCATTGGAGACACAATGTTACTATGCGAATCAGGGTAATCAATTCTGGAAAATCATGTCAAGTCTGTTTGACGAAAGTATACCACTCGCTTACGAAGACAGGCTACGATTTTTGGAGAAACACCATATCGCTTTGTGGGATGTGCTCAAATCAGCAGAAAGAATCAGTAGTCTCGATTCAGACATCAAAAACTTAACTATCAATGATATATTAGGGTTTATTTCAAAGCATCCAAATATTCGTGTCATCGGTCTAAACGGAGACAAAGCTTCAACTTATTTTAGAACATATATAAATATAGATGAACTACCGAAACATATACGTGTCGTTTCTCTCCCAAGTTCCAGTTCAACAAACACCCATTTTACGCTAGACGCTAAAATAGACCGCTGGGAAACGATTCTAAAACAATGAAGCCAACGAAGAACCGTGTATACTGCATTGGATGCAGACATCCAAAGATGCTCTTTGAAACTCAAGCAAAGGCAGATAATTTCATCAAGTTCAATCGAGATGAAATAGCCTCTTTGTCTGGGAAAGTCCCGTCCAGAAGCTACTACTGCTCATTTTGTTGTGCCTGGCATGTAACCAGCGTAGACAATGAGGGGGAAGCCGTGGCTAATGATATCCGTGATAAAAAAACTTGGTATAAGATTAGGGATTTGCGTAGGGATAAACTCCCACAAACATCTGAAGGGCAAAAACTTTCAGAAATGCTTGTTTTCGTCCATAGCCTGATACAAAAATGTCAAAGACAACTGTCTCTGACAAATCTCCCTGAAGCACTTAAACTATTTAAAGAAATAGTGCTCGATTTTTCAGTAATTGAAGATATGGCTTCAAGGCAGGGGGTTATATCGTCACGAATAAATCGAGTCAATGTCAAGATTAAAATGCTCCAAAACACTTTCGATATAATCGATGAATATGATATCGACAGCGACACACGCAAATTATTTTTAAGTAAATCAGACTCATCATATCATGAGTTGGCTACTAGATACCTACGAAACAAAGAAAAAAGGGAGAGCAAAAATTCGTCTAAATTATAAATAATCAGACATCAAATATTGGACAGGCATTTGTCATTGATAATTTTAACTAATTTAATCAGAGGCACCAAATAGTATCAAAGCAATGGCTTTGAATATGAGTATGCAATGGCTTGTAGGCAAAGAAAAATAGATATTGGACAGACTTTATGAGCTAAGAACGAAATTATTTCGTCGAACTATTACACAAAAAACAAAGTTAATCCACCGAAAGAAACGATTTTCTCTCGGTGGATTTTTGATTAGTGCAGTTTAGGACCTTTGCGTTGTTGCTTGGCTTTTTGCTCGTCCTTAAAGCGGCGTTTGGCTTCCTCAAAGCTCATGCCGGGGTGCATTTCAAGGAAGTGCTTGAAGTCGTCCGACATTCCTCTGTCGTGAGCGAAACATTGTTCTTCAGGAATGTTTCCACCGAGAGAAGGCGATGATAGGCGGATTCCGGCACTCGGCGATGACGATGCTGAGGATTGCTTTGCTGCCAGTTGTCGCAGGAAGGCTTCCGGAATCTTGTGGTAGGAGGGATATATACGGCTCATTACGGGTTCTCGTTTGTCGAAATCGAACCAAACCCAATGGTTGATTGGCACAACGCCTCCGGGGTCACAGATTCCGATGCTGATGAACTTGCCTTCCTGATAGGCTTTTTGCTTTAGTCGGTCAATCTTTACGCCGCATACTATATCCGGCAATGGCGGGATAACAATAGGCTCCGGCTGTTTTGATTTAGGCTGTGACTGCCGTTGCGGTTTAGGCTGTGGTGCGGTTCCGGGTTGAGTCTTTGCCGCTTGCTGTTTCTCTCGGCGAGCCTTGAATTTCAATTCAAGATTCTCGCGGCTGAAAAAGGGATCGAGTTTCTTATACCAGAATTCATGTCTGCCTGTGCAGTAATACAGATTCGTTTTCCCTGATTGTCCGGTCTTTTCCTTGACCGTTATACCCTGCTGCTTAAGAGCAATGAGAAACGAGTTCCAGTCCTGAATCTCCGGACGGATGTACACTCCGGCTATATTGTGGACAAGCGGATAACGGATTTTATCTTTTCCCCGCAGTTTTGAAACATCTGTATTAAGTTTGCTCTTGCCCTGCGTGAGACGGTGCTTCAGATTGAGAGTCTTGCAGACGCGCTCATTCTTCTTGAAGTTGGTGGTTTGAGTCAGAATCTTTCCGTCATAGTCAACCCGGCTGAAAACGATATGACAGTGCGGATGTGCGTTCTTTGCGGAGCAAAGCGATTTCATCGATGAGTCAAAATGTCGTACCACTATGTACGGGGTATTGGTCAGCCCCATCTGCCTCATATATTCCTGCGCCACCTCGGTCATAAGTTCGTCTGTCATCTTCGGAGTATCGTCTGGGTGAAAGTCGAGGGATATATGACCGACCGGGTCTTTTATAGGCTTACGTTGTCGTGACGGTCGGGCGATGTCGTCAGCCATAGCCTTGCGGCCTTCATATATCCTTATGTCGCCGGAGGAAGACAGGAGTTTCCAGTCTTTGGAAAGATGGTCGATTATATCCTCTCCGCCATTACTCTCATATTTTCTTTCATCGGCTTTCAGCCCTTTCGACTGCTCCTTATAGAGCTTCTCTTCGAGCTTGCGGCGGGTGACATAATCGACACATCCGCCAAAACCTGAGCCGCTTATTATAAATGCTATCATAGGAAATTAAGAACTTAATTTTGCGAAAAGTTCGCGGAAACGATTAAGGTAGTATTGCACATCGCGGGCCATGGCGTCGAGCCCGCGCTGATGGCAGAGACGCAGGAGCTGGTTGAAATTGTTGCTCATGCCGGAGAGATTG
>CAJTPD010000020.1 GCA_910578105.1 uncultured Odoribacter sp. | reverse complement strand
GATAAAGAGGCTCCTAAAATTGTTATCGTCACAACGGCTTATCATGTGTTCAGAGCATTAATTCTGGCAAAACAGCAAGGGTTAAAGTGTGTTGGATTTGGGGCAAAAACGAAATGGTATTTTACGCTAAATGCTTTAATACGTGAGTTTGTTGGATATCTACGTTTGACATGGAAGAAACATGCGCTGGTAATTGGCATAGTAGCCAGTATTGTCGTGGCGACTAATATCGCTGGTTGGTTGAGATAATTAATAACTGTGAAATTACAGCGATTTAAGAGAGGAATAGTTATAAAGAACCGTTAAAGTATTAGCAAGAACTCTCTAAACTTGAGGTGAAATAAAGCGTATGAAAAGCCCCAGGCGGCATTTGAAGCTGTTCTGGGGCTTTATAATTATCCTTTGAATTTATCAGGCAAGTGAATTTCAGTTTTCAGACCATGAGGTGTAATGTTTGAAAATTGGATATCTCCATAATGTACTTTTACAATCTGTCTTACGATTTTAAGCCCCAATCCGTGTTCTGCTTCGGCTGTTTCCGTCTGGGAACTGGGAATACTGGTATCGTTATTCAGTAATGCCAGGTATGATTCCTTGATTCCGCACCCAGAGTCTGCGACACAAAACGTACAGATTCTGTTGTCCATTTTTACAGAAACGGTTATCTGACATCCACCAGGATTGTGTGTGATGCTGTTTTGTATTAGATTATGCAGCATCCGGTTAAGCAGGAAATTGTCGCCGTATAGGAAAGTTTTTATATCTGTGTCAGTTCCAGACAGTTCTAATTCATAGCCCTCCGGAAGTCCGTTATTTAGAAATTCGCTTATCACCTGCCGGATCAGTTCAAGAGGATCAAGCGGCTTTATGCGGAAGGGCTGCATAGAGTATTCCAATTTTGTTGTTAAATTTAGATCTGCAACCAATGTACGGAGCTTTTCACTTTGTTTTCGTATGATTTCAGCCTGTCTTCTGGTTGCTGCTGGTAAGTCAGGGTTATCTTCTATTTCACTGGAATAACCTAAAATCATAGAAAGTGGCGTACGGATATCATGAGATATTCCACGAATCCATTCAGCACGCGTATTATCCTTTTTTGCCAGATAGTCACTGGCATGGTTTAATCCTGTATTGATTTCAGCAAGTTTACCTTTTTCCTCTAAGTGAAATGTTTCCCCCTGTGACAGTTTTTGGATGCCAGCCAGGATTGGCCGCATTGCAGTTTCGATTTTTCTGGTATTACGTAAAAATAAGAAAATCATAACACCGATATTGATGACCAATGCAGCCAGACAGATGAAAAGAGCAGGCCAGAAATATCTGGTTTTGAACGAGATATAGTATTGGCTGATTGTGCCCGGCTGAAATCCCACAACTAAAAGTCCATTTGGATGATTCCAGATTTTAACGGGATAGTCCTTCAGATACCATCTGCTGAACATCGCAATTTCAGATGCAGAGTATTTAAGGGGAAGTCCTTCTGGCAGACCGCTTTCCCAAATGACAGCACCTTCATCGTCAATCAGCATAGCCCAAGCATCCGTCTGTGCTAAGATGTCATTTGCTTCCGGATCAACTGCGAATGCCCCGTTCTTTTGTTCAATAAGATTTGAAAACCGTTCCATTGGAAAAACGGAGTCCTTAACACCATTCAGATAGGAAGTAAGAAAAAGGATTCCTATTAATACAATGTTGATTACAAAAAACAGCAGCAGTATTCCGATGACTGATAATATATAGTGGCGAAAGAAGCGGTCAATTGGTTTCATTTTTCCGCCCCCTTAATGTGGAGCCGGTAACCTAATCCTTTTACGGTTAAAAGGGAAACAGGTTTTGACGGATTGGCCTCGATCTTTTCCCTTAAGTGGCGTATATGTGTCACAAGGGTATTTTCATATCCCTGCCAGAATTCCCCACAGACAGTTTCGCATAGTGAACCTGTGGTTACAATCCTTCCGGAGTTATCAAATAACTTTTCAAATAGCGTAAATTCTTTTGCAGTCAATGAAAACACTTCATCTCCACGATAAACTTCGGCCTTATCTAAATTAACGGTTGAAGCTTCCAGATATACAATACGTTCCTTTTCAGGATAGGCGCGGTTTAAGATTGCCTGAACACGCAGAAGTAACTCCTTGGGCAAAAAAGGTTTTATAAGATAATCATCAGCTCCGTTTTCAAATCCTAAAAACTTATCATCGGCTTCTCCGCGGGCTGTAAGCATGAGAACAGGAATCGTACTCGTTTTTCGTATTTCCTTTAATACAGTGAAACCGTCAATGCCCGGCATCATCACATCAAGAATTACCATATCGGGTTGATTTTCCCGAAATATCGCTAATGCCTCTTTCCCAGAAGAAGCAGTGGTGATTTTGGTGTACCCGGCACGTTCAAAAACCGATTGGAGCATTTTAAGCAGCTCTGATTCATCATCGACAGCAAGAATGCTTTTATCTTTCATACGGCACCTCCTTTTCTTTGTCCCTTATTATAGCTCAAAAGATGAAAATATCCTATTCATGTTTTGAAATCTCAAGGTAAATTCAAGGTTAACTCAAGATACCCTCAAGGATGCCATGTTACAATCAATGTGAATCAAAAAGGAGGTATAACATCTATGAGTGATTACATTATTGAAACCTGCAGCCTGACAAAAATGTATGGAGAACAGGCCAGCGTATCTGATTTAAGTATCCATGTAAAGAAGGGGCGTATTTATGGTCTGTTGGGACGAAATGGTGCAGGAAAAACCACGACTATGAAAATGTTGTTAGGTCTGACGGCTCCCACATCCGGCGAAGTGAAGATTTTCGGAAAGCCTATTTATGGAAACGAGAAGAAAATTCTTCCGCGTGTGGGCTGTTTGATCGAATCCCCCGGCTTCTATCCCAACTTGACCGCAACGGAAAATCTGAAAATTTTTGCGAAGCTGCGTGGGCTGAAAGGTTCCAACTACATTAGGAGCGCACTGGAACTTGTTAATCTGCCGTATCAGGATAAAAAGCTGTTTTCGCAATACTCTCTTGGAATGAAGCAGCGGCTTGCGATTGCGCTGGCTGTCATGCACGATCCGGCAGTACTGGTTCTCGACGAACCGATTAACGGGCTTGACCCTATCGGGATTGCAGAGGTTCGTTCTTTTATCCGAGAATTATGTGATGTCAGGGGAAAGACCATTTTGATTTCCAGCCATATTCTTTCGGAGATTGCTCTCCTAGCAGATGATATCGGCATTATTGATCATGGTAAGCTGCTGGAAGAAGAAAGTCTTGCTGAATTAGAACAGAAAAACCGTCATTATATCCATTTTACAGTATCCGACAGCAAACAAGCCGCCCGCATTTTTGAAACAATGTTTCAGACAAGATATTTTAAGATTACTGATCAGCATAATATCCATTTGCTGGATGTCAATCTGCCGACTGCAGCGATTACCCGTGCATTTGTAGAAAATGGCCTGGAGGTGTTTGAAGCGCACCTTTGTGAAGACACTTTGGAAGATTATTTTAAGAAAGTAACAGGGGGTGAGGGAATTGCTTAACCTGATAGCTGGTGAGTTTGCAAAATTGAAGCGTAAAAAAATTGTGCCCTTTATTATATTGCTATCTCTGCTGTTCCCTCTTATTGTGGTTTACACTTCTAAAATGGGAATGGGAAATGATACAAGTGTGGAATTTTTGAAAGGACGGTTCGATTTATCTTATACCATGATGCTTGGATATGGTCTGGTTTTTTTGGAACCGTGTCTGTTGGGTATTCTAGCCTCCATACTGTTCTTTATGGAGAGGGATAATGATACTTTCAAAAATCTATGTGTAATTCCGGTCACTACGTCACGGCTGATTGCGGCAAAATTATTCGTTGTATTGATTTATGGGCTTTTTTATACCCTTTGCAATACTGTATTTATGATTTTCTTTACATGGGTTTTAAAGGCGGGAATCATTTATGATGTTGGATTTAAGCTGGTATTCAGTCTTGTTTTTGGAATAGGAATTACGATTGCCACGTTGCCGGTTATCGTTTTCATTATCTATTTCAACAAATCCTATTTGATTTCCACGCTTCTTTCATTCTTCTATGCGATTTTGAACTGGAGTGTTTTATCGCTGGTTGAAGTGAATTTATCGCTGGTAAAGGTAATTAATCTATTTCCGACTTTATGTGTAATGAATTGGAGCAGCAAAAAAATGATGGGACGTTTGGCGGACAGATATCTTTCAGAAGCAGCTTATTTGTTATTTCCCTCCGATATTTGGGCATTTGCTGTACTGGGGATAACGCTGGTTTTTTCGATACTGCTCATGCTGCATTTTTATAAGAAATGGACGAGGTGATGAAATGGATAATCTTATAACTGAATTTTGGAAAATAAAACGCTATTCTGTAATCAAGGCCGGAGCCGCTATGATGTTTCTCTCCGTATTTATGAGTTATTTTTACTCGACGGCCAGTACCTCTGTCGGCTGGGATTTTAACTATTTTGTTCATCAGGTGGTTCAGCAAAATTGTACGTATTTTTTTCCTGTGGTAATTATGCTGACAGCCTCCTTTGTTATTTCGAGGGAGACAACGGACGACACTCTGAAATCAATTTTAACGGTTCCGGTTGACTTTAAAAAGCTGTTGCTTGGAAAATTTGAGCTTCTTTTTTTTCTCTCCATAGCTTTCAGCCTTATCAACGCCGCGTTCGCTGTTATTATGAATCTGCTCCTGCATTTCCCCGGAATGTCAGCATACAGCATTATGATCGCCACGGGGCGGATCATAGCCACAAATATTTTAATTTACCTTTCGGTACTTCCACTCATTATTATCAATACATTTCTTTTTGGAAGTAGCCTGATTGGTGTTGCTGTCGCATTCGTATATGGTTATTTTGGAACCTTTGAGGGCTCTTTGCTAAATTGGTTTCCGATCAAGGCTGCAATGATTTTGTTTGATCCGTATTGTGGTGCAGAATATGATACTGTTTCCTATCAGACCTTTCCGGCAATCATCATATTAATTCTCACGGTGTTGCTTTCTGTTGTACTGTTAAATGCTTTTACACATTCAGAAAAACTTCCCAATGTAAAAGCAAAAAGGAAGCCAAAAAAAGCAGAGCGAAAAAGAGGTTGGTAATCTAGAACAAAAGGGATGAAAATGCAAAAGCGATCGAAAGATGGGGTGGTATTCATGAAAAAAACATTAGTGTGTATTGGCATAGCAGTTATGCTGATTTGTTTTAAGTTGACTATGTGTAGTAAAAAAATGAAATAATTTAGGGAGGTTATAGGATGAACAAAAAGAATGTATTAATCGGAGTTGGGATAGTGGTTATGGTTGTCCTTTGTATTGGTATCGCCATTTTTGCAGGAACTGGCGGCACTGATTATTATACACAAATTGATAACACAAAGGTAAAGGAAATTGAACCGCACGGTGCGATGAATTATTCTTACACATTGACAGTCTATGATGAAAATAGTACGAAACGAGATATTACTTTTGAAACAAGTAAAATTCTCAAGGATGACGCCTTCTTACGCTTGGAGGTAGCTCCAATTCGTGGAGTTGTAAATTGGGAAGAAGTGGAGTATACGGAACTTCCATCTGCTGTACAGAGTGTTTACTCAGAGTAATGTTTAATTTATCGCTAATAGAGGGAAAAATATTGAAAAAGATATTG
>CAJTPD010000019.1 GCA_910578105.1 uncultured Odoribacter sp. | reverse complement strand
ATATCAGAAAAGCAATAATAGATGATTTATCAAGAGTAGCTGAAATATATGTATTCAATAATAGGATAAATTTTTTCCCTATATTCAAAGATGAAAGTTTTTCTTTTGGGGAGTTGCAGGTTGTTTCATTAGTAGATAATTACTTCAAAAAAGATGAAATTATCAAAAACATATATGTATTTGATAATGGATTGATAAAGGGCTTTATTCAAATGGACGGAACAGAAATTTGTAAATTATATGTAGATACGTCTTTTCAAAGTGAGGGAATTGGCAATGAACTAATTGAATTTGCAATTAAAGAACTCCATGCAAATAATTTATGGGCATTAGAAAAAAATATTAGAGCAATTTCTTTTTACCAAAGGCATGGCTTTCATTTGACAGGTCAGAAAAAGTTTGAAGAAGATACCACCGAATATCTTGTTAAGTTAGAAAGATAAATTCCAGTTTATAGAACTAAATAATCGTAATTTAATGAGAGGAAAGATTAAAATGCCAATGTCAAAAAAAAGATATGCAAAGGCGATGGGCAGAAAAAGAAGCAAAAATGCAGGATATTATTAAAAACTTAGATTGGAATGCCTTGTTTGCTATGGATGAAAATGATGATTTTTCCCGGACATTAGAACAAATATTGTGGTCTTTCGTGACAAAGAGAGTGGATGGGGATTTTGATTTATCTAACCTGAACCACACGCAAAAAGTGCTTTTTCTGGTATTGGAAATGGAGAGTGCAACACAAGCCGATGCTTTGCCCAATTTTTTTGAAGAAGGCTTTTCAGTCTATGGTCGTGAAGCGGTACAAGCATTGGATGAAATTGGAGCATCTCAATGTGCTGCCGCTCTTAATGTAGCAGTGGATACTTTGCCAAACGGTATTTACCCAAAAGGAGATAAAGAATTTTGGGATTCTATTATGTCAGGAAAAAATTCTGATATTTGGGATAAGGCAAATAGTGTTTTAGTGGATTATACAGATGGATGGTTCCCTGATTTATGCCGTACATATACAGAGGTACATCAGGATATGATTCAAGCAGGTTGATAAATTCAAAGTTGACGGAGGAAACAATAATGAGGTTTGATGAAGAATTGGAGCAGTTTATATTTGAGTACTATGGGCTGATTTTTGCTTGGGACGAAGAGCCTGGAGAAGATTACATGGAACAGGTAAAAACAATATCTGAAAAATATAATGCACAATTAGACTCCATTATAGAATTTATGATGCCCGATATTACTGCTGCTTTTGGAGATTTCAGCACTGATGAAATCAAAGAGAAGCTGGGAAAGCCTGTTATTAACTATGACAATGGGCAAGTAAATTATTTACAACAATCATTTGATGATATACATATATTTACTTTTGAATTTATGGATGACGAATTTCAAGATTTAAAGTATTTTTCAATGGATGGTTGATTTGTAAATTCCAACTTATCAGCAAGCCCCAAAAAAGGCAGCCGCTCCCTTAGGTGGGTGTCCGTAAAACAGTAATCAAAAATGAATGGCAACTGTCAGTCGGGATTGGTTACAAAATACAAAGCTTTACGGAGGTTCCACTATGAACAAGATGTTATCGTGCGAGTTTAATATCGACACCGGCAATGTCGAACTGCGATATGCGGACGGGAGCATGATTTCCATTGACTACACCGAGGTCGAGAAGGAAGTCGCTATGAGCATCAATGCTCGCTCCGAACTGGACTGGCTCGTTTACAACGCCCCCTTGGACTATGCGGAGTTGGTTCTCTGTGGTGATTTGGAGGGCTATCTCAGGCGCGTGTCCGGTTCGCACAGCGGGATTGAAGGTAATTCCTAATTTCACAGCAAGCGGGCGGAGTACCGGATTGATCGGCACTCTGCCCGCTTGCTCTCAATTAGAACTCAAAGTTATGAGTACGATTAAAATGCAAGATTTCTAATGTTGCCGCATCTTGCGTTATCCAGAAAAAGATGTTAGAATAATGTTGAGTATTGTACCGAAGGGAGTGAATGCGATGCCAAACCCATCTCCTTTGCGTTATCCAGGCGGGAAAGCACGTCTGGCAAATTTTATTGGAATTGCCATCCAAAACCTTGGGATTCCTAACTGTACTTATGTTGAACCTTTTGCAGGTGGTGCAGGTGTCGCTCTTTCTCTACTGCTATCAGGTACAGTCGAGAATATCGTTATTAACGATTATGACAAAGCAATTTATTCGTTTTGGCGGGCAATAAAGCAAGAACCTGGCGCTCTTATTCAAAAAATTTGGGATACCCCCCTCACAATTGATGAATGGCGCAGGCAAAAAGAAATTTATCAAACCTCAACAGCTTACTCGTTGGATTTAGCGTTTGCCACACTTTTTCTTAATCGCACAAATCGATCTGGCATTTTAAATGCGGGTCCCATAGGTGGGTATTCACAATCTGGTGATTGGAAATTAGATGTGCGTTTTGATAAGGATGCTATTATTTCTAAAATCGCTGCAATAGCAGAGCGCAAAAAAAATATTGCAGTTTATAATAAAGACATTATTAGCCTATTGCGTAATTATGCTACTGCTTGGGGGAACAATGTATTCTTTTATTTTGATCCTCCATATTACAATAAAGGTCAAAAATTATATAAAAACTTTTTCACCCACTACGATCACAAACGAATCCGTGATGTCATAGTTCAAGAAATAGTTTCCCCTTGGATAATCACCTATGATGATGTGCCTGAAATTGAAAATTTATATGCGGATTTTACGATTCAAAGATTCGATTTGACATATAGTGCCGCAAATAAAGGGACGGCATCTGAATTGATTATTTTTTCAGATACGCAGTGGTGTCCAACTCAGGAACAATTAGCTAATAGCAAGATTTCTATTAATTTGCGAAGCTAAAATAAAAGAGGGACATATATGATTATTAAGAGTATTGAAATAGAAAAATTTCGTTCATTCGAGAATGTATCCTTTGATTTAGGGCGCCGTATTACTGCAATTTCTGGACGAAATGCGACGCAAAAAACGACAGTCTTGGGAATGATTGGACAGCCCTTCACTATATCCAAGGGCCATACAATGTATGGTTGTAAAACAATAGATGGATACAATTTTCGTTCTCAGTTTAAGGATAAATTTAAGATATCTCCCGACCACGATATAATTGGTGAGCATAGGTGGAAATTGGTTCTCCATAATCACATTTATGAGCAACCATACTATTCGGTTGAAAGTATAGCCCGTAGTCAAACAGGGCATACAACAACTTTAAGATTTTGGAACGCCGAGAGCAGGGCCAGAGGAGCCGGATATATTCAATTACCTGTTTATTTTTTGAGTTTAAGCAGACTTTTTCCCATTGGCGAAGGCGGAAAAACTCAATCAGTTCAAGCCACTTTAACTTCTGAAGAATTAGAATACTGTATTACAAATTATCGAACTATTCTATCAATTCAGTCTATGAATGGAACTCCAACTGTTGGACTTGAAAAAGGGGCATCTTCGAAAACATTTGCTGGTGTAAGCGATGATATACACGACATCTTTACAAATTCCGCAGGCGAAGGAAATATTGTACGGATTATACTGGCTATCCTCTCTTTTAGACGTCTCAAAGAACAGTATCCTCGGGACTATAAAGGTGGGATACTCCTCATTGATGAATTAGATGCGACCCTGTATGGCTTTTCGCAATCCAAGTTAGTTGAGTATTTGTGGAAAGCTGCTGGTGATTATAAGATTCAAATAGTTTTTACCACTCATTCACCGATAGTTTTAAAAAGTGTTAATAGGCTTCAGCGAGAAGAACGGAAAAATAAGGGTATAAATCTCCCGACATATGCATACGATAGTTCCATAGTATATCTGGAACCGCATTATGATCAGGAGGGCAACCGAACCATTATGCCGAGGAATATTTTTACCAGTGATGATTTAAATAGAATTTTGAACGATATCAATCTTACAATACCTGCCGGTGAAAACAAGATTAGAGTTTATTGTGAAGATACGCGAGCATGTGCTTTCTTGCAATATGTACTATCGAGTGGTCTGGGAATCAACCTTGAATTATTTATGACTTTTGTGGATGTAAATTTAGGGTGGCCAAACTATATTCAATTAGCACAAAAGGAAATACCTGAGTTTCGCAAAAATATAATTGTCCTTGATGGCGATGTTCCTGCAAAACCGGAATATAGGTCAAAAGCGCAGTTTGTAAACGAAGCTGGAAATTTTTTGTTTTTACCCTTGGTTATTGAAAAAGATATGTTTGTACTTTTAAAAAATCATGCTACCTTTTTAAGGTTCCAGACCTTTTCTTCTCGGGCCAACGCTTTCACATATGATATTTGTTTTAATAATTGGGCATTAGAGGCCGAGAATTATTTAACAGAAGACTTCAAAGATTGGTATGCTCAAACCGAGTGCGCTCTTGGAAATCAAAATATTCTGTTCGATTTTTGGTGTAGTGAACATCCAACTGAAACAAGTGAATTTATAGAACGATTTTCCACACTGTTCAATCAGCTTGCGGATCAATTAGAGGTTGATACTCTCCCCACAGTCAATCACGAGCAGGTATTAGGAGAGGGTGAAACAATTTAATTCTTCCCATAAGATTTCTTATAAACATGGGCGAAAATCTATTTTTGATTTCCGCCCATGTTTTCGGCAGATTAATCTTGTAACACAATTCGCAGCCATGTGAATAGTTTTCAGAGAGCGATAAAAGTCTACGGATACTCCTTCTCCAATCTTATAGAGTATTCACTCACTACTTACGCTTCAAACGTCTATGTCCTTGATGAGATTTTGTTTTCCCCCGTCCGTTAATTGGGTTTTTTAGGTGCGTCGACAGTCTAAGCACCTCGATAATAGTTACAAACTGCTCCTTAGTAATAGCATCATAGTCAATCCCAAGGTTTGCAAGGAAAAATCTCGCCTTCTTTTCTTCTGCACTGCCTTCAAAAGACATAACCTCTTGCAACTGCGCCTGTGTTTCAGCTGCCACAGAAGATTGGTCTGCGGTTGTACGGTCAACCTTATGTGCTTTCTTGATATCACGAAGTATCCAGTTCAAATCCTCAGAAACCACATGACCGAAGTACTCTTCTTCCTGAACTTGTACCAGTTCCAGTGTTCGTAGATACAAATCATCCTGACTTGCTCCCTGCTTTGCGAGGAGCATTTGCCGGACAGCCTCCAGCACAGCGTTCATATCGTTGATTCGCATATCGGCAATTCGATCAACGAAAATCTCTATGTCCAGCATCAACCGCTGAAAATCAGGGTGGCAAAGCATTTCCGACAGCAGTCGTTTATTAAACTTCCCATTCTTTAATACTTCAATAGCATCATCACTCAGATGCAACTCAGAAAGAGCTGTATCTGGGTGATTTTTTTGTTCTGTCAGACCCAGCAGATAGTCTGTAGACACGCCGTAGAACTTTGCCAGCGTCACAATGGCAAATGGGCTTATATCCTTGAAATCTTCGGCTTCATATTTACCAAGGGCAGATTTGGAAAGCCCTGTCTGCTCCGCAAGCTGTTCCAAACTCAGGCCCCGGTCAACGACCCGCAAGTCCTTCAAGCGCTCCTGTATTGTCAATTTAGTTTCCATCGCTGCCTCCGTCCATAAGCGTGGAAATCACGCTGATTTGCCGCCCTTTTCCATCCTCTTGGATATACGGAAAAGGGCGTATTTTTTCGCTACAATGTACCTGACACGCACCACCGAACCTTGAAAATTACATGACCGTCCGAATGGGATATGCTTTCCGGCGAAGTGTCGCCACGATATGAGCGCACCAAGAAGAGCGATACGCCGGGGTGGGATTCCCGGGCAGGAACGGTATTCGGGAAGAGCGGCACCTAAAAATCACAGTTTGGATTCAAGCCTTGTGAAATCCGCAAAGAATCGGTTATTTGCGTGCCTGTATCTGCATCAAAGAGCGTTGCGCTCAATGGCGAATGTGGTATGCTGTCCAGCAAATCTTTTCTCCAATCAAGGAAAAAGCGTACTCGTTGACAAAGCCGATTGGTCACCTATGCGGGCAAGACATCACAGGCAAAAATCTGAACAAATAAATTGATACCAACAAACTACGCTCTGCGGCGAACAGGTATCGCATACTTGCATACCTATTATACCACAGAGCAAACCGAAAGATATGAACCATGCCAGAAAAGGGATTTGAACATTTCACTTTTAATACCGAACACAATGTTTATCAGACCATGAAGTATTTTGAACCGAACCCTATAGTCAATGCTCAGCTAAGAGCAATCGCTCAAGAATCTTTACAGCCAGGAGGGACAAGGATTTTTGGCAATATTTTCTTTGAGGCTGTAAAAGAAAAGGATATGTATGCAGGAACATTATTTTCCCACATAGGCAACCATAAAATTCCACTTCTGATAACATGTGGGGCCAAGACCGAGGAAGCTGGAAAAATTTTATGGGAAAGGATTCAAACTGACTTTCAAATGAATCCCAATGTAGTCAAAAGGAGAAATTATAAACTTCATGCCCCATATGTGGCAGACCTCCTTTTTGATTGTTGTCTTCCAGATATATATGCGTTTCTTTTCTTTTGCGGTTACTTGAGTGGAGATTTTTGCAAATGTATGGAATGGACATTTCTTTTCCCTGAAACTATCAATGAATAAGGTGTTATGACTTTAGAGCAACTAAGATTTTATCCCTACCCAATGCGAGACTTTTGTTCATAATGTTCAAAAACGGCGTGAAATCGCTGTCCTGCTGGTTGCTGCTGTCTATGCCGTTGTTGATTGCTATGAACCGGACGCCTTTTTCTTTAAACATGACTTCGGTATAGAACCCTACTTTCAGATAGTCGCGCCCAAACCGGCTCATATCTTTTACGATAATGACAGCCACGTTTCCGGCTTCCACTTCGGCAATCATAGACTGGAAGCCCTCCCGGTCGAATGTCGTCCCACTCACTCCGTCGGTGAAGTGGCGTATGTTGACAAAGCCGTTCTTCCTTGCGTAGTCCTCTAAGAAATGTTTCTGGTTCGTGATACTGTTGGATTCGCCCTGTAGCTCATCATCACGGGAGAGCCTTTCATACAGGGCGGTAATCTTGATACTGTTTAATTGTTTGCTCATTATATAACCCCCGTTCTGTTATGATGTAACGCTTTTTAGTTCCTTATAACACTATCACGTTCGGATCGGTAACGATATAGCTTGCGTTCATTTGCATGAGGTTGGGCTTGATGTGGAAGCGGGTCTTGCCGGAGCCGGAACCGCCGATCACCAGCACATTTTTGTTGATATTGTACTTGGGGATTTTGTTTCTCCCCACCATGACGCGCTCTGTCTGCGTCAGGAGAATGTTCTGGTCGAATTGGGGATTGATGAAAGGCTTAATATCGTCGGAATTTCCCCAACGCGCCGAACCATACTCAACTCCGTGGCGGTATTTCTTGGCGTTTTTCGCCTTGAAATAAACCACGGCCCGGATAATGACCGCGCCGGCAGCGCCAAACAGCAGGTCGCGGGGGTGGAAGCTGGGCAGCGGGTTTTTGGAAATCAGCGCTCCCAGGCCCGATACCGCGCCCATTGCCTTTGTCACCATATCCGCGCCCT
>CAJTPD010000018.1 GCA_910578105.1 uncultured Odoribacter sp. | reverse complement strand
TTTCAAATCTGCTGAAAAATGGACTGAATCACAGAAACGCAGAGCTGCAATATTATTCAGAGAATATCCGGATATTAAACGGGCATATTCCCTTAGTCATTCCTTAAGGATGATTTTTAATAAAGGATCGATAAAGGCAGGAGCAAGAACCAATTTGGCGAAGTGGTATCAGGAAGTAGAGCAATCTGGATTTGATTCGTTTAACACCATAGCAGCTACATTATATGACAGAAGCGAGGAAATATTAAACTTCTATATTCATAGGGCATCAAATGCGGCAGCAGAATCGTTTAACGCGAAAATAAAACAGTTCAGAGCACAACTTAGAGGAGTTATAGATATACCGTTTTTTCTTGTATAGACTAACTAAAATTTATGCATAACCCCACTAGAATTTACGGGTGACCCTGTATTCTGCGTAAAAAAGGGAGGTGGGTAGAAACTAAAAATCCCCGATAACTGTTGGTTATCAGGGATTTTCTTCGATTTTCATCTTTGATTGGTGATCCGCCTGGAGCTGCGGAATATCGTTGTAACTAAGTAGTATTCAGAATATTGCAATGCCGCACTATCCGTTGTTCACGAATTGCACACGGCACTATTTCAATGTTCTTCCCCATTGTTATAATGGGTTAGAACAAAGGTACTACATTTTCTTCAATCCACAATGCACCAGCGCGTTAAAAAAGGTCTTCATAGAGTTGCCCACTATCTAATCTTCGCATTTAAATAATTTAAGAACGAAGAGCAAGATACTAACATAAATAAGGCTTCTTCTCTAGAGGGGGTATATTTGCCTTCGTCATCCATTAATGCATGACGGATTCCAGTATCTGGTTGATTTGTATAGGCGTACAGTTTATCAAATGCGACTTTCAGCATTTTGGGCATTGTGATACCAAATGTTTCCAGTTTATTAAGTGCCTTTCCTAACGTGTCTTCACCTGTTTTTTCTCGGCAAAAGGCTTCAACGGCAGATATTGATTCTTTTATCGAATTACGAAAATCAGGAATAGGTCTTAGTGCATATAATTCTAACGCTTGTTTTAAGTGTATTTTTATCTTGTTAGATGTATTTTCTAACGCATTTTCTATTGCCCCTATTTCTTCTTTAGAGGTGATTTCAACAATTTCATTGTCAATTACACGATATGCAAAGTTAAACCGTTCAAATTCATAGTTTAGATTGAAAATAAAACTTTCTTTGATTTTACGATATGCAAAATTAGAAGAAGCACTTAAATATTTTAGAGTTTTTTCGATTAAATCTAATTTTAAAAACCATTTAGAATCGCCTTCTATGAATGATGTTGCAACCACATATCTTCCTCCCTTAGTATAAAAGGATTTTTCTCGTTTATTTAGAAAATCTGTCCATAAAAATTTCTCCAAATTTTCATAATGAGAATGTTCCATATTAAATGTACTTTTCTCATACTCATGAAATGCAGCTTCGAGTCTGTCAAAACAAGAGCATATTGCATTTTGTATTTCAGGCGATATTCGCTCACGAATAATCACCTCTGACGGTTTTATATAACCGTAACGCTCGGAGAATAATGCCATATAGATATTCTATTTTGAGTTTTATGTATTTTTATAAATATCAAGAATTACATTGGATGACCATAGTCGGACTATTTAAATAGTCTTGTAATTCTTTTAAAATTAATAGAGCTGTATTTATATTTTCTGGAATCTCTCTAGTGTCTACTCCTCCATGAACTAAATTGTTGCGCCATATCCTTAAACGGTTCAAT
The DNA here is from genome assembly GCA_910578105.1 of uncultured Odoribacter sp. Taxonomy (GTDB): domain Bacteria; phylum Bacteroidota; class Bacteroidia; order Bacteroidales; family Marinifilaceae; genus Odoribacter. The sequence continues at coordinate 9,440 of CAJTPD010000018.1, read as the reverse complement.
TTATCTCGAAGCTCTTTATCTTGGATAAAACGAATAGCCTTTAGTGCTGAAAATTTAGAATTTTCATGCATAATTCCGTAAACATCTCGCAACCCACTTTCGATTTGTTTCCATACAAACATAAAACCTTCAAACGGATTTTGGCTAATATATTTCTCAGACTCATTTAAATCTGACATCTCTTCTTTTACTAAATTGCATATTTTTGCGATTATATCATCATGATTGTTTAAATCTGGGTACAACTCTTTTTTTGTCAAACCTCTTTCAATTAGATTCTCTTCAAATGATTCTGTGTTAGTGGTTGATTTCCAAAAAGAATCATTATTTGGTATTCTAAATTTACCAATAAGACGGCGTCTAAAATCTAACGTGATATTTTTCTTTTCTCTTTCATTTATTTCATCTTCACCAACCAAGAATCCTTCTTGATAATGTGGGCGAAGTGATCCTGATGGAGCAATGCTAATAAGTCTTATATTTGTAAGATAATGCTCTGAATTAATGGAGATTCTCCCAGTATTGTAGGGCAATCCAAAAGCGTAAATATATGAATACTCTTCATGGGAATCAAGGAATGCAAATGAGCAAGCGACTCTTAGGGATTGTGTGACATCCAATAGTGGAGTGTCTGTAACTTCATAATGTTGTAAGATACTCCATTGAAGGAGTCTCTTTTTTAATACAATATCAAGTTCTTTGCGTTCATTCGATTTTTTTGGTAGAGATTCTTTATAAGAACGAATTTTTTCTGCAAACAATTTGCAGGCGATTTCTAATTTAGTCCATTTTTCGTGTAGGTCTTCATCTGAGATATTTCCTCTATATATACTTGGAAAAAATGAAGATCCTCCTTTACGATATAAGTTATCCGTATAATCTCTTTTTTGACCTCTGAAAAAAAGAATAAAGTCAGAATTGGCACAAGCTAATTGAGCCATCTGCTTACGCAATTCAAAAAAAGAATCTATAAACACACCATCCGATTCAACTAAATTTTTTTCATTGATTTGATTGTGTTCGAAAATTGGCGTTAAATGAGGTTTTATTGAGCGCATAATCTGTATTAAAATTTAGCAATTGGGTCAAGTTTTACAATATGACCTTTCCAATCTACAATTTCCTGTTGGTCGTTGGTGATAACAAGGAGGTTGTCGCAGTGGAGTTCTTCGGATGCTTCGACGAGGGCGTCGAGTTCGCGTTTTCGAGTTTTCTCGGAGGTCATGTCGTAGCAGACTTGGATCAGTTGCTCGACCTTTGTGCCTTTGCGGGTAACGAAGTCTATCTCTTTGTCGTTGCGTGTGCGGTAATAGAACAGTGTCTGACCGGGAATATAACCACGACGCAGCAATTCGACAAACACTTGGTTCTCCAGCAGACGACCAAGATTTTCACTAAGATTGAATGCCGTGCTTTGCACAAAACCGTTGTCAACCACATACACCTTTTTAGGTGCTTTGGTCATCAATTTCAGTTTGTTGTTGAAGCGTGGCATGTAGAAGAACAGATACGGTTCTGCCAGATAGTCACAGAATTTTTTTGTAGTTGCGACGCTTGACAACCCAAGCTCTCCAGCAAGATCATTTGCAGAAATCGGATTGCAGAAGTTGGAGAGCAGGTAAGTGGCAAGATTATATAGGTCGGTGGTGTTCCTCACCTTATGGCGTTTGGCTACATCTTTCAGCAGGATGGAATCAAACAGCGAAGAAAGATAACTCTTGGTGATACTGCGCGCCGGGATTGTTTCCGGATAACCGCCGTTGCGCATATAGTCATCAGCAAGCGTTACAGCCTGCGCTGCTTGTTCTTCCAACTGCGGACTGACATTCTTCCATGTCATCGTTTCTTCAAGGCTGAACGGGAGCATCTCTATCTGGAGATAACGCCCTGTAAGGACGGTAGCCATTTCGCGACTCAGCATATTGGCATTGCTGCCAGTGATTACGAGGTTCTTGCCTCGTCGGTAGAGCTTGCTGACCCAAAGATCCCAGCCGGGAAGGTTCTGGACTTCATCAAGCAGCATGAAATCATAGCCGGGATATACATCATCAAGTGCCGACATCACCAAATCCTCATCCCACTTTTCAAGCAGTTGGCTGTCATCGAAATTGAGATAAGCGAAATTCCTGCTTTGCAGCATAAGCAGGGCAAAGACCGATTTGCCCACTCGGCGAGGCCCGGTTATAAGTTTGATAAGCGGATTTTGCAACAGTTCGTCGGCGTCATACCTTGTATGCCGTTGCTGATAAGGGCGCGACATAAGTTCGTCACGCTCCACCCGCTGATTGAGTATCGTTGTTTTCATCGCAATCTATTTTAGACTGCAAATATAGCTAATTTTATTCAGTTATATCTCTGTATTGAATAAAATAGGTGATATTTTATTCATTAAACTTCTGTCGATTGGCTATTTTAATATAACATCTTGTTTACCTCGATAGAGGCTCGGTGCATTAGAATCATCTCAGAGCATGGCGGCAATCTGTTTTTCCACAGCCGTGCGTATGAACGAGTTGATGGATACTCCAGCCTGTTTTGCGAGGTAAGCGACACGGGAGTGAATGTCGGGAGTAAGACGCACGTTCAAAGATCCGGAATAGCTTTTGTGAGGCTCTATTCCTTCTTCGGCGCAATATGCAAGGTAATCGTCAACTGCCTCATGAAAGGCGTTAGTGAGTTCCGCAACGCTCTCGCCCTCGAAATTTACAAGTCCGTCAATGCCTTCAATTTTACCGAAAAATACATTATCGGCTTCGCTGAATGCTACCGAGCCTATAAAATCCTTATATTTCAGTGTATTCATATCAGTCCTTCATTGTTAAGATAATCATAAACCTGTTTCATCACATATCCCTTGATAATATTGCCGGGATGGGGTTTGTGAAGCATTATGGGCTTCAAACTTTCTTTTGTTCCCATTCATTTTATTTTGGCACAAATACAACTATTTTTCAGTTGCAAAACAAGTCTGTGATACGGAAAGTTCGCGGCATTGACGATGAAAGGTGTGATAAATAATTAATAGATATAGGATACAACATGAATTGGATCAGATAAGGTACAAAAATAGCGTGCTAATCACGGTTCATAAGTGAAGGCTCTGGTAAACCCATGTAAGAGAACGTGACAGCACGCTATGCTTGCGCATAGCACAACTTTCACGCATTTGCTCTTACAAGTTCCAATGTACCAGATTTTCACTTAAACAAAATACGGTGTTATGTTATGATGTATGTTATAAACGATTGGCTCTCCAATCGCTACTATTTCAAAATCATTGCAAAGTTAGTGATTTTTGGTGAGCTGTCAAACCTCCGGCTCGCCCTTCTTACCGATGCCGTGTTTTTTACGCTGTTCTATCAGAGCACGTTCCGATATTCCGAGCAGCATCGCTGCCGCTGTCCAAGAGCCACTGCGACGGTACGCCTCAATGATTTTCTCCTTGTCTTTTTGCGGCTTGCGCAGAACAAGGCTGTCATCGGCATCCGGCTCCGACTGGCTGAAATTGAGGTCGGCTGCCGATATTACATCGGTTTTTGAATGGAAGGCGGCATAGAGGACGGTATCTTTCAGTTCTCTTACGTTGCCGGGCCACGGGTGTAATTTCAACGCTTTGACTGCCGAGGCATCGAGTTTTTTCCTGTGCTGTTCTCTGCTGTGGGCATAACGTGTCAGGAAATAGTCTGACAACGGCACGATGTCTTCGGTCACCTCCCGTAATGGTGGCACTGTGATGTCAACCGGTCGTAGAATGTAGAACAGATTTGGGCGGAACGTCTTTTCAGACACCATACGACGCAGGTCGGGGTCTGCTGTGCATATAACCCTCACATTCGGATGCTCGTTTTCAAGTATATGCAGAAGCACCGATTGTTTCTCGAAGGTCAGCAACTGCACGTTCTTGATTATGATCGTACCGCCGTCAGCCTTCTTGAAGTATCCTTCCATACGGTTAAGCACTTCGCTGCGCAGATTTGCAGGGTCATGGTTGCCCACAAGTGCCGCGCCGCCGGCTTCTATGACGGTGCATGGCTTTTGTGACCGTGAACTTAGCCTGTAAATCTCTTTTGCAATCTGCTCTTTTCCAGAGCCGCATTCGCCGAAAATGACGGCATTGACGTCCGTCGCGGCAATATTTCTTATTGCCCTTTCAATCCCGGCAAATGCCTCACTTTTGCGTGGTATAAGCTCGTCAGGAAGCAACAGCATTGTTCTGCCAGGTCTTGCATACCTGCCCACTGTTTCGACAAGCTGCTTGTCCATTGCCGGACGCTGAATGATGTTGACGGCACCGCCATCTTTCATCACATCGGCAATATCCAATGGGTTGAGATTGTCCACTATGGCGATTACGGGGAATCCGTATCCCTCTGTCTTCTGCCAGTTGATTAACTCCTGCGCTGTGCCACGGACGAATTTCATCGCCGCGACAACAACAGCACCCGGTGGCAGTTTTGCCACCGCTTTCTTTGCTGCGTCAAAGTCCTCCGCCGTTATAGGGTCATAGCCGGCTTTCGTGAGCAAGCCAGCCATAATCCGACTATCGGAAGATGACGCATCAACAATTAGAACTTTGTTCATAGCGTTGTTCTTGGTTAATAATATGATTTATGATTCTTATTTTGCCAATCTCCATCGACAATGATTGCCGATAGACTAATTTTTTGTAGCTATAAGATTACTGAGGTCGGAACAATATTACCTGTCTATCACTTAATCTTGCTTTATTGCGCGTTTCAGATACGCCTGTGTTTTATGGCAATAAACCAAACATTTCAAACAAGTAACACAGTCGTAAACATTTACGATATCATCCCTTGAAACATTTATGTCCCAACACACGCCATTCAATACTCTTTGTGGACATACATCCTTGCATATATTGCATTTACCGCACTGCGGCGATTTAATATGGCGTTTTACTATTGATAATGGGGCATTTGTCAAGACTGTGCCAAGACATTGTGCTGCACCATATTCAGTCGTGATAAACAGATTGTTTTTACCGATATAGCCAATACCACTAAGTACCGCAATAGTCTTATGTGGCAAAACGGATGTTTTTGTTGTGAAATCAAATGTGTTCTCGACTAATAGGGCATTATCTGACTGTGACAATGCTATATAACCTTTTCTTATAAGCCAACTTGCAAGTTTGTCCGAGATTAATCCTACTCTTTGTTCAGTCTGAGCATACTCATCGTTAATTGTATGCACATAATTGGGGTCTCCATGCACAGTTTTGATAAATTGCGGATTAATAACCAATCCTACAAGTATGGCATACGGAAGACCCCGGTTTTGTCGTACATTTAGCATGGATATATCCACGAAATGAACGAAATCGGCATTTTCGTTTCTCAGCAGTTGTTCTATTTCCCAATTCAAGACATTCATTAATTTTTTTGCATAATTGGGATATAAATATCCGTTCTCAACTCCGAAAGAGGAGTCTTTTCTGGCGTATTGAGATAAGTTTCAAATGTATAAGGCTCTCGTAACGTATATCCACTTGTTGGCAACCAATCAAGATATATGTAACGGTACACCCTGTTCAGTTCATGATATAATCCCTTGAACTGAAACACTGCATATTCTCCGGCTTCTATTTCATAAACAGAAAATCCATTGGGGATGTCAAATGATTTTGGAACGGTTATACCCACCATGAAACGGGTTTGTTCTTCCGAAGATATTAGCGGACAATCCAATGTAAGGCTTATATATTTACAACTACATGAGTGTAAACCGCAATTTTCAGCAAGACGCAGAACCTGTTTCCACAATACCGAAAAATCATGATTTAGATGCTCTGTCCATTCCAGTTTCAAACAGGCAATACGAACGGAAGCGACTTTTTCAATGCAAGGAACAATTTGCACAGGATACATCCCTTCCGGGTTAGCATTGGAGTTCTGTTTGCGAAATTCGGGTATGGTACATTTGAAATAATTCTTGAACGCTCTTGAAAGTGTATGCTTGTTTTGATAGTTTATCTGGCACAGTAATTCTGAAACACTTATATTGGTGGATATTAACTTGAACGCGATATATTCCAATCTTAACCGTTGAATATACAGTCCGATATTCTCACCACATACAGCTTTGAAAACACGACGAAAATGGTATTTTGAAATACCAGCCGTTTGTGATAGCACATCCAAACTAAGGTCATCAAACAAATGTCTGTTTATGTATTCTTGTACCCTAATAATAAGTTCGTATAGTATGTGGGCTGTATTGATTTTTTGTTTCCATCTTTTTATTTGTGGAAGTCGCCTTGACATTACTTCTCTAATCTCCAACGAAGTATAATATATGCCTACTTCTTTATAATATTCTTCGGGGAAAAGCCCCCAAAGATAAATCAGATAGTCCATCGAGAAATCATACCCCTTGACACCATGCTTCAAACAATAGTCGCAATATTCCACATTCACATCTTCCCCAAGATTATTGTAGTCAATATCCAAGGGTATTCCGCACGTTTGGCAGTATTTGGTCTTTTTATCTGGAATCATTGTCATTTCTATTATTAATGGCAAAGTTACTCAATATATTACGAAATCAGTTACCATAAATAGCCATCTTTTAATATGCTTTCTTCGAAAACCACTTTCTTATTAAATTTTGAGATTTAATATAGTTGAGTGGGCAGATTGGAATATAGTCAATCTGCCCGCGTGGGTTCAAGACCCTAAATGATGATATGTTAAGTGCATTGTAGAAAACCGATATGGATATCTTGATTCGGCCACAAGAGAAGGTTTGTCTTCCTGTTGCTCTGTGGATTGCGGTGGTGTGATGTTGGCGGATTGTTGATGTGGAGCGGTAGGTTTGGTTTCCTCGCCATTGGTATTATTGGCAATCGTTTCATGGTTGGCTCCCATGCGGTCGCCCGGCACTTCGTGGGTGGGAGCAAGGTCGGCGGTGATTTTGCGGTCGAGGGCGGCAAGTTGGGATTTGAGGGCTTTCAAAGCCTTTTCTTGATTATTGCCTCGTATCGCTCGAAGTGTTCTGCCAGCACGTTGTTGACAAACGATTTGATTGAACACGGCGAATCATTCTCGTAGGAGATGATACGTTTGATTTTCTGAATGAAGTCGGGATTGATTTCGACCATCAGAAAACGCAGTTTCGGACGCAGATATGCGGTGTTCGCTATGTATTTCTGCCGATACTCGCTTTCGGCATTAACCGGGGTAACCGATGTGGTCTTGTTTGCAGGAGCGGGCTTTGGCGGTTCTGTTTTCCTTTCAGTCGGTTGTGCCTTGACCTCCGACTGCGGATTTTCAGATGTTTTTTCCTCTGTGGATTTCTTTTTCATTGAAGATATTCCGGACGGATCATCACGGAACGAGCGGATGAATTCATCTGGGTCGATATCGGACTCATATACTTTGGCCATAGTGCATTGTTTAAGGGTTGATGGTTGGATAAGGACATAGCGGTAGCCGTCAGCGTATATTCTGACACGGATAGACCGGGCTTCTATCGACAGAACGCATTGCCGGCATCGTCTAATGCTTGGTATAGGGTACAGCTTTCTCCGTCGCTTATGGGCGACCTTCCTCCGCTGTCGGGAGGGCATCGGCTAATCAAGCCGGGGTTGGATATCGTCGTGTCATAGTCATAATTCTTTAATTGTTTTGGGATTAAGTGGTAGTTCTCTATCTATATATCTATGGCTGTATAGCCATGAAGTTACTATAGATAGTAAGTATATTATTCCTTATGCACTTTGGTTATTCCTTTGGATAGATGACCATTAAGGATAATACAAATGTCGTAATGCAAGCAGTTCTATTATAAATACTAAGGATTGAACTCTGCAAAAGGATATGGTATATTCCTTTATCATATTTATCCATTAGAATTTCCAATGTACTCCGGTAAGATCTATAAACATTACTGCGGTTCGTTGGATAGTTCCTTAATAGTGTCTGTAATTTGAACTCCTTGAAGGCAGTAGTATCCGTCAATCTCTATATAAAGATACAAAAAAATTTTCAAAAAGTTTCATGGTATTTTTTACAGCTAATTCAATCATGTCCAAGTATGTCCGGCTATGTCCACGTTTTTCCCCATTTTTCCCCGGATTTCCCGAAAATCGGGCTGATTTTTTAACATTTCCGGGGCAAAGTTTTTTCTTGTTGCCAGTAATTGGCTCTCCAACCCCGGCATAAAGCATCGGATTTTCGCTCATATTTTTTCTCGTCGTTTGTAATTGCCGAGAAATTTCCGTAACTTTATATAAGCAACGAGGGGCTGAACACCCTCCGCAGGCATGAAATAAGGCGTTGTTGTACTATAATAGTACAACCTTATGGCAAACCGGGCTGTCATGACGGGCATAATTCCTTATTTCATAATAGGTAAGATGTACGTCGGTACATAGCAAGGTGTCTTTTGGGTTCCCCAAAAGGTTTCGGGTAACTCAGGTTCCCACGAAACAACCTTGCTATGTGGAGGCTGTCCTCCAAAGTCGGACATCCCAATTCCAAACCTGCGGTTGGCAGAGGCTCCGCGATGCACCACCACTTTAATCCACACTTTTATGACAAATCTATTTTGTAAAGGCGGGCGACCGCCGGTTGCCAACAAGTGCAGCCACCATGTCAAAGTCAGCTTTGACGATCTCGAATGGGATGAACTCACCAGAATGATGGAGAAAGCCAACGCGACCGTAAAGGCCACTTTCATCAAGCAGCTCATCTTTGGCAAGCCATTCAAGGTGCTTGTCGCCGACAAATCTCTTGCGGTTTACTGCGCAAAGCTTTCGGAGTTTTTCGCCCAATACCGCACAATCGGGGTAAATTACGACCTTACAGTCAGAACCCTCAGGGAGAATTTCACCGAGAAAAAAGCGATGACACATCTCTACAAGTTGGAGAAAGCCACTATTGAGATGATAGGTGTCATGTCGCAGGTGATGTCGTTGTCGGAAAAATTCGAGCAGCAATGGTCGCTAAAATCTCGATAGGCTCATCGCTCTACGGGGCGTTGTCATACAACGGCATGAAGATGAACCGTGACGAGGGCCGTGTGCTTGGAGCGAACAAGATAATTCTTCCGGCAGACGGGAATATTGACATCGCCCGCATGGTGGAGAATTTCAATCTTTTCATGCCGAAAATGGGCAGGACAAAAAAGCCGGTGCTGCATATCTCCCTAAATCCTCACCCCGACGATAAATTGACGGAGCAGCAGTATGAAATTCTTGCCCGCGAGTATCTGGAAAAACTCGGCTTCGGAGAACAGCCCTACATAATTTACAAGCACATGGATATTGACCGCCACCATATCCATATAGTGACAGTCAATGTCAACGAGCAGGGCAAGAGGCTCAATCAGGACTTTTTATTTCGTCGCAGCAAGAAAATTACCACCGAGCTGGAGGAAAAATACAATCTCCACAAGGCGCAACGAGAAAAAATCTC
>CAJTPD010000017.1 GCA_910578105.1 uncultured Odoribacter sp. | reverse complement strand
TCCTCCCAAAAGCGGATGCAAAAGTAGAGATTTCATTCATCATATACAAATTTTTTGGGAATATTTTTCTTAAAAATAATTATACTAATATATAAGTCATTAATAATCATGTGATTAAAATAATGAAAATAATCCGGTAAAGACAAAAAATGTATAACAACAGCCGCAAACTTCCTTCCAAAATTCTTTATCCTTTTCGCTTACAGCTTTTAATATCCGCTTCGTACCTATTTTCCGGCACCCTGATTCGCTTTAACATATCAACTGGTAATCTTTCAATCGAAATCCTCTCAGGAAATCTTTCACTTGCATTCTCTTTTTTCCCGACAACTGCAATTCTTGCACACAGATAACGCCTCCTTTCACATACACATCAAAAAAGGTTTTTCCATCAGTACAGATTTCTCCGGCAGACCGGTTATGACTCTGCTGTATCTTAACGGCCTTAAATATTTTGAGTGTCAGAACACCGCCGTCCATCCCGATAGCCTGTAATTCCGTCCATGCACCGGGGAAAGGGGACAATCCCCGGATATGATTATAGATAGTTTCCAACTCCCCGGCCCAGCAGATTTTCATGTCTTCTTTAAATATCTTCGGAGCATGTATCGCTTCACGCCCCCGAAGCAATCCTACCTGGTCAGTCAATGGGTAATCCCCCCCCTCCATCGCCCGCACGGTTTTCAGCAACAAATCAGCCCCCTTCTCCATCAATTCGTCATGCAATTCCCCTGCCGTCATTTCCTCTCCGATTTTCACCTTTTCCTGGAAAATAATATTTCCGGTATCAATTTCATGCTTTAAAAGAAAAGTCGTCACCCCGGAACAAGTCTCCCCGTTCATCACAGCCCGGTTAATCGGTGCCGCTCCCCGGTAGTCCGGCAATAAAGAAGCATGCAAATTTACCGTCCCCAACGGAGGCATGTTCCACACTACCTCCGGCAACATCTTAAAAGCAACCACCAATTGCAGATCCGCTTTCAAATCCGCCAACTCTTTCAAAAACTCTTCATCCCGGAATTTTTCTGGTTGTAAAATCTTCAACCCGGCTTCCCGGGCATATTTTTTCACTGCCGACTCCTGCATCTGCTGCCCCCGGCCAGCCGGCTTATCGGGGTTAGTCACTACACCGACAACCGGATACCCCGCTTCTACAATCTTCCTCAAAGGCAACACGGCAAAATCGGGAGTACCCATATATACAATTCTCAAATTCCGCTTGTGCATTACTTCCGTTTAAAAATGTGTCTCACTGTATTCACTACTTTATCAAAAACAGTTATCACCTTCTCTCCTCCTTTATTGAAAAACTCAACTTCCTTTTCAGCATTCCATTGCTTCCTGGAAAAAAACTTCTTCACCTTTTCAAAAAATACTTTATAAGCATCCGTATTCATCATTTCCGAATCCGTCACAGACTTATAGGTCAATATCACTCCCAAAGGCAAAAGAACCAATGAAGAAATCCAAGTACCCAGTTGAGGAGCAATCACAGCTTCTCTCGCAGACCGGATTCCCATCATATCTATAATATAATAAATAATAAACAAAAAAACAGATACGACAACCGGCATCCCCAATCCGCCTTTCCGGATAATAGCTCCCAACGGAGCACCGATAAAGAAAAAAATAAAACAAGCAAATGACAAAGAAAATTTACGATGCCATTCTATCTGGTTCCTGATAACCTGTTCTTGCTGTGCCGTATAATAATGCATATTATCCTGATTCCTTTGCTTCACTTCCCGGGCATATTGCAAAGCCGCAGATACAGCCCGTTGTTTTTCCTCCTCATCATAACTCAGATACAAACTATCCGGATTGTTATACATGTCTTTACTTTGCTCTGCCAAAATACTATCTTGTTGCGGACTGGAACTTTTACTCTTTTGATAATTAGAAGCCAATAAACGTTTAGCATCTCCGGCTTTTTTAGTTTTCAGATAAGTTTGAACAGAATCTATTCTATATTGCAACTGACTTAAATTCAACATCAGTGAATGAGAACGGAAAGCATCTTCATCTGTTCTTTTAAAGTCAGTATCCGGTAAATCAATGCTCAACATCTCCTCGTCAAATTTCAGCCGTCTGAAAGGAAAAGTTTTCCGGGCACTGACTTTTTGTAATCCTTCGTCTGTATAGGTATGTCCGCTAAAAAGCGTTAAATCCATAGCATTGCTTTTGACATTTGTTTTCATCATACCCGAATCTGCCTTTGTTACCTCATAATTTCCATGCCCGTCTTTATGATTATATATTAATATATTATACATCATACCCGTATTTTTATCAATACGGTCGACCTTTATACTATATCCCTCCAAATCGTTGGTAAAAATACCTTCCTTAAAAGACATTTCCGGCTTTTGCTTCCTGATATCATAATACAAAGAATTCATTTTCAGATTAGCAACAGGAAGAATATTATTAGAAAAAACAAATGCCAGCATAGTCATCAAAATAATCACGGCAATCAATGGCTTCATAATCCGGTACAAAGAAATGCCGGCAGATTTCAAGGCGATTAATTCATAATTTTCTCCTAAACTCCCGAAAGTCATGATAGAAGCCAACAAAACAGCCAAAGGCAAAGCCATCGGCACCAAAGTAACAGCAACATAAAATAAGAACTCAGCAATAATTGAATTATCCAACCCTTTTCCAACCAGTTCATCTATCATACGCCACAATGCCTGCATAAGCAGAACAAACATACTAATAAAAAAAGTTGCAACAAAAGGCCCCGAAAAGCTTTTTAACATGAAAATATGTAATTTTTTCATCGGCAGTTCTCTTAACAAACAGGCGGCAAAGGTAGAATTAATTTATCAATGTACCAATGTACCAAACCCCAATACAGTTTTCATTAGTACACTGGAACATTCTTACATAGGCGTTAAGCTCCTAAATTACGATGAAGCATATCCATCTGTTTATTCCACAAATCAGTAGAATCCGCAACCTCATCTTCATCTGCAAAATCAGTGATAATCAATGCAACTTCACCAGTTAAAGGCTCTACATGTATACTAAATTCAAAAAACTCCTCCTCGTCCTCTGCATCATTCCACTGAAAGCGGACACAACTATTAGGCTTCAATTCTACCAAAGTTGCCTGATGTTCCATCCCATTCCAAATAAAAACGAACTGATCTCCTTTTTGAAAAACATCATCTGCAAACCATTCGGACAAACCGGCAGGAGTACTTAAACGAGAAAACAAAACTTTTACAGAAGAGGAAAAAATGTACTCTAAATCAATCTTTTTTCTCATAACATATCAATTTGGAGCATAAATTTACTCAAAAAACAAATAAGGTCCAAAAAATAATGCTTAAGCAAACGTATCTTTAGCAAATTCTCTTTTCACAGCTTCAATGAATCTTAATTTCCATTCTTCTCCCTTATTTTCATTTATATGTGACAAACGGGTAATAATATCAGATAACGCCAGGTGATGAAAATCTGCCGCAGGAAAATAAGACACATCATCATCTTCTTTGACTTCAACCAAAATTTTCTGCTCAATAAGCTCCTGCAACACGACTCTGACTTTGCTTGAACTCATTCTCAATTTTTTACAAATTGCAGCCAATTCAGGCCCCCCATGTCCTTTCGTATATTCTTCTGAAATAAATTTCAGTACCCGGATAGAAACTTCCACGTTATCCACCCAACGATTATCAGCATTCATGACGTCCCGGTACAAAAAATGCCGGTTACGCATAATATAGCACAATTCAGTTCCCCACAACACAATACTCCAGCTCAATTGCAACCAAACCAATAAAAGCGGTAAAGCTGCCAACCCTCCGTATATGGCATTATAAGAACTCACCCCAACCTGAAAACGGATATAAAACCATTGAACAATCTGAAAAATAGTTCCCGCTATTATACCCGCCAACAACGCATACTTAAATTTAACAGGAGTAGTGGGCATAAACATATATAAAAACACGAAAAGGAACCATACCAATACATACGGAATAAGAGCCAACAACGCTTTTAAAGCAACGCTGGCATAACTTAGGATTCCTTCATCCACAGCATAACTCTGCAAACTGGACATCATAAAGACATTCATACTGCTAATCAACACGATTAGTATCGGAGCAATGAACAGAATAGACATATAATCAGTAAATTTTTTCACCAGTCCACGGCCTTTCTTCACCCCCCAAATTCTATTCATAGCCAATTCCGTACTGGAAAGCATCCGGATAACAGACCAAATCAACAAGACTATTCCAAAACCTGCAATCACTCCACCCTGAGTATGCTCCAATGCCTTACCGGCAACATTCATCACCCACTGCATCACTTCAGGATTAGCATAACTTTGTTCTTTCAACCAGTCCTCCAATGCCTTGGAAGCCCCGAATCCACGGGCTATGGCAAGTATTAATGCAACGACAGGGATAAAAGATAAAGTAGAATAAAAAGTCAAAGCAGAGGCTGATATAGTAGAAGCGTCTTTTACAAACTGATCTATCGATACAACCAGGATAGCCACAGTTTTTAGCAAAAAATCCGGAATAAAAGTTGAAATACACCAATCCCTCCGTAATACCGAGTAATAAAACTCAGGATGCAAAAACTTTTTCAGATTACCAATACGTCTCATACTTCTATTGTTAGATTTGCAAAGGTAAAGAAAAGTTACTGAATAACATATAGCCCCCACTCTCTTCCAGGAGTATGCCTCATGAAAAAAAAGAAAACTATTCTAAAAAATTTTCCAGGATGATGAAGGCACCCGGAATCTGCTAAAGAAAAACTTACAAATGTCTACCTCTCAAACCGTATCAAATCCTCTTCAGGACTGATTATTACAGAATCAAGGGATAAATAATTCCGTTACAGTTTCCCGTACTACATCAAGGTCTGCATCAATAGGAAATACACAATCCGGTACCTTATAAAACAATTTGTTTTCCAATTTAAAACGGCGAATTCCTCCACCTGTTATATTCAGCATCACAACTGCTTTCTTTTCCACCGCCCCTTGTTCAACAGCTTGTCGCAACGAAGCAACAGCTACAGCTGCTGCAGGTTCAATATCAATACCTTCCGTTTGTTCAAATAACATCCCGGCCTGAACAGCTTCTTCATTTGTAACAGCAAATACATCCCCGCCGGTATCTGTCAATGCATCAAACAATCCACCTTTCAAAGAATAAGGTGGTCTCCGGTTTGAAAGTACCTTCGCACAAATTTCTTCAGCCTGATGCCGTGCCCGCTGGTCATCCAAAGGCAATAAATTCCTGGAACCTGCTTTCCAGGCATCATAAATAGGAGTGAAAGGAATATTCTGTGAAACCATTAATTTCATCAGGTTTTTCCCAAAACGACCGTCAGTAATAAAACGTTTATTAGCTTCCCAAGCTGCAATAGCACCAGTACCGCTCCCTACCGCCTGAAAATAATAGTCCGGTATCCGTCCGATCGTAGTCACTGCCGACAGCACAGTAGTCCCCATTCCATCCCGGCGGGCTACATTTTTAGCCCCTCCCTCCGGATAAAAATTATTGAGTTCACAAATCACATTTGATAAGTGAATAGCGTCAAAATAATCACTTCCCTTTGCTGTTGCAACCAATTTCACACACGAATCTAACGGACGCGACGACCATATCGCATCCAGACAATCTTCCGGCACACACAACAACAAGGGAATTTTATTTTCAGAACAAACACGGGCAAAAGCACGGGCAGTATTACCGGCAGAAGCTACCACCATAATCTTATCACCATTCCCGTTAATACGTGCACAAACAGAAAAAGCTTCACATTCTTTAAAAGTTCCGGTTTGCATCCCGGCTCCCTTTTCAGGCCAATAACCATTGAAAGTAATGTATAAATCGGACAATCCCAATTCACTGGCTAAACCTTCGCTTTTATAAGTTACTGGAGCCCCCGAACCTTCAAGCATGCGGCAAACAGGCAACCAATCTGAAAATTTATATAACCCGGGCAGATTTTCTTTTATTTCCAATTGCTTTTTTGCATAATTTGCAAAAATTAATGCTGCTCCATCCTGGTTCGGACAATCCAGTTCCCATTTATGGTCGGCAAACTTTGCCCCACAGCAACGGGATTCCAATACATAATCCGTTTTTTCCAATGTGTTCACTTCATTACAATTTACAATTTACAAAAATAAGTTATTTAATACTTTTGAAGTAGGGTATAAATACCACTTTTATCTGATTTCGGAAAGAACTAATTTTAGTAGCCCGCTTTCACCCAAAGTAAACCAAAGGACAGATGCTTTTTGAAATAATCTTTGAAATGTATATAAATACCCTAATTTTTATATCTGAAATAGATTTTATACAACTGAAAAGGCATTTTCAACAAATGTGAAAACCGAATTTTACTATGTCCCTGCTCCAGCCAAACATTTAACGGAATTTCGTGTATTATCCGGTTATAATCCCTACGCAAATTTCTCACCCGCAATAACATTTCCACATCAAACAACCAATGCGAAATAAAAGGCTGTTTAAATACAGCTCCGGCAATATCTGCATGAAAAACCTTTGCACCACACTGCGTATCATAAGCATTCAAACGAAACAATCCGGAAATAACAGTCGCAAATATTCTTCCTGTAAAATGGCGGTAAAATTTACGCCGAATGGTGACTCCCATCCGTTCCAGCCGTGACCCCATGATAATCATTACCTCTGGTTCCTCCCGGGCAATATTTATCAGACGAAACATTTCGCTTAAAGGAGTTGCCAAATCAGCATCAGCAAATGCTACCCATTGATATTCCCCCAAAGCCAGCATTTGTAAAAATCCCTGACGTACAGCTTCAGCTTTGCCCCGGTTATCTGCATAAGTAACCACTTTTATTCTCTCTGGTCGTGTGCATTGTAAATCGGTTAGTTTCTCCAGCGTATTATCTACACTTCCGTCATTTACAAAACACAAATCAATATCGGAAACCTTATTTATAAAATCCCGGAATTCTGCAGCCTTAAAACGTCCAGCTTCATTAAAGCAAGGTATGATTATACAAGTTTTTCCTGCCATAAAGTCATTCTAAAAACTTTTTCTTTAAACTGAGAGCTTCAACATTACCCGGTTCCAATGCCAAAGCCCGTCCAAGCATATCTCTCATTTTTTCCGTATCGTGCATTGATTCCGCATATATCGCCCTCAACACGAACACCTCCGAATCATCATCAATATCCTCCATTTTCTTCAATGCTGCATCAGCTTCTCTTAATTTTCCTTCCTGCAGCAACATTCTGCTTTCTACTTTATAAATCGGATAAAAAGAAGCCTGAAATTGTCTTACCTTTTCCAACAACTCCTTCGCCTGATTATATTTTTTTAACCGCACCCACGCATCAGCCAACTGGATAGCTGTATTTATGCTATTCCGGTACTTCAAGGCCTGTTCATACATTTTTGCCGCCTGCTCAAAATCATTATTATCCCGGAAAATATCTCCCGCAAGTATGTGTGCCCTGTCGAAATTCGGACGAAAAGCCAACACCCGATTCAATGCAGTAACTGCATTTTGATACTGCTTTAACCGGTAATGCAACAAAGCCTTTAAATACCAAGCGTCTGCCGAAGCTTCATTTTCAGCCAACATACGTTCCACTGCTTCAAAAGCTCCGGAAAAATTTTTCAGTTCTGCATTGGTCAAAGCCAGCATATATAAAGCTTCATTTAAAAAAGGATGCAAACTCAAAGCATTCTCCAGAACCTCTTTCGCCTCCTCAAATTGTTTGGTTATATAATAAAGTTTTCCCATCCTGGACCAGACTTCTTCATTTTGAAGATGGGTTCTGGTGTATTCTTTGAAAACCTGAATCGCTTGTTCAAACTGTCGGTCTTTTTCAAACTGATAGCCTCGCAATTCCATTTTCGTATCCCGTTTCAATACAAAAGACATGGGATACCCGTCTACTACCGGAGCATATAACGAACCTGACGGAGGAAATAATTTATTTTCTAACTGATAAGGACTAATATAAACATTGCCGAATATAGCATAATCCCACTCCTTTGAATATTTTTCATAATAACGGCTGTAAATCACTTTCACATTTGTATCTTTCCGAAAATAATACTCCATTATTCCGGCGGCCTGGGTCACAACTACAGTTTTCCGGTCCTGCGGCAAATCCGGTAAAATATTTTTCCGGAACCAATTGGCTGAACTTTTTAAAGAATTAAAATAATAATCCGTTTCATAGTCTCCGTAAGCACCTTTCAATCTGCCAATCCATTCATTAAAATAAACATATTCATTGGGATGATTTCGAAAAGTATGAGCCACCGGTAACGCCAGCAACACAACAAAAACGGATACCGGCAGTAATTTCAAATATTTACGTCCCCCATGAATTAGCTCGCTCCAAAAACGCCCGGCTATAACCACCATCGGAGGCATCACAAATAACAAATGCCGGATTCCTCCGTACAAATTTGAATGACAATGAATCACCCAATATACCGGAAATATAGCAGCAAATAATAAGAAAAAACCAATCAAAGAAAATTCCTTTTTCCTGATACACATATAGAACAAATAGACAAAAAAACCGATCAACGTTACTATCGGCATCCCGATACATAAATATTCAGGGGCATAATTCCAGGGCAACATATTGGACATCATCTGCTCACCACCAAATATTGTACGAAGTCCTACATTATAATGCGTGAATTTCGACAAAGAATAAACCACAGCTGTCAACGGTTTTTGCAAAGCAAACGGCCATAACAGAATAGATAAAAAATAACTGCAAATAAAAACAATAAACAATATTTCCAGTATTCGTCCGATTTTCCCGGCATATTTTCCAAATTTATAAAAATGCCCGATTCCATAATGTAAAATATAGAATAAACCCGCATACATAAAGGTCATAGGATAAAGAAGCAAGCCTCCGGAACGCGTTCCCAAGGTCAAAGCTATACCCAAAATCAAACCAAGCATATGCCGCAAACGGAAAAAAGGATAATAGTCAAAAAGACGGACAGTATAAAATAAAGAAAGCATGTACCCCACTGCAAATGGAATATCTTTCAGATTATTCATGCTATGTCCGAAAAAACGGGGAGTAAAGAACATCAGCAACAAAGAAAGCAAACCACATAAACCACCGCCCCAACGCAATCCCATCCATCCGGCAGCCAAAACACCGGTTGCCCCCACAAGACCTCCGACAAAATGCCTCAGTTCATAAAAATTATCTACATCAAACCAACGACAAAGAGCAGCCGTAATTACCTGCACCGAATTACCATATAAATGTAATGCCGTTTTAGGCTGCTCCAAAGCTGTTTTGTCACCATTTGCAAAATAATCCAATACATAACCGGCATGCCGGTGGTCCACAAACTCATCGCCTGTCACTCCAAAATCCTTGCTGATATAAGGCATAAAAACAAAAGCAAAACAGGCCAACAACAAAAACAACATCCGGAAAACCATATCCCGTTGCACTTTCCCTTCTCCACAAAAAAGATTTTTAAAAAATTCTCCCGACAACAAATACCAGCCAGGAATACGCAAAGAATAATTCCTCCATACTCCCCATTTGTTTATTTTCTGAGCAACAGGACGACACGCTGCCGCTCCTTCCGTCAAATTAAAAAACTTTATTCCTCCGGTTTTCTGTAAACTATAAGCAACGCCGGGAATAACTTCTGCCGCCAAATCACAACCACCATAAGCCTTCAATAAATCAGACTTATTTCCTATAAGTAAAGGCGAATACAAAATCGCCGGATCCGCACTCCAGTTATGCAGAATACACCCCAGCCACAATTTCTGTTTTGAGGAAGTAATATAACCTATTCCATTCTTTCTTTCCCGGATATATTGCTGCACCACAGAAGACAATATTGTCAAAGGCAAACGCTCCCCATCAAATAAAACAATCAAATCAGACTGAGCTTTTTTTATTGTCCGGATATATTCCTTTTGTTCCAAGGGATGATCAATTACAATTACTTCCCCTTTCATCTCCAGTTTTTCTATATCCCGGGCTTTCCCTGTCCCCTGAGAAAAATACAAAACAGTTACTTCAGGAACTGCCTGTTTTTGCTCACGGACGAATGCTTTTTCTGTTTTTTTTCCCATGAACAACTAGCAACACATTAATAAAAAACGTCTTACATCAACAAAAATAAGGGTCGTTTATTTTTGCAACTAAATATGGTTTACAAAAGTATAAAAAATATGACTAAATTATCTGCATCCAATGATTTACTCGCTTTTCTCCTTTTACAATTCTCCCGGCAAACAAAACGACCAGTTTTTCCGGCTTTATCAGGACAAGAAAGACAGTTGCAAAAACGAACAAGCAATTCTACAATAAATATCTTATAAACCTTAAAAAAATCTGCCGTTCTGTCAGATTTCATGACACACTTTTTCTTTCTTTTTATCAAAAAACCGCCATTTTTACAAAAAACATCTTATCCAAACTAGTGGCATGCCATTTGTTAATAATAAAATGTGTTTGAATTTAAAACCTCGGACACTCTGAAAACGAATAATAAATAAATAAGTAAAAAAAATACATTAACACTATGGGAAAGATTATAGGAATTGATTTAGGAACTACCAACTCATGCGTTGCCGTAATGGAAGGTAATGAACCGGTAGTAATACCAAACAGTGAAGGTCGTCGCACAACCCCTTCCATTGTAGCATTTGTAGAAAATGGTGAACGTAAGGTAGGTGATCCGGCAAAACGTCAGGCAATTACTAATCCGACAAAAACCATATATTCTATCAAACGTTTCATGGGTGAAACCTTTGATCAGGTACAAAGTGAAATCAAACGTGTTGCTTACCAAGTGGTAAGAGGAGACAACAATACTCCCCGCGTGGTCATTGATAATCGCCAATATTCTCCGCAGGAAATCTCAGCAATGATTTTACAGAAAATGAAAAAAACAGCCGAAGATTACCTGGGACAAGAAGTAAACGAAGCAGTAATCACTGTACCTGCCTATTTTAATGATGCACAACGCCAAGCTACCAAAGAAGCTGGTGAAATTGCCGGATTGACAGTAAAACGTATTATCAATGAACCAACGGCTGCCGCTCTGGCATACGGCCTGGACAAAAAATCACAGGATCAGAAAATTGCTGTTTTCGATTTGGGTGGTGGTACTTTCGATATTTCCATTTTGGAACTGGGAGACGGAGTATTTGAAGTAAAATCTACTAACGGTGACACTCACTTAGGAGGAGATGATTTTGATGATAAAATCATCAACTGGCTGGCAGATGAATTCCAGAAAGATGAAGAAGTAGACATCCGCAAGGACCCGATGGCTCATCAACGTTTGAAAGAAGCTGCCGAAAAAGCAAAAATTGAATTGTCAAGTTCTACGTCTACTGAAATTAATTTACCGTATATTTTCCCGGTGAACGGAATTCCCAAGCACTTGGTTCGTACCCTGACCCGCGCACAATTTGAACAATTGTGTGACAGCCTGATTCAGGCAACGATAGAACCTTGTCGCAAAGCATTGCAAGATGCCGGTATGAAAGCTTCAGATATCGACGAAGTGATTCTTGTAGGAGGTTCAACCCGTATCCCCGCAGTTCAGCAGAAAGTACAGGAATTTTTTGGCAAAGCCCCTTCCAAAGGAGTTAACCCGGATGAAGTGGTAGCAGTAGGTGCAGCCATCCAGGGAGGAGTATTGACCGGAGAAGTAAAAGACGTATTGCTGTTAGACGTAACCCCATTGTCATTAGGTATCGAAACGCTGGGAGGCGTCATGACCAAACTGATAGAATCCAACACAACCATTCCGACTAAAAAATCGGAAGTGTTCTCTACTGCTGCGGACAATCAGCCATCTGTAGAAATTCATATTCTCCAGGGTGAACGTCCTATGGCAAAAGACAACAAGACTATCGGTCGCTTCCACCTCGACAGTATACCGCCAGCACCACGCGGAGTTCCTCAAATTGAAGTGACTTTTGACATTGATGCCAATGGTATCCTGAACGTATCTGCTAAAGATAAAGCTACCGGCAAAGAACAATCTATCCGGATTGAAGCCTCTTCCGGTTTGTCAGATGCTGAGATCAAACGAATGAAAGACGAAGCTGCTGCCAATGCCGCTGCCGACCAGCAAGAAAAAGAGAAAATAGATACAATCAACAAAGCAGACTCCATGATTTTCCAAACTGAAAAACAGTTGAAAGAATTTGGAGACAAACTGCCAGCTGACAAAAAAGCACCGATTGAATCTGCTCTTCAGGAACTGAAAGACGCTCACAAAAATCAGGATGTTGCTGCTATCAATGCCGCTATAGACAAACTGAACAATGTTTTCCAGGCTGCCTCTCAGGAAATGTATAACGCCCAGGCACAACAGCAAGGGAATGCACAGCAAGGTCCCCAAGGCAATCCGAACGCCGGACAGTCTAACAACAATGGCAAAGATCAGGAAGTAACCGATGTGGACTTCGAGGAGGTGAAGTAAGTATCGGTAAACAACGATAACTAAAAATAAGAATGTAGGGTGTAACTCAATGAGTTATGCCCTATTTCTTTTTATATTATTTCTCTTTGACTTTGCTTATTATTCGGATTTTTGTTGTATATTTGTACCATAATTGTACCGACACTTAAAAGTAGATAATATGACACTTGTAAAAATGGCGGTATTGAGAATGAGATATATAAGCAAAAAAGTGAATTATGCCAGCAGCGAAATTTGAAATAAC
This sequence comes from uncultured Odoribacter sp., assembly GCA_910578105.1. Classification (GTDB taxonomy): domain Bacteria; phylum Bacteroidota; class Bacteroidia; order Bacteroidales; family Marinifilaceae; genus Odoribacter. The sequence goes on along the minus strand of CAJTPD010000017.1, from coordinate 1,287 downwards.
ACGTCAATGCAAGGTTTGTGGAGAGACCTTTATGGCCAAAACCATTGAATCGTGGTATTGCTCTCCCAAATGTTCCAAAATTGCATGGAAACGGCGCAAGGATGAAGAACTGAGATTGCAACGGTTGGACGATGTGGTCAAGAAGATACCAAAGTCCAAAGAGTACATCACAGTTCCTGAAGCATACGCTTTGTTTGGCATAAGCAAAGAAACTCTTTACCGCTTGATTCGTAAGGGTACAATCCCAAGTGTGAATGCCGGAGAAAGGCAGACTTTACTATCAAAAGAAGAATTGATGAAACTCTATCCTCTCCGAAAGAAAGCTCTCACAAAGCCAAAGCCTATTGCCAAGCTGTATAGTCTGGAGCCAAAAGACTGTTACACCATTGGAGAAATCACAGAGAAGTTTCTTGTAAATGAAAGTACAGTTTATCTTCATATACGCAAATACTCTATCCCTACCCGGCAGATAGGTAACTTTGTATATGTACCCAAGAAAGAAATTGATAACTTATATAAAGGTATGAAGCGATGAAGAAAGCATTAGTCAATACACGAGTGTCGGTAAAGCTCCGTAAGTCTGAATATCGTGATGAGTGGTATCTTTATGTGGAATCTTATCCTGTGTTCCAATCCGGGAAAGATACTCCGCAAAGAGTTCGTGAATATCTCAATCGTACAATTACGACACCTATTTGGGATAAATCACGTAATGCAAGGACTAATGCCGATGGCAAAACCACTTATAAGCCAAAGCGAGACCTGAACGGTATTATACAATGCAAGGCTCAATTAGACCAAGAATCATGTATCTATGCCGATAAGGTCAGAAGCCTACGGCAAAAGGAATATGACAATGCGGCTCTTTATGCCGATACCGATGCTGAACAGGCAGAACAATTAGAACGCTCCCGAAGCAATTTTATCGAATACTTCGACCATGTGCAACGAACAAGACATGCCCATAGTTCTGATTCTATCATTGTCAACTGGAGACGAGTTCATGAGTTGCTAAAGATATTTGCAAAAGGCGATACCATCCTCTTTTCGCAAATAGACTTAAAGCTGGTAGAATCGTTCCGTCAATTCATAATGAACGCACCGCAAGGCGGTACTAAGCGAGGTACAATTTCTCAAAACACAGCTTCTACATACTTCTCCATTTTCAAAGCCGGACTGAAACAGGCTTTTATAGACGGTTATCTGACTATTGGAAAAAACGGAAAAACCGACCCCAGAAAAACGGAAGAAATTGACCACCTGAAAACGCTTCAAATTGCCCCCCCC
>CAJTPD010000016.1 GCA_910578105.1 uncultured Odoribacter sp. | reverse complement strand
TATACCGATAATTAAGGAGTTTTATTTTAAGGGTTAAGATTGTATATAATTACCTTCCATTATAATATTTATGAAGATATGAATATCATGATTTAGAGAATATAGGTCCCAATATAAGTTTGCTATCTGTTCTAAAATTTAGTTTAGAAATTAAAAAAAGAAATGATAAAATGGGGAATAGAATTTCTGTTACAAAATAGCCTGCTTTCTTTGTTTTCAGTATTTTTGCGATTTTAGGCGGTTGGGTTCAACCGGTATTTACATATTCTGGAAACACTATCGAAGAATTGCACTATGCAGGATAAGTCGGTTTTAGAAATTTCACAAGAGGATGGCAGAAGGCCCCGGAGCCTTGTTACCGGAAATATTTCTCTGGGTATGTTGCGGTTTGCGGTCCCGATGATTTTAGGGAATTTATTACAGCAATTCTATAATATTGCCGATACTCTGATTGTGGGACAGTTTTTAGGGGCAGACGCTTTGGCTGCTGTTGGTTCGGCTTATGCGCTGATGATTTTTCTGACTTCTGTACTTTTAGGATTATGCATGGGAAGCGGGGCAATTTTTTCTTTGCAGTATGGTGCCGGAAATAAGAAGGCGTTGAAACGTAGTATTTATGTATCCCTGGTGTTTATCGGGTTGGTTGCTTTGTTTTTGAATATCAGTGTTTTTGTATGGATTGACCCTATTTTGCAGTGGTTACGGGTTCCGGTAGAAGTATATCCTTTGATACATGATTATTTGTGGGTTATTTTTTGGGGAATAGGTTTTACTTTTCTTTATAACTATTATGCCTCCTTACTTCGTGCTATCGGTGATTCCGTTTCTCCTTTGTGGTTTCTGGCCATAGCTGTGGTTTTGAATATTGTGCTTGATTTAGTTTTTATTTTGTGGTTGGATTGGGGGGTACGGGGTGCTGCGTGGGCAACCGTAATTGCACAGGCTGTTTCGGGTATCGGGCTTTGTGTTTATTCTCTCTGGCGTTATCCGGATTTTCGGTTTCGTTTTGAAGATATGTGTCTGGAATGGACTACAGTAAAAGAAATTGTTACTTATTCTTCCCTAACCTGTGTTCAGCAGTCTGTAATGAATTTCGGTATACTGATGGTGCAGGGGCTGGTAAACAGTTTTGGGACAACTGTTATGGCGGCCTTTGCTGCTGCTGTAAAGATAGATTCGTTTGCTTATATGCCTGTTCAGGATTTTGGTAATGCTTTTTCTACTTTTATTGCTCAGAATTTTGGAGCCGGTTGCCGGGAGCGTGTTCGTAAAGGAATACGTGTGGCGTTTTTGGCGACTACGTTATTTTGTATTTTTGTATCCGTTTTAGTTTTTGTTTTTGCCCGTTCTTTGATGCTCATTTTTGTGCCGGTACATGAAACAGAAATTATTTCAGTCGGAGTGGGATACTTGAGAATTGAAGGAATTTTTTATTGTGGTATAGGTTATCTGTTTCTGTTGTATGGTTTCTATCGGGCGGTGAGACGTCCGGGAATGTCGGTTGTATTGACTTTCCTTTCTCTGGGAACGAGGGTTATTTTGGCATATGTTTTGGCTGCTATTCCTTTTTGGGGAGTACTCGGAATTTGGTGGGCTATTCCCATCGGTTGGTTTTTGGCAGATGTGGCAGGATATTGGTATTATTGCAAACGCAAAGAAAAGATTTTTAGTGTTATGGGTTAAGGTTTACGGAACGGGACTGACAAAATCAATATTCAGACTTTGACAGTTCCGTTTCCGTATATCTTTTATGCCGGTTTAACCAAGCTGCGACCTAACCATACCAGAGCAATACCTAAGACAATACTCAGAATCAGATAGGTAGAGAAATAACCCCAATGTTTATTTTGCATAAGGAGAAACATGTCGTCGGCGAAAGACGAAAATGTGGTGAAACCACCGCAGAATCCGGTGATGAGAAACACGTTCATGTTGGCGGAAATAAGGTGGGCTTTTTCAGCCATTCCGAAAAAGATTCCGATAACAAAACTACCGATGATATTGACAGCGAAAGTACCCCACGGGAAAGGGGAAGTTGTCATGTGGTGAGCAAGTTTACCTACTAAGAAGCGGAGGCAGGTTCCGATAAATCCGCCGCATCCGGCAATTAACATAGCTTTGAACATCATTTTTTATTTTAAAGTTTAACAAATTTGAACGGTGTGTATAAAATTTATTCACGTTTTTCTTTCATTACTTTAGGTCCCACAAGCATAGTCAGTACCCCTCCTGATAACAATATGACTATAGCTACGGTTAGCACTAATTTACCACCTCCGGCTTTTAACAGAGGAGGGATAATAAAAGTTGCGATGATGGCTCCTAGTTTTCCCAATGCTGAAGCAATTCCCTCTCCGCCGGCTCTTTCCTGAATACTGTAAATCCGGCTTGGAAGTTCGAAAGTTGTCAGATGAGGACCGGCATTGAGTGCCAGTTCAAATAACAAAAAGCCTCCCAACGTAAGCCATAAAGAACCGTTGTAAAGATAGCCTAAAAGTGTGGCAATAAGTCCGGCACTACAGATAAAAAAGCCGGTTGTCTGGGTGCGGATGATGTTGAATTTCCGGACAACTGTTAACCCCAAAACAAATCCTAGCATGACAAACAAATTGATATAAAAAGTGAACCGGAAAGATTCTACTGTTTTCTCAAAAAGATTTGTTCCGTTTGGAATTAGGCCCAGAGTCATCAGTAGTATAGGGGTGAATATACCGATTCCGTATACTCCCATGCCTTCACAACCCCAGGGGATACCGCTGAGTATTACCCGTTTGATATTACCTGGGGTAAAAATATCTTTTTTAGAACTTTGAATAAGTGGGATTTGAGCTTTTTTATAAGCTAATTTACCGATATACACATCTTCTCCCAGGAAATGCCGGATATTTTTTTCGGCTTCCTGTACTTTGCCATGTAGGGCCAGCCATTCCGGGCTTTCGACAAACCATAGTCTGGCCAGAAAGGTAGCAGTTGCGAAAATTGTAAGAAAAAGGAAAAGCCGGTTCCAAAGTTCTGGATTTGAAGAGGTTTTTAACACAGACCAAGCTATTAGTATCATCAGGATATTCCCCAGACCCGAGCTTGCTTTTGAGATGCCTAACATGGTGCGCCGCCATTTTTCAGGCATGATTTCCGAAACGTAAGACGGGTCGAGGGCATAGGCACCTCCGATAGCAAATCCGATGACCAGTAAACAGATGGTGAGGATAATTATAGAGTGACTGAAAAAAATCCAGAGGGATGCTCCTGCAATTAGCATCGGGCAAAGCCGGAAGAAAAATAAATATCCGTATTTGTCACTGAAATGTCCGAAAAATAAGGAACCTGCCATAATACCGATTAGCCCGGCAGAAAAAATGAAGCCTTGTAGCCAGGAAGAAAGTTCCGGATGGTGGGTGATAGCAATCAGTGGAGCGATTACACCTATCAGGATGGCTAGTGCTCCTCCGAAGAATTGTCCGGCAGAGGCAATGATTAATATACGGATGTGCCTCCAACGGATAGGCATTGTGTCCATATTATATTTAGGGCCTTGATTTTCAGTCATAATATTTTTTGTTAATATCCAAGGGTTTACGGATGACAAGCCAGTTTGGATGGTGGTTTGTCAATCTTTTACCCTTGTTGTAAAATCTTTTTATCCAATTTTAGATGTGGCCAGAGGAATAGCCAGGTGGCGACACAAAACGGACCTGTTAAAGTTGGTATGCCTATAGGAGCGAGGAAGGTATCCATTCCTGCCTGAATGAAAACCGTGGCGAAAATGCCTAATAGTGTCCAGATTGCAGTACGCCAATTTACCTGATAAAAAGTGGTTCCCAAAGCAATGGCTGTTAATACCGGACTAAATCCGAAAAGACCGTTAGCGATGTCGTTTCCGTCGCATTGGTAAAGGATGGCTATACCTAAGGCTAATGCTGAGCCGATTGCAGCCCAAATAGCTGCCCAGCGGTTGCTGATGAATAAACCGATTAGAAAAAATATACCTGTAACCCAGGAATTGAGCAAAAAGACTTGGGAAATGCCAGATAACCAATAAATTACAAGACTTTTAAAACTAGTGTCGAAAGCAGTAGGAAAATTTCCCGGCAATTCGGGTGTTCCCATGCCGGCATCCGGAAGTCCGTGCATAATCCGGGCTGCCATCAATACAAACCAGGTAATCAGGACAAATGGGAAAGTGAAAGAACTAACTTTGTAAGGGGCAAATAATTGATTCAGTCCTACCATAACCCACGTCGTCATGGATGAAAAGATAACGATAGCTAACCACATAAGGGGGACATTTCCCAAAAAAGTAGGGAGAGCACAGCCAACCAGAATCCCATTGAACCCCCAGAGGCCATCCAGTCCTTTCTCTGCCGGATATTTTAATAAATAACCTGTAATCGTTGCCATAAATGTACCGACAACGGCACCCCAGGCTACTGCTGGCATATGAGCGGTATAAGCTCCGTAGAAAATACCGGCTAAAAAGAAAATACCGGTCCATGCATTTCCCTGAAACATGACCTGGCCTGCTCCTTTGAGATACAGCTTGAAAAAACCGGGAGTAAAAATTGCCGGTAGTTTCGGTGTTGTAGTTGTTGTTTCCATGATTATTTGTTTATAAACTTACTGAATTTTACTCTCCCGGTTATTTCCAGATAAATTCTTCTGGTAGCGGTTTGCCTTTGATTTGCATGCGGACAATGGAGCCGAATTGGCGGATAATTTTTTTTACCGGTTGTGTTTCCATACCCAATACTTTAAATATTAATCCGCTTTCGTTGGGCAGGTAGCTGATTCCTGCAGCCAGATCGCAGTCGCGGTTGATAAATGCTTGAGTGAGGGCATATATCCGGACAGCATCATCTGGCGGAGTTAATACGATAACATTGGCAAATACGTCGTAGTGATGCATAATACCCGTTGCCCGGACTGTTTTTTGTTTTGGCGAGGCCACCATTTTTTCCCGGAAAAGCGGTTTGCCGTCCGGACGGTGAGCTTGTGTGCAGACAGACAACAGGTCATAAACAAAAAGTTCTCCATCGTTATAGTATTTTCTTCCTCCGGTATAGATTTCCGAATAGAACAGTGTAGCTGCCGGATGGATTGTAATGTCTGTGTCAGTGATGTAACGACTGTTGCGGCAGGGAATTGTGGCTTCGGGAATGTATTCCAGATAAGCGTTTTCTTCCAATATAAAAGTTTGCTTTAGTCCGGAGAAATTGTAAACCATTTCGGCAATTTTAGTTGCTGCTCCTGTAGAAATAAAGGCATATGCATCTTTTTTTACAGTGAATCGATTTTGATAGCGGTCCCCGTCAACGTTGGGACCGCCTGCCGAAAGGATATATACACAGGGCATTTCAGGCATGCCTTCGTCAAAGTACAATTCTTGTTGTACAATCAGGGGGGCACGTCTTTCCCAATGCCGCATAATGGATTTGTGATTACTGTCGAGTTCGAACACCAAATCCAACATGCCATATTTTCCGGGTGCACCCAGGCGCATGGCTTTTGTGGGTACCTGATAAGGTTTTAGTTCCCTGCAATTTGTAAAATCATTCATAATTTTATTTCCTCCGCTTCTTTAGAGACTACCCGGTCAAAAAGGGCCATATCCCTAATTAAATCGACCAGTTCTTGAATTCCTTCGCCTGTCATACAATTAGTGAACACAAAAGGTTTACCGGGGCGCATGAGTTCTGAGTCGCGACGCATGACTTCAAGAGAGGCATGTACATAAGGAGCCAGGTCGGTTTTATTAATGACCAGAATGTCTGAATATGAAATACCCGGACCATCTTTACGGGGGATTTTATCTCCTGCAGCAACATCAATGACGTAAATAAAGAAATCCACTAGTGCCGGACTGAAAGTAAGTGTGAGGTTGTCGCCTCCCGATTCTATCAATACTACGTCGCTGTCCGGGAATTTAGCTTCCATTTCTTCAACAGCTGCAATATTCATAGAAGGATCTTCCCGTACTGCAGTATGGGGACAAGCTCCGGTTTCCACGCCGATAATCCGCTCTTCTGCCAGATAACCTTTCAGCATTTTACGGACATGTTTGGCGTCTTCTGTGGTAACAATATCATTGGTTATAATCAATACTTGAAGTCCTGATTTTAAAAAATAAGGGGTAATTGCTTCTATCAATGCGGTTTTTCCCGATCCGACAGGACCACCGACTCCGATTCTGCAGGTATTGCTCATAATTTAAATTTTAGGTATTACGATTTTAGTTCATAAACATTCTCATTTTGCCTTTTTCGTGCAAAGAGGCAAGGATATCCATTTCCGGGGCAAAAGTTTGCATATCATCAAAGCCCATTTCCCGGAGCATTTCGTAGTTGGAAGCAGTTGCCGAACAGAGACGATATAGTATAGCCTGTGTTTCGTAGTGAGATACTTTTACACAGCGCAGTGCTGCATTTAGTAACATATTAATTGCTCCGTATTCAATGGCTGCATATAGTTCTTTTTCTGTGGAACCGTTTTGTTGGAACCAGATAGCTTGGGCAATGGGATAGGTGCCCGGCACTTTTTCCTGACGGATATCCTGAAGCCATCGGTTTATTAAAGGACTATCACTTATTTGCATGCAAATTTCTGCCATTTTTTTGCCCATGCGGGTAAGCATCAGGCGTGCTTCAGCATTCATTTTACATAAAATTACCTGATGATCGGCGTTTTGAATACGTTCATAATCATCGTGTTCTGCTGCACGGAACGCTTGTAAGGCTGCAATACCGTCACAATAAATGGTTTGTTGGAGAACGGTACGCGTGTATTGTTCCAACGTATCAGCATCGTATACTATGCCTTCGAATGCAGCCGATTCTAATCCGTTGGAAAAAGAAAAAGTTCCTATCGGAAAAGCGGAATCCGAAAATTCAAGTAAATGCATTAAACGGGTAATTTCGTCAGTCATACTATGGGATTTATAATGTTTTGGCACCTGTGAATGTTGTATTCACTGAATATAATGGCCGATTAATTGTAATGATGATGTATGGTCCCGTTTACAGGATTATATTCATGATGGTGTATTTCTCCGGAGTGGCCGGTTTCATGTACATGTGGTATATCTTGTGAGGCTCCGCCGAAAAGTTTGCGTATTTCGTGGGGGGCTAAAAAAGGAATGATTTCTTGTCCTGGCTGGAATTCGTAGGTAATATCTTCAAAATGGTGGGTATCCATAACGCTTAGCATTACTTTTTTATCCACAGTCAGCGGTACGTATACTTTGGTGCCTTTGACAATGGCCGGCCAGTGTTGATTGCCAATGGCATGGCCTAGTTCGATGCTTCGCCGGATGATTTCTTCGGGTTTTTGGCCGGCAATTTTTTCCAGGTTTATGATTAATACCGGTTTTAATTCGATGCGGATAACAACTGCTTTATTTTTCGTGATGTCATATTCCAGAATGTCGCCGTTTTCAACCTGACTGTGGCGTTTGAGTGCCACACCATATTCTGTGCCTTTATTGCTTTTGACTATAAAACGGCTTTTTTGTGCAGTCCATTGGTCCAGTTCCAGATATTCAATGGTTGCATCTTTTAGTTTTCCGCTCCAAATCGGGTTGGTGAGCATATTTCCGAGTACTTCGGTATACATTTTCATAGATAGAATTATTTTAGATTTACAATTTATGATTTACAATTTACGATAAAGCCGCAACTTGTTGTGGTGGCAGAAAAGGACTAATCGTAAACCGTAAATCATAAATCTGAAATTAGCTGAACCAGTAAAGTTGCCCCAAAGAGAATTTTTGAGCCGGTTTTACATATGCTTGTTTGCCATCGATAAATACTTCGAAAGTTTCAGGGTTAATGTCGATTTTCGGCATATTTCCGTTAAGTACCATATGAGGTTTACCGATTTGGCGGCAACCATGTACCGGATAAACAATCCGTTCAAGTCCGTATTTCTCTTTGATACCAGCATCATATGCTGCACGTGAAACAAATGAGACGCAACTCTTTGGTTGAGCTCCGCCGAAACTTCCGTACATGGGGCGGTAGTATACCGGTTGGGGAGTAGGCAGGGAGGCATTCGGGTCACCCATGACAGACCAGTTAATCATACCCCCTTTGATTACTAATTTCGGTTTGGTACCAAAGAAAGCAGGTTCCCATAAAACGAGGTCAGCCATTTTACCTTTTTCAATAGAACCCAGCATGTCAGAGAATCCATACGTGATTGCCGGATTGATGGTTAATTTTGCCAGATAGCGCAGGATCCGAAAGTTGTCATTACTATCTGAATCTTCAGCTAATTTTCCTCTTACTTGTTTCATATAATCGGCCATCTGGAAAGCACGCATAAAATTCTCTCCAACACGCCCCATTGCTTGTGAATCAGATGATATCATTGAAATTACCCCCAAGTCATGCAGGATATTTTCGGCGGCTTGAGTTTCCGGACGTACACGGCTTTCTGCAAAAGAAACATCGGACGGAATTTTCGGGTTCAGGTTGTGACATACCATAATCATATCGAACAATTCTGCCTGTGAATTAATACCGAAAGGCAGGGTTGGATTCGTTGAAGATGGTAGAACGTTGGCCAATGAAGCCACTTTCAGTAAGTCAGGTGCATGTCCGCCGCCGGCACCTTCCGTGTGATAAGTGTGGATGGTACGTCCGTCAATGGCTGCGATGGTATCTTCTACATATCCGCCTTCGTTCAAGGTATCGGTATGGATGGCTACCTGTACATCATATTCATCAGCAATAGCCATGGTTGCGCGGATTGCTGCCGGAGTACTTCCCCAGTCTTCGTGGATTTTAAAACCACAGGCTCCTGCCATCACTTGTTCATACAAAGGCTTGGGGACAGAACAGTTTCCTTTACCCAGAAGTCCGTAATTTACGGGTAGTTCTTCAATTGCTTGCAACATACGTTTCATGTTCCAGGTGCCTGAAGTGATGGTTGTACCGTTACTGCCGTCAGTTGGTCCGATTCCTCCGCCAACCAGGGTAGTAACTCCGTTGCTCAGGCAATGATAGGCTTGTTGCGGAGCAATCATATGGACATGTCCGTCGATTGCTGCCGGGGTCAGAATCAGATGTTCGCCGGAAATAGCATCAGTTGCAGCACCGGTAACCAGGTCCTTGCTCACACCCCGCATGATGTTAGGGTTACCTGATTTACCGACACCGGCAATTTTTCCATCTTTTATGCCTACATCGGCTTTGATGACACCTAGTTTCGGGTCTATAATGGTTACATTGGTGATTACCAGGTCGAGTGTGCCTCCTTCTGCTGTTGTTGTATTGGCGAGTCCCATACCGTCGCGCAAAGTTTTTCCCCCGCCATATACAACTTCATCTCCGTATACACAAAGGTCTTCTGTAATCTCTGCATAAAGTTCTGTATCTCCCAAACGGATTTTATCTCCTACAGTAGGGCCGTACAGGTCATTGTATTGTTGTCTTGAAATAGTTGCCATAATTATTTTCGTTTTTGGTTCTTTTTCTGCAAAGTAGCTTCCGCACTGGCTTCGTCAATCATTTTAAATCCGAGGTTTTTCGCTCTTTCAAGGGCCAGTATTCTTTGCGGAAAGAAAGTAGGAGCATCTTCGTCACCGGTAAAACCTTGTACCAGCCCGTTAAAGCCCATTACATATTGTTTACCGGAATAAGCTACGACTTCCACTTCTTTTTCATCACCCGGTTCAAAACGAATGGCGGTGGTAGCCGGGATGTTCAGGTGGCAACCATAAGCTTTTGCCCGGTCGAATTGCAAATAACGGTTTACTTCAAAAAAATGGAAGTGAGACCCAACCTGTATGGGGCGGTCTCCGGTATTGTGTACCACTATTGTGGCAGTGTACCGGCCTTCGTTATAAGTGATTTGCTGGTTGCTTAAAATTATTCCTCCCACGCCTACGTGTTGTTTGGGAATAAATCCATGATTTTCAGGTGTTTGTTTGGTTGAATTGGTATTACTGTTTGCCATAACTTTTACTATTTTATCGGATGATGAATACTTACCAGGCGGCTGCCATCAGTAAAAACAGCTTCCACTTGAATCAGAGAGATCATATCAGCTACTCCTTCCATGACATCATTTTTTGTTAATACTTTGGTGGAATCAGTCATCACCTGTTCCAGAGTTTTTCCTTCCCGGGCTCCTTCCAGTGCTGCTGAACTGATAAAAGCCACAGCTTCCGGATAGTTTAATTTAAGCCCTTTTTCCTTGCGTCGTGCTGCGATAGCACCTAGTGACAACAACATCAGTTTGTCAATCTCTCGTGGTGTTAGATGCATAATTTTTACTTTTAATAATTTTAGTATTGATGGTCGGATATTAACAGGTCAAAATTCCTGTTGTGTTAATGTATATACTACGATTGATTTTTAAAGTTGTTTCAAGACACCAGGTAGAAAAACGCAGAGTGTTTAGGCTTTGCCGGAGATGATAAGCGTTTAGTGGGTTCCGGAACAGTCCTGTTGCCGATTGATGTATTTCCGGTTCGGAGAAGATTTTTTATAAAATAACCATTTTGAAGGCATTGCGTAAAAGTGAATATTAATTAAATTCAACAAAAATGAAAACACAGACTCATCAGATAGCAATATGGTTTGTAAAAATACCGGCTATCTATCAATCGGAACATGATCCTTTCCTGCCTGGCAACATTGCCAGAAGAGGCGTGATCGGGACGATCAGCAGGAAAGCCATATCGCCTCTTGTGAAATCAATGATTGCCGTGTGTAAATCAGGGAGATTACTTTTATCTTCTTCAAAAAGCCTGGTTGTACCGATATAGACAGACCGTAAAGTTATTCCGGAGGAGAAATTGGCCGATGGCCAGCCATTCGGTTGGATTGACAGATATAATAGTTTGTCTGTCAATAAGATGTTTTTTTGAAATAAAAAGAACGGTATGTCATTTTCACATTTAAAATATCGGTATGGTACAAGTAATAAATGGTTTTAGGATAATATGTATTTTTATTTTGTTATCGGTAATGGCACCGCTTCACGCAAACAATACAGTTGTTGATACAGTACTGGTATTACAAGAAGTGGTGGTGACCGGTTCCGGAAAAGAACGTCCGGTGACCCAAAATCCCGGAAATATCGGTGTTATAACTCCTTTGATTTTGCGTAATAGTCCTGCGCAAAGTATTGATGACATTCTGAGTATGATTTCGGGGGTAAATACAACCCGTTCAGACGGACTCAGTAATATCCACAGTAATGTCAGTGTCCGCGGGTTATCGGAGGATGAGCAAGGGCGTACTTTGGTACTTTTTGATGGGCTTCCTGTCAATACTTCGGACGAAGGCTCTGTAAACTGGAACAGCATTCATATGAATAATGTAGAACGTATAGAAGTGTTTAAAGGTCCAGGGTCATCGCTTTATGGAAACAATGCTATGGGAGGAGTCATTAATATTATTAGTCGGAAACCTCTTACTCCTTTTTCTCTGAATGCTTCCGGAACATATGGCTCACTCAATACCTGGAAAGGTAATCTCGGTTTGTCCGGACGTTTGAATGAGCGTTTATCTTTGTTTGTTTCCGGATATTATAATAAAAGTGACGGTTTTAATAATACGCCGGAGCATTTAAGAACCTTTCCCGATTATAGTGTAGCTCGTTTTATGAAGGAGGGAGGGTTGTATACCAAGATATTGTTTTCATTTCATCCTCTGTTTAATATCGGTTTATCTTATGATTTGTACCGGGATAAAAGAGGGGAAGGGGAGAAAATAAAAGCTCCTTTGGGAGAATTTCGTCATTTTAATCATCATCGCATTCAGGGACGTTTTTATGGTGAAAAAGGAAGATTTTCTTACGATGCTTCCTTGTATTTTCAGCGTCAGGATTACTTCCGGTTGGATGAACGAATCAAAAATGAAGTGTATCAGCGATTTGATGTAAAGTCCCTCCGGGATGATTGGGGAGCAATGCTACACGCCCGTTTCTCCGGGAAATACAATGATTTTGCTATTGGCGGAGAATTTAAGAATGGAAGCATTGACGGAGGAGATCATTATGTGACTTCGCCGGATGAAGTACTCAATAAAGGGACTATGAACATTATTTCCTTATTTATTCAGAATGAGCTGAATTTTTGGAAAGAACATTTCTGGTTGCAGGTGGCTATTCGTTATGATAATACTTTTTTTCATAATGGCCGGTTTCAGGCTAATGGCGATAATGTAGCTGATTTCAATGGATATAACGGAAATTTGAAAAATAATCGTTGGGAACATTTTTCTCCCCGGGCGGCTTTACGTTTTAATCCGACGAAATCAATTTCAGTGTATTTGTCTTATTCCCAGGGATTCCGGGCTTCTATACTGGATGATCTTTGCCGTTCGGGATGGATGTGGGTAGGACCGAAAATCGCCAATCCTGAGTTAGGCCCGGAACAGTTGGATAATTATGAGGTTGGCGGAACTTTTTGGTTGGCTCCCTGTTTATCATTTTCTCCTTCATTTTATTATGCCCGGGGACGTGATTTTCTCTACTATGTGGCTACCGGTGAAAAAATGTGGGGTAAGAGGGATATTTTCAGACGTGAAAATGTTTCAAAAGTAGACATGAAAGGAATAGAAAGCGATCTGGATTTTATGCCGGTGAATGGTTTAAAAATCAATTTAAATTATTCCTACAATAATCCAAGGGTGAAAGATTTCAGGCAAAAACCGGAACTCAATAACAAAGTGTTGACTTATGCTCCTGCAAACCAGGTAAAAGGTTATGTCCTTTGGACGGGTGGTGTAGTTGATGCGATGATTCGGGGGCAGTATAAATCCCGGCAATATACTACAGAAGATAACAGCTCTTCGATTGCAGGTTTTACAATATGGGATGCTCAGGTTTCCAGGTGGTTTTTCCGGCACAGGTTTTGTGTCGGTGCAGAAATTTTAAATGTATTTGACAATCGTCATATGAATACTAAAGATTACATATCGGCAGGGAGGCTGATGAATGTCCGGTTGACGGTAAATATAAACGGTAAACTGTAAATTGAAATAAGTAGTTTCTGTATAATCATTTGGCAGATTTATAAACTTTTTATTATGAAAATAATTTATTATTTGCTTATCTTTTTGTGTTGTTGTGCTTGTGGAAAACGGAGCAGGCAAAAGTCACCAACAAGGATAGTGACAGATGCTTTGGGACGTAATGTGGTATTGCCTGATAGTGTTAAAAGAGTAGTATGTGTCCGTGCTTCGGCCATTCGTCTGGTGGTTTATGCCGGTGGAGTTTCTTATATCTGCGGAGTGGAGGAACAAGAAGCCCGGAATAATGAATTTACGCATGCTTTTGCCCATCCCGGTTTGGTTCATAAATCTGTTATTGGTCCTGGAATGGGAGGTGATCCGGAACTGATAATGGCGGTCCGGCCGGATGTGATTTTTATGTCTTGCACGACAATTGGAGATGCAGATGAATTACAGCGGCGTACCGGGATTTCGGTTTTTACGATTGAGTATGGGGATATTGGCCGGGACCGATCGGTGTTTTATAAATCTTTGCAGCAAATCGGTAAAGTATTGCATACAGAGGCACAGGTTGATACATTGATAAGTTTTATTGATGCACAAATTATGGAATTAAAAAAACGGACAGCGGGAGAGGTGAAACCCCGGAAAGTATATGTAGGGGGAATTTCTTATAAGGGGCAGAAAGGTATTATTTCTACAGACCCTTATTATGCAGCTTTTGGTTTTCTGGGTGTAAATAATGTGGCTTCTGTTGTGGATTCGGCTTTTGTATCGCCGGTTACCGGAACATACATAGACTGGGAGCAATTAATAGAGTGGAATCCCGATGTCATTTTTGTAGATATGGGAGGCTGGCCATTAGTTCGGGAAGATTTCAGGAACCGTCCGGGGGTGAACCGTCTGTTAAAGGCTTACCGGACAAAACAAATGTATGCTTTGTGGCCCTATAATAATCATCACTCTAATTTTGAGGTGATGCTGGCTAATGCCTGGTATGCCGGGAAAGTGCTTTATCCGGAACGCTTTGCTGATATTTCGATGAAAGATAAAACCAATGAAATTATGACTCATTTTGTAGGTGCACCTATTGCATCTGATTTGGCCGGATGTTGGGGAGAGTATAAGAATGTCTCTGAGTTGCCGTGAAATGGTTGTTTCCTGGTTTTGCTGGAAAGATAAGCTATCTTATTGCAACCGTATCAGCATTTTACTCTGGATTTTATAGGAAAATATACTGTTTATGGATAAAATAGTCACTCAATATAAAAAATATCGGGCTCATAACCGGATGTTAATCCGGATTATGTTTATTTTATTGTTTATTACAGGATGTATGGCTTTAGTGACTGGTTCTTATCAGATTAGTTGGCCGGAAATTGTTCATCTGTTGCAAGGAGAAGATGTAGAAATGAGTCGCCAGATTATATTAAACATCCGGTTACCGAGAATATTGGCAGCTATCGTTACCGGGACCATTCTTTCATTGTCCGGAGCGGTAATGCAAATATTGCTTCGTAACCCGTTGGCTTCTCCTTACACGTTGGGAATTTCCAATGCCGCAGCTTTCGGGGCTTCATGCTGTATAGTTTTTTGGGGATCCGGTGCCGGTATTGTGAGGTCTTCTGATTTGTTTGCGATGGCTAACTCTTATATGATAACCTTGTTTGCTTTCTTGGGAAGTTTATCGGGACTGGCTATTATCCTGTTAATTATAAAAGTAAAGCAGGCATCGGTAGAGGTAATTATTTTGTCCGGAGTGATTATTAATTCACTTTTTGGTGCAGGTATTGCGGTGATGCAATATCTGGCAGATTCCGTACAGTTGGCTTCTATCGTTTTTTGGAATTTTGGTGATTTAGGTAGAGGCGATTGGAGCAAATTGATTTTTATGGGTTTCATTTTAATACCGGCGTTGATTTATTTTTATTTTAAACGTTGGGATTATAAAGTGCTGGCATTCGGCGATGATTATGCACAAAGTATGGGAGTATATCCTCAGAGAACCCGTATAACCGGTATGGTAGTTACTTCTTTATGTACAGCAGTAGCTGTTTCTTTTTTTGGAGTAATTGCTTTTGTTGGATTGGCGGTACCCCACATTGTCCGTAAATTGACAGGTGATAGTGAGGAATTTCTGATTACCGGAGCTGCAGTTTTCGGAGGTATGTTTTTATTACTGTGTGATACGGTAGCTCGTGCTGTCATTTCACCTATTATTTTGCCGGTGGGGATTTTGACTTCTTTTCTGGGGGTACCTTTATTTTTATTTTTATTGACCCGGAAAAAAGGAGGATGATTATATAAACAAACTAAGGATAAACATGCAATTACAAGTTTACGATATATCTTTCAGTTATTCGGATTTTAAGGCATTGAAACACATTTCTTTCGAAGCTGCGAGGGGAGATATAGTTGCCATTATAGGTCAGAATGGTTCCGGAAAGAGTACTTTATTAAAATGTATTGCCCGGATACTGAAAATAAGTGCCGGAACAATCAGAATAGGGAATACGGCATTACATACCATTCCGTCTGATAAATTGTCTCGTCTCTTGTCTTATATTCCTCAAACTGAAGAGGTGATTAATGGTATTAATGTTTTTGATGCTGTGTTATTGGGTAGAAAACCTTATATCCGGGGGTGTCCTTCTACGGAGGATATGGATTGTGTTGCCCGGTTGTTGGAACGATTGGATTTGGAAAAGATAGCCATGCGCAGATTAAATACGCTTAGCGGCGGACAACGGCAGCGGGTGTTTATTGCCCGGGCCTTGGCTCAGCAGCCTTCCATACTTCTGCTGGATGAACCGATAGCCAATCTGGATATTAGTCACCAGATGAAAGTGATGAAACTTTTGCAGAAACTTGCGGGTGAAGGAATGACAATCGTTATTACCATTCATGATATTAATATGGCTGCACGTTTTTGTAACAAGGCCCTTATGTTGAAACAAGGTGAGGTTTTTGCATTTGGTTTACAGGCTGTTTATACTCCGGAAAATATAGAAAGATTGTATGGGATGGAAGTGGACGTTTTGCATCACAAAGATAATCTGTACATTATCCCGCAATAAATGTTCTGTAATTTCTCAATTTTACAAATTTTATAACTCGTTGAATATGAATTCTTTTTTAATATTGATGTTTATGATTGTTTTAACACCTATTGGTTATGTACACAATGCTTGTATCGAAAGCCAGGCCCCGGAATTAATCAAAAAAGAAATTTCTGAGATTGAAATTTTACCGGATTATGCAGAAGGTTTGAAAAATATAGAACAAAGTGAATATTTGGATATGGTTTTTGTATTTCATCAGGAAAAACAAACGGAACTCGTGACACGGATTCGGACCGGGGAAAAGACCGGGATTTTTGCTTCACGTTCTCCGCGTCGTCCTAATCATTTGGGAATAACCACAGTAGAGCTGATTAGCCGGGAAGGAAATACCCTTCGGGTGAAAGGTGCTGATGCTTTGGATGGTTCGCCGGTCATCGATATTAAATATTGTGATACTTCCCTATTTGAACAACATTATATGCACGATAGCATCCGGGCAACATCTCCCCGGGCTGATATTATCCGTAATATCATAGATAATGATACCCGTGAATTATTACTTAAGGCTGCTCAGATTCATGGCCATATTTGTCCCGGGCTGGCTTTGGGGGTAATGGGGGCGACCCGGGTGATGCAACAGATTTTAACTTTGGGTGATGATATCCGTGATTATATACTTACGGTGGAAATGCAGAATTGTCCCGTTGACGGAGCTTTGTTTGTCACAGGATGTACACCGGGTACCGGTCGTTTTGTTATGGGAAATCCCGGAAATGCTTGTTTTTATGTTCGGAATAAGGCCGGGAAAGGATGGAGAGTTGCTTTGCGGGATTCTAATCAGGCATATATCAATAAAAACATTCCGGCCGACCTTTCTCCGGCCGAAAGAGGATTCCGTACTTTAAAATTGGATGTACACCAATTGTTGCAATTTGAGAAAATAAAGTAAGATTTGTAATGGATGGAAATATTTATTGGTATCAGTTTTCATGTTATGATTTCATTGTCAAATGTCCTGATGCTGTTTTTGACGGTAGTTGTCGGAATTTTCCTTCTATGGCGTATTCGTAAGTGAAGAATAGAATAATGTTATGTAAACGCATAAAAAGCATAAGAAAATAGGAAATTTTAACAGATTGTTCGGTTTTATCACTTATTTTTGTAAGTCATATAACTGAATATATGTCAATATGGAGCAAGCTTATCGGAATCAGGAATGCTGAAAACACCAATAATGTCTTCGGTAATAAAGCCACATCTGTATCGTCTGATTTTTTCCGTTATGCCATAGTAGATGTTGAGACTGGTTTGGAAGACCATGAAATTCATGATATTGGGGCAATCCGCTATGATGGAAAAAACGGAAAAACCGACCCCTTAAAAACGGATGAAGGTGACCCTTGGAA
>CAJTPD010000015.1 GCA_910578105.1 uncultured Odoribacter sp. | reverse complement strand
GCTAAGCCAGCTGAGTTACAGTCAGCCCCATTTGGCCACTCTGGTAACTGCCCATATTGAAGAACTCTTATTTCTTTTTTGCACTGCAAAGGTAGAGTTTTTTGGAATAGATACAAAAATAATCAGTATTTTTTTATTTTGCAGAGTGAACAAGCCATACTGTTTTTTGGAAAAAATTACATTTGGGAATATTGTCGTAGTGCCGGATTTAATTTGCACATTTGTACCTTAATTTGTGTGTCCGTTATAGCCTCCTGTTATAACGGACAGGGATAAAGGGGTATGTTGGATTTATAAAATTTGTAGATTGATGAAAATGGACGGGAAAAAAAAGGAAAAGTTATTTATGAGGGATTTTTTCCGGAAGGTGGGTAAGGCAATTTATGATTATGATTTGATTGAAGATAACGATAAAATTCTGGTAGGGGTGTCCGGGGGTAAAGATTCACTGGCCTTGCTGGAAGTATTGGCTTTGCGAGCTCGTGCTTCAAAACAGCGTTATAGGGTTGTGGCAGCTCATGTTGCTGTTGAAAATGTTGCTTATGAAGTGGATGCTGATTATATAAAAGAATTTTGTGACCGTTTGGGAGTTGAATTGATACAACGTGAGATAAGTACATCTGTTCACGAAGATTCGGATAAGCCGGTGTGTTTTGTCTGTTCCTGGAATCGTCGTAAGACTTTGTTTGAAATAGCGAAAGAACAGCAATGTAATAAATTGGCTTTGGGACATCACCGGGATGATGCAGTGGAAAGTTTATTGATGAGTATGATGTTTAACGGAACGATAGCCAGTATGCCTCCGAAGTTATCCATGTTTGATGGTACTTTCACACTTATTCGTCCGTTGATTTTCCTAAGTAATGAGGAAACCCGGGAGTATGCGACTTTCCGAGCATTTAAAAAACAAAATAAGAATTGTCCTCATGAGCGTGCAACTAACCGGGCAGCTGTCGCAGAAATAGTTCAGCGCATGGAAGCTTTATCACCTCATGTCCGGGGTAATTTATTTGCTGCAATGAAAAATATTCGGATGGAATATCTGCCCTGATAAAAGAACATTTTATTTTATCCTTTTATACTTCTCAGGGCTTTTTCATAATCCGGTTCTTCGGTGATTTCCGGAACGAGTTGGGCATAAATTATTTTGCCTTGTTCATCCAGAACGATGACGGCACGGGCCAGCAGACCAGCCAACGGTCCGTCTGTCAATGTAATTCCGTAATCTTCACCGAAGGTATTGTTGCGGAAAGCAGATAAACCGGTTACATTTTTAATACCTTCCGTCGTGCAAAAGCGGGCATGGGCAAATGGCAGGTCCTTGGAGATAGCAAGTACTACAGTGTTGTCTATTTGAGTTGCCAGTTCATTGAATTTGCGGACTGACATGGCGCATACTGCCGTGTCGAGGCTGGGGAAAATATTTAGTATAACTTTTTTCCCTTTCAAGCTGCTTAAAGTAAGTTCACTCAGATCGCTCTTTACCAGAGTAAAGTCTGGAGCTTGATGACCGGTTTGAGTGAAATTTCCTTTTGTATGTACAGGGGTCCCTTTTAATGTTACTGTGGGCATAATCTGTGGTTTTATCAATTTGTTTACTGTTCTTTTATACGTATATTTTGAAGGAAAGTTATTGCCAGGTTTGACATTCTAACTGATAATATCCTCCGGTTTGATTGAGGATTTTTATTTGTGGATCTTGTGTTTCTATGATATTCCGTAATTTCTGAATGTATCTTCGTAATTCACGGATATCTTTTTCAATACCCCACAGCGCAATGGATAATTCATCGGGTGGTACAAATTCGTTGATGTGTAAACAAAGTTGTTTCAGTAATCTGCCTGCAATCTTTTTCAAATGCTCCTGTTTTCCATTAATAGTAATGATGTTGGTTTGAATATTAAAGGTGGTTGTGTCGGATAATTGATATTCCGGGTTCCAGTTTTCTTTGCAACGGTAGGCTTGACGAAAAGCATTCCGGAGCATGGCTATCAATTCCGGGATACTTCTGTCTTTGCTAATGTGATGCATAACTCCCAGGTCCATTGTTTCTATGACGGTTTCGGGGTCAGCATGCGCACTGTAAACGATTACCGGGAATCCGGGATTCTGCCGGTGCAGGGTACGGATGATTTCCAGGCCTTCTTTGGGATGTTGTAAATCCAGGTCAACCATTACTAAAGCCGGATGGTGTTCCCGGAATAATCTATCCGCCTTAGCAGCCGTATCCGCAAGTAAAGTAGTAAAACCTTCTTGCGATAACCAGTCTTTTACCAATGTTGCATAACTTAGGTCGTCTTCGATGTACAGTAATGTTATTGTGGGCATACAGGTGCGAAGTTAAAATATTTTTGTTTTTTTAACTGGATATCGGACTTATTTCTATTTTCCGGGAAGTTCAAGTATAAATCCGGAACTATTTATTTGAACAGGGTGATTTTCTATTTTTGAGGGAGCTCTATGGTAAAAGTTGTACCATTTGCTCCGTCACTATTTACGGATATTTTGCCACGGTGAGCCAGGACTACTGCTTGTACATAGAAAAGTCCTAAACCAAAACCTCTGTGGCTACGGTCGTTTTTATACTGTTTACCCCGGTAATTTTCCTGAAAGATATATTGTTGTTCATTCGGAGGTATACCGAAACCGTCATCTTGAATTGAAATAAAAACTTTGTGGGGATTTTTGCGGCAGATAATGTGAATATGAACTTCCGGACCTGAGTATTTTATGGCATTACCGATTAAATTTCCCAAAGCTCCTTCGATTAAGGTGGGATCGGCATCTACTAAGCAGCATATTTGGCAATCGATGCAGATATGTACTTTTTTATCCGGGTAGTTTTGTTGATAGACAGGAATTAGTTTTTGAATTGTCTGATTCAGGTCAAAAATCTCCCGATGAGCTACAAGTCCATATGCATTGACAGAAGTGAAAAGTAATTTTTCAATATCTTTTAAAACATTTGTGGTATTTTGTATGCAGACCTGAATAATTTGTTGTTGTTTTTCTGCTGAAAATTTTAATGTTTCAAAAGCTGTCAGTTGTTGTTTGGCAGCTAACAAAGGGGATCTCAGATTGTGTACCAAAGTATGAGTAAACTTTTTCCGGTATTCACTAGTCCGGCGTTCATCCCTTAGTTGAACGAATAGGGACATGGATGAAACTATCAGCAGGAGGAAAAGAAAAACTGTGGTAATTGTTCTGTCCCATGCTGCATTCCAGAAAATATGAAAGGGGTAGGCAAATGTCACTTTTAGTTTATGGTGTTCCAGAAACCCTAGTTGAAGTTCTTTGTGTATGTTCAAAAATGGAAGATAGAGTTTGCCATGTTGAAAAGTCGCAAGTATATCTGAATGTTTGTCAGATAAAGTTAAATTGAAATAAGTAGATAAATTTTGAGATTCTAAAGCTGTTACTAACATTTTGCCAAGTGTGTCTAGAGTCCAGATGTTTGTGTCGCGAATGTCGTAACTTGCTTGGCAATTAACCAATCTGAAGTCTTTATTGGGTTCTAATTTGAAAATTGAATCTATTCTTTCGTTTTGTTTAATAATGCGAAGTTTATGTCTGTTTGCGTTATATGAATAATAAGTTTGTGGGGGAGAAGGTAATTTGATAAGGTTTAATAGTTCTGTTTTTGCTACTAAAATTGAAAATATGTTATTTGAATAATCTTTTTTAGTATTTTGATATATTTCACTTAAAGTATATAATTGAAAAACACATAACAATAAAATTGTCAAAATTGTTAACCATTTTCCGATTTTGATGCGTTGTCCTTTCCAGTTTGGAAAAAATGCTACCATTTTTGCTATGAGTGGGATTCGTTTTTTGTAATCTTTCCTTTTACGTTTGTCACAAAATTAGAAAAGAGATTAAAATGAGCAAAAAGAAATTAATATCTATATTAGGAGTTGTTGTAATATTGGTTATAATGGCTTTTGTTGAATTATCGTTTGTAGAGGAGGAAACATTTGTTTTTGTGAATAATATAGAAGCTTTAGCTGATCCGGAAGTTGATATTTTTAAACTTTGCCCTGAAGCTGGTGGGCATTGTTGTGTAAGTATAAATTTGGATGTATATGGAATTTGTATGGCTGTTGATTAGTAAAATGAAAAAACTATCTTATCTCCTAATATTTTTCCTTTCTTCCTGTTCATTGCAGGAAATGCAGGAAAATTCTTTGCCTGTTGTGGACAGGCAAGAAGTGAAGACTGAAATTATTGCTGAGTTGACCCCCTTGGGGATTCGAGAACCGGGAGGTTTGTTGAAGTCCGGACCGGAATGTATTATTTCTGACCGGATGAACACCAATAATATTTATTGTGTGGATTTGCAAGCGCGTCAATCGGAAGGATTATTTCCAAGGGTTCGAACGCGGAGTGGAAAAGCGACGCTTTTAAATTCTTTGGCTTCTGATGGCCGGGGAGGGTGGACTGCTCTTAATTTCGTTACGGGAGAGTTGAAGCGGGGCGGTATAGCTAAGACTCGAGCCGAAGAAAGTGCGCAAGTGATGCTACCGGAAGGTCAGAAGCATTTGTGGGCTGTGCAGGCCGGGGAGTATATATTATCCACCGGGCTTTATACGGAGGGACGTTATATGCTTTATTCCCCAACAGAAAAACAAACTCGTTATTTTATTGAGTATCCGGAACATCCGGAGTATTCTGATTTGAAGGAATACACAAAATCAATACTTTTTGCCAGCAATGTATTAAAAGTACGTCCTGATGGGGGAGCTTTTATTTGTGCTGATATGTATAGCGGAGTAATGGATGTTTGCCGGATTGATGAAGGGGAGATAACTTTAGTGAAGCGATTGGTTTATCATTATCCGCATGTAAAAATACGTGAAAAGAAAGAGTGGCCTTCTGTGGTTTATTCCCGGGATAACCGCTTTGGTTTTACAGATGTATGTGTGACGGAAAATAAAATCTATGCTTTATATTCCGGTCAAACTTACCGGATGGATAGTAAAAACTTCCAGCATTGCCGTACTTTGATTGAAATAGGCTGGGATGGGAACGTATGCAGTACCTATCCGGTAGATACGGACCTGACTCAGATTGCTTACGATGAGCAAGAAAAGGTATTGTATGGTATTGGTTGGTGTCCTAAAGCGGCTTTGGTTCGTTTAAATGTACTTGGAGAATAGGTTGAGATAAAGGGGCGATTGGAAATTGTATTTATAACAGAGCGGGGAACTGCGGTTGGTTTGGATTCCCAAGTCTTTTCCAACTGAAGGTTTCCTGCTTTTTTGTGGCTTGATTTATTGGAATTTGTTTTCCTTGCTTTTCCGGAAAAATAAACTGCACTTCTAAATCTCAGATATAAGAATTTTGAAGTGCAGTAAAAAAGATTATCAAATTTCCTTTATTTGATTACCTGAAGTTTATCTCCGGCTTTTTCGATGATGGTCCGGAGATACCATTCGGGCAGGGCGGGTTGTTCTACTTTGGGATTTTTTTCTCCGGGGACAGCAGTCTTGATGTTGCCATCCATATAGCGGCAGAACAGATAACCATAGAAATCGCGCCAAGTGTCTACAAGTTGGTTGCCTGTGTTACAGGAAAAGTCGGTAAGGTAAGCAACGGTCAACTCTTTGTTTTGGCTATACATGTCTTTTGCTCCGGCATCAATCAGTTGTACGAAATTTTTGTACTGAGTTTCCAGTGCTTTTTGTTTTTTACGGATTTCCGGATGAATGGCATTATAACGGGTATAAGCCAGGTTTGTTACCTGATTAAACACCCAGAATGCTGCTTTTGTAGTGAATTCCATCATATTCCCGTTACCGACAGCATAAGCATAAGGAACGCGTGTTGAGCAAGAATACATTGGGAAATATACAGTGCTGGCAGCATCGTCTACTCCGAACCACAAAATACCTCCGACAGCATCGGGTAACCAACTGCGGCTTTGGGAAACGAAAGTAAAGCCGGTTTGTTGCGTTGCTGTTGCGCGTTCGTGTACATATTCCTTGCCGTCAACTTTAAAACTCATTGGCCGCCACCGGTAAGGACATTCATACGGGCCTGCGCCCGGGTCTTTGCTCATATCCAGTTCTGTTCCCTCTAAATGGTCGCGCATAAAATCCATCACTTGCAGGAGGTCTATTTTCCGTGAAGGTTTGATCCACAAAGGCATCCGATTGGTGGCGTAACCTTTGTCATCGCGTTCAATTTTTCCTTTGGCATAGTCCCAGTATTGTGCCATGTCCGGATTTACGGCATTAAAAAAAGCCCAAACCCGGATTTCACAGGCTCTTGCGCCGCTGAAATCTACCGGTGCATAGGTATCTGAAAAGCTGAATCCGGAATTTTTGGCGTCCTGAGGGTAAAAGCCTTTTTGTTTGGCAAAAGAGATGACATCTTTAGAATACACTGTGGTGATTTCTTTGTCATAGATTTTTTTCATCCGGTCGGAAGATATTGATGTTTTTCCTTCCAATGGGAAAGTGGTAATCCGGGCCTGATTGGCGTGGGCACATACATATCCGTCGGGAATCATACGGCCTACCCATACGGCTCCTTTTTCACCTTCTCCTTTACCGATCATTTCCAGTATCCATACTTCATGCGGGTCACAGATTGAGAATGATTCTCCACTGCTGGCATAACCATATTTTTCGACCAGGTCTGTCATCACAACGATGGCTTCGCGGGCTGTTTTGGCGCGTTGGAGAGTGACATAGATGAGACTTCCGTAGTCCATGATTGCTCCGGGTTGTTGTGACAAGATTTCGCGTCCTCCGAAAGTAGTTTCACCGATGGCCAATTGATGTTCGTTCATGTTGCCTACTACATTGTAAGTTTGGGAGGCTTGAGGGATTTTACCCAGGAATTTTCCGGTATCCCATTCGTATATATCCATCATGGTTCCGGCAGGCCATGTTCCGGCAGGCCAATGGTATAATTCGCCATACAGGACGTGGGAATCAGCAGAATAGGTAATCATAGTTGAACCGTCTTGTGTTGTTCCTTTTGTCAGCAGGAAATTGGTACAGGCTGAAACTTTCAGAATAGTTCCGGCAATCAGTAAAAAGGTGAAGAAGTAAAATTTATACATAATTGTTATGTGATTGATTTTGTAATGTTAAGGTGTATAAGAATTGGATTTATCTGATTCTGTCGAAAGATTTCAGTAAAGCAATGTCTTTTATGATGCCACGGATGGCCAGCCACGTGAAGAGCATTCCTACAATCGGAAAAATGAAACTGATGTGAGTATATTGCAGGCTTCCGAAAAAGCTAACTTCTTCCGGCAGATTTTTGGTTAGTAAAAGCCATAAAAGAATGAATAACCCCAATTGTAATACGATATTGATTGTTGCCAGCCTGAACTGGAGGAAGAGAGTAGGTTTTATGGTTTTGGACTTTTTTTTGTGTACAAAGATGGTCAGTATAGCTAAAGTTGTGATGGAAATGTTTAATATCATTGAAGGCCAGTTCCACATGATAAATTGGTTTTTGGGACTGAGCTGAATGATTTTAGTGGTATAAAAGTCACATATCGCATTATTTACAGGGATACTGGCCACCGGGATGAAAAACATAATACCTGTTACGATAGCGGTACATAGCAGAAAAAGAGATTGAATGCGTTGTATCATAGTAATTTTAATTGGTTTTAGTTTATTGATTATTAAATCACAGAAATAATTTTATTGTGTCAGCCGGTCTAAAGTATATAGAATCAATTTATTCATATAACTATGATAGTCTGTTGTCCCTGTTCCTGTTATCCGATTGGCTATGATTAGGCAGATGGTTGCGGTATGGTGTCCCAGCAGATTACATAGTCCTGTAATAGCTGCACTTTCCATTTCATAATTGGTGACTTTGTATTCGTTGAAACGGAATCCGGTAATCCGGTCATTGATGCCGGGCATGGCTAACGGAATCCGGAGGACACGTCCTTGTGGGCCATAAAAACCTACTGCAGTAAGAGTCACTCCTTTAATGGTGTGCTTATTGTCGTGCAGGCGACTGACTAATTCCGGGGTGGCAGTTACAACATAGGGCCGGGCAGCTAAAGGCGTCCAGTGGCAGTGCCGGATAAAAGCTTCTTCGAAAGATGAATCACATACGGATTCATTGTCTGCATAAAATCGTAAGACTCCGTCACAACCGATGCTTTTTTCAGAAATGACAAATGAATTCACTGGAATATCAGCTTGTACAGCTCCTGAGGTGCCAATCCGGATGATATTAAGTGTCCGTCCCGCCGGTTTTATTTGTTGTGTTTTCAAATCAATATGGGCGAGGGCATCCAGTTCATTGATTACGATGTCAATATTATCAGGACCGATGCCGGTAGAGATAACGCTGAACCGATGTCCTTTATAGTTTCCCGTGATGGTATAAAATTCCCGGTTGTTTTTTTTTAATTCGATTTGGTCGAAATGAGAAGCAATAGTTTCCACACGTCCGGGGTCGCCAACCAAAATAATATCATCCGCCAGGTCTTCCGGTAAAAGATGGAGGTGAAAAATACTGCCATCCGGATTGATTAGCAGTTCTGAAGATGGAATAGGGGTCATAATGTTTGTTTATGCTTTAAACGAATCCAAATTTAGCGATGTTTGTTTTACAAACCAAACACAAGGGGTAAATTTATTTGTGCTATTTTAGGTGCTGCATTGGTGATTGTGGATTGAAAATCTAAAATAAAAAACAGTAACCAGATGCACTGATTACTGTTTTTTTTATGAATTTAAGAATTAGTTATTTAGCGTAGTTGATAGCCCGGGTTTCGCGAATAACCGTTACTTTTACCTGTCCGGGATAGGTCATTTCGTCCTGGATACGTTTGGCTATATCGAATGAGATTTTTTCAGCTTCAGAGTCAGAAATCTTTTCACTACCGACAACTACCCGCAGTTCGCGTCCTGCCTGAATGGCGTAAGTTTTTACCACTCCATTGTAGGAGAGAGCCAGGTCTTCCATATCTTTCAGGCGTTTGATGTAGGATTCGACTACTTCGCGGCGTGCTCCCGGCCGGGCACCGGAGATTGCATCACAAGCCTGAACTATAGGTGCTATCAGGGTTGTCATTTCGATTTCCTCGTGGTGAGCACCGATAGCATTGCAAATATCCGGTTTTTCTTTGTATTTTTCGGCCAATTGCATACCCAGGATGGCGTGTGGTAATTCCGGTTCGTCATCAGGTACTTTACCGATGTCGTGAAGCAAGCCGGCACGTTTGGCTTTCTTTACGTTCAGTCCCAGTTCGGCGGCCATGATTGCGCATAAGTTGGCTGTTTCACGAGCATGTTGTAACAGATTTTGTCCATAAGATGAACGGTATTTCATTTTACCGATAAGACGTATCAATTCCGGATGCAGGCCATGTATCCCCAGGTCAATCGTTGTCCGTTTACCTGTTTCTATAATCTCTTCTTCAATTTGTTTTTTTACTTTATTTACGACTTCTTCAATGCGTGCAGGGTGAATACGTCCGTCTGTTACCAGTTGATGCAAGGATAAACGGGCAATTTCACGGCGTACCGGGTCAAATCCTGACAGGACGATGGCTTCTGGAGTATCGTCTACAATGATTTCAACTCCGGTGGCAGCTTCCAGAGCCCGGATATTACGTCCTTCACGTCCGATAATCCGTCCTTTTATTTCGTCTGAATCGATGTGGAAAATAGAAACTGCATTTTCTGTTGCGGTTTCTGTTGCAACCCGTTGAATGGTTTTAATAACCACTTTTTTGGCTTCCATATTGGCTGTCATTTTAGCCTCTTCCATGATTTCGTTTACGTAAGAGATGGCTTCCGTTTCAGCTTCTTCTTTCAGGGAATTGATTAATTTTTCTTTTGCTTGTTCACCTGACATTCCGGAGATTGCCTCTAATTGTTCAATTTGTTGCTTTTTCATTTTGTCCAAATCGGCAACTTTTTTTTCAATTAACTCTTTCTGGATGTCAATATTGTTTTGCTGGTTTTGTATTTCTTTTGTTTTTCGTTGTATTTCTTCAAGTTTACGCGATATGTCGGTTTCCTGCTGTTTTAGTTTATTTTCCGCCATCAGCAGTTTATTGTTCCGGGCAGCCGCTTGTTTTTCGTGTTCTGCTTTGATTTGCAGGAACTTTTCTTTTGCTTGTAAGATTTTATCTTTTTTGATGACTTCAGCTTCAGCTTCAGCTTCTTTTATGATGTTCTGTGCCCGGTATTTCATGGCCAGACTCATGATAAACCAGCCGATACCAATTCCGATCAGCAGGGCCACCACCGTTGTAATTATTCCTAAAGTTGTCATATTCTGTAATTAATTTGAATTTATAATATAGTTTAAATATTTGCATAAAAAAACCCGCACTATTTCTTTTTAATAAAACCCCTGTATGACACGGGTAGAGCTGCCATTTGATTCAGACTTCCACTGTCCCGGAGGAACCCGAAGGTTGAGGCCTGTCTTGTGCAAATATAAGCGTCTGCTCTAATTGTTTAAGTGTTGAGTTTTTCGCTTAAAGTCGAAATAATGCGGGAATATTTTTATTCAAAGAACTCTTGACTCACTCTCTGATGAACTCATCCAGTTTTGAATTAATAGCTTCTATTTCGCTAAATTTTTGTTCTTGCTGTAACATTTTTATCGTATGCAGCAGTGAAACATAAGCTAAAAAATAGAATGGTTCCGGCTCACTATTTGCCGATTTATATTTTAGAACGCGTTCATTAATTTCTTTCGCTGCTTTCCGGATAATTTCTTCATCTGATGCAGTAATATTCAGATTTAACGGAATATCGGCAATGATTAAATTAATGTTGCGTTTTTCAGACATATTTTAATTATTCAAAAGAGCAATACATTTATCAATCTCCCGCACCAATTGGTTTATACGCATTTTCGCTTCATAACTTCCGTTTCCTCCGGAAATTGCGTTTGCCACTTTGGTTGTTTTTAATTTTTCGTTTAATGCTTTGTTCTCTCTGTTCATTTGTTCCAGTTCGGATTGCAGACTTTCTATTTTGCTTTCCAGACTTTTGTTTTGTTCCAGAGAGGATATATATCGTTTTATTAATTTATCTATTTTAAAGTTCAGCTCGTTTATAACGGCATCGTGTTTTGCTGCCATAACCTAATCTTTACTTGACAAAGATAAAATTTATTCTTTAAATTATCAAGAGTGTTGATATATTTGCAGTTGAAAATTAATAATTTTTTTAAAACCTGAAATGCCATGTTATGGAAATATATTCTGTTTTTTTTGTTTAATTATTTGATTGTGATTCCTTTAAAAGGACAGGTTCAGGAATTTGCAAAACCGGTACGGAATGCTATTTTATTGAGTGGGAATTTCGGGGAATTACGAGCTACACATTTTCATTCCGGTATTGATATCCGGACCGGTGGTGTGGTTGGCTGGCCGGTGATTTGTGTAAAAGACGGAATATTGGCTCGTGTAAGTGTTTCCCCGACAGGATATGGTCAGGCTTTGTATGTGGAGCATCCGGACGGAACAACTACTGTATATGGGCATTTGGAGCGTTTTGTTCCTGCGGTTACAAAATTGGTGCGGGAGTTGCAGTATCGGCGTGAAAGTTTCCGGATAGATGAGGATTTTAAGTCTTACAGGCTTTATTTTAAACAAGGCGATACCATTGCATATAGCGGAAATACCGGTACATCGGGAGGACCTCATTTGCATTTTGAAGTGAGGAATACTGAAACGGAACGTACTTTAAATCCTTTACTTTTCTATTCAATCCGGGATACTAAGGCACCTGTTGTACGGAAACTTTATTTATATACAATTTCTGATGAGGGGTGTGTGGATTTGTTCCGGTCGTATGGTTTAAAGGCGTTGGGAAAAGGGCAGTATATAGCCGGGAAACTTACAGTACCGGCGGGTAAAATCGGAGTCGGGTTATATATAACCGATTATATGGAGGGCTCCTGGAATAAACTGGGAGTTTATCAGATAAAGTTAGTGGCGGATAGGGATACGCTTTTTACTTTACAGATGGATTCCTGTTCCTTTGAGCAAGGATGTTTTATTAACGAAGTAAAGGATTTTAATTGTTATAAGAAACGTGAGACGGTGTATCGTTGTTTCGGAAATTATCAAGAGCAGTTTTTGGGAATCCGAAATTTTGAGCAAGGATGTATATCGGTAGTTGAGGATAGTTTGGTGAGTGTGCAGATAGAGTTGGCGGATATTAATGGAAACCGGAGTCATGTGAAGTTGCAGTTGAAAGGAGGAAAGTCCGGGAGTGCAGAGAAAAAAGAGATATTGAGATACGATGAGCCTCATGTGTTGGAGTTGGCTGATTGCAGGGTGGAATTGGCCGCCGGAACTTTGTTCTCTTCTGTGCGGAAAGATTTAAGGATTGAAAAAGATACAGTGACCGGGCAGGATGTTTTTGTTTTGTCGTCTCAGGACACTCCTTTGTTTAAGAAAGGGCGGATGCGGATTGCCGGTGCATTTGATTCGCACGCAGTGATTTGTGAAGTGGATAATAACGGTTGCCGGATTCCGGTAGAGACCATCCGGACACCGGATGCCCTTGAAGCCTGGATTGGTTATTTGAGTCGTTATACAGTGGCAGAGGACCACGAAAAGCCTCAGATTACTTTTTTAGGGAAGTTTCCGGACCGTACTTTGCGGTTTAAGATTAAAGATAATCTTTCCGGAATTGCAACTTATCGGGGAGAGGTCAACGGGAAATGGTGTTTGTTTACTTATGATCCCCGGATTGATTTATTGCAGTGTAGTCTGACCGAGCCTGTATTTGATAATGATTGTCTTAACGAAGTGAAAATTACAGTAGAAGATAAAACCGGGAATATAGAAGAATTGTTGGTTAAGATACGCAAATAAGATTTTGGGGATTTGATAAAATATAAGTTACTGAGTTGCCGCAGGCGTGGTCGGTAGGTTGTCTTTGGGCAACTCAGTAACCTGACTATTTAGAGGTTTGCTAACTTTTCAATATCCACTTCTATTGCAGCCGGGTAGAGTCTGGCCGGGTCGAAAAAGGTGGCACAACTGTTTACCAGATGTTTGAGGTCTGGTTTTACAATGCCGTTAAAAGCTTTTTTACCGTTGACGGTTACTGTGATTTTTTGGCTTAAGTCCACCAATTCATTGCATAAATAGATAACAACCTTACCTTTTTTAGCTGGCTTGTAACTTTTTTCAAATTTGAGCTGTATACCCCAATAAGGGTCAGTTTCTACGGTTTTATAATTCACTTCGTTTACATTGAGTGTGATTTCATTGTTTTGAATGGTCATTTCATAATAAGTACGGCTGTCGTTATTGTCAGTGGAGCGTTCCTTGACATACAGGTTGTAAAATCCTTTCCGGTACAGACCGTCCATTTCAAAGTTTTCCCAATTTACGTATTTCGGATAAGGATTACGGGTATATTGTTTCAGCCAGGGGGTTGTAGGTCGGTAGTCTATGGCATGTTGCCGACCAGGGATTAATTCAATCCGATGGATGAAACTTTCCGGATATTTTTGTTGTAATCTGTCGAATTCAGTTTTTACGTATTGTGTCAGTTTGTTCCGGTAAAATCCTTGGTCATTAGCTCCGGTCAGCAGAGAGAATGCGATGTTTCTGCAATTTTCTGCAGGAGCATTTTTCAGCGGTTCGCCGCCGGCCATTGGTCCTGCACCAGCCAGATAGTCGGCATAGAAAGAAGCTAATCGCTGGCTGCCGTATCCTCCTTCGGAAATTCCGAAGAAATAAACTTTATCGGGGTTAATATTTCCTGATACAAATGCCTGGCGCAATAGTTTTTCCCAGGCATATTGTTTTGATTTGTGCCACCAGCGATAGTATTCACCCATGTTAGGGATTTGTGGTATGAAATAGGCACAGGGGGCATCGTCAAACATTTGGCATATTTGCAGACCTGTAGCCCATTCTGCGTCTTTGTGGCCGGAGCCATGAGTATACAGATACAGGGGATAGCCTTTTTCCGGTTTGGCTTCTCCTTTGCTTCCCCAGTAGAAATTCATAATGGCATTGGGTTCCAGGTTTTCCGGAAGATTCCATTTTCCGGCTTTGCCCAAAGATAATTTTTCCAATGCCGGCAGTTTTTCTTCCGTATAGTTTTTATTGGCTGCAACCCAGGCATCCCAGACCAGTTGTTGTTCGTTCCGGATATCGGATAATTTCAGGGGATTGCCGGTAGTGTATGCATTTTCTTTGCCGGACAAATAATTTGTAAAATAGGCTGTAATTTCTTTTTGGGTTTGCTCTGTTGTTGCTTTTGTTTTTTTATTTTTTGCGCGGGGACCGTCTGCATAAGTTAAACTGGCGCAAAATGTAAAACCAAACAGTAAGCAAAAAGTTTTTAGTAAAAAAATAGTAGTTTTCATTCTTTGTTATTCATTTTAAATTTGCTAAAAGTACAAATAATGATTGAATAACTAAAAAAGGTAATGGAATTTTTAGAATGTTGGGAGGACAATTAGGCAGGTATGAGTTATAAATGAAAAAGAGATATGTCATTCAACATATCTCTTTTTCAATTTTACGGAGGGTATTATTTAATGACATTCAGTTGTTTACCGATTTTGATAAAGGCGGCGATTGCACGGTCGAGTTGCTCGCGGGTATGAGCTGCTGACAACTGGATGCGGATACGAGCCTGTCCTTTCGGTACAACCGGATAGTAGAAACCGGTTACGTAAATGTTTTCTTTTTGCAATTCTGCTGCGAATTGTTGTGACAGAACTGCATCATACAACATCAGGGCTGCAATGGCCGATTCGGACGGTTTGATGTCGAATCCGGCTGCTTTCAGTTTGCCCCGGAAGTATTCTGCATTTTCCATTACCCGGTCACGTAATTCCGTGCTTTCCATCAGCATATCGAATACAGCGATAGAAGCTCCGCAGATGGCCGGAGAAAGGGAATTTGAAAATAAGTAGGGTCTTGAACGCTGGCGCAACATTTCGATGATTTCTTTTTTACCGGTTGTGTAACCACCCATTGCACCTCCCAGAGCTTTTCCCAGGGTTCCGGTGAAGATGTCTACGCGGTCCATTACATTATTGTATTCTGCAGAGCCCCGGCCGGTTTTTCCGATGAATCCGGCAGCGTGGCTGTCATCAACCATAACCAGTGCATTGTATTTGTCAGCCAGATCGCAGATTTCTTTCAATTTTGCAATATCACCGTCCATAGAGAATACGCCGTCGGTAACAATAATGCGGAAACGTTGTGCCTGAGCAATTTTCAATTGTTCTTCCAGGTCTTCCATGTTGGCATGTTTGTATCTGTAGCGAACAGCTTTACACAGACGTACTCCGTCAATGATGGAAGCATGATTCAATTCGTCGGAGATAATTGCATCTTCCTGACTGAACAGAGGTTCGAATACTCCGCCGTTAGCGTCAAAACAAGCGGCATATAAAATGGTGTCTTCGGTTCCAAAGAATTGAGAAATTTTTGCTTCCAGTTCTTTGTGAATATCCTGAGTTCCGCAGATGAAGCGAACGGAAGACATTCCGTAGCCACGTGCATCTAATGCTTTTTTTGCTCCTTCGATTACTTTCGGATGGGCCGAGAGTCCCAGATAGTTATTAGCACAAAAGTTTAACACGGTTTCGCCGCTTGTCAGTTTGATTTCAGCACCCTGCGGAGTTGCAATCAGTCGTTCGGTCTTATAGAGGCCTGCGTCTTTAATAGACTGAATTTCAGTCTTTAAAAAATCTTGAAATTTTCCGTACATAGTTGTAAAGATAGTTTATATAATCAGTCCAAAATTAGAGAATATTTGATAAATTACAAGGAAGTATTCTTTAAATATTTTAATAAGTTTTTTGGGACAGGTATCCGGAAAAGAGCGGATTTGATGGTTTACGGGATTTTGAATTGGAATAGCTTGTTGAGTTTGTCGGAGAAATATCGTTTTGAGGATTTTGTTTTCCGCAAAAAATGATGTATGTTTGTGCTTGAAATAACAGAAAAATTTCTTCAGGGCGGGGTGTAATTCCCTACCGGCGGTAATAGTCCGCGACTCCCTTGGGTGGGACTGAATCGGTGTAATTCCGATACCGACGGTGAAAGTCCGGATGAAAGAAGAAGTAATCGGTGGTGAATAATTGCTGAATTTATGATATGTGCCCTGGAGTAATTCAGGGTATTTTTTTTGTATATGGGACCAGAGGATATTAATTATATGAATCGGGCTATTGAGTTGGCTGACAGAGGGAAGGGTTGGGTAAATCCCAATCCTTTGGTGGGAGCTGTTCTTGTCAGAAATGGCCGGATTATCGGGGAAGGATGGCATGAACGTTGCGGAGAACTTCATGCAGAACGGAATGCCTTTGAACATTGCCGGGAAAATCCGGAGGGAGCTACGTTATATGTGACACTCGAACCTTGCTGCCATTATGGAAAAACTCCTCCTTGTACGGAAGCGGTCATTGAGCATGGTATTGCCCGGGTAGTGGTGGGACTTACCGATCCGAATCCTTTGGTTGCAGGGAAAGGGATAGAAGCATTAAGAAATGCCGGCATAGAGGTCGTAACGGGGGTTGAGGAAGAGAAAATCCGGGAACAGAACCGGATATTTCTGAAATTTATAACTGCCCGGATGCCGTGGATAGTTATGAAAACAGCGATGACACTGGATGGGAAAATTGCTACATATACGGGTGATTCGCAATGGGTTACCGATGATGAGGCACGCCGGAAAGTTCAGGATATGCGGCGTACATACATGGGAATTATGGTAGGTGCCGGAACTGTAAAAGCAGATAATCCTATGTTGAATTGTCGTTTGAAAGAAGAGGTTCGGCAACCGATACGGATTGTCGTGGATAGTGGTGCGGGGCTGGAACCGGCTTGCCGGTTGGTTGAGACTGCCGGAGAGTACCGGACTATAGTGGCGCATACCCGGCGTGCTCCGGAGGAGAAATTGTCTTTACTTCGTAGGAAAGGCGTTGAGTTATTGCTTTGTCCGGAAGAAGAGGGGCGGGTTGAGTTGAAAGCTTTATTAAAACAGTTGGCAATATTGGGGATTGATTCTGTATTACTGGAAGGTGGCGGACAATTGAATGAAGCGTTTTTACGTAATGGTTTTGTTGATGAAGTTTGTGCTTTTATTGCACCGAAAATTATTGGCGGGAAAGAGGCTAAGACTCCGGTGGAAGGCCGGGGGATAGCCCGGATGAATGATGCTATTGTGTTACAGGATGTGGTTTCTGAAATGGTCGGAAGGGATGTATTGCTCAGGGGAAAAATAATAAAATGACGTGTAAGTTATGTTTACAGGGATTGTTGAAGAAATAGGAAAAATAAAGGCTGTCCGGCGTGGAGGGTATAGTATTGTGTTGGAAGTCGAGGCTGTGAAGGTGTTGGAAGGTACCCGTATCGGGGATAGTATTGCAACCAATGGAGTGTGTCTGACTGTGACTGCGTTGGGGGCGGGTTTTTTTTCTGCAGATGTGATGCCGGAAACTATGAAGCGTTCGAATTTGGGATATTTGAGGCCTGGTGACCGGGTGAATCTGGAGAGGGCGTTGTGTCTGAATGACCGGTTGGGGGGACATATTGTGGCCGGGCATGTAGATGGAACGGGTCGGATTGTGAACCAGGAACAGGATGATAATGCCGTTTGGATAACAGTGACTGCTTCGCCGGAGGTATTGCGCTATATTATAGAGAAAGGTTCTGTAGCTATCGACGGGGTAAGTTTGACTGTTGCTTATGTTGACGATTATAAATTTAAGGTTTCTGTTATCCCTCATACACAGGAGAAAACGACTCTTACTTCCAAGCGGGTCGGTGATTGGGTAAATCTGGAAAATGATATGATTGCCAAATATGTTGAAAAGCTGACGGGAAAAAGTGAAAAATCAGGTGGTTTCAGTTTGGAATTTTTAGAAGAGAATGGATTCTGATTTGTGATGAGTCTTGTTTGGTGTCTGACAATTTTATATAGCTACATAAAATCATAATAAATATGGAAGAATTTAAATTTAATACAATTGAAGAAGCTGTGGCTGATTTGCGGGCTGGTAAGATGATTATTGCCGTAGATGATCCGGATCGGGAAAATGAAGGGGATTTGATTTGTGCAGCAGAACATGCAACTCTGGAGAATGTAAATTTTATGGCTTCGTATGCCAAAGGATTGATTTGTATGCCTATGAGCCGGGAATTGACTGCAAAGTTGGGATTGGAGCAGATGGTGACCAATAATACTGATAATCATTGTACAGCGTTTACTGTTTCCATAGACCATGTTTCGACGACAACCGGAATATCTGCGTTGGAACGTTCCGTTACTGCAATGAAATGTGTGGAAGCGGGTGCCAAGCCTGCTGATTTTCGCAGACCGGGACATATGTTTCCGTTGGAGGCGAAACCAGGCGGAGTTCTGGAGCGGATGGGGCATACGGAAGCAACGGTTGATTTGATGCGGATTGCCGGGATGCAGGAATGTGGTTTGTGTTGTGAGATTATGAGGGAGGATGGAACTATGATGCATACTCCTGAGCTGCGGGAGTTTGCCCGAAAGTATAATCTGAAGATGATAACTGTTGCCGATTTAATTACTTATCGCCGGAAAACGGAGATTCTTGTGGAACGGGTGACGGAAGCGGAGATGCCTACTAAATATGGAATTTTTAAGGCTTACGGATATGTGAATAAAATCAATGGTGAGCACCATGTGGCTTTGGTAAAAGGTGATGTAGCTAACGGTGACCCGGTGTTGTGTCGTGTGCATTCGGAATGCCTGACCGGAGATGCTTTCGGTTCGTTGCGTTGTGATTGTGGGGAACAGTTGGCCGAGGCTATGCGCAGAATAGAGGAAGCGGGCCGGGGTGTATTGTTGTATATGCGTCAGGAAGGCCGGGGGATCGGTTTAATTAATAAGTTGCGGGCCTATCATTTGCAGGACGGAGGGATGGATACGGTAGAAGCTAATCTGGCTTTGGGATTTAAGGCTGATTTACGGGAATACGGGACTGGTGCGGAGATATTGGCAGATCTGGGGGTAAAGAAAATGATTCTGATGACGAATAATCCGTTAAAGATAAAAGGATTAGACGGATTTGGTCTGGAAGTTGTGGGACGTCAGCCTATAGAAATGACCTGTAATGAGAACAATGAATTCTATTTGTATACCAAGTATAAAAAGATGGGACATATTCTGCACGTGAAAAATGACTGGAAAAAAGAAAGTTAAGTTATTTGTTTAAAATTAATTGTTTATTGTTATGAATACATTGGAAGGAAAATTGCTGGCCGAAGGACAACGGATTGGTATTGTTGCTGCCCGTTTTAATGAGTTTATCACTTCGAAATTATTGGGAGGTGCTGTGGATGCTTTTGTGCGTCACGGGGGAGAAGATGGTAAGATTGATGTAGCTTGGGTTCCGGGGGCTTTTGAAGTACCTTTGGTGGCTAAAAAGATGGCTGAGACCGGGAAATATGATGCTGTTGTTTGTCTGGGGGCGGTTATCCGTGGGGCGACACCGCATTTTGATATGGTAGCGAATGAAGCAACCAAGGGAATTGCAAATGTCAGTCTGCAAACAGAAGTGCCTGTTATTTTCGGAATTCTGACTACCGATTCCATAGAACAGGCTGTTGAAAGAGCAGGAACAAAAGCAGGTAATAAGGGTTTTGATGCTATGACCACTGCCATAGAGATGGTGAATTTATTGAAAACAATCGGATAATAAAAAAGGGGCCTCAAGCCCCTTTTTTTATTTTCTGCCTTTTTGTTGTTCCCGTATTCGCTGTTGCTGCATTTTTTGCATTTCTTCAAGGCGTTGCTGGAACTTGGATTTTTTTATTGGTTTTGTTTTAGCTAACTCAATTTGTTTCAGTAGTTTTTTATCATCAACAAATTTGCGGATAATCCAGGTTTGCAAGATAGTAATTAAAGTGGCTATAAAATAATAATAACTCAAACCGGAAGAATAGCTGTTGAAAATAAACAGGAACATAACCGGCATAATATACATCATGGTTTGCATTCCTTTCATCTGGTCATTCTGGGGTTGATTTTTATTATTTATAATCATATAGATGATATTTGTTGCTGTCATCAACAGGCAGAATAAACTAACATGGTTCCCGTAGAACGGGATTGTGAAGGGGAGGGTGGCAATAGAGTCGTAAGAAGCCAGGTCTGTAGCCCACAGGAAACTTTGCTGACGGAGTTCTATTGCTCCCGGGAAGAAATAGAATAATGCAATTAGGATTGGCATTTGAATCAGCATTGGCAGACAACCTCCCATCGGATTGACACCGGCTTGTTTGTATAGTTTCATTGTTGCCTGTTGACGTTCCATGGCTTTGTCTGCCGGATATTTTTTGGTCAGTTCGTCTACCTGAGGTTTCAGTACCCGCATTTTGGCTTGTGACATATATGACTTATAAGTCAAGGGAAAAAGGATAATTTTGATGATTAAAGTCAACAATAGTATAATAATACCGTAGTTTAAGGTTGTATTATTTTGCAGGAAGTTGAAGATGGGGATGACAAAATATTTATTGAACCATGCGATCCATTTCCATCCCATATTGATAATATCCGGCAAATCTATGTCGTTTCCATATGCTTTCAGGATAGGATAGGAGTTGGGACCGAAAAAGAATTTCAAATGATATTGTTCATCTGTTTTTCCATTGTAAGGCAGAGGGATTTCTGCGTATGCGTCTTTCAGATAACCGGCTTTTTGACTGATTTTAGAAGTCAATGAGACGTCGCTGAATGGAGTTTCTGTAATCAGGATGGAAGAGAAGAATTGTTGTTTAAAGTCAATCCATTGTACTTTGGTTGGCAGGGTTTCTTCTTCGTCGGAAGTTAATGACATATTTTCAACGTCGTCTTCAAAGAATTTGTAATATACGCCTGTGTACCGGTTTTCGAAATCTTTGCTTTTTTCCAGTTGTGGCATATTTACTCCCCAATACAAAGTCAGGAAAGAAGAATTGTAAGCAATTACATTTTCCATATTGTGGGTGACGATGTCGAAATCGGTCATATAACTGTCCGGAGCCAGTTTGTATATGTATTCAATATATTGTGTCCGGGCATTGTCTGCGTATAGACGCATAGAGAGCACTTGTTCTTTGTCTTTGGCATAAAGTGTTGTTTCTGTGGTTCCAGGAGTAAACAGAAATTTCTCAGTATTGATTTGTTGATTCCGGGCATAAAAGTTTAATCCGAGTTTACTTTCATCGTTTCTCCACAAAATCAGTGGCAGAGAATCGTGAGTACGGTACTCTTTCAGTTCCACAAAGCTGATTCTTCCTCCCCGGGTGGTGATATGCAATTTGATTTTATCGTTCTCCAAGGTAATCGTTTTATTATCCAGACTATCCTGTAAGAATGTTGAGTCCTTTAGAACAGAGGGACTTGCAACTTGGTTCATTTCTTGTTGCCGGTTTACCAATTCCATTCTTTGTCTTTCCACCTGGGCGATGGAATCTTGTTGCCGTTGCATGGCTTTCATCTGTTCCTCACTTGGGCGGGTGAAATAGGAAAAGCCGATTAAAATAAGAAAAATGATAACCAGGCCTGTGATTGTATTTTTATCCATATTTTATTTATTATATGTCCGAATGTATTTGGTTTGAATGAAGTTAAGACAAACATGCTTTGATGAAAGCTATGAACAGAGGATGAGGTTTGATAACCGTACTTTTGTATTCCGGATGAAATTGTACACCGACAAACCATTTGTGGGAGGGGATTTCTACAATTTCAGTCAACCCGCTTTCCGGGTTTATACCTGTTGTGACCATACCTGCTTTTTCGAATTCATCGCGGAATTTGCTGTTAAATTCATAGCGGTGGCGGTGTCTTTCCCGTATTTCTTTTTGGCCGTAGGCTTCCTGAGCTTTAGAACCTGCTTTTAGCTCGCAAGTATAAGCTCCCAGACGCATTGTGCCTCCTTTTTCAGTAATTCCCTGTTGAGAATCCATCAAATCGATTACCGGATATTGTGTTTTTGCTGCCATTTCGGTGGAATCAGCACCTTCCATTTTCAGGACATTGCGGGCAAATTCTATGACTGCCATTTGCATTCCCAGGCAGATACCTAAAAAAGGAATATTGTGGGTCCGGGCGTATTCAATTGCAACTAATTTCCCGGCAATACCCCGGTGGCCAAATCCCGGAGCGACCAGAATCCCGTGCAGGTCTTTTAATTTTGCCTGAACGTTTTGTTCTGTCAGTTCTTCACTGTGAATCCATTCAATATTTACTTTGCAATCATTCACGGCTCCGGCGTGGATGAAAGCTTCAACAATGGATTTGTAAGCATCGTGTAGTTCTACGTATTTCCCTACAAGTCCGATTTTTACTTCTTTGCTGTAATTTTTGAGTTTATAGAGGAATTTTTTCCAGGCTTCCAGTTCCGGTTCGCTGTTGAGAGGCAGACCCAATTGTTCCAATACAATTTCATCTAATTTTTCTTCTCTCATTTTGACAGGAACTTCATAGATGGTGGATACGTCTATTGACTGAATGACAGCTTTAGGGGCCACATTGCAGAACAGAGCGACTTTCCGGCGGAGGTCGGCATTCAATTCGTGTTCGGTGCGGAGTACTAATACATCCGGTTGAACTCCGATTTCCAATAAGGCTTTTACAGAGTGTTGTGTCGGTTTGGTTTTTAATTCTCCGGAAGCAGAAAGGTAGGGTACCAGTGTCAGATGGATCAATACAGATTTTTCACCGAGTTCCCATCTTAACTGCCGGACAGCTTCGATAAAAGGCAATGATTCGATGTCTCCGACCGTACCGCCGATTTCTGTAATAACCACGTCGTATTCGCCTTTATTACCCAGTAGTTTGATGTTCCGTTTTATTTCATCTGTGATATGGGGAACAATTTGTACTGTTTTTCCCAGGTAATCTCCTCTTCTTTCCTTATTAATTACATTCTGGTAGATTCGTCCGGTTGTAATATTATTGGCTTGTGAGGTCGGGCAACCTGTAAATCTTTCGTAGTGTCCGAGATCGAGGTCTGTTTCCGCACCATCGTCAGTTACATAACATTCGCCATGTTCGTAGGGATTCAGCGTACCCGGATCAATGTTGATATAAGGGTCCAGTTTTTGGTTTGCAACTTTATAACCTCTTGCTTGTAGTAATTTGGCAAGTGATGAAGCAATTATACCTTTTCCCAGTGAAGAAGCTACTCCTCCGGTAACGAATACATATTTTGTTGACACAGTATATTGAATTTTATAAATTTATCGAAGTTGCAAAGGTAAAAAATAAAGGTAAAAAGTAAAAGGTTGAAATAAAAAATTGGGATTAATCGTATAAAAATATGAGTTGTGTCAAAAGTTGACTTTTGACACAACAATTTTATGATACAACCGGGAAAATTTTAAATCAGTTTGTCTAATTCTTTGAGTTTTTCCCGGAGTAATACCAGTCGTTGTTTTGTTTTTTCGATTCTGGATTCCAATTCGTTGATTAATCCTTGGGATTTATTGGATTTGGTGATAAAGCCGATGTTGTTTTCCCATGTATTGATGTCTGTTTCCAGTTGACGTATTTTGGTTACCAGTTTTTCTCTTTCGTTGATGAGTTTATATTCTTTGTTGTCGCCGGAATCCAGAGTGCTTAATTTTGCCCGGAATCTTTCCAGGTTGCGGTCGAATTCGTCCAGATTCAGTTTATCAAACCATTCGTTAATGATATTCCGGAATTCTTCTTGTATGGCGTCTTTTGCTTTTATGGGAACGAATCCAATTTCTCCCCAGCGGGTTTGAAATGCTTTTAACGTGTTGATATCTTCTTCGTTATTTCCGGATAGGGTAAATTGTTTTACTTCTTCTATTAAAGCTTTTTTCAGTTCCAGATTTTTTTCCTGTACAGAATCGATGTCTTTAAAAAATGCATGTTTGTTTTCAAAAAAGGTGTCGCAGGCACTCCGGAATCTGGTCCATATTTTATTGGAATATTTTCTGGGTACTGCTCCGATTTTCTTCCATTCTTTTTGATAAGAGATGATTTTGTCGGTTGTTGTTTTCCATTCTGTACTGTCTTTGATGGCTTCTGCTTTTTCACACAGAGCGGTTTTAAGCTGAAGATTTTTTTCCTGTTCTTCGGTTAGTTTTTTGTAGAATTCTCTTTTGCGGTTAAAAAATGCATCGCAAAAAGTCCGGAACTTTTTAAAAATACGATTTCTTTCTTTCTGGACGACTGTGCCGGAGTGTTTCCATTCTTCC
This sequence comes from uncultured Odoribacter sp., assembly GCA_910578105.1. Lineage (GTDB taxonomy): Bacteria > Bacteroidota > Bacteroidia > Bacteroidales > Marinifilaceae > Odoribacter. The sequence continues at coordinate 4,954 of CAJTPD010000015.1, read as the reverse complement.
TGTAAATCGAGTATTGCTTTGGTTGCATTTTCCCATTCTGCATAGCTTTTGTACTCACTTTCAGCCAGAGCTGCTGCCTTTGTACAAATTTCTTCTTTGATTTTCAGGTTGTTTTCTTGTTCTAATTTTAAAGATTCAAAGAATTTGTGATGTTTTTCGTTGATTTGACTGGTGGTATTTTTGAAACGTTCCCACACTTCTTCTTTTTGTTCTTTTGGAATGGGACCGATTTCTTTCCAGCGGGCATGCAATAATTGTAATTGTTTGAATGAATTGGCAATGTCGTTTGCTTCAAGTAATTTTTCCGCTTCTGCGCACAGTGTCAATTTATCGTCCAGATTGCGTTTTAAATCTAAATCCCGGAGTTCCTTATTGATTTTTACATAATTGAAGAAATTTTCTACGTGGTGATGATAAGTTTCCAGCAGAGTGTTTGCCTGAGTCTGAGGAACTAACCCTGTTGTGCGCCAACGTTCCTGTAAATCCCGGAATTCCTGATAAGTTTTATTCAGGGTTTCTTCTTTTTGCACCAGTGCTTTTAATTCTTCTATAATTTCCAGTTTAATTTTCAGATTTTCTTCCCGTTCTGCTTCTATTTGGCGGATGGCTGTATTTTTTTTGTCTTTGTATAGCTTATAAAGTGAACTGAATTGTTCCTTGCTATTGTTTTTGTATTCAAAATTTTCCGGCAGGTCTCCATCAGCAGTGAAAATTGCAAGGGCTTGATTATATTCTTCTTTATATTTAGACTCGAAAATTTCCGGTAAATTCTCCATGACTTCTTTTAAAGAAGCAACCGGGTAATCGTTCAGTAGTTTTTGGACTTGTTGTACGATTTGGGCCGTACTTAAGGTTGAAAAATCAATTTCCGGAATTTCTTTTTTTTCGTGTATGACTTCTGAACCGGTTTGTTCTTTTTTCTTTTCTGTTTCAGTGGCAACACTGGTTTCTGAGGATTCCGGCAGGTTGACTTGTTCTTCCGGAATCAGGTTGTTTTCTTGCTCCATCATTTGTCAGCAGTTAAGTGTATGAGTATCGAAAAGATACTTTATAATTTCTTTTAGTAACTTATATTTGTCTTCTGTTATCAATGTATTATTAGATTCACGAAAATAGTTAATAAATCTGAGAAAGACAAATAAATTTAGATTTACAATTGATGATTTTAGATTTTACTTTAAAGCGTTTATCTTTGAATCTTCAAATTTGAAATAGCATGTTATCAAGAATTTTATATGGTTTTCTTTGGTTATATAGTTGGTTGCCTTTGCAAATCCAGTATTTTTTTTCGGACATTTGTTATCTTATTTTATATTACGTTATAAGGTACCGCCGTCGGGTGGTGAGGATAAATCTGGAGAATGCTTTTCCGGAAAAATCGCAGGCAGAACGGCTTGAAATAGAAAAGAAATATTACCGGCATTTGTGTGATTTATTTGTAGAAATGTACCGGATGTGGCATATGTCTGCCCGGGAAATCCGTGAGCGTTGCGTGTTTACCAATCCTGAGGTGATACAGCGTTATTTTGAGCAAGGGAGAAGCGTTGTTGCGGTTTTGGGGCATTATGGGAATTGGGAGTGGATGGCTTCTTACGGGTTGTGGATGTCTGATGACGTGGATTTTTTTACGCTTTACAAACCTTTGCACGATCCGGTTGCAGACAGGGTGATGCGTAGTATCCGGTCCCGTTTTAAGGCAAAGCCGGTGCCCCGGCAGGATATTTTGCGGAGGATTGTGGAAAATAAGAGAGAAAACCGGTTGTTCTTGGCTGCTTTTATCGGTGATCAGACTCCTAATAAATCGAATCTGAATTTCTGGATGCAGTTTCTGAATCAGGATACGCCGGTTTTGGTCGGAACGGAAAAAATAGCCCGGAAGTTTGATTTACCGGTTGTTTCTTTGCGGGTGCGAAAAATCCGGCGAGGGTATTATGAAGTGGATTTTGTAGATTTGTGTGCAGATCCGCAACAGTTAGAATCCGGAGAACTGACCCGGATGCATACCCGGATGCTGGAAAGGTTTATCCGTGAGATTCCTGAATTGTGGTTGTGGTCGCACAAAAGATGGAAGCATTCCCGTGATGAAAATAATCGGGGGAATCAGGATTTAAAGAATGTATTTTAAAATGTTACTGCAATGCCGGGAGTAGCGGTTATTATCTTGAATTGGAACGGGGTAAAACTTTTAAAGGAGTATTTGCCTTCGGTTGTTAAATATACAAATCCGGCATTAGCCCGGGTGGTGGTGGTGGATAATGCATCATCTGATGCTTCGGCAGAGGTGGTGCGGCAAGAGTTTCCGCAGGTTGAATTGATATGTTTTGATGCCAATTATGGATTTGCGGGGGGGTATAACAGGGCGATTGAACAGATAGAGGAGGATATAGTGGTTTTGCTCAATAGCGATGTGGAAGTCACTGAGGGATGGCTGGAGCCTTTGGCAGAGGTGTTGGAGCATCATGCGGAAGTTGCGGCTGTTCAGCCTAAGATAAAATCTTGGAAAAATAAGTCTGAGTTTGAATATGCCGGTGCTTGTGGCGGATTTATAGACCGGTGGGGATTTCCTTTTTGCCGGGGACGGATATTGAATGTTGTGGAGAAAGATTCCGGACAGTATGATGATGAAGCGGAGGTTTTTTGGTGCAGTGGTGCTGCCTTGTGTATCCGGCGTGAGGTTTATCTGGAAGCCGGAGGGCTGGATGAACGTTTTTTTGCTCATATGGAGGAAATCGATTTGTGCTGGCGGATTCGTAATTCCGGAAAAAGTTTAAAGGTTTGTCCGGAATCGGTGGTGTATCATTTGGGGGGCGGTTCTTTGCCTATGAATCATCCTCATAAATTGTTTTTGAACTATCGGAATAATCTGTTGATGTTATACAAAAACCTGGCTTCTGCCGAATGGAAACGGATGAGTTGGAGGCGGAAATGGCTGGATTTTACGGCAATGCTTGTTTTTTTGCTGAAGGGAGAAACGGAAAATGTAAAGTCTGTTATTAAAGCGTATAAAGAATTTAACCGGATGAAAACGGCTTACCGGCAACCTGCTTGTGAGCATGCTGACCCGTGTATTTATCAGGGCTGTATTATTTTTCAATATTATTTCAGGCATATCCGGACATTTTCCCGGTTGTGGAAATAAACTTTTGCGGAGAAAATTTGTCAATATAATGTTTTGTAGCAGGTAAAAAATGAAGGATGCAGCAGATGAGAATATTATTTGTTTATTTCGTGAAAACAAGCGGGAAGAGGCTTTTCGTCTGCTTGTGAACGAATACAAGGAGCGGTTGTACTGGCATGTGCGTAAGATTCTCATCAGTCATGAAGACACGGATGACGTTCTTCAAAATGTGTTTGTAAAAATTTGGCAAAGTTTGTCAGACTTCCGGTTTGATTCCAAATTATATACCTGGATGTATCGGATAGCGACCAATGAAGCTTTGAATTTTTTGAATGAAAGACGCCGGAAAGTATATGGAAATGCGGATGAAATATCCGGTTTCCTGGAAAATACTTTGGAAAGTGAGCCGTTTTTTTCAGGTGACGATATACAGAAAGAATTGCAAAAAGCACTTTTGGTTTTGTCAGACCGGCAAAGGGTTGTCTTTAATATGAAATATTTTGATGATATGTCATATGATGATATGTCTCAGATACTGGATGTTGCGGTGGGAACATTAAAAGCCACCTATCATAATGCTGTGAAGAAAATAGAGGCGAGTTTGAAAATAGTAGATACTTTAAATTGATTTGCTATGGAAAATTTTGATGATAAATATAAAAAGAAAAATCCGTTTACTGTACCGGATGGTTATTTTGACAATCTGACAGAACGGCTCATGAAACGTGTTGGTGAGGAAGAAAAGGCAAAGAAAAAAAGTGTTATGCGTTTTTTTCCGCCATTTATGGGTCGGGTTGCTGTTTTTGTGTCAGGGTTGGTTATAGTGCAGTTGTTATATACTGTAGCGATTGACAGAAAACTTTTGAAATCCGGAGATTTGGCAGAACAGGTTGTGTATGTGCCGGAGAGTATGGATGAAGATATATTTGATAGTCATTTTAATCCTACCAATGACGAAATTATCGAGTATTTAGTGGCTGAGACGGATAATTATGAATGGATGATTGCAGGAATTTATTAATCAGGTGAAATATGAAAGGGTTGTTGGTTGTATATATATTAATCTTCATAGGGTTTGAAGTGTTTGGTCAGGGCAAACTGACCGATGAAAAACGGAAAGAGTTTGATGCACAAAAGGTTGCATTTTTTACACAAGAATTGGATTTGTCTCCGGCGGAAGCTGCGGTATTCTGGCCTTTGTATAATGAAATGCAGAAAAAGAAAAAAGGGATTGAGGGACAAATCCGTAAAGGAAACAATGAGATAAATGTTGCTTCTGGTTTGACTGAGGAAAAATATGCTGAGGCTGTCGGCAAGACACTGGAATTGGAAGAGGATTTGCTGGAGGTGAAAAGGGAATATTACCGGAAGATGCTGACAGTGTTGCCGGCTTCTAAGGTATGGAAATTGGGAGATGCTGAACGTAAATTTCACCGGCAGTTGTTTGATAAGCTTCGCCGGGGAGTTCCTGCGAAGAAATAATGTTTTAAAAAATTGCATTAAAAGTTTGCAGGTTTGAAAAAATGCCCTACTTTTGTGTTCGCTATTTGGCAGGATATTTCCGGAGGGATGGGTGAGTGGCTGAAACCAACAGTTTGCTAAACTGTCGTACAGGTAACTGTACCGGGGGTTCGAATCCCCCTCCCTCCGCAGAACTTACTGGACAGAAATGGTCAGTAAACGGACAAAAAGCTACAAATCAATGATTTGTGGCTTTTTTATTGCCCGAAAGTCCGGCTTCCAAGACTTCAAAAGGATAGTGTCCCTAAAGTGGATAGTGCCCCAAAAAGTGTGTAAATCCCTCTAATTTTTATTTTTGTAATGAGCAATTTCAAA
>CAJTPD010000014.1 GCA_910578105.1 uncultured Odoribacter sp. | reverse complement strand
GAAATTTATTCCCTCTCCTCCCAAAAGCGGATGCAAAAGTAGAGATTTCATTCATCATATACAAATTTTTGGGGAATATTTTTCTTGAAAAATATATACAATATTACATATATACATTTATTATCAACAAGTTATAAGAAATAAATAAAAAAACGAACAGCCACAATCTAACTCATCCTGCACATACAAAACAAGAGAAACACCCCATAATGATACAAAAATCCCCATCCCTTCTATCACAAATGCCAACTTCTGCCGTTAAATTGACCGGAAAGGAAAAGAATTCACAGAAATAAAAAAAGAATGTGTCAAAATCTATTTCAAGATTTTGACACACCTCCCTCAATGTATCCGACGTGCAGATACTATTACTTAAATGATTAAGCCGGAATTAAACCGGAAATCAGAATCAACACCAACAAACCCAAAATAGCATATAACTCGGGAAACACAGCCAGAACCATAGTCGTTCCAAATACATTGTAACCGCTACCAATAGCTACTATACCATTAGCACAAACCTGAGCCTGACGAATAGCTGAAAACAAGGCTACCAATCCCAGTCCCAAACCGGCTCCGAACACAGCAGCAGCAGCATACCAGCTAATTCCCGGCACCAGATAAGCACTCAACAAAAAATATCCTACAAAACCATACAGACCTTGAGAGGATGGCAAAGCAGAAAGACCGATATACTGACCCGATGCTCCCGGATTTTTTTTCAAAGCTCCCACAGCCGCATTACCACAAATAGTCACACCATAAGCACTTCCGGTTCCAGATAAACCTACCATTAATGCAATTCCTAAATAAGCTAAAACAATTGGTTCCATAATTTCAAATTTTATTTATTTTAATTATTATCATTTTTCTGCAATAACTCTCCGACGAAAAGGCGAATATTTTTTACCTCCCCCTTCAAAACTTGCATTTTTATAAAACTCTACAAAAGTCAAACGCATAGGATGTACAAATGCCCCAATCATACACAATCCAAAATTGATAGCATGTCCAACCAGCAGAATCAGTAATACTGCAATAAAACGGACTACAACCGGACATGAAGCCGTCAAATCAAAAGCAAGAGTATTAAATACTCCTCCCAAAATACTTCCAGTCAATCCTAATGCAAACAAACGAATATAAGAAAGAGTATCTCCAAGCAGACCTGTCGCCATATTGTAAGTGCCCCACAAAGCAGAGCCGAGATTCATCAAAATCCCCTTTCCCGGAGAATTCACAAACAGAATGAAAAATGCACAAACGGCAATCAAAGCATAAAGGATATATACCAAAATAACAGGTAATGCTATACCTAAAGCAGGCAAACCAAAAGTGATTCCCAATAATATCAAAACAACTACCCAGGCAATTGTCGACATCGCATACTTAAAACCAAATTGTTTGACCAACTTCGCAGCACTCAGACACATCCCGAAAAGGATTTGAATAATACCGATTATCACAGCAACAACCATCATCGGATTATAACCATTCAAATATTTTCCGTAATTCGCCTCTGTAACAAAATACTGTTTCACTCCTTTCAACCAAGGCCACTCAACAGCATCCAAAGCCACTCCGAAAAACGAACCCGTCAACAAACCTACCACCACAGTTGCGATACCAAGATACTCACCCAACACCAGATAACCTTTCATAGCAGGTGAAGCTTTTCGGGCCAGAATAAAACAAACCAGCCAAATCAACAACCCATACCCACCATCTCCCATACATAAACCGAAAAACAACATGAAGAAAGGAGCAAAAAAAGGAGTCGGATCCAATTCATGATAATTCGGCAAAGCAAACATCTCCGTAATAGGCTCAAAAAGTTTGGTAAAGCGATTATTTTTTAACAATACGGGAACATCTTCATCAGGCGTCGGACATGAAAACTCGTAGTAAACCCCACGTTCCTGCAAAAAGGCCTTCATGTCTGTCACCTGATTTTCAGGCAACCACCCCTCCAAACCAATAACTTTTTCCTCTACCAATTCCTGCGAAGCATTCTCTACTTGCAAAAAATCTGTTACCTCACTGATAGTTTCACGATAATGTTTTAAACGCTGGATAGAATCAACAGCTATTTCGTCCAAATGAACAGTCAGATGTTCCCGCTCTCCCAACAGCTGTTTCATAGTTCCACGAAGATTCTCTTCCGATTCCTGTGGGAAAACAAAAACATCGGCATCAGGCTTTTCCTCTTCCCCCACAGGCGTGACCGTAACAAAATATTTCTGACCTTTCTGCTCATTAATCACAGTAGCATGAAACCGTTCTTCCCATTCCGGCATATACTTCCGGTCGGGAACAGTAAAAAAACGCAAATCCCAACCGGCTTCCTCCAATCTTTCCACACGCTTCCTGGAAAACCGTCCCCAAGGTTCGTACAATGCAATCTCTTTCTCCAATTCTCCCAGTTGGACGGCAATCTGTTCCTGCCGATGATATTGTCCTTCCAAATAAGACAATAAATCTTCTTCCGGCACTTCCACTCTTCCGCCTTTCTCCTTTATTCCACGGTTTTCCAACAAACGAATCATCTCATTGAGCCGTTTGATAAAACGCAACTTTCCCTGTAAAGCCTCATCTTCGGCCGAACGTTGTTTATTCTCATAGATATGCACTACCCCTTTCTCCCGAAGTTCTTCGAGAAAACTCTGATAATCTTTATAAAAGACTAACAGTGATAACTTTCGCATAGACACTATCATGACTCGTCCTCCATTGCTTTACGGGTTTTCACTATCTTCTGAGCCGATTTCGAAAGATTTTCTTCATCTTCCAAAAAACGCTTGATTTTCCGGATTGCTTCCTGAAAACCAGGAATCTGTACTTTTTCATACAAATTCACTTTCTGAGTCGTCTTTTTACGGGCACGGTCCAAAAGCTCCATTTTACGCATATAAAACTCCCTCTCCAATGCCAGATTAACCACCTCCTTTATATACTGAATTCCATCAAGAAACCACCCCGGAGCATTGAACAGACTGAAATCCTTAATATCATATTCCACCTTATCCAATACAGGAGTACGGACACCTGCAATTTTCTTTACTGACATCTCCACATCTTTCACTGTCAATATATCCGGTCTATACTCATCATAAAGCTGAAGCATCTCCTGAATGGCATTCAATCGCTCCTCTAATTTTCCGTCAAATTCATCTGCCACTTCTCTCGCCCTCTTCACCTCCGACCGCAAAGCCGATTCCTTATTCTTAATGGTAGGCAAAGCTCGCACCCGCATCTTGAGTTGCTTATCAAGACTTTGGAGAGAAGTCTTATTATATTGAAACTTAATCATCCATTTTCGTTTTTAAATTGCAGATTATCAATTTTCTCAATCACCAAAACTTCCAAATTCATCCACAATTTCCTTCTTAATGCCAAGTTCCGAACGATTGAAATACTTCCGGAACAAAACCCAGGCAGTATCCAACATCTGCGTAATACCGATATTAACATCAATTGCCAGCAATTCATTCGAATAATCTCTGGCAAATTCCAGTGTACGCCTGTCATAATCCGTCAAATCAAAACCATTTTCCAATTTTGTACGGGCATTAGCAGCATCGGCATACAAACGGATAGCAGCATTCATCACTTGCGGATGGTCCTTACGGGTTTTCTTTCCAATCACTAACTGTTTTAAACGGGACAAACTCCGGAAAGGATCGACAATCACCTTACCTATTTCAGTATCTTTCCGCAAAAACAACTGTCCCTCCGTGATATAACCGGTATTATCCGGAATAGCATGAGTAATATCCCCACCCGATAAAGTAGTCACTGCAATAATGGTAATCGAACCGCCTTGTGGAAATTGTACAGCTTTCTCATAAATTTTCGCTAAATCGGAATACAACGAGCCCGGCATAGAATCTTTAGAGGGTATCTGATCCATACGGTTGGATACTATAGCCAATGCATCCGCATATAACGTCATGTCTGTCAATAACACCAGGACTTTTTCATTCCGGTCGACAGCAAAATACTCCGCTGCCGTCAAAGCCATATCCGGAACCAACAAACGCTCTACAGGAGGTGCTTCTGTGGTATTTACAAAACTAACAATACGGTCAAGCACCCCGGCATTATCAAACAAATTCTTAAAATACAAATAATCGTCATTTGTCAACCCCATACCCCCTAAAATAATCCGGTCGGTCTGAGCACGCAAAGCCACATTGGCCATCACCTGATTATAAGGCTGGTCAGGATCTGCAAAAAAAGGAATCTTCTGACCGGAAACCAAAGTATTATTCAGGTCAATACCTGCTATACCAGTAGCTATCAACTCCGAAGGCTGTTTCCGGCGAACAGGATTTACCGACGGACCACCTATTTCCCGTTCCTCTCCGTCAGTCACAGGTCCGCCGTCAATAGGCTCCCCGAAAGCATTGAAAAAACGTCCGCATAAATCGTCTCCCACCTTTAAAGTAGGTGCCTTACCTAAAAAAGTGACTTCTGCATTTGTCGGAATACCTTCCGTTCCCGAAAAAACCTGTAAAGTGACATCATCCCCCCAGATTTTCACAACCTGTGCCAAACGCCCGTTTACAATCGCCAATTCATCATTTCCGACGCCTTGAGCTTTTAATGAACAAGTCGCCTTAGTGATTTGGGTGATTTTGGTATATACTTTTTGAAAAGCAGTGTTCATCTATTTTAAATTTTAAATCTCAGATTTTAAATTGCCTCACTCTCTGCAACGCCTGCCGGAATCTAAAATCCACAATTATTTTACTTTTTTCTCTCATTAATGATATCCTTCACCTCTGCCTCATACTTCTTAAAATGCTCAGACTGAAATTCTGAATAGTTCATCTGTTTGAAACCATTGATAATCCGTTTAAAATAAGGATTAACTTCTTCAAACGAATCGAAATCAAAATCTGAACGGACCACATCCAATACCATATTCAACATATATTGCTGACGCTCCATAGAAGTTGAACCATCAATATTATCAAAAGCATCCTGTTGCAAAATCACAAAATCTATCAACTCCGACTTCCAGAAAATCAAATGATAATCCAAAGGTACACCATCATCGCCCAATATATCTATCTGTTCCGCTGTCTCCCTGCCCCGGACCAACATATTCCGGGCTTCACTTACGTCTGCAATCCAAGTATCTGAAATATTTTTCTTCGCATATTCTACAAACTCCGGATATTCCAGATACTTCGAATAAGATTCCAAAGTGTCAATTGCCGGATAACGTTTGGAATCCGCACGTCCCTGAGATAAAGCATAAAAACAACGGGCAACTTTCTTGGTAGACTCTGTCACCGGCTCTTTTAAGTTACCACCGGCAGGAGAAACAGTTCCGATAAAAGTGACAGAACCTGTTTTACCGTTATTCAGGTAAACCATACCCGCCCGGGCATAAAAATTGGAAATAATAGACGACAAGTCCATCGGAAAAGCATCCTGTCCGGGAAGCTCCTCCATCCGGTTAGACATCTCACGCAACGCCTGAGCCCAACGGGAAGTAGAGTCAGCAAGCAATAATACTTTCATCCCCATTGCCCGGTAATACTCCCCAATTGTCATTGCAGTGTATACAGAGGCTTCACGGGCTGCCACCGGCATATTAGAAGTATTTGCAATAATAGTCGTCCGCTCATACAAAGAACGTCCGGAACGAGGGTCCTGCAATTCAGGAAATTCCGTAAAAATTTCTACCACTTCATTGGCACGTTCCCCACAAGCTGCCATAATAATTACATCTGCATCCGCAAAACGAGCCAAAGCATGCTGCAACACCGTTTTACCCGTCCCGAACGGACCAGGAATAAAACCAGTGCCCCCCTCTAACATCGGATTCATCGTATCAATTACCCGAACTCCGGTCTCCATCTGACGAAACGGACGCGGTTTGTCCACATAATTCCGGACCGCAACTTTTACCGGCCATTTCTGCACCATCGTAACCGGATGCTCTTCTCCTGCATCATCTTTCAATACTGCAATCGTATCTTTTATGGTATATTCCCCCTCATTTGCTACAGAAACAACAATGTAATCGCCCTCCCACTTGAAAGGCACCATTATCTTATGGTCTAACCAGTTTTCTTTCACATTCCCCAACCAATCAGCAGCCTTCACTATATCCCCCGCTTTTACCAAGGGAGTAAAACTCCATTTCTTATCATCCTCCAACGGATTCGTATACTCACCTCTCTTTAAGAAAACCCCGGTCATTTTATCCAGGTCATTCTGCAAACCATCAAAGTTTTTAGACAATAATCCGGGACCAAGACTTACTTCGAGCATGTGATTTTCAAATTCTACAAGCATTCCCGGTTTCAATCCCCGGGTACTTTCAAAAACCTGTACATAGGCAAGCTCTCCGACAACCTTGATTACCTCAGCCATCAATCGTTCTCCATTTTCCTCAATGAAACAAATCTCATTCTGAGAAACAGGTCCCTCCACTTTCACTAACACCAGGTTAGAAATAATGCTATGAACTTTTCCTTGTGTTTTAGCCATTATTTTATTATTTAAATTGTTCTTCAAACTGAAAACTTTGCCGGAATTTTTCTACCAATTCCATGAAAACTTTCCGGCCTGATTCTGAATTCATTTTACTCCACCGCTCTACTATCATGAGACGCAGCATATAACTGATGACCCTCTCCAAAGAAAAATATTCAAAAGTCACTGCCTCATCCAAAAAATTCCAGTAAATCAAATCCAATCCCCGTTCACGTTCCACCAGATTATCATTTTCCATGAGAGCAATTACTTTCTCCGCAAACGGATAATCCATGGCCAGCCCAAAATCTTTTGCATTAGAAGTGCGCAAAGCAATGGAGAATTCATTATTTCCTATCACTTCCTTTGCTATTTCTCTACCGTATTTCCTCGCATTCAGTGCTGTAACCAGATTTTTCAAATTCATGGAAAACTCTGCAAAACTTCTCACCAGCAGATTGTCCGTTTCCAGCATATAATCATAATACATCCAACTAAGCACATTTTCGGGAACCTGTTCATAACACAAATGTTCACCCTTAAAATCTGTAATAAACTCCCGGAGATAAGCAGGTATCATTCTGTCAGGCTCCGCAACCTCTTCTTCCAGAAGCTTCACCGGATAAACTGTCGGCAAAGATACATCCGCTTCTTGTTTATTCAATAAACGCAGCACCTGATGATTATCGTTGGGCAAGAAAAACAAATCAACCAACTTCTCGTCTTCCCCACTGATATAGTCTTTCAACTGTGTCCGGAATTCAGATACTGTCAGAGACAATTTCCGGTCATCCCAGGCAATCTCCGGTAAACCCGCTATAAAAGCAATATAATTCACGTGTCCTATTTTAATTCATCATTTATACAGCAACGCTTTCGTAAAGCTTCTCATATACTGATTAAGAAAAGTATCAAACAATTCTTCCGAAAAAGTAATCTGGTAACCTCCGTTTTTAGGTTGAATGACAAAAGCCTCCTTAACATTTCCGGCTCTAACTTCCAACCCTTTATCCAGTAAATCTTTATATTTAGCAGCAACAAACTGTTGGAATTTCGCTTTTTCCTCGTCGGATAAAATCAATGCCAAATCCAAATTACCAGATGAAATATCCCATTTTTTCACAATCTCTATCAATAACTCCTGAACAAATGCCTTGTCTTCAAATCCGGTTTTAGCTATTTCTCCGGAAACCGCACCTGAAATAAGATCTGTAACAGCCTGTTTCAATGCTGTAATAGCTTGACGGGCACTTAACGCCATTTCGGATTCAGACTTTTTCTTCAGACTTTCTGATTCGGATTCCGCAGCAGCCATAATATCTCTCGCCTTAGCTTCTGCCTCTGCTACAAGTTTCGCTGCACTCTCCTTTGCATTTGCTATAATCTTTTCGGCTTCCTGGTTAGCCTTATCCACTCCCTCTTCATACAACTTCTTCGTCAAGACGTCTAATTTGTTTTCCATATTTGAATATAATTTTGAATAATTTCCTCTTTTTTATCATATGCAAGAAGCATACCTATTTTTCATTTTGAAGCCTCCAAATTAGATATTTTTAGCTTTAATTACAAATAAATTGTTAGAATTAAAACGTTTTCAATTAACATTTACCACTTTTTCTCTTCTTAAAATCAATAATTTCAACTCCAATGCTTACGAAAAAAGAAAAAACTTTGTTCAAAGAATCAATCTGTACTCCATAACTAATAAAATACGAAAAAACTTCATACCATTGGCCGACAGACAATTCCCGGAATTCCCCCTCCCGCAGACATTCTCGACCCTTATTACATCAACACCGGAACTAAATATTTTGTCAGAAAATAACCACCAACAAGCAACCAAACATAAAGTAAAAATGCAAAAACAAAAGGTTTGGCACCCGCCTGTTTAAATTTATCAAAACTAGTCTCAGTCCCTAAAGCAGTCATTGCCATAGTAAGCATAAAGGTATCAACATATTCAATAGTTCCATTCAATGGAATTTCTTTTACGGTCTCTACCCCAAACAAGTATTGTAACAATGAGTTTAAACAAATAATACCTACAAAACCAAAGGCAAACCACGGAATAGTAATCTTACTTTTAATCCGTTTCCCACCAGAATTTACCGTTTTACGTCCCGCCAATACAAAACTCATAATAACGAGCACAGGTGCCAGCATCATTACACGTATCATTTTAGTAATGGTTGCCGGACCGGCAATTCCAAGGGTATCAGTAGGATCCATTGCATTCCCGGCACCGGCGACATGAGCCACCTCATGTAATGTACTTCCGGTATAAATAGCCACACCTATACTATCCAGCCCATCCAGCAAGCCGGTCCGGTACATCACCGGATACAGAAACATTGAAATCGTACCAAAAATAACTACTGTAGAAACTGCAATAGCTGTCTTATAACTTTCACATTTCAGAACAGGCTCAGCCCCTAAAACTGCTGCAGCTCCACAAATGGCACTCCCGATTGAAGTCATCAGTGCTGTATCTTTATCCAATCTGAACCACTTTCCCAGCCATATCCCTCCGAAAATTGTTCCTGCAATTATAATAGTATCAATCAGAATTGCCGGAATACCGACATCAGCCACTTGAGTCAAAGTCAACCTGAAACCATATAACACAATTCCTGCACGCAAAATCTGTTTTGTACAAAATTTAATCCCGGGAACCCAAGTTTCCGGCAAATGATTCCTCAGACTATTTGCATATATCATCCCTAAAACAATACCCACAATCAAAGGACTGAAAGAAAGACTTTTTACCAAAGGGACCTCTGCAATATAAAACGCAGAACAAGAAAATAAAGCTATCAATAAAATACCATGAAATGTATTCCCTCGGTTTTCACAACTGAACATAGATTAATAATTTGGTTAAATTCTTTTTCCTTATACGTAAACAAAAATAGAACATTCTTTATTAAAAAAAAATAGAAATAATTACCGGGAATAATCCAAAGTAATTTTCCAGTACTTTTCTCTTTTTACTTTTATTCTTTATATCTTCGCACGCGAAAAATCAAAACATATGAATACAATAACCTTATTGACAGCTATGCCGGAAACGGTACAAGAACTAAGCATTTGGGGAATGATTGTAAAAGGCGGATGGTTAATGATTCCTATATTTATCTTATCCGTTATTGCTGTTTACATTTTCTGCGAAAGATATATTCTAATTCGCAAATACACCCAAAATAACGACATATTCATGGATAAAATTAAAGATTGCATACTCGCTGACAACATTCGGGGAGCTATCACATTATGCAATGAAGAAAATACCCCCATGTCACGCATGTTAATAAAAAGCATACTACATCTGCAATTGCCAGTTACCGAATTAAGAGCAATCACCGAAAGCAATGCTAATCTTGAAGTTGCCGGTATGGAAAAAGGATTATCTACATTAGCTACTTGCGCCGGTATGGCCCCCATGATTGGATTTTTAGGAACAGTAGTCGGAATGGTACAAGCCTTTTATGATATGGCTTTAGCCGGAAATAACGTCAATATCACCTTATTATCGCGGGGGATTTATACTGCGATGATTACTACAGTTGCCGGATTGATAGTAGGTATCATCGCCTACTTTGCCTATAATGCGCTGACAGCACGTATAGATAAAGTAATCAACAATATGGAAAGTACCAATGCTGTTTTCATGGAAACGGTATATGAATTAAAAATAAAAAACAGCTGAGATAAAAAAGTGAAACAATGGCTATAAAAAGGACAAGAAAAGCAAATCCTAACTTCAATATGTCATCAATGACCGACATTGTATTTTTATTGCTGATTTTTTTCATGGTCACCTCAACCCTGATTAATCCCAATGCACTTAAACTGCTTCTGCCCAAAAGCAGTAACCAAACTTCCAATCAGCCTACAGTGGTCGTTTCTATTGATAAAAAATTAACATTCTACCTCAATACTAAAGTCACTCCTTTTTCAAAACTGGAAAGTAAAATCGTTGAAATCCTTAAAAACAATGACAATCCTTGCATTTCCATTGAAGCCGAAAAATCGGTACCCATTGAAAAAGTTGTCAATGTAATGAATATTGCCAAAACTCATGGCTACAAAGCAATTCTTGCCACAGACCCGGAATAAAATACGGTCTGAATTTTACTCCATCCATAATACATATACATCAGAAAATCCGAATCCTCACTCCGGTAAATCTATTGTTTGGTTTTTGCAACCCATTTTAAACAGTAAACGTATAACACCGTACAATATTCCAAATTATTGTTATTAAATTAATTGGATTGTTGCACAAATATTTGTTAAACTAAAAACAAACTAAGTATGAAACGTTTACTAATTTTATTGCTCACAGGTTTGTTTGCGCAATTCATGGTATCTTGCTATCCCGAAGGCGCAGATAAAATCCAGGACTACGATGTAGCCATGACTAATTACGACAAAAATGCCAATTTCGGAGCATTTACCACATTCGCAATCGCTGACACTATTGTCTATTTTTCGGATGACAAACAAGCAACTTTGAGTCATCAGTTCGACGAGCAAATTGTAAAGCTCGTAACTAAAAATTTTGAAAACAGAGGATATACTTTAGTAGATACTACTGAGAATCCTTCTTTCGTAGTTACCATCTCTGCTTTTTCCAACGTCAACTATGCCTACTACATAGACAATTGGTACAACAACTGGAGTTGGTACTGGGGGTGGTGGGGAGGTCCGTTCAGCCCATATTATCCTTGGTACCCGGTTAGTGTTTATTCTTACAGAACTGGGTCTGTTGCCATCGATATGATTTCAACAACAGCCCGTGCAGATGGCAAAGTGAATGTAGTATGGACAGGTATTGCCGACGGATTATTACAAGGTTCCAGCTCATTTATCCTGAATCGCCTGGACAAACAAATTAATCAATGTTTTGTCCAATCACCCTATTTATCAAAATCTACAACACAGCAATGATTATCTTATGAAATAAGAAAAATCAAACCGAAAGAATTATAATATTTTATAAATCAAATAATTATGAAAAAACTAATAATACTTACCATATGTTTCCTCGGCCTGAGTCCGTTATTGAAGGCTCAGATGCTCAATCTCAATTATCAGATTAGTGTACCGATGAACCAAGTGAAAGATTTCACTGACAAAGCCAGTTTCCGGGGATTCGATATCGAATATCATCACTTCCTGGGAGAACAATTTTCAGTAGGCGCAACCATTGGCTGGGATGTATATTATAAAGACAAAAACAATATCACCAGCAACTTCCGCTTCAAGGGCAACGATAACATGTACACCATCACCGGAAATCAATACAGATACATTAATTTTGTACCTATGCTGGCCGTCGGACGTTATTATTTCACTGACAAATCAGCCGGAGTACGTCCATATATAGGAGTAGGAGTAGGTACAAGCTGGACTGAAAAACGCCTGGAAGTAGGCCAATTTTCTTCCACAATTTCTCGCTGGCAGTTTGCTATGGCTCCGGAAGTTGGTATGTATATACCGGTTGCAGACCAATTTGCATTCAATTTGGGTGCCCGCTATTATTACGCCACCAAAGCCGCCCATGGACGTGTTCCTGAAATTCAGCAATTCAGTTTCAATTTTGGTATTATCTTGATGAGTATAAACTAAAATTGCCATTTATAATTATGATTTACATTGCTTTCCTGCTTTGAAGCAATGTAAATCATAATTTTATTCAGCCCCTCAATCTTGCAAAGTTCTCCGAATCCCGTATTCCAGTCCTCGCAATTCTGCCAGTCCTCTTAAACGCCCAATAGCAGAATATCCGGGATAAGTCTTTTTCTTTAAATCATCTAACATCTGATGGCCATGGTCCGGCCGCATCGGAAGAGATACCTGCCTGCGCTTCATCACATCTATCAGATTCCTGACAATGGCATACATATCAATACTCCCTTCCAGATGATTGGCCTCAAAAAAATTACCTTCTGCATCACGTTGAGTACTCCGCAAATGAACAAAATATATCCGGTTACCCAGTTCTTTTGCCATAACCGGAAGATCATTATCAGCACGCACACTAAATGAACCGGTACAAAAGCACAAACCATTAGACGGATTAGGTACCGCAGCCACTAATTTTTCAAAATCTTCACGAGTACTTAAAATACGGGGTAACCCCAGCAAACGATAAGGAGGGTCATCCGGATGAATGGCCAATTGTACCCCCACTTCATCAGCAACTGGTGCCACCTCTTTTAAGAAAGCAATCAGGTTTGCACGTAATTTTTCCTCATCAATATCTTTATACAACGCCAAGCCCTGACGAATTGCCTCTTCTGTAAAACTCTCATCCGCCCCTGGCAAACCCATCAGAATACTATCTGTCAATACCTTTTTATCGTTTTCTGTCATCTCAGCAAACCGCTTTTTTGCCCGCTCCGTCTCTTCTGCTGAATAATCTTTCTCTGCATTCTCACGCTTCAGTATATAAAGATCAAACGCGACAAAAGCAGCTCTTTCAAACCGCAATGCTTTTGAACCATCTTCTGTTTCATAAACAACAGAAGTCCGGGTCCAGTCAAGCACCGGCATAAAATTATAGGTAATAACACGCACATCGCAAACTGCCAGATTCCGGATACTTTGCTTATAATTTTCAATGTGCTTTTCAAAACCCGGAGCATGGGTTTTTATTTCCTCACTCACTGGCAGACTCTCTACTGCCGACCATTTCATTCCGGCAGCCTCAAGCATCTCTTTTCGCTTCCGGATTTCTTCCACAGGCCATACCTCACCCGGAGCAAACTGATGCAAAGCAGTCACTACCCCTGTAGCTCCCGCTTGCCGGATGTCCGCCAATGAAACCACATCCTGCGGACCATACCAACGAAACGACTGTTCAAACTTATAATCATCCATCTTTATTCCTGTCAAATTTTTACCCAAAATCTTTCACTACATCTTTATTTCATATTGCATCAGCTCAGAATCTTATACCCCGCTAAAAATACTAAACCCACCATCTATTGGCAACACAACGCCAGTGACAAACTTTGAAGCGTCACTGGCCAAATAAACAATAGCTCCATTCAATTCCTCCGCTTCACCCATCCGCCCGAAAGGAGTTGCACGTACAACATCTTTAGCCCGGTCTGTCAAAGAACCATCCGGATTAGTCAATAAAGTCCTATTCTGTTCAGTCAGAAAAAAACCCGGAGCAATCGCATTGACACGAATGCCTTCACCAAATTTTTTCGCCATCTCGACAGCCATCCACCGGGTAAAATTATCTATGGCTGCCTTCGCCCCCGAATAACCCACCACCCGAGTCACGACACTCTGCGCCGTCATGGAAGATACGTTAATAACAGAACCCTTCTTTTGTTTCACCATCTGGTCGGCAAATACGATGGTAGGTAAAACCGTACCATTCAGATTTAATTCCGAAACTCTCTTGAAATGCTCCATGTCCAAGTCAAAGATAGTCTGTCCGGGAGCAATAGTAGCACCTGGCATATTTCCACCCGCTGCATTGATTAAAATATCAATGCGTCCAAATCGGGTAATAATAGCTTCTTTCGCTCTTTCCAGCATCAATCGGTCCAAAACATCAGCCTGACAAAACAAAGCTTCTGTAGAAACAGATAATTCTTTTACCAACTGTTGTCCTTTTTCTTCATGACGACCAACAATAACAACGTGCACCCCTTCATTAGCCAGACATCTGGCCATAGAAGAACCTAAAACTCCGTATCCTCCCGTAATTACAGCTACCCGGCCTTTTATATCAAATAAATTCATAAACCTATCCTTTTTTATTTTTATTACCTGGCCACCCGACCGGAAGCATCCCCATTCATCAACTTTTCTACCTCAGAAACAGATACTTGATTAAAATCCCCATAAACAGTATGTTTCAAACACGAAGCAGCCACAGCAAAATCCAACGCTTTTTGGTCGTCACCGGCATAAGTCAGCAAACCGTAAATCAAACCACCCATAAAGGAATCTCCCCCACCAACACGGTCTACAATATGTGTAATGTCATAACGCCGGGAAGCAAACAATTTACTGCCGTCATACAACACACCTCCCCAAGTATTATGATTAGCATTAACCGACCCCCTTAAAGTAATTATAACTTTTTTAGCCTTGGGAAACCGCCCCATCAATTGTGTACACACGGAATCAAATTCAGTCGCATTTACTTCACCTGCCGTAGCAGTGACATCAAAGCCCTCCGGTTTGATTCCGAATACTTTTTCTGCATCTTCTTCATTTCCCAAAATAATATCACATCCTTCTACCAAAGCAGGCATTATTTCCGAAGCCTTTTGACCATATTTCCATAAATTCTTCCGGTAATTCAAATCACAAGAAACCGTAATTCCCATCTCATTAGCCACTCCAATAGCCTCCAGACAAGCATCTGCAGCCCCTTGCGACAAAGCCGGAGTAATACCAGTCCAATGAAACCACTGGACACCCTCAAACACTTTTTTCCAATCAATCATTCCCGGTCTTATCTCCGCAACCGCGGAATTGGCACGATCATAAATCACTTTACTGGCACGAGCTACAGCTCCGGTCTCCAGAAAATAAATTCCTAAACGCTCACCACCATATATAATATTCGACGTCCCTACTCCATACTTACGCAAATCCATCACACAAGACCTTGCAATATCATTTTCCGGTAAACGGGTCACAAAATCAACAGGTATTCCATAATTAGCCAAAGACACCGCAACATTTGCTTCCCCCCCGCCAAAAGTGGCTGTAAACTCATTGGCCTGGGTAAAACGCAAATAACCCGGAGTTGCCAAACGCAACATGATTTCTCCGAAGGTAACAACTTTTTTCATAATCTTTTTTCCTGAATTTATTTACCTTTTAATATACTGACAACCAAAGGATTTTTTATTTTAAAACTCTCCTTTTTCACCATATCAAACCAATTTGCAGCAGATTTTACATCCGCCTTACTCCAACCGGTCCCCATATAATATACCAAAGACCGGCCGGCTCCCGGATAAGTTGTCAAAGCCAACAAATGACCATTTTCAACTAATATGTCAGTCATATCAACAGGAATGACCAAACCGATTCCGATATGGCCGTTATTATCTCCATTATCATGATTCTGAGGTTCCCAATAAGCAACAACTCCGTCAGAAACATCCATCAAAGTATCTCCGGGCTCCGGACGGGTTACAATACCGGCTACTACAGGCATTTCTTCCGGAGTGCCCGCATAAATTTCCTCTATCCGGTTAAAATGACTATTGGCATCCAAGGAAATAATACGAGTTTCCGTTACCTCAACTTTTCCTACCTTAAAAGGAGCATAATCTAACCGGAAACTAATCCGGAGCGGACCATTATCCAAAGTCTGCTGCCTGATATAATTATTAGCTAACACAATCTTCCCATTCTGATAGGGAGCCATAGCACCAGAACCAAGAGTACGACCTACCTTATAACAATCCATCCCTTTCCCGTGGTCTTTATGATAATCTCCAGTCTTATACCATTCGTCAATTAATAATTCATCAGTACGTTTCACCCAGGTATCAATACCATTACTGATTTCTCCTGTAGTTTCCAAAGCTGGACCATACATACGATGCCCGACCAAATTATTTTCCCATGCGTAATCATCCATACGTTCCGGAACAAAACGGCCATAAGCCTTTCTTACATAAGCGGTTGGTTGTCCCAATTTCACTTTATAAACGACTTCTGCATTCGGTTGCACAGACACCTGAAAAATTAACATCTGAGGCTCTGTACTGCCATTAAAAATGACCTGACTGGGAATCTCTTCACCAGCAGAATTGCAGACAACAACATTTTCCTGCGTAATTCCGTCCAATTGTTCGCTCAATTGTTTCCAATTAATTTCCACCGTTTCCATATTTCTTGCAATTTCCGTAGTATTCCTGACAGAAACGGAAATGCCTTGCTTATCGGAACAACTTGCCAGTATAAAAAACAACACGGCAAAACACAAAAATTTATTTTTCATTTCTCTGATTTTTATTTATTTCAAATCATTCGGGCTACAAATATCCATATCTCCGTAATCAATATTTTCACCGGCCATTCCCCAAATAAATGTATAATTGCTGGTGGCACTTGCAGAATGGATAGACCATACAGGAGAAATTACAGCCTCCTCATTCTGCATCCAGATATGACGGGTTTCATCAACCTCACCCATAAAATGACAAACAGCTTGATTCTGCGGAACTTCAAAATAAAAATAAGCCTCCATCCGACGGTCATGAGTATGAGGAGGCATGGTGTTCCAGACACTTCCCGGCTTCAACTCGGTCATACCCATTTGCAACTGACACGTAGGCAACACCTGGTTTACAATCAATTTATTAATCACCCGATGATTACTCTCTTCCAAAGCCCCCATTTCTACCACCACAGCATCAGCCTTGGTCACTTTTTTGTCTGGATAAGTCATATGGGCAGAAGCCGAATTAAAATAAAAACGAGCTGGCTCACTACTATCCTTACTGGAAAAAAATACATTACGATCACCTTTTCCCAGATACAATGCTTCTTTGTAATCCAATTCAAAAATTTTACCATCAACCTCTACTATTCCGGCTCCACCAACATTAATAATACCCATTTCCCGTCTCCACAAGAAAAAAGGTGCCCGTAACGGAGCAATAGCACTCAATTCCAATTTTTCCTTCACAGGTACAGCTCCTCCGACAATCAAACGGTCATACATCGTATAGACCATGTTTATCTCATCAGCAACCATCAATTTATCAATCAGAAATTCCTTCCTTAACCGGGTTGTATCATACGCTTTAGCATCTTCCGGATGAGAAGCATAACGCACTTCATAATTTATTTTCATCACTCTATAATTTATAATAACTCTTTATTTTTCACTATACTGGCAAGCAAACAGTAGAATCCCGCACAATTAACTCAGGAGTCAACACAACATCTGCCGGACTTTCCCCATTTATTTTGGCAAACAACATCTGCGCCGCCTGTTGGCCCATCTGTTTACTAAATTGATCTACAGAACTCAACGACGGAGTTACCAAAGCATCCATTGGTTCATTGGCAAAACCACATACAGCAATATCATCAGGTATCCGCACACCATGCTTCAAAAACTCAAGAACCATCCCCATCGCTACAAAATCACTGGTACAAAATACAGCATCCGGTCTGTTCTCCATTTTCCAAATCTGCTGTGCAGCAATCCTCCCCTGCTCCTGAGAAATCTCTCCGTAAATAATCCAATCTTCCTCCGGCTCAATCCCATTCGCCCTCATAGCCTCTAAATATCCCTCACAACGACGTTTCCAGATTTTTACATGTTGGTGACTGGCACAATGGAATATCCTTTTCCGGCCTTGTTGCAACAAATGCTCTACAACCATATAAGCCCCCCGGTAGTCGTCTATGGTCACCTTACCGGCATGGACCTCATCTGCAACACGGTCAAATAACACCAGAGGAATTCCATCCTCTTCCAAAGAATTCAGATGGTCATAATTATAAGTACCCGAAGCAATAGAGGCTATCACTCCGTCTACTCTTCCCTGAGCCAAAGAACTGATAATTTTTTTCTCTTTCTCATAAGATTCCTGCGACTGACAAATCAACACATCATATCCCTTACGGGAAGCTTCTTCTTCAATCCCATCAATAACAGAAGAAAAAAAATTCCGGTTGATATTCGGCACAACTACACCAATAGTACTGCTTTTTCCCAACTTCAGATTTACCGCCATCCGGTTAGGCTTATAATTCATCTCCCGGGCTTTCTTCTGTACCATTTTCCGGACCTCTGAACTAATTCTCGGATGATCTTGCAAAGCCCTGGATACTGTCGAAGCCGACACATTCAGACTCCTGGCAATATCATAAATTGAAATATTTTTTTTCATTATTATACACTTCCTATATAACTATCATACAACCGATTGCACAAAGATACAAGATTTGTTTATAAAAATAAAATATTTAAATAAAGAATATAAAATAATCTCCTTTTCCGACAATAGAATTCATTTTGTTTTTAATTGCTGTTTAAAATCAATTCTATCTGGCTCAATTCTTCCAATTCAAATTCCGGACATTTCAGAGAATCAAGATTATCCAGCAATTGTACAACAGAACTTGCACCTATTAATACACTGGTTACCCGTCGATCTTTCAACAACCACATTAATGCCATTTGTGCCAATGACTGTCCTCTCCGGATAGCAATCTGGTTTAAACGCTTTGCCTTATCTACCACCTGCGGCGTTACCATCGCCGGCGTTAAACGTCCGGAAGGCTTTGCTGCCCTGGAATTTTCAGGAATACCACCCAAGTATTTATCAGTGAGCAACCCCTGAGCCAACGGAGAAAAAGCTATCAAACCAACCCCTTCTTTTTCAAGCAAAGGCAATAGATACGGTCCTATCTTACGCTCCAGCATCGAATACCTCGACTGATGAATCAGACAAGGTGTACCCATTTGACGTAACAACTCAACAGCCTCGCTGGTCTGTTGCGAATCATAATTTGAAATCCCTATATATAAAGCTTTTCCTTGTTTTACCACATCAGATAAAGCTGTCATTGTCTCTTCCAAAGGAGTATTCGGGTCAGGCCGATGAGAATAAAAAATATCTACATATTCCAGCCCCATGCGTTTCAGACTCTGATTCAGACTGGCCATCAAATATTTACGACTTCCTCCAACACCATAAGGGCCAGTCCACATGTCGTAACCTGCTTTCGTTGAGATGAGCAATTCATCCCGGTACCTCCCCAAACCAGCTTTCAATATACGCCCGAAATTCTCTTCAGCCGAACCGTATACAGGACCATAGTTATTAGCCAAATCAAAATGAGTAATGCCATGGTCAAAAGCAGTAAATGCTATTTTACTATAATTTTCATAAACATCTACACTCCCGAAATTGTGCCATACCCCCAATGAAATAACCGGTAATTGCAGTCCACTACGACCACAATAACGGTATTCCATCGAAGTATAACGTTCTTCTGCTGCTTTATACAATGTCATGCTACTCTTGGTAAATCTTCAGATTGGTAATACGACTCTTAAAATTCCCCGCCTTTTGCAAAGGAAAAACCAATGTCCTGACATAACTCATTTTATCTTTCCCTTCATTGAAATAAAGGACCTGTTTATTCAAAGTTTCAACTAATTCTCCATTTACATACAAACAAGTCTGCTCACAATTACCGGTAATAGCAATTGTCATTTTTTTTCCTTTCAAAACCGGATAACTAAAAGTATTCAAATAACCATCACGGGCAAATCCAAGCATACCCCGAATCGGATCAGAAAGATAAAAAACAGCATCCGGAGACCGGAATAATTCCGTACCTTTCGGTTCATCAGCACCTTCTACCTCAAAAGTAACCCGGTAATCATAACCGATTTCCCGATAAGGCAATTCATAGCCCGGAGATACCACAGCCTGTTCATAAACCAAACCCGGCTCGTTACGTAATTTTCCGGCAATATTTACACCCGGAGCCTCTGCTACCAAGTGCCGTTTCGTCTCAAACTGTTTATAAGGAATAACCAGTTGTTTTCCGGTCCACATCTTCACAGCTAATGTTTGCAAAGCAGGAAAAACCCGATTATGAATATCTTTTGCTGAAATTCCATTTCCCACATGGTCATTCCAGACAGCAAACATTCCCCCTGCTATTGCCGGAGCTTTCTCATCAAATACAACCTTACCCACATGAGCCGGTGTCCAATTTTCATATAAATAACCGATACTCAGATAATCATAATAATATCCGGCCGCAGGAACAATATAAACCAATCCGTCCGGAATACTAACTAAATGATACCCTGCTTTAGCCATTGCAACCGGATCAGCATACCCGTTATACCAGGCATTCATAAGTACATTTTCCGATTTAACAGGAGTACTTCCAGCCGCATGAGTCAATGCCCCCCATACACAAGCCTGCTTTCCGAAACTTTCAATATAACGAATATAATAATCTGTAAAATACCGGAATTTCTCCACCACATCTTTTTCCTTATTAGAATACTCATCAGTACCGATATGTACTCTTTTTCCACGGAATACCGGCTGTTCCCCTCCCAGATACTCTTTAAACAACGCATCCAAAAACGTATAAGTTTCAGGTTGAAATAAATCCAGATGATCCATTCCATACTCCTTACTTCCCAGTTCAGGATTATAGTGAGCAAATGCCAATGAATGAGCAGGAACATCGATTTCCGGTATAATCTCAACAAAACAAGCTTCTGCCTGTTTCTGTAAATCAATAAACTCCTGCTTCGTATAATACCCGTCACGAGCCGTCAGTCCCGGATAAGTTTCCGACTCCAAACGAAAAGCAGCATAAGTCTTCGACCAATCGTGTTCAAAATATTGTTTAAAACCATTATCATTTAAATGAATCTGGAAAGTATTCATCTTATAATAAGCCATGATTTTCACATAATCCTGCAAAAAAGACAAAGGGATAAACTTCCGGCCACAATCAATCATAAACCCTCGCAAAGCATAATCCGGAAAATCACGAACCACTCCCCGGGGCAATTGTTGATTCTGAGCCTGGGCTGCCATTTGCAATAAAGTACGCGTTGCCCAATACACCCCGATATACTCAGGAGCAGTCACTGTAACACGCTCTGTAATTTTTATGGTATATCCTTCCTTTCCCAAGGACTTATCCTTCCGGAGAGCAAACACAAAATCACCTTTTGCAGCCTTTTCTGATACAACCTTTAAAGTCCTGCCAAACATCTCCGCATAATCCGCAGCAAACAGACGGGCAATACGTAATAATTCCTGATCACCAGCCGGACATACAATCCGGGCATCATCAGAGGGTATAAAATTCCCGGCTTCTCCTTTCCATTCTTTCAACTCCGGGATAACAAAAGGTTTCTCTGACACATTCGCCAAAACGGTTATTCCAGCCACTGTCAGATATACAAACAATACAATACTAAAAATTATCTTCATTTCCTCTAAATATAAAATTAAATCATACTACAACCTGTTTAATAGACAATCCTATCCTTTTACGTTCCTTGTCCACCTGTATCACCTTAACCGTCACATGCTGGTGTAAAAATAATACTTCTGTAGGAGTTGAAATATAATGGTCCGCAATTTCTGAAATATGTACCAAACCATCCTGATGCACGCCGACATCGACAAAAGCACCAAAATTCGTCAAATTCGTCACAACCCCCGGCAAAACCATCCCCTCCTGCAAATCCTCTATTTTTGTAATACCCTCGGCAAAGCTAAACACTTTAGCCACAGTACGCGGATCACGGCCCGGCTTTTTCAATTCCTGTACAATATCCTGCACAGTCAGCAACCCCGTCTTCTCATCCACATATTTTTGTGGCTCAATCTGAGCACAAAGGTGCTCATTTCCTATCAAGTCTTTTACCCCGATATTCATATCACGGGCAATGTGCTCAACAACATAATAAGACTCTGGATGTACAGAAGAATTATCCAGTGGATTCCCGGAATTTTCAATGCGCAGAAAACCGGCACATTGCTCAAAAGCCTTGGCTCCCATACGTTTCACTTTTTTCAGTTCTTCACGACTCCGGATGGCTCCGTGTTCCCTGATATACTCCTCTATATTTTCAGCCAATGCCGGTCCCAGACCAGATATATGCATCAACAGATATTTCCCGGCAGTATTCACATTCACCCCAACCTTATTCACACAAGACTCAACAACACAATCCAAAGATTCTTTTAATTTCCTTTGGTCTACATCATGTTGATATTGTCCTACTCCTATCGACTTTGGCTCTATTTTTACCAATTCCGCCAAAGGATCCATCAATCTCCGGCCAATAGAAACTGCTCCACGCACAGTAATATCATATTCAGGGAATTCTTCCCGGGCAATTTTAGACGCAGAATATACAGACGCTCCATTTTCATTTACCACAAACACTTGTAATTTCCGTCCAAAACGCAAATTCTGCACAAAAGTTTCTGTCTCTCGACCAGCAGTCCCGTTTCCGATAGCAATCGCCTGTATATCATACATCTCCACCATATGCACAAGCTTAACAGCAGCCTGCTTCGACTCTTGTTGGGGAGGATGAGGATATATATTTTCATTATGAAGAAGTTTGCCTGTCTCATCAAGACAAACTACTTTACAACCGGTCCGAAATCCCGGATCAATCCCTAAAACCCGTTTATTCCCTAAAGGCGGAGCCAAAAGAAGCTGACGTAAATTTTCAGCAAACACACAAATAGCCTCATCATCCGCTTTCTGCTTTGATAATGCCATATATTCAATTTCGATGGACGGAAAAAGCAAACGTCTGAACGAATCTTTCACAGCCATACGAACCTGCATTGCACTCTCATTATCCTTTTTGACAAATATACGCTCCAAATTTTCCAAAACCTGCTTTTCTTCCACTTCCAAACCTACCCTCAAAATCCCCTCTGCTTCCCCCCTCCGGATAGCCAGCATCCGGTGGGAAGGACAACGTTTTAAAAGTTCACGATAATTAAAATAGTCAGAATATTTTTTACCTTCATCTTCCTTTCCTTTTACCACTTTAGCGCAAATAAAAGCCTCTTTTTCCACCAACCGACGAAGACTATTACGGGCCGCTTCATTTTCACTCACCCATTCGGCAATAATATCCCGCGCTCCCTGCAACGCTTCGTCCTCATTTTCTACCTCTCCCCGGACAAAACGGGTTGCTTTTACCACAATATCCCCACTTCCCTGACTCATCAAAATAGCAGCCAAAGGTTCCAACCCACGGACTTTTGCTTTAGTTGCCCGGGTTTGTTTTTTAGGTTTAAAAGGAAGATACAAATCCTCCAACACCCTTAATTCTGTACATAAACTAATTTGTTGTTCTAATTCGGCTGTCAGTTTTCCCTGCTCCCGAATACAATCCAATATGGAAAATTTCCTTTTTTCCAACTCCTGAAACTGCGCATAACCAGCCCTAATCTCTCCAATCCGCACCTCATCCATGCCACCCGTCTTCTCTTTCCTGTACCGCGCAATAAAAGGAATTGTTGCTCCTTCATCCAATAATGTCAATAAATTCCGGATAAATTGGTTATCCCCTCCACATTTTTTCCGGATAAATTCAACCGGCTCAATGTAATACCCCATATAAAAAATTTAGCTACTTTGCACAAAAGTAGCTAAATTTCATCAAAATCACACAAAACACGGCCCCTCTGTACAGAGAATGCCTAATCTTTCCTATTGAGGCTGCTTTCCGATATAAGCCAAAATACCCCCATCCACATAAAGTACATGCCCATTGACAAAATCAGAAGCCGTAGAAGCCAGAAATATTGCAGGCCCCATCAAATCTTCAGGAGTTCCCCACCTGGCAGCAGGAGTTTTAGCCACTATAAAAGAATCAAACGGATGACGCGAACCATCAGGCTGAAGTTCACGCAA
Organism: uncultured Odoribacter sp.; assembly: GCA_910578105.1. GTDB lineage: Bacteria > Bacteroidota > Bacteroidia > Bacteroidales > Marinifilaceae > Odoribacter. The sequence continues at coordinate 7,014 of CAJTPD010000014.1, read as the reverse complement.
AGGAGCTGTCTGAGGAGTCGCAATATATCCCGGACCTATACCATTACATTGAATATTATACTCACCGTATTCAGAAGCAATATTCCGGGTCAACATTTTCAAACCACCTTTTGCCGCTGCATAGGCAGATACGGTCTCACGTCCCAATTCACTCATCATAGAACAGATATTAATGATTTTCCCGCGACCTTTTTTTATCATACCCGGAATAACAGCTTTGGATACAATAAAAGGAGCATTTAAATCCACATCTATGACCTGACGAAATTCTGCAGCACTCATCTCAGTCATAGGAATACGCTTAATAATACCGGCATTATTCACCAAAATATCAATAACTCCCACTTCCTTTTCAATCCGGGCAACCAAAGTATTCACCTGCTCTTCGCTCGTCACATCACATACATAACCATAAGCACGGACTCCTTCTGCCTCATAAGCAGCTATTCCTTTATCCACCAGTTCCTGCCTAATATCATTAAATACAATAGTTGCCCCGGCTTGAGCAAACCCTTTCGCTATTGCAAATCCAATACCATAGGAAGCACCGGTAACCAATGCAATCTTTCCTTCCAATGAGAAATTTACCATATTCTGAATTTTATATATAAAAACATCAAATTTATAAACAGCACAATCGATAGCACAAAGGTAATAAAATGTCTTTAAAACCATAAAAAGAAAATAAAAAAAAGGGGGGACAGAAAAATCTTAAATTAAAATTGGTCTTTATTTACCAGAAATTTGAAAACCTACTCCCAAATCTGAAAAGAATCTTTAAGCAAAATCTTCAGTGTAGCGCTAAGGGGAATCGAACCCCTGTTTTAAGAATGAGAATCTTACGTCCTAACCCCTAGACGATAGCGCCATAGACCAACTAAAAAGCCTGCTAAAGCAGACTTCAACCGAGCTGTTAGTGAGATTTGAACTCACGACCTCTTCCTTACCAAGGAAGTGCTCTACCCCTGAGCTATAACAGCATTTCCCAATTTTGAGCCTCTTGTCGGATTCGAACCAACGACCCCGAGATTACAAATCACGTGCTCTGGCCAACTGAGCTAAAGAGGCATTTTTCTTAAACGGGTAAGCTGACTATGTCGCACCGCTACAACCACATATCCTTGCTACCTTCCGATCCTGGGGAGATTCTGCAGGAGCTGGTCGCATAGGACTTACCCGGGCACAAAAGTACAAAAAAACATATTGTTACCAAAGATTTGGAGTACTTTTTATCAAAAAATATTTATATAACGCAAAAAGCACCTTATAATCAATAGATTAAATCTATCAAAATCAAACCCAAAGCAAAAAGTTAAATGTGATTCAGAATGCAACCTCAAAAACATATTTTCGATATAAATACTCAGTTAAATTATATAAACCAGACCAAAATTTAACCTAACAATACTATGCAAACAGATAATAACACACGTTTTACCAACGATGTTTTCTCTAAACTATTATTACATTTAAATACTTCATTATCTTCCTATCGCCATTTCCCACGTAATATTAACTCAGCTTTAAAATCAATAGGGGAATTCAGCAAACATGACAGGGTTTTTATTATCGAAATCCATAACAACATGACCTTCACTATTACCTATGAATGGTGTAACAAAGAAGCTGGTCCGACTCCGGATAAATGGAAACATGCACACATATTTTATAATCCAACACTGGAAAAGCAGCTTTGTACCCAGAATCACATTATTATCCGGGACAAAGACCTTGCAAACCCAGAAATACACACCTTATTAAAAGAGCAAAACTGCCAGCAAATGTTACTATTACCCTTATTCGAATCAGGAGCAAATCTGGCCTTTATCTCATTCTTACAATGTAATTACGCCCACGACTGGTCTGCCGAAGAAATTCAAACCCTATGCCAGCTATCCTCTGTTGTGGCTACTCGCCTGAATAATTATATGTTAATTCACCGCCTGTTATTTCATCTCAAAAAATACCATGAACAAAAAACTTCTTTCTTATTACAATACAACCGTCTGAAAAATATACAGATAGAACTTTCTCCCACCTGGGAAAAAATGAAAAAAAACAACCCAGGTATTCCGGAATTAACAGAAATAGAACAACATATCTCAAATCTGGACAAAATATGTCAGTCTCTGGTTGAAAAATAGATTCTCTCATGCCGACAAATAATAGTACATATACACTCCTATATATACCCCTTTTATCCTCTGAAACCGAATCGGCTCCTGACGTCCTCCGGAAAGCAAATTTTCATACCCTCCAAGCTTGCTATCAAAAAGCAACACAAATTGCTGAGTCTACACCCCCTGATTTAATTATAATTGACACCGACAACTACACCCAACACAAAAACCAAATTATCCGGGAATTTAAAAACAACAAAAACACCTTCCGGATTCCGGTTCTGATATTATCTCCCCTCCCGGACGAAAATAATTTTCCAAGTTGTCTGAATTATGATGATATCGATTTTATCATAAAACCTTATCATCCGCAAGAATTAATCATCCGCATTCAACATCAGTTATTGCTTCAACATGCCCTCCGCAGGCAAAATACAAAACTAAAACAAACCCTGGAAGCCCGGGATAAATTATACTCTATCATTGCACATGATTTAAGGACTCCCATCAGTACCATTAAAATGGTTAATTCATCAATAGAGAATCAAATTCACAAAATAAAAGACCCGGCAATAGTGAAATTATTCAGAATCATTAATGAAACGACAGAAGAAGCGTTTAATTTGCTGGAAAATTTACTCCGATGGACACGAAATCAGAGTGGAAAAACAAAAGTATATGCCACCACTTTTAATATCAATATCATTATACGCCAGGTCATATCCTTATTCCACACAAGTGCCTCCAACAAAGACATCACTATACACAATCACGCAACAGAACATATTACAGTCTACGCAGATGAAGATATGATTAAAACCGTACTGCGTAATTTAATTTCAAATGCCATAAAATTCACCTATCCCGGAGGACAAATCGATATCTCAGCCACTTCTCTTCCAAAATGTATTCTAATTAGCGTAAAAGATAATGGGAAAGGTATCTCAAAAAAAGATCAGAAAAAATTACTGAAACCCAACGAATATATCACCACCTACGGAACCCGGAACGAAAAAGGAAGCGGTCTAGGCCTGACTCTGAGTCAGGATTTTATAAAATTAAACAAAGGAAAATTGTGGTTTTCTTCCCAGGAAGGAATCGGAACAACATTTTTTTTCACCCTCTCCAACCCGCCAACAAAATCTTAATCCCCAACAGAAAGCCTTAAATACATCTTTAAAGCTCCCCAGGCATCCGTAGCTGCATAACGTATCTGTCCTTCATTCAAAACAGGTGCTTCCCAGTTAGATGTACGTTGCCGTTTCGATATCCTGACACGAAAAATAATAGCCATTAACTTCGAAAAAGATTTATCTTCTATCCCAAACCGAATAACATATTCCTGTAAATCCACAAAAGAGGCAGGAGCAAAATCCCCCAATTTTTTTAAATTTCTCAAATCATCCCGAATCCCTACTCCGATTTTAATTACCTTGGGATCACTGAGCAAATTCCGCAAAGCCACCCCCCAACCACATTTGTTCAGTCGAAACAAGTACACACGTTCCAAACTTGCCAATTGCAATAACCCCACCCGATAACTCTCACCCTTACGAAAAGCCGGGCGAGTTTCTGTGTCAAATCCCAAATAAGGACACTCTTGTAAAAACTCCGCAATCCGCTCAGCTTCAGATGCATCTTCAACAACAACAACTTCGCCCGAAAAAACAAACGGAGGCAAATGTCCTATTTCTTCCTTACTTATATTCCTCTTTAAATCCATCATTATAACTTCTTCTTATATCTCATCATCCTTAACCTGAAATACTACATAATGAACGGCACGCAACACTTCAGTACAAGCCTTCCCCCAATATAACTCAAAATTATTATTCAACTGCCACAAAGCTTCCCCTATCACTTCCGGAATACCGCAACGGAAAGAAGAAATAAAATTTTTCAAATCCTGGTAAATATCACAAACTTTTTCAGCAATAGAATGAACAATAGGTGTCTCACTGTATTGCATATTATCATCAAAGACCTCCAGATATTCATCGTATTCCCCCAACAACCGATGTACCTCGCTATACAAAAAATTATACTGTTCTTCTGTAACAAAATCCTCCGTCAAACCCTCCTCTTCCACATCACTCTCTGGCAAAAGGGCACCTTTCAGGTAAATCAACGGAATAAATTTTTGTAAACGTTGCACAAAATCTTTTCGACGCATCTGCGGAACCGTTTCTACAAAATCACAAAATTCTTTAACAACCGCCACAAATTCAATCACTTCTTTACTGTAACCAACATGTTGAAAATCTTCCATCATTTTTGCTTTTTAATTCTAAATGCAAAGATACGAAGTTTAAAAAAAATCATATCTGGATTCATAATAAATAAAATATATTTTTTACCTTTGCACCACTGCAAATGGAAAGATGCAGGAGTGGTTGAACTGGCACGCCTGGAAAGCGTGTAAACCTCTAAAGGGTTTCGGGGGTTCGAATCCCCCTCTTTCCGCTCTTATAAAGGTTATAATCTTTAGGATTATAACCTTTTTTAGGTATTTCATCTCAGCCACGTAAAAAACTTTGGCACCTATACCATTTCTACCATAAATAAAAAAGAAAGACTGAATTTCTCCAATCTTTCTTTTACATATCAGTTATTTATAGGATTAAAAAGCTGATGCGACACCGCCACCGGCCGAATAGTCCACGATGTCCTCCCAGCAGCGGGCGAGGATGTCGCTGATGCGCAGGCTGGTCATGCACGAGAAGAGCGATGCAGTCTTCAACAGGGGCTTCTTGCAGGGTGTCTCGGCCAGTTTGTAGAGCTCTTCCACTGAAAGATAATCCTTGACCACGTCCTCGGTCTCGATCTTTTCGAGAAAGTCGTTGACGTTGGTGCGGATCAGCCCGTTACGGTAGAGGATTTTCAGAAGTCCCCTGAATGTAGACCAGTATCCCGATGCGGAGTTTCGTGTGATGCGTCCGTTACGCTTGAATTTCTTAGCCGTCAACAGGTACTCACGGAACTTGTTGCAGAGATCAATGTCGATCTCCTCAAAAGTACACTTCCCGATGCAGCATATTATGCTAATTGACTATCAATACTTTATGGTTTAAAAGATAGAAGCCTCAGAAATTTACTTGTTTTTTCGCTGAAAATCGAAGATTTAACGTTTTTAACCTTCGTTTGTCTTTAAGTGGAGGGAAAAAGATAAAAATAGCTCTCTTTTGCTCTTAAATCTCCGTTTCGCAAAGATAAGGCATATCAGGGATAATTTCGCCGATTCGGGCTGCAAAATGGAAGGCAGATTCACGGATTTTCGGATTGGCTTTTGTTATCATTTTGTGCCTTGGTCGGAATTGTGTTTTGCTCTGTTTTTAATTTAGGTTATTTCTATTTTTCGCAGCCAAAAGAGAATGTCTGTAGGTCTGATTTGACTCAGTCATGGCGAAGCCATCTCTATTTTCCCTCTGTTAGCTTTACTTTAATGAACGTATATATGAGTACGGAGATAAAGTAAAGTTGGTTTTGGTAATTTACGCTGTGATTCGCTTGAAAAAATGTCGTGTAATGTGAGTAATTCGTTGGAAAAAGTGTAACGAATCCAATTTATTCACTTGAAAAAATATAGAACCGATTAAATACCATATCTTCTAATCTTGCGATTTTTTCTATAATACATCATTAAATAGATAAAAAGTAGTATTTTTGTATATTATATGATGAGTTAATATGACAAAGAATACAATGGGGACTAAGTTGCCCCGAAAATTAGAACAAAAGATGTCCGTTGTGGGAGAACAGATTAAACTGGCTCGCTTGCGCAGGAATCTGAGTGTAGCTCAAGTGGCGGAACGTGCCACTTGCTCTCCATTGACAGTGTCTAGAATAGAGAAAGGTGTACCGACAGTAGCAATCGGAATCTACTTGCGAGTGCTGTATGCCTTGCAGCTTGACGATGATATTCTGTGGCTGGCTAAAGAAGACAAACTGGGAAAAGCTTTGCAGGATTTGAGTTTGAAGACAAGGAAACGAGCTTCGAAAAAGGTATAGAGTGCATGTTCTCCTATACATAAGTTGAAATTTGTTCTGTTGGGATAAAAACATGGTTTTAAATTTTGTGTTATGCTGTAAAAACATTATGTTTGCATTACATAATAAATAAGGCGTATGAAATTTGTTGATAGAATAGATGAAGCAGCACGACTGAAAGATGCTCTTGCGAGAGAGAAATCCTCGTTAGTCGTGATGTACGGTCGCAGACGGCTGGGTAAGTCAACGCTCATTAAAAGGGTGTTGTCTGAAAATGATGTTTACTTTCTTGCTGACCGTTCTGAAGGGCAACATCAGAGAGTATTGCTTGCAAAAGTAATAGCACAAGTGTTCCCGGATTTCGACAAACTGACATATCCGGATTGGGAATCTATGTTTCGCGCGGTCAATTATCGAACAGACAAGCGTTTTACTTTATGTTTGGATGAGTTTCCGTATCTTGTAGAGCAATCTTCTGAACTGCCGTCTGTGCTGCAAAAACTGGTTGATGAAAAGCAGTTGAAGTATAATCTTGTGCTTTGCGGTTCATCACAAAATATGATGTATGGGTTGTTCCTTGATTCTACTGCACCTCTATATGGGCGTGCTGATGAGATAATGAGGCTTGCACCGATACGTTTGCCATATATTCAAGAGGCTTTGCATCTTAATGCGATGAATGCCATTGAAGAATATGCTGTTTGGGGAGGCGTGCCGCGTTATTGGGAACTAAGGGAAAACAGAAGTTCGCTTGATGATGCCCTGTGGCGCAATATACTTTCTGTAAATGGAACTCTTTATGAAGAGCCTATAAAACTGTTTCAGGATGATGTCAAGGATATTGTCAAGACTTCAACGATCATGTCTTATATTGGGACTGGTGCAAACCGGCTTTCTGAGATTGCAG
>CAJTPD010000013.1 GCA_910578105.1 uncultured Odoribacter sp. | reverse complement strand
GCCGCATCAATTTGCATCAGAACTATTGCTAAAAAAAGGAAATTTATTCCCTCTCATCCTAAAAGCGGATGCAAAAGTAGAGATTTCATTCATTATATACAAATTTTTGGGGAATATTTTTCTTGAAAATAATTATACTAATATATAAGTCATTAATAATCATATGATTAAAGCAATGAAAAACATTTTCTCGGATTTTATCATATACACATATTTCACAACAATCTAATTAAATCGGATACTTTAAACCCCACTTCATTATTGCTATCAGTATTAAACCTAACATTTCCACACTTTGCACGAACAAAATAAATAACAGGCTAACCCGTAAATAGCGGTAACGATACTTTAACCCTTTAAAAGGTACCAAAGCAATCAACAACCCCAACAAAAAACCAACAATGGTCAAATCAATAAAATTTACCTGAGCTATCATTTTCAATGACTGTTCAAAAGTCGGAGCTACTAAGAGTAAGCATGAATACAGCAAAGTATTGAATAACATTTGCAACACAATTACTACAGCAACCCGTCGGTTGCTAAAACGAAATGACCTACCTGACTGATTCATAATATTATTCATTTAAATTAATTTCTATTCCAAATTCTAACTTGTAAATAACCTAATCCAAATATACCCCAAAGGGCTATGATAATCATAATCCCACTTCTATCCATCCGAAGAGTTTCATCGGTTACAAAACACACTGAATTACCAGGACTATCCGAGGCATAATAAACAGTAAATCCATTCTCTTCATTAATTTGTTTTATAAGATTTTCTATTTCACCAGAATCATAATGATTCTTATTCCGATAAAACCTACTCCCCACATACTCTTTTCCCCCAACATAGTACATATATTTCACTTGCAACGACTTTTTGTCCACAACATTAAATTGCACGATCTTACCTATCACTCTTTCCCCACTGTTCTTTAAAGCATAAAACTCATACTCTGCAACAAAAATCCAAATACCCCAGGCAGTTAAAATAAGTAATGATACAAAAAATTCATTACAATACAATAAACCACTATACTTTCCCAAAATTGATTGTTTCTTAAAATTATATACTCCTCAAATTATTTTTGAGGCTCTCCTAAATCCAATAACTGATCAATCCCATAATGTATTCCTTTATTAACACCATAACCTATTATATAATCCATAACTTTACCATAACCACTATTCACATTAATAAAACCAGGCAATGTTATAACATCTACGATTTCTCTCATATCAGAATAAGTGAGATTCTCAGGTAATTTACTTTTTTCCCTCCAAATACCTTTATCAAACGAAAAATGATATGCATGATATTCATCTCTTACCCTCATATACTCCTCAATCGGAATATTACAAATTCCATTTCCAGCATCCAAACCATTGTATTTAAAATCCAAATACATATATGCAAAACTTTCTGCCACTGAAGCCGGAAATTCAGAAGCAACATGCACAATTCCATCTACAGTTGATTCTACACACTCAACACCCCAATCCCATACATTAGTACAAAAATTTCCAAAACTATCTCCCGAAGTAGAAGTTGTAGCTGAGGTTGCAGAGGTAACAGGTATTGTTGTCGACATAAGTGTCGAAGAAGTTGGTACAGGTGGTACAAATGCAGTCAGGACAGCCGTCGAAGTCTCCACAGGAGAAGCAGTTGTAGTCGGTACAGGAATGGAAGTCACCACAGAAGACACAGTCGGCGTTGGGACAAAGGCAGTGGTAGTCGGCAAAAACGTACTTTCCGGCGTCGCACAAGGAACAACGGTTGATGCAACAACAGTCGACACGGGAATCATTTCAGGGTAATCGGGAGAAGTAACCGGAATAGCGGTTCCACCTAAAATACCTCTTTGATGCTCGGCATCTAATTCCGGCAATAAAGCCGCCATCTGTGCCAGATTGTTTTTCATTCTCTTTTTCATGACTTAATGGTTTAGTAGTTTAATAATTATAAGCATATCCGTACGATTATTTGCAAATATTAAAAAATATTTTTAGTTTTACAACTAAATTAGCCATTTTTCGAAAATAATGTTAAAAAAGTAATTTTGTATACAAGTTTAGTGTAAACTTGTATACAGTTACTCAAATTTAAATATCGTGGGAAGCGGAGTTACTGAAATTGTATATAAATCAAGAAGGCTATTCATCAATCATTTATAAAATACAGAACAAGACTTTTAACGGAAAAATTACAGATTATCTTTTAAGACCGTTCAATCCGTCAAAACCTTTCAGAATAAGATGTTCAGTTACTTTCAATAATTTGAGTAGTACTACACATATACGGATTTTGTTATCGTAAACAATAGTGTTAGTCTTACCGGCTGCAAGGTAAATAATACACCATCAACTTGGTTAGAAACAAAATCTTATTGGTTTTCAGGAGATGGTTTGGATGAATTTCACTATGGGAACACCGGAAGAGATTCGCTCCAATCTATATTTTTTCCATCCCCCAAGATTTGTATCCGGTCCACGGAAAACAGAGAAGCTTTTAGCCAGTCGTCTTCTCCTACCGCATAAATTTCTATCCTGAAAAGACAAGCCCCTTGGGCCGGAAGCTTTAGCACACACCTATTCCATTCGTCTTTTTTATGGATCTGCACAGAATCCTGATAAAGACATTCCTCTTTTTCATTTAATGCAACCACCTTCAACCATCCCCGATTCACATTCAAACATTTAGAATTTAACGTAAACTCTAACTGTTGATAATTCCCCGGAATAAACAATTGCTGGGACAAACGAGCACTAAAACGATAATAAGAACGACTAGCCGGAAACATTTCTATCGACCGGAAAATCAAAGGATATTTTCCCTGAACAAACTCCGTTGAATCCACAGAGCAAGCACTCCCACCATTCCCCGCCATAAAAGGAGTTATATTCCACCGACCATCCTCATTTAAACATTGACGAAATTCCAAATCGTAAACATCATTGTTGTGTTGTCCATGAACAACACAACAATTCAAGCAAATCAATAGCACATATACATATTTCACAACTACTTATTAAATCGGATACTTTCCCTCCTATTTCATTTGTTTTCTATTAAATTAAAATTTATAGTTTTCAAACTATCCTGATACCGAATATTTCCCAAACTATCATAAACAGTCAGAATCCAACTATCAGGCATTTTTACTATCTCATTTCCAACTTCAATATTCCGAATACCACGCATCTGAACAAAATACCATTGGGTACCTATTTTCAGATTCCTGTTTTTAGGTTTACATTCGATTTTTCCCACCCGTCCTTGTATGCCTATCTTATAATACTCATAATTCGGGAAAGGGAAAAACATGCTGACAGCAAAAACAATCATCACTATCATTGCAATTTTCATATAACCATAAGCAAACTTTATTGGTATAATCCTACATATACGATTATACCAATAAAAATAATTCAGCCTTAATATTTTTACTAATCCTATATGTATTACCCCATACGTTTAAGTTTCTTTCACCGACCTGAAGATTTCAATACGCCTTTTCCCCTACTAAAATTAATCACATGTCGCTTGTCCATCCGAATCTTCAAAAGCACGAAACAACTCCCGATATACTTTGGGATACTCTGACTGCATTTCGAAAAAAACTGCGGGAATTCCTCCTTCTAAAGGATGCAATGAGTTGAAATAAAAATACCAGAAAGAATATATCTTCTCCGGAGAGTACTGCGAAAGCAAACCCAACAATAGTTGAGGCTTTTCCATTGCTTTCTTTTGAACAGTTTCCTGTAAAGCTGAAATAGCATCAGCCACCCATTTTCCCCCAATAGACAACTTGATTAATTTAGTATAATAAAGAGTATCTGGCAATTTATCCAATCGGGCTAATCCTTTATACACATGCTCTTCTCCGGCAGCATACATCGGATCTTTTTTTGAATATTTAGGATTATATCCATAAGTTTTCCGAAAATCTTCAAAATTATCCGGAAAATACTCCAAAAACTCCTGTTGTTTTCGAACGGATTCCGGGTCCTTGATCAAAACACGGTACAATGAATCCAATTTCTGGTCATATGGCCGTAAAAAACGTTGAGCATACCCTTCACCCCAAAACATCAGCCCTATTAAACCAACAATTATTTTTTTCATAGTTTAATCATTATTAATAATTATTCTAATTCCGTCTCCTCCGCGTTTTTTCAAATAAGAATTTAATTCATTGTAAGCATCAACACTATTTCCTACCCAATTATCAGAATAATTTTCCCCAGGCAATAGACATCCTTTAGTATGCGAAGGTTTATTTCCCGTATGAATTAAAATAGAAGACCTCCCAGGAACATCCTCTAATTTGTAGTTGTCCTTATATTTCGCAGAACTATATGGAATAACTTCATATTCACCCGGATAAATCGCTCTATTCGAACCTTCTAACATAGACTCAGAAAAATTCCAAGCAGGTTCCATAAAATATCCTGTAACCAATTCTACACAATTATCTGAAGAACTAGCATAAAATCTACTTATAGTAGAACTATCCGAATACTGAAATCTTTCTGAATAAATTGTTACCCCCAAATAATTATTAGCCAAACCTAATTGATCCATCAGGTTTTCCCAATAAGCCGCAAATATTCCCCCAGAGCCCTGCCCTAACACAGTTGTCGCCGTTTCAGGTGTCGAAGTCTCCACCGGAGGAGCAGTTGTTGTCGATACAGGAATGGAAGTCACCACAGAAGACGTAGTCGGCAAAAACGTACTTTCCGGCGTCGCACAAGGAACAACGGTTGATGCAACAACAGTCGACACGGGAATCATTTCAGGGTAATCGGGAGAAGTAACCGGAACAGCAGTTCCACCTAAAATACCTCTTTGATGCTCGGCATCTAATTCCGGCAATAAAGCCGCCATCTGTGCCAGATTGTTTTTCGTTCTCTTTTTCATAATTTAATGGTTTAGTAGTTTAACAATCGCAAAAATATCTTTATGATTATTTGCAAATATTAAAAAATATTTTTTAATTTTACAACTAAACCAGTATTTATTTGAGAATGATGTTAAAAAAATTTCCACACGAATATCAAATGGATGCCAAAGATTGCGGACCCGCATGTCTGAAAATCATTGCAAAATATTACGGTAAATATTATTCCTTACAACATTTACGGGACAAGTGCGGAATTACACGGACCGGGGTTTCATTTTTAGACATCAGCTATGCGGCACAACAAATCGGTTTGCGTACCATGTCAGTCAAAGCCACATTGAACGATTTACTGAACATTGTGGTCCTTCCCTGCATCATTCATTGGGATGATAACCATTTCATCGTAATATATAAAGTCGGTCCCCATAAAATATATGTTTCCGATCCCGCCAAAGGACTTTTATCCTATTCACACGAAGAATTTACCCGAAAATGGTACAAACCGGATGAACAAGCAGGAGTGATTCTGGCATTGGAACCGACAGCCAATTTCATGCAAATGGAAATGCATGAAAAAAAAGAACGGCAAAAAACTTTTGAAAACCTGTTGGGCTACTTTACCCCTTACAAACATGCTTTCGGCATTCTGTTTGCCATCATGCTGATTGCCACTTTGCTGCAAGCATTACTCCCTTTTATCTCCAAGGCTGTTATCGATACGGGTATTCAGACCCGGGATATTACGTTCATTTATATGGTATTAGCCGGGAATGCCATTCTTTTGCTCAGTATCACACTCTCGAATATCCTGCGGGAATGGGTGCTCCTGCACGTCACAGCACGGGTAAACATCTCCCTGCTTTCCGACTACTTGATTAAACTCATGAAATTGCCCGTAGCGTTTTTTGAAAATAAATTAGTCGGGGATATTCTCCAAAGGGCCGGGGACCATGAACGCATACGGAGTTTCATCATGAACCATTCTTTAGGTATGGTATTTTCCATGGTTACTTTTGTCATATTCAGCATCATCCTGCTGATATACCATAAAACCATTTTCTTTATCTTTATTGCCGGCAGCCTGTTATATGCCGGCTGGATACTGGTATTTCTGAACATCCGGAAGAAAATCGACTGGGAAAACTTCGAATTGTCCTCCAAAAACCAAAGCCACTGGGTTGAAACCATCGAAAGCATCCAGGAAATCAAAATCAATAACTACGAAGACCGGAAACGCTGGAAATGGGAATCCCTGCAAGCCAGACTGTACCGCGTCAATCAAAAAGTACTGAAAGTCAATGCCGCACAATCGCTTGGAGCCCAATTCATCAACAGCATGCAAAACATGTTAGTGACGTTCTACTGCGCCATTGCGGTTATCAACGGGGATATCACCTTCGGCGTAATGGTGTCGGTACAATTCATCATCGGCATGCTCAACGGTCCCGTCAGTCAGTTTATCGGTTTTATTCAAGCTGCCCAATATGCCAAAATCAGTTTTCTGCGCATCAACGAAATCCACCAGATTGACGATGAAGAAGACGGGAATGCCTCCAATAACATTGTCCTGCCCCTAAACAAAAGCCTGATTGTACATAACCTTTCTTTCCAATATGCCCTGCATGCACCATTTGTCCTCAAAAACATCAATCTGATTATTCCGGAAGGAAAAGTAACTGCCATTGTGGGAGACAGCGGTAGCGGCAAATCCACCTTACTGAAACTATTGCTGCGGCTCTACAAACCTACTTACGGAGAAATCCTCATCGGAGGCATGAACGTCAACACCATCAGCCTGCGTCAATGGCGGGAGCGATGCGGCTGTGTCATGCAGGAAGGCAAATTATTCAATGACACTATCTTGAATAACATCGTACTCAGTGAAGAAGAAGTTGATTATCCGGCCTTAAAACAGGCTGTCGAAATTGCTCACATCGCCCGGGAAATCGAACAAATGCCCCAAGGTTACCAAACGATGATTGGTGAAATGGGACGCGGTCTCAGCGGGGGACAACGTCAACGTCTCCTCATCGCAAGGGCTTTATATAAACAACCGGATTATCTTTTTTTGGACGAAGCCACCAACTCTTTAGATACAGTGAACGAACAAAAAATCGTCCAGGCTCTTGACGCCGCCTTTACGAACCGGACAGCCGTCATCGTAGCACACCGGCTCAGTACCATCCGCAAAGCCGATCAAATCATTGTACTCAAAAACGGCATGATTGTAGAAATCGGAAATCATGAATCCCTGATGCAACACAAACAATATTACCACACCCTCATACAAAGCCAGTACCAACAGAACGAACCAATCTCTATGCAATGAAAAAAGAACCGCCAGTCTACAGAAACGAAGAAATCTGCGATATCATAAACCGCATGCCCACCCATTTTGGGAAATGGGTGGCTATTGCCGTTGTCATTTTCACCCTGCTACTGCTTACATTCGGATGGGCCATCAAATACCCGGATGTAGTCAGCGGACAAATCACAATCAATTCCAGCACTGCTCCCATAAAATTAGTGGCTGGCAGTTCGGGAAAAATCACACTCAGCCACATCCGGCCCCAGGACACGGTCTGCGAAAACAGCTATCTCGCCATCATTCAAAATCCTGCAAATACGGAAGATGTACAAAAAATCAACAGCCTTCTCTCGCAAATTGCTTCTAAACGCGCTAACCCGCAACTCTGGATTGACACTTTTCCGGAAAATGTTTCCCTTGGCGAACTCAATCTCAAATATTTTTCCTTTCTCACCGCCGCCAAAAATATCAGAAACTATGAACAAGAAAATACCTATGAACAACAAATCAAAAATCTCAAAGAATACATCAACTGGCAAAATATCCTCATCCGGCAAATCAATTCCGATACACTGACGACGCGTGAAAAATTAGACATGCTTGATAAATGGCTGAAAAGAAAAAACACTCTTTACCAGAAAGACATGATTACCGAAAAAGAGTATGACGACTTAAAAACCGAATACCTGAATACCTGTTCAGAACATCAACAACTCCAAAAATCCATCACCACCATCCATATTCAGATAGCCGAAGCAGAAGGAAAACTCAACCTGCTGAAAACAGAAAAAGCAGAGAAAGAGCAGCAAATGTCTTTGGAACTCATTTCTTCCTACAACGACTTGTTAGACAACATTAAAAGCTGGGAACAAAAATACGTACTCAAAGCCCCGATGAACGGACGTGTAGAATTTCTGAAATTCCTGACTGATAATCAATTCATCCAGGCTGGCGAAGAAATATTCAGCATCGTCCCCGAAAAAAACACCATTCTGGGACAAATGCTGTTACCGGCAAGCGGAGCTGGCAAAGTAGAAAAAGCCAGTCCCGTCATCATTAAACTAGATAATTACCCCTATATGGAATACGGTTCCGTCGACGGTCTCGTTAGCTCTATCTCACTGGTTACCAAAGCAGAACAAATAGCTAATACGCATATTGAAACCTACCTGATTACCATCAAACTACCTCGGGGGCTTACCACTAATTATGGTAAAAAACTGGATTTCAGATACGAAATTAAAGGTAGTGCGGAAATTATAGTCAATGACCGCCGGCTGATTGAACGATTATTTGACAATCTGAAATACCGGATTAACTAATCCTAATCTCCCGACTCCGAAAAATCTTCATAAACTTACCGGCTGCCTGCTTTGCAGCCTCTCAACATATCCTTATGCAGTTACTCAAATTTTATTGTGTAAATACAACAACACTTTTGGTAATTTAAAGAATAAACTTCATCTTTGTTAGGCATACTAAAAATTAAGAAAACGACAAATTATGGCACAAACTCCTTCTATCCCGAAAGGAACAAGAGATTACTCACCAGAAATCATGGTGAAACGCAACTACATATTTGACACGATAAAAAATGTTTTCAGGTTATACGGCTATATGCCTTTAGAAACGCCGGCAATGGAAAATTTATCCACACTCATGGGAAAATACGGAGATGAAGGCGATAAGCTGCTATTCAAAATTCTGAATTCCGGAGATTTTATCGGCAACGTACCGGAAAGCGAATTACTCGAAAAAAACAGCCTAAAACTAACGAATAAAATTTCGGAAAAAGGACTGCGGTACGACCTGACCGTACCATTTGCCCGTTTTGTGGTACAACATCAAAACGAACTGACTTTTCCGTTCAAGCGTTACCAGATTCAGCCAGTATGGCGCGCAGACCGACCGCAAAAAGGACGCTACCGGGAATTTTATCAATGCGACGCAGACGTTGTCGGCAGTGATTCTCTATTACACGAAGTTGAGCTAATACAAATCGTTGATGAAGTATATCAACGTTTAAATATCAATGTCCGCCTGTTGGTCAACAACCGTAAAATTCTGGCAGGCATCGCTGAAACCATCGGCTATCCGGAACAACTGACAGACATCACCGTTGCCATCGACAAGATGGACAAAATCGGCTTGGACAATGTCAATGCAGAATTGCGGGAAAAAGGCATCCGCGAAGAAGCCATAAACAACCTCCAACCGATCCTGAATCTAGAAGGGAATAACCATGAAAAACTGGAAAAGCTGCAGGACATATTAAAGGCCAGCTCCATCGGACTGAAAGGAATAGAAGAATTGACAACAATATTCAATTACCTCCAGGACCTGGATATAAAAACAGAAATCAAATTAGACCTGACTTTGGCCCGCGGGTTAAGTTACTACACCGGAGCCATTTTTGAAGTAAAAGCCTTGGACGTTGAAATAGGCAGTATTACCGGTGGCGGGCGATATGACGATTTGACCGGAATCTTCGGTTTAAAGAATATATCCGGAGTAGGCATTTCTTTTGGAGCCGACCGTATCTTTGATGTTATGACCCAATTAGACCTATTCCCGAAAGACAACACGACCACAACGCAAATTCTGTTTGTAAATTTCGGCAGTAAAGAAGAAAGATTTTGCCTGCCTTTACTGAAACAATTACGTGCAAACGGCATCAACGCAGAAATCTATCCGGAAGCGACCAAAATGAAAAAACAAATGACTTATGCAGACAAAAAAGGCATTCCTTTTGTTGCCCTCGTCGGAGAAAATGAAATGCAGGAAGGAGTTATATCATTGAAAAACATGTTGACCGGTGAACAAACTAATATTAACCTGAAAGAAGTTATTCACCGGCTGCAAGTTTAAAATTAAATATTAAATTCGGAAGATTATCCTAAATAATAAAGCCGAAATTTATGCGAATATATAGAAAGGAACATCGTCCATTGAAAAGCCATGGGTATGATTCCAGATTTCCCTGACAATAAATATGAAATAACACCAAGGTTTTCTGATATATTAAAATCATATGTAAGAAATAGATTGGTAATTACACATTTCTAATTAATCATTATAATTCAATCATTATGGTACATTATATTTCCCCGGCCTCTCTGACATTTGAGGTTATAGACAATATATTAAAGAAGGACTGTAAATTAGCTCTTTCCGAAGAAAGCAAAAAAAGAATCAATGACTGTAAAGCCTATCTAGACCACAAAATAGAAACCTCTGCCAAACCGTTATATGGCATCACGACAGGTTTTGGGTCTTTGTGTAAAATCAGCATCTCAAAAGAAGATTTAAGCCAATTGCAGGCAAATCTGGTAATGTCCCATGCCTGTAGCGTAGGAACTCCTATTCACACGGACATCGTCCGTCTGATGCTATTACTAAAAGCCCACGCACTTTCTTTAGGAAAATCAGGTGTACAGTTGGCAACTGTGGAACGCATCATAGACATGTTCAACCACAATGTTTTACCCGTAGTACGCGAACTTGGTTCACTTGGAGCTTCCGGAGATCTTGCCCCCTTAGCCAATCTCTTCTTACCTTTAATCGGCGAAGGAGAAGTATGGTACAAAGGCAAAATTTGCGATGCCAAAGAAATCAATGCAAAATTCGGATGGGCCCCCATAGCATTGGGAGCCAAAGAAGGACTTGCTCTGTTAAACGGTACGCAATTTATGAGTTCACATGCTGTATATGCCCTGTTAAAAGCATTTAAAATTGTGAAGTATGCCGACATTATCGGAGCTCTTTCCCTGGAAGCCTATGATGGCCGCATTGACCCTTTCCTGCCTCAGATTCAGGAAGCACGCCCACATCCCGGTCAAATAGAAACAGCACACAACATCCGGACTTTGCTGGAAGGCTCTGAATTCCAGCAAAAGGAAAAAGTCAGAGTCCAAGACCCCTATTCTTTCCGTTGCATACCTCAAGTACATGGAGCCAGCAAGGACAGCATCATGTATGTTGCCTCCGTTGTTGCCCGTGAAATCAACTCCGTAACCGACAATCCGACCATATTCATGGAAGACGACCTGATTATTTCCGGAGGTAATTTTCATGGACAGCCCTTGGCTTTGGTAATGGACTTTCTAAGCATTGCCTTGGCTGAATTAGGCAGTATATCTGAACGGCGGACTTATCGTCTGATTTCCGGAGACCGGGGAAATATTCCGGAATTTCTGGTTGCCAATCCCGGCTTAAACTCCGGTTTTATGATTCCTCAATATGCTGCAGCGGCAATTGTCAGCCAGAATAAACAACTCTGTACCCCCTGCTCGGTAGACTCCATCCCTTCCTCCAACGAACAGGAAGATCACGTCAGTATGGGAGGTAATGCTGCCACTAAAACAGTAAAAGTAACAGAAAATGTAGAAAGAATTCTAGCCATTGAATTGATGAATGCTGCACAGGCAATAGATATGCAAAGACCTGTAAAAACTTCACCTTATCTGGAAAATTTTCTGAAAGAATTCCGGAAAATCGTACCTTTTAACAGTCAAGATAGGGTAATGTACAAGGATATCGACGCAGCAACCAACTTCTTGCGTTTCGGAGATTTTGAATAAATCCTTCTGCATAAGCCATATATTGTTCCGGGAACGCCAATATTCGTGATTTACACTTGTTTATCACGAATATTTTTTTACTCTCATTCCAAAATTTCTTTCCATTCCTTTTTTTCTCATAATTTATTTTTAAATTTATGGAATTTATTACAAAGCAGTATCTATCATACGAAGAAAATTCGTATAAATAGTTTTTAAATAAAAGGTTATGAAATTTTATGTGATTTTTTTCGGCTTATTTCTAGCCACTTCTTTGTGTCAAGCTCAGAACACTACTAAAGATACATTACTCCAGCATTATTACCAATACCCCCAGGAAGCTCTGGAGACCGCTGCAGCCATGTATGAAACAGCACAATCGGAACACAATACCCCTTTACTCATCAAATCCCTGATTCTCAAAACAACTTTCAGTCTGCAAATCAACCAAGAAGACTATCCGCAAATACTGAAAGAATTGGAAGCATACACCCAACAGGAAAAAGACGTTCCGGCTAAATGTATCCTGCATTCTTATTTGGGTGAATTGTATTCAAAATATTACCATCAACACCAATATAATATCAGAGAGCGCAAAGCACTTCAAGGAGAAATTCCGGAACACATCACAGAATGGAGCAGTAATCTTTTTCAGGAAAAAATACTGAATCATTTCTCCGCCTCCCTTCTGCCGCAAAAAATTTTACAACAAACACCTGTCAATACCTATCAGGCAATCCTCATCCATGGTGATGCATCCGATAGTCTACGTCCCACGCTATATGATTTTCTCTCTCACCGGGCAATAAAATGCCTTAATGACAACCGTTATGATTTTCCTGCTCCCTACCCCAACGAAAACGCAAATGTATTGGGAGATTTACAGGATTTTCTCCAAATACCTGTATCCCCCTCTTCTTTAGATGCCCAAAGCCATATCCTAAAATTTTGGCAGGAATTACTCCGATTCAGATGTAAAGCACAACAAGAAAATGCTCTGCTCATGGCAGACCTCGAACGGCTAAATTATAGCTATACCATATCCGGCCGCATAGACAAAGATTCCCTATATTTACAAACCTTGGCTAACATGCGGAAAAAATACGCCAACACCCCCTTAGTCGTAGAGGTCATTGCCAAGAAAGCCTATTTTTTACTTTACGGACTCGTAAAAACAGACCTCCGATATTTCCAGCACTTATCTAAAGATATTTCCGGAAATAATCGGGAAAAAGCCCTGCTCCTTTGCCAATCAGGTATAAAACAATTTCCGGAATACAACCGGACTAACCAATTACGTAATCTGTTACGTTACATTCAAGCCCCAGAACTGCAGATAGAATCCCCACAACAATTGTATCCCGGGGAAAAATTACCTATAAAAATCAGTTTCCGTGCTTTATCTCACATAAACATTCAGTTGAAAAAAATTCACATAAGGTCGGAAATATATTGGAATAATAAAAACAAATCATTACCCGCAACTCAGATATATGCCACTTCATACCGTCTGCCCTACAATTTACAACAACAGGACACCACGATTTACTTATCCGTTCCGAAAGCCGGACTTTACGAGATAACTCTGAAAATTCCGGACATAAAAGATTCCATCACGCAAAGTTTCATTTGCAGCCAATTATTTTGCGCTTCACAAAACAGACAGCAACAACGAAACTTTCAAGTAAATGATTGGAAAAGCGGTCTACCTGTCAAAAACGCCAAAATATTAATATACAAAGAACTATCTCCCAAACCTATACTTATAGATTCAGTATTCACCAACGCAAAAGGATGGGCCACCTATCACAACAAAAAAAACTACCTGTGGTTTCAGGTAATTAACCCAACAAATCCCAATGGCTGCATCTCATACACATTTATGCCCTATACACCGGAAAAGGAAAGGGACCAAACGTCCCTCATCACAGACCGTTCCATATACAAACCCGGTCAAATCGTATATTTTCAAGGCATCACCTGGAGAGCTACCACTGACACTCTTTATCCGCTAACTAAAAAGAATATCAGTATTCAATTACGCGACGGAAAAGGCAAAATAATTTCCGAATTAAAAGCCATTACCAACTCTTTCGGTTCATTTACAGGCAATTTCATCCTTCCGGAACAATTATTAAACGGGACATACAGCCTGACCAGCAACTTAGGCGGCACAAGTCTCTTTCACGTGGAAGAATACAAACGCCCTGAATTTGATATTACATTCCAAGAATCTCAGCAAATCTATTATATCGGTGACACCATCCGCATTACCGGTCAAGTGAAAAGTTTTTCGGGTATTTCCCTCGCCGGTCAGGAAATACAATACGACATTTCTTCTTTCTTTTGGGGAAGATATGCAACAAACGGAAATGCCTTCCAAGGGATTACCACCACCGACCAACAAGGAAATTTTTCTATTACATTCAAAGCGCAACCGCAAATTGTAATGACAGGATACAACCTACCCTTATATTACAGCATCAATGCCAAAGTCACCGATTCCAAAGGCGAAACACAAGAAAGTAAATTTCAAGTAACGGCTTTTCCTGGTGTTGCAACGCCCGTGTTATCTATTCCGCAACAAGTCAACAAAGCGGATTCCACTCCTTTCATCATTCAATTGGAACATTTCCCACCCCAGGCACAAATGCAAACCGTTCAATACTCCATTTATCAGTTAAAAACGCCCGCAACTATGCTTACCGGTCTGCATATGCAGGACACCGTCAAGAACCGGATTGTTTTACAAGGGACACTCCGGATAACTCAAAAAGACACCTTGTTCCCGGATCTGTCAACAGAACCCTCCGGAGCCTATCTTTTCAGCCTAAAATATGGAAAAACCGAAACCAAAGAAATCTTTTACCTCTATTCAGTACAAGATCAAAAACCACCGATTCCTACCTATTTCTGGACTGTCAAAGAAAAAACGACCTGTTTCCCGGGAGATACCGCCCGTATCCGGTTCGGCACATCAGCACAAAACGCATATATACTATATGAAATATATAATGAAAAAAAAATAATCCGGCGAAAATACACTAATTTGTCCGATGAAATTATGAACATTGATATTCCTTATTTGGCAGAATATGGCAAAAACATCTGGCTAACCATTTTTTACGTAAAGGACAAAAAAGATTTTCAGGAAACTATCCAAATTAATCAACAGGAAAACAACCGACACCTGACTTTTCAAACCTTGACTTTCCGGGATCACCTCGTACCCGGTCAACAAGAAGAATGGAATATCCGAATCCTTAATGAACAAGGGAAAAACGTCCCTACTCAAGCCCTGGCTTTCATGTACGATGCCTCTCTTGACAAACTGAACCGGCATACCATAAACTTTCATCCGGCCTACTTATACCCGGGGTATAGCTACACGTGGAATATTCCATACCAATATCAACAACCCGACAATAAAAAATTATATTACACTATTTCTGGTTTGCAGGAATATCCCGATTTTCAATTTGATAAGCTAAATACATTCCAATATTTGTATCCCCGTTTCACAACAACTAAAAGCGTTGCCATGGAGTTTGCAGATTTTGATGATGAAAAAGAAGCAGGCATTCCACACATCACGGGGGCAAAAAAAATGACAATGAATGCATTGGGCCGGGGACAAGAAGTAGCTCCCGATGCCTCCTCACAAGATGATGAAGCAGGAGAAGATCACTCACTGAGTAACAAAATTACTTACAGGAGTGACTTTCAAGAAACTGCCTTTTTTTATCCGCAACTTCAGACCGATTCCACAGGCGAGCTGAATATCCGCTTCAAAGTACCCCAATCACTTACCAAGTGGAAACTAAACATCTTGGCCTACACACGGCAACTGGCATACGGAACCTTGACACGCTACATCACCACTTCTAAGCCTCTGATAGTCCGTCCCAATCTACCCCGCTTCTTCAGAAGCGGCGACCAAACAATTCTAAAAGTTACGGTCAGCAACCTTTCCGACAGCCTGCAACAAGGAACGGCAGGCGTGGAATTGTTCGTGCCCGGCTCTCAAGAAATACTTCAAAAACAAACCACCGGTTTCCGCATCAATGGCAAAGAAAATCAAACCCTGGACTTCGCCTTGAAAATTCCGGAAAATACAGACCTGATAGGTTGCCGGATTTTCGCCGGCAATAAGACATTTAATGACGGCGAACAACATCTGCTCCCAGTGCTGCCCAACGAAGTACTACTGACTTCAACGTGCCCCATTTATGCCACACAAACTGGAACGCATACCTACACATTAAATCCATCCTCTTCCTCCCGGAAAAATTACAGACTCACACTGGAATTATCAGCCAACCCGATATGGTATGCCGTACTGGCCCTGCCTGCTCTGACCGAACCCCGCCAGGAAAATGCTACCGACATCGGTGCTTCATTCTATGTGAACACTATTGCCAACAAAATCATTCGCTCTAATCCGGCTATAGCCGCAGCTATACGCCAATGGAAAAACACCCCCGGTACACCAGCCTTGCTTTCCCGGCTGGAACAGAATGCTGAACTGAAATCCATTTTACTGGAAGCGTCTCCCTGGATGCTGGAAGCAGAAAATGAAACGGAACAGATGCAAAAACTGGTTGAATTATTCGACGAAAACCGTCTACACCATCTGCAAGAACAAGCCGTGAACCAACTAAAAAAACTACAAAATCCGGACGGAGGATGGAGTTGGTTCAAAGGTATGCATTCCAGCCAATTCATGACAACCAACATACTGACTATCCTGGAACGCAGCATTACAGTAGGCGATTTTCAAGCAAATGAGGCCATCAAACAGATGCAAATCAAGGCACTCCGCTATCTGGATAAGGAAATCAGTACCGACTTTAAAAACAATAACATCAGTTACAATCAGTTGTTGTATCTTTACACCCGGAGTTTTTACCGGGATATACCATTAGGAGACGCCCTGGAGGCCCACAAATATTACATAAACCTAACCCGGAAAAAATGGGCGGCATTCTCACTCTATGAAAAAGCCATATCTGCGATTGCCCTGAACAATTACGGATTCAAGGAAGAAGCACGAAATATACTGAAATCTTTGCGTCAATATGCTGTTACCACACCGGAAGATGGTATGTACTGGCCCAATAACCGCAATCAGTATTACCGAAACTCGGCTGTTCAAATACATACTGCCATCATGGAAGCTTTCATTCTGACCGAAGGCAATAGTGCAGATGTAAACCTGATGAAGCAATGGTTACTCCGGCAAAAACAAGTACAAAACTGGGGTAGCGTGCCTTCCACAATAGATGCTATCTATACCTTACTGCTGACAGGCAATGACTTGCTTACTACAAAAGAAAACTTAGCCGTCAGGTTGGGTAGCCAAAAGCTATCTATTTCCGGCGAAACCGATCCTATCGGATACCTGAAAAGATCTTATTCATCTGGGGATATCCGACCAGACATGCTCACCGTAAAAATGACAAAACAAACAGACGCTCCGAGCTGGGGCGGGCTGTATCTGCAATATTTCGAAAAACTGGACCAAATAAAAAAACAAAAAACAGAAGTGAGCGTAGATAAAAAGCTATACATCGAAAAAATCAATGCACGGGGAAAGGCCGAATTGTATCCTTTGGACAAACATCCCTTGAAAGTAGGTGACAAAATAATCGTTCGCCTAACTCTCACTTTAAACAGGGATATGGAATTCCTGCACCTCAAAGACCTGCGAGCCGCCTGTTTTGAACCTCTCGAATCCCTATCCGGTAATCAATGGAAATTTGGAACAGTATATTACCAAGAAATTAAAAATGCGGCAACAAATTTCTTTTTCAATGCTCTGAGCAGAGGAACCTATGTTCTTGAATATCCCGTCTGGATCAATCAAGCCGGTACCTACCAAGACGGCATGGCCACTTTTCAAAGCATTTATGCCCCGGAATACAATGCTTTCAGCAATACAGAAAAAATTGTAGTAAATCCTTAACAAAGAAAGTGTGTCAAAATCTGCTTCAAAATTTTGACACACTTTCCTCCTAATCTTCAATCACTAAGCGAAAACCAGACCCGTGTACATTTTCAATTTTAATTTTATCATCATCTTTAAAATATTTCCGTAATTTAGTAACATATACATCCATACTACGGGCAGTAAAATAATCATTGGTACCCCAAATCTCCATCAAAGCTTTATCCCGGGGCAATAATCCGTCACGATGATTATACAACAATTCCAGCAACCAGGCTTCTTTGGGAGTCAGTTTTATCTGCTCTTCATTTTTAGAAATAGTACGCAACTCCGTATTAAAAACATACTCTCCGATATTAATGAATTTAGGTTTAATTTCAACCTCCTCATGTTTACTACGACTCAATATTGCTTTAATCTTTAAAATTAACACTTCTGAATCAAAAGGCTTTACAATGTAATCATCTGCCCCAATCTCATAACCTTGCTTCATATCCTCCTTCATACTCTTAGCCGTAATATACACAAACGGAACGGTAGTATCTATTTCCCGGATTTTCTTTCCCAAAGTAAAACCATCCATTTCAGGCATCATGACATCCAGCAAACAGATATCAAATTTATCCTTCCGAAAAACTTCCAACCCATTGTTCCCGTTTACACACAAAGTCACATCATAATCAGATAATTCCAGATAAGACTTCAGGACTGAACCAAAACAAGGATCATCTTCAACTAACAATATTTTCTGTGTCATATTTATTGATTTTTATTTCATTCTTTTTTTAACTCTATTTCAACCAAAGTTCCTTTATTTTTCCTCGATGTCAGGCGAACCACCCCGTTATGTAATTCCACAATAGACCGCACATAACTCAGTCCCAATCCGAATCCTTTCACATTGTGAACATTGCCGTTTGGTACCCGGTAAAATCTTTTGAATACTTTCTTTTGGTTGTCTTTCGATATGCCTATCCCATGATCCCGGACCCCAATCACATAAGCATCCGTTTTCTCCTGAGTATATATCTGTATTTCAGGAGGTCCACCGGAATATTTTATAGCGTTATCTATCAAATTACAAACGGCATTCATCAAATGTACCTCATCCACCGATAATACGAAATCACTCGCTTCCAGTTTACATTCCAAAGTACCTCCGGCCTCCTGAACCAACAAAAAGAAATGCTCAACTGCTTCACGTACCAATTCGTTAACCTCCACCTTTACTTTATTTAACTGCAATTCCCGACGATCAAGTTTAGCTTGCTGCAATATGCGTTCCACATACTTATTCATTCGATTATTTTCACTCCTGATCATGGCATTAAACTTCAAAATCTGTTCCCTGTCGTCCAATACTTTTTCTTTCGTAAGAGCAGATGTTGCCAGAGATATGGTAGCCAATGGTGTCTTAAATTCGTGGGTCATGTTATTGATAAAATCATTCTTAATCACCGACAATTTCTGTTGCCGCATAATGACCACTATCGTTATGACAAAAACGAACATCAAACCAAACATACAAAAACCGGAAGCCAATAACAACCATCCCATATTTTCCAATAAAACAGGTTGTACCGACTCAAATCTCACCCCCAGATAATAATCTTTCCTGGACCAATCCTGCTGAAATAATTCAACATAATAAAGATTCTTAGTCCGTCCTGCTTTCACCATATCCAGCAAATCTTGTTTTGTCAGAATCTCATACGTAAAAGGTAAATTAATACGATAGGTCCTAAAATTATTTACCAATAAGCCGGACAAATCAATATTTTGTAAACGTTGACTGACTGAAATATTCTCCGGATCTTTTTCTTTCAAAAGACGAATCATAAATTCCTGCAACTTCTGACCAAAATGAACATAAAAATCAGCTTTCGAAGTAGAGTCTTGCTGAGGCAATTCCATAGAACGAATGGTCTGTATGATAAACTCTTGATCGACCATTTTACTGACTCCCGAACGGGCATAAGGAAAAGCTGAAGAATTCAGATAAGAACGCCCTTCATTCAGGCGATTTACGTCATTATTCAGAAAATGGAACAATTTATTGGAATACTCTTCTCTGAAAGAGGACGTACTACTACCTTGCCGGGCAGTAATCATGTCATTATAACTCTTTAACTCTCCCAAATGCTGATTCATCTCCCGGCGATATTTGATATAATTAATTTCATCAACCTGATTCACCACCCGGTTCAAAACATCATACACCTGAGAAGTAAATTTATTCTCCCTTTCCCGGATAGCATATTTAATCCACAACCACTGAACGATAACCACTGCTGTAAAAGCAGCGACCATCACAATCAGTAATATTTTGATTATTATCTTTTTAATCATCTTCCAGGAATATTATGGTAAAAATAGCATTTATTACAGAACAATCAAAATCCAGTATCATGAAAAAGGGGTACCCCAGGGTACCCCTAAAACAACTAAGTAATAAAACGGGAAAAACCATCAAAGATGGTCTTATCTTTTATTGCAGTTGCTTTGCAATATTCTTATAAATGTTACTTTCCTTATTAGGAATTTCTAACTTTTGGAAAAGACGTTTTTGCAAATCAATACTATCACGCAATTCATCCTTTAACAAGAAAAGTGATAATTCCTGAGTCGGATTTGCTTCAATCAAGGTTTTTGCATAATTAGCACGACCTCTGACTGAACGCAGACGTTGCATTTGCAAAATACCTAAAGCTACTTCATCCTCCGTATTTCTCCTTTCTTTATCCATTATTTTCTGAATTTTTCTGTCAATAGGCTTAATAACCTCTTCATATTTTTCCTTAAATGCTTTTTTCAATTTTGCATACTCAGTGTCCAGGCCAGAACCTTTTACCTCAATCTGATCCGGAAATTTAGCCTTTCCTTTAATCCAAATCTGATCTTTGGAATCAACTATTGTTTCCAAAGTATTTTTACCGGCAATGTCAATCCATACACGAGCAGGAATTTGTAAAGAATCTGTTACAAGCTCTATATCTCCATCAGTCACATCCTGCTGAGCCAACACTACCAATCCATGCTGACCAGGCATTTCAGCCAACAATTTTACGGTTCCTGTCAATCCCAGGACTTTACCCCGAACTTTTACCCGATTGGGATTACATGCACCCATTACAAGTGCTAAAGCAATAAAAAATAAACCTATTCTTTTCATCTTTATAACTTATTGTAAATATTTTATATGTAATGTTGTACAAAGATAGTAAAAAACTAAAACAGGCAAGTCATTTTAAATATAAATTCACACATATCCGGGACGCAGAACTCCTCCTCAGAAACAATTTGTTATCCCTATTTCCAATTCATCCAACAAAGGACGAATCTGGCCGGAAGGACGCGGAGCATTCGAATCTATGATTTTTCCATCAGGCCCGAGTAAAATAAAACGGGGAACACTAATAATCATATAATCCTTATTAAACTCATTCTTTGCATCAGCAAAAGTATGAAGCCCTGCATGAAGATTCTCTGCCAGAAAATTTTTCCATTGCTTTTGATTGGCGAAATCATCAATAGCTATAGTTAAAAAACTTATTTTTCTCCCCAAGTATTCTTTTTGTAATAAATCCAGATAAGGAAGTTCAGATTTACAAGGCACACACCAGGTCGCCCAAACCGTTATATACAAATAATTCCCCCGAAACTGTTCCAATGTAATTTCATTTCCATCCTGGTCCCGAACCGAAAAAGAAGGAGCTGGGTTACCCGGCAATAATTTATCCCAATGACTGATAACTTCCTCCATATAAGCAACTTTATTCGGCTCTGTAACCTCCCGGCGAAATACAGACAACAAATAATCAGCTCCATTCAATCCATTGTTCTCCCTGATATGATGAAATACAATTTCCGTCAACAAAAAATTCTTAATTGTAGAATTATTCACCGTAGAAAGTATATAATCTACAATACCGTCTGAATAACTATCCCGGGTGTTATTCCGACTAGTCCCCTGCAAATAAACATAATTTAACAAAAAAGAACGATAATCCTTGGCTCCGAACAGATCTTCATCATTCAAAGAAAATGAAGATAAAAACTCAGAGAAAACTACTCCGGGCCGATAATTTTGTGCAGGATGTATCCGATTTCGGTAAATAGGATAAAAAGATACCCGTTCTGCCACAGAATAGCGAATCCGTTCTTTTTCCAAACGAGTAAAAGATTCATTAAAATTCTTGGCTTCCAATAACTTTGTCTTCTCATCTATCAGTTCCTTCATCTTCTGAACAAATTCCTGTTCACCTAAGGCATAATAATCTTTATCAAAGAATACTGCACTTTCCTGTTCTTTCAAATAACTATTTATACCTCCCAGACTTCCCCGGAAATACAAAGAGCCCAGAAAATTCAAAGCATTTACATAAATTTCAAGATTTTCACCCGGACTAAGATACAAATTTAAAGAGTTGTGCAAAAAAGTTGCATAACCACTCTGTCTCATCTGAATTTTTCCTGAAAAAGAATCATTTTCATCCAAAGGGAAAGTATAGATGCTATCTTCCACCCAAATACTAACAATGGAATCCCCATTCTCTACACGTCCGCTTATTTGTACCATATTATCCTGCGAACAAGAAAATAACAGAACAATAACCCATGTAAAAATAAATAGCTCTTTCATTCTATTTCCCGTTTTTGTTTCGTCAAATTTACCTGTTTAGCAAATATAAAAGAACAGCAGTAAAATATACGTTAAAGAAAAACTAATTTATGATTTGGAACAAACAGAAAAAAAGAGAGGAACTGCTATGTACAGTTCCTCTCCCCTCTTTTGTTTTAAGTATTTAAATGTAAATAGCTTTTACTATTTTACAATAGCTTTGAAATCTGCGTTATCAAACAATTTTGCAAATTCCAGATCTGTAGCAGCCAACTGTTTCATAGCAGCATCCTTAGCACAAGCAGCTTTCAGATTAGAAAGCACCGCATTGGTATCATTATTACGGGCAGCAACCACAGCCTTCAAATAAGCAGCCAAAGCAGAATCACTCTTGTTTTCACTCAATTTCTTAGCAGCCTCGCTGTTATTTCCAGCCAATAAATTTGCTAAAGCAGCATTTTCACAGTTACATTTTCCGAAATAATCAACCGCTGCTTTATAATCACCTTTCATGATGGCAACAATACCCTTGTTGTAATTTACTTCATTGCCCACTCCGGTAGCAGCACCAAACAATACCTCAGCTTCTTTAACATTACCATTCTTCAATTCAACGGCACCGAGATTGTTTTTAATCACTTTATTATTGGCAGCCATCTGATCGGCCTTCTGGAAATTAGCCTTAGCCTGTTCAATCTTACCCATTTCAAACAAAATCATACCTGCATCATTGAAACCTCTCCAATCACTCGGAAATTGTTTCATGGCAGTTTCGTAAATTGCCAGTTTGTCACCATTATTATCAAATAAAGTAGCAGCATACAGCAATTCCTCTACATTCAGTTCAGCAGGATTAGATTTAGCCAAGTCACGGATTTCTTCGTCTGATTTACCAATACGCTCTGCATTTACAACAAATTTAGAACGTCTTAACTTCGGAAGAATCTGGTCTGCAATCGTAGAAAAAGCAGAAGAAATATTTTTAATCTCTCTTTCTCTTACTTCTGGGTCTGAGTGCATAGCCAATACACGCAGAATCAATTCCTTATCACGGATATTTGATTCCTCCATCGCTTTCTTAAATCCTTCCCAATCTTCAGCAACCACATATTTTTTGAAGAAATCCAGGTTCTTATATTCATCTACCTTATTTTTCTTCATGTTATTTTTCACGAATTTATCAGCAGCATTTTCACGATTATTTGCCAGTTTTTCATTCAAAGACATCGGACCGTCCGGAGAAGCATAAGATTGAATCTGAATATTCTTCAATTCCATATCTTCAGCAACTTTAGCGTCCTTAATGAATTTTTCCAGAGCTTTGATATCCCCAGATTTGATTTCTTTTGTACGAATCTGAGCTGAATTAATCAAATAATAGATAGCAGCTTCCTGTTCCTCTTTCGTAATACGTTCAAATTTATCTGCACCAATAGCTGCAGCCGGAGTGTTATCTACCAAAGTCGCAGTAGCTATAACACCGTCAGCAATTTTACGTGACTCGTAATCTACTGATTTGGCACCTTTGCTGCCAACAAACTTAACATACAGTCCGGAAACACGCATAGCTTCTTCAAAAGGCACTGAACCTGAATAAGACACCGTTTTTTCAGTAGTATACGGAACTACCTCATTATTTCCCTGTACTTTTTCCCCCTGGAAAGTTTTAGGTTCATAAGCTTTTTCTCCTCCATTCTGGAATTTCAACACCGGAGTAGCAACCAAAGTCACTTTTTTATTAAAATATTTCGCAGGAATGGTAGCATCAATCTTAACATCTACTTGACCTCCTTTAGCTTCTAACACTTCAGGAGTAACCTTGTAAGCAATGTTTTTCTCCATTTTCTTCATCTTATTCAAAGAAGCGCAAGATGAAATAACAACCCCTGCCAATGTTAATACAGCAACAGTTCTTAATGTTCTTTTCATAATTAATTTCTAATTTATTCTTAATATTAATTGGTTCTTAATAAGTCAAGCAAATGTATATAAAAATATTAAAAGATGCAATTATGCAGAAAAATATTAAAAATTAATCCATCTGAATTTTATGCATAATCAATTTCTCGGCTTTTTCCAAAGCTGATTCAATCCCATCTGGATTAGAACCGCCCGCTGTCGCAAAAAACGGCTGTCCTCCTCCTCCTCCCTTAATCTCCTGAGCTACTTCACGGATAATCTGCCCCGCATTCAAACCAAATTCATCCGTCAAATTATTACTAATCATAATCGTCAAATGGGGTTTTCCATCTGCTACTCCACCTCCGATAAAAATGACTTTATCAAACTCTCCTTTTAGCTGAAATGCAATATCTTTCACCTGAGCAGGCGGAATCAGAAGCTGTTCAGCTATCAGATTGATATCCCTATAAACCCGTCTTTTATTTTTTAAACGTTCTTTGACCAACTTAAGGCTCTCCTGGGCAAATTTTTCTGTTTCCTTCCTCAATCCCTCATTTTCATCCACCAGTGCTTTGACACATTCCATCAGACTCTTGTTGCTTTTAAACATTTTTTCCATCTCATGGATAATGCGGAAAGAATTATTGACAAATTCCTCTGCCTTATCCGCAGTAATGGCCTCAATCCGACGTACTCCCGCAGACACAGAACTCTCTGACAAAATCTTAAAAAATCCTATCTGACCTGTTGCCGCAACATGAGTACCTCCACACAATTCAATAGAATCACCGAATTTAATCACCCGCACCAAATCACCGTATTTCTCCCCGAAAACTGCAATTGCTCCCATCTCCCGAGCCTTCGCAATAGGTATTGAACGAAACTCTTCCAAGGGTATATTTTTACGAATCAGACGATTGACAATTGCTGCAACTTCAGCCAATTCCTCGTCCGTTACCTTTTGAAAATGCGAAAAGTCAAAACGCAAATGTTCGTCACTCACATAAGAACCTTTTTGCTCCACATGTTTACCCAATACTTCGCGTAAAGCATAGTCTAGTAAATGAGTTACTGAATGATTGTTCGCTGTCAGAATCCGCTTATGCTCATCCACTCGGGCTACAAAAGTCTGCGTCACATCTTCCGGCAGTTTCTCCACAATATGAATAGTCAGACCATTTTCTTTCTTGGTATCTATAATCCGGATGGTTTCCCCTTCGCATTCCAATACACCACTATCCCCTACCTGACCACCACCTTCCCCATAAAACGGAGTGATATTAAATACCAAATGATAAAGCGTTTTATTTTTACTTGTCACTCTCCGGTAACGGGTTAGTTTCACTTCCACTTCAGTATAATCATAACCGACAAATTCCTGTTCATCATCACAACACAGCTCAATCCAATCGTCCGTATCCACTGAAGCCGCAGAACGTGAACGGGCTTTCTGAGCTTCCATCTCAGTCTTAAACTCCCGACGATTAACCACTAATCCTTGTTCACGCAAAATCAACTCCGTCAGGTCTAACGGGAAACCATAAGTATCATATAACTCAAAAGCCACATTACCCGGAATAGTCAGATAATTTTCCTCTTTTGTTTTAGCAATTATCTGATCCAATAAATGAATCCCCTTCTCCAAAGTGCGTAAAAAAGCATTTTCTTCTTCTCGGATTACTTTCTCTATCAATTCCTGCTGTGCCACCAATTCCGGGTAATGTTTACCCATCACCTCAATCAGCACAGGCACCAAACGATACATAAAAGCTTTTTTCTGATTCAGATAAGTATATGCATAACGGACAGCACGCCTCAAAATACGACGAATCACATATCCGGCCTTTACATTCGAAGGCAATTGCCCATCAGTAATAGAAAAAGCCACTGTTCGCAAATGATCTGCCACCACACGCATCGCAATATCCGAATCCTGGGCATGACCATATTCAATGCTGCTCAACCGGGATATCTCCGCAATAATCGGAGTAAAAACATCCGTATCATAATTGGAAGTCTTTCCCTGCACAGCCATACACAAACGTTCAAATCCCATTCCGGTATCAACATGGTGATTAGGCAAACTTTCCAAACTTCCGTCTGCCTTACGGTTATATTGCATAAATACCAGATTCCAGATTTCAATCACCAAAGGATTATCCTGATTTACCAGTTCTTTCCCCGGTTTTAATTTCCGCTCTTCCTCCGGACGGAGATCAATATGTATTTCCGAACAAGGTCCGCAAGGCCCCATATCTCCCATCTCCCAGAAATTATCTTTTTTGTTCCCCAAAAGAATCCGCTCTTCAGGCAAATAATTCAACCAGATATTCCGGGCTTCAATATCCTGCTCCAACCCATCATCCTGACTGCCTTCAAAAACAGTCGCATATAAACGGTTTTTGTCTAATTTCATTACCTCCGTCAGAAACTCCCAGGCATAAGCTATCGCATTCTCCTTAAAATAATCTCCAAAAGACCAGTTTCCCAACATTTCAAACATCGTATGGTGATAAGTATCATGCCCTACTTCTTCCAAATCATTATGCTTTCCAGATACCCGTAAACATTTCTGGGAATCCGCGACTCTACGGTACTTCGGACTTATATTTCCAAGGATAATATCCTTAAACTGATTCATCCCCGCGTTGGTAAACATCAACGTAGGATCATCTTTTACTACCATCGGAGCAGAAGGCACCACCGTATGTCCTTTGCTCTCAAAAAAATCCAGAAACTGTTGTCTAATCTCTGCTGACTTCATAATTTTATAATTGTACTTATCCATTTTCTGTCACATGCAGGACTCTCAGAATTTATAAACCACTGATTTATACGTCACCACAAAACAGAATTGCAAAATTAGATTATTTCTTTAACTTTGCATCGAAAAATCTCAATTTTATAATGAAAAATGGCGAAAACAGGTTATCGTTTTAATCCGGAAACACTGTCTTACGACAAAATACACATTTCTTTCAAGAAAAAGCTTTGGTCATTAATAGTAAAACTCATTCAGAGTCTATCCTTGGCCCTTGTCATTTTTCTTGTAGTGTCATCTTTTATGGATTCTCCGAAAGAAAAAGCCCTGAAACGGGAGAAAGAAGAGATCCTTGCCCAATATCACATTTTAAACAATCAGATAAATCAACTGGACAACATTCTGAAAAATCTGGAAAACCGGGATGATAATATCTATCGGGTAATTTTTGAATCGGAGCCTATTGATGGATCTATTCGCCGTGCCGGTTCCGGAGGCATCAATAAATATGAAGCTCTAAAAGATATGGACAATGCCGAACTAATTATCTCCACCAGCAGAAAATTAGACGAATTATCAAAAGCTATGTACATCCAAAGCAGATCCTACGACGAAATCGAAACACTTACCAAAAATAAGATCGACATGTTAGCTTCCATTCCGGCCATTCTTCCGGTATCCCTGAAAAATAAAAAAACCCGCTTCTCTTCTTCTTTCGGCTACCGTATCCATCCTATCTATAAAACCGTAAAACTACATGCAGGAATGGATTTTTCCGGAGCCGTAGGTACTCCGATATACGCTACAGGAAACGGAAAAGTTGTTTACGCCGAAATACACAAAGGATATGGAAAAACCGTACTGATAGACCATGGATTCAATTATCAAACACTATACGCCCATTTAAATAGTTATAATGTTAAAGCCGGCCAAAAAGTAAAACGAGGCGATATTATCGGCTATATGGGCAATACCGGTATGTCAACAGGACCTCACGTACATTATGAAGTAAAGAAAAACGGCAGACCGGTAGACCCGATCAATTATTATTTCAATGATCTGACTGCCGACGACTATGACAAACTGGTAGCTGCTGCCAATAATAACGGACAGACAATGGATTAAGTATTATGGAACAACAGGAAAACAAACCTTTAAAAGTATATTACTCCATCGGCGAAGTTGCCGACATGTTCGGAGTAAATACCTCACTAATCCGATTCTGGGAAAAAGAATTTAATGTAATCAAGCCTCACAAAAATAAAAAAGGGAACCGCCAATTTACAAAAGCAGACATTGATAACTTCCATTTGATTTTTCACTTGGTAAAAGAGAAAGGCATGACACTGAAAGGAGCACAGATGAAACTCCGGGAAAACAAGGCTGAAACAGAAATCAATTTTGAGGTAGTAAAACGCCTGAAAGTAATAAAAGAAGAACTGCTTTCAATCAAAGACCAACTCTCTTGATTGTTCTTGACAACCGACAAAAATGGTATTAGTAAAAGATATTACAACTTTACTTGAAGAATTTGCCCCTTTGGAGCTTCAGGAAAGTTATGACAATGCAGGTTTAATTTGTGGCAATCCCGAAGCTGAAGTTTCTTCTATATTATTAACGATTGATATCACTGAAGCCGTAATAGATGAAGCACTTGCCGAAGGACATAATCTTATTATATCCCATCATCCGTTGATTTTTCAAGGCATAAAAAAATTGTTACCCGACAATTACATAAACCGCTGTTTAATCAAAGCCATTCAACACAATCTGAATATTTATTCAGCTCATACCAATATAGACTCTGTTATGCAGGGAGTCAGTGGCCGCATGGCCGATAAACTGGGATTAACCCACCGGAAAGTTTTACAATCCTCAGGTAAATTATTCAGTCTGACTTTTTATACGCCCGAAAGTGAAGCGGAAAAAGTACGGTCAGCAGTGCTAAACTGTGGAGCCGGCCACATCGGAAATTATAGTCATTGCTCTTTCAACAGTCGGGGGAACGGCACATTTCAAGCACACAACGGTGCCCATCCTTTTGTAGGAGAAATCGGAAAAATTCATACCGAACCTGAAATAAAAACAGAAATAACCGTTCCCGAATACCTTTTAAACCACTGTATCCAAACTTTAAAAACCACACATCCTTACGAAGAACCTGTGTGGAACATCATCTGTCTGGACAACATCAACCCCACAACAGGTTTTGGTATAATCGGTGAATTGCCGGTTCCTGTCGAAAGTCAGCGTTTCCTACACAACATAAAGCAAATTTTCCATTGCAACATTCTCCGGCACACCCGGGTCTGCAAATCAGAAATCAAACGGGTGGCTGTATGCGGAGGTTCCGGAGCTTTTCTGACCCAAGCAGCTATCGCCCAAAAAGCGGATATTTACATCACAGGAGATTATAAGTATCACGACTTTTTTAAAGCAGATAATAAACTCATTATAGCAGACATCGGTCACTATGAAAGCGAACAGTACACAAAAGAAATTTTTTATGAGTTAGTTACAAAAAAAATACCTAACTTTGCAATTCAATTTTCGAAAATAGTTACTAACCCTGTCAATTATTTATGATAAGACAAGGCTGAAACAACACCCGAAATTTGTGATTTGATAACTTGTAAAGAAAATTATATGGCAACGAACAACAACGAAAAACTGCAGGAACTTTCTGTTGAGGAAAAATTGCAGCATCTTTATGAATTACAACGCATTGATACCGAGGTCGATAAAATCAGGACCCTGAGGGGTGAGCTTCCACTCGAAGTACAGGATTTGGAAGATGAAATTGCCGGATTGGAAACCCGCCTCGAAAATCTGAAAAATGAAATCAGCGAAGCTGACAAAAGCGTAGCCGCCAAAAAGCAAGAAATTACAAAATCAGAAGAATTAATAAAAAAATATACCGAGCAATTGGACAATGTGCGTAACAACCGTGAATATGACGCATTGACCAAAGAAGTTGAGTTCCAAAAACTGGAAATAGAACTTCAGAACAAACGCATCCGGGAAGCACAAAAAACAAAAGCAGAAAAAGAGGTCAATCTGGAAATTTCTTCTAAACAATATGAAGAGAAAAAAATGGACTTGGATGCTAAAAAAGCAGAACTGAATGACATCATTGCAGAAACTCACAAAGATGAAGAAGCATTGACTCAAAAATCCGAAGAGCTTTCAAAAAACATTGAGGACCGTCTGTTGACTGCTTACCGGAAAATTCGTTCCAATGCCCGCAATGGCCTCGCAGTTGTTACGGTAGACCGGGATGCTTGCGGCGGATGTTTTAATAAGATACCACCACAACGTCAATTGGATATCCGTTCACGGAAAAAAATCATCGTTTGTGAATATTGCGGACGCATTCTGATCGATAAATACATCTGCGACTATGACGGCAGCATGCAAAAAGCAGATCTTGAGTCAGCCATGGAGGCACAAAAGAAAAAAACAAGAAGGGTTAGAAAAAACGAAGAATGACAAAAGGCTGCAAAATGCAGCCTTTTTATTGTAAATTTCAAATTGCAAATTTTTAAATGTTCTCTAACAGAATATTTAAAATCTGAAATCTAATATTTTAAGCATGATTGCTACAAATTACAATCCGAAAGAAAGCGAAGAAAAATGGTATAAATACTGGATGGACAATAATCTGTTCCATTCCGAAGTGGATAACAACAGAGAACCTTACTGTATCGTCATTCCGCCTCCCAATGTCACCGGAGTGCTTCATATGGGACACATGCTGAATAATACCATCCAGGATGCTTTGATACGTCGTGCCCGTCTGCAAGGAAAAAATGCTTGCTGGGTCCCGGGAACCGACCATGCCTCCATCGCAACGGAAGCTAAAGTGGTAGCAAAACTGCAAAACGAAGGAATTCAGAAAACAGACCTCACTCGTGAAGAGTTTTTAAAACATGCCTGGGCCTGGACAGAGAAACATGGAGGAATTATCCTGAAACAACTCCGTAGTCTTGGAGCTTCCTGCGACTGGGAACGCACTGCTTTTACCATGGACGATTCCCGAAGTGAAAGTGTGCTGAAAGTATTTGTCGATTTATACAATAAAGGACTGATTTACCGTGGTGTACGAATGGTCAACTGGGACCCCGCAGCCCTGACGGCTTTGTCTGACGAAGAAGTCGTTTATAAGGAAGAACACAGCAAATTGTACTACCTCCGTTACAAAATCGAAGGAGAGGACGGATATGCCATTGTCGCAACAACACGACCGGAAACCATCATGGGAGATACTGCTATGTGTATCAATCCCAATGATCCCAAAAACCAGCACTTGCGTGGTAAAAAAGTAATCGTGCCACTGGTAAACCGCGTTATACCGGTAATTGAAGACGAATACGTAGATATTGAATTCGGGACAGGTTGCCTGAAAGTTACACCGGCACATGATATAAACGACTATATGCTGGGTGAAAAATATAATTTACCTTCCATCGACATATTCAATGACAACGGAACAATTAATGAAGCAGCCGGACTTTATGTCGGTATGGACCGTTTTAAAGTACGGGAATTAATTGAAAAAGACCTGCAAAATGCCAATCTCCTTGAAAAAACAGAAGCCTATACAAATAATGTTGGTTTTTCCGAACGTACCAACGTTCCGATTGAACCAAAATTGTCTATGCAATGGTTTCTGAAAATGGAGCATCTGGCGCAAATAGCCCTGCCTCCGGTTATGAACGACGACATTCGTTTTTTTCCGTCCAAGTTCAAAAACACTTACCGCCATTGGATGGAAAACATCAAAGACTGGTGCATTAGCCGCCAATTATGGTGGGGACACCGCATTCCGGCGTGGTATCTGCCTGAAGGTGGATATGTTGTGGCTATCAATGAAGAGGAAGCCATCAAACTCGCACGCAAAAAAAGCGGGAATAATACCTTGACCATAGAGGACCTGCATCAGGATGAAGATTGCCTGGATACTTGGTTTTCATCGTGGTTATGGCCTATATCCCTGTTCGACGGAATAAATCACCCTGGCAATCCGGAAATCAACTATTATTATCCGACGAGTGCTCTTGTCACAGGACCGGATATCATCTTCTTCTGGGTAGCCCGTATGATTATGGCAGGTTATGAATACGAAGGAAAAATGCCATTCAAAAATGTCTATTTCACAGGTATTGTACGCGATAAACTGGGCCGAAAAATGTCCAAATCATTAGGAAATTCACCCGACCCGCTGGAATTAATAGAAAAATATGGTGCAGATGGTGTACGGGTCGGGATGTTATTATGCGCACCCGCCGGCGGAGACCTTCTGTTTGATGAAAGCCTGCCTGAACAAGGACGCAATTTCACCACAAAAATGTGGAATGCTTTTAAATTAGTAAAGTCATGGGAGGTTGCCAACATTGAACAACCAGCCCATGCACGGTTAGCAATTGAATGGTTCAGCAATCTGATGGGTAAAACAAATGAAACTTTGAATACCCTATTCGAACAATACCGGATTTCTGAAGCTTTAATGACGGTATACACCACCTTCCGGGATGAATTTTCTTCCTGGCTGCTGGAAATGATAAAACCGGCTTATGGACACCCTATTGACCAGAAGACTTATGAACAAATAATTGGTATTTTCGAACAATTATTACAACAGCTTCATCCTTTTATGCCTTTCATTACCGAAGAGATATGGCAAACTTTACGTAAACGGGAAGAGGGAGAAAGTATTATGATTTCTTTGCTACCACAGACAATGGCTTATGATGAAAAGTTATTGGCTCATTTTGAAATCGTCAAAAATATTATTGTCAGTATCCGGAATATCCGGAAACAGAATAATGTGGCTTTCAAAGATTCTTTGGAGTTGAAAGTAAAACAAAATGACCGCTATCCGGAAATCTTTGCCAGTATTATCAGCAAAATGGGCAATCTCAGTACTATTGAAATCATAAACGAAGCACCCAAAGGAGCCTGGAGTTTCATTACAGACACAGTGGAATATTTTATACCGGCTACAGGCCAAGTGAATACAGAAGAAATAAAAGTTCAACTGGAAGAAGAACTAAATTATACACGTGGTTTTTTAAATTCTGTAATGAAAAAACTGAGTAACGAAAAATTTATCAACGGAGCTCCCGAACAGGTCGTTGCCAATGAACGGAAAAAACAAGCTGATGCAGAAGCAAAGATTGCAGCCATAATATCACAGTTAGCAGAATTGAAATAAATACCAAAGGAAATACTTCAATCGCATGAAATTAGTCGTTTTAACAGGAGCCGGAATGAGTGCGGAAAGTGGGATAAAAACTTTCCGCGATAGTGACGGATTATGGGAAAACTATCGGATTGAAGATGTCTGTACTCAGGAAGCCTTAGAACGGAACCCCGAATTAGTCATTGGTTTTTACAACCAACGCCGGAAAGAACTTTATAACGCCCGGCCCAATGCTGGTCATGTTGGGCTGGCCAAGCTTGAACAATATTTCGACGTACAAATTATTACACAGAATATCGACGACCTTCACGAACGGGCCGGCAGCAAACATGTACTCCATTTACACGGAGAATTGAAAAAAGTGCGTAGCAGCATTAATCCGGAACTAATTACCGATTTAAAGGGGTGGGAATTAAAACCCGGCACCCGCTGTGAAGACGGTTCCATGCTCCGGCCACACGTCGTTTTCTTTGGAGAAGCTGTACCCAACATAGAACCTGCAACAGAATTGGTACGTCAGGCTGATATTCTCGTTATTATTGGAACTTCACTGGCAGTATATCCTGCCGCAAGTTTGCTTCATTACGCGCCGGAACATATTCCTGTATTTGTCATCGACCCCCATATTCCGGCAGAGGCCCGACGACATGGATTTTGTTTGATAGAGAAAGGTGCTTCGGAAGGAGTTGCCGAATTGAAGAAAATGTTAAACATCGGTGAATAAGTTACTACCGAGCAAATATAGATAACATGGCCCGTGGAAAGAAACCATTATTAGAAAATATCCGGATTGAAAAAATAGCGGCTGAAGGCAAATCCATTGCCTATGTCAATGACAAAGTATTGTTTGTTCCGCACACTATCCCGGGCGACATTGTAGATGTTCAGGTGACCCGTAAAAGAAAAAGTTTCATGGAAGGCATGGTTGTCAATACCCGACAGACATCCCAATTGCGTATTGAAGTACCGTGCAATCATTTCGGTACCTGCGGAGGCTGCAAATGGCTGAATTTGCCCTATGAAAAACAACTGGAATTCAAACAGCAGGAAATCATGGACAATTTACAGCGAATCGGCAAGGTTCAGTTAAAAAACGTACTACCAATCCTCGGGTCCGCCAAGCAATTGTTTTACCGGAATAAACTGGAATTTACCTTTTCCGCCAAACGTTATCTGACCCGCGAGGAAATCAAATTGGAAACAGCCATAGAACGCACTCCGGCACTAGGTTTTCACGTACCGGGATTATTTGATAAGGTTGTAGATATCGAGCATTGTTATCTGCAGGGAAAACCTTCTAACGAAATCCGGAATTTCATCAAAAACTACGCGCTTCAGCACGGACTGAGTTTCTATGATATCCGCGCACAACAAGGTTTTCTGCGTACTCTCATCATCCGAACTGCTTCCACCGGAGAAACAATGGTTATCATTGCTTTCGGACACGAAGACCAAACAGCACGCGAAGCATTACTGAATGAGTTGAAAAAACAATTTCCTGAGATTACCTCCCTGATGTATG
This sequence comes from uncultured Odoribacter sp., assembly GCA_910578105.1. Lineage (GTDB taxonomy): Bacteria > Bacteroidota > Bacteroidia > Bacteroidales > Marinifilaceae > Odoribacter. The sequence continues at coordinate 6,561 of CAJTPD010000013.1, read as the reverse complement.
TCATCAATGAAAAATTAAATGACAATCTGACTGACCAGGAAATCATATGTCATTCCGGGACTGCCCATATTTTTGAAGAAATGGAGGGACTGAAATTTAAAATTGGTCCGAAATCTTTCTACCAGACCAATTCTCAACAGGCTTACCATTTATACTGCGCAACACGTAAATTGGCTAATCTATCGGGTAATGAAACGGTCTACGACCTTTATACCGGAACCGGAACCATTGCCAATTTCATCGCCCGCCGTGCCAAAAAGGTTATCGGTATTGAATATGTTCCGGAAGCCATAGAGGATGCAAAAATCAATTCAGCTATTAACGGAATAACCAACACGACATTTTATGCTGGCGATATGAAAGATATCCTGAATGAGTCTTTCATTACCCACCACGGACATCCCGACGTCATTATCACAGACCCGCCACGTGCCGGTATGCATCCGGATGTCGTTCAAACAATCCTGAAAGCCACTCCCGAACGCATCGTGTATGTCAGTTGCAATTCGGCCACACAAGCCCGGGACTTGCAATTAATGGCCCCCTATTACGAGGTAGAGGCTGTTCAACCCGTGGATATGTTTCCCCATACTCACCATGTGGAAAACATCGTACTGCTGAAATTAAAAAGCTGAACCGGCTGTTTTCCTTAGCTCGTGGATAAAATAATATATTATTTTAAAAATTTACCGTACCCAAAAAGCTATATGAATAAAACATTTTATTACCGGAAAAATAACAGAGGCTATCCCAAAAAATCTGTTGAACCTCTCTTCAGACTTAAAGAATCTTTCATGAATCCCAGAATCCTTTTTGGATAGCCTCTCTGTATTTATACTTTTCCTATCTATTTCTCCAGGTATGCGCGAATCATCCACGCCGTTTTCTCTTTTTTCTCAATCATGTCTTCCAAAAAATTTGTCGTACCTGCATCATCGGAATCCTCCTTTTCCAATTGCTCAATATCCTTACGGATTTCACGAATCAGTGTATCATTATCCTGACTGAGAATAGCCAGCATTTGTTTCGCTTCCGGCAGCGGTGCAGATTCGCAATGTTCCTTCAATCGGTTGTGTTCCAGATAACCCGCTAATGAACCAAGAGGACGTTCGTCCAAAGAACGTATACGTTCAGCAATAGCATCAATATCTTCAATCAAACCATTATATAATTCTTCCATAAACACATGATAGGAATGGAAACTTACTCCTTTCACATTCCAGTGATAATTCCATGTCTTTGCCAACAAAATAAAATGATCCGACAATAAATTATTTAAGACAGTCTTACTAGATTTCACCTGTCCTTCTTTTAAACCTATATTAGCAGCCATAACAAAATAATTTTAAAAATTAAACTTCTTTATATAGGCTTATAAACGAAGAAAAACAAATTAAGTTCACCCAAATAGCCGGAATTTCATCCTGATATTTTAATATTAAAAGAAAAACGTACCAAACCCGGACAAAAGTTCTGTCAAATAAATTTCTCTCAGCAATGAATAAGTACTTCACAAAGTAGCAAAAACAACGTATCCGATAAATAAGACACTTCAACAACTTTAATTCAACAACACCCATCATCCGGAAAACTCCACTCACCAGACCCAAAGAAATGCACTCAGTTCAAAAAAAGTTCTTTAACCGGAACACATCTGCCTAATACCGCCGATTAAAACCGTCTATCTCATAATAATAGTCAGCACTTTTGTCCCCCAGTAAATATTTTGCAAAATGAAACCACATTTTCCTCTGATAAAATTCACCGGCTTTATTTTGATAACCATGTCTTTGCCCAGGTAACATGACCAAATCGAAGTTCTTCCCTGCCTGAATTAAAGCATTAGCCATTCGCAAAGTATTTCCCGGATGCACATTATTATCAATATCACCGGTTACCAACAACAAATATCCCTTAAAATTTCTCGCCAACTCAGCATTTGTTGCAATTTTGCTCTTAAAAATACTTTCCTCATAATCCCCTATTATCGTATCTTTTACGGTTTTCTTCTCTTCTTTTACACCATGATGCGTTTCTCCCCACCACTGATTATAAATATTATTATCATGATTACCCGAAGAAGAAACTGCGGCAGTATAAAAATCCGGATAAAAACACAAAGCAGCTGTCGACATAAATCCACCTCCCGAATGTCCGAAAATCCCTACTTTCGTCCTATCTATAAACGAAAAACGATCAGACAACTGCTCTATGCCATATTTGTCATCTGCCAGTGCATAATCCCGCAAATTATTATACCCATAAGTATGATACCATTTGTCCCGTTGCGGGCTACCTCCCCGATGCCCAAAATTCACAACAATAAACCCTACCTGAGCTAAAGCCATATTATAAACACCTGTTACAGTAAACTCAAATGGTACAGCCTCTGTCTGCGGTCCCGGATAAACATACGAAATAACAGGATAAGTTTTTGTAGAATCAAAATCTACAGGTTTCCACATCACTCCATACAAATCAGTCACTCCGTCCCGGGCTTTCACTGTAAAACGCTCCGGCATTTTCCATCCCATCTCATACAAACGTTTCAAATCAGGCCGTTCCAGTTCCATCAGCACTTTCCCATTATTATCCCGCAAAACAGAACAAGGTTCTAAATCAACCCTCGAATAATTATCCACCAAAAAACGTCCGGATACAGGCATGGTAACACTATGAGTAGCGTCTTCAGGAGTCAGCAACCGAACCCCTTCCCGGTCAATACTCGCCCTGTAAATACCGGAATAATAAGGATTTCTTCCTTTCTCACGACCATATCCCTCAAAGTATATGGTTCGGTTCACCGTATCTATCCGAACCATTTTACCTGCAACCCACTGCCCCGACGAAATAACATTTTTCAAATTCCCATCCTTATCATAGTGATAAAAATGTCCCCATCCGGTTCTTTCTGACCACCAAATCAAATCTTTGCCTTCCTCCAAAATAGACAAATGATACAACTGATCATTAAAATAAGGCTTTGCCTGTTCATTTATTAAAACTTTACTCTCCCCGGAAACTGTGCTGGCAACACAAACATCCAACTCATCACAAGTCCGGCGTTTCCTCTGAAAATAAATTTGCTCAGAATTTTCACCTGCATAAAGCACACTCAAGGACTGATCGGGCCATTTGTCAGTATTTATTTTTATCTGCTTCCGATCCGCAACATCAAACACATACAATTCATATTGTCTCACCTCTTTATCACCAGGCATCGGATAACGGTATTCTTCCAGCTTTGGACGAGCAGCCAAAATGTCAATAACCCATAAATCTTTTACTTTACGACTATCAGTTCTCAATGTATAAAATTTTTTTGAATCTTTAAACCAATAAACCTTTGCCCAGGTCCTTTTACCACTGGTATCCCGTTCGTTCCGGGCATAAGAATAAAAAGGTTCCCCATCCGTAGTCAATTGAATCTCTACCGAATCCTTATCCCCCGCCTTCATCATATACAAATTATGCTTCCGCGAAAAAACCATATAAGTACTATCCGGCGAAAAACTTGCCCAGTTATTATTATTTTTCTGTTCCTTTACAGAATCCTGCTGTAACAAAACACATTTCTCCGTATCATACTCATAACTAAATTCATTCACTTTAAAATGAATCGTTTTCTGATCCTTCTGAAATTCAAGTTCTCGTATCGGTAACGACTTTGCAGAATAAGGTTTAAAAGTAATACGAGTCAATTCCTGAGCCATATAATTATTATCAAATAACAATTTCTTGCTCCGACGCTCCGGATCTACAAAATACCAGCAAGTCCCATTACTCGTTTTATAATTATACCAAAATTTATTGCTCCCTTTCAAAAAATGAGGAGTCACTTTCAAACTTCCAATTTCAGAACCCACCTTTCTAAACTTTTCCGCCTGCCGGAAATTAGCCTGTTGCCCGCATACTGTCTCAGCAATACCCCACAACAACACAAACAATAATAACTTATTCATTAATAATCTGTAAAATTAAACACATTTTTGCTATACAATGATAGAAAAAAACAGTCAAAACAAAAAACATTTATTAGTTTTGTATTGTAAAAATCAGAATATTAAAACACAATAATACACAAACATTTAGCATGGATTTCAAAATAGTGGATAAATATTTGGATTCCTGTTTTCAAGAACTTCTTCGGCAAATCAACCGCTTACAAAGCGGAGGTACCATTGACAGCCTGAATACAATCGGAGTCAATACCACCCACCAAATCGGAGCCAGCTTCGTATCTTTAAAACAATTAGCCAGCAAATATTCCCCAAACGAACCATTAGCTCTCTTATTATGGAATACACAAAAAAGAGAACAACAAATCGTATCTTGCATGCTACTCCCTGAAAATACAAATAAGGAAAAAATTACGCAATTAATTCAAACTTGTTTGGATTTTGAGATAGCAGAATATTTTGGTTCTCTCTACTTACAAAAACACCCCCAATTAACTGAGGTCTCTGCCAACTGGCTTGATTCTGAAAATCCTTTTCAACAAACGGCAGCATTAACAGCACTGGCAAGATACCTTATCCTGCATAAAAAAAATAATAAAACACAAACTGAACTATTTCAAGCAGCCATCCGGCGTAATTTTAAAGACAAATACGTACAATTACTGGCGAACCGTTACCGTTTTAACATTTAATAAATGTTAAACCTTAGGTTTAATTTCCCGGAATGAATTTTAAATAAGAAAACTTTCTTATTTTTGTAAAATTATTACGGAAAAAAAGTATTAATAAGTCGTTTAATATAAATTTACTATCATGTCGAAATTAGATTTAAGCAAGTATGGCATTACTGACGTAAAAGAGATTATTCACAATCCTTCTTACGACGAATTATTCAAAGCCGAAACCGAATCTTCCTTAACAGGATATGAAAAAGGTCAAATAACCGAATTGGGTGCAGTAAACGTAATGACCGGTATTTATACAGGACGTTCTCCCAAAGATAAATTCTTTGTAAAAAATGAAGCCAGCGAAAATAGTGTTTGGTGGACTTCTGAAGAATATAAAAATGACAACAAACCTTGTTCAGAGGAAGCTTGGGCAGACCTGAAAGCAAAAGCTGTAAAGGAATTATCCGGAAAAAAACTGTATGTTGTTGATACTTTCTGCGGTGCTAACGAAGGAACACGCTTGAAAGTACGCTTTATTATGGAAGTTGCATGGCAGGCTCATTTTGTAAAAAATATGTTTATCCGTCCGACTGAAGAAGAGCTGGCCAACTACGGAGAACCTGATTTTGTCTCTTTCAATGCTGCCAAAGCAAAAGTGGAAAACTTCAAAGAATTGGGTCTGAATTCAGAAACAGCAACTGTATTCAATCTCAAAACCAAAGAACAGGTAATTCTGAACACTTGGTACGGAGGAGAAATGAAAAAAGGTATTTTCTCTATTATGAATTATCTGAATCCTTTACGGGGCATCGCTTCCATGCACTGCTCTGCAAACACAGACCTGGAGGGAAAAAATACAGCTATTTTCTTCGGTTTGTCCGGAACTGGTAAAACCACTCTTTCTACCGACCCTAAACGTCTGCTGATCGGGGACGACGAACATGGCTGGGACGACGAAGGCGTATTCAACTACGAAGGTGGTTGCTATGCTAAAGTAATTAATCTGGACAAAGAAAGTGAACCAGACATTTACAATGCCATCAAACGTGATGCTTTATTGGAAAACGTAACAGTTGATGCTAACGGCAAAATTGATTTCAACGATAAATCAGTCACTGAAAATACCCGTGTTTCTTATCCGATTTACCACATCAAGAATATTGTAAAACCGGTATCGAAAGGACCGGCAGCACAACAAGTAATCTTCCTGTCTGCTGATGCATTCGGCGTACTGCCTCCTGTATCTATTCTGAACGCAGAACAAACCAAATATTACTTCTTATCAGGATTTACTGCCAAATTAGCCGGAACAGAACGCGGTATTACCGAACCGACACCTACTTTCTCTGCTTGCTTCGGAGCTGCTTTCTTATCATTACATCCTACTAAATATGCAGAAGAATTGGTAAAGAAAATGGAAAAATCAGGAGCAAAAGCATATTTAGTAAATACAGGCTGGAACGGAACCGGAAAACGTATTTCTATCAAAGATACCCGTGGTATTATTGATGCAATTCTGGATGGCTCTATTGATAAAGCACCAACTAAAACCATCCCATTCTTCAATTTCGTTGTACCAACGACTTTACCAGGAGTTGATTCAAATATTCTTGATCCCCGTGATACTTATGCAAATGCTAGTGAATGGGAAAGTAAAGCAAAAGATTTATCAGAACGTTTTATCAAAAACTTCAAAAAATTCGAAGGAAATGAAGCTGGTAAAGCACTCGTTGCCGCCGGTCCGAAACTTTAATAAATTCTTACTAAAAGCAACCGACCGAAAATTACTTTCGGTCGGTTCTTTTTTACTTCATAAAGCCAGGCTTTGCCTCCTTTTCCAAGTCCCCTCCCCCCCCTCCACACACACCATCCTACAAATAAAAAAGAGCCTCAATCACTTGAGACTCTTTCGGAATTCGGCGTCTACCTACTCT
>CAJTPD010000012.1 GCA_910578105.1 uncultured Odoribacter sp. | reverse complement strand
TATATAGGTAAATGTCTTCACTGCCCAGATAACGAGTGTACGCGTAACTGCGGCACACCATGCCGACACCCGGAAAAAGTGCGTCCGTCACTCGAAGCCTTCGGATTTGACATAGCCAAAACGCTTTCTGAACTTTTTAACATCGAACTTCTTTGGGAAAAGGATGGCAAATTACCTGAATACCTTGTTCTCGTAAGCGGATTTTTTCATAATGAATACGAACTTTGCAACATAGCAACTAATGATTCGGACATGAGATTGAAGTGTGTATGATGTCGTACAAAACACATATATCATTAACGTGGAATTTTTCGGTTTCGAGGAATGTATTTTCAAGGATTAGTTATGTTATATGTGTTATTCTTCAAATAGTTTTTATATTTGTTACTTTTGCGTTATCCATAATGATATAATCCGATTTTATTAACTGTATTACAGGTAGATATATTTTATAATTGGTTAGTAGCCCACTATAATACGCATGAAACATTATTTTTCAGTTTCAAGACAGGCCGTTATTAACAGATTAAGTGACTTGAAATATTTAGTACGTTCTGAAAGAGAAAATTTGTTATCATATCCGGTTATACGCACAGCTCGTGAATATGGCTATGATACTGCCTTATATCTACCCGGTAATGCCAATCTTGTTATCGGTAATTTTGGAGAAAAAGCACGACGGTTATTTGATGAGGGAAAGATATCGGAAGGGCATTATCGTGAACTTTTAAGTAAAATTGGTATCTATGACGACTAAAACTAAAATCGTACTGGATGCCGATGTCATCATTCATTTTATAAAAGCCGAACGATTCAATCTGCTTCTTGATATATTTCCAGAATATGAATATTTGATACTTGACGTTGTATAAGGAAGAATCCGACACATTTATTTTTGATGTTGCAGAAAAAGGGAGTAAGCTACCTCAGACAGATATTGAACAGTATATATGTAAGGTTGTTTTCTAAGCATCACACCCGTCTAAAACATATCAAATCATGGAATACTCCTTATACATCCGAATGCAAAACAGATAATTTTCTCTTTACGGGTCCGTCTCTTTTTTGCAAATCTATTTTTCAATTGCAAATCTGCAATAGTCTGTTACCCCTATATACACTATTTTTCCTGAAAACATTTGTTTTTCCGGATTTTTTATCCTTCCTTTGTCATATCAATTCAATCCTTAAGAAAGATTGTTTGAATTATAGAGAGGAGTTGAGAGACTGGGCTCGATGAAACTCCGACAACCTCCGGAACTTTCCGAAAGGTGCCAAAACCCGGCCTGAACACAGGAGTTATAATTTAAAACAAAAGAAAGATGAAAAAATTTATCCTTTTACCTGAAGAAACTGACCAGCGCAACCGGAATCTTAAGTTTTTCTCTCTTTTCGTATCTTCAATGGATATGCGCTGCATGCGCTGATTATTTCTACACCCCCACCTTTTTTTGCCGGACTACCAGGTAGTTCTATTGCAATTATCCGGAATAGACACGCATTTTCGTGTTCATTCGGTTCATCGGGCCTATCTTACAAACAGACCTGAAACAGAAACAGATATCCCATTCAAACATTCAATAATTATGAAAACATATACAGAAATTAACGAAAAAATTAAAAACGGAACAGCTATCATACTGACTGCCGAAGAAGTATCTGAATTATCCAAAACTCTTTCCCCAAAAGAAATTGCAGCAAAAGTAGACGTTGTTACAACGGCAACCTTCGGAGCCATGTGTTCGTCAGGAGCCTTTTTAAACTTCGGTCACGCCAATCCGCCAATCCGGATGGAAAAAATAGAATTAAACGGAGTGAAAGTCAGCGGAGGCCTTGCCGCCGTAGATACCTATGTCGGGGCCACAGACTGCAATCCGGCTAACCCGGCCTATGGAGGGGCTCATATCATTGAAGATTTAATCAATGGTAAAGACATTATCCTCGAAGCCTGGGGAAAAGGCACCGATTGTTATCCGCGGAAACACATCAAAACGATAATCAATAAAGAAGCCATCAATGAAGCCATTTTATATAATCCACGCAATTGTTATCAGAACTATAATGTTGCCACCAATACCACCGACCAGATTAAATATACCTATATGGGCACACTGTTGCCTAAAATGAGAAACGCTTCATATAGTTCAGCCGGCGAATTGTCTCCGCTTTTAAATGACCCCGAATGCCGTACAATCGGCCTGGGCACTCATATATTCCTCTGCGGTACGGACGGCTACGTCACCTGGAACGGGACACAGTTCAACACTTCCAAACCGAAAAACGAATACGGCATACCCATTGGCAACGCCCGCACAATTGCCGTTACCGGAGATTTAAAACAAATGAACAGCCAGTACCTTCGGGGTGCTTACATTGAAAAATACGGCATCACAATGTATGTGGGCATCGGAATACCAATCCCCGTTTTGGATGAAGACCTGGCACGCCGGGTTTCCATCCGTAATGAACAGATAGAAACCAATGTTATCGACTACGGCAATGATAACCGGGTGTTGGGAAAAACCAATTATGCCGAACTGCACAGCGGAAGCATAGAAATTGACGGACATAAAGTCCGCACCGCGCCTCTCTCCAGTTTAGCAAAAGCCCGCGAAATTGCCGGAATTTTAAAAAAATGGATTCAAAAAGGAGATTTCACCCTGACCGAACCTGTCCGTCCCATGCCTGTAAACACCAGTCTGAAAAACCTGACAAGCAAAGATTGATACCTGGATTTTCCTATTGTAAAACTTCGTAACTGAAAACACCATGATAAAAAAAGTAGTATTATCCTTTCCGGTAGATGCAACCGATCGTTCATTGACTTATGAATTGGTAAAATTGTATGACATCCGGATTAACATACTGAAAGCAGAAATTCAGGCCGGAAAATCCGGTAATCTGCTGGTCGAACTGGAAGCCGGCGAAGACAAGCTGGAACAGGGAATTCAATACCTGACAGAATGCGGAGTTTCCATCAGTCCGGTATCCAGCAAAGTTTCCTACGACGAAACACAATGTATCAACTGCGGCATGTGTGCATCCTCCTGCTTTTCACACGCACTGACCATTGGTGCACCCGACTGGAAACTGCATTTCAATCCGGAAAAATGCATAGCTTGCAAACTATGCCTGAAATCCTGCCCGCTAAAATTATTCAGAATTGAATTTGCAGAATAAATGGATTACGTCAACCGCAATTACAGAAACCGTTTCCGCAGGGATCGTTGGGTGTATTTTACTGCCGCATACAAGGAAACAGACCTGTGTATAGGAATCGACAAAAATTCCTGGCATCCGGATATACCCGTATTCTGCCGTCAATATATCCGCCACCTGCGGACCGAAATGGACCAATGGATAATCAAACATCCCGGCTACGCCGGGGCATTAGTGCCTTATGCTGCACCAGACGGTGCCCCGCAAATATTTCAGGAAATGGCAGCCGTAGCTGAAAAAAGCGGAATAGGACCGATGAGTGCCGTAGCCGGTGCCGTAGCCGAAAAAACAGGTCAGGCCCTGAAAAAACAATTCAGCATCCGTGAAATTATTGTAGAAAATGGCGGGGACATCTACGCAGACATTGTTGAAGACCTGGACATCTCTGTATTTGCCGGCACTTCCCCTTTATCGGAGAAAACAGGCCTGCACATAGAATCTGCCTTCGCACCATTAGGAATATGTACCTCATCAGGCACGGTAGGACCGTCCCTGAGTTTCGGCAAAGCAGATGCAGTCATGATTGTCTGCCGGGACGTCAAAGCAGCCGACACTTATGCCACGGCTTTTGCCAACAAGATTCAAACCACCGGAGACATTCCGGAATGTATAAGCCAAATCCGGCAACGACACGACATTCTTGCAGCAATAGCTATCAAAGACGATAAAATCGGAATTTGCGGACAATTTGAGCTAAAGTTATTTTAATACACACGCACAGAACCATAAGAATATGATACAGAAAGACATAAAAAAACACATCCTGATTCTGGACGGAGCAATGGGAACAGCCATACAGGAATACGGCTTGTCGGAAAACGATTTCCGGGGCACCTTATTTGCCCGGCATCCCGTCAACCTGAAAGGAAATAATGATATATTAAATCTGACCCAGCCCGGAATCATCCGGAAAATCCACCAGGCTTATATCGAAGCAGGTGCAGACATCATTGAAACCAACACCTTCAATTCAAATGCCATATCTCAGGAAGAATACCAATGTACGGATATAATCTATCAATTGAACTACGAAGGAGCGAAAAATGCAATACAGGCCGTAAAGGAAAGCCATACGGACAGGCCAGTCCGGGTGGCCGGAAGCATAGGTCCGACATCCTGTACTCTTTCGCTGTCCCCCGATGTCAACCGCCCCGAATACCGTCCTGTCGACTTCGACCGCCTGGTAGACACCTATACAGAACAGACAAAAGGACTGATTGACGGAGGAGCAGACCTGCTGCTGGTTGAAACCGTATTCGACGGCTTGAACGCAAAGGCAGCCTTGTATGCCATTGCACAAGTCCAGGAAGCCAAAGACACCGATGTGCCCGTCATGGTCTCCGTGACCATCAACGATAAAAGCGGACGCCTTCTGACAGGTCAAAGCCTGGAAGCACTTTACACAGCCATTTCCCACTATCCGCTTTTCAGTTTCGGTTTAAACTGCTCATTTGGTGCAACAGACCTATTGCCATTTCTGGAACAATTATCCAAAACAATCCCATGTCCTCTGAGCATATATCCCAACGCCGGACTACCGAATGAAATGGGCGAATATGATGAAAATCCGGAACTGACAGCCTCCTGCCTGCGGCAAATGGCCTCCGAAGGTCTGCTGAACATAGCAGGAGGATGCTGCGGAACTACCCCAGCCCATATCCGCGCCATCCGCAACGCCTTACAAGGAATCCCCCCGCGCCGGATACCGGAAATCCCGGCACAACTCACCGTCAGCGGCTTAGATAAAATCACAATAAACAAAGAAAAAAACAATTTTATCAATATCGGAGAACGTACCAATGTTGCCGGTTCCGCCAAATTCTGTAAACTAATCAAAACCAAAGCTTATGAAGAAGCAGCCCGGATTGCCCGGCAACAAATCGAAGACGGAGCTTCCGTCATTGACATCAACATGGACGATGCGCTACTCGATAGTGCTGCAGAAATGACCACCTTTGTCCGCTACATCAGCAACGACCCGGACATAGCCAAAGCAGCACTAATGATAGACTCCTCCGACTGGAACACCATCTTAGCCGGACTGAAAAACGCACAAGGCAAATGCATCGTCAATTCCATTAGTCTGAAAGAAGGAGAAGAAACTTTTCTGAACAAAGCCCGCGAAATTCACCGGCTGGGAGCAGCTACTGTCGTAATGGCTTTTGACGAACAAGGACAAGCCGTGACCTACGAACGAAAAATCGAAATCTGCAAACGCGCCTATCATCTATTGACCGGGAAAGCCGGATTTCATCCGGAAGATATCATCTTTGATGTTAACATTCTCGCCATTGGTACAGGATTGGAAGAACATAACAATTACGGTGTGGATTTCATCCGCGCTGTAGCATGGATAAAAAACAACCTGCCCGGATGCCGCACCTCCGGCGGAGTCTCCAATCTCTCTTTCTCCTTCCGTGGCAACAACCCGGTAAGAGAAGCTATGCATTCCGTCTTTCTCTATCATGCCATCCAGGCCGGACTTGACATGGCTATTGTAAATCCTGCTATGTTACGGGTGTACAACGACATTCATCCGGAATTGTTACAAGTTGTGGAAAATGTTGTATTAAACAAACGGCCGGATGCAACAGAACATTTGATAGAACTGGCAGAACATATCAAAGAAAACAAAAACTCCGGCAACCAACCGGAAAAAAATGCAGAATGGCGCAACTATTCCCTGAAAGACAGACTTAGTTATGCCCTCATCAAAGGGACAACGGAATATTTGCCGGAAGACCTGAAAGAAGCCCTTGCCGTCTACCCCTCTCCCGTAGAAATCATTGAAGGACCATTAATGTACGGTATGGACCAGGTAGGAACACTATTCGGAGAAGGTAAAATGTTCCTGCCTCAAGTTGTAAAATCAGCAAAAACAATGAAATCAGCTGTAACTATTCTCCAACCTGAAATAGAAAAACATAATCTGTCGGAAAACGGCACAGTGCAACGCCATAAAATCATTCTAGCAACGGCCAAAGGCGATGTTCATGATATCGGCAAAAACATTGTCGGCATTGTACTGACCTGCAACAATTTCGATGTCATCGACCTGGGAGTCATGGCAGACAATCAGAACATCATTGCCGCCGCCAAAGCCCACCATGCAGACGTAATCGGCATCAGTGGACTGATAACCCCGTCCCTGAATGAAATGGAAGCACTGTGTAAACTTCTGCAAAAAGAACAACTTCATATCCCTCTGCTCGTGGGAGGTGCCACTACCTCATCCGTCCACACGGCCGTAAAACTGGCCCCTTTGTATGAAAATGGTTGTGTTATTCACGGCGGAGATGCCTCGCACACTGCCGGCATCATCAAACGCCTGCTGACCGACAGGGAAAACTATATCCTTCAGGAAAAAGCCGGACAAGAAAAAATCCGCCGGCAATACAATGAAAAACAAGAACAACTCATTCCCTACGCAAAAGCCCGGTCACTATCCCCCTCTTCATCCGGAAACTACAGGAAAAATACAGCTTTCAGCAAGGAAAGCTACCTGCAATCTCCCGCTTTCGGCCAACACAATATGCCGGGAAATACAGTCGACCTGCAATCACTGGCTGACAAAATCAATTGGACGCCTTTTTTTCACTTCTGGGGTTTTAAAGGTAAATTTCCGGAGATTATACAACAAAACAAAGAAGCAGCACAAACCTATCAGGCCGCCCTTGAAACATTGGACACAATCATTGCAAACAACGAATTTGAAGCAATGACCTGCGTAAAATTCTTTGACGTCTATGCTGAAAACGACGAAATCGTATTTGACAACGGTCACCGTCTTCCTATGCTCCGGCAGCAAAAAGCAGACAGCGAACATTTGAGCCTGACGGATTTTATCTGCCCGAAAACATACGGAAAAAATAAAATCGGGTTATTTGCCCTGAAAGTAGCCGACCGGCATCCCGGCTGTGATTGCCGGGATTTCACCCACTTGCTGCGGGAAAGCCTATGTGCTCGCTTCACCGAAGCTTTAGCAGAATGGATGCACGAACAATTAAACAGTGGGGTTCATATGATCCGCCCGGCTTTTGGCTATTCCGCCTGTCCGGACCATTCTTTGAAAAAAGATGTATTCGACCTGTTGGATGCTCCGGTAAAAATCGGAGTTTCCCTGACTTCATCTTATGCCATAAACCCAACCACCAGTCTCTGTGGCATGCTGATAGCCCACCCCCAAGCCCGCTATTTCAGTATTGGAAAAATCGGTGCCGACCAACTGGCAGACTATTGCAACAAACGGAATATAACCCCCGGAGAAGGAAAAAGATTATTAGGAATGTAATAAACCCAGAACTATGACAAAAGTTATTGACATCATCAATAAAAAAAAGGCTCCTTTTGCATCATTTGAGTTAGTACCTCCCTTAAAAGGAAGCGACATCAGTAAATTGTACAACGCCATCGAACCCTTGATGGAATTTGCCCCGCCTTTCATCAACATCACCTACCACCGGGACGAGATAGAATACCGGCAAAAGCCAGACGGAACATTTGAAAAAGCCATCTTGACCAAACGACCGGGTTCGGTAGCTATTGCCGCAGCCATTATGAAACGTTTCCCGGTTGAAGTTGTCCCCCACCTGATTTGCGGAGGAGCCAGCAAATACCAATTGGAGAATGACTTAATCGACCTCAATTTTCTGGACATCCAAAACGTCGTAGCTTTGCGCGGAGATGCCATTCCCGGCCAGAAATATTTCGTACCCGAACCCGACGGCCACCGCTACAGTTGTGAACTCGTAAAACAAATCCACAACATGAACCGGGGCATCTATCTCGACGAAACGCTCACCAATGCCGTACATACCAATTTCTGTATCGGAGTTGCCGCATATCCGGAAAAACACTACGAAGCCCCCAACATTGATATCGACATCGAAAACCTGAAACAAAAAGTAGAGGCCGGAGCAGACTATATCGTCACACAAATGTTCTTCGACAACAAAAAATTCTATGGTTTTGTCGAAAAATGCCGGGCTGCCGGCATTTCAGTCCCCATCATTCCAGGCTTAAAACCGATTTCTACCCGCACTCACATTGAAATGCTTCCACGGGCATTCAGCATCGACCTGCCACAGGACTTGATGAACGAAATACGCAAATGCAAAGACAATCAGGAAATTTACCAGATAGGCATCGAATGGTGCACATCGCAAAGTAAAGACTTGCTGGCCCACGGGGCACCGGCCATTCATTACTACACAATGGGAAAAGCCGACAATATCCGGGAAATTTTAAAAAGAGCATTCTGAAACCATTTTATCCCCATGTACATGCTAACAGATACAAATATTTTTTTTCTTATTCTACTGGGATTTGCTTCCGGATTCATTAATATGTTTGCAGGAGGCGGTTCTCTGCTCGTCGTCCCCTTTCTGATTTTTCTGGGATTGCCGGCCAACATTGCAAACGCCACAAACAGGGTTGCTATACTTTTACAAAATATTATCTCTACTGCCACATTCCGGGAAAAAAAGATACTGGACTTAAAAAGCGACTCTAAATTATTATTCCCAACTACGCTGGGGAGTATACTCGGAGCCTTTTTAGCAGTGGATATCCATGAAGAAATACTGAAAAAAGTGATCGGTACGCTTTTGATCATCCTGTTCTTTATGATATTGTCAGCACCTGACACCTGGATAAAAAATCATCCGGATAAAGCAACAGCAAAAAATCCTTGGCTTCGGTTCCTGATATTTTTCGGAATTGGTTTTTATGGAGGTTTTATCCAAATAGGCGTCGGTTTTTTCCTGTTAGCCGGCCTTGTTTTGGAAAATGGATACGACCTGCTTAAAGCAAATGCCATGAAAATTCTCCTGATTCTTGTCTATACCCTATTTGCCCTGGGAATCTTTATCTGGCACAATTTGGTTGACTGGGAAAGCGGATTGCTCCTGGCTTGTGGCAATATGGCCGGAGCATGGACCGGCACCCGACTCAGTATCAAATGGGGGACAAAATATATCCGCTACATTCTTCTCGTAACCCTCGTCTTCGTCGCACTGAAATTATTCGAGATAATTTAAAATAAACAAAATCAAAAGGAGGTAAAAATATCAATAACTATAGGTTTCAGACCACTGAAGAAAAACTCCACAGCAATAACCATAACAATTAAACCCATCAATCTCATCATAACATTATTACCGGTTTCTCCTAAGATTTTAATAATTCGTGATGAACTCCGCAATATACAATAAACCAACATAATAACAAATGCCACAGCAACAACCATAATCGATTTCATTTCCCAATCCGTTGCGCGGTTCCACATAACAATAGCATTGGTAATGGCACCTGGTCCGCACAACATGGGAATAGATAAAGGGGTGATGGAAATATCATTTACATAACTTTTTACCTCAGACTCTTTAACTTTAGTCTTCACTAACCGGGCTTGCAACATATCCATCCCCATTATCAGGAAAATTATACCTCCGACAATCCGCAAGCTATTTATAGAAATTCCGAAAAAACGAAACAACAAATCCCCTGAAATAGCAAAAAGCATAATAATCAGAAAAGATACCAAAGAAGCTTTCCACGCCACTTTCCGACGTTCTTTCTCATCCAATTCCATGGTCATAGTCATGAATACCGGCATCGCTCCCAACGGATTAATCAAGGTAAAAAAGGAAGTAAAACAAAGCAAACAAAATGTAAACATCTCTATTTCAGGATTAAAATCAAAAATTAATTTTTCATGACCATAAAACAAGGAACCGGAAAATAAAAAACGCCATCTTTTCAGATCGCGTTCTATGCACGGGAGGAGAGACTCGAACTCCCGACACCTGGTTTTGGAGACCAGTGCTCTACCAACTGAGCTACACCCGTATTTACCGCTGCAAAGAAAAGGAAATTTCCTGAATTCTGCAATAAAAGCAAATAGTTTTATCGAATTTTTCCGGTCAATTCCGGATACTTTCCACTCCGCACAGGATTTAATCTTTCCCGGCAATCCCTCCGCCCAATAAAATATCTCCCCGATAAAAGGCCACCGGCTGTCCAGGAGCCACAGCCCAAGCCGGTTCCGGCAAATAAACTCTCAGCCGGCATTCATCCAGCTCCTCTATCCGGACATACCCCCTGGGATTTAAACCAAGCCCCCTGATTTTAATTTCCACATCCGAAGCCCATAAATCCTCTTTACTAACAACCTGAACCCTTTCTACAAGAATAGAACCGGTAAATAAAGCAGCTCTGGGAGCTACCAGAATAACATTATTTTCAGTATCTATCTCTCTGACATAAAAAATTTCACCATCCTCCGAAGGAATTCCTCTCTTTTGTCCAATTGTGTAATTCAAAAGTCCTGCATGTTCACCAAGCACCTTACCCGTGGGCCCGACAATTTTTCCCGGAAGACATACCGCCGTTGTGTTTTGTTGTACAAACGCCCGGTAATCTTTTTTTTGCAAAAAACATACCCCCATGCTCTCCGGTTTATCCGCCAACTGTACATAACCATTTTTTCCGGCCCACTCTTTCACTTGTGCCTTGGTATAATCCCCCAAAGGAGTCAATGCCCTTTTCAGTATTTCCTGAGAAACACCCCATAAAAAATAAGACTGGTCTTTCTGCGGGTCAATCCCTTTACGGATATAATATTTCCCGGCCAAACAGGCAATCCGCACATAATGCCCCGTAGCTATATATTTCGCACCATATTCATCAGCCACCTCCTGTAACAATTTCCATTTCACCAAACGATTACACATACAACAGGGACTGGGAGTCAAACCCCGCAGATAAGATTCCACAAAAGGCTCAACCACAGTGTGCCGGAACAATGACCGTCCTTCTTTAAGAAATAAAGGAATATTTATCTTGTCACAGAGATCTCTGACCTGAGTCAGGTCATTCTTTTCCCACAACTGCAACGTAACACCAACAACCTCATACCCTTGTTCACGCAATAACATCGCAGTAACAAAACTGTCAATTCCTCCGCTCATTCCGACAACAACCCGCTCCATAACTTTCCGGATTCGTCAGGCAAAAAAGAAATAAGCCACAACAATAGCAGCCATAATTCCGGCAAAATCAGCCATCAATCCGCAAGGAACCGCATAACGGGTATTCTTAATACCCACAGAACCGAAATAAACGGCAATAATATAAAAGGTGGTATCCGTAGCTCCCTGAAAAGTAGAAGCCAGACGGCCGGCAAACGAATCCGCTCCGAAAGTATTCATCGTATCAATCATCATTCCCCGGGCCCCGCTACCACTCAGTGGTTTCATCAAGGCTGTCGGCAAAGCATTTACCCAATCGGCATTAAAACCACACCCCTCGACCAATTTTACAATTCCCCCCATCAGAATATCCATTGCCCCCGATGCCCTGAATACCCCGATTGCCACCAATATAGCTATCAAATAAGGAATAATCCGGACTGCTGTCGCAAAACCATCCTTAGCTCCGTCAATAAAAGCATCGTAAACATTAATCTTCCGCCAGGCTGCCATAATGATAAAAGATATAATAATTCCAAAAAGGACAACATTACTGACAACATTGGAAGCAACAGTCAATGCTTCTTTATCCAAAGAAGAGAAATACCAGATTACTCCGGCTAAAACTGCCGAACCTCCCCCCAAATAAGCCAATATCACCTTGTCAAACAAATTTATCCGTTGCCAGAGAGCCACAGCAATTAACCCAACCAGCGTCGAAAAATAAGTAGCAATCAAAATCGGAATAAAAATATCAGTAGGATTAGCCGCTCCCATCTGGGCCCGGTAGACCATAATCGACACCGGAACAATGGTTAATCCGGAAGTGTTCAACACCAGAAACATAATCTGGGCATCAGAAGCCGACTTACTGTCAGGATTCACCTCCTGCATTTGCTGCATAGCTTTTAGCCCCATAGGAGTAGCCGCATTATCCAACCCCAGCATATTAGCCGCCAGATTCATCATAATCGAACCATGAGCCGGATGGTTTGCAGACAATCCGGGAAATAAACGGCGGAAAAAAGGACTAATCAAACGGGACATTACTCCGACAGCTCCCCCACGCTCCCCAATCTTCATAATCCCCATCCATAAAGTCAATACTCCGGTCAAACCCAGAGAAATTTCAAATCCGGTCCTGGACATATCAAAAGAAGACTTTATAATTACTCCAAATACTTCGGTGTCTCCCATAAATACCAGCCGATACAAAGCAACTACAAATGCGGTGGCAAAGAAAAATATCCAAATGTAATTGAGAACCATAAAACTTACAATTGTACTTAAAGACCTTTATAAGCTTTCAACGTATTCTGCAAAAGCGATACGATTGTCATAGGTCCAACCCCACCCGGAACCGGTGTAATATAAGAACATTTGGGAGCTACATTTTCAAAATCCACGTCCCCGGTCAGGCAAAAACCGGATTTCGTCCTATCAGAAGGCACCCGGTGAATGCCTACATCCACAATCACTGCCCCCTCTTTGACCATGTCGGCAGTAACAAAATGAGGCTTGCCTAAAGCCACAATGAGAATATCCGCCTGCAAAGTATAATCCTTGATATTCTGTGTACGACTGTGACAAATAGTCACCGTACAATCAGCATGTTTATCTTTTCTGGACATCAGAACTGCCATCGGAGTACCAACAATATTGCTACGTCCGATGACCACACAATGCTTTCCCTGAGTGGGAATATCATAACGTCTCAACAATTCAACAATACCGGCAGGAGTGGCAGGCAAATAAGCAGGCAATCCGGTGACCATTTTCCCTACATTACAAGGATGAAAACCGTCAACATCTTTATCGGGAGCAATAGCCAACAATACTTTCTGCTCAGAAATATGTTCAGGAAGAGGCAATTGCACTATATACCCATCAACATCAGCATCTTTGTTCAATTTATCAACCACCTCCAGCAACTGTTCCTCAGTTATATCGGCTGAATAACGCAATTCCGTACTTTTAAATCCAACTTCCTGACAAGCTTTCACTTTACTGGCCACATAAGTTTCACTGGCAGCATCATTCCCTACCAATACAGCCACTAAATGAGGAGCCTTATGTCCTGCTGCCTTCAACCGGGCCACCTCATCTGCCAACTCCTGTTTGATTTGAGCTGAAATTTTCTTTCCGTCTATTAACTCCATAAATCATATATAAATTTGATTACATGCAAAATTTTAACGCCTCATCCCCGGCATCCGACGCATCAACTTACTTCCGCCGGACAACATTTTCATCATTTTTTTAGACTCTTCAAACTGTTTCAAGAGCCGGTTCACCTCCTGAACCGTCGTGCCGCTTCCTTTAGCAATACGCATCCGGCGCGAACCATTGATAATATCCGGATTTTCCCTTTCCTTCGGAGTCATCGAATAAATAATGGCCTCCACCCCTTTGAAAGCATCGTCATCAATATCCACATCCTTTAATGCCTTTCCCACTCCGGGAATCATAGAAGCTAAATCTTTAATATTACCCATCTTCTTGATTTGCTGTATCTGACTCAGAAAATCATTAAAATTAAATTGGTTCCGGGAAATCTTCTTTTGCAGTTTCTTTGCCTCCTCTGCATCAAATTGCTCCTGAGCCTTTTCCACCAAAGAAACAATATCCCCCATCCCCAAAATACGGTCCGCCATACGTTCCGGGTGAAAAGCATCCAAAGCATCCAGCTTTTCGCCCGTACCTACATACTTTATCGGCTTATTAACAATAGTACGGATAGAAAGTGCCGCTCCACCACGGGTATCACCATCCAATTTAGTCAGAATCACTCCATTAAAATCCAGACGATCATTAAACTCCTTTGCTGTATTGACCGCATCCTGACCGGTCATCGCATCCACAACAAACAAAGTCTCATTGGGAGTAATGGCTGCTTTAATTGCCGCAATCTCATTCATCATCTGCTCATCAACAGCCAAACGTCCGGCAGTATCGACAATCACAACATCATTCCCGTTGGACTTCGCAAACTTAATAGCATCCTGAGCTATTCTTACAGGGTCCTTAGTTGTCTCATCACTGTATACAGGCACCTCCAACTGCTGTCCCAACACTTTCAACTGCTCTATTGCAGCCGGACGATAAACGTCGCAAGCCACCAGCAAAGGCTTCTTTCCTTTCTTGCTTTTTAAAAGATTGGCAAACTTTCCGGAAAAAGTAGTCTTACCCGAACCTTGCAAACCAGACATCAAAATAATAGCAGGATTTCCTTTCAAATCCACCTCTACATGATGCCCCCCCATCAGTTCCGCCAACTCATCATGCACAATTTTTACCATCATCTGACCAGGCTTCACTGCTGTAAGAACATTCATTCCTAAAGCTTTTTCCTTCACCCGGTTCGTAAAATCCTTGGCAATTTTATAATTCACGTCGGCATCCAACAACGAACGTCTTACCTCTTTCAAGGTTTCCGCAACATTAAGCTCCGTAATCTTTCCCTGCCCTTTTAATATCTTAAATGACCGTTCCAGTCTATCTGATAAATTCTCAAACATAATTTATACTTTTTATTATTTCAAATATGATTAATTCTTTAATGCTTACCTATATTCTTAAGCACAACAAATGTTTTGTCAATCAATGAATTATCAACAACAACCGTAAATTCATTCGTCGAAGAAATCACTTCTGTCAAGTTGATACCCTCCCACGAAAGCTCTTTCATGATGGTGTAATAGAAACCAGGCTGCATACTGTTTCCTTTCGGCAATTTCAAAGTTACTGAAGATAAACCGGACTGCCTGAATAAACATGATTCATCCTTAAAACAATCAGCTATCAACTCCTCCATCATGTCACTAATCACCAGATTGGTCTCAAAAACTCCTTGCACCAGAGTATAAAAGATTTCATCATTCTTTACCAATTTTTTCAGAACCTCTATGTGACAATCCAGCAAAGTCGGAGAATTTTTAAAAGTGTAATCGCAAAGATTGCTCCTCAGAATAATATCCCCCATATTACTCAACAACTTATTCAGTTGTACCTGTTCACGAACCTGAAGATAAGGAGCCAGCCGGTTCAAAGCCATCACTATGGCTCCGGTATTTACTTCTTTACACAAAGCTTTTTCCACATCCGGTTGCAACTGCCGCGCCAAAGAAGACACATTAATGATTCCGGCCGCTAAAGACTCCGACAAATAAGGCCTGTGCTTGACAATATTCTCTACAACATGAGAAATACTCACCATATATTGTATATTTTAGTATTTACAAACTGCCTGATGAACCTTCTGTTTAATTTTCAACAAAAATAATGTTTTTAACCTACGTTATTATAAAAAATAATCAAAAAAATTACAAACCCTCCCGCTGTCTCACCACTTCAAACATCATCACTGCTGCTGCTGCAGAAACATTCAATGATTCAATCTGCCCTTTCTGAGGTATCTTAACACATTCTGTCACAATATTCAACAATTCCTCATCAATTCCTTTATCTTCCGACCCCATTATAATAGCCAGAGGCTGCTTCATATCCACTTCCGTATAGAACTTTCCGGCCTTTTCACTGGCAGCATAAACCTTTACCCCTCTTTGAAATTTCAATTCCCGGACCACTTTTTTTAAATTTTGAACCCGGCACACTGGCATATGATATAACGCACCAGCAGAAGTTTTTAAAGCATCCGAAGATATTTTCGCCGAATTTTTATTGGGAATCACTACCGCAGTTACCCCCGCACATTCCGCACTCCGGACAATTGCCCCGAAATTACGGACATCAGTCACCCGGTCCAGAATCAATACAAAAAGCGTCTTCCCCTCAGCAACCGAGCTGTCCAGCACTTCACTCAATTCCTGATAAGGCACTGGCGATACTTCAGCCAAAACTCCCTGGTGATTCCGGTCGGCAAAAGGCTTGAAAACCTCTTCCGGCACATATTGAAAAGGTATATTATTCTCCCGCACCAAATTAAACAATTGCTGAAACAATTCCCCCCGGATTCCCTTTTTCAACATCACCTTGTCGATTTCTTTTCCCTGTTGTAACGCTTCCAGTACTGCCCGGATTCCGAATATACATTCCTGTTTATATTTTGCCATTTATTTTTTTATTTTCAGTCATTCATTTTCAATACTTTGTCCGCATCTGCTCCAAATCCTCCGTTGCCACTTCCCACTCCACCATAGCCTTTTCCAACTGTTTCTGCGTTTCCCCGTACTTCCTCAGCAATTCATCATCCACTACACCCGCCGCCATCTTTTCCTCCATGACTGCAATCTCATTTTCCTTTTCTGTCACAAACTGTTCGGCCTGTTCTACCCGCTGTTCGGCCTTTTTAATCTCCCGGTTTAATTGTTTCCGCTCCTCAAAAGAAAGCTTATTTTCTTTCTCCGCTTCCGGATTTTCTGTCGCCTGCTGCTTCGTATCTGCTTTACGCAACTGCTCATACTCCCGGAAACAAGCTATTTTTTTAGCCTCCAAAAAGTCGGCTACACCTCCCAGATATTCTTTCAACCCCCGGTTGGCAAATTCATACACCTTATCTGCCAAGCCGGTCAAAAAATCCCGGTCGTGAGATACAACAATTACCGTTCCTTCAAACTTCCGGAGTGCATCTTTCAGAATATCTTTTGTACGCATATCCAAATGATTGGTTGGCTCATCCAGAATCAACAAATTGTAAGGCTCAAGCAACAAACGCACCATTGCCAAACGGGTTCGTTCGCCTCCGGACAACACTTTCACTTTCTTATCCACATCCTCTCCCGAAAACAAAAAAGCACCAAGGATATCCCGGATTTTTTTCCGGATTTCCCCCTCGGCAACCCGGTCTACTGTATCCAGCACCGTCATTTCAGGATCCAGCAAATCAGCTTGATTCTGAGCAAAATAACCGATATTTACATGATGCCCTATTTTTAACTCCCCTTCATATGAAATCTCATTCATAATCATCTTTACCAGAGTGGATTTACCCTCCCCATTCTTCCCCACAAAAGCAACCTTTTCCCCCCGTTTAATATCCAAATCAATGTTTGCCAACACCAGATGTTCGCCATAAGCTTTGTTCAATGACCGCCCGGTAACTACAATCTCCCCCGAACGGACAGCAGGCTGAAAACGCACCGTGATATGGGAAGCATCCTCTTCTTCTACTTCAATACGTTCCAGCTTTTCTAATTGTTTAATCCGGGACTGTACTTGTACCGACTTGGTTGCCTTATACCGGAAACGTTCAATAAAATCTTCAGTATCTTTAATTTGTTTCTGCTGATTCTGCCAGGCACGCATCTGCTGCTCCAGACGCTCTTTCCGCAACTCCTCAAAACGGGAATAAGGCACTTTATAATCATACACCTTGCCTAACGATATTTCTATTGTCCGCGTAGTCACATTATCCAAAAATGCCCGGTCGTGCGAAACCAGTACAACAGCTCCCGGATAACTTTGCAAAAAAGACTCCAACCAGGTTATAGATTCTATATCCAGATGATTGGTCGGCTCATCCAGCAAAAAAATATCAGGACGGGCCAGTAATATCTTGGCCAATTCTATACGCATCCGCCATCCCCCACTAAATTCTTCACAATTCCGTTCTAAATCTTCCGGTTTAAATCCCAACCCTTTCAGGATAACCTCGATTTCCTTGTCCACACTACTTTCTCCGCGGATACTCAGCAATTCAGTCTTATCGTGAATTTTATCCAGCAATTTCAGGTAAGCATCAGACTCATAATCTTCCCGCTTGGCCAGCTCCATATTCAAACGCATTACCTCATCCTTCAAAGCAAACAAGTCTGCAAAAGCTTTCTTCGCCTCTTCCCGTACAGTATTACCGTCTGTATAAACTTTAGTCTGAGGCAAATACCCTATTCTCACTTCCGAAGCCATCGAAATATTTCCCTCGGAAGGAGTTTGTATTCCAGCCAGCATTTTCAATGTTGTCGACTTCCCGGCTCCATTCCTCCCGGTTAAACCTATCCGATCTTTCTTATTAATCAGAAATGAAACAGAATCCAACAAGTAAAATCCGCCAAATATAACACTGACATTATTTACTGAAATCATATAAAACTGAAAATTAACATGATAAATTAATGGCCACAAAGATACAAATGATTTACAGATTTACGAGTTGTAAATCTCTATTTATCATATCAGCAAAACCGGCTTTTTGTCATATATTATATAAAAGTATCTCCGCATTTTTGTTCAGAAACCCGAAATCTGTTCCACCCTGCTTTTAACCCGTATATCTTTTCCTTTGCCTTTCATCTTAATTAAAACTATCTTTGTTCCGGTTTAATTTTATTCGATAAAGTTGAAACTAATGTTTTACGTCTTATTTAAAAGAATAAAATGGCAGGAATGAAAAGCTTAGTCAAAGACACTGCAATCTATGGCGTAAGCAGTATTGTCGGACGTTTTCTAAACTGGTGTTTAGTACCTCTTTATACATATAAACTCACTACTACCGGCGAATTCGGTATCATTACAAATCTGTATGCCTGGATGGCCCTACTACTCGTCATCCTTACTTATGGTCTGGAAACCGGTTTTTTCCGTTTTGCCAACGACCCGAAACAAGAAAATCCCCAAACGGTTTATTCTACCTGCCTGACTTCATTGTCAGTGACTTCAGTCCTGTTTGTCCTAATCATATTTTTATTCCTCACGCCTATCAGCACAGCTTTAGAACTAAAAGAACATCCGGAATATATCGCCATGACAGCCATTATTATTGCCATGGACGCCTTCTGTGCACTCCCGTTTGCTTATTTGCGTTATCAGAAACGTCCCATTCGTTTTGCTATACTCAAATTACTGTTTATAACATTGAATATCGGATTGAATCTATTCTTCCTTGTCGTATGTCCATGGTTGCAAAAAATTGCACCGGCATGGCTCAGCTGGTTCTATAACCCGGAATACGGCATAGGTTATATATTGATATCCAACTTCATCGGCACTTTTATAGTCCTCTTGACTCTTTTTCCGGAAATTTTCCGGATTCACTGGCACTTCCGGCCAGATTTACTAAAACGTATCCTGCGCTATTCTCTTCCTTTGCTCATTCTGGGAATTGCCGGAATCATGAGCCAGACCATTGATAAAATCCTCTATCCCCTCCTGATTGAAAACAAAAGCATTGCTATGGAACAATTAGGTATCTACGGAGCAAACTACAAAATAGCCATTGTGATGGTAATGTTTACCCAGGCTTTCCGGTATGCTTACGAACCTTTCATTTTTGCACAACATCAACTAACCGATAAAACCCAAGCCTATGCCGATGCAATGAAATATTTCATCATTTTCGGTCTTCTTATCTTTCTGGGAGTCATGTTCTATATCGATATACTTCGGTACTTCATAGCCCCTCGGTATTTTGCAGGCTTAAAAGTAGTTCCTGTCATTATGATGGCAGAACTATTCTTTGGCATTTTTTTCAACCTGTCATTATGGTATAAATTGACCGACCGGACACAATGGGGAGCCTACTTCTCCGTTCTGGGATTAATTATTACTCTGCTCATTAATATTATCTTTATTCCTTATTTTTACAACCATACCACCATCCCTCCATACATGGCCTGTGCATGGGCTGCTTTTATCTGCTATCTCACCCTGATGGTAATTTCCTGGGCAGTAGGACAACATTATTACCCCATCAGATATGACATGCGGACAATCAGCATTTATTTCCTGTTAGCTCTATCACTGTATGCCATCGCCATGTGGATTCCTTTTGAAAACATATTGCTACGCTTAGGATTCAAGACTATCTTGTTACTTATTTATATCATTTATCTCCTGAAAAACGATTTGCCATTGAAAGAAATTCCTTACCTTAACCGATATTTAAAAAACAAACAATAAACACACAAACAGAAACCTATGATTATTGATATATTTACCCTGCTGAAAAAACATCTGAAAAAGATTTTAGACCCATCAGAAGAAAGAGAGAATGAAACAGAAACAATCGAAAATATCTTAAAAGGTATAAACTTCCGGGGTAGTAACCTATGGGTATTGATTTTTGCCATCTTTATCGCATCCCTGGGTTTAAATGTAAACTCAACAGCAGTCATTATCGGGGCTATGTTAATTTCCCCGCTGATGGGTCCAATCATGGGAATCGGACTGGGCATCGGCATCAACGACTTCGAACTCATCAAAAAAGCTTTCCGGAATCTGGCCATTGCCACACTTTTCGGTATCCTGACTTCCACACTCTATTTTCTCCTTTCACCATTGAATGAAGCCCGCTCTGAACTATTGGCACGAACCACTCCGACAATATACGACGTGCTAATCGCTTTCTTCGGAGGTATGGCAGGCATTGTTGCCTCAAGTACCAAATTCAAAGGCAATGTAATTCCGGGAGTAGCCATTGCTACAGCACTAATGCCTCCTTTATGCACGGCAGGTTTCGGACTCGCCAGCGGCAACCTGACTTATTTCTTTGGTGCTTTCTATCTTTACATGATAAACTCTGTCTTCATTGCCTTTGCAACAACATTAGGAGTAAAGCTCATGCACTTTTCTAAAAAAACATTTGTAGACAAAAACCGGCAAAAAAAGGTACAACAAATCGTATACGGCATTTTATTCCTGACTTTGGTTCCCAGTGTTTACATCACTTACAACATGATAAAAACCAATATTTTTGAAACAAATGCATTCAGATTCATTACCAATGAAATCAATTATCCGAACACTTTCATTGTAAGTAAACATATTCAACCCGACAGTATATCAGTCACCTTAATCGGCAAAGACCTGTCCGAAGATTATATCATCCTGCTACATCAGAAAATGGAACAATACAACCTCAAAGATTGCAAACTAAACATAATACAAGGCCTGGGGAAAAATCAGGAAGAAGGTAAACGGGATGAACTAAACAACTTGGTCTTACAAGATTTTTACAAAAAAAATCAGGAACAGTCCAAAATACTGAAAAAAGAAATTATTCAACTACGTACTGCAATAAATAATTATGCAATCTACGATTCACTGGGCAGCAAAATTGCCCCGGAAATAAAAATTTTATTCCCCTCCGTCCGGAACATCGCCTTAACCAAAATCATTCGTACAGACGTGAACAACAACAACACAGACACCCTGACAGTAGCTATCCTGGACTACCATAATATCCCCCCGGAAGAAGAAACCCAACGTTTCCACAATTGGCTATGTACCCGTATGAATACCACTCAATTGGAAATCATTCAACACCAATGATTCAATCTCCGGGAACCCATTTGTGTTCCTCTATTCCGGCATCATGAGCCATTTTCCGGGAAAGTACAAAGAGATAATCCGACAAACGGTTTATATATTTCAACACAGATTCATCAACCTCTGCTTCTCCGGCTAAATCCAAAATCCGCCGTTCAGCACGACGGCATACTGTACGGGCTACGTGACAAAAGGAAACCTCCTGATTCCCACCCGGCAAAACAAAATATTTCATAGGAGGCACTTCTGCGTCCATCCGGTCAATAGCCCTTTCCAGCAATTGAATATCACCATCATTTACTCCCAGCTTAATCTTAACCTGCTCATTTTCCGGATCGGCTGCCAAACTTCCCCCGACATCAAAAAGCCTGGATTGTATTTCAACAAGCTCATTTTCAACCTGTCTGTTCTTAACAAAAGACCGAATTAATCCCAAATAACTATTCAATTCATCAACAGTTCCATACGATTCCAAACGTACACTGTTTTTAGGAACTCTTTTCCCGCCAATCAGGGAAGTCATTCCTTTATCTCCGGTTTTAGTATAAATTTTCATAATGAACAAGATAAAATAAATAATAAAGATAATACGGATAAAAGAAAATAATGGTTGAAACAAATAATAACCGATACAGATGTCCTCTGAATTTGAGTATTATAACCATAATCCCGTATATCCCTGATAAAAAAATAAACCTCTTTCGCTATATCCCTGGCTTCCTGCCAAACCTTTAAATCCTCAAAATTCACAGCAATTTCCACAACATAATAATTCAAAATCAAAACACCTTTTCCTCCTCAAATAATCAAACTATACCTCCCCTTCTGCACCTTTTCATCAAACACAAGCAGCCCATACCACATCATATCCACAGAAACGGTCGCCTGCTCCCGGTACTGTCTCCATATCCGGGCATTAAAAGGATCACGGTAAATATCAGCAACAATAACATACCCGGTCTTCCCTTTCAATACCAATGCCAACGAAAATGCTTCCGGCAACACCTCATCAGCTTTCCGACCGATATAAATAAAATCAGCCTGCCCCAATTGATCAGGCAAATTACTCTGGATAGTAGCTTCCCGATACACCTGTGAGAGATACTCTGTTAACAAATCAGCATAACAACCAAGACAGACAACCCGATGCACCTGCAAATAACGAATCAAACGCGACAACAACCGGAATACTTTCTTTTCTCTGGCTTTCAGCATTCCGGACTTCTCCAAAGCCTCCGGATAAACAAACTGTTTTTCTTTATCCCGGATTACATTTAATATCAGATTAAACATAAAAGGCGAATGAACGCCATATCCCCTTTTATGCCTGAATCGTATCACATGTTTCAACCGTTCTTTCAGATACCCCATAACTCTAAAATTACAAAATCCGGAAAACTAATTACCCAACTGCATTTACATTTCCTTTCTAACTAAATACGAAAATAAAAAAAATATTCTAATTTCGTCTGGACAATTCAAAACAAGTAATGATATTTAGCTATTTCCCAGTTTATTCAGACTCATCAGCCTTTTTATGGAATTAGCAGGCTTAAACATAAAATTCTTGCCCGGCGTCGGGGAAAAAAAGGCAGCAGTCCTACTCGAAGAATTAGAAATCCAGAGTTATGAAGACATGCTGTACCATGTTCCCTACAAATACATCGACCGTTCGAAAATCTATCCAATAGCCGAACTAACAGGACATTTGCCTTACATTCAGATTAAAGCAAAAATCAGAGAGCTAAAAAGCATAGGCGAAGGAAAAGCACTCCGTATGACAGCTATAGCATACGACGAAACCGGAACCCTGGAACTGGTGTGGTTCAAAGGTTTTAAATACCTCACCAACCAAATTGACCCCAACAAAGAATATCTGATTTTCGGGCAACCCTCAGTATTCAACCGAAAAATCAGCATCGTCCATCCGGAACTGGATAGCTTTGAAAAAACATCTCAACTACGGGTAGGGTTTCAAGCCATCTATCCTACCACTGAAAAGATGAAAAAAGCCTTCCTGAACTCCAAAGTCATCAGTAAAATTCAGGAGAATATTTTTAAAACCATCAAAGGAAAAATATCTGAAACCTTACCGGCCTGGTTTATTCAACAACACAAACTCATGTTTTTACATGATGCCCTATACAATATCCACTTTCCGGAATCTCCGGATTCACTACGCAAAGCATTATACCGGTTAAAATTCGAAGAACTTTTTTATATCCAGCTAAACATCCTCAAACTAAAATACAAACGGAAAAGCTATTTCAAAGGTCATAATTTCAAAATCGTAGGAGAATATTTTAACACCTTCTACCACAACTATCTTCCCTTTCAACTGACAAACGCTCAAAAACGAGTCATCAAAGAAATTCGCCAAGACTGCGGAAGCACCAAACAAATGAACCGGCTATTACAGGGAGATGTCGGAAGTGGAAAAACCTTGGTTGCCATGCTCTGCATGCTAATCGCACTGGATAATTGCTACCAGGCTTGCCTGATGGCACCCACGGAAATCCTGGCTACCCAACACTATGAAACTATCAGGGAATTATTAAAAGAACTTGGCATCACAGTTGCCCTGCTAACAGGATCTACCCACAAAAAAGAACGGGAAACAATCCACCAAGGCTTGGTGAACGGTTCCTTACAAATCCTGATTGGTACCCATGCACTATTGGAAGATGTAGTCACTTTCCACAACATCGGTTTGGTAATCATCGACGAACAACATCGCTTCGGAGTAGCCCAACGCGCCAAACTCTGGCAAAAAAATACAATACCTCCGCATGTACTAGTCATGACTGCCACCCCTATTCCACGCACTCTGGCAATGACTTTATACGGCGATCTGGATGTCTCGGTGATAGACGAACTTCCACCGGGAAGAAAACCCATCACTACCCTCCACACTTTCGAAAAAAAACGTCAGGAAGTATTCCGCTTCATAGAAAAAGAACTGGAAAAAGGACGTCAGGCCTATGTAGTCTATCCCCTGATTTCAGAATCAGAAAAACTCGATTTCCGGGACCTTGAAGCAGGCTATGAACAACTCAATAACTATTTTCTGCCTAAAGGATACAAAATCGGAATGGTGCACGGTAAACTTAAACCTGCAGAAAAAGAGCAGGAAATGAATCGTTTCATTTCAGCAGAAACCAAAATTCTGGTTTCTACTACGGTCATAGAAGTAGGTGTAAATGTCCCCAATGCTTCTATTATGGTTATAGAAAGTGCAGAACGTTTCGGACTCTCACAGCTTCATCAGCTACGGGGACGTGTAGGACGCGGTGCCGACCAATCCTATTGTATCCTGATGACTTCTTATAAAATATCCAACGATTCCCGGAAAAGAATAGAAACCATGACTTCAACCAATGACGGATTTGAAATTGCTGAAGCAGACCTGAAACTGAGAGGCCCCGGTGACCTGGAAGGTACTCAGCAAAGCGGACTGACTTGCAGTCTGAAAGTCGCAAACCTGGGAAAAGATGCTTTGATATTAAATGAAGTTTCACGAATTGCCAGCGAAATCCTGACACAAGATCCGAATTTGGAAAATGAAAACAACCAATTGTTCGCTATCCAAATTAAACGGCTTTTTAAAACCCGGATAACATGGCACTACATTAGTTAAAGAAAAAATCCGGGAATACCCGGATTTTCACTTATTTTACTGCCATCACTTTAACATCCCCCTCTACCTGATACCATTGATTTTCCTCGGGAAAATATTTGAAATCTACTTTTTCGTCAGAATCTTTCAAAGCAACAGTCATGCGATTCTTACTGGTAATCACTTTGTACATCTGCCCCTTATGCATCATTTCCATTTCTTCAACCTGCCCGTCTTTCATAGCAATCGGATTATTGCCACCCCAGAATTCAATAGAGTTAAAAATCAATCCGTCACCCAAAATACAAATTTCATACGCAGGAATAATACACATACCCAAAAATACCAATTCATTCACAAATTTTTTCTGTGAAACCTGACCATTCCAAGCGTGCAACTTGTTAGTCAGACGGAAAGGTCCGTAACAAGAACTTAGGGCTGCAACAACCAAAACAACAGCCAAACTTTTAATCAATGTACTCTTCATCTTAATCCTATTTTTAGTTTATAATCTATTCCTTATTTTATTTGCTTATACTTCAAAACAATGGAATAGTTAGTTAAAAAATCAAAAACCATAAAGACGTTTATTCTCTACAAAAATATAATTTTAACAAAAAAAACAAAAACTTCTTTCTTTAAATTTGAAAGAACAAAATCGTCGGCAATATCTTCTACCCGTTATAATAAATAAAGAGATGTCAAATTCATCCGAATTTAACACCCCTTTATTTATTATTATAAACCAATTCCTATTTCTTCTTATAGAATTTATGTGGTTCAATCATATTTTCAGGTTTCAGCAACTCGTCCAATTCTCCTTTAGTCAGCAAACCTTCTTCCAATACCAAATCATAAACACTCCGGTTTTCTTTCAAAGCGCGTTTGGCAATCCGGGAAGAATTTTCGTAACCTAAAGTAGGATTTAAAGCCGTAACAATACCGATGCTATTCAACACCATTTCCCGGCAACGTTGAGCATTGGCTGTAATCCCCTCAACACACAGAATACGCAAACGATCCATTCCCTTCTGCAACATCTTGATAGAACTGAAAATAGCATGTACCATCACCGGTTCCATCACATTCAACTGCAACTGCCCTGCTTCCGCTGCAAAAGTAACCGTCAAATCGTTACCGATAATACGATAGCAAATCTGGTTCATCACTTCAGGAATCACCGGATTCACCTTTCCCGGCATGATAGAAGAACCCGGCTGCATCGGCGGCAGATTGATTTCATTCAAACCACAACGAGGACCACTGGACAATAAACGCAAATCATTACAGATTTTCGATAACTTCACAGCCAGACGTTTCAATGCAGAAGAATACATCACTGAAGAACCCGCATCCGGAGTCGCCTCAATCAAGTTGGAAGCCAATACAAATTCTTCACCACTGATGATTCGGAGATTCTTAATACATTTGGCAGAATATTCCGGCTCAGAGTTAATTCCGGTACCGATAGCCGTAGCTCCCATATTTACTTCCAGGAACAATTTGGCATTCTGATTCAAACGATCCACTTCCTCTTCCAGGTTAGCGGCAAAGGCTTCAAACTCTTGCCCTAAAGTCATTGGCACAGCATCCTGCAACTGTGTACGCCCCATTTTCAATACATCCTTAAACTCTTCTCCTTTTTCGTGGAAAGCCTGAATCAATAATTTCAGGTCTGCAACCAACTCTTCGTTCATAAAGATAAAAGCCAGTTTAAAAGCAGTAGGATAAGCATCGTTAGTTGACTGAGACAAATTCACATGATTATTGGGATGACAATATTCATATTCGCCTTTTTTATGTCCCAGTAATTCCAATGCCCGGTTGGCAACAACTTCATTAATATTCATGTTGGTTGAAGTACCGGCACCGCCTTGAATCAGGTCTACAGGAAATTGATCATGCAACTTTCCGTTAATAATTTCCTCACAAGCATGAGTAATTGCATTGGCAATATCATCCGGTAAAATCTCCAATTCCTGATTGGCTTTGGCTGCCGCCCATTTCACCATCGCTAAAGCTTTCACGTAATTAGGATAATCACCTATCGTGATTCCGCTTATTTGCTGAAAATTCTCAATTCCCCGGAGGGTCTGTATTCCATAATACGCATCTGCAGGCACCTCTTTTTCGCCTAACAAGTCATGTTCAATACGTGTTTTCATATATCATTCATTTAATTGCAACTATCACACTCAATGAGGGTATAACCGCAACAGTTAATTCTAAATATTCACAAACTATTTAAAGAGCACTCAGCAACCATGCACAAATTACGTCAATCCGGAATAAAAGTTTCAATTCACTTCACCCCCTCCCCCGGACCAGACATATCTGGCAATTATCCGGCAAAGGTAGAAAAGAAAAACACATAAAACGAACATTTAAACCAAAGAAACAAATTGCTTATTCACTGAGAAATAAATGTAACACAAACGTTTACGAAAGATTAAGAAATATTTAACAAACAAACCTCCCGGCTCAACAACCTTTCAGCACATTTCTCCTCTCTGTTTTTCCTTCTTATCACCCCTCGTTTGACTCCTCCGTCACCTCTTCATCTGAAAAATAAGGAAATACATCCATAAACTGCGTATCTGAAATACTGGCAATTTCGTAAGGTACAACAAAAGTAGACAAACTCTTCTCCAGATTTTCCAGAGCCCTGTTCATATTGGATGCTGCCACCAGATAATACTGTCCCGTAGACTTTTCTTTTCCGCTTACTTCATCAGCATCAATAATATTCACTTTCGCCTTATACCACCGGTCATCATTCTCATCCTCAGAAAGTACCAACTCCGTAATATTGGACTTTTTCAGGCTACTGATATAATAATCTCCTGAAATCACCGATTCCATCTCATGCATAATCCTGCTCTCTGCTTCCGTATACGACACCGCATCCAAAAGATAAGCTTCATTTACTTTCTTCTCCCGCCCCTCTTCATTCACTTTCATATACTTCACCTTCGCTTCAAACCAATTGGCCGTCATTTTTCTCTTATTTTTAAATTTATTAATACACCATATTCAAACAACAAATGTACAAAAATATCCATTCTTCTCTCCTTCAACCACCCCGTCCAACAACTTTAAATTATCATCCAAACATTTGTCTTTCCACAAACTCCAAACCAAACAATTCATTTAAAGTTTTATAAATATTTTTCTCCGATACAGAGGATAAGCTACCAACCAACAAAACAATAAAATACACATTCCCCACAAAAGACTGCTTACACGGGGCATCCCCATATAAATAAAAACATGCTCCGTCAACCATTTACAAAGTCCGGTACGTACTCCGTCAACAGTTGTCCACTGCAATCGCCACAAAAACACTCCTAACACTCCGGACAAAATATAGGTAAATAAAGCATTTGTTCCGAACACAGCAAAAAATCCACTCCACTTCTTCACTTTCCACACATCAATAATATACAATAACACTCCCCAACACAAAGCAGCCCAACCAGAAGTACACAACACAAACGAACTGGTCCATAAACGCTTATTATAGGGAAATACCCGGCTCCACAACCAGGACAAAACAAGTACCCCAACAGCCATCCCCATTAACTGCAAAACAGCCCGTCTCTTCATACTGGCCTGTCCCAGCCACTTAGCTGTCATATAACCCAACAACATATTCACCAAAGACGGCAAAGTACCCATCAGACCTTCCGGATCAAATCCCGTACCTGTCCTGGTGTTATAAACATGAATATGCTCCGGCCCGAACAAAGCCAAATCCACCCGGCCGGGTAAATTATGCCAGGGATCATTAAAACCCGTCTGTGCAAGTAATAGCCAATAACCTAATAAAATAACAACACTGACAAGAGATATTTTCCAATAACTCTTCAACCCCAAAGCAAGAAAAGCCCCAAAAACATACACCAACGCAATTCGCTGAAGTACTCCCATCACCCGCAATTGAGAAACAGGAAAATCAAAAGGCAACCAATTATACAACAAACCCAAACCAAAAATCAAAACTCCGCGCTTAAGTATTTTCCATGTCACAGCAACAGTCAATTGTTGTCCGTTTTTTCTCATTGCAAACCAACAAGAAGCTCCCAAAACAAAAAGAAAAAACGGATAAATGACATCTGCAAACACACATCCATGCCACGGGACGTGCCCGAGCCACTTAAAACCTTCACCGCTACACCCGGGATTATTAACCAATATCATCCCCACCACTGTCATTCCCCTGAGAATGTCCAGCGATAAAAAACGTTCATATTTCTCCACCATATCTTAAGCCTGGCCTTTGGGTTCTATATCTATCGGAAACCTTGGAACATTAGAACCGGGCCCTTCCTGAACTAAACGAATCACTCCACAATCCTGTTCAAATTTCCGGATATTATCCTGTAATGCCAACATCAGACGCTTCGCGTTTTCAGGAGTCATGATAATCCGGCTTTTCACTTCAGGTTTCGGCACTCCTGGCATTAATCGAACAAAATCCACAATAAATTCTGAAGTGGAATGTGCTATAATTGCCAAATTAGCATAAGTTCCCTGAGCTACTTCATGATTCAAATCTATTTCCAATTGATTGTTTTTCGGTTCTTCCATAAACTTTGATTTAAAATAACATTCTTTCTTCTCATTAATTTTACAATATTACACAATTTCAAAATCATTTTCTATTATCCAGTCAAAATTATCCCGGGATATAAAATTTATGGTAACTATATACAAGTGTACATCAAACTTTCATATAGTTACCATAAATTTTCCACATAAAAAAAGTGCCATCCTCCCGGACGGCACTTCATTTTATTTCTGCATTCTCTCCATTTCTTCTTTCGACCCCACAATCAAATCATGCAACTCTTTCATACCGGTTCCCACCGGAATCAAATGACCGCAAATGACATTTTCCTTCAAGCCCTCCAATGGATCTACTTTACCGTAAATAGCAGCCTCATTCAGTACTTTCGTCGTCTCCTGGAAAGAAGCAGCTGAAATAAAACTGGAAGTCTGCAATGCGGCGCGGGTAATACCCTGCAATACCTGCGCAGAAGTTGCAGGCACAGCATCACGCGCTTCCACCGTTTTTAAATCCCGGCGTTTCAACTGCGAATTAATATCACGCAATGCACGGGCTGTGACAATCTGACCAGCTTTCACGCGATCCGAATCACCGGCATCCAACACAACCTTCTTACCGAACATCTCGTCGTTTTCCTCCATAAACTCGTTTTTATCAACGATCTGATTCTCCAGGAAGCGAGTATCTCCGGAATCCTGAATCAACACCTTACGCATCATCTGGTGTACAATGATTTCAAAATGCTTATCATTGATTTTCACACCCTGCATCCGGTATACATCCTGAACTTCATTCACTATATACTCCTGCACTGCAATCGGTCCCTGAATATTCAGAATATCAGTCGGAGTTATGGCCCCGTCAGACAAAGGAGTTCCGGCCCGTACATAATCGTTTTCCTGTACCAAAATCTGTTTCGACAAAGAAACCAGATATTTTTTCACCTCACCTGCTTTGGAAGTTACCACAATCTCCCGATTACCACGTTTAATCTTTCCATAAGTAACTTCACCGTCTATTTCCGACACAACAGCCGGATTCGACGGATTACGAGCTTCAAATAACTCGGTCACACGAGGAAGACCTCCCGTGATATCGCCTGCCTTACCAACTGCTCTCGGAATCTTTACGATAGTACTACCAGCAACAACTGCATCCCCTTCTTTTACCACAATGTGGGCACCTACAGGCAAGTTATAACTTTTCACCACATTACCGTTCGTATCCTCAATGGTTAAAGCCGGAGCTTTAGTTTTATCCTTAAATTCAATAATCACTTTTTCACGGAAACCAGTCGTTTCATCCGATTCTTCCTTGAAAGTTTCACCTTCAATCAGATTTTCCGAACCAATCTTACCACTAAATTCTGTGATAATCAAAGCATTAAACGGGTCCCATTCACAAAGCAAATCATTTTTGCTGATTTCCTGACCATCTTTTACAAACAATTTAGCTCCATAAGGAATATTGTGGGTAATCAGGATAATATTTGTATTCTTATCAATAATCCGCAATTCTGTCAGACGTCCCACCACAACATCACATTTCTCTCCGTTATCCTGGGTATATTCTACAGAACGCAACTCTTCAAATTCAATAATACCATCATATTTTGCTTTCAAAGAGTTTTCCGTAGAAATATTTCCTGCGGTACCTCCCACATGGAATGTACGCAACGTCAACTGAGTTCCCGGCTCACCGATAGACTGTGCGGCAATCGTACCAACAGCCTCACCCATCTGAACAATTTTCCCGTTTGCCAGATTACGGCCATAACATTTGGCACAAACCCCTTTCTTCGACTCACAAGTCAGTACAGAGCGAACTTCAACCCGCTCAATCGGAGAATTTTCAATAGCTTCTGCAATGTCTTCCGTAATCTCGTCACCCGACTTCACCATCAAATCCCCGGTATGAGGATGATAAATATCATGTACGGATACACGTCCCAATATCCTTTCATACAAAGAAGCAACTACTTCCTCATTATTCTTGATAGCTGTAATGGTAACGCCTCTTAGAGTACCGCAATCTTCTTCTGTAATAGTAATATCATTGGCAACGTCAACCAGACGACGGGTCAGATAACCCGCATCAGCCGTTTTCAATGCAGTATCCGCCAAACCTTTACGAGCTCCGTGAGTAGAAATAAAGTACTCCAATACAGACAATCCCTCTTTGAAGTTTGCCAGAATCGGATTCTCAATAATCTGACCTCCGGTAGCACCAGACTTTTGCGGTTTTGCCATCAATCCACGCATACCTCCCAACTGACGAATCTGTTCGCGGGAACCACGGGCCCCGGAGTCAAGCATCATGTAAATGGAGTTGAATCCCTGATCATCTTCAGCAAGCTGCTTCATCAAAGTATTGGTCAACTTAGCATTTACGTGAGTCCAAATATCAATAATCTGATTATAACGCTCGTTGTTCGTAATGAACCCCATATTATAGTTATTCATCACCTCTTCCACCTGCTCATAACCCTCTTTCAAAAGAGCATCTTTCTCTTCCGGCACAATAACGTCAGCCAAATTAAATGACAATCCGCCTTCAAATGCCATCCGGTATCCCAAATCCTTGATATCATCCAGGAATTTTGCAGTGACATCCACTCCGCAACGCTTAAAGACATCACTGATAATGTCACGCAGTGATTTCTTCGTAATCAAAGTATTGATATACGGGAAATTCTTCGGAGTAAACTGATTCAGGATAACACGTCCCACCGTGGTTTCAATCATGTGGAAATATTCATTCCCTTCATTATCTATATCTCTGACCTTAACCTGAATCAAAGCATGCAAATCTACAGCTTTCTCATTCAATGCAATGATTACTTCCTGAGGAGAATAGAATTTCAATCCCTCACCTTTCACCCCTTTACGCGGTTTTGTTATATAATACAAACCAAGTACCATATCCTGTGAAGGAACCGTAATAGGCGCACCATTGGCCGGATTCAAAATATTATGTGCACAAAGCATCAAAATCTGAGCTTCCAATACAGCCTCATTACCCAAAGGTAAATGAACAGCCATCTGGTCCCCGTCAAAGTCAGCGTTAAAACCGGTACAAGCCAA
Organism: uncultured Odoribacter sp.; assembly: GCA_910578105.1. GTDB lineage: Bacteria > Bacteroidota > Bacteroidia > Bacteroidales > Marinifilaceae > Odoribacter. The sequence goes on along the minus strand of CAJTPD010000012.1, from coordinate 15,819 downwards.
AGGATGTAAACGAATAGCCTTTCCTTCAATCAATTTAGGCTGAAATGCCTGAATACCCAAACGGTGCAAAGTCGGAGCACGGTTTAATAATACCGGATGCCCTTTCAATACATTCTCCAGAATATCCCAAACTACCGGGTCACGACGATCAACAATTTTCTTCGCACTCTTCACAGTCTTGACAATACCGCGCTCTATCAATTTCCGGATAATGAAAGGCATATATAATTCCGCTGCCATATCCTTGGGCAAACCACATTCGTGCATTTTCAAATCCGGGCCGACCACAATTACAGAACGGGCAGAATAATCCACACGTTTACCTAACAAATTCTGACGGAAACGTCCTTGCTTACCTTTCAGACTATCAGACAATGACTTCAACGGCCGGTTATTCTCAATCTTAACAGCATTCGACTTACGTGAATTGTCAAACAAAGAATCCACCGCTTCCTGCAACATACGTTTTTCATTTCGCAGAATCACATCCGGAGCCTTGATTTCAATCAAACGTTTCAGACGGTTATTCCGGATAATCACCCGGCGATACAAATCGTTCAAATCTGAAGTAGCAAAACGCCCACCATCCAAAGGCACCAACGGACGTAATTCCGGAGGAATTACAGCCAATACCTTCACAATCATCCACTCCGGCTTATTTACTTCCTTACTCTCCCGGAAAGCTTCTACCACCTGAAGACGTTTTAAAGCTTCATTTTTACGCTGTTGTGAAGTCTCCGTATTTGCCTTATGACGCAATTCATAAGAAAGACTATCCAAATCCAAACGTTCCAATAACATCTGAATTGCTTCAGCCCCCATTTTGGCAATAAACTTATTCGGATCATCGTCTTCCAGATGCTGATTGTCAGCAGGAATAGCTTCTACAATATCCAGATACTCCTCCTCTGTCAGCAAATCCAGTTCAGAAATACCTTTTTCCGCCATAATACCGGCCTGCACAACAATATAACGCTCGTAGTAAATGACTGCATCCAATTTCTTGGAGGGTAATCCCAGCAAATAACCAATCTTATTAGGCAGTGATTTAAAATACCAGATATGTGCCACCGGAACAACCAACTGGATATGCCCCATACGTTCACGACGGACTTTCTTTTCGGTAACTTCCACACCACAACGGTCACAAACAATACCTTTGTAACGAATGCGTTTGTATTTACCGCAATGGCACTCATAATCCTTCACCGGACCAAAAATCCGTTCACAGAACAGACCGTCACGTTCAGGCTTATAAGTACGATAGTTGATAGTTTCAGGCTTCAGTACCTGACCACTGGAATGTTCCAGAATCTCTTCTGGTGATGCCAGTCCGATTGCAATTTTTGTAAAGCTCTTGGGCTTGTTGGTATTATTATCTTTTCTAAAAGCCATAATTTTCTAAAGTTAAAAGTTAAAAGTAAAAGGCTGTTCATGCGAACTTTTTACCTTTTACCTTTTACCTTATATCAAGTTCACGCTTAACCCAAGTCCCCTTAGTTCATGCAACAAAACGTTGAATGATTCCGGAAGACCCGGTGTCGGCATAGGCTCTCCTTTTACGATATGCTCGTAAGTCTTGGTTCGGCCCATTACATCATCCGACTTCACCGTCAGAATTTCCTGCAGGATGTGAGCAGCTCCGAAAGCTTCCAGAGCCCAAACTTCCATCTCACCAAAACGCTGACCACCAAATTGTGCTTTACCACCCAAAGGCTGCTGCGTAATCAATGAGTACGGACCAATAGAACGGGCATGCATCTTGTCATCAACCATGTGCCCCAATTTCAGGAAATAAGTCACACCCACTGTTGCAGGCTGGTCAAAACGTTCCCCGGTACCTCCGTCATACAGATAAGTCGTACCATAACGAGGTAAACCCGCCTTGTCAGTATATTCATTGATATCCTCCAAACTTGCACCATCGAAAATCGGAGTGGCAAATTTTAGTCCCAACTCTTTTCCAGCCCAACCTAACACAGCTTCAAAAATCTGTCCCAGATTCATACGGGAAGGCACACCCAACGGATTCAAACAAATATCCACCGGAGTTCCGTCAGCCAGGAACGGCATATCTTCTACCCTAACCACACGCGATACAATACCTTTGTTACCGTGACGTCCTGCCATCTTGTCACCAATCTGTAGTTTACGCTTTTTAGCAACATAAACTTTTGCCATCTTGATGATACCGGAAGGCAACTCATCCCCAACGGTGGCATTATATTTCTTACGCTTCATCTGACCTTCAATCTCCTTGTATTTCAGCACAAAATTATGCAGCAAATCGCGGATCATGTCATTTTTCTGCTTATCTGTCGTCCATTTGTTCGGATTAACTTCCAGGAAATTCAGATTTTGCAAAGTTTTCAGCGTAAATTTAACACCCTTCGGTATAACATCCTCATTCAGGTAATTTCTCACCCCTTGGGAAGTTTTCCCGTTAGTCAATTCAAATAATTTATCTATCAATAAATTAGTCAAATCACCAACTTTCCGTTCAAATTGTTCATCAATTTCAGTAAGAATGTTTTTCCCGGCAGCTTTAGTCTTCCGGTCTCCTAACATACGCTGGAACAATTTCTTGTCAATAATCACACCATTCAATGAAGGAGAAGCTTTCAATGAAGCATCTTTCACATCACCGGCTTTATCACCGAAAATGGCACGAAGCAATTTTTCTTCCGGACTTGGGTCAGACTCCCCTTTCGGTGTAATCTTACCAATCATAATGTCACCCGGTTTAATACGGGCACCTATACGGATAATACCATTCTCATCCAAATCTTTCGTAGCATCTTCACTGACATTTGGAATATCAGCCGTCAACTCTTCCAGACCACGCTTCGTCTCACGAACTTCCAATGAATATTCATCCACATGGACTGAAGTAAATACATCATTCCGAACAATATTTTCAGAAATCACAATGGCATCCTCATAATTATACCCTTTCCAAGGCATATAAGCCACTTTAAGGTTACGTCCCAAAGCCAGTTCACCACCCTCAGAAGAATAACCTTCAGTAAGAATTTCCCCGGCTTCCACACGCTGTCCTTTCCGGATAATCGGACGCAAAGTCATAGTAGTACTCTGATTCGTACGTTTATATTTCGGCAAAATATACTCTTTGGTATCCCCGTCAAAAGTCACAAAACGTTCCTCCTCCGTCTGGTCATATTTTATCACAATACGACGCCCGTCCACAAAATCAACAACCCCCGGACCTTCTGCAACAATCTGCGTGCGGGAATCACGAATCAATGACGCCTCCAAACCGGTTCCGACAATAGGAGCCTGAGGCTTAATGATAGGCACAGCCTGACGCATCATGTTAGAACCCATCAACGCCCGGTTAGCATCATCATGTTCCAGAAAAGGAATCAGAGAAGCTGCAATAGAAGCAATCTGATTGGGAGCCACATCAATTAAATCAATATTTTCCACTTCCTCCACCGGAAAATCACCGTCCTTACGCGATTTTGCCCGTTTGTTCACAAAATGACCATCTTCCGCCACTTTTGCATTCGCCTGAGCAATCACCAATCCCTCTTCTTCCTCTGCCGATAAATACTTCACTCCATCTGCAGACAAATCTACCACCCCACTATTTACCTTACGATACGGGGTCTCGATAAATCCCAAATCATTGATTTTGGCATATACACAAAGTGAAGAAATCAAACCGATGTTCGGTCCTTCAGGAGTTTCAATGGGACAAAGACGTCCATAATGCGTATAATGTACGTCACGTACCTCAAATCCGGCACGGTCACGGGACAAACCACCAGGCCCCAATGCAGACATACGCCGTTTGTGAGTAATCTCAGCCAACGGATTGGTCTGGTCCATAAACTGCGATAAAGCATTTGTTCCGAAGAACGAATTAATCACAGAAGACAGAATCTTGGAATTAATCAAGTCTACCGGAGTGAACACCTCATTGTCACGTACATTCATTCGTTCCCGGATCGTGCGGGCCATACGGGCCAACCCTACCCCAAACTGATTATACAACTGTTCGCCGACAGTACGAACACGACGGTTACTCAAATGGTCAATATCATCTACGTCTGTACGCGCATTCAACAGCTTAATCAAGTATTTGATGATCTCGATAATATCTTCTTTCGTCAATACCCGGATTTCCGGATCGGTAGACAAACCTAACTTTTTATTCAGTTTGTAACGTCCTACATCCCCTAAATCGTAACGTTTATCCGAAAAGAATAACTTATCAATTACATCACGGGCAGTTGCCTCATCGGGTGGTTCCGAACTACGCAACTGTCGGTAGATATGCATTACTGCTTCTTTTTCCGAATTACACGGATCTTTTTGCAGTGTATTATATATAATGGCATAATCTGCCAGATTTTGTTTCTCTTTGTGCAATAAAATCGTCTTTGCTCCGGAATCGACAATTGCATCAATATGTTCATTTTCCAGAACAATTTCCCGGTCCACAATGATTTCGTTACGCTCAATAGACACCACTTCACCGGTATCCTCATCCACGAAATCTTCCACCCAGGTCTTCAAAACACGCGCAGCCAACCGACGGCCAACAACTTTTTTCAATCCCGATTTGGAAACATTTACTTCATCTGCCAAATCAAATATCTGCAGGATATCCTTATCCGTCTCAAATCCGATAGCACGCAACAACGTAGTCACCGGCAACTTTTTCTTCCGGTCAATGTAAGCGTACATCACATTATTGATGTCCGTAGCAAATTCAATCCACGAGCCTTTAAACGGAATAATTCTGGCAGAATAAAGTTTGGTACCATTCGCATGAACACTTTGTCCGAAAAATACACCCGGCGACCGATGTAACTGAGACACAATCACGCGCTCAGCTCCATTGATTACAAAAGTACCTTTGGGTGTCATATAAGGAACATTCCCCAAATATACGTCTTCAATCACCGTGTCAAAATCCTCATGCTCAGGATCTGTACAATACAACTTCAATTTGGCCTTCAATGGAGCTCCGTAAGTCAATCCCTGCTCCAGACATTCATCTATCGTATAACGGGGCGGATCAATGAAGTAGTCCAAAAATTCCAGAACAAAATTGTTCCGGGTGTCGGTGATTGGGAAGTTCTCCTTGAAAACAGTATATAGGCCTTCGTTCTTTCTGTTTTCAGGCGTCGTACCCAATTGAAAAAAGTCCTTGAAAGACTTTAATTGCACTTCAAGAAAATCAGGATATTGCAACTGATTTTTCGTGGAGGCAAAGCTTATTCTTTTGTTTGAAGTATTTGAAGACATCTATTAATTTTTTGGAACCTAAACAATATTAACAACAAAATGGTTTAGAGTCAAAATTGACTCTAAACCTTGAAACCCATAGGGTCTATGACTTATTTAAGTTCAACTTCAGCTCCTGCTTCTTCCAGTTGAGCTTTCAATTGTTCAGCTTCTTCTTTAGAAACTTTTTCTTTCAAAGGAGCCGGAGCTTTGTCAACTAATTCTTTAGCTTCTTTCAGTCCCAGACCAGTCAGCTCTTTTACTAACTTAACAACACCCAATTTTGCAGCACCACCTGATTTCAGGATCACGTCGAACTCAGTCTGAGCAGCAGCACCAGCACCTTCGCCACCAGCAGCAGGAGCAGCTACAACAGCAGCAGCGGCTGCAGGTTCGATACCGTATTCTTCTTTTAAGATGTCAGCTAACTCTTTTACGTCTTTTACTGTCAGGTTAACCAATTCTTCTGCAAGTTTTTTCAAATCTGCCATTTCGATAAGTATTTAAAATGTTTTTATTCAAAAAATAATAATAATGTAAATTACGCTCTATCTTCAAGAGTCTTAAGCACTCCTCCGATAGTGTTTTTCCCTGATTCCAAAGCAGAGATAAGTTTTTGCATCGGCGACTGCAACAACAATACGATATCTCCCAGCAATTCTTCCTTAGATTTGATGCTAACGAGAGCGTCCAGTTGGCTTTCACCCACATAGGCACATTCTTCCACGAAAGCAGCCTTCAGCACAGGTTTGTCATGACTCTTACGAAACTCTTTAATCAGTTTTGCAGGAGCATTACCTGTCTCAGACAGCATCACGGCACTGGAACCTTTCAATACACTATAAATTTCATTATAGTCGGTATCCAGACCCTCCAACGCTACCCGCAACAAGGTATTTTTTACCTGAATCAATTTGATATTAGCGTCGTAGCATGCCTTACGCAATTCTTGCGTAGCAACAGCATCCAACTCAGAAATATCACTGATATAGATATGCTTGTGTGCTTTAATCTGCTCGGTTAAATTGTCTATGATTACTTGTTTTTCTTCCCTTTTCATTCTACAAATGGTCCTTTAAAAGGTTAATAATTAATCAAGTAATGACTTAAGGTCTAATTTAATACCGGGACTCATTGTACTTGACAGGAATACACTCTTCACATAAGTTCCTTTTGCAGAAGAAGGTTTCAATTTCTGAATAGTTGCCATGAATTCACGGGCATTATCCTTAATCTTCTCAGCATCAAAATTTACCTTACCAATAGAAGTGTGTACAATACCAAATTTGTCAACTTTAAAATCAATCTTTCCCTGCTTAACCTCATTCACGGCCTTACCTATTTCCATGGTAACAGTACCGCTCTTCGGGTTTGGCATCAATCCACGCGGACCCAGGATTCGTCCTAAAGCACCAATTTTACCCATGATGGCAGGCATTGTAATGATAATATCAATATCAGTCCAACCTGATTTCAATTTCTCAATGTACTCATCCAATCCAACATAGTCGGCCCCGGCAGCTTTTGCTTCTTCTTCCTTGTCAGGAGTACAAAGAACCAAAACGCGAACTTCTTTACCGGTACCATGGGGCAGGGTTACGACACCACGCACCATTTGATTGGCTTTACGCGGATCAACCCCAAGACGAACGTCCATGTCAACTGACGCATCAAACTTGGTAAAAGTAATATCTTTCACCAGTTGAGCAGCTTCCTCAATGGTATAAACCTTACCATTTTCGATCTTTTCTAAAGCTAACTTCTTATTTTTTGTCAGTTTACTCATTACGTTTGAAGTATTACAAATTCATTAAAAAGGTTTTTCACCATCAATGGTGATACCCATACTTCTGGCAGTTCCAGCTACCATGCTCATTGCTTTTTCAATTTCAAAAGCATTCAAATCGCTCATCTTACCCGTAGCAATTTCCCGTACCTTGTCCCAAGATAACGAAGCTACTTTCTTACGGTTAGGCTGGTCTGAGCCCGATTTGATTTTTGCTGCTTCCAAAAGCTGAATAGCAACAGGCGGCTGTTTGGTTACGAAATCAAACGATTTATCACCATAAACCTGAATAATCACCGGAATGATCTTACCTGCCTGGTCCTGAGTCCTTGCATTAAATTGCTTGCAGAAGTCCATAATATTGACTCCTTTAGAACCTAAAGCAGGACCTACTGGAGGAGAAGGATTCGCGGCTCCAGCTTTAATCTGTAGCTTGATAAGAGCTTCAACTTCTTTTGCCATTTTTTAAATCAAATAATTGTGTTATTCTTTTTCTACCTGCATGAAACTCAATTCAAGTGGCGTCTGACGACCAAAAACCTTGACAATTACTTTCACCCGTTTTTTGTCATTATTCACCTCCTCTATCACACCGGTAAAACCGTTGAACGGACCGTCTGTAACTTTTACGGATTCGCCAACGACATAAGGTATGTTAATCTCCTCGGGTTGTTCCGCCAGATCATCTACTGTTCCGAGAATCCGGTTAATTTCCGATTGACGCATCGGTACCGGATCACCCCCTTTGGTTTCCCCCAGGAAGCCTATCACGTTCGTAATATCACGAAGCATGTGAGGAATTTCACCAACAAGAGCAGCCTCTATCATAACATAGCCCGGAAAAAAGTTACGTTCTTTACTGATCTTTTTTCCATTGCGTACCTGATAAATTTTCTCAGTAGGTATCAAAACCTGTGAAACATAATCCTGCAGCCCTAAACTGGCAACTTCATTTTCAATGTACTCCTTTACTTTCTTCTCTTTTCCACCAATCACTCGAAGCACATACCATCTTTTCTTAATTTCTGCCATGTCTGTTCTGAGGATTAATTATAACATACTATATATAAAATCCATAATGTGTCTGAACGCAAAATCCATCACAAAAATGCCTAAAGCAATAATGACGGAAGCTATCATTACTATAGTAGCACTGCTCTGGAGTTCAGACCATGATGGCCAGGAGACTTTATTAACCAGCTCGTTATAAACGTCTGCAAAATAAGCTTTTATATTCATCAGATTGTAGATTGTAAATTTTAAAGAGACCACAAAGGTACAACTTAAAATTTAAAATTCAAATTTTTCAGCACGGGAGGAGAGACTCGAACTCCCGACACCTGGTTTTGGAGACCAGTGCTCTACCAACTGAGCTACACCCGTAAAACAAGGCGGTCCGACAAACCGCCTTGCAATATAGAATCTTATTCTAAGATTTCAGTAATCTGACCAGCACCTACGGTACGACCACCTTCACGGATAGCGAAGCGGAGACCGAGTGAGCAAGCTACCGGAGTCAACAATTCTACAGTGATTGTTACATTATCTCCAGGCATTACCATTTCAGTTCCTTCCGGCAGAGTGATTTCACCGGTAACGTCCATAGTACGCAGATAGAACTGAGGTCTGTACTTGTTATGGAACGGAGTATGACGACCACCTTCTTCTTTTTTCAGGATATAAACCTCTGCTTTGAATTTGCTGTGAGGTTTAACTGAACCCGGTTTTGCCAATACCATACCACGTTTGATTTCGTTTTTGTCGATACCACGCAACAACAAACCAACGTTGTCTCCGGCTTCTCCTTCATCCAACAATTTACGGAACATCTCAACTCCGGTACAAACAGTTTTTTTACCATCTGCACCCAAACCGATAATTTCCAACTCATCACCTACGTGTACAATACCGGTTTCAATACGACCGGTAGCAACTGTACCACGACCAGTAATTGAGAATACGTCTTCAACCGGCATCAGGAACGGTTTTTCATTTTCACGCGGAGGAAGCGGAATCCAGTTATCCACTGCATCCATCAGTTCCATTACTTTTTCTTCCCATTTAGCCTCGCCGTTCAAAGCACCCAGTGCAGAACCCAGGATAATCGGAGTGTTGTCACCGTCATATTGGTAGAAATTCAACAACTCACGAACTTCCATTTCAACCAATTCCAACATTTCAGCGTCATCAACCATATCCACTTTGTTCAGGAACACAACGATCTTCGGAACGTTTACCTGACGAGCCAACAGGATGTGCTCACGAGTCTGAGGCATCGGACCGTCAGTAGCAGCACAAACCAGAATAGCACCATCCATCTGAGCAGCACCAGTAACCATGTTCTTTACATAGTCGGCGTGACCCGGACAGTCAACGTGAGCATAGTGACGATTAGCAGTAGAATACTCTACGTGAGAAGTATTAATGGTGATACCTCTTTCTTTTTCTTCAGGAGCGTTATCGATAGAATCGAATGAACGCAATTCAGAAAGACCTTTTTTTGCCAACACAGTAGTAATTGCTGCTGTCAAAGTGGTTTTACCGTGGTCTACGTGACCGATAGTACCGATATTTACGTGTGGTTTCGACCTGTCAAACTTTTCTTTAGCCATGACTTAAAAACTTTTTATTATTAAACAATTTATCTCAATATAACTCTAAATCTCTTTTTAATTCTCAGACCAACAGACACTTATCTAAAACAAGAATTGTCAAGTCCCTTCTTTTGAGCGTGCAAATATAATTAAATAATTCTGTCCCACAAAATTATTTCATCAAAATTGAAGTACTGATATTTAAAGATGAGCCGCTTAGTATACACCTCCTCTCCAAACCCAAAACTTCTCACCTCTTTAACACTCTCTTTCCTTTTCCTTTACTTTTACCAACTGACGCTTCAATACATCATAAAGCTCATCAACAGCCTCTTCGAATTTTTTAGCATTTTTCTTGGCAAAAACATCCTGTCCTTTTACTGATACTGTGATTTCCACTACTTTATTTTCCAGGTTATCGTCCTTTTCCAGCTTCAAAATAACATCAGTACCAACAATCCCGTCATGATACTTTTCCAGCTTAGAAATTTTTTTCTGAATGAAATCTTCCAACTGAGAACTTGCAGAAAAACCAACTGCATTAATTTTAATTTCCATAACGTTTCCTCCTTAAAATTTTAAGCCCGAGGGTGAGCCTCATTATAAACCCGTTTCAAACTCTCAAAAGAATTATGAGTATAGACCTGTGTCGCAGCCAGACTGGAATGCCCCAGCAATTCACGAATAGCCTCTATGCAAGCCCCGTTGTTCAACAAAGCCGTAGCAAATGAATGACGTAAAATGTGCGGACTTCGTCTCACCAAAGAAGTTACTTCGCCCAGACATTTTTTGATATGCCGGTAAATGTATTTTTCATTAGCAGGCTCGCCGGCATCCGTAATAAAAAAGAAAGCATGCCCTTCCCCTTTTATTCTCTTCTCCCTTTCTTTCAAATAATCCCGGATTTCCTCCTGCAAATCCTCCAATAACGGAACAATCCGCTGCTTATCACCTTTACCTGTTATCCGGACAATTCCGGCTCCCATATCCAATGCATCCAACTTCAGAGACACTAACTCCGAACGCCGCATTCCCGTATAGTAAGCCACCATCAGAAGCATCAAATCCCTGAAAATAGAAAAATCCTCTTTCCCGGATTCTTTCTCATCCAGCAACTCATCCATTTTATAGTTCGGCACAAACACTGGCAAACGCTTTCCAATCTTAGGAGCAACCACCACTTCCGTAGGATCATCCTGAAGCAGGCCTTCACGCATCTGATAACGGAAAAAGGTCCGCAACGAACTTAACTTCCGCCGAACAGATTTCGGACTCATAGCCTTGGGCCTGTACACGACATCTCCCTTGAAAAATTCCAACTTGCCAGACATCAACCCAACTTCAAAACGTCTGACCATTCCTGATGTCACTTCCGTCCATTCATGAATTAACTCAACTTTTTCACAGAACTCTGAAAATTGATTCAAATCCTCCTCATAAGCTTTCAACGTCAACGGAGAATACCGTTTCACATTCTTCAGATATACCAGGAACGATTCAATTTCCATACTCAACCTTTTTAAGACGCCTCCAATTTAACATATTCCTCCGGGAAAAACAAATCCTGGAGGAATATTAATTTATAATTTGCGCCTCTCCCGTAATCTTGCCGCAAACAACACGGACAGAACAATCCTACATTAATCTTCAGCCTGCTGCAAACTCTGTTTGTAAATAGCTTTAATGCGCTGTGCCCGGTTGCGTACAGAAGGTTTTGTAAAAGCCTGACGATCTCTCAATTCTTTTACAACACCGGTTTTTTCAAATTTTCTTTTGAATTTTTTTAAGGCTCTTTCAATATTCTCGCCTTCTTTTAAAGGAACAATAATCATAATATCAAATTTTAATGTGATTCATTTTCGCATATCTTATCCACTCTGAATCTTGTTCAAAGCCACGAAAAATCGCGATGTTTCTCATGTTTTTAATTATTTACCCCCTGCTATTTCCCCGGAATAAAAGCACCTCCTTTCAAAGTGGATTGATTTTTAATGCGTTAAACTATTCAAAATTGAGCGGACAAAGATAAGGTAAAAAGTAAAAAGTAAAAAGTAAAAGATAAAAAAAAGTATTTATACACTTCATTACACTAAATCAATGCTTAGTTTATTCTTTTTCCCTACACCCGGAATGATTTTCAGCATTGGTTCCCGCTTCCGTTTTTGGGATTTCTGCCGGAACACAAAACCAATGAACCGACAAACCTGTTGAATATGCATACATACATCATACTTTCCGGTCCCTCAGGGATTCAGCAAATCTTTGCAATAATATCCCAGAATCCCGTTAATCATTGTCACATAATTTCGGGCCTTCTGATTCTCAGGATTTAAACGAATTACAGCATTAAATTTATTCAATGCATTTGCCATCTGTCCTTCTGCATAAATCAGTTCCCCCAATTGCATCAAAACAAGTTCTTCCGGCCCTTGCACTTTCAATTGTTCTTCAAGCAAAGCAATCGCTTCTTTTCGCCGCCCTTCCTGCACCAATTTCTTTATTTCTTGTTCTGTTATCATAATCAATATCTGCTACCCGATGAAAATGTAAATCTACAAAATTATTCCCGGATAAAAAACAAAACAGACCAGTGTTTCTGGTCTGTTTTAATCTCCCTGCGGAGGGAAGAGATTATGTCCCTTCAAAAATCCCTATCGTCAATGTAACAAGCATTTCAAAGTGTCGCACAATAACAGATTCTTGTTTGTCATAACCTACTGTTGACATTCGAGCGTCTGTCCATCAATTACAACAACAAAGGTAAAATTTCTATATTTAAGTTGATATACGAACCAATACGTCAAGACATCCTGAATAAAATTGGTTCATATCATCATCAAAACAGTGCCAGCGAAGAGATGCCGGAAAATTTTCTGAATTTTTGGTCTCTCAAGCATTCGAGAGTCCCATGCCGAACACTTAATCTTCAAGACATTTTTAACAAAATAGAAGTATTAAAATCCATAAATCTTTCAAATCCTGCCGTAAAATTCAATTGATAGTATGCTTTTAGTTCATGATGATTGTTGTTTTTAATTGTTAAACACATTGTCAATTCTTTATAAAGAAAAGACATATTTTATTCATTTATCGAATCTGTAATTTTCCGCATTGACATCATCATCCACTTCTCCGCGTTTCAAATCCTTACCACCTTGAAAACTATAGGACAAACTGATTGTGAGTCCCTGATAACTGTCTTCCTGTTTCAAATAACGAATATTCTGGTCGTAACGCATCGTTTTTCTCCGATGAGAAGAATTGAAAATATCTGTCCCGTAAAAGGATACGTAAAGGGAACGTTTTGCCAGGCACTTGTAACGAACACCCAGATTAAAATGAAGGTAGGGTTTGGTATCCGTCTGGTAATCCTTGTCAATTATCCCCAATTCCATATTACCATAAGCTTTCAGCCGATAATTACCTGTTATCCAATAGTCAAAATTCATGGCTCCAGACAAACTATTGTATCTATTCTTTGGTAACGTGAAATTTTCCTTGAAATTCAGATATTTCCCAAAAATCCACTCCAAATTAATATACATATTCAAACGGTTGTCCATAAAATTCAACGAACTATTGAAGTTGAGAGCCGTCTCCCACTTGTCGAAACAGTTCCGGTAGGAACTTTCCGTAACCTCGTTGCCCTTGTCTATCAACACCGAGGAATACAAATCTTTGGTATATCCCCAATAGGCAGACATGGAGAATTTTGTGAAAAGAGTATTAAAATACTCCACGCTCCATTTCTTCGCCGGCTTCAACCAAGGGTTACCGGTAGAATAGAACTTGTCACTGGCATAAATGACATTTGGAGTCAACATATTATAGGAAGGACGTTTAATGGTACTATTAAAATGAAAGGTAGAAGTATAGTTTTTACTGATATTAAAATTCACACTGAACCAGGGAAGCAGATTCCAATAATGGTTTGCGCTTTCCAGATTTTCTTTTGCCAACTGCAAATGATAGTTCGTGTATGCGGCTTGAATGCCGGCGGTTACAGAGATCTTCGGATTGCAGTAATACGACAGCGAAAGATAACCGCTACCGATTCGTTCCTTGTACTCGAAGTTCTCATTTGTCCGAAACGCGGCAACCGGTTCATACCGGATGTCGTTGTGAGTCCGGGCAATGTTGGCGTGTCCTGTTATATCAATCCGTAGCTTATTATCCAGAAAAGGTTTGCCGGCATTCAGATTGAAAAGGTTTTGGCTGCCCGACAATTTATAAAAATAATCATAAGCATCGAAGACGGTATCCGCACGTCTGTATTGGTAGTCGTAACGGGAATCCGCATCGTTGTGGATATACCCGTAAGACGCTTTCAGCTTGAAAGGCAGCTTCTCACTTGCTTCGAACTGGATGTTACCGGTCGGCATGACACGCTTGTCGGTATTGTGTCTGTCGTATTCGATTTTTTCCTGTCCCTGTCGGTATTCGTTTCCGGTGAGCGTTGGCGACAACCGGGAAGCGGACAGGTAGAGGTTGGCATTGATGCGGTTACCGTTTTTGACGTTCCACGAAAGGTTCAGATTATTCACCGACGACCATTCATTTTTATTGCGGACATCTTGCCGGAGCATCGTCCCGCTTTGGCTCAATCCGTACCACGTACTATCGGTGATATGTGACGTTTCACTGTAAACGCTACCATTCAGTTTAAGGTTCAAGTAAAAATCCTTTTTCATCAGCATGACAAAAAAATCTCCGTCCGCATCTCCCGGCAGATTGTTTGCCCGGTCTTTGCCATAACTGCCGTCGATATTTCCCGTAAACCCGTCGATGTATTTCTTTTTCGTCCTGATGTCGACAATGGCGGCATTGTTGTCCGGGTCATCGTGTTCCGGTCTTTTGATGGGGGTCAGAACAACCTGGTCGACAATCCGCGAAGGCAGCGATTTGAGCAGGTCGAATGTCAGAGGCTGCCGGACACCGTTCAGCTTCAGCTCTACCGGTTTGTCGTGCAGTTTAATTTGTCCGGTCTCTTCGTTGACCATCATTCCGGGCAGGTTCTTCATCAGGTCGATACACCTTTCCGTACCCGGTGTGATGAAGTTTTCTACGTTGATGACCCAATCCCCGTTCTTAAACTGCACGGGGATTCTTTTGCCTTTGATGTTAACCTCTTCCATTTCATACTGTGCCGGTGTGAGAACGACATCAAGCACGGTATCGCATGCTTCCGGCAAGGGGATGGTCGCAACGGCATAGGCAACGTGCCTGACAAGCAGCTGCCCCGCCACTTTTTTCCCGTGCTTCAACGAGAAGAAACCCTGTTTGTCCGTAATGCAATATTCCAACGGACGAGCATCATGGGTTCGCACCAACATGACGACGGCAGCTTCCACCGCCTCATGCGCCTGGTTCGTTATCTGTCCCTTGACTTTTATGTCCTGCGCATATATTGTCAGCGGCAACAGACAGACGATGGATAGTGTCCCAAAAAGTGTGTATAGCCCTTGTTTTTTCATTTCTGCAAATCTATTAATTTTTAATAAAATAATCTTGATTGTAAAAAATTATAAATAGGGTATTTATAAATATCAGCATTTTGAGCCACGGTTTCCATCAGTAGAATGACAGCCTTTGGATTCGGCATAGCCCCTCTCATATTAATGCCCCTTTTATAATCCCTGTTCAGTCTTTCAATCCAGTTCGTAGTATAAATCATTCCCCTGATTTCCCTTTCATATTTAAAGTATGTAAAATAAAACCTGTATCTGTCGTGCTGATATCTCTTTAAAGGCGGATAACTCTTTTGCCACATTTGTATGAATTCCTTAAATACACCGAATGCCTTTCCCGGGGTGATGTCCCATTGGTCAGGAGAGCAGATTTGTTTGAGTTCCTCCATAACCTGCTTCTTATCCCTGGGCTTGACCTTATTCACGATATTCCTTTTCAGATGGACGGTACATAATTGCAGATCCGCTTGGGGAAAAGTATCAGCCAGCGTATTTTCAATACCGGATAATCCGTCACATACCAGCAGATCGACGACAGCAACCCCTCTTTCTTTAAGATCTTCAAATACATCTTTCCAGTTGGTTGCGCTTTCTGTGGGAAAGTTTACTACAGTTAAAACTTCCCTTGTGCGGTCTTCCTTTACCTCTAAAACTGTGTAGTAGGCTTCATTGCTCACACATTCGTCCCGGCGGGTGAGAACATAAATGGCATCGA
>CAJTPD010000011.1 GCA_910578105.1 uncultured Odoribacter sp. | reverse complement strand
ATAATGAAATCAAATAAAACGTAGTAAGCCACTTCTGCAATGGAATATTCGAGTTCTCATAAATAGTGCCCGTTTTCACTGAAAACTGCTTTTTACAATGTGCACACTTTAAAGTTTTTCCGTTTTTGTATCGATAAATCTTTTGTGAGTGTCCACAATGAGGACAAACTGGAGTACCACCCCATCTTCGTTCTTCGAGGTATTTCCAGCAAGATTCCTCATCCGGGAATTGTCGGAAAAAATAAAATAAACTTCTGTTATTACTCATGTTTTATCAAAATTTTACTTGAAGTTACGCAA
Organism: uncultured Odoribacter sp.; assembly: GCA_910578105.1. Taxonomy (GTDB): domain Bacteria; phylum Bacteroidota; class Bacteroidia; order Bacteroidales; family Marinifilaceae; genus Odoribacter. Next base: position 115,493 of record CAJTPD010000011.1, on the reverse strand, counting down.
AATCGATAGAATATGCAAGTATTTGTATATCAATCTTTTGTATTATTTCTATAAAGATAACATACTACATTAATTATTAAGGAAGTACAAACGAATGAAATATACCGATAATTAAGGAGTTTTATTTTAAGGGTTAAGATTGTATATAATTACCTAGTGTATAATCTAAAGTTTTATCTTTGTCTGAACGTTGAAAATTGGAAATTGAAAATTAATTTTGTACTTCTGTAAAATTTCTGTGGGGTAAAAATTTGCGGGATGTTGGTTGGGTAATCAGTAATATTTTAAAATAATGAAAAAGAATGTAGTTGTTATTGCTGGAGGTAATTCTTCGGAATACGGGGTGTCTATTCAATCCGGAAATCATATTTTTGAAGAGGTTGACGGGGAAAAATACAATAAGTATCTGATGATACTGAAAGGCCGGGATTGGCATATAGAATTGGACGGAGCCGGATATCCGGTTGATAAAAATGATTTTTCGTTTGAGTATGCGGGAAAGAAAATAATGTTTGATTTTGCTTACATCACTATTCATGGGAATCCTGGTGAGAACGGGATGTTGCAGGGGTATCTGGATATGATGGGGATTCCTTATTCCACTTGTTCGGCTTTGTGTGAGGCATTGACATTTGATAAGTATACCTGTACGAATTATCTGAATGGTTTTGGTATTAACACGACTCATCCGGTGATGCTGACCCGTGGTCAGGCTTTCAGTAAAGAAGCCGTGTTGGAAGCCGTGGGTTTGCCTTGTTTTGTAAAACCCAATGCCGAAGGGTCCAGTTTTGGGGTATCTAAGGTGAAATCCGGTGAAGATTTTGATGCTGCAATAGAAGAAGCTTTCAGTAAATGTAAGGAAATCCTGGTGGAGAGTTTTATTGATGGAACGGAGTTTACCTGTGGTTTGTATAAAGCTGGAGGAAAAAAAGTAATTATGCCGGTAGCAGAAGTTATTCCCAAGAAAGAATTTTTCGATTATGAAGCAAAATATGATGCCACGATGTCTGATGAGATTATTCCGGGCCGTTTCCCTGAAGAGATTACCGAACGGATTCAGAGTATGGCGTCGGAGGTTTATGATATACTCCGGTGTGAGGGGATTATCCGGATGGATGGTTTTGTACGCGGTGAGGAAGTGATTATGTTGGAGGTGAATACCACTCCGGGAATGACAGCCAATAGTTTCGTTCCAAAGATGGTCCGTGCCATGGGATGCCGTTTGCGTGATGTGATTACGGAGATTATAGAAGATAAATTGAGATGAGATAAAGCGGTGTTCGGATGACGCCGGAAAAAGGGAGGAGGAGCGGATTATTTCTTTATTCAATAATTCCTCCTCCCACAACATCTTCTCCTTCGTAAAATACGGCACTTTGTCCGGGGGTGATGGAATCCATGTTGTCGTGGAATACCACTCGCAGACGTTTTTTTTCCGGGAATAGCGAAGCCTTTCCCCCTTCATTCCGGTACCGGATTTTGACCATTACTTCCAATCCTTCAGGGATTTGTGTATATTTCATCAGATTGACTTCTTTGGCGTATAAAGTATTGCCTTGTAATTCGTCTTTAGTACCTAGTACAACTGTATTGTCTTCCGGGTGGATGGCAATGACAAACATGGGATGTCCCAACGCTATTCCCAGTCCTTTCCGCTGACCTATGGTATAGTTGGGAAAACCTTTGTGCATGCCTAGTTTTTTTCCGGCGGAGTCAACGAAGTAGCCGGGCCCGTATTTTTCGGTGAAGTTGTCCACGTGTTCTGCCAGGAATGTCCGGTAATCATTGTCCGGAATGAAGCAGATTTCCTGGCTTTCTCCTTTTCGGGATAATTTTTCGTAGCCGTGGTTGTATGCAATTTTACGGACCTCCGTTTTGGTTAATTCTCCCAGTGGAAAGATAGTCCGGGACAGGTTTTCCTGTGTCAGTGTCCACAAAAAATAGGTCTGGTCTTTACTTAAATCTGCTCCTTTGCGCAGGAACCAGCGTTTGTCCTGCAGTCCGATACGGGCATAGTGTCCGGTTGCGATGAAATCGCATCCCAGTTCATCGGCTGTTTCAATGAGTTTTCCCCATTTGATGGTTGAATTGCAGACAACACAGGGGTTGGGGGTGCGGCCCTGTAAATATTCGTCAATAAAATTAGTGATTACCTGGTCTTTGAATTCCTGGCGGATGTCCAGAATATGGTGTTCAAATCCCAGTTCGCCGGCCATGCGTTTGGCTTCGAACAGGGAATCTACACTGCAGCAGCCTTTTTCTTTTTCCAGACATCCTCTGGAAATATTGTCGAAAGTGCGGTAAGTGACACCTGTCAGTTCGCAACCTTGTTCCAGCAGCAACATGGCGGCAACGGTACTGTCAATCCCGCCGCTCATGGCCATAAGTACTTTTTTCGGTTTCATAGGTTCCGGGCGCATTTATTGGTTGTTGCGTAAATAGCCGTCAGTATTCATAAAACGGGTTTCGCTGTGGTAATCGTCTTTTTCTATTTCTGTATCCGGTTCGGTGAGCGGAACGGTATTATTCAGGGAAAAACAGATGTATTTTATTTTTTTCCCCCGGGATAACCATTGTTTTTCGTAAAAGGTTTTTATACCCAGGATTTTGTTTTCGTATCCGCATCCGTACAAATCTTCTGTCTGGATAGTTGCCGGCAGATGGTTTGTTTTCAAAACTTCTGCCGTATAGGCATAGAGAAAAGGGCTGTCGGTTTTTAAATGAATCAGAGCGTCCGGCCGGAGAATCTTCTGGTATAAACTCAGGAAACGGGTGCCGGTGAGGCGTTTCCGGGCTTTGGACATTTGGGGATCGGGAAAAGTAATCCATATTTCAGCTACTTCTTCCGGAGCAAAAGCCGATTCCAGTAGTTCGGCGTACATGCGTAAAAAAGCGACATTGGACAAATTTTCTGCTGCAGCCATTTTGGCTCCTTTCCACATCCGCGCCCCTTTGATATCCAGACCGATGAAATTCTTTTCCGGAAATAGTTTTGCCAGTTCGACGGTATATTCGCCTTTGCCGCAACCTATTTCCAGAATGACGGGATGATTGTTGCGGAATACTCCGGCATTCCATTTTCCTTTTAATTTATAATCGGTGCGGAATATTTCTTCGTGCCGGGGTTGGAAAACGTTGGATAGTGTATCCATTTCCGCGAATTTCGCCAATTTATTTTTTGCCATATTTTTTAGTCTGTAATCTTCTCAATCCTGATGCCGACATTTTTAATCCCTTTCATATCTTCGATACGCATGCCTTGTTCTATTCTGAATCTGACATTTCCCCGGGGGAGGGAAACCGGATTGCGGCGGATACTTTGTTCTATGGTTTTGATGCTTCCGCCTTTCCCGAGCCATCTTCCGTCCGGTTCGGCTATTTTAATATTGACAGTATCTTTCAATTGTTGTGCTGCATGGCTGCGTGTAGAGATGAAACACCACAAATTGGCCATTTCGAAGTCGGTGGTGTGGCGGATACTTAAAGTAACGTTATAAAGTCCGCTGTCGGGGATGTGAGTGTTGAATTCAATAGCATTGTATCTGTTCCAGTTTTCTTCCGGCAATTTTTCATATTTTTCGAACACTGCAGGGGAATGGCAGGCAATGTTGAATAATACAAACAAAGGTATAATGAATTTTTTCATTTGGTTGTGTTTTGATTAATCATTTAAAAAGAGGATGGATGTGCCTTGTGCAGTGATTTCCATTTCAATAGTGGCTCCCATAATTAAGGGGAAATTTTGTTCGTCGTGTCCTGCCGGGAAACCGAAACATACCGGATAGTTGTATTCTTCCATTAATTCCCGGATAATTTCATCTGCATTTTTGCCGAAATGGAGTCCTTTCATTTCTGAGAAGTGTCCGATAATAAGTCCTTGCAGGCGTTCAAATTTTTCCGATAGTTTCAAGCTTTGCAGCATCCGGTCGAGGGCATAGAGATTTTCCCCGACATCTTCTATAAATAACACGGGGCTTTGGCGTTTGCACTCCAAGGGAGTAGACCTCAGGCAATGCAACAGAGTCAGGTTGCCTCCGGTCAATTCTGCTTTTATCAGTCCTTCTTTATTGAAAGGGTGTGCCGGAATCTGGTAGGCTGAAATGTTTCCGAACAAAAATTCTCTGAGGCGTTGCATGGCTTGGGGGCTTGAATTTTTGAAGTTTTTGGGCATGGGGGCATGCATACTTTCAATTCCCAGGGTATTGAGTTTGGAATGAAATACGGTAATGTCACTGAAGCCTATCAGCCATTTGGGGGAGCCTTGAAAAGCAGAGTAATCCAGTTGCTCAACAATGCGCATGCTGCCGTATCCTCCCCGGGTGCAAAATATGGCTCGTATGTCTTCATTGTCCAAAGCCCATTGCATATCCTCGCGGCGTTGTTCATCGCTTCCTGCAAAATACCCTTGTTTTTCGCAGACATGAACTCCTGTAACGGGGTGTAATTCCCAGGTCCTTAGAATTTCCATGGCGTCGTGGATATAGTTTGCTTCGATGGAGCCTGCCGGGGAAACGAGGGCAACTTTATCGCCGGGTTGAAGGAAAGGAGGTCTGTACATGTTGAGTTTAAATTATAAAATAAGTTTCGATGGCGAAGATAAGTAATTTTCAATTTTCAATTTTCAATTTTCAATAATTTCTTACCTTTGCACGTTATAATTTCAAATTTGAAATAAGATATGACCAAATTCAAAAGGAATCTGATTACGACGGCCTTACCTTATGCAAACGGGCCTGTTCATATCGGTCATCTGGCCGGAGTGTATGTGCCTGCGGACATTTATGTCCGTTATTTGCGGCAGAAAGGTGAAGAAGTAGTTTTTATCGGAGGGTCGGATGAGCATGGAGTGCCCATTACTATAAAGGCACAGAAAGAAGGGGTTACCCCTCAGGATATTGTCGACCGGTATCATCGCATTATTAAAGATTCCTTTGAAGAATTCGGAATTTCGTTTGATATTTATTCCCGGACCAGTTCCCGGACTCATCATGAATTGTCCTCTGCATTTTTTAAGAAATTGTATGATGAAGGTAAGTTTATAGAGAAGACTTCAATGCAATTTTATGATGAGCAGGCCGGTCAGTTTTTAGCAGACCGTTATATTGTGGGGAAATGTCCTCATTGTGGTAATGAACGGGCTTACGGGGATCAATGCGAGGCTTGTGGTACCAGTCTGAATGCGACGGATTTGATAGACCCGGTTTCGGCTATTACGGGCAATAAGCCGGAGTTGAAGGAAACAAAGCACTGGTATTTGCCTTTGGATAAGTATGAAAGTTGGTTGAAAGAGTGGATTCTGGAAGAGCATAAGGAATGGAAGCCGAATGTATACGGGCAATGTAAGTCGTGGCTGGACAATGGTTTGCAGCCCCGGGCAGTGACCCGAGACCTGGATTGGGGGGTTCCCGTGCCTTTGGAGGAAGCTAAGGGGAAAGTTTTGTATGTATGGTTTGATGCTCCGATTGGTTATATTTCTGCGACGAAAGTTTTGACACCTGAGTGGGAGAAATACTGGAAGGACCCGGAAACGCGGATGATTCATTTTATCGGAAAGGATAATATCGTATTTCACTGTATTATTTTTCCCGCTATGCTAAAGGCGGAGGGAAGTTATATATTGCCGGATAATGTTCCGGCCAATGAGTTTTTGAATCTTGAAGGGGATAAAATCTCGACTTCCCGGAACTGGGCGGTTTGGTTGCATGAATATCTGCGTGATTTTGAAGGGAAACAGGATGTGCTGAGGTATGTTCTGACAGCCAATGCACCTGAAACGAAGGATAATGATTTTACCTGGAAGGATTTTCAGGCGCGTAACAATAATGAGTTGGTGGCTATTTACGGTAATTTCATCAACCGGGCATTGGTGCTGACTCAGAAATATTTTGGCGGTATTGTTCCGGAACGCGGTGAGTTGACTGATTATGACAGGGAGGTGTTGGCAGAGATTCCTCAGATTATTGAAAAAGTTGAAAAGAATCTGGATTCTTTTCATTTCCGGGATGCTTTGAAAGAGTGTATGAATCTGGCACGTTTGGGGAATAAGTATCTGGCAGATACAGAACCTTGGAAATTGATTAAGACGGACGAAGGACGGGTGAAAACTATTTTGAATATTTGTTTGCAACTTGCAGCGGATCTTTCTACTTTGACCGAACCTTTTATTCCTTTTAGTGCTGTTAAGTTAAGAGGATTTCTGAACATAGAGCCAGTGAAATGGGAGCGGATGGGTGATGAGGTGGTATCTGCCGGACATCAGTTGGGAGTTCCCGGTTTGTTGTTTGGTAAGATAGAGGATGAGGAGATTCAGAAACAAGTAGATAAATTATTGGCTACCAAGAAAGAAAATGAGATGGCTAACGCTCAGGTGTCTGCTGCGAAACCAAACATTGCTTTTGACGATTTTGCAAAAATGGATATCCGTGCGGGAAAGATTGTTGCGGCTGAGAAGGTGGCTAAGACGAAAAAGTTGATGAAACTGACCGTTGATACGGGCATTGATGTGCGGACGGTTGTATCAGGTATCGCTGAATATTATGCTCCGGAGGAAGTGGTAGGACAGCAGGTTAGCATTTTGGTCAATCTGGAACCCAAATTGTTAAAAGGAATAGAATCTCAGGGAATGATTCTGATGGCCGAGAATGCAGATGGTTCTTTGGCTTTTGTCCGGCCGGACAAAGAGGTAAAAGCCGGGTCTGAAATCAGATAAAATCACCGGTTTTGATTTACACTTCTTTTTTTCGGGAGAGTAAAACATCAGAAGGCGCAATTTCTTGCGCCTTCTGTGTGTTTTAGGGAGACATTTCCCGGAGACTTTAAAACCGTTCTGACAGGGATTTGAAAAGAAATTATTATATGTGCGTGCGTCTGTGTGGTGTGTGCGTGGTGTAATATCCCGTAGTTTGTCAGACTGTCATTTTAAAGAACTGTCGTGGAAAACAGCTTGTTTATAAGCTTCCTCTCCCCGTGGTGTGTGCTAAATCATGGAGTTTTACGGGGGAAAAAGGATAAGGTTACAGATTTCTGAATTTTTTTTGAAAAAAATATGATTTTTTTTTCTTGTGCTGTCTTTTCCCTGTTAATTGCGGGTTTACGAATGAATAAACAATGCTATTCCATGTATATTATCCGGGGGAAATGACAGGAGACTTGTCTGGTTTCTGAGTAAGCACAATAAGCATGCCTATAGATTTTATGATTGCTGCCCCCCGCGTGCCTGAGGAACGGTGAACGGGCGGATATAACGGGTGACCCAGAAACTGGGAATGGTGCAAATGATAATCCAGATAAAGAAATTCTGGTAGCCGATAAATTCTTCTACCCATCCTGCAAGCATGCCGGGGCCCATCATACCCAGAGCCATAAAACCGGTACAGAGTGCGTAATGTGCTGTCTGATGTTTTCCGGCACAGAATAGCATCATAAAATAGGTCAGGGAGGTGAAGCCGAATCCGTATCCCAATTGTTCTATGGCTACGCAGCCTGAAATCAGGGGCGGGTTGTCGGGCCGGACCAGTGCCAGATACAGATAGACCAGATTAGGCAGATTCATGGCGGCAGTCATTCCCCAGAGGCAAGAATTTAATCCTTTCCGGGAAATAACAATACCTCCGGCAATTCCCCCCAGGGTTAATGCAATGACTCCGATGGTGCCATAAATGAAGCCGACTTGGGTGGTGGACAATCCCAGCCCGCCTGTTGCCGGGGAATCCAACAGGAAAGGGGAGGTTATTTTTACCAGTTGTGATTCGGCAAAACGGTAAAACAAAATGAAGAGCAGGGCCGGAAGTATTCCTTTCTTTCGGAAAAATGAACTGAATGTGTGACCAAATTCCCTGATTACGTGCCGGAGGGTAGTATGCTGCGGGCTGGTGATTCCCCGGTTTTGTTCCGGATGGGGAAGAATCCTGTGGTGATACACATACAGTAGAACAAATAATGCTGTCAGCATGTAAAATGTGACAGACCATGCTTTGGGAATGGCGGTCGTAGCAGGTAAATGTTCAGAATATAATTTTTCTAATATTCCGGCGGACATGACCAGTATTCCTTGTCCGAAAACGATAGCTATCCGGTAAAAGGTGTTTCGTATGCCGATGAAATATGCCTGGTTTTGTTTATTTAACGCCAGCATATAAAAACCATCTGCAGCGATATCGTGTGTGGCAGAGCTAAAGGCTAACAGCCACATGAAACTCAGGCAATAGCGGATGGGAAGGGGGGCTTGTAAGGTTAAGGCTATTCCGCCCAGTCCGGCACCGATAATAATTTGCATAACGACAATCCACCAGCGTTTGGTTTTCAGAATGTCTACCAACGGACTCCACAAGGGTTTAATGACCCAGGGAAAATATAGTCCGCTGGTGTAAAACGCGATGTCCGCATTAGACATACCGAGCCGTTTGAACATAATTACGGTTACGCTTGTAACGATGACGTAGGGCATGCCTTGTGCAAAATAGAGGGTGGGAATCCAGGACCAGGGTTTCATGATGTTTTTATTTCAGATTGCGGAATAAATATCGTATTCTTTAAAAATAAAGTTTTGAAATCTCACTGTTTTTGAAATAATGTTTCAGAATCTGGCGGTAGGTATAGCCTTTTGCTCCCATAACCGCGGCACCTATCTGGCATAAGCCGACGCCGTGTCCCCATCCTGCACCGCGGAAAATGAAATTTTCTTCTTTTTTATCGATGACAAAAGCGGAACTGTAAAGATGAGTGGGTGAAAAAGCTTTGCGGATGACCAGTTCTTTACCGATTTCCATGGTTTTCCGGGTTCCGATGATTTTTATCCGGCACAGACGTCCTGAGGTTCCTCTTTCCAAAGGTATGATTTCTGTAATTGTTCCGAAATCAATGCCTAGTTTTTCTTTTACCAGAGCGGATAATTCTCCGGTTGTGTAGTTTACTTGCCACCGGAAAAAATGCCGGGTTTCCAGGTCATAATCGTTTAGCACTTCTCCCAGGATTTTTGCATCTGAAGTGTTGCAAAAAGTTGCGGGGGAAGAAAGTATCCAGGCTCTGGCAGCTTTTTCTTCCGACAGATTTCCGGTTTCAAGTGGCATTTCAGAGTCGGTTATTTTGTCCAGGTAAGGATGTACGACAGGCTCCCAGGTATTTTCAAACCGTTCGGTTGCTCCGCCGCAACATTTTGAGAAACGGGCGTCACAAATTTGTCCGTGATAGGTCAGTACTTCTCCGCAGGTGGCCCGGACCGCTTGCCGGACTGTGTGGGTATAAGCTTTGCTGATTCCCTGATAACGTTGGCAATGGTCGTCGGCGCATACGTCAAAATTAGCGTGGTCCTCACGGTCGTACCAGCGGATGTATGTCTGTTCGGTTTCCTGACCACTTTGATAATATCCGTTCCGATGCCGGGCTTTTTCTTTTTGAGCCAATAGCCAGCTTCGGGATATGACGGCATGGGCTTTTAAAAATTCCGGCGAGGATGTGGCTTTCATTTCAGAGGATATGACACTCAGCAGGTAGTCTTCCAGGGGTAGAATATTGATGGCAGTCAGGTGTTTTTTTTCGTCTATGATTTTTAATTTACCTTTAAACTTCTGGGTTTCTTTCCTTTCCCAATGGAACTGGATACCGATAGTTACTTCTGTGAGTTCAAAATCCCGGGTTGCATAGTTGTCCGGTTCGAAAATCAGGGGGAGGGTAATTTCCTGTGTACCGTCAGCGTTTTGTAACAGATATTTGCTGTTTTCCTTAATGATATAATATTCGCCTTCATATGCCTGATTGTTTGCATAGTAAGTGCCGTTTAGCCTGAAATGTATTTTGCCGGAGAATAGGATTCCTACTTCGATATGCGGAGTGTTTTGTATCATAAGATTATTTTTTGAAGTTGTTGTATAATGGTGTTGCGGCAATCAGGAGTTATAGAGACCTGTCCGAAAAGGTCTGTTAATAACGGGGCCGAATATCTGTAAAAATCTTCTTTCCGGGGAGCAATGATTACGCCGGCCATATCTACACATCCGGGACTGAATAATATTTTTTCTTCCCCTTCGGCGAAAAATTGCCGGGGACGTCTCAATTTCCGGGGAAAGATACATAGTGTCCACTGGCAGTTGTCGAACCAGGTGAGTATGTTCATCATGGGTTCTTGCTGAAAAGGGATATTTTCTCCCAGGACGTGTTGTACGGAAGTGAATAACCGGGACAATAGTTGCAAGTCGGATGCCTGGATTACAATTACTTCCCGGAGATAATTTCTGAGTACAGAAATGGAATAGTAGTCTTGTTGATTGATGATTTGCCGCAATGCTGTCTGTTGGACATCTTTTTCCAGAGGCATAAGATTCCGGGGCACCATTTGGAAATGAAAATGGTCCGGGGCGGAAGCTCCGCATTCCGGTCCGTTGTAGAACACCGTGTAGCCTGGAAAATCGAAAGCCAGGTTCAACAGATTTTCAAAGTGTGGACCGATTTGTTGAGGGGTATGAATCTTGGCGGGTACTGTGAAATGCCGGTTGAAAATGGGATATGGGTTTACAAATATGTGGTATTGATTTCCGTAGGCAATACCCTGTTGACCTGCCGGTAAATGGTGTTGACAGAGAAAACACGGTCGGTTTTGTAGCGTTTGCCGGTCGATTTTAGCATTGGTTGACAATATCCGGGCGGGATTGTATTGCAGACGGATGGAGAATGTTCCGAACGGGATTTCTTTATAAACAACCTGTTGTAAGCCTGCGAAATTTTGCCGGGCCAGTTCAAATGTTTGCATTTGGCTGTTGTGTAATAGCTGCAAGTCTTCGTTATTCATCTGGATTTTTTGTTGTGTTCATGTTTATCCGGGCTGTGAGTTCCAGAGTGCGGATTTTGTCTTTGTAAAAATTGTATTGATTCTGTTTTGCAATGTCCAGGGAGGCATCGGAATTTCCTTCCCAACGGCGGCAAAGATACAATGAATCAAAAATCCGTCCTATACGGTATTCCCGGGAAATAGCCAATGCTACGGCGTAGTCTTCCCCATAACTGACATTGGGAAATTTAAGTTGCCGTATGACCGGGGTGTAGAAAGCCCGGGGTGCTCCCAGCCCATTGATGCGCAGGGCATTATTGTGGCCGTTCCGGGGGGTCCATTCCCGGTGGTCTATCTTTCCCGGCGGAATTTCTTCGAGCCTGAAATTTACCATTTCGTAACTTCCGATAACCATAGCGCATTTTTCGTGATAGAAGGTATCTACTATTGTTTGTAGGATATATTCATTTTTGTAGAGGTCATCGCTGTCCAGTTGAACGGCGAATTTTCCGCACCGAGGGTGCAGGATCGCTTCATTCCAGCATCCTCCGATACCTAATTCCCGGGAAGATGGTATGTGATGGATAAGTGTCTGACTGGTGAGAGATAGTTTTTGCAAAATGGTTGTGGTGCCGTCTGTGGAATGGTTGTCAACAACAATGATATTGAACGGGAAGCTGGTTTTTTGGCGCATTGCCGAAGAAACAGCTTCGGCAATGGTGCCTGCTCTGTTTTTTACCGGGATAATCACAGAGGCTTCGGTCGGAAAAGTTTCTGCTTCTGTATCGATGTTCCGGGTTCGCGGTGTAAGCCTGGCTCCGATTGCCTGTAAGTGGGATGTGCAGGCTTTTTCCATTTCTATTTGTACTTCCCGGTTGCGCGGGTTTACGTAATCAAACTGTTTTTCTCCGGATTTCCGGAAATCCGTTTCTGTTACTGTGTAAAGGTATTCCGGAAGATGTACGATTCCGCCTTTGCGGGACAATCTTAGGCGTAAATCGTAGAGTGCGGCGAATTGGTAATGGTTGTCCATTTCTTTCACGGTTTCCGTAAATTCCGGGACTTTATATAATTGCAGGGGACCGAAATCGAAGTCATCTCTCAGACTGCCCGGTTGATATTCCAGGGTTGGAATGAGTTTTTCAGTGTTTCCCTCTGTACGGCAGTAATCTGTGTAAAGCATTATGGCATTGCTCATCCGGGCTGCCTGCAACATTCTTTCTATGGCATACGGAGCCAGATGGAGCTGGGTTGTTCCCGTGTATATCAAAAGATAATCCGTATGGTTTTGTCTGATGAGTTCTTGCAGGGATACCGTGTTTGTCAGACTTTTTAAATGAACGATTGGAGGAATTGTATCCATATTTCTCTGATTTTTGTTCAAAGCTATAAAAAATTGGGTATTTATCAGGATTAATCTGTCGGCAACAGATGCGGAAGACAGGTCTGGATGGTGTCAAAATCAAATCCGCGTCCCAGTCCGAAACGAATGAGCTTGGCTTTCAGTTTGTAAGGGTCTTTTTCGTTTAGTGTTTTCATTTTTTGTTCCAGGAGGTTCCGGCATTGTTCCCGGTAACTTTGGGAATCGACTGCATTCAGGGCTTCTGCGATGATTTCCGGCGGTATATTTTTTTGTCGCAGCATCAGGCTGATTTTTTGTTTACCCCAATGATTGAACCGGAATTTATCTTCTGTATATATCCGGGCAAAACGGGAATCATCAATGAATTTGTGTTGATATAGAAAAGTCATGATTTTTTGCATGTCTTTATCTGATATTTCCCATTTACGGAGTTTTTCAAGTATATCTGCCGTACAGTATTCTTTTTTGCTGCATAGTCCTGTTATAAGTTGAAGAGCTTTATCTGTCGTCATGGGTAATTGTTTAACGTCTTGCCTTTATCATTCTGTCTTTTCCGTAGAAGTCTTTGCGGAGTTCCGTTTCGGTATAGCCGTATTGTTCTGCTAATTCCAGGGTTTGAGGTCCCAGGGCTTCGTTGATTTCAAAAAACAGTAATCCCTGTTGATTCAAATATTTTTGTCCGAATTCACATATTTTGCGGTAAAATAATAAAGGCTCCCGGTCCGGAACAAACAGGGCTTGCGGCGGTTCGAACCGGAGTACTTTTGCTTCCATTGTTGTTTTTTCGCTTTCCCGGACGTAAGGGGGATTGCTGACAATCAGGTCATATTTGTCCCATTGTTCGTTTTCAAAATGTAAAATGTCCCTGACCAGCCATTCTGCATTTACTGCGTTCCGTTTTGCATTTTGAGACGCTATGGCAATAGCTTCGGGGGATATGTCAATTCCTGAAACGGAGCAGTCCGGATGAAGGCGGGCCAGAGTGATGGCTATGCAGCCGCTACCGGTTCCGATGTCGAGTACTTTTTGTCCGGGAAGCAGGTGTCTGCTGACCCATAATGTCAGTTCCTCGGTTTCCGGACGGGGAATCAGGGTGGATGAGTTGAGATTGAATTTCAGACCTGCAAATTCAGTCTCACCGATGATATATTGAATCGGGTGGTCGGATTTTAATAGATTGATAATTTCTGTAAATTTATTTATAAAGCTTTTTTCTAAAATTTCGTTTTTTCTGAGATGGATATCTATATTTGTGAAGTGTAAAATATCCATGTAGATAATATTACAGATGCTTCGGATTTCATGCTCTGAATATGTATCTTTTAACTCTTGTAAAGCGTATTGTGACAGATGAAAAATAGTGTTCATGATACAAAGGTATAACTAATTTTATGTCCTGGTTACAGATTATCGTATTTGTTGTAATAGTTCTGTATGTTCTTACGGTGGCTAGTGTGGTTTTCAACGTGATTCTTGAAAACCGGAATCCGGTGCGTACCCTGGCATGGATTATTGTACTGGTTACGGTGCCTTTACTGGGTTTCATTTTTTATCTTTATTTTGGAGTGAATTATCGGAAGATAAAGATGTTTTCCATGAAAGGACTGGGGGATATGAAGTGGTTGCAGTATATGAGTGAGGACCAGAAGCAATTGATAAAAAAGTCGGAGTTTCTGCAAAAGCGTGAAAGTATAGAGGTCCGGAAACTGATGACTTTATTGTTGAATAACAGCAAGGCTTTGCTGACCCGTTTTAACCGGGTGGAGGTGTTGCATAACGGGGAGGAGACTTTTCCGGCATTGTTCCGGGCGATGGAGAATGCCCGGAAATTTATTCATCTGGAATATTATATTATTGACGAAGGCCGGCTGGCTGCTCGGTTGAAGGATATTTTGCTTCGGAAAGCCAGGGAAGGAGTTGAGGTCCGGATTATATATGATGATGTGGGGTCGTGGGGATTATCGAAAGAGTTTATCCGGGAACTCCGGAAAGCGGGGGTGCAGATTTATCCTTTTCTGCCTGTGCGCTTTCATCATCTTGCAAATAAGGCAAACTACCGGAATCATCGGAAGATTGCGGTTGTAGACGGAGAAGTGGGTTTTGTCGGGGGACTGAATATCGCCGACCGTTATGTGGATGGTGTTCCGGGTATCGGAGCATGGCGGGATACCCATCTGAGGGTGGAAGGTGAAGTTGTTACTTCTTTGCAGGTTGTTTTTCTGATTGACTGGTATTTTGTACGGCAGGAATTGTTGTTGAATAAGAACGAATATCTTCCTTATATCCAGGCCGAAGGTCATGTGTTGGTGCAGACGGTGACTTCCGGTCCGGACAGTGACTGGGCTTCTATTCAGCAGTCGTATTTTACGTTGATTAATATGGCTAAGCGGTATGTTTTTATTTCTACGCCTTATTTTATGCCGGGAGAGACGACTTTGAATTCTTTGAAGACGGCAGCTATGAGCGGGGTGGATGTCCGTTTGCTGTTGCCTCATAAATCGGATTCGTGGCTGACAAATTGGTGTACTCGTTCGTATGTGGAGGAATTGTTGGAGGCCGGGGTGAAAATATATTGGTACCAAAAGGGAATAAACCACAGCAAGGTGATTATTGTGGATGGAAATGTGGCCAGTGTAGGTACGGCGAATATGGATTTAAGAAGTTTTGAGCAGAATTTTGAAGTGAGTTTGATTATATACGACCGGGATGTGGTGAAGGAGTTGGCTATGGATTTTATAAAAGATTTGAGAGTAAGTACGGATGAAGCTATTCGGCGGTGGAAATTCCGTTCGAAGAGGGAGAAAATATTTGAATCGGTGGCCCGTTTGTTTGCGCCGGTACTGTGACAGGATAAGGTTACCGGTTTTGGGCGGAAAAGTTATTGTGTTAGTACATTGAATTTATGAATAGTAGAGAAATTTCAGTTGTTTTGAATTGCGAAGCCTGTGGTGTGACAGACTTTGAAATTAGTGAAGTGTGTGCGGACAGTCGTTCTGTGAATCAACCTGAGGCAACTTTGTTTTTTGCTTTTAAAGGGGTAAACCATGACGGTCATCAGTATATACCGGAACTTTACGGACGAGGGGTGCGTAATTTTGTTGTCAGTGAAATGCGGCCTGAGTATGCCGGACTCCGGGGGGCAAATTTTTTTAATGTTCCGGATGTTTTACCGGCATTGCAGCGGTTGGCGGGTTGGCACCGGAGCCGGATTCGGGCGGAGGTGATTGGAATAACAGGCAGCAATGGTAAGACGATTGTCAAAGAATGGTTGTATCAGATGTTGTCCGGAGAGGCTGGTGTATATCGTAGTCCCCGGAGTTATAATTCGCAGATAGGGGTGCCTTTGTCGTTGCTTGGAATCGGGTTGCAGACTCGTTTGGCGATTATTGAAGCCGGAATATCTTTGCCCGGGGAAATGGAGCGTTTGCAGCAGATGATTTGTCCTGAGATTGGTATTTTTACTCATCTTGGGGATGCTCACGGGGAAAATTTTGTTTCTGCCGGACAGAAGTTGCGGGAAAAAGCGTTGCTGTTTAAAGATTGTAAATGTGTTGTAGGTCGGGAGGGGAAGGTCATGGAGGAATTATTGTCTGTGGTTTCGCCCGGAAAAGTGTTGTTGTGGGGAGAGGGAGGGAAGGCAGAGGTCCGGGTTGTGGAAAATTGTCCCGGCGACCAGGGTCGGGAGGTTGTGTTGAACTGGCAGGACAGGAGATACCGTTTCCGGATACCTTTTGCGGATGATGCTTCTTTTGAAAATTGCATGAATGCCGTTTGTGTGTTGTTGCTGAAAGGGAAAAGTCCGGAGTATGTTGCGGAAAAAGTGGAGGCTTTGCAGCCCATTGCAATGCGGATGGAGATAAAAGACGGCATTAATCACTGTGTCTTAATCAATGATTATTATAATTCGGATGCAGCCTCTTTTCAATTGGCTTTGAATACGTTGTCTATGCAGGATGCGGGGCGGGAGAAGGTGGTGATTTTGTCTGATTTCGTGGGGTCGGGGAATGAGGAAGAGGAGTTGTACCGGGAGGTGGCCCGGTTGTTGCGTGAGGCTGGTGTTTCTCTTTTTATAGGGATTGGGGATGTTATTTCCCGTTATAAATCTTATTTTCTGATTCCTCATTGTCGTTTTTATGAGGATACGGATAGTTTTCTGCGGCAAGAAAACCGGGAGCATTTCAGGGATCAGGTGATTTTGGTGAAAGGGGCCCGCAAATACCGTTTTGAATATATTGCAGGTTTTTTGCAGAAACAATCGCATAATACTTTATTGGAAGTGGATTTGGATGCGATGGTTCATAATCTGAATTATTTCCGTTCGCTGATTCCCGAACGTACCATGATTGCTGTTATGGTAAAAGCTTTTTCATACGGCAGCGGTGCCGGTGAAATAGCAAGTTTACTTCAATATCAGGGGGTTAATTATCTGATGGTGGCTTATGTGGATGAAGGAGTGGAACTGAGGGCAGCCGGCATAACGATGCCGATAGCGGTAATGAATCCTGAGCCTGAGGCTTTTGATAATATGATTGAGTTTAATCTTGAACCTGAGATTTATTCCCTGGATTTGTTAAAGGCTTTTGATGAGGCATTGGCTAAACATGGAATTGAAAAGTATCCGGTGCATTTGAAGCTGAATACCGGAATGAACCGTTCCGGACTTGATGCTGAGGAATTGCCTGATTTGGTCCGTTTTTTTGAGACGAAACGGAAAGTTGTTCTTCGTTCTATGTTTTCACATCTGGCCGGGAGTGACGAGGCAAAGCATGATGAGTATACGTTGACTCAGATAAACCGGTTTATTCAGATGACCGGAGAGGTGCAGTCACATTTCAGTTATCACATTGTCCGGCATATATTAAATTCTGCCGGTATTGAGCGTTTTCCGCAATATGCTTTCGATATGGTACGTCTGGGAATCGGTTTGCATGGAATCAGTGCTGCGGGGGCTTTGTTGCAGCCGGTGAGTTCGTTTAAGACTTATATTGCGGTCATCCGGGAGGTGAAGGCGGACCAGACGGTCGGGTATGGCCGGAAAGGGGTATTGTCCCGCGATTCGAGGATTGCTGTGATTCCGGTCGGGTATGCAGATGGGCTGGACCGGCATTTGAGTTGTGGGGTGGGGGAAGTGCTTATACGGGGGAAAAGAGCTGCTATTACGGGGAATATCTGTATGGACGCCTGTATGGTTGATGTTACCGGTTTGGATGTTCAGGTGGGGGATGAGGTGGAGATTTTCGGGAAACATATTCCGGTGACGGAACTTTCGGATAAACTGGGAACTATCCCTTATGAAATCCTGACCAGTGTGTCTCACCGGGTAAGAAGGGTGTATTTTAAGGAATAAACAGACTGGAAGGATGTTGTGTTGAACAGGGGATGCCGGTTGCGGAAAGAATCGGAATGGTTGAATGGAATTGTGTAATGAGTGTATTGTCACCGGTCGGGTTCCGGTGACAATACGTTTTTATTTTAATTCCATGATGTTGTTTTTGAGTTCCTCCAAAGTCAGAGGTTTGGCAATGATATTGTGTTCTGCATCAATCAGGAACATGGTCGGAGTGGCGAAAAGGTTGTAATCTGATGCAATCTGGCTTCCGAAACTGCCTTCGACATGTGTATTAATCCAGTCCAACTGGTAGTTTTCAGAGAATTTTTCCCATTCTTCTTTGTTTTCGTCGATGGATACTCCGATGATTTGTAGCTGATGGTCGCTGAAAAGGCCGGCCCGGCTTAATCCCGGTAAGTTATTCATAAGAATCTGGCAATGCTCGCATCCGGTGTGCCAGAATAGAATCAGCGTATAGGGAGAAATGTGGTTGTAGAGATTAAACGGTTCTCCCTGAGTTTTGTTTGATGTGAAATCCGGTACTTTTTGTCCTACTGCCATTTTTCTGTAGCCTTCCAGCCGTTGTTTTATGATGTCTGAATTGCTGCCGCATTGTTGGAGGTAGTTGGAAGAAATGTGTGCCAATACTTCTTCCATTTTCATGCTTTCGAATCCTTCTATCAGAAACTGCAGGATGTGTTGCTGGATGGTTGGATTGATATCCAGTACCGGGACTAGCTGGTCTATGGCACGTATGCAATTGGCTTCGTTTTCGCGGGGAGTGGCTGTCGGTTTCATGTGCATTTGGATGAAACGGAAGACTTTGTCGGTGTATATATTTGTATAGAGCAATGTGGTGTCGTTGAAGTTTACTTCTGACAGGAATTGTTGGTTTATTAAGGAATCCCGTTCTTCCGGCGTCAGTTTGCCTGGCAGAACGGGCATTTTTTGATTTTTGATTATCCGTGATGCCAGTGTTTTTGTATTGATTTTGCAAGTTTTGTCAATGAATTTTTCCCGCTCGTTCTGTACTTTCAGGTAATGTGTCAGGGCTTTTTGATAGAATTCATCCTGTTCCGGATAGTTTTGTACTACTTGTTCGAGCAGACCTAATTTTTTGAAGAAAAGCAAGTCTGATTTCATGAAACCGAAATATAATTTGTTTTCTTCGGAAGTTACTATTTCTGCTGCATTTTGCGGGTCTTGGTAGTCGGTATTTATTTCAATGTTTTCCCGGTTGAATATGAAATTGAGTGCTATAGGTTGGGAAGGCATCATGGGGGAGTAGGCGGACATGCCCAAAATGGTTCTTAACATACCGGGTCTGGTGTTTTCCGGGATGCGGAAAGTGATTTCTTCCTGGTTTACAGCCGGGATACTGTCCAATATGAACAAATTGCCGTTATATATGCGCAGGAGTATCGGTTGACTGTCTGCCGGTAAGTTTTTTACATGGATTCTGACCTGATAGTCTTTTGCCCAGGTGAATAGCGGACAAAGTAATAGAAGTACAATAATTTTTCTGAACATATTTTATCAGTTTAAAAGCGTGAAAGGATTCTGTTTTGTGGTGTTCCGGCCAGCCACATTTCAATGTTTTTTATGACAATGTCCAGCCGGTTTGTCAATGCTTCTTTTGTTGCATATCCGATGTGGGGCAACATCAAAAGATTAGGTGCGTTGAATAATTCGAAATTGGCGGGTAGCGGTGGTTCCTGGTCGTAGACATCTACTGCGGCTCCTGCAATTTGTCCTTTTCGTAAGGCGTTGTAAAGTGCATTTTGTTCTACGATGGGACCGCGCGCTGTGTTGATTATAATTGTGTGCGGTTGCATCAGGCTCAATTCTGTTGTTCCGATAAAATTTTTTGTTGCCGGGGTGAGGGGCAGGTGAACTGTGATGATGTCAGACCGGGTGAGTAATTCTTCTTTGCTGACCGGAGTTACCTGTTCCACTTCTTTGTTGCTGCGGTTGTATCCCAATACGGTACAGCCAAAAGCATTGGCCAGACGGGCGACTTTTTGTCCGATAGCACCCAGTCCGATGATACCTACGGTTTTTCCGTGCAGTTCACTCCCCAGGAAGTCCCGGCGGTCCCCGGAAATTCTTGTAATGGTGTCGCTGCCTGCTATTTTGCGGTAGACGGCAATCATCATGCCGATGGTCAGTTCTGCAACGGCTTGTGTAGAATAGCCTGCAGCATTGCAAACAACAATATCCCGTTTCCCGCATTCTTCCAGGTCAATATGGTCGACTCCGGTGAAAGCTACCGAAATCATTTTTAACCCCGGACAAGATTCAAAGAAATGTTTTTTCAGTGGGATATTACTCAATACAAGAATGTCTGCGTCACGGGCTCTTTCGATTAATATTTCTTCTTTTTCAGTACGTTCGGTATGAAATACAATTGTGTGCCCTTGCTTTTTTAAATGTTCTGTCTGTGCATTCAGTATGCGTTCACACACTCCCAGGGGTTCTGCAAATACAATTTTCATTTGAAATTATGTTCTTTCCGAATTATTCTGCGGGTATAATTTCCCTGTTTTCCTGTTGATAAAACCGCACTAAGATAGGGAATGTTTTTTTTCTGAGGAAATAACTGACTTTTTATTTTATTCACCGTATAAGTTGTTAAATTATAGTTTAATAGATTTTTTTAGGTAAACGGGGAATGTATTTTTCAAAATAGAATGGCTATGAAACGCGAGAATTTGATAAAAAGGGTTGCTGATACTTCTATGACCTGGGATGTGGTTGTTGTGGGAGGGGGGGCCACTGGTTTAGGAGTTGCTGTTGATGCTGCAACCAGGGGATTCAGTGTGGCTCTGTTTGAATTGGATGATTTTGCTAAAGCAACTTCAAGCCGTAGTACAAAGTTAGTGCACGGAGGTGTACGTTATCTTGCGCAGGGCGATGTATCGTTGGTTTTGGAAGCATTGCATGAAAGAGGGTTGTTAAAGGAAAATGCGCCTCATTTGGTGAAAAATCAGTCTTTTATTATTCCGAATTACCGATATTGGGATAATTTTTTATATACTGTCGGATTGACTGTTTACGATATTTTAGCGGGAGGTCTTAGTCTGGGTCGCTCTAAATTTCAGTCTAAGAAAAAGACAATGGAGTGGTTGCCGACGATACGGACGGAGGGATTAAAAGGAGGGGTTGTGTATCATGATGGTCAGTTTGATGATTCCCGTTTGGCGGTCAATTTGGCTCAAACGTGTGAAGAATACGGGGGATGTCCGGTCAACCGGATGAAAGTTACCGGTATCCTTCATAATGCCGAAGGCATTGCGGAAGGAGTGAAAGTGGAAGATGTGCTGACGGGAAATGTTTATGAGGTAAAGGCCAGAGCAGTTGTAAATGCTACCGGTATTTTTGTAGATAGTATCATGGCTATGGATGTGCCGACACATGAGCATATGGTGCAACCCAGTCAGGGGGTGCATCTTGTTCTTGACCGTTCTTTTCTGCAAAGCGATTGTGCGATTATGATTCCTAAGACAGATGACGGGCGGGTGTTGTTTGCAGTACCCTGGCATGATAAAGTTGTCGTAGGAACAACGGATACTGTAAGGGAAAAACCGGAATTGGAGCCGCAGGCTCTTGAACAGGAAATCAGATTTATTCTGGATACTGCCGGACGCTATATGAGCCGGAAACCGCAGCGGAGTGATGTGCTTTCTGTGTTTGCAGGTTTACGCCCTTTGGCTGCTCCTAAAAAAGAAGGGAAGAGTACGAAAGAAATTTCCCGGAGTCACAAGATTTTTGTTTCTGTCAATAAGCTGGTTACTATTACGGGAGGGAAATGGACAACTTACCGTAAAATGGCAGAAGATACTGTTGATAAAGTGATTAGTCTGAATTTGCTGGAAAAACGGGAATGTGTAACTAGAAATCTTCATATCCACGGTTATCTGCCTGAGCCGGATTTAACGAATCATTTGTATATCTATGGTTCGGATATTACGGCTATCAGGACGTTGATGGAATCTGACAAAAGTATGGCGGAAAAGTTGCATCCGGAATACGATTATACGGTGGCCGAAGTGGTTTGGGCTGTCCGTGAAGAGATGGCTTTAGATGTGGAAGATATTTTGGCCCGGCGGGTTCGTTTGTTGTTTCTGGATGCCCGGGCGGCTTTAGAGGTTGCTCCGGAGGTGGCCCGGATTGTAGCCAAAGAGCTGGGACATGACCAGACCTGGATAGACCGGCAGGTGCAATCTTTTACGGAATTGGCACAACGTTATATTTTGAAGTAGATGCTTTATAAGGTAAATTTTTGATTTATGGCACAATATATTATCTCATTAGACCAAGGAACCAGTAGTTCGAGGGCTATTGTGTTTGACCATAAGGGTGAAATCAAGGCTGTGGCACAAAAAGAGTTCCGGCAGATTTTTCCGAAGGCTGGTTGGGTGGAACATGATCCTCATGAAATATGGTCTTCGCAAGCTTCTGTAATTGCAGGTGCTATGGCTTCTATAGGAATCAACGGATTGGATATAGCTGCAATCGGGATTACCAATCAACGGGAAACCACCATTGTCTGGGATAAAGAAACCGGAGAGCCTGTTTATCATGCAATAGTATGGCAGGACCGGCGGACTTCCGCTTATTGTGATTCGTTGAAAGCAGAGGGAAAAACTGATTTTATCCGTGAAAAAACCGGGTTAATCATTGATGCTTATTTTAGTGCTACGAAAATAAAATGGATACTGGATAATGTAGAGGGTGCCCGAGAGAAAGCGGAATCCGGACGTTTGATATTCGGGACTGTGGATACCTGGCTGATTTGGCGTCTCACTCGCGGGGAAGTGCATGTGACGGATGTGACCAATGCTTCGCGAACGATGTTGTTCAATATCCACGAGCTGGTTTGGGACGATGCTTTGCTGGAATTGTTTGATATTCCCCGTTCGATGATGCCTGAAGTAAAATCTTCCAGTGAAGTATACGGACATACTAAAACGACAATGTTTGCCCATAAAGTACCTATTGCGGGGATTGCCGGGGACCAGCAGGCTGCTTTGTTCGGACAAATGTGTACAGAACCGGGTATGGTAAAAAATACTTACGGTACGGGATGTTTTCTGCTGATGAATAGCGGGGATAAACCGGTGTTTTCCCGGAATAATTTGCTGGCGACCATTGCCTGGAAAATCGGAGAACAGGTAACTTATGCTTTAGAGGGAAGCATTTTTGTCGGAGGAGCAATTGTGCAGTGGCTGAGGGACGGTTTGGGGATTATTCGTTCGTCCGGTGATATTGAGGCTTTGGCAACCCGGGTAGCAGATAACGGAGGGGTTTATTTTGTGCCGGCATTGACCGGGTTGGGTGCTCCTTATTGGAATCAATATGCAAGGGGTGCTATTTTGGGGATAAGCCGTGGTACGACGGCGGCCCATATTGCCAGAGCGGCGTTGGAGGGGATAGCTTTTCAGACGATGGATGTGGTGAAGGCTATGCAGAAGGATGCCGGTATCGAATTGAAGGAGTTGAGGGTTGACGGAGGTGCGGCAGCTAATAATTTGCTGATGCAATTTCAGGCAGATATTTTGGATTCTGATGTGATACGTCCGAAGGTAATAGAGACGACAGCTTTGGGTGCGGCATATCTTGCCGGATTGGCTGTCGGTTTCTGGAAAGATTTGGAAGAGATAAAACAACAATGGAAGGTGGATAAACATTTTGAGCCCACCTGTGATAAAAAGGTCATTGAAGAGTTGAAAGGAGGTTGGCGGGATGCTGTAGACCGGGTCATTCATTGATGGTTTGAATGGTTGATTTTTATTTTGTTAATTACTTGTTTTTTATGATGCCTGATACTCTTTTTGTGAAATGTCTTTTTGAATTTATCGGGACTGCAATACTGATATTGTTGGGAGATGGAGTGGTGGCCGGTACGATTCTGAATAAATCGAAAGGATTTAACGGTGGCTGGGTTGTGATTACTTTGGCCTGGGGATTTGCTGTGATGTGCGGAGCTTTTATTGCCGCACCTTATTCAGGAGCTCATTTGAATCCCGCTTTATCTGTCGGGTTGGCTCTTAGCGGTGTTTTCCCCTGGGCATATGTTCCTGCCTATATTGTTGCGCAGTTGCTGGGGAGTTTTGTGGGTGCTGTATTCGTTTATATTTTTTACAAAGATCATTATGACGTGACGGAGGACCCTGATACGAAACTGTGTACTTTTTGTACGATGCCGGCAATTCTGAATAAACCGCGGAATTTTATCTGTGAAGTTATCGGAACTTTTGTATTGGTATTTGTTATCTTGTGTCTGGCCGTAGAAGGAAATACACCTGAGGTGGGTTTGGGTTCCGTGGGGTTGTTTCCGGTGACTTTTTTGATTGTCGCTATAGGTATGTCATTGGGAGGGACAACGGGATACGCTATCAATCCGGCCCGGGATTTTCCGCCCCGTTTGGTCCATTATCTTTTGCCGATTAAAGGAAAAGGAAGTAGTGGCTGGGGATATGGCTGGGTCCCGGTTTTCGGTCCGTTTGCGGGAGCGGGAATTGCCGCTTGTGTTTATTTACTCCTGTTTGGATAAAAGAAAGATTATTTGTGATTTATTGAAATCATTTTACGAGGAAGTAGGAATAACTAAAGGTCTTAAATAAAATTAATTAACTTTAATCTTTACCTTATGAAGATGTTCGTAAAAATCCGTTATGTAATGGTGGTAACCGTGGCACTGGTCATGAGTTCGTTTGTATTTGTCGATGCCCAGACTTATACCTATAAGCCTGTCAAGGGGTTTTCTGATGAGACCAATGACCGTCTGGCAGCTTTTCTGGATTCGACGGTGCCTATGAAAATCCGTAAGGTGGCTGTGTTTGACTGTGATGGTACTTTGTTCGGACAAACTCCTTATTATTTGGCTGATGAAGCGTTATATGATTTTGCGCAGAAAAATTATGCCGGGAAATCTGACCGGAAGTCAAAGGAAAAGATGGCGATTGTAGATAAATTACTGCATGGTAATAATGTGGGTATAGAATATGTACAGAACCGTATTAAATTTTTGTCCGGTCTGACAGCCGAAGAGATTCAGGAAATGGGTAATGCTATGTTTCATGAAAAATATCAGAATAAGATGTATCCGGAAATGAAACAATTGTTGGCGAATCTGAAAGATTATGATTTTGAAATCTGGGTTGTTTCTGCTTCTCCGGAGTTGTTGTATCAGAGATTTGTTGCTGAGCAACTGGGGATACCGGAAGACCGGATTCTGGGGGTAAAATCGTTGGTGACAGCCGACGGTGTGGTGACAGACCAATTGGTATTTCCGGTGCCGCAGGATAATGGGAAAGCTGAGGTTGTAAATACTTTCATTAAGGCAAAACCGTTGTTTGCCGGTGGTAACAGCCGTGGAGATATGGAGTTGATGAATACTTCCGTCGGGTTGAAATTAATTGTAAACCCGGATGATAAGAAAGTGGAGAAAGAAATGGACAATAAAACCGTTAAAGGGTATTGGGAGAATGATGCCCGTGCCATCGTTGTCTATAGTAATGATATTCCTGAGGGGGATTACCAGTATGTTACCGGAGATTGGGGTGTGAAGAAAAATGTTTCTAATCCTAAAACTGATAAAGCCGTTATCGGATATTAAGCCATGAAAAAAATTACGTTTGTATTTCCGGTGTTATTGTCGGCAGCTTTGGCATTAGGACAGACCCGGACGGAGAAGCTGGAGGGTTCGGTGAACGGACGGGTTTATTTTGACGGTACCGCATTTTTTAAAGATAAAACCCATCTTGGAAGCGGTGCTACAATCAGCGACATCCGTTTGGGGGTCAGCGGAAAATATGAAAACTTTTCCGGCAAGATTGACATCGGTTTTGCCAAGAAAACAATTTCTCTGAAAGATGTTTTTATTCAGTATAATTTCCGGTCGAATTCTTATGCCCGCATAGGTCATTTTGCAGAGCCTTTCGGATTGGATTATATGGAAAGTTCCGGTAATATCCGTTTTATCAATGCAGGTTGTGTAACAGAGGCTTTTGCTCCCGGACGTAAACTTGGGTTGGAGTATATCGGCTGGAGTAAAAATTTCTGGTATGCGGGTGGTTTATTCGGGGATACTCATTTTGACCAGAGACTGGATTATAAAGGCAATGATGGTTATGCACTGACGGCCCGGGGTGTTTATAATCCCTGCCGGAGTGAAGAGCATGTCTTGCATATAGGTGCTGCAGCGAGTTTCCGGACTCCGGATGCAACCAAGGAGGGGGTTGCCGGACGTGCTGTTTCTTATGGGGCTAATCTGGGGAGTATGGTCAATTCTACGAAGTTTGTAAATGCGGATATAACTGATGTTAATCATACTTTTAAGGTGACCGGCGAATTTATCGGGGCTATGGGTAGATTCAGTTTGCAGGGAGAATATTTTTATGTTCAGGCGGACCGGAAACATGATCTGAAAACATATAAAGCCTGGGGTACTTACGGGCAGATGGGGTTTCTTGCTATTGGTAATGGTTATGAATATGCCACTTCGTGGGCACGTCTGGAATTGCCGGAGCCTGGTTCTCTGGAGTTTGCTGTACGTTATTCCTGTCTCGATTTGAATGATAAGGAGACTGAAATTCTTGGCGGACAGCAGCAGCAATTTACTTTTGGCTGTAATTATTATTGGAAGAAATTTATCCGGTTGAGATTGAATTACAATTTTGCACATTTGGATAAGTATGCTTTGAATGGGAAAGAAAACTTTCATTTTATTTCGGCCCGGATACAGGTGTTTCTTAATTCGTGATTTGTAATTGAGGGTTTGTGCCGGGAGAGATATCCGATGAAAATTCGGGTATCTCTCTTTTGTTTTCGGAGGGGAAGTTTTTCTGTTGACCGGTCCGGGATGGGATAGTAGGCGTAAATTTAAAAATTTCAGTAACTTTGCTCCGGTTAAATTTGGATAAAGAAATTGAATACAAAGGATTTATTGCAAAAATATTTGTCGGCTCAGGTTATCGGAAAACTGACTTCGGAGCTGACTTCCTGCGGGGATAGAAAATATAAGCTTACCAATAATGCAGGTTCGGTGACTCCTTTGCTGGTCGGAGCTATGCGGACTACCCGTCCGGGACTCCGGGTGGTTGTGTTGAATGACCGGGAAGAGGCTGCTTATTTTTATAATGATGTTACTGCTTTTGCGGATGAAAAGCAAATCGCTTTTTTGCCTTCTTCGTACAGGCGGATGATTAAAGAGGAAGAAAAAGATAATGATTCGGTATTGGTCAGAACGGAAGTATTGAATAATATCAGTCACGGTCGGGTGGATACGTTGATTACTTTTCCCGAAGCTTTGGCTGAAAAAGTGGTGGACCGCGCTGTATTGGCGGAAATGTCGATGGTTGTCCGTCAGGGGGACAGGCTTTCTATTTCTTTTGTAGAAAATTTGCTGGCGGAGTATGGATTTGAACGGAGTGATTTTGTTTATGAACCCGGTCAGTTTTCTATCCGGGGGAGTATCGTGGATGTTTATTCTTTTGCGGAAGAGTTGCCTGTGCGGATAGATTTTTTCGGAGATGAAGTAGAATCTGTCCGTTTTTTTGATGTGGAGACTCAGTTGTCCGACCGGCGGGTTGAGCATGTTTCTATTGTTCCGGATTTAAGCAGTGCTTCCGGGAATTGTAAACATACGGATTTGTTTTCTTATTTTGGTTTGAAACCGGTGTGGTGGATTAAAGACGGGATGTTTTTGCATGATAGGGTGAATGCTTTGCATACGGAGGCCGGGGATGAGGTGATGACTTCTGCGGCAGAACTGATGGGTTATATTGAGTTTTGTCCTGTTGTGGAGTGGGGACCTGATTTGTATTTCCGTGGTGAAACGGTGGATGTTTGTTGTGAGGCGCAGCCTTCGACGAATAAGCATTTTGATTTATTGGCAGAGACTTTGCTGTCGCGGCAGGCTAACGGTTATCAGTTGTATGTCTGTTCTAATAATGGGATGCAGATACAACGGATTCGTGATATTTTTAAAGATAAAGGTTATCAGATTGATTTTTCCTGGCTGGAAGGTGTGGTTCATGAGGGATTTTCGGATGCTTGTGAAAAGGTTTGTGTTTATACCGAGCACCAGATTTTCGACCGTTATCATAAGTACCGTTTGCAGACAACCCGTATTCGTCAGGGCAGGGAGGCTATTACTCTCAGTGAGTTGCAATGTTTGCATCCCGGTGATTATGTGGTGCACATTGACCATGGTATAGGACGTTTCGGAGGGTTGGTCAAACTCAATAATGACGGAAGGGAACAGGAGGTCATCCGGCTGGTGTATAAGAATAATTCAGAATTGTATGTCGGATTGCATTCTTTGCATAAGATTTCCAAGTATAAAGGGAAAGACGGAATACCTCCGGTGGTGAATAAGTTGGGAGGTGATGCCTGGAATAAGTTGAAACAGAAGACAAAATCACGGGTAAAGGATATTGCCCGTGAGTTGATTGCTTTGTATGCGCGCCGTAAAAAGGAGGCTGCTTTTGCTTTTTCGAAGGATAGTTATTTGCAGGAGGAGATGGAGGTTTCTTTTATGTATGATGAGACACCGGATCAAATGAAGGCTATTGAGGCAGTCAAGGCTGATATGGAGAAGCCTCAGGTGATGGATCGCCTGATATGCGGGGATGTCGGTTTCGGGAAGACCGAGGTGGCTGTCCGGGCTGCTTTTAAGGCTGTGGCAGACAGTAAGCAGGTTGCGGTATTGGTGCCTACAACTGTTTTGGCTTACCAGCATTATAATACTTTTTCGAAGCGTCTGGTGGGGATGCCTTGCCGGATTGAGTATATCAGCCGGATGAAGAAGAGCAGCGATATCAGGAAGATTTTGAAGGAGCTGAAAGAAGGTAAGGTGGATATTGTTATCGGGACCCATCGTTTGACAAGCAAAGATGTGGAATTTAAGGATTTGGGGTTGCTGATTATTGATGAAGAACAAAAATTCGGGGTAGGGGTGAAGGAGAAATTGAAACAGATGAAATTGAATGTGGATACTTTGACTATGACGGCTACTCCTATTCCGCGAACTCTTCAGTTTTCTTTGATGGGTGCCCGGGATATGTCTATTATCCGTACACCGCCTCCTAACCGTTATCCGATTGTAACGGAATTGCACCGTTTTGATGAGCAATTGATTAAGGATGTGATTTTGTATGAATTATCCCGTAACGGACAGGTGTTTTTTATCCATAACCGGGTGGAGACCATCCGTGATATTCAAGGTATGTTGCAACGTATTATTCCTCAGGTGAAGACATGTGTTGCACATGGACAGATGTCCGGCGAAGAGCTGGAAAAGGTAATGCATGATTTTGTGCGGGGTGATTATGATGTATTGATAGCGACTACGATTATAGAGTCGGGGTTGGATATTCCGAATGCTAATACGATGATTATAAATCAGGCTCAAAATTACGGGTTGAGTGATTTGCATCAGTTAAGGGGTCGGGTAGGCCGCTCGAATAAGAAAGCTTTTTGTTATCTTCTGACGCCGCCTTTGGATATGGTTAATCCGGAAGCACGCAGGAGATTGAAGGCAATTGAAGATTTCAGCGGATTGGGAAGCGGTTTTAATATAGCCATGCAGGACCTGGATATCCGTGGAGCCGGCAATATTCTGGGTGCAGAACAGTCTGGTTTTATTGCTGAAATCGGGTATGAGACTTATCAGCGTATTCTGAATGAGGCTTTACTGGAGCTGAGAGAAGAAGAATTTCCGGAAATGGAGGCTGAAAAGAGCGGGCAGGAGCAGGGGTTCGTTGCGGATTGTGTGATAGAATCTGATTTTGAAGCATTGATTCCGGATACTTATGTCGAAAATATCAGTGAGCGTATCCGTTTGTACCGTGAATTGGACAATATCAATGATGAAGCCGGACTGGACCGGTTTGCCCGTGAGTTGACCGACCGTTTCGGTGAATTGCCTTTTCAGGTGGAAGGATTGCTGGAAATAGTACGGTCACGGAGATATTGTATGGAATTGGGCATAGAGCGTTTATTGGTGAAGAATGACAAGATGATTGTTTATTTTGTCGGTGAACAAACTTCTCCTTTTTATCAGTCTGCTGTGTTTGCTGCTATTCTGAAATTCGTTCAGCAACAATTGTTGCCTTGCCGTTTCAGTGAGAAGAACGGGAAATTATCCCTGATTTTTACCGGAGTGACTGATGTAATGAAAATGGCCGGATTGGTGAAACGGATGTGGGATATGAGCCGGAATTGAGGGTGTAGTTATTTGTAATGTTTTGAATGATGAATTTGGTTGTTGATGTGGGGAATACCCGGATAAAATATGCTTTTTTTGATGGTGACCGTTTTGTGGAAGCCCGGTATCAGACTGGTGAACTTTTGGAAGAAATAAGCAAATGGAAAAATGCAGGTAATGAGATTCATTTGTTGCTTTCGGGTAGCGGTCGGGTTCCGGATGATATGCGTCTTTTGCTGAAAGAAGCGTCGGATTCTTTCTGGGAGGCTTCTTCCGGAATGGCTCTCCCTTTGAAGTTAGGATATGCGACTCCGGAAACTTTGGGATTTGACCGGATTGCCGTATGTGCGGGAGCGATGAAATTGTTTCCGGAATGTCCTTTGCTGGTGATTGATTCCGGTACTTGTATTACGTTTGATTATGTGGATGCATCCGGTGTTTTTTGGGGAGGGAATATTTCACCGGGCCTGGAAATGCGTTTTAAAAGTTTGCATTATTATACAGCCCGATTACCCTATGTCGTTCCTGAAAGGGAATACGGTGGAATTGGCCGGACAACAGAGGAGGCTATCCGGAATGGGGTTATGAGGGGGATGTTTTTCGAGGTGGAAAGTTATATCCGCCGGTTTTTGGAAACGGAAAAAAATGCCAGAGTTGTTATTACAGGCGGGAATGCCCGTTTTCTGGAAAAGGATTTGGCTGCCACTGTTCAATTTTGTGATATACTTGGATTTGTCGGGCTTAATGAAATATTGCAATATGCTAAAAAGTATAACTAATTATTAAATTCTTTTTTATTGGCTGTGTATTTAAAAAAAATATTGATATTTTTGTCCAGAGAGAGTTTAAATAAACAATGTAAAAAATTAAACTACATCAAGGTTATAAATATTGCGATCATGAAAAAAATAGTTGTTCTGATGTTGGGTGTTTGTCTTCTGGGAGGGGTTGCGAAGGCCCAGACTTTAGAATCTAAGTATGGTTTAGATAGTGCTCAGACCCTTATACATACTTCTATTTATACAGAATTTGTAAAACAAAAGAACTATACGGAGGCTTTGCCGGCCTGGAGATATGTTTTCAATAATGCTCCGATGTTTCAGTTGAATACATATGTGAGGGGAGAGGATATTGTGGTTAATATGTATGTGAAGACTAAAAATCCGGCTTATTTGGATACTCTTATGATGGTTTATGACCAGTGGATTAAATATTTCGGGAAGCATCCCCGGTTTGGTGAAGGGTATGCATTGGGGAAAAAGGGAAGTTCATTGCTGAGGTTCGGAAAAAAAGATATTGAGACGACGAAGGAAGCTTACGGGTATCTAACGAAGTCTGTAGAATTGGCCGGTGATAATGCACATCCGATAGCTATTCAGTCTATGTTTTTTGCTGCCGGAGATTTGTATAAAGCCGGGGAGATTACGAAAGAAGATTATATCAATGTTTATATGAATGTGGCCCAATTTGTTGAGCATGGTTTGAAAAATGCTAAAAAGCCGGAGGCTTTTCAGGAAATGAAGAATAACATCAACAGTTTGTTCTTTAGTTCCGGAGCTGCCGATTGTGAAACATTGAATCGTTTGTTGACGGATAAGTATAACGCAGATCCGGATAATATTGAGAATCTGAAATCAATTTCTTCTTTGTTACGCCGGAATGAATGTGTGGATTTAGAGTTGTTTGCTACGGTTGCGGAGAAAATATATGGTCTGGACCCTGATGCTGAAGCTGCTTATTCGTTGGCTAATATGTTTTTGAAACGTCAGGATTATGAAAAGACCGAGACTTACTTAAAGGAGGCTATCAGTAAATCTACGGTGAACGACGACAAGGCGGATTATTATATGAGAATGGCTCAGTTGAAGTTGGCTCAGAAACAGTTTGCGGCTGCAAAGACCAATATCATGGAATCTTTGAAAATGAGACCTAATCATGGTGCCGCTTATATGCTTTTAGGAAAAACTTATGCCGCATATGCACCTAAATACGGCGAAGACAATTTTGACCATTCTTCTGTTTACTGGGTTGTGGTAGATAAATTTATGAAAGCGAAACAAGTTGACCCTTCGGTAGCGGATGAGGCTAACAATCTGATAAAGACTTACAGTCTTCATTTCCCCACGAAAGAGGATGCTTTCTTTCGGAGTATTGTTGATGGTGCTACCGTTAAAATCGGGGATTGGATTAATGAAACGACAAAAGCCCGTTTTACGAGCAGGTAACAATTTGCATGAATTTTATTTTATCCCGGATATTTTTAAGAGGCATTACTGTTCTGGTAGGGACAGTAATGCTTTTGTCTTGTAAGAATGATGTGCAGGAAGTGAACGCTTTGGCAGATGACGAAGTACGCCCTGAAATGGTAGGGTATAATCTGGAATTGATTTATTCTGATTCTGCCCGTATAAAATATAAAGTAATTACTCCGGAGTATATAAAGACTGCTAAGGGGAAAGAAAAGTATGAAGAATTTCCCAAAGGGATTTATGTAATTTCTTATGATAATACGGGAAAAGAGGTCGGTTCTATAAAATCTAAATATGCCAGGAAGCTGGAAGAAGAGATGTTGTGGGAGGCCCGTGATGAGGTGGTAGTGATTAATGCTGAGGGGAAAAAACTGGAAACGGAACAGTTGTTCTGGGATATGAAGAAAGAAATTATATATTCCGAGCGATATACAAAATTGACTGCCGACGGACAGATTCTGGAGGGAAATAACGGATTTAAATCTGACCAGAATCTGAATGATCCTGTATTTTATGGTATTACAGGACAGGTGGAGGTTGATAAATAAGGAATCTGATGACTACAACTTTGATTGTAATATTGATTTGTTTGCTTCTGTCCGCTTTCTTTTCGGGCATGGAGATTGCTTTTCTGACTTCTAATAAACTGCGGATTGAGATAGACAAAGGTAATAAGGGTATAGCTCAGTCTTTGATTGATTTGTTTGTTTCAAATTCGGGGATGTACATCACAACTATATTGGTTGGTAATAATGTTGTGATGGTTATCTATGGAATTTTTATGTCCGGTTTGTTGGTCCGGCAGTTGGAGTTTTTACATTTGTCTGTTGGTTTACAGTTGTTTGTGGAGACTGTAATTTCAACTTTGATTATTCTTGTGTTTGCGGAATTTTTGCCTAAGACTGTTTTCCGGTTGCGCTCCAATTTGTTTTTAAGGATATTTGCGGTGCCGGTATTTTTATTTTATTTGTTGTTCTTTCCGTTGTCTTATTTTTCGGTTTGGCTGGGAGGGATATTGCTTCGTCTGTTTACCGGGAAGAAGCTGGAACAGAAAGAGCCGAGCCGGGCTTTTGGAAAGATAGATTTGAATAATTTGATAGAAGAGGGAGAGAATGGGGCTAAGGAAAAAGAAGAAATGCATGAAATCCGGCTTTTTCGGAATGCATTGGATTTTTCGGAAGTCAAGTTGAGGGAATGTATCGTGCCCCGTCCTGATGTAGTGGCTCTTCCCATTGACAGTACGATAGAGGAGTTGTCGCGGTTGTTTATTGAAACCGGATTATCCCGGATTTTAATTTATAAGGACAGCATAGATGATATTATCGGATATGTTCATATTTCGGCTTTGTTTCACAATCCGGAGACTATAGACAAGGCTTTGAGTAAAGTTTTGATTGTGCCGGAAACCATGCCTGCCCAACGTTTGCTTAATTTGTTTTTCAAAGACCAGAAAAGTATTGCCGTGGTGGTGGATGAATTTGGTATTACTGCCGGAATCGTGACTATAGAAGATATTATGGAAGAGATTTTTGGTGAGATAGAGGATGAGCATGATCATTTGAATTTGAAAGAAGCGGTTTTGTCGGAGGGAGAGTATATTTTTTCAGGTCGTTTGGAAGTGGACTATCTGAATGAAAAATATCATTTGGGATTGGAAGAGCGGGAAGAGTATGAGACATTGGCCGGTTTGATATTGTATTTTAATGAGAGCATACCTCAGGAAGGGGATTTGGTAGAAATAAATAATCTTACATTTAAAATTCTGAGTGTTAAAAATGCGAGAATTGAAGAAATAAAGGTGATGTTATGATTTTTTTGTATAGTTTTGCCTTAATTTTGCAAACCTATTGCAAAAAAATGGTTATTTTTACCGCGAAATGCTAAACATAGGATGTGTGTGGCAATGAAAACAGGAATATTGATTGTGATTTTTTTGGCAATAAACCTGATTGTGAAGGCTCAGCAGGATCCTCAGTTTAGTCAGAATATGTTTAATCATATGACGGTAAATCCGGCATTTGCAGGCCAGCAAGGCCGGTGGGTGGTTTCGGGTATTTACCGGAATCAATGGCAATCGATGCCGGATGCTCCCGAGACATATGCATTAAATGTGGATGGCCCTTTGAAGATAAAAGGTATAGACGGAGGTTGCGGCTTGAATATAATGAGTGATAAGTTGGGAATGCAGACAAGGTTGCACCTGATGTTGGATTATTCATATAAGCGGACGTTAAGTCTGGGTATTTTGAGTGTAGGATTGAAGTTTGGAATTGTAAATGAGAAACTCGGTTCGGAATATGATATTCCGAATGATGAGAATCATACGCAGCCAGGAGATGACCCTGCCATTAATCAGGAAGATCTTTCCAGGATTAAGTTTGATGCAGGTGCGGGGGTGTTTCTGTCCGGAAAAAGGTATTATGCCGGGGTGGCTGTTTCGCATTTGACAAGACCAAAATTCACCGTAGGACAGACGGGTGAGTTTTTTCTGGCTCCTCATATGTATTTTACCGGCGGGTATACAATTCATATGACGCCAGTATGGGACATTCAGCCATCTGCTTATGTTATGACTGATTTTGCAAGTGCACAATACAGTATCCATACCAATGTTGTTTTTAAGGAGATGTATTGGGGCGGAGTTGCTTACCGTTATGAAGAGGCGGTGATATTTACGGGAGGTTTGGAGTTGAAAAACGGTATTATGGTCGGGTATAGTTATGACTGGAACAGGGGGGATGTCGGAAGGTATATAGGAGGTTCGCATGAGGTGACATTTTCTTATAGTTTCGGACTGAAAGCGGGAAAAAGACAAAAAATATATAAGAGTGTAAGATTTTTGTAAAATAAGGACATTATGTACATAAAGTGGTTCGTATCGAGCTTTATCGCTTCTTTGCTATTATCGTGTTCTCCCTATAATGGTGGAGGAGAATTAACGGGGACACGTAAAGCCAAAAAATGGTTTGAGCCTCAGCCTTACGGAATGGTGTTGATTCCTACCGGTAGTTTAAATATCGGAAATAATGATGAGGATATTACCTGGACGATGTCGTCGACGGCGAAAACGGTGTCTGTACCGGCTTTTTGGATGGATGAAACTGAAATAACCAATGACGAATACCGGCAGTTTGTGACTTGGGTTATTGATTCTATCCGTCGGCAGCGTTTGGCTGATGAGGGCTATGAAGAGTTTCTGATGAAGGAAAAGAAGGGAGAAGTTATGGATCCTCCCCGTCTGGATTATCAGGTCAGAATTGATATGCGCCGGGAAGAATATAAGGAAGCTTTGGCGGGGATGTTGTATCAGGGAGATGACCGTATAGGTTATGATGAACTGGATGTAAGAAAGCTGGAATATTCTTATTCCTGGTATGATTTTGCACAGGCAGCCAGAAACGACCGTTTTTATGATCCGGAAACCGGAACTTATAAAGGGGGTGTGGTTATCAATGCTGACGGAGAAAGAGAAGCCATCAAAGGACGTTCCTCTTTTATTATGAAGAAAAAGGTGAAAATCTATCCGGATACTTTATGCTGGTTAAAAGATTTGACTTATTCTTATAATGAACCTTTTGTGCGGGAGTATTTTACACATATCGGCTATGATAACTATCCGGTTGTAGGAGTAAACTGGCATCAGGCGCGTGCTTTCTGTCACTGGAGGACGCAACTGTTTAATAGTCATTCGGGGGTTCGGGTACAGGAATGGCGTTTACCGAATGAAGTGGAATGGGAATATGCTGCACGAGGAGGTTTGATGGGTGCGAAGTATCCTTGGGGCGGACCTTATACCAGAAACAAGAAAGGTTGTTTTTTGGCTAATTTTAAGCCGTTAAGGGGGAATTATATCAGTGACGGAGGTTTTACAACCGTACCTGTCGGGACTTACGAACCCAATGGTTTCGGCTTGTATGATATGGCTGGAAATGTAGCTGAATGGACCGGGGATGCTTACGATGAGTCGGCTTATCAAGTGACTCATGATTTGAATCCGTATTATCAGATTACTGCCAGAAAAACAGATAATAAAATTTTTAAACGGAAGGTGATACGAGGCGGTTCGTGGAAAGACATTGCCCTTTATTTGCAATGTGGTAGCCGTACCTATGAGTATGAAGATTCTACCAGATGTTTTATCGGCTTCCGGACAGTAAGAACCAGAATTGAATATTAAAAATCCAAGAGTATGAAGATCTTTCAGACAAAGGCGTACAAAGTAATTATGGGGTATGTATACGGTTGGGGTGCAACAGCCGTTATTGTTGGAGCTTTGTTTAAAATTATGCACTTTCCTGGAGCGAGTATTGTGTTGACGGTTGGTATGTTGGTGGAAGCAGCCATATTTTTCCTTTCGGCTTTTGAACCAGCGATGGAACATTATGACTGGGCGCGGGTATTTCCGGTTTTGGGTAAATCGCATAGTGAGTGGGATAAAAGTGGTGCAGGGAATGCGGAGAATATGCCGGTAGCAGCTATTCCGGATGTAAAAGCACCGGTAGCTCCTGCTCCTGCAACTGTTACGGGAAATATTGATTTGGGTTTGGAAGCAGACGACTTGAACAAGTTGAAGGTCGGAATACATAAAATAGCAGAAACGGCAGATAATTTTGCATCTATTGTCGGAAATACTCCGGATATGGCTCAAAAAATGACAATGGTTTCTGAATCTTTTGATGAGTTAGGGGTACGTACTCAGGAAATGAGCAAGGCTTTGCACAATTCAGTAGAAGGGATTTCTTCGGGGTATAATGAAGTAAACCGTCTTTTGATGGATTCTGCCCAGTCTCTTACGGCTCAGATCAAAAATAATTGTGAAAGATTGGTGGGGAGTATTGATGAGTCTGCCGGCGGTTTCAGCACATTGAGCAAGTTGATGGAGGAACAATGTCAGCAATTGAAGAATAATACGGGAGATTATACTCAACAGATTGCAGGTGTTAATAAAAATATTAGTGCCTTGAATGCATTGTATGAATTACAAATTCACGAAACCAAGAGTTGCATGGAATCCTTCCGGAGTATGCAGGGAGATATGAATGAGATGCTGGAGAATGTGTCGTTGAGTTTGGATAGTGCAAAATTGTTTAAACAGGAATCTCAACAGTTGGCTAATAATGTAGCTTCATTGAATTCTGTTTATGGCAATATGTTGAGTGTTGTGAATAATAACTGATAAGAGTAATTTCTGATGGGTTCAAAGAATTGTCCTGAAACTCCGAGGCAGAAGATGGTTGGTATGATGTATTTGGTGCTGACAGCTATGTTGGCATTGAATGTGTCTGCGGATGTACTGAATGCTTTCACGAAGGTGCAGCAAGGCTTGACTTCTACAATCGGTAATTTTCAGAAGAAGAATGCCGAAGTATATAATGAGATTGAGATGGCTTACAATCTTAATCATAGTAAAGTGGCACCTGTAAAGGCAAAAGCTGACAGATTAAGAAAGGCTGCAAAGGAGGCTGTGGAGTATATTGAAAAGCTGAAGTATAGAATTGTTGTATTGGCTGATGGAGAAGAGGAGGCTGATGTCATGAACGTTAAAGCCAAGGATAACCTGGATATCGGTAGTCAGGTAATGCTTTTGGAGGGGAAAGGAAAGGAGTTGCGTGAAATGATAGCCGCTTACAGAGAGTTGGTTTTAAGCTATGTTTCAACGAACGATACGGTTTTGCGGAAAGCAATCAATATCTGTCTTTCTACTGATGAGCCGAAAACAGAAAATACTGACTTCAGGTCCTGGGAATCTGCGAAATTTGAAGGCGTACCGTTAATAGGGGTTGTAACATTGTTAACCATGTTACAGGCTGATATATTGAGAACAGAGTCTGATATTGTCAGATATTTATATAATTCGGTTGATTCTGAGTCGTTCAAGTTTAATAAGTTGGAAGCTTTGGTTATTCCGAATTCCCGTTATGTATTGAAAGGAGAGACTTTTAAGGCGCGGATTATGCTTGCGGCAATTGATACGACTCAACATCCTCAGGTTATTGTCAACGGCAAAAATCTGGCTTATCAGGGAGACGTAGCTACCTATTCGGAACCGACAACCTCTTCAGGGATTAAAAAGCTGAAAGGAGTTATAAATTATGTTACTTCGGCAGGTGTAACCCTGCCCAGGAAATTTGAGTTGCAGTATGAAGTGGCTGATCCGGCGGTGGTGATTTCACCGACTAAGATGAATGTGTTTTATGTGGGAGTGGATAATCCGGTTTCGCTGGCAGCTCCCGGTATTTCTCCGGAAGCTATAGAAGCCCGCATATCCAATGGAACAATTCGTAAGTTGAATAACGGGACATATGTAGTCCGGCCTGCTGTTGCCGGTAAGAATAGTGCTATCACTGTTTATACCAATGTTCAGGGACAGAAAAGAGAGTTGCAGACTCAGGTATTCCGTGTGAAGAATGTTCCGGACCCTGTAGCTAAAGTAAACGGTATGCAGGGAGGAAAAATCAAAAAGAACATGTTGATGGCTGCGGGACAGG
Organism: uncultured Odoribacter sp.; assembly: GCA_910578105.1. Lineage (GTDB taxonomy): Bacteria > Bacteroidota > Bacteroidia > Bacteroidales > Marinifilaceae > Odoribacter. The sequence goes on along the minus strand of CAJTPD010000011.1, from coordinate 77,088 downwards.
TGGATGTGGAAATGGAGAATTTTGATTTTGATTTGAAATTTACGGTTGAGAATTTTAGTATTTATGTTGTGATTGACGGATATTTGCAGGAAGAAACCAAGTCCAATAAAGGCCGGTTCAGTGATGCTCAGTTGAAGTTGATTAATAAATTGAAAAGGAATCAGACTTTGACCATAGAGAACATTGTGGTGAGAGGTCCCGATGGAACTACTCGTAAATTGCCGTCTATTTCATTCAGGATTGATTAATATTAAAGCTTATGAATAATAAAATTATACTCATTTTTTTGACTTGTTTGGTGTTTGTGGGGTATGCTCAGGCCCAAACTTCCAAGGCTTTTTTTGACAGCGTGATAAAAAATGAAGATAATCAGGAAAAGGCTCCGATTGCTTTGCCTCATGTAGAGCCGGAAGACATTGTGTGGTGTAAAACGATATGGCGCGAATTGATTTTACGTGAAAAGATTAATTTGCCCTTGTATTACCCTACTGTGCCTTTGGATGGCAGGATGTCTTTGATTGATGTGCTGATGTCGGGGATTGAGAAATCGTTTAAAACGGCTTACGAAGAGGATGAATTGTTGACTCCGTTGACTATTGATGAGATTAAGCAGAAATTTGGTGCTTCTACGGATACGCTCTGGAAACGGGATGCAGAGACGGGAGAAATGGTGGCTACCCCTGTAGTAAACGAGATTCATACGGATGAAGTGAAAAGATTTCAGATGAAAGAACTGTGGTTTCTGAATAAACGGACTTCCCGGATGGAGGTGCGGATCATAGCCCTTTGTCCTATCCGGGAATATGTAAAGGATGATGCTGAAGGAATCCTTAAACGTGAGTTATTTTGGATAGATTATGGTGAATTCCGGGATATACTGGCCAAACAGAAAGTGTATAATTTTCAGAATGATGCTTTGCGTTTGAGTTTGGATGACGTTTTTCTGAAAAGGTATTTTAGTTCCCGGATTATAAAGGAAACCAATCCTTATGATAACCGTCCCATTCAAAGTTATGCTACGGGTATAGATGCTGTTCTGAGTTCTGATGCTATTAAGAACGAAATTTTTAATTATGAACAGGATCTGTGGGAATACTAATGCAAGGTTGTTCTACAGAAAAATAAGAATAAAAAGAGTCGCTGCCAGCGACTCTTTTTATTTTTTCAGACGGAATAGTTTTTCAAATTGTTTTATTTTTTCTTCGTCTTTGCGGTGACAAATCATGAGATAATGGTCTTTTTCTGCAATAATCAGATTGTTCACTCCCTGGATAATGACATTTTTGCGGGGAGGCACATTGACAATACAGTCCCGTGTATCGTTTAAAATTACTTTCTCTGAGTTGGATGTATTGTTGTTGTCATCTTTTTCGCAAAGAGCATGAAAAGCGTGCCAGGTGCCTACATCCGACCAGCCGAAATTACCTTTTAATACATACACCTGTTGTGATTTTTCCATAATACCGACATCGATGGAGATATTATGGCATTGTCCGTAAACACTTTGTATGAATTTAGCTTCGCCGGGAGTATTTAATTTGCAATCTGTATTGAAAAGGGCATGTAAATCATACATATAAGTTTTGAATTCGTGGATAATATCCCTGACTCTCCATATAAAAATTCCGGCATTCCATAAAAATTCGTCTGAATCATAAAACATTTGAGCTAATTCGGGATTCGGTTTTTCGGTAAACGTTTTTACTTCTGAGATTTTCCGAGTATTATCTTTGGATTTGACTTGGATATATCCGTATTCTGTTTCTGCACGGGTGGGTGTGATGCCTATTGTTAATAAACCGCCTTGTTTTTCTACGAATTCCATTCCATCCTTTATATCCTGGAGATACGCCGCATCATTGCATATAAAATGGTCTGACGGTAAGGTTATCATATAGGCATCCGGATTTAATAAATGGATTTTATAAGCTGCATATGCAATGCATGTGGCTGTATTTCTGACATAAGGTTCTTTTAATATATTTTCATCCGGGATTTCCGGGATTTGTTTTTTTGTGATTTCTTCGTATTCTTTTCCTGTTACAATAAAAATGCGGTGATTGGGAAAAATTTGTGCAATACGTTCGTATGTCTGGCGGATAAAGCTTTTTCCGGCATGTAAAATATCGGAGAATTGTTTTGGACAATGCCGGTTGCTTACAGGCCAGAAACGGTTGCCGATACCTCCGGCCATAATAACACAATATGAGTTTGGATTCATTTGTATCGTTTTAATTGAGTTTAATTCCTTTCTGTCTACATTCAAAAGTTATACCAAATATAGTGCTTTTTTGAATTGAAATTTATATTTTTACCTTGGATTTCGGCGATTCCACTCGTAGAATTTCTAATATAATGTGAGTATGAAGTTTTTATACAGACTGGGGCAATATATTATTTTTGTAGGCAAAGCTTTTTCAAGACCCGAAAAGCGAAGTGTCTATTTGAAAGAGTTGGTTCTGGAATTTGAGAAATTGGGGTTGAATTCTATTGTGTTAGTGGTAATCATTTCCTTTTTTATCGGGGCGGTGTTGACTTTGCAAACGGCCTATAATATGCAAAGTCCTTTGTTGCCGCGTTATCTGATAGGTTATCTGACCAGAGAGACTATGTTGCTGGAATTTTCTTCTACGATTGTGAGTCTGATTCTGGCAGGAAAAATCGGGAGTAATATTGCTTCAGAAATCGGGAGTATGCGGATTACGGAGCAGATAGAAGCTTTGGAGACAATGGGAGTAAATTCTGTTTCTTATTTGGTAGGGCCTAAAATTCTGTCTTCGTTTGTGATAAATCCGATACTTTATATTTTCAGTGTTTTCATTGGTATCCTGGGAGGAATTATTTCCGGTGTAATCAGCGGGGTTGTTAATTTTGAGGATTTTATTTACGGGTTACATTTTGCCTTTAACCCGTATTATGTAACTTATTCCATTGTAAAGACGCTCTTTTTTGCTTTTATTTTTACTTCGATACCTGCTTTTTACGGTTATTATGTACAGGGAGGAGCCCGTGAGGTGGGGAAGGCGGGTACAAAAGCTGTTGTAGATAGTAGTATAGCTATTTTGACGGCGAATTTAGTTTTAACCCAAATAATGTTGTAATGATTCGTGTTGAGGGTTTAGGAAAATCTTTTGACAATAAACAGGTTTTGTCAGATATAAATGTCACTTTTGAATCCGGGAAAGTAAACTTGATTATCGGCAAAAGCGGGTCCGGAAAAACTGTTTTGCTGAAGTCGTTGATTGGTTTGCATTCTATTGAGCAGGGACATATTTTTTATGGGGACCGGGATATAACTCTGATGAATGCACATCAGATGAAATGTTTGCGTGAAGAAATCGGGGTGGTTTTTCAGGGCGGAGCTCTTTTTGATTCTCAGACGGTATTGGAAAATGTGATGTTTCCTTTGAATTTGTTCTCTGATTTGTCTGAACAGGAGAAGCGGAACAGGGCTGTTTTTTGTTTGCACCGGGTAGACCTGAAGGAGGCAGAAAATCTTTATCCTTCGGAGATTAGTGGCGGTATGAAAAAAAGAGTAGCTATTGCCAGAGCAATAGTTTTACAACCTAAATTTCTTTTTTGTGATGAACCCAATTCCGGTTTAGACCCGTTGACTTCTATTGTGATAGACAATTTGATTAGTGAAATCACTCATGAATATGGTATGACGACTGTGGTGAATACACATGATATGAATTCCGTGTTTGAGATTGGCGAAAACATTCTGTTTATTCATGAAGGGCGTAAAGAGTGGGAAGGAAATAAGGAGATGATTGCCCATACGGAGAATAAATACCTGAATGATTTTATTTTTTCTTCGGAACTCTTAAAGAAAATAAAGAATAGTTTATGATAAGGAATATTCTAATGGGGGGCTTGGTAGTTTTGCTTTTGTCGGGAGTTTATAGTTGTCGTGAAAAAGTGCCTTTGTCTAAAGAAAAGTTTACCTCTTTGTTGCTGGATATGCACCGGGTGGACGGGACCCTGTCTGTAAATAGAAGTTCCGGTGGAAAGCATGATTTGAAAAATTATGCCTATTATAATGATTTGTTCAGGAAATATGGAATTACACGGGCTGAGTTTGATTCGTGTATGTATTATTATTCGGCTCAGACGGTTGCTTTCTCTAAGATGTATGATATGATTATCGATAGTTTGAATAAACAACTGACAGCGGTCGATATGGTTTTGAATGCTTTGAAAGCAAATGATTCTGTGAATTATTTCCCTGTATCGGACACCATTCGTCTGGATAGTGTATATCGTGTTGTTGTGGATAGCATTGTTCCCGGTTTATATAAGTTTTCCACGACATTACAGTTTGATTCGGTTACTTCTGTCCGTTTGCGGAGAATATCTTCTTTTTTCTTGTCCGGAAATGGGGCGGATACACTGAAAATACGCGATATAATTGTTGTTCCGGATACCAACCGGCGCAATTATAATTGGTCACAATATGCAGATTCCGTTTATTCCAGATTAGTCATAAATTATATGGAGGAGATTCCTGCAGATAAACGTTTCCCAAGCTATAAAAAAGGTAAATTAGTGAAGCCGGATAAGAAAGAAAAGGTTTACGATTTAAAGGATTTCGGGGGAAAATCCTGGAACAATCAGTTGTTCCGTCCCTATATTTCCAGGGAGACTGAAAAACGTTTAAAACAAGGAATACGCCGTAATTGATGCAGAAAGAAACAGATGGAATCCGGAAGATTGCCGCTAATTATATTTTTGTTCCCGGTTGGCCTTTGGTAAAAAACGGTTATGTAGAAATTTCCGGTTTTCAGGGAGTGCGAGTGGTGGATACACATGGACAAATAAAAGAAATAGCCGGTCTGGAGTTTTATGGCGGTATGATAGTCCCTGATTATGTTTGCGCGTGTAAGAGTTTGTTGTTGCCTGAAGTGGAAATATTGCCTTTTTTAGAACGATTGTTTGCTCAAAAAGGGAATGTATACCAGCGGGTAGCTCTTATAGAAGGAGCTGATTTAATCCGGCTTGTCTGGAAAGAAAGAGCAGCTATACGTTTGCTTTGAAATCGTAGGATAAAAAATTAATTTTGCTAAACATATTGTGCGTCTGTTTTTGGGATGTATGATTTAATGCGGGATTGATTGAAAAATGAACTATTAAAATGTACAGATATGAATAAAGTATTATTAATGATTTTGGATGGCTGGGGTATAGGAAAGCATGATAGAACTGATGCTATATTTAACACTCCGACTCCTTTTATTTCTGCATTGACGGAAAAATATCCGCATTCCACTTTGTTGACTTGCGGAGAAAATGTAGGTTTGCCTGATGGTCAGATGGGAAATTCTGAAGTGGGGCATTTGAATATTGGTGCCGGGCGGGTGGTAAATCAGGATTTAGTCCGGATCAATAAAGCTTGCCGGGATAATTCGATTTTACAGAATCCGGAAATAGTGAAAGCCTTTACTTATGCCCGGGATAATAAAAAACAGGTACATTTTATGGGTCTGGTGTCGGACGGTGGTGTACACAGTTCTTTGGAGCATTTGAAAAAGTTGTGTGATGTATCCCAGGAATATGGTATTCAGAAGACTTTTGTGCATTGTTTTATGGATGGCCGGGATACGGATCCGAAAAGCGGACTTGGTTTCCTCCGTGAATTAAAGGAACATATGGACAAGTCGGCAGGACGGATTGCTTCTGTTATTGGTCGTTACTATGCGATGGACCGTGATAACCGTTGGGAACGTGTAAAGGAAGCGTATGATTTGATTGTAAATGGTGTTGGGACTCCTACCCAGCACGTTGAAGTGAGCGTTCAGCAATCTTATGATGAAGGAGTGACTGATGAGTTTATAAAACCGATTGTTCATGTCGGGAGTGATGGCCGTCCGGTTGGTGTGATAGAACCGGGAGATGTGGTCATTTTCTTTAATTACCGGAATGACCGGGCGAAAGAACTGACTATAGCTTTGACCCAGCGGGATATTCCGGAGCAGGGTATGAAGACAATGCCTTTGTATTATTGTTGTATGACTCCTTATGATGCTACTTTTGAAGGTGTGCATATTTTGTTCAATAAGGAGAATGTTGAAAATACATTGGGAGAAGTGATTAGTAAAGCCGGTCTGAAGCAGTTGCGTATTGCAGAGACGGAAAAATATGCACATGTTACTTTCTTTTTCAATGGAGGACGCGAAGCTCAGTTTGAAGGAGAGAGCCGGATACTTGTACCTTCGCCCAAGGTGGCTACTTATGATTTGCAACCTGAAATGTCTGCTCCTGAGGTTGCTGAAAAATTGACTGAACAATTGAATGCAAAGTCGGCCGATTTTGTATGCCTTAATTTTGCCAATGGTGATATGGTGGGACATACCGGAGTGTATGAAGCTATTCGGAAAGCGGTGGCAACGGTAGACAGTTGTGTGGAAAAAGTGGTAACGGCGGCCCGGGCTAACGGGTATGATGTATTGATTATTGCTGACCACGGAAATGCGGATAATGCTGTTAATGGTGACGGAACTCCTAATACGGCCCATTCTCTGAATCCGGTGCCTTGTATCTGGGTGACTGACCGTCTTGACAAGTCTCTGCGTGCGGGAGTATTGGCCGATGTTGCGCCTACTATTCTTGATATAATGGGAGTTGCCCAACCTGCAGATATGACTGGCAAGAGTTTGATAAAATGAATTGCAAACCGAACACAGAGTGCGGTGCAGCATTTATTATAGATTGAAAATCTGAAATAAGCTTTAAAAGCCGATGGAGGAGCTGTGTCAGCATGTGATTTGCCGGATGGGCCTTTTTACTGCGGATTAGTGGAACTAAATTTACTGATAAATGGATTTTGTCCGAAGGGACGGGTTGTTAATCAGGAGTTTGAAAGGCTTTATCCGTTGGATTTGAAGGGGTGGGAATCTGGTAAAGTTTACTTTTGACACAGCTTTTTAGTAAAAGGAGAGGATATGATTCAGATAGAGAATACCTTAGTCAGTTTCGATATTTTTGAAAAAAAGTTTAGTTGTGATTTGCGGCAATGCAAAGGAGTATGTTGTGTGGAAGGAGATTCGGGAGCTCCTTTGGAGAAAGGGGAATCCCGTAGGATAGAAGAATATTATGAGGAAATAAAAACTTTTATGAAACCGGGAGGTATCCGGGCGGTGGAAGAGCAGGGATTTGCAGTAGTTGACAAGGAGGGGGATTTGGTTACCCCTTTAATTGGCGGACGTGAATGTGCTTATGCGATAGAGGAAAACGGGATTTGCTGGTGTGCTATAGAGAAAGCATGGACGCAGGGAAAATCTGCTTTCCGGAAACCGGTGTCGTGTCATTTGTATCCCATCCGGATTACCCGGTATGCAAGTTTTGAGGCTTTGAATTACAATAAGTGGGAAATTTGCCGTGGTGCCCGTATAAAGGGGGAACAGGAAGGAATACCGGTGTATCGTTTTTTAAAACAAGCTTTGATTGCGCGTTATGGGGAAGAGTGGTATCAGCAATTGGAGTATGCAGCCCGGGAGATAGAAAACGGAAATATTGAAATTCCTCCCAGATGATACCGGTGATAAAAATAAAGTATTTTTTTTGAGATTTTATTTGCAAAGTCAGAGATTCTCCCTATCTTTGCTGCGCAAAAATGAAATGGTGGATGTAGCTCAGTCGGTTAGAGCGTCGGATTGTGGTTCCGAAGGTCGTCGGTTCGAGCCCGATCTTCCACCCCTTTTAACCACATTTAAAGACTAGTGAAAACTGGTCTTTATTTTTTTTCTTGTCTTTTTCAGGCTGCTAATGACTGATGTGAATCTTTTTTCCAGGAGCTTAAAAAAAATGTGAGAATTATAGAATCTGCACGAGAAATTCTATAAATTTACACGTTAAAATGAATGAAAACGTTTTCAGTTAATTTAATAAGATAACAAATGGCTAAAGAACAGTTTATAACAAGGCATATCGGTCCGCGTCCGGAAGACGTTGCTGAAATGCTGAAGGTAATAGGTGTAAAATCTGTCGATGAATTGATAGAGCAAACCGTACCGGAATCTATCCGTTTAAAAGAAGTGTTGGATTTACCTGCTCCTCTTTCCGAGGATGAATTTTTGACTCACATCCGGATGGTGGCTGCAAAAAATAAATTGTACCGCTCTTTCATTGGTCAAGGATATTATGACACGATTGCTCCGGCCGTTATTATACGTAATATATTAGAGAATCCGGCCTGGTATACTTCTTATACGCCCTATCAGGCAGAGGTTTCACAAGGACGTTTGGAAGCTTTGCTGAATTATCAGACCATGATACTGGAACTGACGGGAATGGAGATTACAAATTGTTCTTTGCTGGACGAAGCTACTGCTGCTGCAGAAGCAATGACTATGATGTATGCCTTACGGGGGAAAGAAATGAAAAAGGCAGGGGCGAATAAATTGTTTGTGGATAACAAGATATTTCCTCAGATAAAAGATGTTCTGATTACCCGTGCTGCTCCTCAGGGTATAGAATTGGTTTATGTAGATTATGATTCTTTTGAGTTTACACCGGAGGTTTTCGGTGCACTGGTACAATATCCGGCATCTGACGGAGAAATCCGAAATTATCAGGCTTTTGCCGATAAAGTTCATGCCAACGGAAGTTTGCTGACGGTGGCTGCAGATCTGATGAGTCTTGTATTGTTGGTACCTCCCGGAGAATGGGGTGCGGATATTGTTGTCGGAACTTCCCAGCGTTTTGGTATACCGATGGGATATGGTGGTCCTCACGCTGCTTATTTGGCAACAAAAGAGGAATATAAACGGAATATTCCGGGACGTATTATCGGGGTAACTTTGGATGCTCAGGGAAACAAGGCTTTGCGTCTGGCTTTGCAGACCCGTGAACAGCATATAAAGCGGGAGAAAGCTTCTTCCAATATTTGTACGGCCAAGGCTTTGAATGCTACGATGGCCGGTTTTTATGGTGCTTATCACGGTCGGGAGGGATTGCAGCGGATTGCCCGGCATATTCATGCTGCGGCTGTGATTTTGGCAGAGGAAATCAGTAAGTATGGATATAAACTGAAGGTCGGGAAATTTTTTGATACCATTCGTTTTGAATTGCCGGAAGGAGTTACTTTGGAAACTATCCGTGAGGTTGCTTTAGAACATCAGGTCAATTTATTTTATTGTGATTGCGGAGTGGTTGGGGTATCTACTGATGAGTGTATCAATGAAGAAGAATTGAATACTATCGTCGGTATTTTTGCCACTGCTGCCGGTAAGAAAGCGGAGAATGTAAAATTCCTGGATGACCGGACTGTACTTGAACCGGGGATGTTGCGGGAGGATGAATATATGCAGCAGCCGGTATTTAATATTTATCATTCTGAAACGGCGATGATGCGCTATATGAAGAATTTGGAACGCCGGGATATTTCTTTGGCCACTTCCATGATTTCTTTGGGGTCATGTACTATGAAACTGAATGCAGCAGCCGAAATGCTGCCGATTACCTGGCCGGAATTTGGCCGTATGCATCCCTTTGTGCCTTTTGACCAGGCGGAAGGATATCAGCAGATGATTCGGGAAACGGAACAAATGTTGGCTAAAATAACCGGTTTTGCCGGTTGTAGTTTGCAACCTAATTCCGGTGCTGCCGGTGAATATTCGGCTTTGATGGTGTTACGTCAGTATCATATAGCCCACGGACAGGGACATCGGAAAGTCATGTTGATTCCTGCTTCTGCCCACGGTACGAATCCTGCTTCCAGCACTATGGCCGGTTTGCAAGTGGTTGTAACTGCTACCGACCCGGAAGGAAATATCGATGTGGCTGATTTCAAAGCGAAAGCTGAAGCAAACCGTGATAACCTGTTCGGTGCAATGATTACCTATCCTTCTACTCATGGTATTTTTGAAGAATCTATCCGGGATTTGGTGGAAATTGTACACGATAACGGCGGGTTGTTGTATATGGACGGAGCTAATATGAACGGACAATGTGGTTTGACAAGTCCGGGATATATCGGTGCGGATGCCTGTCACCTGAATTTGCACAAAACTTTTGCTATGCCTCATGGCGGTGGCGGACCTGGTGTCGGTCCGATTTGTGTGGCTGAACATCTGGTAGAATATCTGCCTACCCACAGTGTTGTGAAAACTGGCGGCAAACAGGGTATACATGCGGTTGCTGCTGCTCCTTACGGTTCTGTTAGTCTGTTGCCTATCACTTATGGTTATTTGCTGATGTTAGGTGGAAATGGGTTGAAAGAGGTGACAGAAATGGCAATCTTGAATGCCAATTATCTGGCTTCTGCTTTTGAAAAATTGGGTTTCAAAATCCTGTTTAAAGGTAGTCAGGGACGTGTCGGACATGAAATGATTTGGGATTGTAGTTCTTTCAGTAAAGAATATGGTATTACAGAACTGGACATTGCAAAACGTTTGATGGATTTCGGGTTCCATGCTCCTACTCTTTCTTTTCCGGTACATGGTACGTTAATGGTCGAACCAACTGAAAGTGAGCCGAAAGAAGAGTTGGATCGTTTTATCGGGGCATTAAAGACTATCCGGGAAGAAATGGTTGAGGTGGCCGAAGGGAAGGCTGACCCGATGGATAATGTATTGAAGAACGCACCTCACACCCACAAGGTGCTGACTGCCGACGAATGGAAGCATGTCTATCCGAGAAGCAAAGCCGCTTATCCGCTGGCATGGGTGGCCGAGAATAAATTCTGGCCGCAGGTGGGCCGTGTGGATGACGGTTACGGTGACCGGAATCTGATGTGTACCTGTGATTCGTTGTACGAGGAGTGATAGGGAGAGGATAAATTTGAACTGCACTCCAAAAGTTTTATATCTAACTTTTGGGGTGCAGTTTATTTATGAATGAAGTCTGCTAAAAATATCTGACTTGTTAAAAGTAGATATAAAGGAGTTAAAAACAAGACCACTAACAATATAGAGCAGATGGAAAAGAAAAGAGAAATACGAAATAGTACTGCCGAATTTCTAACCTTTGTAGCCGAAGGAAAAGAGAATGGCATACAGGTTTTATATAAGAATGAGACTATTTGGGCTACACAAAAAGCTATGGCATCCTTGTTTGATGTCGGCACTCCTGCCATAAACAAGCATCTTGCGAATATATTCGCGGAGGGTGAATTGAAGAAGGAGGCAACTGTTTCCAAAATGGAAATAGTTCAAATGGAAGGTAACAGAGAGGTAAAGCGTCCGTTGGAAGTATACAACCTTGATGCCATTATCTGAATTAGTCAAGACTTAATCTGACAGTTACGTATAAAAGGATGATACTATCAAAGTTGACGCGTTCAGCGATGAAGGCGGATTGAGCCGTTTCGATGGCGGGTTAAGTTTTGGAGCAGGTGTCGGTATCGAAAAATTTTATCTCGGATTGGGGTATGACTTGGGATTGGCGAATATTTTGAGCAATGAGGTTTGGGATACCGATGAAGTGAAGGATAGGAATCGTAATTTCCACATCACTGTAGGTTTTAATTTTCAATTCGAACCATAAGTTTGGCAGAAGCGGACATGGCCGATTTTTATATGAATAATATACAAACTTATCTTGTAACAAATTTCGAATAATTTGATGAGGAACGTTATCAATGTAAAGGATGTACATTATATATAAGTAACGGCAAAGAGGTGAGTTTGGATTTCATATGTTTAGATAAAATGATAAATAAATTCGTTATAGCTAAACAAAGAAACGAAATGACTATAGGGCAGATATTCATCCTTTTTAAATGCTTTAATATCGTTATTGGGGAAAATATCAAGGAAATAGAATTAAATGACGAAGATTATTTGGTTCTATGAATATTGAATCCTGTAAATTAAAAAGTCGAGCTATAATCCGGTTGTTTCCGATTTATAGCTTGACTTTTGTTTTATTTCTACTTGTTGTTTGCAGTTTAGCGACAAGGTAGTCGTAGTGCCTGCCGAGGGGTGGTTATCGTAAAGATGATAATTATATTGGCAGCCCTGTTTTGTTTATCGGAGCAAAGAAAAATTAACACTTCCGTATTGGCGGTGCTCCGAAAAACGGGGATGGGTAGAAAATTGAATACGTTCGGGATGTTCGATAATAGCGATACCATTTTCTCCCAGTAAGTCATTGTCGAAAATAGTGGCTGGAATTTCCTGAATTTTGTCCAGGTTATAGGGAGGGTCTGCAAAAATAATATCGAATTTCTGTCCTTTCAGTTTTTTGCAGGCAATAAAAACATCTGTTTTATAAATCTTCATGTTTTTAAAGCCTAGTTCTTTGGCTGTTTTTAAGATAAAGGCGTAGTGTTTATAGTTGGCTTCAACAGAAATGATTTCCTGAGCTCCCCGGGAAGCAAATTCATAACTGATACTGCCAGTTCCTGAAAAAAGATCCAATACGCGAATTTCTTCAAAGTCTATGTAATTGGTCAGGATATTAAAGAGATTTTCTTTAGCAAAATCAGTTGTCGGACGTGCACTGAAGTTTTTGTCCGGAAAGATTTGCCGTCCTCTGTGTGAACCGCTGATTATTCGCATTTGTGGATGTTTAACAGGTGTATGAAGCTGGAATTGTTTAACTCATTGTTTTTGACTAACTGTGACAGTAAAGCGTAGTTCAATATGGAAAGGTTGGGAAGGTATTTTCCTAATGTGTCTGTTAGCATAGGGTCATTTACGAGATTACCGGAAAGCGTAGTTTGCAGATTATCTCTGGTGATATTACATTGTTGCAGGCAGTTGAATGTGTAGTAAACAATGTCGTTTATAGAGCCGTAATGAAAAGAGTTGAACAACAACACTTCGTTGCTGCGTGTGAGTAATAAGTCAAAATATTGGTCATAAATATCAATAAACAAGTGGTTGGTGTTGAATAAGATATTGGATAACGATTGAATAATAAACGGATATGCACTATTGACAATACAAAGTGATTGGTAGCGGCTGCTCAGAAAGTTTACGAAACTGCGGGGCAATGCTTCTACCAGATAACTTTCCATGATTTTAATTTTTCTATAGAGTAAAGTATCGTTTTTATGAGGTTGCAGGCACAGACGATACAAATCGGGCAGGGCATTTTTATCGAAAGCATGTGCCGGAAGAAGCATTTTCTCTTTATTGCACGGAAGTAAAAATACTTTTTTGTATTTCAGGTTGAGGACATTGTCTTCCACCATGATTTTTTTTACTTTGGCAATAACGGCATCCTGACCTTCCAGATTAAAAGGCTGGAAAAAGAAAATCAACAACCTGTTATTGGAGTCATGGACGCAAAACGAAAGTCCATCCGTAGCATAACGGATGGACAAAATGTATTGTGAAGAATTTTCTTTTATAAAATTATTGTCAATATAATATACGTTTTGCATGTATCTGTATTATTCCCAGTTACCTACGTTATTATTTGCTTCATTCAGGTCTCCGACTTTTAAGCCCGGATATTTTTTCAGACGTTTCCTTTCCCCGTTTTCTTCAAGAATTTGTTCTTCATATTGTTCTTTCAAATCCTCAAAAATTTCCGTGTTGGAAACGCGGGCTTCGAACACCGGAACTTCCAGACCTGTTTCTGTGATTACGGTTCCTGCTCCCATTCTGAATTGATATTTCTTTTTGGTAAAGGGAACATACCGCAGTTCATCGACCGGAAAATCTTTGGTAAATACATTGTCCCAAGCACCGACTTTAATGGTGTCACGAATGATTATCCCTTCTTTGATTGCCTGGGCTTCTGTCATTCCGTTTGCCAGCTGATCGTCTGATAATGCACCGATTGAGCGGACCATCTTAATGGAATCGTATTTGATAAAATTGATAAGGGTATCGAAATTACCTGTATATCTTCCGTAAACTCCTTTGAATGCTTCCTGAGCTGTACGAATGTCTTTTAAACGTTGAGCAATCCGCTCATATCTTTGCTTCTTGATTTCAGTGAATCTTTGGGGAATCATGATGCTTTGATAGCATTTATAACCGAGGAATATGATAATTCCCGCAAGAAGAATCTGGATGATAAGCTTTTTCATATTTAACGTTATTTTTGTATAATTTAATACTGAATTGGTGTGCGGTCTGTGGAAATACTGTTTATTTCGTATCTTTACCTTGTGAATCAAAGGTTATCAGTATGGCACAAAACCTTTATACTGCTCGCAAATTTAGGAAAAAATTTAGATTAAAGATATATTCGGCACTTAAATTTCATGATGATTCAAAAACATTTTGAGGATATTGTATTAAAAAAGTTTGGTTTTGAATTTTCTCCTACCCAGAAGAGGGCAGTGGAACTTTTTAGCCGTTTCCTTTTCGGGGGAAGAACGGAAGAACTTTTTCTTTTGCGCGGGTATGCAGGAACGGGTAAAACGTCTTTGGTGGCGGCAATTGTGAATACTTTATTAACGTTGGAATATAAGGTAGTGTTGCTGGCCCCTACGGGACGGGCGGCCAAGGTGTTTGCTTCTTATGCCGGACATCCGGCTTTCACTATTCATAAGAAAATTTATCGTCAAAAATCTGCCACGGATGGGGAAGGTTTCTTTAATCTGGGCTTTAATGCGGGCACTGATACATTATTTTTTGTAGATGAAGCTTCTATGATTTCCAATGCGGAAAATGAAGGGAATTTCGGGAGTGGATGTTTATTGGATGATTTAATTCAATATATTTATAATGAGAGGAATAACCGATTGGTTTTGATTGGTGATGTTGCTCAGTTGCCTCCGGTAGGATTGGATATTAGTCCGGCGTTGGATAAGCATGAACTTGAGGCGGCTTATTGTTTCAAAGTAACTGAAGTGCATCTGACGGATATTATGCGCCAGACTGAACAATCGGGTATTTTATTTAATGCAACCCGTATCCGGGAATTGATAGGAGGGGATACGAATCATTTGCAGTTGAAAGTGAAAGGTTTTCCGGATGTTTTCCGGATTTCCGGAGGGGAATTGCTGGAGGAGATTGATACATGTTACGGGAAATATGGGGAGGAAGAAACGATTATTGTCTGTCGTTCCAATAAAAGAGCCAACCGGTTTAATGAGGGAATCCGCCGGACCATTTTGTATCGGGAAGAAGATTTTTGCAGTGGGGACCGGATCATGATAGTCAAAAATAATTATTTCTGGGGAGCAGATTATGATAAGGTTGATTTTATTGCTAATGGAGATATGGCAACGGTAAGCAGAGCCGGGAAACGAATGGATTTGTACGGTTGCCATTTTTTGAAAGCAACACTGCAAATTGATGGTTATGAAGAAGAGGTGACTGCTTGGGTGATGCTGGATACCCTGATGTCTGATTATCCGGCATTAACCTATGAACAGAGCCGGGAATTTTACCGGGCTGTAGAAGCTGATTACGCTGACATCCGTTCGAAACGGAAACGGTTTGAAAAGGTTAGGGATAATGAGTATTATAATGCCTTGCAGATAAAGTTTGCTTATGCCGTAACTTGTCATAAGGCTCAGGGCGGCCAATGGGATGCTGTATTTATTGACCAAGGGTATTTGTCTGAAGAGATGCAGAATGATGAATATTGGCGTTGGTTATATACTGCTGTGACCCGGGCACGGGAGAGGGTTTATTTCATTAATTTCAAGGAAGAGTTTTTCAAAAATTAGTCGTTTGTAAGGTAAAATCTGCATCGGGATTTTGACGGATGGACCTTTCTTTTAAGAGCAGATGAGTGCTTTGCAAATTGGTGAAGTGAAGAATTATTCCAAACTGGCTTTTGTCCGTCAGGAGTCTGAATAAACTTCACTTCTCGGCTTGGCAAAGCACTCATCTGACAAAATTTATTTTGTCTTTTTTTTGAATATTAATTGATTTGCAGAGCTGTCATCATTGCATTGATTTTTGTTATTGCTTCGGTTTGAGCCTGTTGAAAATCCGCAGGATTTTTCATTGTAGCCCGGGCTTCAAAATAGAATTTGATTTTAGGTTCCGTTCCGGATGGGCGAACTGAAATTTTACAGCCGTCTGTCAGAAAGAATTGCAGCACATCGCTGGTAGTAGGGAAATCCATTTCTTTCGTTTTGCCGGTTTTCAAATCCGTTTCTTTTAGTACCGAGTAGTCTTTTTTGATAACAATCGCCTGACCGTTAATAGAAGCTGGTGGGTTATTGCGAAGATTGTTCATCATATCTTTGATTTCTTGCGCACCAGTCAGTCCTTTGCGGACGATATAAACCATTTTTTCCTGAGAAAATCCGTATTCGGCATAGATGTCTTTGAGGATTCCGAATAGAGTTTTGCCTTGCTCTTTTGCCCAGGCAGCTATCTCTGCCATTAAAGATACGGAAGAAACTGCATCTTTATCCCGGGTGTATGAACCTGGCATGAAACCGAAAGATTCTTCTCCGGCTCCGATATATCCTTCGGCTCCTTTTTTCCGAATCATGTCTGCAATCCATTTGAATCCGGTATAAACGTCGTAACAGGGAATGCCGTTCTTTTCTGCAATTTCTTTAATTAGTTCACTGGTAACAATGGTTTTTACAGTATATTCATTTCCCTTTATTAAACCGAGTTGCCGGCGGCGGGAAATGATATACCAGGTAAAAATGATATTGGTCTGGTTGCCGTTTAGCAAAACCCATTCGCCTTTGTCGTCTTTGACGGCAACACCAAGGCGGTCTCCGTCGGGGTCACAGGCCATAGCCAGATCTGCATCTATTTCACGTGCTTTGTCTAATGCCATTTTGAATGCTGCCGGTTCCTCAGGGTTGGCAGAGGCTACGGTAGGAAAATCTCCGTCGGTGACCATTTGTTCCGGTATCGTGGTGATGTTGGTAAATCCCCAGTTTTTCAGAGAATCCGGAACGAGTTTGTAAGTTGTTCCGTGTAAAGGGGTAAATACGATTTTTAAATCGTGCTGATGTTTGATAGCATCTGGCGAGAGACTGATACTTTTGATTGTATTCAGAAATTTTTTGTCGAAATCTTCTCCTAATATTTTGATTTTTTCCGGAACCGCTTTGAATTTAATATCAGTTACCTTAACTTTTTTTACTTCAGTAATTACATTTTTGTCATGGGGGGGAACCAATTGGGAACCATCATTCCAGTATGCTTTATATCCGTTATATTCTTTGGGATTGTGTGATGCGGTAATGATAACACCGCCTTTACAACCTAGTTCCCGGATGGCAAATGACATTTCGGGAGTGGGACGCAAGGATTCAAAAAGGTATGCTGTAATCCCGTTGGCAGAGAAAATGGCTGCTGTTGTTTCTGCATATTCCCGGGAGTGATGACGGCAGTCGTGACCGATACAGACGGCGTTTTCTTCTCCGGGAAATGTTTGATTTATATAGTTTGCAAATCCTTGTGTTGCAGCTCCGACTGTATAAATATTCATGCGGTTGCTGCCAGCTCCCATAATGCCCCGCAAACCACCTGTTCCGAATTCCAGATCATTGTAGAAAGAATCAATTAATTCGGTCGGGTCGTTAGCTTCCAGCATGCGTTTTACCTCAACACGTGTATCTTTGTCATAAGCTTCATTGAGCCATGCTTCAGCTTTTGTCTTGGCAGTACGGATAATTTCCTGATTCTCCATAAATGTTTGTTTTATTGTTATGTATTCACAAAGTTATAAAAATAAAAAAAGCCCTGCAATGCAGAGCTTTTATTATTTTGAAAGAAAAATCAGGATCTTTTTTCTTTGATTTTTGCTTTTTTACCAGTAAGACTCCGGAAATAATAAATTCTGGAACGTCTTACTTTACCAACTTTGTTGATTTCAATTTCTTTGATGAACGGAGATTGTACCGGGAAAATTCTTTCTACGCCGATATTTCCGGACATTTTCCGGACAGTGAATGTTTTGGTGCTTCCGGTTCCTTTAATTTGGATAACAACACCCCGGAACACCTGAATACGTTCTTTGTTTCCTTCAATAATTTTGTAATGTACACTCACCGTGTCACCTGTGTTGAATGAAGGATGCTCTACAGGAGTTTCGGCAGCAAATGCCTGTTCTGCAATTTTAATTAAATCCATTTTTTTAGTTTTTAAGATTTATTTTTGAACACAGTATTACTACGGAGACTTTCGTGTAAGAGACTGTATACATTGTAATCGGGTGGCAAATGTAGTAAGATTTATTTTAATATGCAAAAATTATTATGCTTTATTCTGTCGGGTCGTGAATCAGATTTTTTAGGGATAGAGAACAGAAAAATAAAGATTGGATTGAAAATCCGTCCGGGGCTGTGTCTTTTTGAAAACGTTTGTATAATTTTAGTGAAAAACTTTTTTATTCCGGAAAAAGGTCTTACCTTTGCATTCGGAGGTGAGGATTCCGAGTATAATATTTGGAATTCTTTTTAATAAAGGCACTTATTGGAGGATAAGTGTCATTTATTTTTTTGTATATAATAAAATGCTTAATTATAACGGTTATGAGCAACAAAACATCTTATGTAACGAAAGAGGGTTTGAAGAAACTACAGGAAGAACTGGATAGATTGCAGAATGTTGAACGTCCTAAAATTTCTAAAGCGATCGGAGAAGCTATTGAGAAAGGTGATATTTCTGAAAATGCGGAATATGATGCTGCTAAAGATGCACAAGGATTACTGGAAGCAAAAATTGCTCAGCTGAAGGATACTATTGCCAGTTGCCGGGTGATTGACGAGTCGCAGATTGATACTTCCAAGGTGCAGATGTTGAATAAGGTGACAATTAAGAATACCAAAACCGGTGCTACGATGGCTTATACGTTGGTGTCTGAGACGGAAGCTAATTTTAAAGAAGGAAAACTGGCAATTAATACACCCATAGCTCAGGCTCTGGTGGGGAAGAAGTTGGGAGATAAGGTGATGGTGAAAGTGCCTGCCGGAGAAATGGAATTTGAAATTATGGACATAAGTCTGTAAAGATTTTTATAGTACGGATTTTCATAAATAAACCGGATTATGGCTTCAATTTTTTCTAAAATAGTCAAAGGCGAGATTCCATCCTATAAGGTTGCGGAAGATGAAGATTACTATGCTTTTCTGGATATAAATCCTTTGCAGAAAGGGCATACTTTGGTTATTCCCAAAAAAGAAACGGACTATATATTTGAACTTTCGGATGAGGAGTTGGCGGGTTTGATGGTTTTTGCTAAAAAAGTAGCCAAAGCTATTGGAAAGACAATTTCTTGCCAAAGGGTTGGAGTTGCCGTACTGGGCCTGGATGTACCTCATGCGCATGTGCATTTGGTTCCTTTGAATGGCGGGGATGATTTAAATTTCTGTAATCCCAAGAAGCAATTGCCGGCTGAGGAAATGAAAGCATGTGCAGAAGAAATTGCCCGGAATGTAGAATAATAACCGGGTTATTAACAAGATAGAACCTCACTATGGACAATGGGTCCGGGTGAGGTTTTTATTTTCAGGATATTTTTTTTAATATTTTTTGTTTTTTCTGAAAATGATAGTATATTTGTAGTGTATTAGTATTCTAATGCACTAATTTAATAATTAAAAAAGTAGTGATGATACAAATGAATCAACTTGATTTCAGTTACCGGAAAAAGAAAGTGTTTTCCGATTTGAACCTGACTTTGACTGAGGGGCATGTATATGGTTTGTTGGGCAAAAACGGTGCGGGAAAGAGTACCTTGCTAAAATTGATGTGCGGTTTGTTGTTTCCCAAGTGTGGAAAAATAGATGTGATGGGTTACCTTCCTTCGGCGCGTAAGCCTGCGTTTTTATCCAATTTGTTTTTTATACCTGAGGAAATTTATTTACCTGATTTGAGAATGTCGGAGTATGCGAAGTTATTGCAACCTTTTTATCCGGACTTTGACCAGCAAATGCTGAAGGGATATATGGAGGAATTTGAAGTATCGTTCAGTGAAAAAATGACCCGGATGTCCTATGGTCAGCGCAAAAAAGCCTTGATATGTTTGGGATTGGCTTGTAATACACGCTTGTTGGTTATGGATGAGCCGACCAATGGTTTGGATATTCCTTCAAAAAGCCGTTTCCGTCGCGTGATTGCTTCTGCTGCGACTGAAAACAAATGCATTGTCATTTCCACCCATCAGGTCCGTGATTTGGACAATCTTATTGATGCTTTGGTGGTGGTGGAGGAAAGCAAGATATTAGTAAATACGATGACGGACCGGATTACCGAGAAGTTAGTTTTTAAAAATTTACGGGAGGATGAATCGGCTTTGTTTGCAGAAGAGTCCGTTAAAGGTCGTTGGGGAGTGGTTGTTAATGAGGGGCATGAGGATAGTAAATTGGATATAGAGCTTTTTTTCAATGCTGTTTTGCAACATCCTGAGAAGGTGCGGGCTATTTTTGATTGTGACAGGGCAAGGTGAGTTACTGATTTTATTTATGGAATATGAAAGAAATTTTTGATATATGCAGGTTTTGGGCTTTGGCCCGGAAGTACTACCGGGAGAATATGAAGACCATATTGATTTTTCTAGGGGTGATGATAATTGTCACTTTGGTGTTTGTGTGTGGGTTTAATCCGTTCGAACCCGAATACACAGAGCTTGATGATATGTATACCGAAGCGGATTATTTAGAACTTTTTTCCGGAAAATTCACATTGATATTTTGGGGATTGTTGGGAGTTTTTTCAATGGTGGTGGCAAGTTATTCGTTTGTGGATTTTATGTCCGTGAAAAAATCATTTGGTGCGTTACTACTGCCTGCTTCTTCGTTTGAAAAGTTGTTGTTGGTTACCTTGAATTCTACGGTTGTCATTTTATTGGTTTATCTGGCAATATTTTACGGAATAACCAATGCCGCATGTTCTTTTAAATATATGGCATATGATAAGTCTGACCGGATTGCTTATTCGGATTCGTGGCTCGGTTTTACGTATCCTGTCCTGAAACCGGGAACAGAAATCGTACATCCTAAAGTGATAAATGTCTTTTATTTTGTAGATAAAATTTCCGAAGTGTCGGCTTATGTCCAGGCGGCTCAGGAGCACGGAAGCATAGGTATAAAAAAAACACAGAAAATTTATGGAACCTCTTTTTTGGTGTGGAATTTTCTGATTATACATTGGACTTATTTCGTATTTATGTTTATGTGGGGGGCACTTACTTTTCGGAAGCGTTCTGTTTTGCTGACCATATTCCTGCACGGACTGTTTTTCCTGTTTTTAGGGTGGTTGATTTACCGGGTCGGGACAGCTTCCTGGTGGCGTGTGTCGAGAGAGGATATGATGCTTTATGAATTGTATTTTTATAACACATCGATTTTCACTCCTCCCTCGTTGTCGTGGTTGCTGTTCTTGTATGTCGTGCCCTTGACTTATATGGGAATTATTTGGAAAAAGTTTAAAAATAAGCAGGTTTAACCGGAAAAAAGACGATTATGAAAAAATATGATTTTTGTTTACTGGCTTTATATGTTTGTCTGGTTGCAGTATTTTTTATTGTCGTATGGAGATACGAAAGCAGGAATATTCGGGAGAGGAAAGAGGGAATGCGTTATTTTGAGGAAATTTACCGTACTCCGATAAAAACAGTCGTGTTCCGGAATACGGATGCCGTGGTTACGGTGTATGGGGCCGGAAAGAATTGTTTGGAGAATGGTTTGGAATTTTCAGGAAGTTTTGACGTCAGATATGCGGATTGTTTAAAAATATCGGGGGATACTCTTGTGTTCTCAGAAAAACCGGGGGAGGTCAAAAAATCAGAATATCCGAACATATACAATTTGAAATTGCATATTGCTGATCATATCAGGGTAGAAATAATAAATGCCCCTCATGTTAAAATAGAGCGGCAGGTGGCGGAACAAAATAGAAACCAAGATGGAATTTAAAGATACACAAGCGATTTATCTGCAAATTGTTGATTGGATGTGTGACAATATTGTTAAGAAAAAGTGGGGAAGTGATGAGCGGATACCTTCCGTCCGGGAATTAGGAGTTTTATTGGAGGTGAATCCCAATACAGTGATGCGTGCCTATGAATGTTTGCAAAATCAGAATATCATTTATAATAAACGTGGAGTCGGTTTTTTTGTCAGTGAGGATGCTTCTCTCCGGGTTGCTGAAAGAAAACGAACGGAGTTTATCGGACAAGTGCTGCCGGAGTTTTTCCATCGGATGAAGTTGTTGGATATTCCTTTGGAAGTGATTCTTGCAGAGTTTGAAAAATTGAATCGGAAGAAAGATTCCTGAGAAAAATACGTTATTTTTACCAGCCGATAATGGCAGATGGTATGGAAAAACGCAAAATGTATAATGCTTATGCGGATTTGGAGGGATACAATTGTTTCGGTTGTTCTCCTTCCAATCCCTATGGATTGAAATGTGAGTTTACAGATGAGGGAGAATATGTAACCTGTCATTGGCAACCCTCTGAAAATTATCAGGGATTTTTTGGGGTATTGCATGGAGGGATTCAGGCGACCTTGATAGATGAGATTGCGAGTTGGGCTATTTTTTCGCGTGAAAAGACGGCGGGTGTTACAGTGGAACTCAATGTCAGGTATCGGAAGACCGTTCGTACAGATAAAGGGGAAATTTGGTTGCGGGCAAAGGTGACGGATGTGTCCAGGTGTCTGGTTACGGCTCATGTAGAACTATTTAATGAGAATAATGATTTGGCAACAGAGGCCGATGTCGTTTATATGATTTATCCGGAGGAATTGGCCCGCAAAAAATTGGATTGGCCTGGTGTGGATGCTTTTTATAAATAAATCGGTTGAAATGGCCTGGTGTTTGTGTATACGGTATTGATTAGTGAATGATTATGGCGAGATATAAGAATATTGTATGGGATTGGAACGGGACTTTATTAGATGATGTGGCGGTAGGGGTTGATACTTTGAATGAGATGTTGGGCAGAAGGGCGTTGCGTCTGTTGTCGGTGGAGGAGTACAAGGACCGGTTTGGATTTCCCGTAGTGGAATTTTATCAAAAGATAGGATTTGACATGGAAAAGGAACCGTTGCACGAATTATCTCTTGATTTTGTGTCTACGTATAATAAATATGCAACTTCTTTGGAATTGAATTCTGATGTGCCCGAAGTATTGGACAATATACGGCAGATAGGTATTAAACAATATATTCTTTCGGCTTTACGGGAAGACCTGTTGCAGCAAATGTTGCAGAGTTTTGATATAGATGCCCGGTTTGATAAGGCTTGCGGTTCGGATAATATTTATGCGACCGGAAAAATAGAAAGAGGTCAGCGGATGTTGGAAGTTTTAGATATATGTCCGGCTGAAACATTGATGGTAGGAGATACTGTCCATGACGCGGAAGTGGCAAAAGCTTTGGGATTTGGCTGTGTGCTATTTACCGGCGGGCATAACAGTGAATGGCGATTGCGTGAAAAGGCTCCGGTTGTCCGTCAGTTGAAAGACTTGGAGCGATTTTGGTAATTGTGTTATAATTCAATTTTTGCTGGAAAAAGAAACTTGTCAGGTTATTGCCTGAAGCTATAAATCAACTCCCGGTGTATTGCCGCCGGGAGTGTTTATTTCATGAGGATGATAATGTCAATCCACATATTGCAGATTTGTAAACTGCTGCGTGAAAAATTGAAGCATATGGAATTAAGTGTTGTATTTATAGTGCTTTTTTTTAATTCCGGGGCAGTTGTCCATGCGCTCTCATCAGTTTATTTGTTTTGAGGTCTATGTAATATAAATATTCTCCGGCTATTTCCATCCGTCCGATTTGACGCTCGTCAAATATGGCTAACGTATCGATTAATGTTCCGGTTGTGGGGTTGTAGCGGAGTATTTTATTGCTCTTTTGCGTACTCATTAACAGGTCGTCTCCATAAGCCACAAGACCAATGGGTTGTTCTGACAGGGAGAATACTGTATCGGCTTTTATATCTGTGGTTTCTCCGAATACGATTTCCATTTTAGCGGGGGTAAATACTTGCAGGCTTTTGTTGTACACATCGGTAAGGAACATCTGTCCTTTATATTCTGCCATACTATGAATCTGAGGATTATAATCGTAGCCTATGTTTACCTGTACTTTTCCGAGCCAGGGAACAGCGGAGGCCGGTTCTGTTACGGTTTCATAAATCCAGTATCCCCGGATGGTGTTTTTATCACGTACCATTAGCCGGTTGCCACTTTCACGCATCCCATAGCAATGAGTCATACTGTAGATATCATTTCCCCATTGTCCGTTGGTGCGTCCGATGACGTTGATGTATTTTAAGGTTTGGCGGTCGAATACATTGATGCGTGAGTTGTACATTCCGACATAAATATATCGTTCTGTGACAGCGATGTCTCCGATTTGGGCATCAAAATTTTCTAAAATTTCACCGCGTGTCCATTCGCTGATTTTGCCGATTTGCTGACCTGTTGAAAGGTTCATAACATATATGGACCGGTCATTAGCGTGATTGTTGGCAACAAAGAGTGTATCCCCTTTGATTCGTAAGGAATTAGCACTAAACATTGTCGGATCGCTGCCTGTAATGTTCATTTCGCCTTCATCTGTAAAGACTGTGTAAACAGGAAGCTCAGGTGCAGGGATTTCATCCGTTCGTCCGTTATCGTCATTTGAACAGGCTGATAGTGCTATGGTCAGGAATGTGAGGACTGTATTTTTTAGTTGCATAAATAAATATTTTTAGTCAAGTTCAGAAATTTCGGCATTCATTATTCTTCCTTGGTGGAGATCACTTGGTGTATTACGTCCTGTGAGATAGAATGTCTCGCCTGAAAAGCAAATGCGTCCCGGATTTCCCCAGGATTTGCCTCCGGCAAAAGCTGTATAGGTGGATATAATTTCTCCTGTTTCGGGATTTATGCAAACTATGGTATTGTTTTCACAGACCACATACATTTTGTTTTTGTAAAAATCCATGCTTAAGGGTTTGTTATTCATCCGGTAGGAACGGATAAATGAAATCGGGGCACCTTTTTCGGTTACGCTGGCAGGATTGATGACCAGTATTTTTGAAGTCTGGTAATCAGTGACGTAAATAAGTTGATTATGACTGGCAACCGTTTCTAATTTAAAGCCCACATTTTCATTAGTGCTGTCTCTGCTTTCGGCAAAAATAGGAACCTTAAAACGGTTTTCAGGAGTACAGTCGGATAAATTCACTACTTTTACCCGTCGTTTATCCCGGATAAATAATTTGTCGCCAAAAATTTCCATTGATTCGCATTGCAGTAATGAACTATGTTGCCAGCCGGTACGACCGATTGTTGTTACATAAGAATAGTCTTTCCGGTTGAACATATCTATACGCGATGAGCGATTGACAACAAAGATGTAATCAGCATTTACTGCTACGTCTATTATTTGATTGTCGAATTTTTCGGGTTGTCCGTTATAATTCCATTCAGTAAGGAATTTCAGTAATTCTCCCGTTGAAATTTTCAGTATTATTATTCCATCTGCTTCATTTGCCCGATTGGCGATAAATAAGGTATCGCCCGACTGACATACACTTACGGGATTATAGGTTGAAGGGTCCAGACCATTGATGTCCTCTCCTTCCCATAGCCGTTCGTAGGCAAATGTAAGAATGGAGGTGGTTGTAAAAGGAAATTCCCGGTTATTGTCTTTATTACATCCAGTCAGCATAAAAAGCTGGATAAAGGTCAGGACATATGAATAATATTTTATCATAATTCTGTATTTGACTTGTCTGTATTATGATTATCCGGATTGTAATCGTTGTAATGTTTAAATGGATTAATAATGTAGGGTAACATTTTGTTTTTCATCATGTAACGATATACATTCGGAACGATTTTGTCCGGAACCGACCCATAACATAAACTGCTTGAGTGTCCGTAGCCTAAAGCATGTCCGAACTCATGTATCCAAACATGAAGTATCCAGTTGCAACTAATGTTTACCCGGTTTTGATAGAAAAATCCCGGCATTTCCTCTTCACGTACTCCGAGGGATTCACCACCTCCCAGGCCGGCAATTCCCGGACCTGTTACTACTCCGAACAGAAGTTTGTTTTTATTTAAAATAGCTTTTAGTAAGGCTTCCCGGTCAATTTCTGTTGCTCCGTCGTTTCCATGGATACTACCCTGATAATTTATCAGTGAGTCGCGGAATATATCAGAACTGAACATAACTGCCATATTGATTACTGAAGTGGCGTAATAACGTGCGGCATTGGGGGTCATCAATCCCCAATTGCCATGTCCGTATTTTCCCATTTGAACCTTAGTCTTCATTTTGATACTTTTAAGCATGTTGAATACAGAATCTTTACACTCCAGATGTAATTCAAACTGGCTGGGGGCTAATAGTGCAAAATTATTGGTACGGATAGGTTGCCCACTTTTGGAGGAATATATCTTTTCTCCCATTTTTAACGGAGAATCCATATTCAGTTCATAGAAACCAGGAATTTCTTCAAACTTCATTAATAAAAGTGTGTCACGCATTTCCGGCATGGTAAGCCATAGGTTTACCTCTTTAAAATGACAGGCCATTGCGTTGAATATACGGAGTTTTCCGTTTTTAATTTCAGCATAAACAGGCTTTTGTACATAAAAAATCCGTTCGGACGATACGGTTTTTTCTATGTCCTCGCCATCTTCGAATATGGCTTCTCCTTGCTCCAGAAATTCTTGTGAAGTGATTTTGTTTACTACCGGAGGAGTTCCGAATGCTTCCAGAAGTTCTGCGGTTGGCTCGTTGTTTGAACACATCCAGAAAATAAAACTGAATGCAAACGTTATGAATATTTGTTTTAAATTCATTTTTGCAAAGTCAAATTGCACCATCTTTTATAAAAATTGCGCAAATATATGATAAAATTTTAATATTGAATTCAATTTTTTATTTAGCGGGGGGTAATAGCTTTGTTGCTAAACTGAGAGTTTTTCGGATAATAAATCAAGTGATTGATTTGATGTTTTTAAGATGCGGAAAAATAGATGGGATTATATCAATGATTAAAAGAAAGGAACGATGAATGATTATAACTTTTCAGGGAAAAGGTTATAATCATTCATCGTTCATCACTCATTGTTACTTATTTGCCGTCAGAGCTGGTATTGCAATAATTGTGCAACCAGGTTGTGGTATTCTTTTTCTATGTCCAGAAAGTTTTGAATACTGTCGTAGAGTATGGTTATTTCCACGAAATAATCAATCATGGAGATTTGGCCGTTTTCGAGTGCTTTATTTAGAAGTTCTTCATTCCGTTGAGAATTGAGGGTGGCTGCATATTCATCTTTGGAGATTTGAAGTGATTTGGCTTGTAAATAAAGTTCGTGAAGGGTGGCTTTTAAAGTTTGGGTGTTGTTTTCAACATTCAATGCCGTATATTCTGCCTGCGCTTTGGCTTGTTTTACGGTATTCTTATTTTCCCACAATGGAATGGACATACCGATGCGAAAGCCGTTCATTTTGTTGTCACTGCCTCCGTTCCGCCGGTAGCCGATGTCAAATTTTGGTAGTGAGAGAGCACGATTCACTTTGATTTCTCTTTGAGCAGCCTCCGATTCGCCGAGCAGACTTTTCAAGGTCGGGTCGGCTGCCATGTAATCGGCTTCCAGACTGGAATATTCTGGCAATACGGATACATCAGTATATTCCGTGTCGTTAAACGTGATAGGCATTCCGCCATTTAAAGCTTGCAATTGTTCTTGCCGGGAACGGATAGCAGACTCATTTTGCCGGCTGGCATTTTGGGCATTGATTTTTTCCAGAAGAATTTTATTGTATTCCAATTGGTTTGCATCTCCGGTTGCTAAACGCTGGTTATAGAATTTTTCTAATTGTTGTGCATTTTTCAACCGGCTGTCTAATAGTTGTTTTTGTTTGTGCAGGAATATGATTTCTTGACAAACTTGTTGTGCATTTAACAAGATTTGTTGGCGGGTAATGGCATATTGACAGTCTGAGGTGTTGGCTTTCAATTTTGCCAATTTATTTTTATTGGTATAAACTGTCGGAAAGTCAAATGCTTGTACCACTGCCAACTCATTTACATTTCCTCCGACACTTCTGTCTGCCCACAATTGATTGAGTTCAACGGTCGGGTTTGGCAAATAATTGCCTATCCGTGCTCCTAACTTCTGGCTTTCGTTTAACCGTTGACCGGCTTGAAGTGCTTTATTGTTTGTTTCGATGCTTTTCAAAACCTCAGTGATGCCTGATTGTGCGAAAGTCAGGCCGTAGCAGGCAAGAAGTAAGGTTATTATTAAGAATTTTCGTTTCATAATATTGTTTTTTATGCGTTATTCCGGTACAACGCATTCTTTTGTTTTCTGTTTAACAAATAATATACAATGGGAACGACAAACCCGTTCAATAGTGTAGAACTGAGCAATCCGCCCAAAATCACTTGCGCCATGGGGCTCTGGATTTCGTTTCCGGGCAGGTCGCCACCAAGGGCCAGAGGAATCAAAGCCAATGCCGATGTGAGAGCAGTCATCAGAATGGGATTCAGACGGTCTAACGAACCTTGGATAATACTGTCTGTCAGGCTCAGGCCTTCATTTTGCAACTGATTGTAATGAGACACCAGTAAAATGCCGTTACGGGTGGCAATACCAAACAGGGAAATGAAGCCGATAATAGCAGGGATGCTTATGACACCTGATGTAAACCAGATGGCTATGATTCCTCCGATGATGGCCAGTGGTAAATTCAGCATGATGATGCCGGATAAGGGCAGGCTACGGAATTCGTGGTACAAAATCAGGAAAATCAGCAAAATGGAAATCAGAGAGGTGAGGAAAAGCGTTCTGGAGGCGGCTGCTTCACTTTCGAATTGTCCACCATATTCAACATGATAGCCCTCCGGCAGGCTGATTTGGTTTCCAACCGTTTCACGGATGTCATTCACCACACCTTTCAAATCGCGGCCGGCAACATTGGCAGATATGACAATTTTGCGCTGTACGTTTTCCCGGCTGATGGTGTTCGGGCCGGATAAGGGCAATATTTCGGCAACATATTGCAAAGGTATTTTCCGGCCATTGGCATCTATGGTAAGTTCCCCGATTTCTTCCATTGTGGTCCGTTTGTTGTCGTTGACTTTTACGGTTAAGTCGAATATTTTGCCGTCATCATTCACTTGGGAAACGACTTTGCCCGACAAGGCAACGTTGATAAATTCGGAAAATTCCGGTAAAGTGATGCCATATTTAGCCAACATATCCCGTTTAGGGTGAATTTGTAACTGGGGACGCTCTATCTGTTGTTCCAGGGTCAGGTCGGCAATACCGTCGATATTGTGTATGGTATTTTTAATTTGATTTCCCAGGTTAAACAATTTATTCAGGTCTGGTCCGAATAGTTTGATGGCAATGTTTGCCTGTGTTCCGGACAACATGGCATCAATGCGGTGAGAAATCGGCTGCCCAATTTCGATATTAGCCCCTTTGATGCTGCCTAGTTTACTGCGGACTGCAGCCAGAAATTCTTCCCGGTTGCGGTCTTTGAGTTCGAAAGGAGCTTCTATTTCCGAGGTATTAACGCCTAATGCATGTTCGTCCAGTTCTGCACGTCCGGTTTTACGGGCTACTGTTTGAATTTCGGGAAATTCCATCAATAGCTGTTCTGCGAGAAGTCCCATTTTGTCGGATTCTTCCAATGAAATACCGGGCATTGTACTGACATTGATGGTGAGCGAGCCTTCGTTAAAAGGCGGCAAAAAACTCCGGCCGAGCTGGAACATAATGACCAGGGCGACAATAAGCAGTGCGGTTGCACTGCCGATGACTATTTTTTTATAGGACAATGCCCACAGGAGGGCTTTTCGGTAGGCTTTTTTCAGGCTTCTTGATACGAAAGGTTCCTTTTCGCTTTGTTGCAGTGCTTTTTCTGTGGTAAGTAAATAGCTGCACAATACCGGAGTTAGAGTCAGGGCTATGACTGTCGAAGCAAACAGAGCAACAACAAAAGCAATTCCTAACGGAATCAGCATACGTCCTTCCATGCCCGACAGAAAAAATAACGGTAAAAAACAGGCGACAATAATAAGTGTTGAGTTCAGGATGGGCATCCGGACTTCTTTAGAACCTTCATAAACAATTTCCAGGGTTGGGCGGCGATATTCTTTCGGTTTTAATCTGTTTTCCCTTAATCGTTTGTAAACATTTTCCACATCTACAATGGCGTCGTCAACCAGAGAACCAATGGCAATGGCCAGACCTCCTAAACTCATGGTATTGATGGTGAGTCCCAGGGCGTGCATTACCAGGATTGCCATTAACATGGAGAGAGGTAAAGCAACCAGTGAGATAAGCGTAGTCCGGAAATTCATCAAGAAGAAAAATAACACAACAATGACAAAGACGGCACCTTCGAGCAGTGCTTTCTGAATATTGCTGATGGAGCTTTCAATAAATCGCGACTGGCGGAAAATATCAGTTGATATTTTTACATCTCCGGGCAGGGTTTTCTGAAGTTCCTGCAGCGAACCATCCAGTTTGTCAGTTAGTTCCAGCGTATTGGTTCCGGGTTGTTTGGTCACAGTGACTAAAACTGCCGGCCGGCCTTTTTCAGATGCCAGTCCTAATTTAGGTGCTTTTGCTCCGATTTGTACTGTGGCAATGTCGTTCAGAGTGACGGGAAAGTCGTTGATTGTTTTAATGACGGCCTTCCCTAGTTCTTCTGCATGGGTGGTTGTCATTACTCCCTGTACAATGTATTCATTTCCATATTCGTAAAGAATACCTCCGGTAGCATTTTGGTTCATATTCTCTACGGCAGACAACACTTCATCCAGGCTAATGCCGTAGTGTTTCATACGTGCCGGGCACAGTAAAATCTGATATTCTTTGATGTCGCCTCCGATAACGGCAACCTGAGCAACTCCTCCGGTGGACAAAAGACGGGGACGAATGGTCCAGTCTGCAATTGTTCTCAAATCCTGTAAAGAAGTTGAATCGGCAGTAAGACCAATAATCATCATTTCACCGAGGATGGAAGATTGCGGTCCTAAAGTGGGTTGACCAACATTGTTGGGTAGGGCGTCTCCTAAAGTGGCCAGTTTTTCGGAGACAATTTGACGGGCCGTGTAAATGTTTGTTCCCCATTCAAACTCAACCCATACAACGGAAAAACCTGTTGTGGAAGAGGAGCGTACCCTTCGGACATCGGTGGCTCCGTTTACTGCTGTTTCTACAGGAAAAGTTACCAGGCGTTCCACTTCTTCCGGTGCCATGCCCTGTGCCTCGGTCATTACGACTACAGTCGGGGCATTCAGGTCCGGAAAGACGTCAACCTCCATGTTTTTGGCCGTTATGCCTCCCCAAATGAGCAGGGCTATGGCTGCAATCACTACCAACAAACGATTGTGTAGTGAATATTGTATAATTTTATTCAGCATAATCTAATGATTTGTTTGTTTTGCATTTCTGATTCAGTTGATTCGGGACAAATGGATTAATGCTCGTGGGAATGTCCCGGGATTGCTGCTGAAGCAGAAGCCATTTTTACCTGATAAGCTCCCAGGGTGACTACACGGTCGCCTGCGGTTAATCCGCTTAGGATTTGAACTGATTTGCCATTGTTAGCCCCGGTTTTTACTTCTTGTTTCTGGTAGCCTTCTTCGTCCAGTTGTTTATAGACGTAGAAATGTCCCATTTCGTTAGTTAAAGCACTTACCGGAATGCTGATTACATTTTCTAATGGAGAAGAAAGCAGATAAATTTCGACAAAAGAACCGGGGATAACGTTTCCCTGATTATTGAATTCGAAAGTAACCGGAATGAAAAAAGTATTGGTTTCTGCTGATTTTCCTGTTGACAGCAATTTACCGGAAAGTTCTGACAGGGCATATATCTGATTGTCGTAAGGAGTTTTAAAATTGGCACTTTGAATTGTAGGTAATGCTGTATAATGCTTTTCGGAAACATCGGCTCGCAAAACCAAACGTTTATTTTGAGATACAGTAGCTATTGTTTGTCCTGCTGTAACATACTCTCCGTCTTTGACAAGAATATTTTTGATATATCCGGTCAATGGGCTGGTAATTCCGACTCCTTTGGAGGATTGTTTTCCGGAGATGGCTTCGTAAGCAATTTGTGCATTTTGGTAATCCAGTTGTATTGTTTCGTATTCTTTTTGGGAAATAATTTTGTCTTTTATCAGGTTTTGAGCCCGTTCGTATGCCGCTTTTGTTTTTTCATAATTGGCACGGATTCGGGAATAATAGTCTCCTTCGCTCAAATTTTTAGATGTAATGTAAAAAAGCGGCTGGCCTTGTTTTACAGCACTTCCGGTTGTTAATTTATTGTTTGCGTATGAAATGGTTCCATTGTGGGTTGCTACAAGAACCGATTCATCGCCCGGAGCTGGTAATATCTGGCCTGTAGTTTTTATGATTTGGTGAAAGGAAGACGGTTGTACCTCTTCTACCTTGAAATTTGTTCTGGCTGCCTGAGCTTTGGTGAAGATGATTTCATCGTTGTGATTATCTTCTTCGTTTTCATGATTGTGGTTTTCATGATTGTGGTCGTGACAAGCATCTGTATGTTTATGGTTTTCTTCCTCGTGTTTGTGGTCTTTGTGCGAATGAGTATGTTCTTCGGTTTTGTGGTCGTGTGAGCTGCCCTCGTGTGAATGAACTGTTGTTGCATGTTTGTGTTTTGCTGTATTTTTACATCCGTATAAGCACATAGACAAAATAGTCAATGCTATAAAAAATAGTTTCATTGTAATTTTTATTAAGTGAGTCTGTGAATTTTGATATTTTCCTGGCCTGTAAGTTGTAGTTTTGTCCGAACAACTTTAAACTTTTAGCCTTTCTTTTTTAAATCATAAAATAGGGAGGAGCTCTTCCGGCACGGTCAGAGATATAGACCGAACTGTGCAATCTTTCCCTGTAGACAGAGTGGGGCAGGGCTTGTTTTTCCGGTTCAGACAATGAGAGTTCTGATAAGTCCGGTACAAGAAATAATACCATTATATAATGATGGCAATGGCCCTCGCAACAGGAATGTTCTAAAGATTGAGTCCTGCTGATTTGAGTTTGGAAAAGATTTCTTATACAACTATGATTGGTATGAATCGGAGCGGAATCATGATTGTGTTGTCCGTCCGGAGATTCATTTTCACAATGAACGTTGTTAAAACAGATATATTCCTGATGATGGTGATGCGGCATGATTGTGAAAGCAAGCATAACCATGCTTGCCAGTGTCAGAAAGAATATTGCCGTGATTTTTTTACCCATCATTTGCATTTTATTTTACAAAAATACAATAGGAATGACTTTATGCAAATGTTTGCGAAGATTTTAAATTTTTATTAACGGTTATCCGGAACTTGGAGAGGGCTGCAAATTCAGACCTTTCCCCATAAGGAATAGAATAATTTAATCTATTATTTCTGGCAATATTCTTTGTGTATATCCAGAAATCCACGGATAACCATTTCTGCTGTTGCAGGGTTTGTTGCGATTGGTATATTGTGTACATCGCAAACACGCATCAACATTTGTACATCCGGTTCATGCGGGTGTTTGCCTAACGGATCACGGAAAAAGATAACCATAGACACTTTGTGCTCAGCAACCAAAGCGGCGATTTGTGCATCTCCGCCTAACGGACCAGACAATAAACGCTCTACCTCCAGTCCTGCATCTTGAGCATGTTTTCCAGTAGTTCCTGTTGCTACAATTTCTGTTCCAACAGATTTAAGGAAGTCCATGTGTTTGTTCAGAAATGCTACCATTTCCGCTTTCTTGCCATCATGAGCAATTACTGCGATTTTCATAAAGTAAATGTATTTTTTTGTTTAAACTTTACGAAAGTACAAATAATATCAGAAAGGTAGTTATCTTATTCTTAAAATATTTACCGGACTCGATTGCGGTTTCAGTTTAGCGCATTTTCCGTTGATGATGGAATCTGTATCCTGAAAAAAGCCGGTGTATGATATTGAATCCTGACGTCCCAGTAGATTTGGAGCATTCGGTTCAGGGATAACATAGTACCGACGGATTCCTTTTTCGATGGGCCGGTATACATAGCTACTCAGGTACTGCATATTGTAATAAGTTTTATTTTTTTTCCGGGTTAGCTGAAGTTGTATTCCAATGCCTCCGTTTGTATAGCGTTTGCTTTGATTGGAGATGAAATTGCCAAGAGAATAGACAGTTATTCCGGTTGTATCCGGGCCACTGAACGTATATTCTAATGGTTGGACGACATGCGGGTGTGAACCAATCACTATATCTGCACCATTTTCATGGAGTAGGCGGGCTATTTTTTCTTGTCCGGAGTCTTGAGTGATGGCATATTCTATTCCCCAATGCGTCATAACGATGATGTTGGTTGCCGTATCGTTCCGGGCTTGGTGTATTTGCCGAATCATGGTACTACTGTCTATCATGGAGACTACTTGTCCGTGTGTTACCGGGATACCATTGGTGCCGTAGGTATAACTCAACAAAGCAATTTTAAAGTTTCCGTGCCGGATGTATAACGGAGTTTGAGTTGTCCAGGAGTTGGTATCCAGAAATGTACCTGTATGAGGAATTTGTAAAGAATCCAGATAATAGATTGTTTTTTTTATTCCTTCATGGCCTTTGTCGCAGGAATGATTGTTGTTGGTTGTCAATATATCTACTCCGCATGCTTTTAAATCCCGGGCCAGTTGCCAGGGAGCACAAAATTGAGGATAACCGCTGAAATTTTGATAATCCAGAGTAGTTTCCAGATTGGCAATGACATAATCTGCTTTTTCCCAATAAGGTTGGATATATTGAAAACAGTGTTTATAATCATGTTCTTGGTTTGCAGGGTTCCAGGCACCAGTGATTTGAGGAGCATGTTGCATAATGTCTCCTATAAAGAAGAGAGTGATGCTGTCGCGTGTTGCCAATTCATCATTTTTCCAGGGTTGGGCTATACAACCGATAGTGCTGAGCAGTAAACTGATAACTGGTAAAAATTTCATATACTCTAAGCTTTAATAATGCACGGATTTATCAAAGTGCTAATTTAATAAAAAAATGACAGAGAGGGAATTGTAAACTGTTGATGTTTATTATAAACAAAAAACTGTCTGAAAATTTTATTTTTCAGACAGTTTTTATTATTTCCTGTGTTTCTGGTTATTTTTGCAAACTAAAATTAAAGTCCGCTTCTGCCGGAGGGGTGCATTGTCCTCCTGTGCAGGCCATGAATTCTACATATCCTACTAATTTTGCAGTAGGTTTTGTCAATTTCACCCTTTGGATGAAAGTTGCTGTATTTTCAAAATATTTCAGGTCCATATCAAAAGCTTCGCTGTGTTCCGTTTTGGCTTGTGTGGTTGCTTTAAATTCGCCAATCAGCTCAATTCCGGTAGTTTCATCTTCGTCTATATTGAAAGTAGTGGACAAAGGGCCTCCTTCCGGCAATTTGGTGTCATATAGATGCCAGGTAGCATCAATCGTTGCTTTACATACAATGTCGTAAACACCTTCGCTAACTTTTTTTTGAGTAATTTCCCATTTTACAGGTTTTAAAACCTGAGCTGACAGATTTGTTGCAAATGCTGCGAACAAAATCATTATTGCAAATAGTTTTTTCATTCTTTTTGTGTTTTGTGGTTACTTTTATATTATTCACAAAGTAAAGAAATAAAACATAAATCTCTATGTCAGATTAGTGTTAAAAGTTCCTTAATAAAAAAAACTGTGTCAAAATCTTGAACCAGATTTTGACACAGTTTTTTTACAGTGTCTTTTTAACCTCAACTTCCTGATAGGCTTCGATCATATCGTTAACCTGAATATCATTGTAGTTTTCAATGTTCAGACCGCATTCAAATCCTTTTGCAACTTCTTTGACATCGTCTTTAAAGCGTTTCAGAGAACCTAAGGCTCCGGTGTGGATTACAATACCGTCACGAATAATCCGTATTTTAGCAGTACGGGTTATTTTACCTTCCCGGACAATACATCCGGCAATTGTGCCCACTTTGGAAATTTTGAAAGTTTCCAGTACTTCCACAGTGGCGATAACTTCTTCTTTGATTTCCGGCGAAAGCATACCTTCCATGGCAGATTTCAATTCTTCGATGGCCTGATAGATGACAGAGTAAAGGCGGATGTCAATCTGTTCTTTTTCTGCCAGTTTACGTGCTCCCATTGAAGGACGAACCTGGAAACCAACGATGATTGCATTAGAAGCTGCTGCCAGCAATACATCGCCTTCTGTAATTTGTCCTACAGCTTTATGAATAATATTTACCTGAATTTCGTCGGTAGACAATTTAATTAAAGAGTCTGCCAAAGCTTCGATGGAGCCGTCAACATCACCTTTAACAATCACATTTAATTCCTGGAAGTTACCAATTGCAATACGGCGGCCGATTTCATCCAAAGTGATGTGCTTCTGGGTGCGGAGACCTTGTTCCCGTTGTAATTGTTCCCGTTTATTGGCTAACAGACGGGCTTCTTTGTCGTCGGACATGATGTTAAATTTGTCACCTGCTTGCGGGGCTCCGTTTAAACCGAGAATAAGGGCCGGCTCGGAAGGACCTGCTTTTTCCAGTTTTTCTCCCCGTTCATTAAACATGGCTTTTATATGGCCGAAATATTGCCCGGCCAACATAATGTCTCCGACTTTCAGAGTTCCGTTTTGTACGAGTACTGTTGCTACGTAACCACGGCCTTTGTCCAGGGAAGATTCGATGATAGAACCAACTGCTTTTCTGTGCGGATTGGCTTTTAAATCAAGTAGTTCGGCTTCAAGCAATACTTTTTCCAGCAGGTCTTCGATGTGTAAACCTTTTTTGGCAGCTATTTCCTGACATTGATATTTTCCACCCCATTCTTCAACAAGGAAGTTCATGTTGGCCAGTTCTTCCCGGATTTTATCCGGATTTGCTCCCGGTTTATCGATTTTGTTGATGGCAAATACAATAGGTACTCCGGCTGCACTAGCATGATTAATCGCTTCTACGGTTTGAGGCATAACGCTGTCGTCGGCTGCGATAATGATAATGGCAATATCAGTTACTTGAGCTCCGCGGGCACGCATGGCTGTAAACGCCTCATGTCCCGGAGTGTCCAGAAAAGTGATGGTCCGGCCATCTGCCAGTTTCACATTGTATGCACCGATGTGCTGAGTGATACCTCCTGCTTCTCCGGCAATGACATTGGTCTTCCGGATACTATCCAATAGAGAAGTTTTACCGTGGTCAACATGCCCCATGACAGTTACAATGGGTGGACGGGATTGTAAATTTTCTTCTGAATCTTCTTCTTCCTCGTCAATGGCTTCCTGGATTTCTACACTTACAAATTCTACTGAATAGCCGAATTCATCAGCAACGATGTTGATGGTTTCTGCATCCAGACGTTGGTTGATGGAAACAAATAACCCCAGAGACATGCATGCCGAAATAACTTCCGTCACGCTGATGTTCATCATACTTGCCAATTCAGCTACCGTCACGAACTCTGTCAGTTTCAGAATGCTTTTTTCTTTTTCTTCCTGTTCCAGTTCGGCCTGCAATTTTTGTTGTACGGCATCACGTTTGTCCCGGCGATGTTTTGAAGTCTGAGATTTACCTTTACTTCCTAAACGGGCAAACGTGTCTTTGATTTGTTTGTCTATATCTTCGTCAGAAATTTCTATCCTTTCGTTTTTCTTTTTCTTTAGCTTTTTCAGCTTTCTTTTATTCTCTTCAATCTTTTCATTTTTGTTTGCCGGTGAAGGAATTGCTTCCAACTGAATTTTCTCATCCTGACGCTGAATCCTTTTCCGTTTTTTTCTGATATCAGTATCTTCTTCTGTAGCAGATATTGTATCCTGTGTATTTTTAGTTACTGACGGTTTCAGGTTTTTCTTTTGTTCCCGGCGATCCCGTTCTTTTTCTTGTTTGCTTTTCTTGGGAGGACGGGTACGTTGGTTGATCGCATCCAAATCAATGGACCCCACTACTTTTACTTCTTTCAAAGTGGGTTGAACTACTTTGAAAGGAGTATTTTCGTTGTTGTCGCCAGGCATTTCAGTTTCTTTTTCACTTTCTTCCTGATTGTCAGTTTCTTTCTGAATTTCAGCAACTTCAGTAACAACGTTTTTTTCCTGAACGGGAGCCACATTGTCTTTTTCTTCCTGTTCCTTTGTTTTTTCTTCCTGTTGAACGTGTTTACGTTCCGGGTTCAAGTCGATACGGTCAACGATTTTGATTTTGCTTTCGAGTTTTACCTCGTCTTTTACCGAGATAAATTCATCTTCTGGGGATGTTTCTTCATTTTCTGTTGAGACATTCCCGGATTCATCGATGCTAACCGTTTCTTTTTTCTTGCGGGTATTTTTCAGGTCAACTAAAGAAGATTCTTTTTTGACTTCGCTGTCGGATGAGAATTCTTTAGCTACCAATGCATACTCTTCGTCAGTCAATTTGGCGTTTGGGTCTGAGGAAATCTTTTTCCCCTTACTGTGCAGGAACTCCACAATTGTGGATAAACCTACATTGAATTCCCTGGCTATTTTACTTAATCTTACTGCCATATATTAATTTACACGATTTTCTGATTTATTATTCAAATTCAGCTTTCAGGATGTTAATTACTTCCCGGATGGTTTCGATTTCGAGGTCTGTGCGACTTTCCAATTCTTCTTCACTCAATTCCAGTACACTTTTGGCTGTATCGCAACCTACCCGTTTTAGTTCGTCAATAATCCATCCTTCAATTTCGTCAGCGAATTCATCCAGGTTCACATCTTCTTCCTGAGTGCTGTCAAGTTCACGATATACATCAATTTCGTAACCTGTTAGCTGGCTGGCCAGTTTTATATTTAAACCTCCTTTACCAATGGCCAGTGAAACTTCTTCCGGATCAAGGTATACATTGGCTTTTTTATTTTTTCCGTCAATTTCAATGTTCTTGATTTTTGCGGGATTCAGGGCTCGGGTAATATAAAGTTGCAGATTGTTGGTGTAGTTAATGACATCAATGTTTTCGTTTCGTAATTCCCGGACAATACCGTGAATGCGGGAACCTTTCATTCCTACACAAGCTCCTACCGGGTCAATGCGGTCATCATAAGATTCTACTGCAACTTTGGCTCTTTCGCCGGGTACACGTACTACATTTTTGATGGTGATTAGCCCGTCAAAAATTTCAGGTACTTCATTTTCAAATAGTCTTTCCAGAAAGACTGGTGAAGTACGTGAGAGGACGATATAAGGATTGGAATTGCGCATTTCAACCCGAATAACTACTGCTTTGATAGAGTCTCCTTTCTTAAAAAAGTCAGTTGGAATCTGTTCTTGTTTCGGAAGGATTAATTCGTTTCCTTCATCATCCAATACTAACATTTCTTTTTTCCAAACCTGATATACTTCTCCCAGAATAATTTGGCCAACCTTGTCTTTGTATTTGTTGTAAATATTGTCTTTTTCCAGTTCAAGAATACGGGCTGAAAGATTTTGGCGTAATGCAAGTACGGAACGGCGTCCGAAATCTTTGAATTTAACTTCGTCGGTCACTTCTTCACCGACTTCATAGTCTGAGTCGATTTTTTTTGCCTCACTTAACGGGATTTCTGTATTGGCATTTTCCAGTTGAGCATCTTCAACAACAGTCCGGTTGCGCCAGATTTCCAGGTCACCTTTATCGATGTTTATGATGATGTCAAAATTTTCATCCGTTCCGTATTTTTTTACCAGCATGTTTCTGAAAATATCTTCCAGCACTCTCATTAAAGTTGCGCGGTCTATATTTTTGAATTCCTTAAATTCAGCGAATGAATCAATCAGATTAATGTTTTCCATTTTGATTTTTTAGCTTTATATTTAATGATGAATATTTATTTTAAAACGTCACGATATCTTTGATTTCTTTGATTTCCTCACGTTGCAGAATCTTTTCGGTTTTTACTATTTCTTTTTTCTTTTTACCTTCCACAACTTTTTTCTCCTCATATTCCACGGTCAGTGTTTCAGGATTGAAAGATTTCAATATACCTGTCAGTTTACTGTTGTCCTGAAATTTTATTTCTACAGTTTTGTTCAGGTTTTTTTTGTATTGTCCTTCCACTTTAAAGGGATAACCGATTCCGGCACTCGATACGGTTAGTTCGAAATCTTCTTCATTCCGGTTGAGACGGGTTTCGATTTCCCGGCTGACTTCAATACAAGTTTGGATATTCATTCCTTGTAAAGCATCTGCAAAAATTTCGATTACATTGTCTTTGCTGATTTTCAGGTCAACAAGAAACAAGTTCCTGTTTTCGAGAATCGGTTCTGCAATGGCTTTTATGTATTCCGTCTTCATTTGAGTTTTTCATTTTTTGTATTGGATGGCAAAAAGAAGAGGGGACCTGCCGTCCCCTCTTTTAGCTGATTCAACTAAATCGATGCAAATATAGTAAGAATAATTGAAATCCAAAAGATTTTGCAGGAAAAGTTATTGTGGGGTTCGAAGTGAAATTCCGGAAGAAATGCAAATTTATTTTGCCTTTTTAGGTTGTTAAGGTTTGTTTAGAAATTGTTAATTTTGAAACATATCTGTAAATATTTACGAGTTACAAATAAAATTTGTAAGTTTGTCGAAATTTTGAGACCATGGAATTCAAGGCTAAAGATATTGCTGTACTGTTAAAGGGTGTGGTTGAAGGAGATGGTGAAGTGTTGGTGAATAATGTTTCCAAAATCGAAGAAGGAAGGCCTAATACGCTGGCTTTTCTGGCTAATCCTAAATATGAACATTATATTTATTCGACGAAAGCGTCGGTTGTTTTGGTAAATCAGAATTTTGTGCCGGCTCAGTCCGTTCCTTGTACTTTGATAAGGGTGTCTTCTGCTTATGAAGCTATTGCCTCGTTGTTGCGGATATATGAGGAGATGGTGAGACCCAAACCTCAGGGGATAGAACAGCCTTCGTTTATTGCTGAGGGTGTTGTGATTGGGGAAACGCCGTACATCGGAGCTTTTGCTTATATCGGAAAGGGAGCCAGGCTTGGAAATAATGTGAGAATTTATCCTCATGCCTATATAGGAGAAGGAGTTGTAATTGGTGATAATACCACTATTTATGCTGGTGTAAAAATTTATTATGGTTGTATCGTCGGATGTAATTGTACGATACACGCCGGTACTGTAATCGGAGCCGATGGGTTTGGTTTTGCTTCTGCCGGTGAGGATTATAATAAGGTCCCGCAGATTGGGAATGTGGTAATTGAAGATTATGTGGAAATCGGGGCTAATACCTGTATTGACCGGGCAACAATGGGGTCTACCCGGATAAAGAAAGGGGTGAAACTGGATAACTTGGTACAGATTGCCCATAATGTAGTTGTGGGTGAAAATACAGTGATGGCTGCTCAGGTGGGAATTGCCGGTACAACTAAAGTTGGTGCTCATTGTATGTTTGGAGGACAGGTGGGAATTGCCGGGCACTTGAACGTGGAAGACAGAACGATGTTGGCTGCCCAGTCGGGAGTTACGAATGATGTTGCTGCAGGTTCTGTATTTATGGGAGCTCCTGCTTTTGATGCTGCGAAGTACCGTAAGGCGTATGTTGTGTTCAGAAAATTGCCTGAGTTATACGGGCAATTGCGTGAACTGGAAAAAGAAATACAAACATTAAAGTCTAAACAATAATGTCAGTAAAACAGAATACCTTAAAAGGAGAATTTTCGTTAAAAGGAAAAGGTTTACATACCGGAAAAGAAGTTTGTGCTACTTTCAAACCGTCGGGAGAGAATACCGGTTACCGGATTGTCAGAACAGATTTGGACAGTTGTCCGGAGATTCCGGCATTGGCCAAATATGTTGAATTTGTTGATCGGGCTAGTTGCCTGCAAAAAGACGGAGTTAAAATTTTTACTCTGGAACATGCAATGGCTGCATTGTATGGTTGCGGAATCGATAATTGCCTGATAGAAATTGATGGAGAGGAATTTCCTATACTTGATGGTAGTTCACGTTATTATGTGGAACAGATAGAGAAGGTAGGATTGGAAGAGCAGGAAGCTGAACGTCGTTTTTTCGTCGTAAAGAAAAAAATGGAATTTTATAGCGAAGAAACTCGTACCCGTATTACGATTTTGCCTGATGAGGATTATAATGTCAGTACATTGGTATCATACGACTCTCCTTATTTGGCGATGCAGTATGCTTCTTATTCTTTCCAAAATACTGATTTTGCCAAGGAAATAGCACCTTGCCGGACTTTTGTTTTTTTGCGTGAGGTTGAGGCTTTGCTGGCTAATAACCTGATTAAAGGCGGTGACCTGGATAATGCGATTGTTATTGTTGACCGGAAAATAGGTCAGGAGGAAAGTGAGCGGCTGGCAAAACTTTTCGGATATGAAAATATAGAAGTAAAGGAAGGTGTATTGAATAACCTTCAGCTTTGTTTTGATAATGAGCCGGCACGCCATAAATTATTGGATGTAATCGGAGATTTGGCATTGTGTGGCCGTTTTATCAAAGGGCATGTCATTGCAGAGCGTCCCGGACACAAGGCTAATGCTTCCGTGGCTAAAATGCTTTATAAGGAAATTGTAGCGGAAGAAAAAGAAGATGCTTATCCATGGGATATTGATTTGGACGCTGTACCTTTAATGGATATCAATAAAATTCGTTCTTTGCTACCCCACCGTCCGCCGTTTCTTTTGGTGGATAAAGTCTTTAAAGTGACAGAAAATATGGTGGTCGGTTGTAAAAATGTTACTATGAACGAACCGCATTTTGTCGGACATTTTCCGGAAGAACCTGTCATGCCCGGTGTGTTGATTGTAGAGGCAATGTCTCAGTGCGGAGGAATATTGGTGTTGAGCGGAGTGCCTGACCCGGAAAATTATTCTACCTATTTTATGAAAATTGACGGAGTAAAATTCCGGAATAAAGTGGTGCCGGGCGATACGCTGGTGTTTAAACTAATCACAACTGCTCCGATAAAACGTGGGGTGGTGCAGATGAAAGGTTTTGCTTATGTCGGGAAAAAGCTGGTATGTGAAGGAGAATTTATGGCACAGGTTGCAAAAACCAAAAACTTATAATTATATTTGCGAACTGAATTTTTTCAGATGCATTTAATATTCATTAAATAATAGACGAATGAAACAACCGTTAGCCTATGTCCATCCGGATGCTCAGGTTGCTGATAATGTGGTGATAGAACCGTTTGTGACGATCGATAAGAATGTAATTATAGAAGAGGGAACGCGGATAGGATCGAATGTAACTATTTTGGAGGGAGCGCATATTGGGAAAAATTGTAAAATTTTTCCGGG
The DNA here is from genome assembly GCA_910578105.1 of uncultured Odoribacter sp. Lineage (GTDB taxonomy): Bacteria > Bacteroidota > Bacteroidia > Bacteroidales > Marinifilaceae > Odoribacter. Next base: position 33,999 of record CAJTPD010000011.1, on the reverse strand, counting down.
TGCAGTAATTTCTGCAATACCCCAGGATTTGAAATTCAGAGGCGAAAAGACTACTGTTAAAATCGGAGATAATACCACTATTCGTGAATGTGCTACTGTCAACCGTGGAACTGCTGCCAGAGGGATTACCGAAGTAGGAAGCAATTGTCTGATTATGGCTTATGTGCATGTGGCACATGATTGTAAAGTCGGGGATAATTGTATTATTGGTAATGCTTGTCAGTTGGCAGGAGAAGTTTTTGTTGATGATTATGCTATTTTCGGAGGGATGACTGCTGTTCACCAGTTTTGCCATATCGGAAAGCATGTTATGATTCAGGGTGGGTCCCTGATAGGGAAAGATGTTCCTCCTTATGTTAAAGCCGGGCGTTTGCCTTTGTCTTATGTGGGAGTCAACTCTATCGGTTTACGTCGTCGTGAATTTACAAACGAAAAAATCAATGAAATACAGGATATTTACCGGATTCTGTTCCAATCAGGTCTGAATGTTTCAGATGCAATTGAGCGGATTGAAGCTGAAATGTCTGCTTCAAAAGAACGGGATGAAATTATCATGTTTGTCCGTAATAGTAAACGGGGAATCATGAAAGGTTATATGGGATAAGATACGATTTTGATATAAAATGAAACAGCCACTCAACACGAATGGCTGTTTTATTTTGGTCGTTTGATCGGCCGGGCCTTGCTTTAATAGGGGTATTTCCGACCGTTGCCGAATGCTTTTTTACTTATTTTGATGCAGGGAGGTATTTGTGCCCGTTTGTAGTTATTCCGGTTTACCAGATTAATGATTTTATAGACAATGTCTTTTGGGAAACCTTGCGTAATGATGTTGTCCGGGGAATAATTCTCTTCCAGGTATAATTTCAAAATGGCATCCAGTTGGGAATATTCAGGCAGAGAGTCCTGGTCTTTCTGGCCGGGTCTTAATTCCGCAGAAGGAGCTTTTGTAATTGTATTTTCAGGAATAATTTCTCTTTCTTTATTGATGTGCCGGGCTAATTTGTAAATATCCGTTTTGTAAACATCCCCAATTACTCCGAGCGAGCCGCATAAGTCTCCGTATAAAGTGCCATATCCGACGGCGGCTTCGCTTTTGTTGGAAGTGTTGAGTGCTATATAGCCGAATTTATTGGACATGGCCATGACCAGCATTCCGCGAATCCGTGCCTGAATATTTTCTTCGGCAACATTGAATGGTTCATTTTGAAAAACAGGACGTAAGGCGTTCAGATACTGGGCGTATATTTCTTTTATGGGTATTATTTTATAAGGCATGCCAATATTATCGGCAAGTGCTTGAGCATCGGCAATGGAATGGTCTGTGGAAAAGCGGGATGGCATTAAAAGTCCCATGACGTTTTCTGCCCCTAGAGCTTCGGCTGTGAGGGCGGCAACAACAGCAGAATCAATACCTCCGGAGAGTCCCAGAATGGCTTTTGTAAATCCATGTTTTTCGAAGTAATCGCGGATACCAAAAACTAATGCTTTGTGAGTCAAAGCTGTTTTGTCTTCGCATATGTTTGGCACCGGAGGAAGGGAACCTAATTTGTTTGTGTCAATGATTTGAAAATCTTCTGCAAATTCGGCAAGCAGACAAGTAAGTTTGCCTTTAAAGTTTACAGTCATGGAGTTGCCGTCAAATAATACGGAAGTATTTCCGCAGCAATGATTGACGGCCAGTATATTTTTCCCGTATTTTTGTGCAAGGGCAGAAAATACTTGTTTTTTAGTTTTTTTACTTTCTGTTGTAAAAGGAGTCATTCCCATGCAGACGACAAAATGGTCTGTTTTTTCAATAAATTCTGCTTCATATTCATCAAAAATGATTCGTATGTTTTGGTTTTTATAGCGAATAGCGGTATTACCTTCGCCGGCAATAAAATAACGGCTTTCATGGAAAATGTCATAATCGCTGAGAATATTTTTGTGGACACCGTCAACAACTTCGCCGTTTTGGATAAAATAGGCTGAATTGTACATGATACCATTGGTTGCATCCAGATTGGGGCCTCCGATAATGGCTGCGATGTGGGTGCATTGCAAAGCTATTTTTTCGATAGCCAACCGGCATTCATTGATGAATTCTTCTTTTTCTAATAAATCCTGGGGCATCGCTCCGCAGATGGCGAGTTCTGGAAAGAGAATCAGTTCTGCATGGGATTGTTGTGCTTTTTGTATAGCAGCAATAATTTTGGTGCAATTTCCCTGGATGTCTCCTGTTTTATAATTGAGTTGTGGTATAGCTATTTGCATAATATCTGATATATTAGATGGATTAGTACAGACTTTGGGTTGCTTGCATTATCTTTGCCGTAAAAATACTATTTTTGGTGTCAAATCGGATATAAATTATGATGAAGTTTGTCATTGCTGGAATAATTTTAGGGTTGTGTTTGGCTGGATGTCGTCAGAAAAACAGGCCGGATGTCAGAAATCTGGTGCGGGAGGTGGAAATAAAACGTCTGGATAAAGATCTGTTTTCATTAGATACCTCACGTATTGATTTGCAGAAAATCCGGGAGAAATATGGCCGCTATTTTGACATTTATACAGGCGGAGTTCTTGATTTAGGAGTTAGTTCTGATTCCGGTTTTATCCGTTTATTGGGTTTGTTTATTCAGGACCCTGTTATGCGTGAAGTGTCGGATTCTGTTGCTGTCGCTTATCCGGACATGCAGAAGCAGGAAGAGCAGTTGTCCGGTGCATGGGCTTATTATGCCTATTATTTTCCGGACCGGATTGTTCCACAGGTATATACTCATATTTCCGGTTTTAATCAGTCTGTTGTAGTAGATAGTGCTGCTATCGGGGTGAGTTTGGATAATTATTTGGGGGAACAATGCGTGTTTTATAGTTTGTTGGCAGTTCCTGTTCCCATGTATGCCCGGAAAAAGATGACCGGGAATGATATTGTCCGGGATGCTTTGTCGGGTTGGCTAAGTGCGGAATTTCCTTTCAGACCCCGGAAAAATGATTTGATTAGCGGAATGCTTTATCAGGGTAAGGTGGTTTTTGTTCTGGAAAAATTGTTTCCCGGCGAGTCGCAGTCCTGGCTATTGGGTTTTACTTCGGAACAGGAAGAGTGGTGCCGGAATAGTGAAAGTCAGATTTGGGGATTTCTGGTGGAAAATGATTATTTGTTTTCGACGCAACAACGTTTGATTATGAAATATTTGAATGATGCGCCGTTTACTTCGGGAATGCCTGTTGAGTCTCCCGGGAAAACGGTCGTATGGACGGGGTATCAGATTGTGAAGAAATACATGGATAAGACGGAAATTAGTCTGGAAGCATTGATGCAAGAGCAGGATTATCATAAAATATTAAGAGTTGCAGGTTACAGGCCTTAAAAATACGGGATAAAATGTGCGTTATGGTAGAAAAGAAAGAAATCCGAAAGTACGTCCGGGAATTGAAAAAACAAATTTCCCGTGAGGAAAAACTAAAAATGTCTGATACTATATGGGAGGAAGTCGAACGGGATGAGTGTTTTAAGAAAGCCCGGACAATTCTGGCTTATTGGTCAATGGACGATGAGGTGTTTACTCATGAGTTTGTTTGTAAATGGGCCGACAGAAAAATATTATTGTTGCCTTGTGTGAATGGTGATGAATTGGATATCCGTTACTTTGAAGGCAAGGAACAGTTGTGTCCGGGGGAAGGATATGCTATTCCTGAACCTGTCGGTAAATTGTTTGAAGATTTGGGACAAATCGATTTGATATTGGTTCCGGGGGTAGCTTTTGATCTTTCCGGAAATCGGCTGGGAAGAGGAAAAGGATATTACGATAAAATTTTGAAACAAACGAAAGCTTATAAAGTGGGCGTTTGTTTTGATTTCCAGTTATTGGATAAGGTTCCGACCGAAGAACATGATGTAAAAATGGATCGTGTTATTAAAAGCAGGAAATAAAAAAAACGGAGCCTTAAGGCTCCGTTTAGTTTCCATGCTGTTTTATATTAAGCCTGTTTGATAGCTTCAACCGGACATTGAGCAGCACAAGTACCACAATCAGTACAAGTATTTGCATCAATTTCATAATGATCAGCACCCATAGAAATAGCACCTACCGGGCATTCTCCTTCGCATGACCCGCAAGAAATACAGTCATCAGATATTACGTAAGCCATTTTTAATAGTTTTATTGATTAATAATGCACAAAATTAAAACCAATATTTGAAAGAAAAAATTTTTGATTGTTTTTTGTACAATATACATGAATAAAATTTGTAAAGTGAGTAAAGTGTAGCCGGTTCGAAGTTTTTTGTCATTCGCATATGGAGTAATTTGAACAGAATTAAGTCTTTATTGAAAAATATTTTATATATTTGCGCTCTAATTTTACGGGGAATATAAAGGATTCGTGTGATGGGAAAACAGATTGGCTTAGACCCCCGGAGTTGATGTCTGTTTTTGAGTAACACAAAAAATAGTTTGTTATGCAAGTTTTTGAATTAAAAGGAGAAGTTAGAAACGATTTAGGTAAAAAGGCAACGAATTTGTTAAGAGCAGAAGGTAAAGTTCCTTGTGTTCTTTACGGAGGCAAGGAAAATATTCATTTTGCTGTTGCAGAAAAAGATTTGCAGAAATTGTTGTACACTCCTATTGTGTATATTGTAAAAGTGGTTGTTGGTGGAAAAGAATATGAATCGGTTATGCGTGAGATTCAGTTCCATCCTGTAACAGACCGGGTTTTACATATTGATTTTTATCAGATTTCTGAGGACAAACCGGTTATTATGGAAGTGCCTGTTAAATTGCAGGGATTTGCAGAAGGTGTTCAGGCCGGTGGTAAATTATCTTTGGTTGTTCGTAAACTGAAAGTAAAAGCTTTACCGGCAAATTTACCGGGAGAGATTGCATTGGATGTTACTAACTTGGGATTGGGTAAATCCATTAAGGTGAAAGATATGGCATTTGATAATTTTGAAATTGTAAATGCTAAGGAAGTGGTTGTAGCTCAGGTTAAATTGACTCGTGCTGCCCGTGCTGCTGCTCAGGAAGCAAAATAATCAAGACATTATGAAGTATCTTATTGTTGGACTCGGAAATATTGGTCCGGAATATCAGGATACGCGGCATAATATCGGATTTAGTGTGTTGGACGCCTTTGTTAAGGCGTCCAATACTGTTTTTGAAGATAAGCGTTATGGTGCTGTATGTGAAGTGAAATTGAAGGGCAGAACATTGGTACTTTTAAAACCGAATACTTATATGAATCTCAGTGGGAAGGCTGTGAGTTACTGGATGCAGAAAGAAAAGGTTGCTTTGGAAGATGTATTGGTGATTGTGGATGATTTGGCATTGCCGTTCGGTACTTTACGTTTAAGGGCACAAGGAAGTGACGGTGGGCATAACGGATTGAAAAATATCAATGCTTTGCTGGGGACTACGGCTTATGCCCGCTTGCGTTTCGGTATCGGGAGTGATTTCAGAAAAGGGGGGCAGGTAGATTATGTGCTGGGAACCTGGGATGAGAAGGAAAGTGAAGAGTTGCCGGTTTTGTTAAATAAAGGCGGGGAGATTATTACCAGTTTTGTTTTACAGGGAATTTCCAGAACGATGACTGTTTTTAATACAAATAAATCAAAGAGTTGAGTATTGCCGGAAAAGAGTAACTCTAATTTGTTTTTGATGATGGAAGGAGAAAAGGTCAGGGTAGATAAATGGCTGTGGGCAGTCAGGATTTTTAAGACCCGTTCTTTGGCTGCTGAAGAATGCAATAAAGGGCACGTTACAATAGGAGAGATACATGTAAAGCCTTCCCGGGAACTGAAAGGGGGAGAGATAGTGAAAGTCCGTGTTGTACCGATAGAACGGCATTATTTGGTAAAACAGCTGACGGATAAGAGAATGTCAGCTCAATTGGCTGTGAATTTTGTGGAAGACGTAACTCCTCCTGAGTCATTGGCTTTGCTGAATTCAGTAAAAGCATATGGTTTTGAATTTCGTCCGAGGGGTTTAGGACGTCCTACCAAGCGTGATCGGAGGATGATAGATAAACTGAAGGGTGGGGAGGAAGAGGATTAGAACAGTACAACTTAAAATTATTGCTTGTGTTAATTGCCAGAGAGAAAAAAAAAGATAATATTGCTGAGTATATTTTGTATATGTGGCAGATAGAAGATATGCTCAGGGCGATGGGGTTGGATATCGAACGGGTAAATGAGAATGTTGTGGCCGCTTTTCAGACAGATGAGCGTGTGAAGCAGGAAATTCGTGAGTGGTATGATAATCTCATTGCTATGATGAAACAGGAAAAAGTGGAGCAGCGGGGACATATTCAGGTTTTGAAAAATACAGTGAACGAACTGACGGAACTTCACTTTTATATGTTGCATAAAGCCTATGACAGGCACTATCAGCAATTGGTTACGGTTGCAGCTTCTAATTTGGTGGAATTCAGAAGAAAAGCCGGAGTTGACGATACTGTCTCGGATGTAGAGCTGGCTTTAAATGGTTTGTATGGGAATTTATTGTTACGGTTGCAGAAAAAAGAGCTCAATCCTGAGACGGCCCGGGCCATGGAAACCTTTAGTCAGATGATAGCTTATCTTGCTGCACGTTATAAGCAGATGGAAGAAGCTGAAGATAAAGCTTATTTGAGTTAAAAATATTAATTAGTACAATATGAGAGCTATAATTACGGTGTTGAGTGTGTTGGTGTTGACATGTCAGGTGAGAGCCGATGAAAGTAAAAAAACTTTTGAAAAGAAATTTTCCAAAGCAGGTCTGGAAGAATTGGTGATTACTAATACGCACGGTAAGATTGAGATTGCTCAACACGAAGGAGAGGAAATAGAGGTGTTGGCAGAAATGAAAGTGATTGCAAAAACAGCAGCGAAAGCAGATGAGACATTGGAGTTAATACAAATTTTAGAAACTCGGGCGGACCGATATTTAAATCTGGAAACCAAACTGGGAAAAGATGTGAGTATTACTCAGTTTTTTACGGGGTTGAGTGTAAGTATAGACTATAAAGTGAATATTCCTAAAGGCTTGAAATTGCGTTTGATAAGTTCGGATGGCAATATTTATCTTGGGAATTTTGAGGGAGAAATAAATGCTGATATCCGGAATGGTGATTTTAAAGCTGCGGCATTAAAAGGAGGAGAGATATATGTAAAACAAGACAAAGGAAATTTTTATGCAGAGGACGTGGCTGTGCTGAATGGAGACTTTAAAAATTGCAATATTCGGATTGAATCCGGAGATAATATTCGGTTGACTACTGCTTCTTGTGACGGTCAGTTGACTTCGGTAGATAAGTTGAATATCCGTTCAAATAGCGGGAATTTGCGAATCGGAGATATTGAAGAATTGACCGGTAGTTCTTCTTTTACCAAATATGAGATTCAGGATTTGGCAAATTTGTTGGATATGGACATGAAGATGGGAGAAATGAACGTCCGGAATGTTCAGGAATTATTTTCTGAGATTCGGTTGAAAGGTTCTTTTACGAAGGTGGGGTTGACCTTTCCTGAGGATGCGGGTTATAAACTGGAATTGAAACACAATAAATCTTTGAAGCTGGACTTACCCCGGAATATGAAATTAGAGGAACGTCCGGCTGCGGAAAAAAATGCAACAATCGGAACTAAATTTGTAGGTAATCCGAAATATGCAGGTAAAGTTGTACTGAACTTATCTAATGGCAGTCTTTTTATTCAGTAAAATTTTGTTTCCCGGCTTTTTCCCGGGAGAATGAAAACAGAAAGGCAACTAATTCATAGGAGGTAGTTGCCTTTTTATATTTTGGAATGGTATGGCAGAAACTCCTTAACTTTCATTGAGTGCCTGCCAGAGTATGTCTTTTAGTTCGGTAATTCCTGTACCGGCTACTGAAGATATAAATACATAGGGGATGTCCGGCAGGTTATTTTCCATTTCCGCCATCAGTTCTTTATCTGCATAATCGCATTTGGAAATGGCCAAAATGCGTTTTTTATCCAATAATTCCGGATTATATTGTTTTAATTCGTTAAGCAGAATATTGTATTCTTCATAGATGTCCGGACTGTCTGCCGGAACCAGAAACAATAACACAGAGTTACGTTCAATATGCCGTAAAAACCGGATTCCAAGACCTTTGCCCAGGTGGGCCCCTTCAATAATACCTGGAATATCGGCCATTACAAATGAACGGTTGTCCCGATAATTCACGATTCCCAGATTGGGAACCAGAGTGGTAAAAGGATAGTTTGCAATTTCCGGTTTGGCTGCAGAAACAACGGATAGTAGGGTGGATTTTCCGGCATTCGGAAAACCAACGAGTCCGACATCTGCCAATACTTTTAGTTCCAGAATCACGGAACGCTCTACCCGGGGTTCTCCGGGTTGTGCATAACGGGGAGTTTGATTGGTGGCTGATTTGAAATTCCAGTTTCCTAATCCGCCCCGTCCTCCTTTTACCAGAATGTGGGTTTCTTCATCTGCTGTTATTTCGCAGATGGTTTCTCCTGTTTCAGCATCGCGGGCAACGGTACCTAAGGGAACTTCGATAACTATATCTTTGCCGTTTGCTCCGGTACTGCGGTTTTCACTGCCGTTGCCGCCGTCTCCGGCAAAAACATGGCGTTTGTATTTAAGATGTATTAAAGTCCAGTAATTTCGGTTTCCGCGGATTAAAACATGTCCACCCCGTCCTCCGTCGCCTCCGTCAGGACCACCTTTGAGGGTGCGTTTGTCCCGGTGCAAATGGGCAGAACCCTGTCCTCCGGCACCGCTTCGGCAGAAGGTTTTTACATAGTCCACAAAATTCGTAGAAGCCATAGTGTATATACAATAAAGAGTTAAAATAAAAAATTAAGCATTGAGGATATAGAGATCCGGATAATTCCGTCCTAAACCGTCGTAGTCCAAACCGCGGCCTACAACGAAATCATTTTCCAGTTCAATGCCTTTGTAATGAATGGGGATCTGACATACAGTGGCTTTGGGTTTGTGAAACAGGGAGGCCACAAATATTTGTCTGGGATTTTTATCTTTTAGATATTTCAATAAATAACTCATTGATTTACCGGAATCTATTATATCTTCTAATATTACAATTGTACGTCCCTGAATATCTTCTTTTAAACCTATTAATTCTTCTACTTCTCCGCAAGAAGAAGTCCCCTTGTAGGAGGCTATTTTGAGAAAGCTAATCTGGGTGCCTGGTATGGTAATTTGTTTTATCAGGTCCGAGGCAAACATAAATGAGCCGTTCAGTATACTCAGAAATAAAGGATGCTCTTCTTTTAAATCGTTGTTCATCCGGGTTGCCATATCGGTTATGATTTTGTCAATCTCGGCAGATGCAATAAGAAGACGGAATTCTTTATCGTGTAAGGTTATATTTTTCATGATTAAGATATCATCGTTGTAATTATATGGTATTCCCGGCATATTTTCCGGGCGTTAAATGACCGGAATAAATCTATATGACGGGGTCTGATTGTGTAAAAATTTCCCGTTCATTGTAACTATAAGTGATTCTGTTCTTTTTATTTGTGCAAAAATAATATTTTTGAATCAGATATAGAGTGCAGAATCAGATTATATTTATTTTTGTGCACTTATAGATTTAAAACAGATAACTAATGAATCCAAGAGTAAGTATTATTATGGGAAGTACTTCTGATTTGTCTGTCATGGAGAAGGCTGCAAAAGTACTGAATGATATGGGAATCCCTTTTGAAATGAATGCATTGTCTGCTCACCGGACACCGGTTGAAGTTGAGAAATTTGCTACGAATGCTGCTGCCAGAGGGATAGAAGTAATCATTGCCGGTGCCGGGATGGCTGCTCACCTGCCGGGTGTTATTGCAGCAATGACGCCGGTCCCTGTTATTGGTGTGCCTATAAATGCTTCTTTGAGTGGGATGGATGCACTTTTGGCCATTACTCAGATGCCCCCGGGTATACCTGTGGCGACAGTTGCTATAAACGGGGCTATGAATGCCGGTATCCTTGCTGTACAGATATTGGCTGTCGGCGATGCTGTTTTGAAACAGAAGATGATAGAATTTAAGGCATCCTTGAAGAAAAAAATAGTTGAGGCTAATAAAGAATTAGCAGAGGTAAAATATGATTTAAAAACAAACTAGATTGTATTTTTAATGTTAAATCTGGTGGACTTCAACTTGTGAAGGTGGTGAGAGCTTTTGTGGCCGTACAATCTTTTTCTTGTGTCTACAAAACCGGACTCCGGGATGGTTTTCAAAACATGGATTTTTATCTATCCACCGAATATTTTTGAACTTTTGGAGATAAATGATTGGTTTTAAAGTTTGAAAATATCTATAAATTTTGTAAATTTGATCATGTTGTGTATGTATAAGGTTGTATTTTTTCTAAACGGGATGAACAATTGTTTTTGGGGTGCCGTCTGATTGTTGCGAAATCCGGCCTGTCAGCGAAGCACATAATTTTTAATTCATGCAATGAAATACAGTAATCTTTTTTTATTGTTGATGTTTGTCGCTGGTTTTCATTGGATAAGTATGGCACAGGATTTCCCTGATATTGAAAAATTACTTGAGAGTAATAATATTGGAAGTACTGAAGACAATTATGAAGAGCTGGTAAATACCTTGCTTCAACTGTCCTCTTCTCCGTTGAATGTGAATACTGCTGATTTTGATTCTTTGAAAATGTTGTTTCTTTTATCTGACAGTCAGATTGATCAGATGTTGACTTTCCGGAAGAAGTATGGCAATTTTATCCATGTGAATGAGTTATTGTGGGTGCCGGGAATTAGTAAAAAGGATGTGGAAAATATAGCTTGTTTTATCACTTTGGGAGAACAGGTGCGAAGAGAACGTTTGCAGATTATCCATAAAAGAATGAAACAGGAAGTATTGGCGAAAGTCCGTACAAGTCTCCCCCGGCAGGAGGGATATAAAGTATATTTTCCTGCTGATTTTGAAAAAAAGAAAGATTACGAACGGAAATTGGAAAATCGTTTTCGCGGACCGGCGGCGGGAACATTGATAAAATATAAGTTGAATTACGGAAATCATTTACAAGGTGGGTTTACTTTGAAGAATGATCCCGGAGAAGCTTATTTTACCCGTTATCAGAAAACTGGTTTTGATTTTTTATCTGCTCATATTGCATTTTCTTCAGAACATTTTCTCCGGCGGTTTATTATCGGGGATTACCGGATTCAATGGGGGCAAGGATTAGTTGCATGGGGTGGTTTTGCTTCCGGAAAATCGGATATGACTGTTGGGAATGAGAAATCAGCCAAGGGGATAGTTCCTTATACTTCTACCGATGAAAATAATTATTTGAGAGGGGGTGCCTTGTCTATTGGATTATTGAGAAATCTTACTGCTGAGTGTTTTTTTTCTCAGAAGAAAACCGATGGAAATGTGATGCGTGCGGATACTTTGTCGGAAGAAGATTTTTTATCGGTATCTCTATATGAATCCGGATATCACCGTAATTATTTAGAATGTCAGAAAAAGCATACTTTAAAAGAAAGAACTTCCGGGTTGTCTGTTCATTGGAATACTGCGGTTTGTAAAGTGGGACTGAATGTTTTGTATTATGATTTTTCTCCGGCCCTTATTCCGGGAGAGCGTGTTTATCAACAATACAATGATAATGGTTCCAACCGGTGGTTGGTGAGTGTAGACTATAAAACCTCCTGGCAGGGAATTTATCTGTTCGGAGAGACTGCCAGGAGTGAAGATGGGGGATGGGCAACTGTAGACGGACTTCGAACCAGTTTGTCCTGGATGTCTATGTGTGTGTTATATCGCAGATATGATAAACGTTATGTGTCACATTATGCATCCGGTTTCGGGGAATATTCCAATACTTCCAATGAGGAAGGTGTGTATTGCGGAGTAGATTTGAATCCCTTGAGAAATCTGAAATTTAATCTTTATTGTGACTGGTTTCATTTTTTTAGTCCCCGGTATGGGGCTTCTTTACCCGGCACCGGATGGGAATTTTTGGCGCAAGCCGGGTATCGGCATAAACAATTTGAACATACCTTAAGGTATAAATGTGAAGTGCATCCTGAAGATATAAAAGGAGGAAGTTCTGTTCAACGGGAAAAGGGGGAGTGCCGTTATCAATTGAATTATATCCTTAATAGACAGATAGAATTGAGGACAAGGTTCAGTATGGTTCATTATCATAAAGATGTAGTAAAAGAATGGGGATATATGGTTTATCAGGATTTAATATATTCTTCCCGGAAAAGTAATCTGAAGATACAGTATCGTATGGCCTGGTTTAAAACAGATTCTTATCAGTCCAGAATTTATGCTTTTGAAAATAATGTATTGTATGGTTATTCTTTTCCGGCTTTTATGGGAAAAGGCTTTCGTACTTATCTCAATTTAAACTGGAAGCCCGTCAAAAAATTGACTTGTTATCTGAAAACCGGATTCATTATCTATCCAGGGTTGGATGAGATGAGTTCGGGAGTGACAAAAGTAGAAGGAAATAAATTGTGTGATATAACGGTACAATTGCGTTTAACTATTTAAGAACTTCCCGGGGATTATTATGATGTAATAGTTGACAAATTTCTTCATCTGTCAATTTTTTTACGTTTGTCACAATCATATTTTCATGGAGAAAATTTCCATATAGGTTACATTCGTCGATAAGGCCGGCAAAAAGAACCTGAAGCTCTGTTTGCAGGGGTAATAACAACAACACTGTTGTAAAATCCGGTTTGAATTCAATATTTTCAATGGTTCCCTGGGCTTTACAGATGAGTGTTTTTAGTTCGTTTTTTAATGTATTCTGTTGAAAAACAGGTAATTCCCCAGGAATGCGGTTAAAAAAGACACAGAAATATCGTAAAAGCAGTCCATGGCCGCCTAAACCAGTGGAAATGAAAATACCCGGATCGTCTAAAAGCGTAGATTGTAGCAACATGCGTGACTGTTGCAAGGCGATTATGGCCCATTTTTGTATGGGGGATTCTTGTCGGGAGAGATTCTCAATGGTCCGGTACACAGCAACATCATCGATATTTGCTAAAACGACCAACATTCTTTTTTTTACATCAATATCCGTTTCTTCATTAAAAAGGTCGTTGATGTGTTCCAGGTATTCTTTTTTTATTTTAGAATAGGTATGGGAATTTTGACTGATTTTATGTGCCAGGCTGAAATATTCTTTCTGTACTTTTATGTCCACTTCCTCTTCCAGGATATTCAGATTGGCTCCAGCCATAGCCAGCAGTTGTTCAATACCCTTGATTTTTTTTTGCTCTTTTCCCATTTGTTTGTATTTCGCTCAGGCAAATTTAAGCTATTATTCTATATAAAAAAAGCTGCTTTGTAAGCAGCTTTTTTATATTTTTAAGAAATTATGCTTTGTGTCTGCGTTCATCTGACACAGTCAGTTTTTTTCTTCCTTTTGCTCTTCTTCTGGCTAATACTGCTCTTCCTCCTGCAGAGGCCATTCTGGCTCTGAAACCGTGTTTGTTTCTTCTTTTCGTGTTTGAGGGTTGAAATGTCCGTTTCATCGTAACTATATTTTATTATTATTTTCTCACTTTGGACTGCAAAAGTAGGTAATTTTTTTGTGACTCCAAATAAAAGTAACTTTTTTTATTTGGGGGTACTGTAACTAAAGTTTTCTGTAATCGTATTAAAAGAAGTTGAAAGAAATATTCAAAAGATTTGTTTTTTTGATAAAAATTAATTAATTTTAGAGACATCTATCCAGAGTATGAGGCAGCTTAAAATAACAAAGCAGATTACCGGGCGTGAATCATATGCCATGGAAAAATACCTTCAGGAGATAGGCAAAATTCATGTTTTATCACCTGAAGAAGAAGCTGATTTGGCCAAAAAAATCCGGACAGGGGATAAAATTGCACGTGAAAAATTGGTTTTAAGTAATTTACGTTTTGTTGTATCTGTTGCGAAACAATATCAAAATCATGGGTTGACTCTTGGGGATCTGATAAATGAAGGTAATCTGGGATTGATAAAAGCGGCAGAATGTTTTGATGAAACCAAGGGTTTCAAGTTTATTTCTTATGCAGTATGGTGGATCCGGCAATCTATTTTACAAGCTATTGCTGAGAATGCCCGTTTGATCCGTTTGCCGTTAAATAAAATTAGTACAATTAATAAAGTGAATCGTTGTTATACTGTTTTAGAACAGGAATTTCAGCGGGAACCGACAGAGGATGAAATTGCAGAGAAAATGGACATAACGCCGGCGGAGGTGAAGGAAAATCTGAAAATTGCCAGTAAACCGGTTTCAATGGACGCTCCATTGACAACGGACGAGGAATCTACTTCATTATATGAAATTTATATTGCTACAGAGCCGGCTATTCAAGGACCGGAGGCGTTGTTGAATCTGGATTCGTTGAGAAAGGATATAGAACGTTCTTTTGCTATTCTTTCCGAACGGGAAGCTTCTATTTTAAATATGTATTACGGTTTAAAAGAGTATTCCGCCATGTCTCTGGAAGAGATTGGAACAAAACTGGGGTTGACTAGCGAAAGGGTCAGACAGGTAAAGTCCAAAGCAATCCGTAAATTGAAAGAAATGAAAAATACTAAGCGGTTGAAAAATTATTTATAATTTCCGGAAAGTTTATGTTCATGTGCTGATTATAATAAAAAACGGAGTTCAGATTTTGAACTCCGTTTTTTTTGAGCTGTTCAATCCCAACACTTTATTTTAAAAGAATACCGTGTAGATTACAGCTAATAAGATGCAAATGATATAGGCACAGATATTGAAAACTTTATCTGTTTTAAACATATCTGAGGTTAATTTGATGGCTTTCGGGTCATCATCTGTCGGACAACTGCTTAAACTAACCATGAAAATAATGACAATGGTGAGAATGCAAGTGTAAAACATTTGGTCCATAAAAGGCATTTCAAATGGTAATAATTTGAAAATTAAAGCAATAGGAATTGAGCATAATACCCCCCAGATGGCCCCTTTGTTGGTTGCTTTCTTCCAGAATAATCCCATGAGAAATACCGCCAGAATACCCGGACTAACCAATCCGGTATATTCCTGAATATATTGGAACATCTGGTCGATACCCCCTAGAAGCGGAGCCAGTAGCACAGCAATAACCAAGGCTACTCCGGCGGTTAAACGGCCGACATTCACTAATTTGGTTTGCGAAGCAGCTTGGTTGATATAAGGTTTATAAATATCCATGGTAAAGATGGTAGATGTAGAATTCAGCATGGAAGCTAATGAAGATACAATGGCTGCGGCTAATGCGGCCAGAACCAATCCTTTGATGCCAACAGGAATAAAGGTACTGATTAACCAGGGATAAGCATTGTCATTATTTAATGCTGTAGAACCGGCAATTTCGAATGCATTTTTTGCTTCATGTAAATTTTCGGTGTACATCACGTAGGCTACAATTCCGGGTATAGCAACAATGAAAGGAATTAACATTTTCAGGAAAGCTGCGAATGCAATACCTCTTTGGGCTTCTTTTAATGATTTGGCTGCCAGTGTCCGTTGAATGATGTATTGGTTGAATCCCCAATAGTACAGGTTTGCCACCCAGAGTCCGCCAATCAGCACATAGATGCCGGGCAGGTTGTTGTATTCTTTGTGGTCCCTGGAAAGTACCATATCGAATTTGTCACCAGCAACATTTGCTATATGAGAAATTCCATTCATGATACCTCCCTCCGGAGTGACATAATGTAAGGCGACTAAGGTTGTAATAATACCTCCGATAACTAAAAGTGCTACTTGAATAACATCAGTCCAGGCTACTGCAGAAAGGCCGCCATACAATGAATATGCTGCAGCAAACAGGGCTAATGCTATAATAGCCGGGATAATCATACTTCCGTCACCTGTACCGATAATTGTATCGATAGCTTTACCTCCAAGATATAATACCGAAGTTAGATTTACGAAAAGGAATAAGGCAATCCAAAAGACAGCCAGAATAGTTTTCAGGTTGGTGGAAAAACGTTTTTCAACGAATTCCGGAATAGTATAGATGCCTTGTTTGATGAAAACAGGCAAGAAAAATTTACCGACAATGATGAGGGTCAGAGCTGCCATAAATTCGTAAGAAGCGATGGCTAATCCCCCTGCAAATCCGGAACCGGACATACCAATGAATTGTTCTGCTGAAATATTGGCTGCTATTAAGGATGAACCGATGGCCCACCACGGTAATGCTTTACTGGCCAAAAAGTAATCTTCAGCGGTTTTGGTTTGTCCTTTTTTGGTACGGGAAACCCACAGACCAACACCAACTAATAAAATAGCATAGATGCCTAATATGACAAAATCTATGATGTGAAAACTTGGATTCATAATTTTATTTTATCGTAGTTATTAATAGAGTTTACGTGCGCCTTCTCCAATGTCAGCTATATAAAATGTCGCTTCCAGATTTACTTTAGATTTATAAAGTTGGCTGACTTTCCGGATGTAATTATCTACTTTATCTTCTGCAACCAATGTTACAGTGCAGCCTCCGAATCCTGCTCCGGTCATCCGGGAACCTAACACTCCTTCCAGATGCTGGCCTTCTTCTGCCAGGGTATCCAATTCAGTGCCGGTAACTTCGTAATCTTCTTTCAAAGATTTGTGCGATGCATTCATCAGTTGGCCGAATTTTTGAAGATTACCTGTTTTTAATGCGGTGATTGCAGTGATTACACGCTGGTTTTCCGAAACGGCATGTTGAGCACGCCGGCGAATTGTGTCATTTTGAATTTGTGAACTGTAATTATTGAATTCTTCTTCGTTCAGCTCACAGAGGTAATTGATTTTATGAACGGCAGAAATGGCTGATACGGCAGCATCACATTCCTTTCTTCTTTCATTGTATTTTGAGTCTGCTAATCCTCTTTTTTTGTTCGTATTTGCGATTACCAGTTTGTAGCCTTTCATGGACAGGGGAACATAGTCATATTTCAGGCTGGCACAATCCAAGGCTATTGCATGCTCTTTTTTGCCCATACCTACGGCGAATTGGTCCATGATTCCACAGTTTACGCCGACATAAACGTTTTCAGCTTTTTGAGAAATTTTAACCAGTTCAATCATGTCCAGACCTGCATTTGTCATTTCATTTAACATGACTGCTGTCACAACTTCAATGGAAGCGGAGGAAGAAAGGCCGGCTCCGTTGGGAATGTTTCCATAATACAATAAGTCATACCCCCAGACATTGAAACCACGGTCTGCAAATTCTTTCATTACTCCCAATGGATATTTAATCCATTCGACTGGCTTTTCGACAAAAGCATGGGCATCTGCTGTGGCAGAAAATTTCATGTTAATGCTGTTGAAATGGTTGGTCCGGTCATTTCTTTTAGAAACCAGAAGATAGGTTCCGAAACTTAGTGCACAAGGGAAAACCAAACCTCCGTTATAATCAGTATGTTCACCAATAAGGTTGACCCGGCCAGGAGCAAAAAAAGCATGTTCCGCTTTTCGGCCATATATTTCTTCAAATTTATGTTCCAGTTCTTGTGTATTCATATTATATTGTCAGAGTAGGTTATATTGCACATAATGTGAACAAAAATAGAATATTTTTTTTAGTAGCGCAATATTATCCAGAATAGAATGTTATAATTCCAAAGGACTTTGATACCTGAGAAATAGTTTTGTTTTTTTGAGAAATTTATATCTTTGTTGCAATTTGTAATTTTTATAGTTTTAGACTGTAAGATAAAGATTGTTAATTTTTTAAAGAATAAGAAACGTGCATGAAGCCGGAGATTTATATCTTGAAAAATGATGTCCTTGAAGTGCATATATCAACGTTAGGTGCGACAATTACCCGAATGATTACTTCCGGGTGCCGGGGGAAAGCAGTTGATGTAATATTGGGAATGGCGCATGCAGAGGATTACGAAACGCCTGATTATGTTGCAAGTGGTGCTTATTTAGGTGCTGGTATCGGACGGTATGCCAATCGCATTGCCAACGGAGAATTTTCTATTGATGGGCAAAGTTTCCGTTTGGCAGTTAATAATGGTCCGAATCATTTACACGGCGGAATTTGTGGGTTTGACAAGAAAATCTGGTCTGTGCAGAAAAGAACAGATTCTTTGTTGATTTTGCACTATGATAGTCCGGCCGGAGAAGAAGGTTATCCGGGAAATTTAATAGTTGAACTTTGTTTTGAGTTGAAAGAGAAAGAATTGCATATACATTATAAAGCTTCTACAGATCAAAAATGTTATGTGAATCTGACACATCATCCGTATTTTAATTTGAATCCGGATTGTTCTGATATAAAGCAATTGCGGTTAAAATTGTATTCTGATACATATTTGAAAACAAATGATTTGATACCGGATGGTGATTTTGTTACTGCAACAGGCAATTATGATTTTACTGATTTCCGTTCTTTGCAAGGGGTCATTGAGCAGAACGGAGGATTGGATGATTGTTTTGTTTTTGAACCTGCCGGAAAAATAGTTCGTCAGGCAGAACTTGTCAGTGAAGAATCGGGAATAAAAATGTATGTATGTTCTGATTATCCGGGATTGCAGGTGTACACCGGACGTTATCTTAATGTGAAAAGTGCTAAAGGAGGAAAGAATTACGGGGCATATGCAGGAATTGCACTGGAAGCCCAATATTGGCCGGATTCACCTCACCATCCTTCTTTTCCTTCTGCTTTGTTAGTGCCGGGAGAGGAATACCGGAAAACGACAATTTATGGTTTTGATTAAGGGTATAATAATATCCTATTATTAATTTATTTATAGATTGACAATTATTATGGGAAAGTATGAATTA
Source organism: uncultured Odoribacter sp. (assembly GCA_910578105.1). Classification (GTDB taxonomy): domain Bacteria; phylum Bacteroidota; class Bacteroidia; order Bacteroidales; family Marinifilaceae; genus Odoribacter. Next base: position 15,259 of record CAJTPD010000011.1, on the reverse strand, counting down.
AACAAAAACCTTGCTCAGATGCTGAAAGGCGGGGTGATTATGGATGTGACTAATGCCGATCAGGCAAAAATAGCAGAAGCTGCTGGAGCTTGTGCTGTTATGGCGTTAGAAAGAGTACCCGCAGATATCCGTCGTGACGGAGGTGTTGCCCGTATGTCTGACCCGCAAATGATTAAAGCTATACAGAAAGCTGTATCGATTCCTGTGATGGCAAAGGTAAGAATTGGCCATTTTGTGGAGGCTCAAATATTAGAAGCTATTGGGATTGATTTTATTGATGAAAGTGAGGTATTGACTCCGGCAGATGAGTTGTATCATGTTGACAAGGCTGCTTTTAAGGTTCCGTTTGTATGCGGAGCGCGTAATCTGGGTGAAGCATTGCGTCGTATAGGGGAAGGAGCTGCTATGATCCGGACAAAGGGAGAAGCCGGAACAGGGAATGTAGTTGAGGCGGTTACCCATATGCGTCAGATTAGTGATGATATGCGCCGGGTAAAGAATGCGGGTGCGGAGGAATTGATGACTTTGGCTAAAGAATTTTGTGCTCCTTATGAGTTGGTGAAATATGTACATGAACATGGAACATTGCCGGTGGTAAACTTTGCAGCAGGTGGTATTGCAACTCCTGCAGACGCTGCCTTGATGATGCAATTGGGGTCTGAGGGGGTTTTTGTCGGTTCGGGAATTTTTAAGTCAGGTGATCCCGAAAAACGGGCTAAAGCTATCGTTCAGGCTGTGACTTATTATAATGATCCTTTGAAACTGGCAGAATTGTCGGAGAACTTGGGAGAGCCGATGTCGGGGCTTGAAATTAAAACACTGGAAAGCAAATACGCAGAAAGAGGATGGTAAAATAAGGCAGATTTTTCGGAGGCACCTGTGGGACGGACAAATGATGACGGAGGGTGTGGTATTTATGGGGGAAAGAATGTTCAGTATTATGGCAAATCCGGGAAATCTGCATTTATATATGTCATATGATGAAAATAGGTATTTTAGGGTTTCAGGGGGCAGTCGTTGAACACCAGCAACATGTTGAAAAATTGGGACATGAATCTGTGGTGGTTCGTTATTCGCAGCAACTGGATGATTTGAACGGAATTATTTTACCGGGAGGAGAGAGTACAACCATGGGAAAATTGCTTTGCAGTACGGGTATGATGGAGCCTCTAAAAAATAAAATTCAAGCGGGTTTGCCTGTGTGGGGGACTTGTGCCGGTATGATTTTATTAGCGAAAGAACTGGTGAACGATCCAGTCAGGCATTTGGGAGTGATGGATATTGCAGTAAAACGAAATGCTTACGGAACCCAGATTGATAGTTTTGATGTGGATGTAAAAATTCCGGAAGTCAGTTCTTCAGTAATACCTTTGGTATTTATCCGGGCACCTTATATTACAAAGACGGGAGAAAAAGTAAGTGTGTTGTGTCAGGTTGACGGGCATGTTGTTGCTGCCCGGGAGGAGCATATGTTGGTCACTTCTTTTCATCCGGAGTTAACAGACTATTCTGCGTTTCACCAATATTTTGCCGGTATGTGCCAAAAATAAGCTTTCTGCCGGTATTGAAAGAATGCCGGGGAGTTTAGTTTTGGGTCAGTTCTTCAATGGTGAGGGTGGCAGTCCCGATTTTTTTCACAACAATGCCGGCAGCAATATTGGCGGTTTTCATTGCCGTTGTCATATCATAACCTGCTGCCAGACAAAGGCTGAGTGTTGCAACCACTGTATCCCCTGCTCCACTGACGTCGAAAACCTCTTCAGAATGAGTAGGGATGTGAATAGGAGGAATGTCACTAATCAGGCTCATGCCTTTATCACTGCGGGTAACCAGGAGAGAAGTCAGTTGATTGGCTTCAAGTACTTCGCGTGCGGCTTTTTCCACAGCACGATCTGTGTTGGGAACAGAATAGCCGATAATGTCACTTAATTCTTTTACATTGGGAGTAACAATATCAGCTCCTGAATATTTTTTCCAATTATTGCCTTTGGGGTCTACAATAATTTTCTTGCCGATTTTATGGGCATAACGAATCAGATACGTACAAAATTCTTCAGAAATGAGTCCTTTACCATAATCAGATATCACTAAGACATCATAATCCGGAAGGTAAGACCGGACAATTTCCCGTAACATCTTTTGGTCATTATTTTTCAATTCGGTCCGGTCTGCATAATCCACCCTGACAATTTGCTGTTTGCCTCCAATGATGCGTGCTTTGGTTATGGTTGGGCAAGGAACTTTCAGAAACATGGTTCTGATGTTCTTTTGTTTGCTCATGTGTTCTATTTCTTTTCCAAAGAAATCATATCCGATGGCACCGCATAATAGAGGTTGACCTCCCAGGCTGGCAATGTTGTTAGCTACATTAGCCGCACCTCCCAAACGAGATTCTTCTTTTCCGATTTTTACAATGGGTACGGGGGCTTCAGGAGATATGCGCTCGACACAGCCAAAGTAATATTTGTCAAGCATCACATCACCTATGATGAATATTTTACTGTTTGAAAAATCTCTTTTTTCATTTTTCATGTTGTTTCCTATTTAGGAAATCATTAAAAATTTCCGGATGATAAATTAGTCCTGGAAGAGATGGGTAAAGACACACGAGAATTTAAGACCTCTTATTCCTCGCCTCCAAATTCCATCAGATAAGCCTTTATAAACTCATCTATTTTTCCGTCCATGACTCCATTTACATCGGAAGTTTGATAATTGGTCCGGTGATCTTTTACCCGGCGATCGTCGAAAACGTAACTCCGGATTTGTGAGCCCCATTCGATTTTCTTTTTATTGGCTTCAACTTTGGCTTGTTTTGCCATGCGGTGTTGTAATTCCTTGTCATAAAGGATGGAACGCAGTTGCCGGAGAGCATTTTCTTTATTTTTAGGTTGATCCCGAGTCTCTGTATTTTCAATCAGGATTTCTTCTTCTTCACCAGTATAAGGGTCTTTGTATTGATAACGCAACCGGACTCCGGATTCCACTTTATTTACATTCTGACCTCCTGCACCTCCTGAACGGAAAGTATCCCAACTGATAGCAGCCTGATTAATGGAAATATCAATCGTATCGTCTACTAAGGGTGTTACAAATACAGAAGCAAATGAAGTCATTCGTTTCCCTTGGGCATTGAAAGGGGATACCCGGACCAGGCGGTGTACTCCGTTTTCTCCTTTCAGATAGCCATAGGCAAAATCACCTTCTATCTGCATAGTTACAGTTTTTATGCCGGCTTCATCTCCGTCCTGCAGGTTGCTGACGGAACATTTGTATTTATTGTTTTCTGCCCATCTGATGTACATTCGCATGAGCATGGACGACCAGTCCTGACTTTCAGTTCCTCCTGCTCCGGAATTGATTTTCAATACACATCCCATTTCATCGGCTTCGCCTTGTAGCATGTTTTTCAATTCCAGATTTTCTACAAGGCGTAACGTTTCAGCATAATGAGCATCCACTTCTTCCTCTGTAGCCTCACCTTCTTTGGCAAATTCAAAAAGTACATACAAATCATCGACAGCCCGGCCTACTTCTTCACATCCTTCAATCCATCCTTTGAGTTCGCGTACATGCTTCATGACTTTTTCGGCTGCCTTGGCATCTGTCCAGAAATCCGGAGCTTGTGTACGCATTTCAACTTCTTCCAATTCTATTTTTTTGTGGTCGATGTCAAAGATACCTCCTCAGAGCGCCACTGCGGTCTTCAACTGATTTCAGTTGATCTATTGTAATCATATTTTTGTGTTTTAAAATTATAAGTTAAAGATTGAACGTTAAATACAGTGATTTAAACGTTCAATCTTTGCTGGTTCAATGGTTATTGTATTTCAACCTCAGGGGCCGAATCTTTAATCGGCGCATGGGTTGCAGGTGCCGGACGCATCCAATTCGGATTCACAATACTTTCAACCTTATTTTTAATATTCTCAGCTATATCTTTTTGTCCGGCATTATAGGCTGCTTCGAATAATTTTTGCAGGGTATAAAAGCTGATATTTTCTTCTCTTTGAATTCCTGGTGTATCAGCGAATTTTGGAGATAAAGAGTTGACATATTTCAACATCTGGAAATTATCGGTTGCCAATTCATTCAGTAAATGGTTGGCTTTCTCTGTTTCTCCCAATTCATAATATAATGTGATATAATCCAGGAAAACGATATCTATAGGAACTTGTGATAATGGTAATTCTTCCAGACTTTTATCCAGTACTTTCACAGCTTTGTCGTCTTTCCCTTCTTGGTGTAATTGGGATGCCAGACGTTGCATCGTATTCCTGTATTGCATAGAGCCGATGATGATATCATGGAAGTTATCAATATTAACTTTTGGATTTTTAATATTTCCCCATTCAAATTTATTCATTATATTGTTGTAAAGGATATCTGAATCGATTCTTCCGTAATCCGTGCCTCCATATTCATTCCGTTTACTAGGAGTTTCAATGGGGACCAGACGATAAGTAGCTCCTTCAACCTGGAAATATTTTTCAAGTCCCATGTAGGAATCTGTTGGTATGCCGATACCGAAATAAATGGGACGTTCCCAATTGTTGGTACTGATAATATCCAGGAGCATGGTTTCAGATTTGTTTAAACCATTGCCTTTCAGGGTCAATTTCAATTCTTTGACAATTTTGTCGGCATCCTTTGCTTTTACAGTCCCATTGGCAATAACCTGTGCCGAATCAATCGGCAGGTATAAATTCCGGGTTGGGATATAGTCTATTTCTTCTGTAATTCCGGGTTCTTTTAGTTTAGTCTGTGGTAAATCGCTGGCAACAAATTCCATGACTTCACGTAAATTTGCCTGTTTATAACGTTCCATAATATAGACTCTGTCCCGTTTCCCGTCCCGGTACTGATTCTTGGTGAAAGAGATTGGTACTGCGGGACTTTCATACGCTTTGCGGTTGATTTGGTCAATGTACCATGGCCCTGCCAACAAGCTGAGGTTGACAATCCGGATATCCCGGCGTACTCCTTCCACCTCCTGAGCATACCATAAAGGGAAAGTATCATTGTCACCATAGGTAAACAGAATAGCATTCGGAGCACAGGAGTTCAGATAGTTTTTGGCGTGAGCAAGAGTTGCATAACGTCCGGTCCGGGTATGGTCATCCCAATTTTGTGCAGCCATGTTTACAGGCACTGCAAAAAAACATATTCCGGTGACAATAATTGCTGCTGCAGATGGAGTGAGTTTCCGGATGTGTTTAGTCATGAACTCCCATAATGCGAGAATTCCTAAACCAATCCAGATGGCATAAGCGTAGAATGAACCTGCATAAGCGTAGTCCCGTTCACGGGGTTCCATCGGAGACTGATTCAAGAAAACGATAATGGCAATACCTGTCATGATAAACAATAACATAACAACCCAGAAATCTTGCTTGCCGGTACGTCCTTTCCGATACTGATAGAATATGCCTAATATACCCAACAAAAAAGGAAGCAGGTAATATTTGTTGTATGCTTTTTCGGATTTCAGGGTATCCGGAAGTTCCGACTGATTACCTAAACGCATTTCATCCAGGAATTTAATGCCGGTAATCCAATTGCCATGAATAATGTCTCCATTTCCCTGGATATCGTTTTGGCGTCCGGAGAAATTCCACATAAAGTACCGCCAATACATATGTCCTAATTGGTAATTGAAAAAATACCGCATGTTATTTCCAAAGCTGGGACGTGTAATAGCTTGTCCGTCTACCATATAAGTCGGTCCATTGTTCTTTCCTCCCCAGGCTTGGTATTGTGACGGATAATAAGATCTTTGGTCACTGTGCATTCGGGGAAAGAAACCGCAAAACCGGGGATCATATTTATAATTGAATTTGTTACCGATTTTTTCGTATACCCCGGTTTCTTTATTTTGGTAATAAATAGGTGCACCTTCTTCATATCCTATCCGGGGGGCATTGAAGTACTGGCCATACAGTAAGGGACTATCCCCATATTGGTCCCGGTTGATGTAAGACAACAAAGAAAATACATTATCCGGACTATTTTCATCGATAGGTGGGTCGCTTAATGAACGAATGACTACCATTGAATAGGAAGAATAGCCTATCAGGATGACCATAAAGCATGTTAAAATGGTATTCCAAACGGGCATTCCTTTGCGGAGGGTATAGCGGATACCCCAGGTCAGAACCCCGATAATCAGGAATACATAAATAATCACACCTGTATTGAAAGGCAGCCCGAAACTATTGGTAAATAAAAGTTCAAACCAACCAGCTATTTTAATGATTCCGGGTATGACTCCAAAATTTACAATACCTAAAATAATTAGTGATAAAATACCTGTTTTAATGAATCCTCTGACGGTTGGAGTGTATTTTTTGAAATAATATACAAAAGCAATTGCAGGAATAACCAATAGGTTCAGTAAGTGTACACCAATGGATAAACCGATTAAGTAGGCAATCAACACCAGCCAGCGGTTAGCATATTTTTCATTAGCTACATTTTCCCATTTTAAAATTGCCCAGAATACAACGGCAGTGAAGAGAGAAGACATTGCATATACTTCGCCTTCCACTGCAGAGAACCAAAAAGTATCAGTGAAAGTGTAAGTCAGTGAACCGATCAAAGAGGCTCCAAGGATAGCAAACATTTGCCCTAAAGTCATTTCTTCCCCTTCTTTCACTACCAGTTTACGGGCCAGATGTGTGATGGACCAGAATAAAAACAGGATGGTGAAACCGGAACATAGGCCTGACATATAATTAATCATTAATGCCTGGGTTTCTATTGAAGGAGCGAAAATCGCAAACAGTCGGGAAATGATCATAAATAACGGTGCTCCGGGAGGATGTCCTACCTGCAGTCCCACAGAAGTGGTGATAAACTCGCCGCAATCCCACAAGCTGGCTGTTGGTTCTGCTGTGAGTATGTACGTTAGGCTGGCAACAACAAAAATGACCCATCCGGTCAGTCGGTTGATAAACCTGAAATTCAAATTTGGATGCTCTTTAATTGTATACATATTTTGTTTTAGTATAGTTTTTATTTGCCATATAGGGGCTTGAGATACTTTAAAATTTATTTTTTAATGTTTCGGTTAATTTAATGACCTAATATTCAATTGTTGATAAAAATTATCTCATGTAATGAAGCACGAAAATAATTATTTTGTCTGAATTTTCATCATTTTTTTTGTTAGAAAACAAAAAACGTTCTATATTTGCACCGTCAAAAATGATTGTCCCATTGTGTAATGGCAGCACAGCAGGTTTTGGTTCTGTCAGTCCAGGTTCGAGTCCTGGTGGGACAACACTTGACGCCCAAGTGGTGAAATTGGTATACACGCTAGTTTCAGGTACTAGTGGCTTCGCGGCCGTGTAGGTTCGAGTCCTATCTTGGGCACTTTTCTCCTTCGAAGTTCTTTAAAAAATAAATTGCCCGAATGGTGAAATTGGTATACACGCTAGTTTCAGGTACTAGTGGCTTCACGGCCGTGTAGGTTCGAGTCCTATTTCGGGCACTTTTTAATCGCCCAGGTGGTGAAATTGGTATACACGCTACTTTGAGGTGGTAGTGGTCGAAAGGCTGTGCAAGTTCGAGTCTTGTCCTGGGCACTAAATAAACATAAAACCCCGCTGTATTTACGGTGGGGTTTTATGTTTTGAAAAGTCTGTGTTGTAATTTTGCAGATTATGGAAGAAATAGTTATTGATTTATTTGAAAAGTTTTCCGGGAAATTGCCGGATAAGACGGAGTTATTGCCGGAGTCTGGCTCAGCCCGGAAATATTATCGTTTGTATAGCGGGGAAAGTTCTTATATCGGAACATGGAATCAAAATGTAGAAGAAAATACTTTGTTTCTTGATTTTTCCCGGCATTTTGAGGCTAAAGGGTTACATGTTCCGTTGATTTATGCTGTATCTGTTGATAAATTGGCTTATATACAGGAAGATTTGGGAAATAAAATGTTGTTGGATGTTGTAGAGAAAGAACGCGAGGGAGATTGGTTGAATGAGCATTTGGTAGAGTTGTATAAAAAAGCTTTGGATGAATTATTGCGTTTTCAAATATGGGGGAATCAGGGAATGGATTATTCCCGTTGTGTTCCTCGTCCTCAATTTGACCGGCGTTGTATCCTTTGGGACCTGAATTATTTTAAGTATTGTTTTCTGCGGTTGACAGATGCAGTTTTTTCGGAAGATGCTTTGGAAAATGATTTCGAACAATTGGTTTGTCGTTTGTGTAACGTAGAGATACAGGCTTTTATGTTCCGGGATTTTCAATCACGTAATATTATGGTCCGTAATGAGGAAGTTTGGTTTATCGATTATCAGGGAGGACGACAAGGGGCTTTACAATATGATGTTGCATCTTTATTGTATGATGCAATTGTTCGTATTCCTGACGGACAGCGGGAGGAATTGCTGGAATATTACATAACCGGGTTGCAGCAATATCGGTTGACGGACAGCAAACAGTTCAGGCAGGATTATTACCATTTTGTTTTAGTCCGGCTTTTGCAGGCTATGGGAGCGTTTGGGTTAAGAGGACTTTATGAACGGAAACAACATTTTATAGACTCTATTCGTCCGGGACTAAGAAACATAGCCGGATTGTTTGACAGTGGAAAACTGGATAACGCTTATCCTGAATTGAGGCGGATTATTTATAGTTTACAAAAATGATTCTGAATTATTTTGTATTTTTTCAAATACTTCCAGCAAAGAAGGGTAGGTATTCGTTTTTATAGTATTTATTTCATGGGTGGCTAACCAGAAGACTTCTTCAATATCTTCTTCTGTTTGGGGGGTCAGAGCCGGATTTTCCGGAGAGGTCATGGTGTACCAATACGTTTTTTTCAGAAACCAGTTTCCGTTTCGGAAATAAATGTGTAATGTATCAGTTAAATGATTTGTGATTTGTATGCCTTGAATGCCGCATTCTTCTTCAACTTCCCGGACAGCGCATTGTTCCAGGGTTTCATGGGGCTCTTGATGTCCTTTAGGCAAATCGTATACTCCCAAGCGTTTAATGACGAGAAGCTGATTTTTTTGCTGTACGGCACCTCCTGCTGCTTTGACGTATAAAAAGCAGGATTTAAAAATGGAGAATAACTCTTCCACATCTTCGCCATATATTACTGCTGTGAATTTGTTTTTTTCTTTCCGTAAGTTACAAATAAACGATTTGGTGTCGCTGAAGTTTTCATGAAGCAGTTGATGAGTTCCTTCTTTTAGTAAATTCTGTTCATCCGTGAGTAAAAAACAACTGTCTTTAAAAAATACTTTATACATTTGCAAAAATTTATAATTACTAATACAAAAATACGTAAAAATGAGTACAGTTGCTGAAAAAGTGGCATCCTATTTGTTAGATATTAAAGCAATCAAATTGGAGCCTAACCATCCATTTACTTGGGCATCAGGCTGGAAATCGCCAATTTATTGTGATAACCGCAAAACTTTATCTTATCCGGAAGTCCGTTCATATATAAAAGAACAGTTTGCAGCACTGGTCAGGGAGAAATATCCTGAAGCAGAAGTTATTGCCGGAGTGGCGACAGGAGCAATTGCACAGGGGGTATTGGTGGCTCAGGAGTTAAATTTACCTTTTATCTATGTACGTTCTTCAGCAAAAAGTCATGGTTTGGAAAATCTGATTGAAGGTGAATATAAAGCAGGGCAAAAGGTTGTGGTGATAGAAGATCTTGTATCTACGGGAGGTTCCAGTTTGCAGGCGGTAGAAGCTTTACGGAACGGCGGATGTGAAGTGTTGGGAATGACAGCCATATTTACTTATGGTTTCCGGAAAGCAGAAGATAATTTTAAAAATGCCGGATGTGAACTGACTACTTTAAGTAATTACAATGCTATGATTGATTTGGCATTAAAAATCGGTTATGTAAAACCGGAACAGGTAGATAAATTGAAAGAATGGCGTTTGAGTCCGGAAACTTATAAATAATCATTTCCTTTTGTATTGACTGGCGGCAGATTTACCGGGTTGATACAGGATAAATCAGTGCGTTTTATTATGTCTGTAACAAAAATCGCAAGCGAAATTTTTAAAATTGAAAGTCCGATTAAAGATGTGTATGCCCTGTTATCTGATTTCAACAGAATCGGACGTTTAGTTGAAATGGCGAAGCAGATGGGAATGACAAATGGAAATATAGAGCTGGAAAAAGTATCAGAAAAGATTGAAGATGTCCGTTTCACACAAGATGCTTGTTATGTAACCTTGAAAGGCATGGGGGAGTTGGCAGTTAAAATAGTAGAGAAAGAAGAACCAAAGCTGATCAAATTAGGCGGGGACGGCGTTTTACCTTTTGATTTTAATCTTTGGATACAATTGTTGGAGAATGGCCCTTATGATACCCGTCTGAAAATTACCTTTCAAGGGGAGTTGAATATGATGTTAAAAATGATGCTTAAAGGGAAATTGGAAAAAGGAATTAATATGTTGGGAGAAAATCTGACCAAAATACCTTATGGACTTTTGAGTAACGTTGCCATTTGAATGAAGAGGAGAATGTGTCAAAATCCGGAAACGGTCTTTGACACATTCTTTTCAATGAAATTATGCCCTTAGTTTTTGGGCCTGTATCCTGCTTAATTTTTCTTCGGCATAGGCCTTTGTTATAGTAACGCTTTTCTTGTTTTGGGAAGGTATTTCAAACATGAGGTCGGTCATAATAGCTTCACAAATAGAGCGAAGTCCGCGTGCACCCAACCGGAATTCAATGGCTTTATCCACGATAAATTCGTAAACGCTTTCGTCGAATTGCAATGTAATTCCATCCAGTTCAAATAATTTAATGTATTGCCGGATAATGGCATTTTTCGGTTCGGTCAGGATATTACGCAGAGCTTGGCGATCCAAGGGTTCTAAATAAGTGAGGACAGGCAGACGTCCGATGATTTCCGGAATCAGTCCAAAAGACTTCAAGTCCTGCGGAGCTATATATTGTAAAAAATTTTCCCGGTCAATCTTTTCAGATGCTTGACTGGCGTTAAATCCCACAACCATAGAGTTCATACGGGCTGCTATTTTTTTCTCAATACCATCGAAAGCTCCTCCGCAGATAAAGAGAATATTTTTTGTATTTACCGGAATCATTTTTTGATCCGGATGTTTGCGTCCGCCCTGAGGAGGGACATTTACAACGGAGCCTTCCAGTAATTTCAGTAATCCTTGCTGTACGCCTTCACCGCTAACGTCCCGGGTAATGGACGGATTGTCGCCTTTACGGGCAATTTTGTCCAGTTCGTCGATAAATACAATTCCTTTTTCGGCAGCTTCAACGTCATAATCTGCTGCCTGAAGTAAACGAGTTAGAATAGATTCGATGTCCTCTCCGACATAACCGGCTTCTGTTAATACGGTAGCATCAACAATAGTGAATGGCACATGCAGCATTTTAGCTATGGTGCGGGCAAGCAGAGTTTTACCGGTGCCTGTACGACCGACCATGACGATATTAGATTTTTCAATTTCCACATCGTCTTTATCGCCTTTGTGCAATAAACGTTTGTAATGATTGTAGACTGCTACTGCCAGGTGTTTTTTAGCTTCGTCTTGTCCGATTACATAAAGGTCCAGAAACGCTTTGATTTCTAAAGGTTTTTTTATTTCAATATTATCCAGATTCAGGGTAGATTTATTTTTCATTTCTTCCTGAACAATCTCATAAGCTTGTGAGGCACACTCGTCACAGATAAAGCCGTCGGTTCCGGCAATGAGCAAGTTGACTTCGTTGCGGTTTCTTCCGCAAAATGAACATTTATCTTGCATGGATAATTATTTTTTCTCTCTGGTTAATATCACATCGATCATACCGTATTCTTTTGCTTCGCCGGCCGTCATCCAATAGTCGCGGTCAGAATCTTTTTCTACTTTTTTGAGTGGCTGACCGGAATGTTCTGAAATGATAGAGTAAAGTTCTTTTTTTAATTTCTGAACTTCCCGGGAAGTGATTTCAATGTCGGATGCCTGTCCCTGAACTCCGCTCATGGGTTGATGGATCATGATACGGGAGTGTTTTAAGGCGGAGCGTTTCCCTTGGGTCCCGGCACACATCAGAACTGCTGCCATGGAAGCTGCCAGACCTGTACAGATGGTGGCTACGTCGCAGTTGATAAATTGCATGGTGTCGTAGATACCAAGTCCGGCATAGATGGAACCTCCCGGACTGTTGAAGTATAGTTGAATATCCCTTCCCGGATCTGCTGTTTCCAAAAACAATAACTGAGCCATAATAATGTTAGCCACATCATCATCAATAGGTACACCCAGAAAAATAATCCGGTCCATCATCAAACGTGAAAAAACATCCATTGTAGCAATGTTTAACTGGCGTTCTTCGATGATGTTGGGAGTGATGTAACTGTTCGCTGCTGTTTGATAGCGATGCAGATTTAGACTGCTGATTCCCCGGTTACTGAGAGCATATTTCTGAAATTCGTCTTTTAAATTCATAATTTCTTATTAATTTACAAGCTGCTAAATTATAAAAAAATCCGGGCATCGGCAATAATATTATACTGCCTTTCTGAAAGGAGTTAAATTTGTTTCAGAATGATGGGGGATTTTGACTGAAATACAGGCTTCTATATTGAAAAGTTGGTTGACGTTTCGGTTTACATTAATTGCCGGATGCAACTAAAATGCAGAACAAAGAAAAAGGTAGCTACTTTCATAACTACCTCATTCAGAGAGCGGAAAACGGGGCTCGAACCCGCGACCTTCGGCTTGGAAGGCTAGTGCTCTACAAGGCAGTCAAAAGCTGCGCTTTTGCCCGCTTCGACTGAGCTATTTCCGCTTTATAGTTACTTCTTCTTTTGTTCCGGTTTAACTCATGGTTTAACTTGTCAAGTAAACGAAAGTAAGTTAATACTATTGTTATTTCACTCTGTTGTTTTGTTGTTTGTGACGTAAATATATGCTTAATCTTGTCTTTTTGCAAGTGAGATATTTTTATCTGGAGGTATATAAACGACCAAATTTTTGTTTTGTCTCATTCTATATTCTCCATAGGCATTCACATTTTAGGTTCATATTCTTTCTGTCGTAATAAAATACTGACTTTATCTACTCCTGTACTCATATATTTTCAGTTGGTGGTAAATTTTGTAAAAGGTATATATAACTGGAATTACAGTATTTTTTCACCACTATAAAAATAAAGCCAGCAGGGGGGCTGGCTTCCTTATAATATTTGATGAATTATATTTCTTCCATTTCAAATTGTCCTATTAATTCGTAATCAAATCCTTTATCCTTTATATTTCGTACAGGAAAAACATAATTTATCATTTCATTACAATTATCTTTCCCGTTAGAATGCGTAGAAAGATATTTTATTCCATGAAGGAGTTTTTCTTCTCTTAAATACATTAATAATAGTTGTGGTATAATATATTCTGCATGGAAATTTCCTTCTGATTCTTTCCTTTTAGCTAAACAAGCAATATAAAAAGGATATAGTAATAAAAAATAAAATAATTCTTTTTCATCAGTGCAATTTGCAGGAGGTACTAAATTCAAAAAGAGTTGTTTTTTATTTCCTCTTTGCTGAATCTCTTTTAGTATAAATTTAGCTTGATAACATCGTTCACCATCTTTGGGTTTTGATGTTTCTAATTTGCATACGTCAATAGAAGAACCTACATATAAACAAGGAAAACCAGACAAACTAAATCTATAATTCCCCGTACGATAAACATTCTCAAAAGGGCAATGTTTCATAGAATTAGGAAATTCATATTTTTCAGGTTCCATGTTCTGTATACGATAAAACTCTTTAATTTCTTCTGAAAAATCACATTCAAAATAATTATAGATGTTATCACTTAGATTTTTTGTCTTATTTTTTAATAGAGAACGTAGCATTTTGTAAGCAGAATTTATACGTCCATTTCTTCCCTCTAATATAGATTCTTCAATAATATCACATATCTTTTTTTCAATTGTAATAAATTTTTTCAGAGTAATTTCTTTTTCGATTTTATGGAATCTTTTATGAAATTCATTGCTATTCAATTGTTCTAAGCCACTGAGGTAATTTTCAAAATTATCGAGTAAGTGTTGATGAAAAGGCTTGTTACTATTGGGTGCAAGAGGTATGTTATTTCTCAATTTGGAAAATAATTTATCAATTGTCATATCTTTAAATTTTTAATTTCACCACCCCCAACTCCCTAAAGAATCAGGAGTGGTGAAAAGGTTAATAAATTATTTTGTTTGTTTTTACCATATTGTATTCACTTCCCATCCTTTATTTTCTGCAATACTCTTGTCACAAGTTTCACTTCCGGGGTTGCGATATATAAAGATGCTTGATTGTTCAGTATAGCCATAACCCTCTGTCCATGTTTTTCTTTGTGGCAAATCCCTGAAAATCTGGTTTAATGCGGAAGAAGTTAGTTTATTGTCCTCACAGTCCAAGTATGTCAATGCGGTATTCTTGCTAACATCTAATGAAGTTAGGTTATTGCTCCAACAGCCCAATTCTGTCAATGCCGTACATCCACTCACATTTAATGAAGTCAGGTTATTGCCATAACAGTCCAATTCTGTCAATGCCGTACATCCACTCACATCTAATGAAGTTAGGTTATTGTTTCCACAGTCCAAATATTTAATTTTCCCCTTAATTGTAACAATGTGGGGATTTCGATTGGAATATTCATGCTTAACATAATCATCTATACTTATTACATAATAGATTTCACCTTCGCCATCTTCATCCCAATCGTCATATTCTTCAACACTTTTAAACTCTTCCACAGTTCCATCCCCCCAATCTATAGTAATAATATCCCCTTCATTAAAAGTTTCAATATGCACCTTAATCTCATCGCTCTCTGCAATCATTGTAATCATCCCTTCTTTCGACCCATTACCTCCATTATCATCTAACGGGTCTTTGTCATCATCTTTTGAACATGCTGTAAACATAGTAGCACACATTGCTACCATGAATAAATAAAATAGTTTTCTCATATTAATAATTATTTAGCACCTTGAAAATCCCCAGAAAGGCAAGTATATGAAATAAAGAAGCGTGGGAACTGTTCTGTTTATCTGCTTTAAGGTACGACCAAGTAACCCACATTGAAATAAACAACCAACCCACGCTTAATCCATATATATATTTGAGTAATATATAACGGCAAGCGAACGTTTGTATCGTTTATCCTTCAATGTTTTGAAATTGGTCGTTTCTAAAGCAAGGATAAAAACAAAAACGCTTCTATAAAACTAATATGTCTGTTGCAGCGAATTG
>CAJTPD010000010.1 GCA_910578105.1 uncultured Odoribacter sp. | reverse complement strand
GAGTAGGTAGACGCCGAATTCCGAAAGAGTCTCAAGTGATTGAGGCTCTTTTTTTTATTGACAGGATGGTGTGTGGTGGGGGTGGATTTGCGGTAGGGATACAAAAGCCCTGTCCTTATGTATCTATTATTGTTGTTTTTCGTTATACTTATGTTTTAAGGATAAGGAGAAACGGAAATGGATATCAAAGAGCAATATTGGAAGTATTCACTGATTGCCATTATATTGTTGCTGGGTGTAGTGGTATTTTGGCAAATGACTCCCTTTTTGGGAGGTTTGATGGGGGCTTTTACTATTTATGTGTTGTTGAGAAAGCAGGCTTTTTATTTGACTGAGCAAAAACATTGGAAAAAATGGATTATGGCAGTAGTTTTGTTGTTGGAGACAATTTTTTTTTGTTTGATTCCTATAGCTTTGGTTGTGTGGCTTTTTATTAGTAAGATAAAGTCTGTTAATTTGGAGCCTCAGAGCTTGATGGTACCAGTGCAACATGTGGCAGATTTGATTTATGAAAAGACCGGATATAATGTTTTGGGTAGTGGAAATCTTAAAACGTTAATAGGGATTTTGCCTAAGATTGGTCAGGCTTTGATGGGGAGTATCAGTAGTTTTTTTGTGAATGTTTTGATGCTTTTGCTGATACTGTATTTTATGCTGACCAGCGGCCGGAAGATGGAAAGTTATGTAAAAAAAATATTGCCTTTTAACCGGCGGAATAAAAAAGATATTTTACATGAATTTTATACGGTTGTCCGTTCGAATGCGATAGGAGTTCCTGTTCTTGCTATTTTGCAGGGAGGTATAGCTATGTTGGGGTATTATTTGTTTGGAGTGCCTGAAGCTTTGTTGTGGGGAGTGATTTCTTGTTTTGCAACTGTTATTCCTGTAATTGGAGTTGCAATAGTCTGGATTCCTTTAGTTCTTTATTTGGGGGCAACGGGGCATTGGGGAATGGGTATTGGTTTGGCTGTTTATTCTGTTGTTGTTGTTGCTAATGTGGATAATTTGGTTCGGTCTGTTTTACAGAAGCAGATGGCAGATACTCATCCTTTAATTACGATTTTCGGGGTGATTATCGGTTTGTCTTTATTTGGTTTTATGGGGGTGATTTTCGGACCTTTGATTTTGTCTGTTTTTGTTCTTTGTGTTGAAATTTTCCGGGTTACTTATCTGGAAGGTAATAAGAACGAATGAGAGGTTTGTGATAATATAATGGGATGATGTATTTTTTTTATGCATGATTGAAATAGTTTTTTTATTCTTCGTAAAAGAATAAAATGAAATGAGGAGGTTGGAAATGGGGTATGTGGAGGTTGTTGATGGGCATATAAAGTTTGTATTTTCTTGTCATTTGTGTTAAAATTATTTGTATTTTAGGGCTTTGAAATTTTATATGTATTTTTAATGGCATTGTTTGGATTATTCGGAAAAACAAAAAAGGAAAACCTGGATAAAGGTTTGGAAATAACTAAGGAAAGTGTATTCAAGAAGCTGGCCAGGGTTGTTGTTGGCAAGTCGAAGGTAGATGAGGAAGTCTTGGATAATCTGGAGGAAGTTTTGATTACTTCTGATGTTGGTGTTGAGACTACGATGCGGATTATTCAGAGAATAGAGAAGCGGGTGCAGCGTGATAAGTATATGAGTACTGATGAATTGAATCGGGTGTTGAAGGAGGAAATTGTAGCTTTACTGAAAGAGAATACGGTAAATGATTCTGATTCTTTTGATTTGCCGGAGGATGGTGCGCCTTATGTAATTATGGTGGTAGGGGTAAATGGTGTGGGCAAAACGACAACTATTGGTAAGTTGGCTTATAAATTTAAGGAATCCGGAAAGAAGGTGGTTTTGGGTGCTTCAGATACTTTCCGGGCTGCTGCAGTGGAGCAGTTGGTGGTTTGGTCTGAACGTGTTGGTGTACCTATTGTGAAGCAGGCAATGGGGGCTGATCCGGCGTCAGTGGCTTATGATACGTTATGTAAAGCGAGGGCTGAGGGGGCTGATGTAGTTATTATTGATACTGCTGGTCGTTTACATAATAAAGTGAATTTGATGAATGAGTTGACAAAGATTAAGAATGTGATGAAGAAGGTTTTGCCTGATGCTCCGAATGAGGTATTGTTGGTATTGGATGGTTCTACCGGACAAAATGCTTATGAGCAGGCCAAACAATTTACTTTGGCAACTGAAGTAAATGCGTTGGCTATTACAAAATTGGATGGAACAGCGAAAGGAGGAGTAGTGATTGGTATTTCCGATCAATTTAAGATACCGGTAAAATATATTGGAATCGGGGAGAAAATGGATGATTTGCAGGTTTTTAATCGTGAAGAGTTTGTGGATTCCTTATTTAGTTGAGACCTTTTTATGGTATGATATTTATATTTTTTAATATTTACTACTGTTTGGCATATTTTTTGTTAAAAATAGTTTTAAAATTTGAACTTCATGGAGGTGTTTTAGGTTTGGTTTTGCGGGAATAAATCGTATGAAAGAATATTGTGTGAGGACGGAGTTCGGACAATTAACACATGTTTGGTATGGTCTTTGTTGTAAAAAATATGTTTTTTAGTTTTATATCAATGAAGAAACGGAGTTTATTATGGAGTTGTCTTGTTTTTTTTGCGGTGGCTTGTCATAATGACGGACATGATATTTTGAATGGTAGTGGGGAGGAGACAGCTCAGGTTACATTGGCTCTTCGGAATAATATGCAAATGCATGAGATGGTGTTGACACGAGCGGCTCGCCGGCCGGAGGAGGGAGATTTTCTGGTGCGTCTGGAGAATACTCGTGCGGAGGTGCTAAAAGAGTGGCGTTACGATACGTTGCCGTCAGTCATCCGGGTGATGCCGGGTAGTTATAAATTAGTGGCATATTATGGTGATAGAGATAATTTGCCGATGTTTGACACTCCTTTTTATTATGGGGAGACGAAAGCGAGTCTGAAACGGGGGGATAATCTGGATACAGTGGTGCATACTTCGGTGGCAACGGTGAAAGTAGGGTTGACATTTGATGAAAGTTTTGATTTTGATTACGATGATTATTTTGTGGAAGTCAAGACGGTGGGGGACTCTTTGCATTTTTCCAGGGATGAAAAACGTGAGGGCTATTTTTTGCCGGGTAATTTGCGGATGCGTTTCGGGTTGAAACCGAAAGGACAGGAAAAGTATTATGAGTTTTACCCAGAGGCTATCCGTAATGTGAAAGCAGCGGAATTTTACCGTATGACTCTTAAAGCTCAGTCGGAAAACGGGGTTCTTTCCCGGATTAGTATTATTACTGACACGTCAACTATTCATATTCCTGTTAATGTGGAGCTTCCGTCTTTTATGCTTCCTAAAGCTGCGCCGAAAGTGATGTTGGCTGGTGAAGATGCTGCGGAAAACGTGACGATAACGGAAGGGGTTGGTAAAAATGTGATGGTGTCGGTCATGGCGTCCGGCGGATTAGCGGAGCTTATTTTGAAAACTACTTCTGATACGTTGTTGGCTAGAGGCTGGCCGGTGGAGATTGATTTGATGAAGGCTTCTGCGGAGGAAAAAGCGCGTTTGAAAGCTGATGGTTTGATGTGGTCAGAGGTTATTGATTTGTCGCAAGGTGCTGTAAAATCGCCGGTAATCGTGAATTTTGGCGGTGTAGCGAAATCGTTATGTACCGCTCCCGGTAAAACTGCTGTTTCCACTTTTGAAATTGTGGCCAAAGACCAATACGGTCAAGTGGGTAATGAATGTAAGTTCACTTTGGAGGTGGCTCCACCGGTATTTAATTTTGTGACTCCGCCGGGCGGAGGAAATGTGTGGGCGAAACGGGTGGTATATAATGTAAAATATATTTCTGAAGTACGGGAACCTGTGGTGGAATATCAGAGGGATAATGGTGAATGGAGGACGTTGGAAACTGTTTTGACGAATAAGGCTGCTGATGAATATGAATGTTCGGCTAGGGGCTTGACTCCTGCAACCCGGTATGCTTTCCGTGTTCGTTTGGGAGAACATATACTGGATGCCGGGACATATGTAACGGAAGCAGCCACACAGTTACCGAATGCAGGGATGGAGGAGTGGTATAGCGAGGAAGGTAAAACCTGGACATTCTTTGGGAAAAAGGGGCCGTATTGGTATTTTTGGTATCCTTGGAATCCAGATGATATTTTGACTCAAGGGTGGAATACAATTAATCTGAAAACAACTAATATTGATTGGAAATATCAATATAATTCTATTTCCGGAACCATGCGAACGGATGATAAGTATAGTGGTAATTATGCAGCTTTAATCCGTACTGTCGGATGGGGTAGTGGTAATACTGCCGCAGGGCCAGCTTCTACGATTCAAAATATAGACCCCGGTTATTTGTATTTAGGAACATATAATTCAACGACTAATACGCCTGAGTTTGGATATTCGTTTGTTTCCCGTCCTGCAGCTTTGCAGTTTTATTATAAATATTCTTCAAATGACGACCGTTTTTCTGCCGAAATTGTGGTACAGAACCGGGATGGGAATATGATAACAGAATTGGGTAGGGGGAGTTTTGCTGGTAGTGATGTGGGATCATATACGCCTTGTAAGGTATTGGTGGATTATGATGAGGCATATGTTCATTTGAAAGCGACCCATATGTATATATCGTTTAAGTCGGGAGATAAAACCGATAAGAATTCTTTGCTTGAATTACCCCCGTTTGGTAATCTGGATGATGGAAAGTATGTCGGCAGCCAGCTTTATATTGATGATATAGAATTAATTTACGAGTAATCATAAACATAGATATGACTATGAAAAGAGTGCTAAACTTCGGAATTTTATTATTGATATTGGGATTTGTGTTTGGCGGATGTGGAAAGGACCCGCAAATAGAACAAAGAACTGGAATGGGAGAGAAGGGGAATTTCAGACTGAAATTGGATAAGATGGGTAGTTTTGACGAGATAACGAGAACTATGCGGGCGGTAGATGTGCAGGACTTTATTGTAAGAATTGTCGGAACGACATTGAAGGAAACCAGTTATGATTCCACATGGCTTCGGTTTGGAGATATGGGAGAAATCATATCTTTACCGGCTGGTTCATATGTGATTGAAGCTTTTAATGGGATACAAAAATCCGGTTTTGAAACGCCTTATTATTATGGGAGAAAGGAATTTACCGTTGGTATCCAGGAATTAACACAGACACAAGTAGTTTGCCAGTTGGCTTGTGTTAAGGTGACAGTGGATTTTACTCCTTTGTTCAAGGATAATGTAGGGGATGCTGTTTGTTTGGTTTCATCTGCAGATGGTGTTACTTTGGAGTTTTGTGAAGAAGAGATGGGCGACGGTTACATGGCTGTGCCTTCAGACGGGAAGTTGGCAGTGACTGTCCGTGGGACTTATCTGGAGGACAATTCTTCATTGGAACGTACTTATTTTATTGATGATATTGCTGCTAAGCAGTGGCATAAAATTGCTTTGAATGTTAGTACGGCTGGCGGTATTGTGGGAGACGGTATGATTCTGGTAGATCATCAGGTGGATGAGAAGCCGACGGAAATATTAGTGCCAGGATTGGGGGATATTATTGATAATAACGGCGATACGGGAAGCTGGGATGATGATATTCCGGTGACGCCTGGACCGGGAGAAGAGAAAGGGTTGCCGACCATTACCGGTTCGAATTTTAATGGTGTGCCTTTTGATGTAACAAAGGTACTGGAGTTGACAGATAATCAGGGGGTTACTTTGGATGTAACTTTGACTGCGGAAAATGGCGGCATGGAACATCTTTATTTGTCAATGTCATCAACAAATGCCGAGTTGAATGGTATTTTTGCAGTATTGGCACCAGAAGAGGAGCCTTGGGATTTGTGCAATATAGATTCGATGAATGAAGACTCACAAACGATTGTCACGGAATTTAAGATTGTTGATCCGGAAAATCCGATTCGGGGAAAAGAGCACTTTGTTTTTTCTATCGGAGGATTTATGAGCTTTTTGGCAGGAAATGGAGACCATTCATTTAAGATAACGGTGGTGGATGCCAATGGAGGAACAACCCAACAGACCTTGGTTATACATACTAAAGAATAAAGTTCATGAGGCGTTTATATGTCATATTATTGTTCGTTTTTCTGGTATTAGGGTGTCACGACAAAATCGGGGAGGAGGAAGGCAAACCGGCATGGTTGTCGATTGAATTTCTTACCGATAAATCGGTGGAGACCCGTGCAGGGGATGAGATGCTTTATAACTTAAAGATTGAGAAGTTGGATGGTACGCCGGTGTGTTCATTTGAGGATTGTTCCACGATTAGCGAACGGATTTTATTACATGCCGGTATTTATCGTTTGGTGGCTTCTTCGGGTGAAGATGTTGAAACCGGTTTTGATGTACCTTTTTATCAGACGCAGCAGGAAATTAATTTGCAGGGAGGAGAGAATAAACAGATTGCTCTTACTTGCAGTCAGGCCAATGTGAAAGTTTCGGTGAAATATTCAGAGGCAGTCCGGAAACATTTTTCGGGTTATACATTTACGGTAAATAACGGAAATGGGAAATTGGAGTTTGGGAAGGATGAGGAGCGTGCCGGTTATTTGCGGGTGAACGAGGGGATATTGGAATGGAAGCTGGACCTTAATAATGGTCAGGAAACTTATCAGCTTAGTAAGAGAATTACGGATGTAAAGGCGCGGCAGCATTATAATTTCGCATTTGATGTGTCTGAGGACGGAAGTGAGGGGGATGGCGCATGGACAGGAGGAATCGTTGTTGATACAACGTTGGATGTGTTTAACTGGGAATGTAACATTGTTTTAAAGGAAAAGACAGCCAAGCCGGTTTTGCGTCGGGGGGATGGCGGTGCTTTCAGCGAGCCTTGTCTGGTGCTGGCGGAGACCCGTGGTGCCAATGTTATTTGTGATGTCGAGGCAGAGGCTGGTGTATCGGATTTGGTTATCCGGCATCGTTCGGAAGAATTGAAGAGGCGGGGTATTCCGGAATCTTTTTCGCTGACGAATATGTCTACGGAGGTACAGGAAGCAGTAAATGCTGCCGGTATTGTGTGGTTGCCGCTTTCTCCGGCGGGGGCACAACAGGCTACGTTGGATTTCAGTGATTTGGCGAATCGGTTGCCTTTGGGAGATTATAAATTTTGTATTGGTGTTTATGATACCCGTTTCCGTTTTGTGAGTGATACGTTGCGGATATCTGTTATTCCGGATATTGACCACATTGCTGATGAGGTGAATGTTATGGATGTATGGGCGAAGTTTGCAACGCTCCGGGGCCGGTGGTATACGGCGGTTCGTCCGGAAGGGATAGGATTGGAATATAGTATTGACAGGAATACCTGGATGCCGGCAACAGCGTTGACTTTTAATGAGTCTTCCAAGACTTTCTCGGCATCTGTAGCTGCCCTTGAACCTGCGACTACATATTATTACCGGACGACTTCCGCAGAGAAGGGGGCTTCGGAAACTGTACGCGAGTTTAGTACGGAAGCTGCGGATCAGGTTTTGTATAGTAATTTTGATAGTTGGTATGCTGACGGCAAGGCTCCTATGGTCGGTATAGGAGGAGAGCGGGTGATTTGGGATTCCGGTAATAAAGGAGGAGCATCTTTCGGGGTTATTCCGACATTGGAGGCAAGTGGTCAGGAAGCGGTCAGTGGTTCGGCTGTGAAAATGATCTGCAAGTATGTAGCCGGTAAATTTGCGGCGGGTAATATTTATACGGGAGAGTATGGCGGAAAGGACGGATTGACAGATGTTTTCCTTAATTTCGGTACTCCTTATACGTGCCGTCCGACAAGTCTCAGCGGATATTTTAAATATACTCCGGGTACGATAAATCATTCAAAGGCTCCTTATTCTCATTTGGACGGTAAATCGGATACTTGTTGTATTTATGTTGTTTTGACGGATTGGGATGTACCTTTCCGTGCACGTTCGAAGGATTTATATTATCCGAATTATATGACAGATCCCGGTGTGATTGCTTATGGAGCAATGTCTACGGCAGAGCATGTTTCGGAGTATCGCAGATTCACGATTCCGATAAAATACCGGGATACAACCCGTAAACCAAAGCATATAGTGATTGTGGCTACTGCTTGTAAATATGGTGATTATTTTACGGGAAGTGAAAATAGTGTGATGTATGTAGATGAGTTTGAATTGGGGTTTGAACCGGTTGAATAGCAGTAAAGTGTTTTATCACGTCAATTTTTATTGTTCTGATCCGGTTCTTTGCCGGGACTGTTAATTTTTTAAAATCAATATTTTGGCGAATAAAGCAGGTTTTGTTAATTTTTTTATATGAATATATGTACGCTTAGGGGATTGGGAATGATGGTTTTATTGTGTTTGTTTGTGGCAGGCGCAATGGCTAAGGAGCGTGTCAGATTCGAACGTGGTATTGTCAAACGTACATTTGTTCCGAAAGGACAGTGGTTTTTTGGTGGTACCTGTTCGTATGCCGAGACGAGTCAGGAGAACTATAAGTTTTTGGTATTGAAGGATTGGAACGGTTCTGGCTATCAGTTGGCAATTAAGCCGTTTGTCGGTTATATGGTGATGAATGATTTTGGAGTGGGATTGAACTTTGCTTATGAACGTTCGTTGTTTAAAGTGGATAAGTTGAACATCCATTTAAATGATGATTTGAATTTTGAGATATCCGATTATTATATTTTGGAGCATGTTTATACAGCTTCGGCTTTTGCACGTTTGTTTATGAATATTGAGGAGAGCAAACGTTTCGGATTGTTCAACGATGTAAAACTGATGTTTGGCGGTGGTCAGGGAAAATACATCAACGGTGAAGGCGATGTACTGGAAGGAACATATCAGACGATTTTTAAAATGGGATTGATTTATTCGCCCGGGATTGCAGTGTTTATCAATGATTATGCGGCAGTGGAGGCTTCGGTAGGGGTTTTGGGTGTGCAGATGAAGCGTACAGACCAGACGACAAATAATGTACATTCCGGTTCGTTCAGCCGCAGTTCCGCTAATTTTAAGATTGATTTGTTTTCGATAGGTTTGGGGGTTTCAATTTATTTGTAAGTGATGAAGCGGATAATTGCAGGAATATTATGGGTATTGGCGGAAGGTTGTATTTCGAACGATGTGCCTGATCCGGTCATATACGGAAATGTGACAAAGATAGAATTTAATGGTCAGCAAAAGTGTGCCATTAATACCAAGACGCGTACTATAGAACTGACATTGAGCGATACGGTAGATATTCAACGGGTTTGCCTGAATACTCTGGAGTTGGAAGCTACACCTGCCCGGAAGCAAGAGGTGTTGATTTTGCCGGAAGCCTCTATTGCTGTGGATACTTTTTTGAATTTGTCGCAGCCATATCGTTTTACGGTGACCACCTATCAGGAGTATGAGTGGACGATTAAAGCAGAACAACCGATAGAACGTTGGTTAAAAGTGGAAAATCAAGCCGGAGATGAGGTGATTAATGTCAGGGAAAAGATGGTGTCGGTGTATTTGAAGAAAGGGCAGAATCTTTCGGATGTCCGTATTACGGATTTACAGTTGGGACCTTCTATTGCAACTTACGAACCAACGTGGTTTAATTTGAAGGATTTCAGGAGGAAGCAAACCATATTGATGAATTGTTTTGGGCGAACGGAACGTTGGGAAATTGCGATGTTTGAGGAGAGAGAGGAAGAGGAGCCTTCAGGGGAAGGTTTGTCAGTTACAGTGGATGCATGGGCGCATTTTGCTTATGTAAATGCTAAGTTATCTGCCGGAAGTGAGGGGATACCCGCTTTTGAATATAAATCAGGCGGTGGGGCCTGGCAGCGGGTGGAGGCAGAGGTATCCGGTAATGTTTTTCAGACTAAGTTAGGAGGGTTAAAGGCCAATACCCGCTATGATGTCCGGGCTGTGGTTGGGGGGCAGATTGGAACAGAAAGTACTTTTACTACAGAGCGGGATGATCAGGTTCCGTATAGTAATTTTGATACATGGTATTTGGATGGGAAAGCATGGTGTACGGGAGAAGATGGTATTGTGACATGGGATTCCGGAAACAAAGGAAGTGCGAATTATGGAAATACCAATCCGACAACCGAGGAGAAAAATGATGTTGTTAATGGTTCTGCTGCCCGTTTGGCTTCTTGTTATGCTGTTATTAAATTTGCTGCGGGTAGTTTATATACAGGTAAATTCGGGGGGCTTGACGGAATGAATGCTAAACTGGATTTTGGTATTCCTTATACTTGTAGGCCTACTCAATTGAAGGGATATTATAAATATATTCCGGGAGTAGTTAATAAAGTTGGGGATAAATATAACGGGAAGTTTGATTTTTTAAGGGGTACAACAGATAGTTGTCATATTTATATTGCTTTGTGCGATTGGGAGGAAAAGACTTTTCAGGCAAATTCTACGCCGCCGGGTACGTTTGTTGATTATTCCCGGAATAATCCATCAATATTGGCTTATGGTGAGCTGAAAAGTAATCGTCGTATGACGAAATACGAACCGTTTACAATAGAATTGGAATGGCGTAATATGGAACGTAAGCCGACTTGTATTGTGATTGTGGCAACTTCGAGTAAATACGGTGATTATTTTACCGGTAGTACAGAAAGTGTCTTGCTATTGGATGAATTTGAATTGGTTTTTGATTGATTAGTGTGTTTTCGGGGGCTTCAAAAAGTTTGGGTGAGAAATTATTACGGGGATGGTGGATTGCTGTCGTATTCCTTCTTTTATTGTTTGCCATTTGGTGTTTTCTTTTACCGGAACATTTATTTAAAGTGCCGTACTCAACGGTATTGTTGGACCGTCAGGGGCAGATATTGGGGATGAGAGCGGCGGAAGACGGCCAGATACGTTTTCGGGAGACGGATGCTTTGCCGCAACGTTATATGATTGCGGTGATGGTTTTTGAGGACCGGTATTTTATGTGTCACGGGGGAGTTAATATTGGGGCGTTGTTCCGGGCTTTTGGACAGAATATCCGGGCAGGGAAAATTGTCAGTGGTGGTAGTACACTTTCGATGCAAGTGATTCGGATGGCCCGGAAAAATCCTCCGAGGACTATAATTGAAAAGGTTAAAGAAGTATTGCTGGCCTGGCGTCTGGAACAGCAATACAGTAAACTGCGTATTTTCCAGATGTATGCTTCGCATGCACCTTTCGGTGGGAATATTGTGGGTATAGAAGCAGCTTCGCTGAAATATTTTAATCGTCGTCCGGAGCAGTTGAGTTGGGCTGAGGCGGCGTTGCTTGCTGTGTTACCAAATGCTCCCGCATTGATTTATCCTGGAAAAAATAATGTTATATTAAAGCAGAAAAGGGACAGGCTCTTGTTCCGGATTTATCAGTATGGTTTGATAACTTCTGACGCATACCAGTTGGCTTTGGCAGAACCTTTGCCTGAAAAGATGTATGAGACGCCTTTAATTGCTCCTCATTTGCTGATCCGGGCGTGCCGTGAAAAAACGGGGACAGTTTGTCATTCGTACATAGACGCACATTTGCAACGGAGGGTAAATGAGATTGTGGAACGACATACTGTAAGGTTGAGTGCCAATTATATTTATAATATAGCAGTATTGGTGGCGCATGTTCCGACAGGAGAAGTGAGGGCATATGTGGGAAACAGTGTTGCCCGTGAGGGGAGCCGTGGTAATGAAGTAGATATTATCCGTTGTGTGAGGAGTTCGGGGAGTATTTTGAAACCGGCTTTATATGCTTTGATGTTGCAGAATGGATTTATTTTACCACGTACTTTGATTCCTGACATACCTTCCCGTTTCGGCAGTTATGCGCCCTCTAATTTTAACCGTGATTTTAAGGGAGCTGTACCTGCCGGTCAAGCTTTGGCACAATCTTTAAATATTCCTTTTGTTCGGATGTTGAAAGATTATTCTTATGTCCGTTTTTACGAAGAATTAAAGCAATTGGGAATAACATCGCTGAACCGGAATGCCGAACATTATGGGTTGAGCCTGATATTGGGAGGGGCAGAGACTTCATTGTGGGATATTTGTAATCTGTATGGGGGAATGTCTTCTGTTTTGAGGCATTATAATGATGGAGACGGGCAATATTTTTCCGGTGAATATGAAAGGTTGAAGTTGTGGGAGACAGGAAGCGATGAGTTAAAGGAGGGGGGAGAGATGTTAAAAGCTTCGGCGATTTGGCAGACTTTTAAGGCTTTGGAAGAGGTAGAGCGTCCGGAGATGGAGTCCGGATGGAAGAATTTTATTTCTTCTATGAATTTGTCTTGGAAAACAGGAACTAGTTTTGGTTTTCGGGATGCCTGGGCGGTGGGGGTAAATGCAGATTATGTGATAGGTGTTTGGGTCGGGAATGCAGATGGGGAAGGTCGTCCCGGGCTGATTGGAGTAAGGGCTGCCGCGCCTGTTCTTTTTGAGGTGGCTGCTTTATTGCCTTCGGTGCGTCGTTTTTATGAACCTACAGAGGAAATGCGTGAGGCGGTTGTTTGCCGGAAAAGCGGATTCCGTGCGGGGGCTTTTTGTGAAGTTGTTGATACTGTGCGTATTTGTCCTGCCGGCCGGCGGACTCCGGTTTGTCCTTATCATCAATATATACATGTGGATTCAACGGAAAGATGGAGGGTTTCTTCGGAATGTGTGCCGGTACGAAAGATGAGAAAGAAAAATTGGTTTGTTCTGCCGCCTGTCCAGGAGTGGTATTATTCCCGTAGTCATGCCGATTACCGGAAATTACCTCCTTATCGTCCGGGGTGTCATCCTCAGGGGGAGGAGGTAATGGAGATGATATATCCTCAGCGCGGAACACGGGTTTTTATTCCAAGGGATTTTGGAGGGAAGCCGGGACGGGTAGTTTTTGAAGCAGTGCATCGTTCAGCGCAGGCAGAAGTTTATTGGCATATTGATGACCAATATTTGGGGTCTACCCGTCATATTCATCAGATGGAACTTTTTTTACCTGAAGGACTTCATCGGTTAACTTTAATGGATAAAGAGGGAAATATCCTGCAACAGGCTTTCCGGGTAGTTGGGAAAGATGTTCCTGTTGGAGGATAGATTTTCTTGTTGGGTGCTGGGGGTATTGACAGGATTAATTCAGGCTGAGTTTCAGACCGGCAAACCAACTGCGGGGGAGTCCGGGACCGTAAATGTACCCTGCGTCACGGTTGGGGCCTTGGTCAAAATCTTTTTGATAGCTTTGAAAAATATTTTGTATGCCGGCATTGATCTGCAGTATGTAATTTTCATTGATTTGGATGTCGTAATTGAATTTGATATTGGTATCTAAGAACGGTTGGCTTTTTTCCAGTTTGTCATGTTCTATGTATCCCGCCATATGAGGTACATACATATCTCCGGTATATGTTCCGGAAAGCGAAGCTCCGAGATTTTTCAGAGGTGAAGTAAAAATGGTAAAATACCCATAGTGGTCGGGTGAACGTAACATTTTGCGTATTTTTTTTGTTTGCGGATTGTCGCTCCATGGACGTGCTTCGTTGTATTTGTTTTTTTGGAATGACATTCCTAGTTGAATCCGGATGTTTTTGCAAGGAACGATTTTCCCTTCCAGGTTTACTCCTTTTATTTTTGCTCCGGAGCTATTCCGTCGTTCCAGAATTTTATTGCCTTCGTCATCATTTCCGATGGGTTCTGTTACAAATATATTTTTAAGACGGGTATGGTATACTTCTATAAGAAAGTTAGTTTGTACTGTTCCGAAGTTATGATAGAGGTCTGCAGAAAGGCTATAACTTCCGGATTTTTCTGTTTTCAGATTGGGTGCCAGTTGAATCAGAGAAACTTCTCCGCCTACTGCTGTAACGTGCAGGTCTTCATCATAAGTCTGGGGTGCACGAAATCCTGCGGAGTAACTGGCCCTGAAGCTGATGTTTTTAACCGGATTATAACGTAAATTAATACGTGGACTAAAAATAACATGATTAATAAAGCTGTTTTTATCCAGTCGTCCTCCTAATAGAAAGCTTAGTTTTTCTGTTTTCCATTCATTTTGGAGAAAAAAGCTGTAGACATCTGCCTGTTGATTGATTTCCCGATGGTAGCCCAGCATTTTATCGTTTAGTTTATTATGTGAATATTCACTTCCGGTAGTAAGGACGGCTGGCATAAACCATAAATGGTTGAAATTGTACGAGTATTGTATACCTGCAATAGCGGTCAGGTCGTTGGTTTTTCCGTATGCATTCGGGTCTTTGCCGGCTCCGTAGTAGGATTCGCGTCCTGTGTGCTGAAGTGATGAATAGAAATTTAGTTTATGGGCATAATTTTTTGAAAAAAACAGGAAGTCAATACCGCCTCCGTTGATATTATGTTTGGCTTGTTCGGTTATATCCGTTTCGTGAGGGGGAAGGTCGAACAGGTTTCCTCCTCTCCGGAATTCCCGGATGTTGTGATATTCCAGGGTAAGTTTTGTTTGGGTTGTGGGTTTATAATAGCTTCGGAAACCCAGGGTTGTGAGTTCTATTTTTCCGATTTCAGAAAAATGGTCTCCGTCGTGGTCATAATGTTGGCGGTGCCGGGAAGTTCCGAACAGGTAGAGTCCGGCATTACGCTGGCCATTTACCAGGGAGGTATTTAAGGACGTTGTGTTATCATATGCTTTTCCTCCGATTGCTGTCAAGTTATGACTGACCATGAAAAGGTTATTCAGCGGTTCTTTTGTGATGATATTTACGGTTCCTCCGATGGCATTGGCTCCGTAGAGAGCCGATCCGCCGCCGCGCATAACTTCCACTCGTTCAATCATTCCGGAAGGGATTTGTTCTATACCGTAAACTCCGTTGAGAGAACTGAACAAAGCTTTGCCGTCGAGTAGGAGTTGAGTATAAGGACCATCAAGACCGTTGAGTCGGACTTGCTGAAAACCACAGTTCTGGCAATTACTTTCGACCCGCAGACCGGGTTGAAAACTAAGGCCTTGAGCCAGACAAACGGAATTGGTATTTTCAAATAATTTCGGAGTTATTACATTTACGATGACCGGTGTTTCCATACGGCTGGTTTCATTTTTGTTTGCTGAAATTACGACAGTTTCCAGTTGTACAATGTCTTCTTCAACTTCAAAATTCAGTTCATGATTTTTTCCTTGAATGAGAGTTATAGTTTTTTCTTCAGACCGGAATCCTATGCCGTGGGCGCGTATTGTATAGGTACCTATGGGCAGGTTTTTTAGAAAATAATGTCCTGTTTCGTCTGTTGCAGTACCGATTGTTGTACCTTTTAGCATGATTGTAAAGAAGGGGATGTGTTCTCCTGTGTTTTTGTCAATAACATGTCCGTTGAGGTTAGCATCTGTTTTGACGTTTTTTTTGTTTGTTACATTGTCGGCCTGTAAAGGCTGTAAGCACATGAGAATTAAGGATAGATGGATGAAAAAGCGCATCATATATCAATGATTTAATTGAAACAATAAGATAAAAAAACAGGGAATAATCAGTCCGTGTGCAAATGGGCTAAGGAGACAATTGTTGATGCAGATTTTATTTCTGCATTCGTACATTGTTTCATTTACGCATTTTGCCCCTACAATAATTAGTTTGTTTTAAGGGCTGTATTATAAATTTTGGATATAATTGGTTGGAGGTCCCCGCAGATAAAGAGTTTCCGAATTTTTCTGTGCCAAATGTTGAGTAGGTCCGGAAGAATAAATGATATTGCAAATTAGTGCAGTACAGGAAATTTCAGGAGCCTGTAACAGCACTGCCATCCATACGGCTGCATGGGATATGAGGTTTAACGCACTGTTTGAATGGCTGTGGTTCTGCGGGTGGTCCGGAGATGTAGAATCCGGTGTATTGTAAGAAAAATGGGAGTGTACAATTGTTACTCCATTAATAATATGGTTATGGGTAAAGAAATTTATATCAGCAAAATAGCTCACAAAGAGAGCCAGAAAGAAAATCCGGATGCCGATATGTTTTTTACCTTTGTGCATTATATTTGAAATAAGTGTCGCAGAGATAATGAATTATTTTAGATTTTTTTGTAGCTATTTTTAGGTACTTTTTGTGTGTTACCAGTTGATGGAGGCGTAAAATCCGGGATATTGTCCGTTTAACAGAGCTGGCGATAAAGTCAGGTTGTGTTTCCGGGCAAAAGGACGGGTAAAGATGTATGAACTGGCAGTTCCGATGACTGTACCTCCAAGTACATCCCACCAATCATGTTCTTTGCAGTAAGTACGTCCCCAGCCGATATAGGCAGACAGGGCAAATGCCGGAATACCCCATTTCCATCCATAACGGCGTTGAATGAAAGCTGCTCCCTGAAAGGTAACGGAGGTGTGATTGGATGGAAAAGCATGGTGGTCTTTGTGGTTGGGGCGTTCTTTTTTGATGAGGTATTTTAATGTATAGGTTGCTGCCAGATTAGTAGCTCCTGATAAAACAATTTGTTTGGTACCCTGATAGTCTTTCATGATCAGGGATGCAACAAAGCCCGCCACAGGTGTGGCAAACATAAGGACATCAGTGCTGGTTTCTACTTTTTTACGGGATTGAGCCGCGATATTCTGATTGAAATAAATTCCAAAAAAAATGAATAGCACAACATATTTCATATCCTTGGGGGGAATTTTGGGATTTTGACCGGGAATGAAGTACCCGTTTGTTTTTGCAAGAAAGATTTTATCTGAGCCAATTGCGGGACTCGAACCCGCGACCTACGCATTACGAATGCGTTGCTCTACCAACTGAGCCAAATTGGCATTTCGGTTGCAAAAGTAATATTTTTTTATGACATCAAAATTTTTTCAGCTTAAAAATTGTTTTAGTATTTCGGAAGCTTTTTTATGTGTTTTGAAACACCCGGTGAAGGGAACCCGTTTATATAGCCATTGGATGATGTAAATAAGATACATATGAAAGAAAAAGCTTTTTTTTTATTGGGGGTTATGTTATTGGCCGCGATGATGGTTTTCGGACAATCAAATATTACGGTGACAGGGCAGGTAACGGAGAAGGATACCGGAGAACCTGTTGCAGGAGCAACAGTAGTCATAAAGGGGCAGGGGATAGGAACGGCAACAGATGCCGATGGTTTTTATACTCTTGCAAATGTGCCTCCGGGTGCGACTTTGGTATTTAGTTTTGTCGGGTTGAAATCTGTTGAACAATTGGTGAACGGGCGTGCCGTAATGAATGTGGAGATGGAAGAAGATTCGAAGTTGATAGATGAGGTAGTGGTTGTGGGGTATGGAGTGCAACGGAAGTCTGATTTGACCGGTGCTGTTGCTTCTATAAAGAGCGATGAATTGCAAAAAACGGCTGTAGCTAATGTGGCTAATGCTTTACAGGGCAGGGTATCGGGTGTGATGGTGTCGCCTAACGGAGCTCCGGGGAGTGAGCCTGATGTGAAAATCCGGGGAATTGGTACAACCAATAACAGTAGTCCGCTTTATGTTGTGGATGGTATGTTTGTTCATGATATCGGTTTTTTGAATAGTCATGATATTGCTTCGATGGAGGTATTGAAAGATGCTTCGGCTACAGCTATATACGGTTCGAGGGGTGCCAATGGGGTAATTATCATAACAACCAAACAAGGAAGCAAAGGGAAACCGGTATTGACCATTGCTGGCAGTGAGGGTTTTCAGGTGGTAGCTGAGCGTTTGAAAATGTGTAATGCGGAACAATACGGACAATTATTGAATGAAGCTTTGGTAAATGCGGGCGGGACTCCTGAGTATGAGCATCCGGAATTATTGGGCAAAGGAACAAATTGGTTTGATGAAATTTTTCGTACTTCTTCACTCCGGGATTATCAGATCAGTTTGACCGGAGGGTCTGAAGATGTGAATTATAATCTGAGTATTGGTTTTTTTCAGCAGAAAGGGGTGATAAAGCGGAATGATTATCATCGGCTTACACTCCGCCTGAATAATGAATATCGTCCGGTGGAACGGATTACTATCGGGCATAATATTTCTGCGGCTTTCAGTTTGAAACGTAATGATGATCCGTCGGTAGTAGGGCAGGCTTACCGGTTGAGTCCGGTTATAAGACCCTATGATGCAGAAGGTAATTTTTCGGACTCTGAAAATGCTTCTACGGGTAATCCGTTGGCTACGCTGGCTTATCTGAATAATAATACGCGTGACGATCGGGTGGCAGGTAGTGCCTATCTGACCTGGGATATAGTTGAAGGCTTGAGTTTCCGGACTAATTTTGGTATTGATTATCTGAATCGGCGTGAAAGAATTTTCCGGCCTGAGTTTTATGTGTCTTCCACTCAGAAAAATGAGCAGAATCAGTTAAATAAAAACTGGTCCCGTGATTTTACGTGGCTGTGGGAGAATACATTGACTTATGATGTTACGTTTAAGGAAACACATCGTTTGACTTTGCTGGGAGGTATTACGGCTCAGGAGCGTAGTTTTGAATTATTGGGAGGTTCAGGACGTGATTTGTTGTCTCAAAATAATAGTTATTTATATTTAGACCAGACTTCCAGAGGTACGAGGAGTAATACGAATAATGGTTATTCGGAGTCTATATTTTCTTATTTGTTCCGTGCTAATTATGCTTTGATGGACCGTTATCTTTTTACTTGTTCTTTTCGTGCCGACGGTTCGTCAAAATTCGGGCCGGATCATCGCTGGGGGTATTTTCCTTCGCTGGCAGTAGGATGGAGACTTATTGAAGAAGATTTTCTGAAAGGTCGTTTCGATTGGTTGAGTAATCTGAAAATCCGGGGTAGTTGGGGACAAATCGGGAATGATAAAATCGGAAATTATAAATATTACGCTTTGGCTAATATTGACTCTAATTTTGATGCTGTATTTGATGGGATTTATTATCCGGGAGGCACCATTACTTCTTTATATAACAAATCTGTTCATTGGGAGCGTTCGGAACAATTTGATGCAGGATTTGATTTGGGTTTATTTAATAACCGATTTACTCTGGAATTTGATTTTTATAACCGTAAGACGAAAGATATGCTGGTCACCGTGGATGTACCGGGGGCTGTAGGGTTATCGCCGGTGGAAACAAATGTCGGTTCTGTGACTAACAGGGGGATAGACTTTACCGTGAATTGGCAGCATGCTGTCCGTGGTTTCAATTATGCTGTCCGTTTTACCGGGACTACTGTTTATAACCGGGTAGGAAAGTTGGGAGGAATGAGAATACCGAAAGGAGACATTGGTAGCGGCCGTTTGATTTCTATGACAGAAGAAGGGAAATCAATCGGGTATTTTTATGGTTATCAGGTAGCCGGAATTTTTCAGTCGCAGGATGAGATAGATCAATACAATGCTTATGCTGTAGAGATTAGTGGCAAGTCCGGGCAGAATTATCAGAATAATGTAGCTCCTGGTGATTTGATATACAGAGATTTGGATGGAAATGGTTATATAGATGACCGTGACCGGACAGAAATAGGGAGTCCAATTCCCAAATTTATTGGCGGATTAGGATTTTCCATGGATTGGAAAGGAATTGACTTATCGTTGGATTTTCAGGGAAATTTTGGAAATAAAATATTTAATGCGAAGCAATTGGAACGTTATTCCGGATCGGACAACTGGGACCGTACTTTTCTGGACCGTTGGCGTCCGGGACACGAGCATACGGGTATGCCACGTATGACGTTTGAAGGGAATAATTATCTGGTATCCAGTCATTATGTGGAAAATGGTTCTTATATGAAGTTGCAAAATCTGGAGTTAGGTTATACTTTTCCCAAACATTGGGTTGGTAGGCTGCATTTGACGAAATTGAGGTTGTTTTTTAGTGGTAATAATTTGTTTTATATCACAAAATACCATGGATTTACTCCTGAAATTACAGGGAGTTCCCTGGAATCCGGAATTGACAGGACCATCTACCCGGTGGCAACCAGTTGTCGGTTTGGTTTGAATATAACACTATGATGAAATTGAAATACTGTAATTCATAAATTATTAATAATAAGCAAGTATGAAGAATTTATTTTTAATTATATTGGTCATGTTTGCCTTTGAAGGATGTACGGATTTTTTAAGTCCGGAGCCCCGGGGAAAGTTGACAGAAGAAGTATTTTTTAGTGAAGAAGAAGGGGCTTTGATGGGAATAAATGCGATATATTCCCGTTTACGGGAATGGGATCAGACTGGTTTTCCCTGGTTCGTCATTTGTGAGTTGCCGAGTGATAATAGTAATACAGGGAGTGAATTGGCGGATGGGAGCGTAGCCCGGTTGAATACAGTGAATAATTTTACTTATAATGCAGGTGTAGACGAGTTGAATAATTGGTGGACGGGGAATTATAATGCTATTGCCAGTTGTAACGTAGCATTAGAGTCTTTGCAGAAGTTGAGTAATGAAGAGTTGAAAATACGTTGTATGGCTCAGGCCCGTTTTTTTCGTGGTTTTTTCTATTTTAATCTGGTAAAAGCGTTTGGTGGTGTACCTTTAATGCTGGATGTACCGCAACCAGGTGGATATAATACACCCAGAGCAACTGAGGAAGAGGTTTATGTTGAGATTGTAAATGATTTGACATATGCGGCGGATAATTTGCCGACACGTGCCCAGTGGGGGGAAAAGGAGGTCGGAAGAGTGACTAAGGGGACTGCCCGGGGATTGTTGGCGAAAGTATATCTGTTTATGCAGAATTACCAGCGGGCTTTTGATTGTGCTGATTCGGTGATTGCCGGAGGGGAGTATGATTTGCATTCAGACTACAGGGATTTATTCAATCCGAATTCGTTGTATTCGAGGGAAGTGATGTTGAGTGACCAGTTTTTATGGCAGGAAAACCGGGATAATGAGTCACAATTTGTTATGTGGCAGGGGGTACGTGGTTTCTGGGGTTGGGGATATCTTGCTCCGACTCAGAGTTTGGTAGAGGCTTATGAAACGGGTGATCCCCGTATGGCTGCAACGATATTTTTCAGTGGGGATTCGGTAGAAGGAGCCGGAGTGATTGATTTTGCTCCGGCTTTAGAGCCCAGGGCGAATCGTAAGGTGATTTGGCCAAAAAGTTATTGGAATGCGAATAGTTTTACCAAGACCGATGCTCATCTGTATTTTTTGCGTTATGCTGATGTTCTGTTGATTTATGCCGAAGCAGCCAATGAGTTGGGAAAAACTTCAGAGGCTTTGGATAAGTTGGAATTGGTGAGGGCCAGAGCCCGGAAATCAGTGGCGGAAGGTACGGATGATTCGGGTATATTGCCAAGGATAACAGAGACGAATAAAGATTTGTTACGGGAAATTATATGGCATGAGAGGCGGGTAGAATTGGCTTTGGAAGGGCACCGTTTTTTTGATTTACTCCGTGCTGATAAGGTGGTGTCGGGATATGCTTTGCGTGAATTGAAGGCAGATAATCCCGATACTCATTTCAATGCTTCTGTCAATCGTGTATTTCTGTTGCCTCAAAAGCAAATTGATATTTCTCAGGGAGTGCTTCAGCAAAATCCTTGAAGACTTGGCAAGTTGATATTTATTTAATCATTTTATCATGAAACTGTTTTTATTGTTTGTCTTTGTCTGGATTGCCGGGATTTTGCCGGCGCAGGAATTGTCGGATAAAGCGTTGCTGGATACTGTTCAACGGCAAACGTTCCGGTATTTCTGGGATTTTGGTCATCCGGTGAGTGGTCTGGCGAGAGAGAGGACAGATACGGTCCATATCAATCATGAAGTGGTGACTGTCGGAGGCTCAGGTTTTGGTGTGATGGCTATTATCGTCGGAGTAGAAAGAGGTTTTATCACCCGGGCGCAGGGTGTGGAGCGTTTGTTGAAAATGGTGCATTTTCTGGATGAGAAAGCCGAGCGTTGGCATGGAGTTTGGCCGCATTGGTTAAACGGCACTACCGGGAAAGCGATTGCTTTCAGTGAGAAAGATGATGGAGCGGATGTTGTGGAGACTTCTTTTTTGTTTGAAGGTTTACTAATGGCTCATCAATATTTTGACCGGACTAATCCGCAGGAGACAGAATTGAGACAGGAAATTGATAAGTTATGGAGGGAAGCAGACTGGAGTTGGTTTACGAACGGACAACATGTTTTATTCTGGCATTGGTCTCCCCGGTACGGGTGGGAGATGAATCATCCGATTCATGGGTATAATGAAGCTTTGGTTACTTATGTTTTGGCGGCAGCTTCGCCTACTCATCCTATCAGCGATTCGGTTTATCATAAAGGATGGGCAACCGGACCTATTTTTAAAAATGAGAAAGAATTTTATGGGATTCCGTTACCTTTGGGTATGGATTACGGGGGACCTTTGTTTTTCACGCATTATTCTTATCTGGGGCTGGATCCCCGGGGTTTGAGAGATAAATATGCCGATTATTGGCAGCAAAATGTAAATCACACTTTGATTAACCACCGGCATGCGATTGTAAATCCCAATGGATATAAGGATTATGGTGCTGATAGCTGGGGTTTTACAGCCAGTGACGGGAATGGCGGATATTTTGCTCATGACCCGTTGAATGACCGGGGAGTGATTAGTCCGACAGCCGCTTTGTCTGCTTTTCCTTATACTCCGGAATATTCAATGCGGGCTTTAAAGCATTTTTATTATGATTTGGGAGATTCTTTGTGGGGGGATTATGGTTTTAAAGATGCTTTTAACCCGACAGCATGTTGGGTGGCTGATTCTTATCTGGCTATAGACCAGGGTCCTGTTATCGGAATGATAGAAAATTACCGGACTGGTTTACTCTGGAAGTTATTTATGAGTCATCCGGATGTAAAAAAAGGGCTGGAAAAATTAGGGTTTGAAACCATTCCATGTAAATAGGTTAAATACAGGTGAATAAAGATTAAAATTAAAAGATATGAAAACAATTGTAGTGTTTATTTTGTGTGCAGGTCTGGCAGTGGCTTGCAGTTCCCGGGGAAAATGGGAGAGTTTCAGCGGGGACCCCGTTATCGAGCATAAAGTAGATTCGGTTTTGAAATTGATGACATGGGAGGAAAAGATTGGGCAGATGACACAATATTCTGCAGATTGGGATATTACCGGACCTGTTATGAAAAGTGATTGGGAAACTTATCTGAAAAAGGGATTGGTGGGGAGTGTATTTAATACAGTGACTGTGGATGGGGTCCGGAAGTTACAGGATATGGCATTGTCTCAGTCCCGGTTGAAAATACCGGTGTTGTTTGCTTATGATGTAATACACGGTTTCCGGACTATTTTTCCGATACCTTTAGCTGAGTCCTGTTCCTGGGAACCGGAATTGATGAAACGAACGGCTTCAATCGCTGCAACTGAAGCGGCTGCGGAAGGAATTTGCTGGACGTTTGCCCCCATGGTGGATGTTGCCAGGGATGCCCGTTGGGGACGGGTAATGGAGGGTGCCGGTGAAGATCCTTGGTATGGCAGCCAGGTGGCTATTGCCCGGGTACAGGGGTTTCAGGGAGATTCCTGGAAAGATTTGCGAAAAATTAATACTGTCCTGGCTTGTGCCAAACACTTTGTTGCTTACGGAGCTTCTGAGGGCGGTCGGGATTATAATACGGTGGATGTGTCCCGGCGTAGTTTGTATGAGACTTATTTTCCTCCTTTTTATGCGGCGGAAAAGGCTGGCGTTGCTACTTTTATGACAGCGTTTAATGAGGTAGACGGTGTTCCGGCCACTGCTAATAAATATCTTTATACGGATGTGTTGAGGAATGAATGGAAATTCAAAGGATTTGTTGTTACTGATTATACAGCGGTAAATGAGTTGGTTCCTCACGGGATTGCGGCTAATGAACGGGAAGCTGCGATGAAGGCGGTGAATGCGGGGATTGATATGGATATGAACGGGAATGTTTTTATCCGGAATTTACCTCAATTG
This sequence comes from uncultured Odoribacter sp., assembly GCA_910578105.1. Lineage (GTDB taxonomy): Bacteria > Bacteroidota > Bacteroidia > Bacteroidales > Marinifilaceae > Odoribacter. The sequence goes on along the minus strand of CAJTPD010000010.1, from coordinate 121,949 downwards.
CTCAAGGACCGGAAAATTAAAAAGTCTGAAATAGATAGAGCTGTGCGTTCGATTCTGGAAATGAAGTTTTTATTAGGGTTGTTTGACGACCCTTATCGTTATCTGGATTCTACCCGGGAAAAGAATACCATTATGCGTCCTGAGTTTTTACAAGTGGCGCGGGAAGCCGGGAGGAAATCTATTGTTTTACTGAAGAATAAAAATAAGATATTCCCTATTGAGCCGAATAAACCCCAGACTGTAGCTTTGATCGGACCGCTGGTCAAAGATAAAATAAATTTGAATGGGGAATGGGCCGGGCGCGGTAACCGGGAACAGAGTGTTTCGTTGTATGAAGGGTTTACGGAGGTATATAAAGACAGTAAAGTGATATTAACCTATGCTCCCGGCTGTGATTTGACAACAGAAGACAGGAGCGGTTTCGGAGAGGCTATGGATGTTGCTGCCAATGCGGATGTTATATTGGCGGTGATGGGTGAAGATTTCAACTGGTCCGGGGAAGCAGCTTCCCGAACGGATATCCGGTTGCCGGGAGTGCAACGGGAGTTATTGCAGGAGTTGGTGAAATTAGGGAAACCAGTGGGGTTGGTGTTGATGAATGGACGGCCTTTGGATTTGTCTTGGGAGGATGAACATGTAGATGGCATAATGGAGGCTTGGTATCTGGGTACGATGGCAGGTTATTCTGTTGCCGATGTAGTCAGCGGGAACCATAATCCGTCGGGCTGTCTGACAATGTCGTTTCCGCGTTCTGTCGGACAGTTGCCTTTGTATTATAATCATAAGAATACGGGACGCCCTGTTGAACCGGAGAATCCTGGAGCCGATTATCGTTCTTTCTATCTGGATTCGCCTAATACGCCGCTTTATCCTTTTGGTTACGGGTTGAGCTATACTAGTTTTGATATCCGTAATATGCAGATGAATACCAATGTTTTAAGACCTGACGGCGAGATAAAGGTTTCTGCTGTTGTTGCCAATAATGGAGAAAGGGATGGGGAAGTTGTCGTGCAGTTGTATATCCGGGATATTGCGGGTAGTGTGACGCGTCCAGTGAAGGAATTGAGAGGGTTCCGAAAGGTGTTTTTATCTAAAGGAGACTCTGTGACAGTTGAATTTTCTATTACTCCCGAAACCATAGCCATGTATAATCTGGATATGAAATATGTGGCAGAACCCGGAGAATTTAAGGTTTGGATTGCTGTTAACGCGGAAGATAACCGGAATGAAGGTAATTTTACTTACCGGAAGTGAATTTTGGACAGCTGGACATTTTTTTTCAGAAATGGATAAGTATTTTGCAGATTGGCGGGACTAAAATTTCGGATTTATATTTATTATCCGGAATTTTAGTCCTGCTGGTCAAAAATCTGCGGGATTTTATAGTTTCAGCATGCCTTGCATTTTTGCTCGTGGTACGGAAATGGTAACGGGGCCACAGGCTCCAGGGCCAAGAATGTATTTGGCGTAAGTGAATTCTACAGTATGTAATGTGAAGTTTAAAGCTGTACAGTTATCTATTGTCGGTGCTTCGAACGTGTAGCATTTGTCCGGGTCTTTCAGATTGTTTTTCAGTAGTGCGTTGATATCACTGGCTTTTTCGTAGTTCAGAATGTCTTTTTTGTCCAGAAATTTTTGAGTTTTTACATTGTAGTTTATGCCGTAGAAGTTGGTAATACCATTGGCTCCTCCCAGCATTTCATAGGCAGACATTAGTATGCTGATGTAGTTTTTATCTGCCAGGAATACGCTGTCTGTGATGAATAATTCGTATGGGGCAGCTTGTTTCTGACCGATAGAGTCCAGGCTGGTATTTTGTTCTTTGGCTTGTTCCTGGAAAGCGGCTTTGATGCCATTTACCAGTCCTGTTATTTCGTCATTGATTTTAACACAACTTTTTTCTATTTCTATTTCTGTTGCAGAAAATACAGGTCGATTGGTGGTGATGTTCCATTCTGTTGTTTTGTCGGTTTCTTTGATTTGTTTTACCTCTAATTTGATTTCTTTTTTACAGGCTGTAATGGAAAGGACCATAAGCATAGCCGTGAATAGTTTTGTTTTCATGTTTTTATTTCTTTATTGGTTTATTTGTTATGGATTATACCAATTATCAGGTTGTAGGGTTACTTGTGTCCAGGATGTATAATTATACACTGTGTCAGATAATTTTTTTCTTCGGAGTAGTAGCGATAAAATCTTTTAAATAAAAAGGTTCAAAGTATGCTACGTCTGCAAATTGCTGAGCTGTAAAGAGTTGTTCTGCCAGTTGAGTCATATGGCGGGCAGAGGTTTCTACATTTGCGATAAAATGGGCATTGGGAGATGTGAGTATATTTCTGATTTTATCGCTGCCATTTCCAAAGAAATATATCTTGTGTTCAGTCAGCAGGTTAGAAAAAGAGTCGGCATTGATGATTTCAGCTTTTGTATCAACTACTGTCCGATTTTCCCGGTCAAAAAAAGCAGTATATACTTCCATCCGCCGGGCGTCGAGCATAGGACAGTAAAGTGCATTTTCGTTTATTTCCGTGGCCACGGATGAGGCCAGAGCTTGTAAGGTTGGGACGGCAATTAAGGGTTTTCCGGCCCCAAAACACAAGCCTTTGGCCATAGATACACCGATGCGTAAGCCTGTGTAAGAGCCAGGCCCCATGCTGACGGCAACAGCATCCAGTTGATGTACATCGAGTTGTTTTTCGCACAGAATTTCATCGATGAAAGTTCCCAGCAGAATGGAATGATTCAAACCTTTATTGCTTTCCTTTATTGTCGTTATTTCTCCGGAATCGGCTAATGCGACAGAGCATATGGAAGTAGAGGTGTCTATATTTAAAATTAAAGCCATAATTTTATTATTTCATTTTTTATTTCCGGATAATCTGAATTTCCCCTTTTAATCCCAGTTTGATAATACCGGAAGGTAAAGCCGGGGTATGGTCTTGCCGGCGGTAATCAACAATATAATCCACTGCATTTTTTATTTCTTTGCTGATTTCATCATAAAACCGGGGTGAAGGTTCGCCGCTGACATTAGCCGAAGTGGAGACAAGAGGACGATTAAACCGGAATAACAGTGAGCGGGTAAATTCCTCTTTTGTGATGCGGATGCCTATTGTTTGGTCTTCAGCAATCAAATTATTGGCCAGCCTTTTGGCATTCGGATAAATGATGGTTGTTGGCTGGTCGGTTACTTCGAGCAATTCGAAGGCAATGTCCGGGACATCTGCGTATGATGCGATTTTTCCGACATCCTCCAGTAGTACCAACATGGATTTATGCTCTGTCCGTTTTTTGATTTCGTAAATTTTTTTTACGGCTTCAGCATTGGTTGCATCGCAACCCAATCCCCAGATTGTATCTGTCGGATAGAGGATTACACCGCCTTGTTTGAGGATTTCGTGCGATTTCCTGATTTCTTCTTTCAGTTTATCGTTCATATTATTGTAGATTTCGGTTGACGAAAATACTAAGTTTTCCTTATTTTTTCCGGTAAATAAGGATTATTTTTCAGTTGTAGCTATTGAATCTGTTTTTGTTTTATTTATTTCATATTTTGAGGTATCCGGTATGGTTGGAAAATATATATTTGCACAATGTTTCGGAATATACCGGGGTATTTAAGGTATTTGATGATCTATGAAAAAACGGATAAAGGCCGACTTGTTGTTTTTTCTTTTAGAGGTATTGTTTTTCTGTCCTGATTTTGTCGTGGGGCAGAACAGGTCCGATGGTGAGTTTGATTTGTATCGGATCCGGAAATCATCAGGCCCGGTAGTCGGATTAAAGTCCGGCGGTTTGGTGACGGAGAAAGATACTTGTTCTTTTTCTGGTCGTTTTATTCATCAGTTTGGGCTGGAATTCCGTCCGGGATATGTATTCCCCACTAATTCTTTTTTGGCTGGCCGGAATTATGTGTCGTCACCTGTCCGGGATGCGTATGCGGCTCATTTAAAATATGCGTTTCAGTTTACTCCCTATTCTTTAGCGGATCGTATCTGGGGAGGTGCTTATCAGGGAATTGGTATCGGATATTATAGTTTTGGAAATGTAACTGAGCTGGGAAATCCTGTGGCGGTCTATTTGTTTCAGGGCGCGCGTATCGTTAGCTTTTCTTCCCGGATTTCATTCAATTATGAATGGAATTTTGGTTTGTCCCTGGGCTGGAAACCTTATGACCGGGAAAATAATCCTTATAATGTGATGATTGGTTCGAAAATGAATGCTTATATCAATACTAATTTTTATTTGAATTGGGTGCTTTCTCCCTATTTTAATCTGAATGCGGGGGTAACGCTGACTCATTTTTCGAATGGTAATACCCGTTTTCCGAATGCAGGATTGAATATGATGGATTTTAAAGTTGGTTTAGTTTATCATTTTAACCGGAAAGAAGCTTGTCTTTCAAAGTTGTTAAATCATACTTTTATTCCTGTTTTTCCCCGGCATGTGAGTTATGATTTGGTGTTGTTTGGTTCGTGGCGGCGCAAAGGTTATTTTTCGGAGGAGGGATTTGTTCCGTCTCCGGATGCTTATAAAGTGATGGGTGTTAATTTGGCAGCTATGTATAATGTCAGTTATAAATTCCGGGCGGGGATTGCACTGGATTGGGTGTATGATGCCAGTGCCAATGTATTTGTATTGAGTGATCCCGGAACTTCTCAGGGGTTTGTGGAACCGCCCTTTAATGCACAGATTGCGTTGGGTGCTTCCGGACGGATGGAGTATGTGATGCCTTATTTTACAGTGGGTATAGGAATGGGGGCTAATATATTGCATCGGGGGGGCGATCTAAGGTCTTTTTATCAGATGCTGATTCTTAAGATTTCAATGACACGGAATACTTTTCTTCATGTCGGTTATAATTTGAAAGATTTCCGTGACCCGAATTTTCTGATGCTGGGAATCGGTTTCCGGTTTAATAATAAATATCCCAAAAATGGATTATAAAGTTAATGAGTTGCAAAGTTAGGGACAACTCATTAACTTAAAAATATAATAGTGGGTCAATTTTATACCAGATGACTGATAAGTTCTTCCCGGTTTCCGTATAGCATGTCTATTACCGGAATTTCAATCAGGGTATAGCATCCGGGTTGCTGGCGCATGGAAGCACGGGCAGAGGATACCATGATTTGAGCGGTCAGCGCAGGGTTGTTGATTTGCATATTGAATTCAAATAACTGATTCTGGGTTTTACCGGATACACCTTTTCGGGTCAGATGAACTCCGTGTCCCATGTCCAGTAGATTGTCTACATTTTCGACTTGTAGTACGTGGGTCTCGTCATTGGTAAAGTATGGGTCATTTTTGATTTTCTGGGCCACTTCATGAAAGTGGTAGCCTTCCTGGAGTTCAATGTATACCATTCTGCGATGAATACCGGTTCCGGTAGGGATAGTCATGGATAATGCCGCTTTGACTCCTTCGATTGCTTTTACCGCAACAGTATGTCCCATGCTCATGCCCGGACCGAAGTTCGTATAAGTTAAACCTTTCGGGGCGCAGGCTTCCAGCAGGGTCCGTACAACAGAATCGGTACCCGGATCCCATCCGGCTGACATGATAGCTACCGCTTTGTGTTGCCGGGCAATCTGGTCCAGTGTGCGGTGAAGTTCTACCGTTTGTGTATGAATGTCAAAACTATCTACGGTATTGATGCCAAGACTTAACGCTTCTGTAGCGTATTGTTTGACACTGCGGGTGGGGGTGCAGAGGATGGCTACCTGAATGTCCGGCAGTTCGGACAGGCGTTCTGATACTTTGTATCGTTTGATTTCATCAGGTACGTTGGCAGCATTTCGCCGTACGATACCTGCTATCTCAAAGTCCGGTGCTGTTTCCAGTGCCTCTACTACGTATTTGCCGATGTTGCCATATCCGACAACGGCTACTTTGATTTTGTCCATGGAATTGTTGTTTTTAATTTGATTATATTGCTTTATGAATATCAGTGAGGGAACAAATTTCGTAATAATTTGCAGGAATGCAAATGCTTTTTGCTGACATGTTAATGTTGTAACTGATTTTTTTTAGGAGCGGTGAAATTTAACACCGGGGAATTTCTCTATATTTGCGGGCGTGTGAATGTTGAAAATCATCATTATGTTTAAGAAAATCCCTCATACCTATACCATTATTTCTTTTATTATTGTGATTTGCGCTGTTCTTTCATGGGTTGTTCCTGCGGGGGAATATGCCCGTCGGCAGGTGGAAGTCAACGGTTCGCAACGGACGGTGATTGCGGATGATTCTTATCACAAAGTGGAGGCATCCCTTCAGACCTGGCAGGTGTTTTCCGCTTTGTTGCAAGGGTTTGAAAAGCAGGCGGGGATTATTGCTTTTTTATTGATTATTGGTGGTGCGTTTCAGGTGATGAACCATAGCAGGGCGATTGATGTCGGAATTTTTTCTTTTTTGCGTTTTACTCAAAGGTTGGAACGTTATTCTGCAGTGAAAAAGGTTGGGGTGAACAATCTGGTCATTTCTATGGTTATATTTTTATTCAGTATGTTCGGTGCTGTCTTCGGGATGAGCGAGGAGACACTGGCGTTTGTTATTATCGTAGTACCTTTGGCTATTTCGATGGGGTATGATTCAATTACCGGTTTGTGTATGGTGTATGTGGCGGCTCATGTAGGGTTTGCCGGTGCTATATTGAATCCTTTTACGATAGGAATTGCCCAGGGATTATCTGATTTACCTTTGTTTTCGGGATTTGAATACCGTTTGTTTTGCTGGTTATTACTGACTGTTGTATTGATTATATGTGTTTTATCATATGCCAATCGTGTAAAAACTAATCCTGCTTTATCTCCGATGTATCAGGCTGATGAATACTGGCGTAAGAAAGGGGCGGGAGAGATGGAACAGATAGCCTATACGATACCATTGGCATCGTATATTGTTTACGGACTGGTACTGATTGTGCTGGTGGCTTTTTCCTTGGTTTATCCTGTGACCGTATTCAGTATAGGTCGTGTTTCTGTTTCTTTATATGCTGTTCCGGTGTGTACGTTGTTATTTGCTTTATCGGGATGGTTGGGATTACGTAAATCTTTTCATTTTTTTATTCTGACTATTCTTGCTTTTACCGTTCTTTTTCTGGTAATTGGAGTTATGGGGCACGGATGGTATTTGCCGGAAATTTCTGCCATATTTCTGGCTATGGGAATATTGTCCGGATATGCTGCCGGAAATCAGGCAGATGGTATAATAAAATTGTTTCTGGAAGGTGCGAAAGATATTTTGTCGGCAGCTATAGTTGTCGGATTGGCTGGCGGAATTATTCAGATTTTGCAGGATGGACATGTTATTGACCCAATACTACATGTTTTGGCTGCCTTGATGAATGAGGCGGGCAGGGTGGTCTCCGTCGGGGTTATGTATCTTGTTCAGACATTGATTAATATTATAATTCCCTCGGGTTCTGCAAAAGCGGCATTGACAATGCCTATTATGGCTCCTTTTTCGGATGTGATTGGTATTTCCCGGCAGGCAACCGTTATGGCTTTTCAGTTCGGAGATGGTTTTACTAATATGATTACTCCTACGTCTGCAGTATTGATGGGTGCGTTGGGTATTGCACGTATACCGTATGAAGTGTGGGTGAAATGGTTTGTCAAGATGTTGCTTTTATTTGTTATCCTGGGATTTGTACTGCTGATTCCGGCAGTGGTTATGGAGTTGCCGGGATTTTAAAGTTAAGATTGTAATTTTGAGAAGAGCGTGGAACGTTTTGCAGCAATAGATTTTGAAACGGCCAATTGGCAGCGTACCAGTGTGTGTGCTGTGGGGGTAGTTGTGATAAACCAGGGAAAGCTGGAAGAGCAATTTTATAGTTTGATACAGCCTGCTCCTAATTTTTATTCCCGGCGCAACACGGAAATTCACGGGCTTTCCAGGTCGGACACGGAGGATGCTCCTGTATTTCCGACTGTATGGAGGGAAATTTTACCTTTGGTCAAAGGGATTCCTTTAGTGGCTCATAACAGTGTGTTTGACGAGGGGTGTCTGAGGGCTGTTCATGCCCTTTACGAAATGGATTATCCTGATTATCGTTTTTATTGTACTTGCCGTTTGGCCCGGAAATATTTTAAAGGTTTGGAAAATTATCAGTTGCATATAGTTTCTGCTTTTTGTGGTTTTGATTTGTTACATCATCACAATGCTTTGGCAGATGCTGAGGCCGCTGCGGTAATTATGCAGTCAATTCTCGCACAATGTCCTGATTTGTAAAGTTTCTGGGGGAGGTTGTTTATAAAATGCTTGTGTATATCTTTACTGTATGTGGTGCGTATAAAAACTATGGTCGGTTTTTGAGTTTTTTTTAATTTGAGGAGTAAAAAGAATCTTTATGAGAGTATCAGTAGCCGTTTCCCATTTTCTGGAGAAACATAGGTATGAGGCATTGCAGTTGAAAGCGGTTCTTTTTGATATGGACGGGGTGTTGTTTGATTCCATGAAGAATCATACGGAAGCTTGGTACGAGGCAATTTCGGATATGGGGATTCCTTGCACGCAGGAGGAGTTTTATCAGTACGAGGGTGCTACCGGAAAGTGGACAATAAATTGTATTTTTAGAAGAGTTTATGGCCGTGAAGCAACAGCGAGTGAGATAGAGGAGATTTATATCAAAAAAAGCCGTTATTTTAATCAGCTTCCGGAAGCTGTGCCAATGCCGGGGGCTGGCGAATTGCTGACAAAAGTGAAAGAAGCTGGTTTAATTCCGGTGTTGGTTACAGGTTCCGGACAACGTTCATTATTGGAACGTTTGAAACGGGTATATCCTGGAGTTTTTTCCAAGTCTCATATGGTAACGGCTTTTGATGTCAGTCATGGGAAGCCTGCTGCGGAACCTTATCTGAAAGGATTGAAGAAGGCCGGTGTATTTCCTTATCAGGCGATTGTGGTAGAGAATGCTCCCTTAGGAGTTGAAGCGGGAGTAGCTGCAGGTATTTTTACAGTGGCTGTCAATACCGGTCCTGTGCCGACGGAACAGTTGAAACAGGCAAACCTGATTTATCCCGATATGCTTTCGTTTGCCGGTGACGGTTTTGATGAATTGATGGAAGCTGTTTCGTTGTAAGTTATCGGTGGGGATGCGATGAAATGATATGGTGTGGATTAATTTTCAGATAAGGGTGTAGTATAGGTGTAGTCCGGGCTACGGTATAGCTGAAATAATAACTTGTTTATTACGGAAAAAAGGCATTAAATAATTTTTTTAATCCCTTGAAAGGGTTAAATTTGTTCGTTTTTTCAAACAAACAGTTACAGTTAAATATATAAATTATGGTAGAAAAAGAAAATTGTAAGCTTTTCAGTGAGTTTGCACCGAATACCATGCAGGAATGGATCGACAAAGTCACTGCGGACCTGAAAGGGGCTGATTTTAATAAAAAGCTTGTATGGAGAACCAATGAAGGTTTCAATGTTCAGCCGATGTACCGGTTGGAAAATATGCAGGACCTGAAAAATCTGGATTGCCTTCCCGGTGAGTTTCCGTTTGTGAGAGGTAATAAAAAAGACAGCAACGACTGGTATGTGCGTCAGAATATTGTTGTTGAAGATTTGGCCGAAGCAAACAAAAAAGCCTTGGATGTGCTGAACCGTGGTGTGAATTCTTTGGGGTTTGTACTGAACGGATGCCAGGAATTTACGAAAGCAGATATGGAAATACTTTTGAAAGATATCTGTCTGGAATGTGTGGAAATTAATTTTGTAGCCGGATGTAAGAAGGGGGCTATTTTGGATGCTTTCAAGGCTGTGGTTGAGGCCAGAGGAATTGCTCCTGAAAAAATATATGGTGGTATCAATGTTGATCCGCTGAGTGCTTTTGCCCTTAAAGGCAAGACTTGTTGCGACAAACCTTTTGAGAGTGTGAAGGCTAATGCCGAAAAGATGGCGGCTTACAAAAACTTCAAAACCATAGAGGTTGGCGGATATGTTTTCAATAATTCCGGTTCTTCTATCGTTCAGGAATTGGGATTTTCATTAGCTGCGGGTGTAGAATATCTGGATAAATTGACGGATGCCGGAATGAGTATTGATGAGGTGGCCCCCAAAATACGTTTCCATTTTGCAACCGGTTCCAAATATTTCATGGAAATTGCAAAATTGCGTGCAGCCCGTTATCTGTGGGCCCACATTGTGAAAGCTTATAATCCTTGCTGCGATTGTAAATGTAAAATGAATATCCATGCAGAAACTTCTGATTGGAATAAGACGGTTTACGATCCGAATGTGAATATGCTTCGTACACAGACCGAAACGATGTCGGCCGTGTTGGGAGGTGTGGATTCGTTTACGGTAAATCCGTTTGATGATACGTTTGAGTGCCATCCGACGGAACTGGCAGAGCGAGTAGCGCGTAATCAGCAGTTGCTGTTAAAAGAAGAATCACATTTTGCCAAGATTGTCGATGTTGCCGGTGGTTCCTACTATATTGAAGAACTGACGCAGAATATTGCCGAGGCTGCCTGGAAGTTATTCCTGGAAACTCAGGAACAGGGCGGATATGTGGAAGCTCTGAAAAAAGGTTTTGTTCAGGCTGCTGTAAAAGCAACTGCACAGGCTCGCGATTTGGCTATTGCACAGCGTAAGGAAAATTTTGTCGGTGTAAATCAATTCCCGAATTTCAATGAGGTAATCGACCGTCAGTTGTGCGCTTGCATTTTCGAACCGGAAGATAAAACGGTTGAGGGGGCAGAGATTGAAACGTTGAAGACTTACCGTGGCCCGGCAGCTTTTGAAGCTATGCGTTTGAAAACAGATGTTTATTCCGCTAAAAACGGTCGTCCGGTGGTTTATATGTTCCCGATGGGCAATCTTGCCATGCGGAAAGCACGTGCGCAGTTTGCCTGCAATTTCTTTGCTTGTGCTGGATTTGATGTGAAGGACAATAATGGTTTCAAGACTGTGGACGAAGGTGTTCAGGCTTGTTTGGACAATAAGGCTGCGATTGTCGTGTTGTGTAGTTCAGATGATGAATATGCAGGATTTGCTCCGGAAGCATACGAAAAGCTGAAAGACAAAGCCGTTGTCGTAGTTGCCGGTAATCCTGAAAGCCGTCCGGAACTGGAAGCCAAAGGGCTGGTGAACTATATTCACGTTAAAAATAACGTGTTGGAAGAACTGAAAGCTTATCAACAGAAACTGGGGATTTGATAAAGTAATGAGTAACAAGTAGCTCAGAAACTCAGAAACTTTTTAATTTTTAAGAAATGAAACCGAATTTTAAAGATATAAATATTAAAGCGTCTGAAAAGGCACCCATGAGCACTGCTGAGTGGGAAAAAGCCAACCACATCGCTAAAAACTGGACGACCCCTGAGTTGATACCAGTAAAACCGGTATATACAGCCGATGATTTGAAGGGTATGGAACATTTGGATTATGTTTCCGGTATTCCTCCTTATTTGCGTGGTCCGTATTCTGCCATGTATCCTTTGCGTCCGTGGACCATCCGTCAGTATGCCGGATTCTCTACTGCAGAAGAATCTAATGCTTTTTATCGCCGTAACTTGGCTGCAGGTCAGAAAGGTCTGTCTGTTGCGTTTGACCTGGCTACTCACCGGGGCTATGATTCTGACCATCCGCGTGTAATCGGTGACGTAGGTAAAGCCGGTGTTGCTGTTGATTCTATTTTAGATATGAAAATCTTGTTCGACCAGATTCCGTTGGACAAAATGTCTGTATCTATGACTATGAACGGTGCGGTACTCCCGGTTTTGGCATTCTATATTGTTGCCGGTTTGGAACAAGGGGCTACTTTGGACCAGTTGTCTGGTACGATTCAGAATGATATTCTGAAAGAGTTTATGGTGCGTAATACTTATATTTACCCGCCGAAATTCTCTATGAAAATTATCGCTGATATTTTCGAGTATACTTCCAAGAATATGCCGAAGTTTAATTCTATTTCTATTTCCGGTTATCATATGCAGGAAGCAGGTGCTACGGCGGATATTGAATTGGCTTATACTTTGGCGGACGGTTTGGAATATTTGCGTGCCGGGGTGAATGCCGGAATGGATGTGGATGCTTTTGCACCCCGTTTGTCGTTTTTCTGGGCTATTGGGACCAATCATTTTATGGAAATTGCCAAAATGCGTGCCGGTCGTCTGTTGTGGGCGAAGATTGTAAAGCAGTTCAATCCGAAAAATCCTAAATCTTTGGCTTTGCGTACTCACTCTCAGACTTCCGGTTGGTCGCTGACCGAACAGGATCCGTTCAATAATGTGGGACGTACCTGTATTGAGGCAATGGGTGCCGCTTTGGGACATACGCAGTCTTTGCATACCAATGCGCTGGATGAGGCTATTGCTTTACCGACTGATTTTTCAGCCCGTATAGCTCGTAATACGCAGATTTATATTCAGGAAGAATCTACGATTTGTAAGGCTGTTGACCCATGGGCAGGTTCTTACTATGTGGAGAGTCTGACTCAGGAATTGGTAGAAAAAGCATGGGGGCATATTCAGGAAATTGAAAAACTGGGTGGTATGGCTGCTGCCATCGAATCCGGTCTGCCGAAATTGCGTATTGAAGAGGCTGCTGCCCGTACTCAGGCCCGTATTGATAGCGGCGAACAGACTATTGTTGGTGTGAACAAGTATCGTTTGGATAAGGAAGATCCGATTGATATTTTGGAAATCGATAATACGGCGGTGCGTGAAGCTCAGATTGCCCGTCTGAAGAAATTGCGTGCTGAGCGGAATCAGGCAGAAGTGGATGCTGCATTGGCAGCTATCACCAAGTGTGCTGAAACCGGAGAGGGTAACTTATTGGAATTGGCAGTAGATGCAGCCAAGAAGCGCGCTTCTTTGGGTGAAATTTCCGATGCATGTGAAAAAGTTTGTGGACGTTATAAAGCAGTAATCAGAACCGTGAGCGGAGTATATTCAAGTGTTGCCGGCGAAGATGCCGACTTTGAGAAAGCAAAGGCAATGACCGATGAGTTTGCCGAACTGACCGGACGTCGTCCGCGTATCATGATCGCTAAAATGGGTCAGGACGGTCATGACCGTGGTGCCAAAGTAGTGGCTACGGGTTATGCCGATATGGGCTTCGATGTGGACATGGGACCATTGTTCCAGACGCCGGAAGAAACTGCCAAACAGGCTGTTGAAAACGATGTGCATGTAGTAGGGGTTTCTTCATTGGCTGCCGGACACAAAACACTCGTTCCTGCTGTTATTGCCGAGCTAAAAAAATTAGGCCGTGAAGATATTCTGGTTTATGTAGGTGGTGTGATTCCTCACCAGGATTATCAGTTCTTGTTTGATGCAGGTGCTATTGCTGTATTCGGACCTGGTACGAAAGTATCGAAGAGTGCGATTCAGGTGATGGATATTTTGTTGCAGTTGGCAAAAAAGTAAATAGTGTCGGATGATAGAAGAAACGGCTGCCGGAGTTCCGGTAGCCGTTTTTGTTTGTTGGATACTTTTTAATATTTCGGTCAGTTTTTTGTTTGTGAATCAATCACTTGATTTAATCTCAACAATGTAATGATTTTATTTGATGTCTTGTTTTTTTTTAGCTTATATTTGTGCCCTCAAACTAAGAACTGATGAATTACGAAGAGGTTATCACAAGGATACACCAAGAGTTGAAATCCTATTGGGGTAAAGGAAAAGTAGCTGATTATATTCCTGCCTTGGCGGAGGTTGAACCACAACAATACGGCATTGCCATAGAAACTTTGGACAGGCAATCTTTTCAGGTGGGAGAAGCTAAGGTTCGTTTTTCCATACAAAGTATTTCCAAAGTATTTACATTGTCTATGGTTACCCGACATTTGGGAGACCGAATCTGGAAAAGTGTGGGGCGGGAGCCTTCGGGGAATCCGTTTAATTCATTGGTGCAGTTAGAGTATGAGCGAGGTATTCCGCGTAATCCGTTTATTAATGCGGGTGCTTTAGTGGTAACTGACCGTTTGATGAGTCTGTATGCTCATCCTAAGGATGCTATTCTGAATTTTGTCAGGACTATTTGTGGTAATGATGATATTTATTATGATAAACATATTGCTCAGTCCGAAAAGGCAAATGCTGACCGGAATATGGCATTGGGCTATTTAATGAAGAGTTTTGGCAATATGGAGAACGATATAGAATCGGTTTTGGATGTTTATTGTCATCAATGTGCCATTTCGATGAGTTGTGTTGACTTGTCCCGTGCTTTTTTATTTTTGGCAAATCGTGGTTTGAATCCTTTTAATCAGGAACAGATTTTATCGGTTAGCCAGGCAAAACGTCTGGGGGCTCTGATGCTGACTTGCGGATTTTATGATGAGTCCGGAGATTTTGCGTTCCGGGCAGGTGTTCCGGGCAAAAGTGGTGTTGGTGGTGGAGTTGCGGCATATATTCCGGGGAGTTTGGCCATAACGGTTTGGAGTCCGGAATTGAACCGGCACGGAAATTCGTTGATTGGTATGGAAACGCTGGAACGTTTTACAACGGATATCAGAAATTCTATATTCTGACATGATTTTTTATGATGGTTGTTTAATTTGACTGGGAGGGACCGTTGTGAAAGACAGAGATTATGTTTTGGTTCATGAACCGATGCGGACGGATACGGATGAACGGGAAAGAATTGATTGTTGAATGTATTCTGAATATGAAATAACGGGGCAACCTGTATGAATTAAGTATGCCCCAAAGATGTATAGTTAATAATTTGTATGTTTATAAAAGAGTTCGGTTGTACCGGACTCTTTCCTTTTAGTTTGGTGTTATTCTGTTTTTTTATTGTTTTTCTTTCGGAAAAACGGGCGATTGCCTTTGTTCCGGGAATGATTGAATTTCTTTCGTGGTTGCCGGACAAATATTTTGGGATTATAGGCCGGACCGGGTCCGACATCCGGTGGGAGGGGTATTTTGTAGATGTCTTTTTCAATAAATTTTTCGATGTGATGAAATTTTCCTTGTTCGGCTTCGCATACAAAGGTGATGGCAACTCCGTCTGCATTGGCACGGGCAGTCCGTCCGATGCGGTGGATATAATCTTCTGGGTCATGAGGCACATCGTAGTTAATAACCAGTGCAATGTCATCGATGTCAATACCGCGTGCGACTATGTCTGTAGCTACGAGAATATCTGTTTTTCCGTTTTTGAAGTCAAGCATGACAGATTCTCTTTGCTCTTGTTCCAGGTCGGAATGCATTGCGGCGACGTTTAATTTTTTCCGTTTTAAAGCGTGGGCTAAATCTTTTACTTTCTGTTTGGAAGAAGAGAAGATGATGGTTTTTTTGTTGGGATTCTTCTTAAACAGTTCTTGTATGATAGATATTTTCTGGGTTTCATAACAAATGTAGGCAGATTGGACAATGGCTTCATTCGGCTTGGAGATGGCAATGTTGATTTCTGCCGGATTGTTCAGGATTTGTTGGGCCAGTTGGCGTATTTTCGGAGGTAGTGTGGCTGAAAATAAAATGGTTTGCCGTTGAGCGGGCATTTGCTTGACAATCTGCATGATGTCGTCTTGGAATCCCATGTCCAGCATGCGGTCGGCTTCGTCGAGTATGAAATAGTCTGCGTGTGACAGATCAATGCCGCTGTTTGCTATATGTGCAAGCAGACGTCCCGGCGTAGCAATTACGACGTCGGCACCCATTAACATCCCTTTTTTTTGCTGTTCCCATCCGGCTCCATCTCCTCCGCCGTACACTACGATTGTGGAGATGGGAAGGAAATAGGAGAAACCTTCGAATTGCATATCTATCTGTTGGGCCAATTCGCGGGTGGGTACCATGATTACAGCGCGGATGTGATTGTCCGGATTGCCTTCGCATAAGAGTCGATTGAGTAAAGGCAAAGTATAGGCAGCTGTTTTTCCGGTCCCGGTCTGGGCACATCCGATAATATCTTTTCCTTCTAAAATGACAGGTATGGTTTGTTCCTGAATAGGGGTCATCTCCTGGAAGTTCATTGCATCGATACCCTGTAATATTTCTTCTTCTAAATCTAATTCGTCAAATCTCATCCGTTAAAATCTCTTGTATTCTACCAAATATGGAACAATGTGAATTTTCAGGCTTCAAAGATAAAGTTTTTTGGTATTATTTGGATTATTCCGGCTTTGGATTGTAGGGATTATAGGATTTTTACCTGATGGCGGAATGTTTTGGATTAGCCGGAAAGTGGTAAATTATCTCTGTGCAAAAGTATTGAAGGGTTATTTTTTGTTTTATTTTTGTGGTGATAAATAGAAGATATAATGTGTAAGATAACGACGGCATTATTTGATTTTGACGGGGTTGTTGCGGATACAGAGCCTTTGTATGATATTTTCTGGAATGAGATGGCAAAAATATATCATTTGGGGATTCCTGAGTTTGCTGCTAAAATTAAAGGTACTACTTTGTCTTTTATATTTAAGACTTATTTTAGCAGTTTTCCGGAGGAGGAAATTAGAAAAATTGCTTTTGCCAGTACAGAATATGAGTTGAAAATGGATTTTCCTGAGGTATCCGGTTCTGTAAATTTTATTGAGCGGCTGAAAGAAAGGAATGTCCGTCTGGGACTGGTAACCAGTTCTTCTTCGGTTAAGATGCAGGTTGCTTTAAAAAAGATGGGGTTGGAAGGTTTATTTGATACTGTTGTTACTGCTGATGAGATTACAAGGGGGAAACCGGACCCGATGGGATATTTGCTGGCTGCGAAGAATTTACAATCTGCTCCGACGGAATGTGTGGTTTTTGAAGATTCGTTTGCAGGTATTCAGGCCGGGAATGCTGCCGGAGCCAGGGTAATCGGGCTTTCTACGACTAATTCTTCCGATTCTATCCGGGATAAGGTTTATACTGTAATTCCTGATTTTCGCCAACCGGAATGTTTATTAAAACTGTTTAGCTGATAAACTTTCTTAAAATCGCAAACTTTTCAGACCTGTTGTTCGTTGAGATAGTACAAACATAAAACAACTAAGGTTATGAAAAGCGAAAGTTCAAAATTATGGTTAGGTTTAGGTATCGGTGCCGTTGTCGGAATGGCAGTCGGATATCTGATGACTGGCGAAAATCGCCGGAAAGTAGAAGATGGAATCCGCGAAGTTGGACATGAGATCAAAGATGGAGCCAAGAACGTGTTTTCAAAAGTAAAATCCAAAGCAGAACAGGCAGGTTCAAAAGTTGCCGGTAAAGCTGAGGAATGGTCTGATAAGGTTAGCGACAAAGCTCATCAATGGGCTCATGAAGCTGAATACAAAGCTAGTTCGGCTGCTGATGGTTTCGCACAAAAGGCTAACGATGTACGTCATACCATGGATGGAAAAGCTCAGAATGATGCTGAAACCCGGCAACAGTACACTGATAATTCCAAAGGAAAATGAGAAGTGAAAAATAATCTGTAACGGAATGGAAAACAATACAGAGAAGATATTCACTGATTTGAAAGAAGAGATTTCTGCATATGTCGGATTGAAATTACGATTGTGGAAATTAATGGCGATAGAGAGGACGGCAGGGGTACTGTCGTCTCTCTCTCATGGCTTGATTCTGGTGTTGTTTGCCTTTTTCACTGTTTTGTTTTTATTTGTAGCTCTGGGCTTTTTTCTGGGAGATTTGTTAGGAAGTATCGCTTGGGGCTTTTTGATTGTTAGCGGAATATACTTTATATTGACACTTGCCTTTGTGATGGCAAAGGGAAGGATACGTATGCAATTGGCTAACGTTTTTGTAAAGGCTTTGCAAACCAATAATGATGAGGATGACAATGAGGAAGATCGGTTCACAGACTCCACTCGGACAACTTCTGGCAGAGAAACGGGAGCTCCGGTTCCAGTGTCAGGAGACGGAAGGAAAGATTAAAAATAATTTACACTATATCCGTTCAAATGCCGGGCGTTTGTTGTTTTCCGGGATGACTGCGATCTTTACCCCGCGCCGGAAGGAAAGAGAAGAGCAAATGGGCGGTGGAGGATTGGTGCCTCATCCCTGGATGCATATGCTTTGGCAAATAGTACGCCCTATTGCCTATCGGTGGATGGGTGAAGTTGGCTGGCAGGTGTTTAAAAGTATGTTCAGGAAAAGGAGATGAATTTGTTAGGATTTGTGTTTTTTAACTTGCCTTAATATTTACAGCAAACAGATTGTCAAAGGATTTTGAATAAAAATAGCATAAATTGTGTATTTTCGTCTGTTTATAAAAACGGTGTTTATTGGAAAAATATTTGTGTATTTGCCTGATTACCGTATTTGAAAATATACATTCACTATGGCTCAGAATCCTCATGTTCTGGAGACAGAACCCATCGGAAAGTTATTATTACAGTATTCCCTACCCGCCATTATTGCGATGACGGTGACTTCTGTATATAATGTTATTGATAGTATTTTTATAGGACACGGAGTAGGGGCATTGGCAATTTCCGGATTGGCACTGACTTTTCCGTTGATGAATCTGATTATTGCTTTCAGTACTTTGATTGGTGTTGGCGGGGCTGCTATTTCTTCTATTTATCTGGGCCAGAAAGATGACCGTAAAGCTACGGAAGTTCTCCATAATGTTTTGATTTTAAGTTTAATCTCCGGATTTTGTTTTGGGGGAGTGACATGGTATTTTTTAGATTATATCCTGATATTCTTTGGTGCAAGTGACGGGACGTTATCATATGCGCGTAGTTTTATGCAAGTTTTATTATTGGCAAATCCGGTTTCTTTTCTGTTTATCAGTCTGAACAATGTTATGCGTGCGACCGGTTATCCCAGGAAAGCTATGTTGTCTTCTATATTAACAGTGGGGGTAAATGTGATTTTAGCCCCTGTTTTTATTTTTCAAATGAACTGGGGTATAAAAGGAGCTGCCCTGGCTACGGTTTTTGCTCAGATTTGTGGTTTGGTGTGGGTATTGAGTCATTTTCTGAAAGCTTCCAGTTATATTCATTTCCGGAGAGGCTATTATAAATTACGGAAAAATATTATTGTCAGTATTTTATCTATAGGAATGGCTCCTTTTTTATTGAATGTATGTGCCAGTGTTATTGTGGTTATACTGAATCATAGTTTTAAAACTTATGGAGGAGATCTGGCTATCGGGGCTTATGGAATTGTCAACCGGATGGCAACTTTGTTTGTCATGGTAGTGATTGGGTTGTCTCAGGGAATGCAGCCCATTGTGGGATATAACTTTGGTGCCCGCCACTTTGACCGGGTAGAGCAGGCTTTGAGGAAAATTATTTCTGCTGCTGTTACCGTGATGAGTATAGGCTGGCTTATGGGTGAATTATTTCCGGGGTATATTGTTGCTATGTTTTCAGATGATTATGAATTGAATGAATTGGCTAAGGTGGGGTTGCGTATCACAATATTAGCTTTCCCAATGGTAGGGGCGCAGATTGTAATCACCAATTTCTTTCAGTCTGTCGGGAAGGCTAAAATTTCTATTCTTCTTTCTTTAGCGCGTCAATTGTTATTTTTGATACCCTTGCTTTATATTTTGCCGAATATCGGTCATTTGGATATTTATGGCGTTTGGGGAAGTATCCCTGTTTCAGATATCCTTGCTTTTGTTACTGCTGTTTTTGCATTGAGATGGTATCTCCGAAGATTGAGGCATCAGGGAGCGGTTTTCAGGGAATGATTCACGTATGGATTTTTATGTTTGCCTGAAAGAAATGGATAGGAATTTTATAGTTTTGTAAACTCTAAAATACAGATTAAGCACAGTAAATTGGAAAATCAGATTAGATATGAAAAATTGTGGCTGAAACAATTGTCAGAAGGGAATGAAAATGCTTATAAACATTTGTTTGATTTGTATTATTCTTCTCTGGTAATGTTTGCTGCAAAATATCTGAAAGATCAGATTTTGGCAGAAGATTTGGTGCAGGATGTTATTTATGATTTGTGGAAACAACGACAACATCTTCCGGAGCTTTCTTCGCTGAAAAGCTGGTTGTTCGTGTCAGTCCGGAACCGTTGTATAAACCATCTTGAACATGTTAAGGTTGAAAAAAGATATTTTCGGTTGAACGATGAAACAAAAACTGATTTTTTTCTGCAACAATTGATAGAAGAAGAAGTTTATATTGCCTTAAAAAAGGCAGTTGATAATTTGCCCTTAAAAATCCGTAAGGTCTATTACGGAGTACTTGCCGGAAAATCAAATATTGAAATAGCTGCTGGTCTGGAAATAAGTGAAGAAGCAGTGAAAGCCTACCGCAAGAGAGGAAAGAAAATATTGAGACTTTATTTGAATGATTTCCGGAGTTTGATGTTATTGTTTTTTTTTGACCCTTTTTTTTAATTTTCTTGTCTATATATTAAAGCAGGAAAATTATGGAGTCAGAAATTCATAAGGCATACCGGATTGCCGATTTGATTTTACGTTACCGTGAAAATACACTTTCATCGGCGGAAGCGGAAGAGTTGGAATATTGGCTGGCCATGTCGCCGGAGCACAGACAACAATTGGAAGTTTTAATTGATAGGGAGTTTTTACAACGGAAATATCAACAAGAGTTGTCTATTGATACGGCAGCAGCTTATTCCGCCTTTTTTAAAAGAATTGCAGAAAAGCGTTCCCGCAAGTTCGGGAAATGGTATATCCGGGCTACTGTAGCTGCTTTGTGCTTAATAGCTTGGGGTGTTTACTGGTGTTGGTCGGAGGCTGCACATCCGGGTTTTTCGGTACAGAATTCTATTATTCCGGCAGGATGTAATGAAGCAATACTCACATTGGCTAACGGAGAGCAACTTCATCTGCAAGAGTCAACCCTTACTTCTATCCGGCAGGATGACGGTAGTGTGGCTAATGTATCGAGGGCATCTTTAGAATATGAAGCTGATACTTCTTTGTGTGAGGTTCCTTTGTATAATTCACTATATATTCCCCGGAAGGGAGAATTTACCCTTGTGCTTTCTGACGGAACACGAATTTGGTTGAATTCAGAAAGTATGGTCGAATATCCGACAAGTTTTCTTCCGGGACAACGGAAAATTCGTTTACGTGGGGAGGCCTATTTTCAAGTGGCACCAGACCGGAAATCTCTTTTTATTATCGAAAGCGGGGAAGTACAAATACAAGTGTTGGGTACTTCTTTCAATCTTCGGGCTTACGAAGATGAAAAAGTTGTACAGACAACTTTGGTGAAAGGAAGTGTATGTATGTCGTCTGGTAAAAAGCAAATGATATTGGTTCCTGACGAACAAGGTTGTGTAGACACAGAAACCGGCAATATGGTAAAAAAGAGGGTGGATGTGCAAGTATATACTGGTTGGAAGGACGGACGCTTTGTCTTTGAGCATCAGACTTTAGAGGAAATAATGAAGACACTGGCCCGTTGGTATGACGTAGAAGTTGTCTTTCAGTCGGAGAAAGCGCGGAATATCGAATTTACCGGTAATCTGAAACGTTATGCTGATTTCGGACAAATTATTTCTATGCTCGAATTGGCGTGTCCGGTGAAATTTACCGTTTCGGGTACGGCAATTCATATTTCAGAGTGACAGGTGTGTGTAAAAATAAAACAGGTAACCAGTGTGGGGCACCGGTCGCCTGTCCAATGTTAAATAAACATGATTTAAGTCTAACAAAATTATGAAAAAAACGAAGCTCAGAAAGTTCCCCGGTTCTTTTTTTACCGGGAAAATGTTACGGACCATGAAACTGACGTTTTTATTGATTGTATTGCAGACTTTGCAATTGAATGCAAAGGGGTATTCACAGGAGACAATTACTTTAAAAATGCACGATGCTACTTTTGAAGAAGTTGTTAAAGAGATCGAACGTCAATCGCAGGTGACTTTTTTATACAACCATGCTTATGTGCATGAGTTAGTTCATTTGAATTTCAATTATAAGAACATTGGGCTTCCGGAAGTCCTGAATCGTCTTTTGGAAGGTACGTCCTTGGAGTACAGACTTATGGATAACACCGTTGTGATTACGGCTAAAAACAGTCAGGAACAATCTAAAAGCGAAGTACAGGAGATTAAAGGGAAAGTAGTCGATAAAGAAGGATTTCCTTTGCCTGGAGTGACGGTAATGATAAAAGGGACCAAATTGGGTGTAGCTACGGACGCGGACGGAAAGTTTACCATACAGACGCTTATTGGCGGACCGGTGATTCTGGAATGTACTTTTGTCGGGATGCGCAGTAAAGAAATAAAAGTGGTGGAAGGTCAATCATTGGATATTGTGATGGAAGAAGAAGCCGAAGAAATGGATGAAGTGGTGGTGACCGGCTATTTTTCCAAATCAAAGGAGAGTTTTACCGGTTCGGAAGTGACTATACCTACCGAAGAGTTGAAAAAAGTCGGGGCTTTGAATATACTTCAGGCTTTGAATGCTTTTGACCCGTCCATCCGTTTATCCGAGAGTCTGACTAATGGTTCAAATCCGAACGTTATTCCCGACATTACCATCCGGGGAGAAAACGGGTTTGATTTGCGGGCCAATGCTGATGATGCATTGACCAATCCCAATGCTCCTCTTTATATTCTGGATGGAGTGGAAGTATCTGCTGAACGGATTTACGATATGGATCTGAACCGTATCGAATCGACGACTATTCTGAAAGATGCCAGTGCCACGGCTTTATATGGTTCACGGGGTGCTAACGGAGTCATTGTTATTACAACGATTCGTCCGAAATCGGGACAAATCCGGATTAACCTGAATGCCAATTACAATGTGTCGATTCCGGATTTGCGGGATTACAATTTAATGAATGCCAAAGAAAAACTGGAATACGAGCGTTTAAGTGAAAGAGTATATGTAGATGAAGACAATTATGCGGAACAGCTCCGTTTGGAGGAACTTTATAATACCCGTTTGGAGGAAGTACAAAGGGGAGTGAATACTTATTGGTTATCGCAGCCTCTGACAACTTCGTTGAATCAGCGTTATTCGCTGAATTTTGAAGGCGGGGATCAATATTTCCGTTATGGCGTGGATTTGCGGTACGATACGGATAAAGGGGTGATGAAGCAATCCGGCCGTGACCGTCTTGGTATTAATCTAACCTTTAATTACAATATCGGAACCAATTTCTATATCCGGAATGATTTGTCGGTTGATAATGTAAAAGCCAAAAACTCTCCTTACGGAGATTTTTCAACTTATGCCAATCAGAATCCTTATGACCGGATTTATGATGAGGATGGAAAATATGTAGAAAAGCTGTCATCAGGAGACTGGAATCCTTTGTATAATGCTCATTTACCGAGACGTAATACCAGTACTTATACTTCCATTCAGGATAATTTTAATATAGATTGGCGGATTATTCCGGAATTACGTTTGCAGGGAAGGTTCAGTTATTTACGGCAGTTTGACCGTCGTGATATTTTTGATGCTCCGGGTAATTTGAAATATTCTACCGAGACTGACCCGAAGAAGAAAGGGGAATATTATCTGAACAAGGAACAAAATGACCGGTTTGACGGAAATTTGACGCTGGCTTTTAATAAAACCATAGAAAAACACATGCTGAATATCGGTATCGGAAGCAATCTCACTCAATCAGAGTCGGAAGGAGAGTCTTTTACCGGTGTAGGTTTTGTTAATCCGGATATGATTTTTATCGGGGCGGCAAATACTTTTAAAGAAAATACAAGTCCGAACGGAACCTATGATAAGTCTCGTCTTGTCGGTTTTTTCTCTAATTTGAATTATGGGTATGACAATCGTTATTTTTTGGATTTTTCTTTCCGTACAGATGGTTCCAGTAAATTCGGCCGTAATTCCCGATTTGCTCCTTTCTGGTCGTTGGGATTGGCCTGGAATGTACATAACGAACATTTCTGGACTGCTGATGAGAAAAATTCTCTGAAGTTGAGGGCTTCTATGGGAAGTACCGGGACGACTAATTTTTCGTCGACACAGGCTTTGACAACCTATAATTATTTCTTTGACCGGGAATATAACGGTGTTTTCGGGGTTCAATTGGCAGGTTACGGAAATCCTGATTTAAAATGGCAGGTAACTCATTCTTATAACATCGGTCTGGATTTCACCTTTTTGAAAGGTCTGTTAACCTTCAATGGTGATTTTTATGTGAAAAATACGCAAAATTTGCTTTTGCCGCTTTCCATAGCACCGTCTACTGGTTTTGACAGTTATGTAGAAAATGTCGGGCGGTTGAAAAATACTGGTGTTGAAGGACGTCTGCGTTTCAATCTAATTCAGAATCAAGCTAAGGATTTGAGATGGAATGTGACTTTGGCTGCTTTTCACAATAAGAGTAAAATAGTCCGTTTGTCTAATCAATTGGAGGAAATTAACCGTCAGGCAGATGCGGAACATCATAATAAAGGTACGGTGGTTTATCGCAAGTATGAAGTGGGCCGTTCTCAAACGGCACTGATGGTTGTCCGTTCCGGCGGTATTGATCCGGCTACGGGGGATGAGATTTATATCAAACGTAACGGAGAAATGAGTTTTGAATATGATTCTGATGATAAAGTGGATATTGGTGATATGAAGCCGAAAATCGAGGGAAATGTAAACACCAATCTGAGTTGGAAAGGATTTAATCTGTATTTGTTGTTTAAATATCGGTTGGGTGGTAAGATTTACAATTCAACCTTGGCTTCCAGAGTGGAAGGAGCCAATCCCTATAAGAATGTCGACAAACGGGCTTTGTACGATCGCTGGAAAAATCCGGGGGATCATGCTGTATACAGACGAATCAGTGACAGTTCAACCCCTTATCAGACAAGCCGGCTTGTTTTCGATGATAATTTATTGGCTTTGCAGAGCGTTTCATTGTCTTATGATTTACCCCGGAATATTTCCCGTAAATTATACATGGAACGAATAAAGGTGTTGTTTTCTACCAGTGATTTGTTTCGTTTGTCATCGGTAAAACAAGAGAGAGGAATCAGCTATCCGTTTGCCCGCACGTTTAATGTGGGTTTAAATGTTACTTTTTAGTTGTTTACAGATTAATGATAGAATTTATGAAATCAAGAAATAGCATTTGGAATTTATTATGGGCAGTTGTTTTATGCTCCTGTAATTCCTGGTTAGACGTAAAATTGATGAACCAAAGCGGAGAAGCTGAATTGTTCAGTTCGGAGCAAGGCTTTACTGAAGCATTAGCAGGGGTATATTATGATATGTCGGAGGGTACGTTGTACGGACAAAACCTTTCATTCGGGATGATAGAAGTGATGTCGCGGGTATACGATTACACTGCGGTGCCCAATGGAATGAAAATATTCCGGGATTATGATTATGAAGATTCCGATATGGAAAGTTTTATTTATTTGGTATGGCGTGGGTTGTATGCTAATATCGCTGCTATCAATAATATTTTGGAGTGGAGTGATAGAAATGCTTCAGTGTTGAGTGAAGCCCGGCGCAATCAGGTAAAAGGAGAGGCTTTGGCACTCCGGGCTATGCATCATTACGATGTTTACAGGCTTTTTGCTCCTGATGTGAAACGCGACAAAAATGCCCGGATTTTACCCTGGCAGGATAAGTTCGGAGTGCAGGCTCCGGCTATCTATTCTACCGGAGATTTTTTGGATTTGGTGGTAAAGGATTTGAATGAGGCTGTACAATTATTGGAAAATGATCCGATTCGTTCTGTAACTCCTTATGAATGGGGCAACGGAGAGGATGAAAATAAAGATCAGTCCGACCAGTATGTAGCCCGGATGAACTATTACGCCGCGAAAGCTTTGTTGGCCCGGATATATCTTGATATGGGCGGAGAGTATAAGAAAGAAGCCCGTAAATTGGCTGAGGAAATAATCGGGAGTGAAAAGTTTGCTTTGTTGAATTATGAAAAAAGCCTGAAAGTGGAAAAAGAGGCTGACAAGGATTTACTTTTCTCTGATGAGCATATCTTTTCGTTGCGGAATAAAAATATTAAAGAAAATGCGAAGAACCTGCATAAATGGGTACTTGAATCTGGTGGAAATTTGCAAATGTCGTCTGGTTTTCAGATGGGAGTGTACGAAGGAGATTTGCAGGATTATCGTTTAGAGTGGTTTAAGGGGGGGAATTATATTTGCAAATTTAATTCAGATAACAGCGAACGTTTTTTCCCGAAAATTCCTTTAATCCGTTTATCTGAAATGTATCTGATAGCCGCAGAAGGATGGATGGAAGACGATCCGGCACGTGCTTCCGGGTTGTTACAAATTCTTAAACAATCCAGGACTCCGAAGGATGTACAACCTCAGACTGTGACGGAAGAGTTGATATTACGGGAGATACGAAAAGAATTTGTAGGAGAAGGAATGCTCTTTTTAACTTATAAGCGTTTACATCATACTATTTCGGGAAATAATGCCGACGAACAGATGGCAGCTAATGAGCAGGTTTTTGTACTTCCGTTGCCGGAAGCTGAATTTGAATATGGAAACAGTATAAAAAAATGATGTTATGAGAAGAATAATATACATGGTTTGTCTGTTTTGTTTCTGTTTGCAGGGATGTGAAAAAGAGGCAGAATATCAATATGACGATGTTAATCGTCTTTATTTTGAATTTATCGATTCTGTTCGGTTCTCATTTGGGAAATTGCCGGAAGAAGTAACTATTGATACGGCTAAAATCGTTGTGCGTTTGTTAGGCAATTCATCTTCTCACTCCCGCAACTACCGGGTGAAAGTATTGGAAAAGGGGACACGGCTCAGTGGAATAACCGATATGGTAGCCGGAGTACATTATGAACCGTTGGATGAAAAACAGGTATTTGGTCCGGACCGTTTTCAGGACACTCTCCGGATTGTGTTGCATCGTAAGCCTTTGAGTCCGAGTTTCCGGAATCCGGAATATAAAACTTTGATGCTGGCCTTGGAATCGGGTGATGATTTTGAAGTGGCACTCGATAAAGGACGAGAGATGAAGCTATCGGTGAATAATTTTCTGGCAGCTCCGGTGTGGTGGGAAAAATATTCTACAAATTTGGGGTGGTATCATCCTAAAAAATGGTTGATGCTGATAGAATTGGACCCGGTTTTTGCCGATGAGAATTCATACACCGGAACCGAGGCTACTGTCCAGATAAGAGCTGCGGTTATGGCAGATTGGTTGAAAAAAAATGTAATTACCGATGATGAAACCGGCATGCGAGTGACTATGTCCGGTTTGGAGGAAATTGAAGATAAAAATTAATGGAACTCGTTATGAAAAAAATAGTTTTTCTTTTATGTGCGATGTTTTTTGCCTGGGCTTGTTATGAGGATAAAGGCAATTATGATTACAGGGAAATCAATCAAATTACCATACAGGGTATTGATACTTTGATTCGTTGTGATCAAATGGATTTGTTATCAATACCGGTTACTTTGGAGGGAACACAATATGCGGATACCAATCGGTTCAGTTATCTTTGGGAAGTGAACCGGGAAGCGGTGGCAACAACCAAGGATTTGAATATTTATGCTAACTTTCCGTTAGGAGAAAATACGGGTCGTTTTATTGTGACGGACAAAGATTTAGGAACCAAAGCCTTTTGGAATTTTAGAATAAATGTAGCCAGTTCTACTGCCGGAGACGGGATACTTGTTTTAAGTAAATACCATGGGCATGCCGAGTTGTCTTTTAAGCGTTTGGATAAGGAGGGCAGTGTTTTCACGCCCAATTATTATGAAGCGATTGCGGGGCATCAATTAGGGAATGAACCTCGGAAAATTCATCGGAATTACCGTCCTGAATCGGACAATAATAATTCGAGTCTGCTCATTGAAACAGATTATTTTTTGAAAAGTTTTGATGCCGAAACTTTACTTGAAACAGGAGAAAATAAATATTTGGATGCGTATTTCTTTATGTCCAGCGCGATGGAATGGCAACCTGGTGTAACGGATTTTAAAGTGCAGACTTGTTTGCATTTGCCTGCGAAAATGATGATGTTCGATGTGGGATATGTGTATATTATTGCTAATGATGCTTTGTGGGCATGCCAGACGGTAAATATGGCTCCGATGGGAGGTGGTTATACCAGAGCTTCTAATCTTCCTGCAAAGAAGAGTCCGCGGGATGGGGCACTGTCGCCGGTGGTATTTATGCCGGAGTGGACAGAAAATTCGAAACGGGATTTGGCTTATGTATTCGATGAAACGTATGGTCATTTCTTGAAAGCTCCCAGTTCCGGTAATTTGGTTGATTGTCCTGATTTAGGCGAATACCCCGGCTATAAGCTGGTATACGGAACACATACCTCTGCGGCAAATTATTCGGTTGCTGTATTGAGTAATGGTACGCAATATAAAATGTTGTATCTGAAATTGTCCAGTCCTCAAAGTGTTGTCGGTGAAGTGGAAGTACCTGCCGGTGTTATAAACGAAACGACTTCCTACTATCCGGTACGGACGGAACCTTATCTGTTTTTTGCTACGGCGGATAAATTATATCGTTATAATTTGCGGGAATTGGAAAATGGAATTGTTCCCGGCAGTAAAGATGTAGTTTTGGATTTGGCTAACTTTAAGGATGAGAAAGGTGTCGGGTATGAGGGAGATGTTCAAATTACCTGTATGACGGTTTCCAGAACGGAGCAGGAAATTGTTTTGGGTGTTTCCCGCTATGGGGGGGACGAGGAAGCGATGTCGGATGAATTGAAAGGAGATGTGCTGGTCCTGAAATTGGATGACCGTAGCCTGATCCGGAAATATTCGGGGATTGCCGGACGTCCTGTAGATGTGATGATTAAGTATCAGAAATATCTTTGGGGTGGTAGAGAAGGTGGAAAAGTTGTGGATGAATTGTATTGGTGAGTTCGGGGTAAATGAGTGTAGAAAAAGTGCCTGTTTGGATTTGATTTCAGACAGGCTTTTTTTGAACAGTAAAATTGTGGTAAATATTTCATATTTGAAGTCATGTGTTGCTGAATTATTGTGTAACTTGCTCTCTCAAAACAGGGGGGTATCCTGCCTATATAATAAATTGGGATGAGATTTTTTAAAAGTAAGATGAGTTTTTCGGAAGCTGAAGCGATGAAAATGGCTGATATTGAGCAGAAGATGAAAGCTTATAAGGCGAAGGGGTATCGTGTGCCTTCGCGTAAAATGATTAAGACGGAAGCCCAGATTGAGGGAATTCGTCGCAGTGCTGCTGTGAATACCGCAATATTGGACTTGGTGGCTCAGCATATCCGGGCGGGAATGTCTACGGAAGAAATCAATGTATTGGTTCACAATTATACGGTGGAGCATGGGGCGATTCCTGCTCCGTTGAATTTTGAAGGTTTTCCCAAGAGTGTATGTACTTCGGTCAATGATGAGGTATGTCATGGAATTCCCGCTAAAGATGTCATTTTGCACAATGGGGATATTATCAATGTAGATGTTTCTACGATTCTGGACGGATACTTTTCCGATGCTTCCCGTATGTTTATGATTGGCGAGGTGAATCCGGAAGTGAAAAAACTGGTACAGGTTGCCCGGGAGTGTCTGGAGAAGGGGGTTCAGGCTGCCCGTCCATGGGGATTTTTGGGGGACATAGGAGCTGTTGTGCAGGAACATGCTGAAAAGAACGGTTACTCTGTTGTCCGGGAATTCGGAGGACATGGTGTGGGAATAAAGTTTCATGAAGCTCCTTTTGTAAGTCATATCGGCTGTCGGGGTACAGGAATGTTGCTGGTACCAGGAATGATTTTTACGATAGAACCTATTATTAATATGGGTTCCCGAAAAATATATATTGACGCTGATAATGATTGGACGGTACTTACGGATGACGGTAAGCCTTCAGCTCAGTGGGAATATACTGTATTGATTACAGAAACCGGAGCCGAAATCATTACGGGGTAGATGTCCGGGTATTTATCCATACTGTTATTTCTTCGGGGGAATCTGCAATGAAGTTTGCGCCATTGACTTCGAGTTCCCGGCGGGGACGGAAGCCCCACGTCACTCCAATGGAGGTCAGTGCGCTGTTCCGGGCTGTTTGCATGTCTACACCGGAATCTCCGACATAAAGTGTTTCGGATTTCGGAATAGCAGTGAAAGTTAAAATGTCTTCAATGATGGCGGGATCCGGTTTTACAGGGACATTTTCTCTTTGACCTAATACAATGGAAAACAGGTTATTTCCAAAAAAATGCCTGATCAATTCAACAGTTCCTTGCTGATATTTGTTGGATGCAACGGCAAGACGGATGCCTTGACGATGCAATGTGTGGAGCAATTCCGGAATTCCGGGATAGGGGTGGGTTAAATCTGTTTTGTGTTTTTGATAGTAAGTAACGAAAGCAGTACGTAATTGAGTGATGGTGTTTTCCTTTCTGGCTTCTTCCGGTAGTGCCCTTTCAATCAGTTTGGTGATGCCATTTCCGACAAAGTAGCGGTAGGCCGGCAAGTCGTGTTCCGGATAGCCGTATTGCCGCAACGCGTGGTTGGTACTCATAGCCAGGTCGTCAATTGTGTTGAGCAAAGTACCATCCAGGTCGAAGATAATAAGGCGTGTCTTTTGTTTCTGATTCATTTACAATATGCTTTCTGTAAAAAAAGATGTTTTAAAGTTTTAATATCATTCTGACAGATGAGCATTTCTTTTAGAAATGGATGAGCGTTTCGTTAATCCGTGAAACGCTCATCAGAAATTAAGATCAAGTCCGGAGGCCGTTTATCTGTTCTTTATTCAGAGTATTACCAAGCGAACATAGGACGTTGATGCATCATGGCATTCACTTCTTTTTTCACTTCAGCAATCACGTTTTCGTCGTCAGGATTTGAAAGGATACGGTCGATCATGTCTACGATTACTTTCATATCTTCTTCTTTCAGACCACGTGTAGTGATAGCAGGTGTACCCACCCGGATACCTGAGGTTTGGAAAGGAGAGCGGCTGTCAAACGGTACCATGTTCTTATTGATAGTAATATCGGCTTTTACCAAAGTATTTTCCGCTTTTTTACCGGTCAGTTCCGGGAATTTAGTACGGAGGTCGATTAGCATGCAATGATTATCGGTGCCGCCTGATACTACTTTGTAGCCTTTGTCAATGAAAGCCTGGGCCATGACTTTGGCATTTTTTTGTACCTGTTTGGCATATTCAGCATAAGAATCGGAGAGAGCTTCTTCGAAAGCTACGGCTTTAGCAGCGATGACATGTTCCAGAGGACCGCCTTGTTGACCCGGGAATACTGCGAAGTTTAATACTTGTGACATCATTTTTATTTCGCCTTTCGGAGTCTTTAATCCCCATGGATTCGGAAAATCTTTGGGTAACAGGATCATACCCCCACGTGGTCCCCGTAAAGTTTTATGGGTGGTAGTGGTTACAATGTGGCAATATTCGAATGGATTGTTCAATAAACCTTTAGCAATCAAACCAGCCGGATGAGCCATATCGTACATGAGCAGAGCTCCTACTTTGTCAGCAATTTCACGCATCCGTTTATAATCCCAGTCGCGGGAATAAGCGGAGGCTCCGGCAACAATCATTTTAGGTTTGTGTTCCAGAGCCAGTTGTTCCATTTCCTCATAATCGACTAAACCTGTATCTTCTTTGACATGATAGGCTATCGGGTGGTAGTTAATACCAGAAAGATTTACAGGTGAACCATGTGATAAATGTCCGCCGTGGGCCAGGTCGAGTCCGAGGTAAGTATCTCCGGGTTTCATGCAGGCAAAAAATACGGCAGCGTTTGCCTGGGCACCTGAATGAGGCTGTACATTTGCATATTCTGCCCCAAAAAGCCGGCAAGCGCGGTCGATGGCCAATTGTTCTGTCTGGTCTACAATTTGGCAACCTCCGTAATAACGGGCTCCGGGGTAACCTTCGGCATATTTGTTGGTCAGACAGGAACCCATGGCTTCCATTACTTCATCGCTTACAAAGTTTTCTGAAGCGATCAACTCGATTCCTTCTTTTTGACGCTGACACTCTTTTTCTATTAAATCAAATATTACAGTATCTCTTTTCATAGTGAAGTAATTAAATATTCTGCTTCAAATTTAAAAGAAATCATTTTTTAAAACAAAGCATTTTAATCATTTATTTGCTTTTTGCTTAGAGGTTATAATCTTTTTGTAAGTGGTTCGTTAAGGTTGGATTCAGAAGATAAATATCGTTTGAATTTTTGTAATTTTGTTTCTGATAATTTTAATATGAATTGTTTAGGCAGATATTATGGAAAATCCTTTTCAAGAGCAGCAGAATAAAAGACAATGTCCTACATTTTTGATGGTTTTGTGTATTCTCACTTTTATCGGGAGCGGTTGGGGAGTCATATCTCATTTATATTCTGTTTTTGTTGCAGGAGTGTTGAACAACGGTAATGTCCATATGGAATACTATCAGAGTATGATGAACGAAATGGAAGGAGAAAGTTTGTCTTCTTTTTGGTCTGATTTTTTAACTTCTTCTATGGAGGTGGCCCAAATAGCTTTGGTGCATGCCCGGGAGATTGCAATTATGCAGTTGGTATTGAGTATTATTAGTTTGCTTGGGGCTGTTTTGATGTTCCGGTTACGTCGTATCGGTTTTTATTTTTATGTAGCTGCACAAATATTAATGCTCTTTGTGCTTCCTTATTTTGCCGGTTTTTCATCGGTTGTGGTTATCAGGTTAATGGGTTCAGCTTTTGTTTCACTGGTTTTTATTGTGATGTACGCTGTAAATGTGAAGTATATGGACCAGTGAATTATTGTTGCTTCTTAAATGGAAGCAGCAGGAGAATATCGTCTGATTTTAGAAACATGCGTTCTATGCAAAATAAAAATACCTCAAAAGCAATTACAGTTTTTGAGGTATTTTGTGTTATTGTTGCAAGATGGATTATCCTCCGAAGTTATCGTACATAACATTTTCATCGGGTACTCCGAGGTCATACAACATTTTGGTTACAGCCTGAATCATCATAGGAGGTCCGCAGAGATAGTATTCAATATCTTCCGGATTCTCATGATTTTTCAGGTAATTTTCAAATATCACCTGATGGACAAAACCGGGTTTATAAGCCACTCCTGCGGCGTCGGCAACCGGGTCTGGTTTGTCGAGTGCCAAGGTCCAGTGGAAGTTCGGATTTTCTTCCTGGATTTTGTTGAATTCATCAACATATGGTGCTTCCTGTAATGCGCGGGCACCATACCAGAAAGTTACTTTCCGGTTGGTATGCATGGTGTGGAACAGATTAAAGATATGTGAACGCATCGGAGCCATACCGGCACCACCACCGATAAACATCATTTCATTATTTGTTTCACGCAGGAAGAATTCTCCATAAGGACCTGAAATAGTTACTTTATCGCCGGGTTTGCGCGAGAAAATGAAAGAGGAACAGATTCCCGGATTGACAGGCATGAATCCGCCTGCAGCACGGTCAAACGGCGGAGTTGCAATACGGATATTCAGCATGATGATATTGCCTTCTGCCGGAGAGTTGGCCATAGAATAGGCCCGGTAGGTCGGTTCCGGATTATGCATTTTCAAGTCGAACATCTTCATTTTTTCCCAGTCTCCTTTGTATTTTTCATCGATGTTCATGTCTTTGAAATCAACGTCCAAAGCAGGTACATCTATCTGGATATATCCTCCCGATTTGAATTTCAGGTTTTCCCCTTCCGGTAATTTAACAACAAATTCTTTCAGGAAAGTAGAGATATTACGATTAGAAACAACGGTACATTCCCATTTTTTGATTCCCAGTACAGATTCCGGAATACGCATTTCGATGTTTTCTTTCACCTTAACCTGACAAGCCAGACGCCAGTTTTCGTGTTGTTGTTTGTAAGAGAAAAAACCTGTTTCAGTAGGAAGGATTGAACCTGCTCCCGAATCAACCTGGCATTTACACATACCGCACGAACCTTTACCTCCACAAGCTGACGGCAGGAATATTTTTTGTCCGCCCAAAGTGGACAGCAGAGAACTTCCGGGTTCGGTTGTAATAACCTGGTCGCCGTTATTGATACTGATTTTTACATCACCCTTAGCGGTTAATTTTGCTTTGGCAAACAATAGGATGCCCACCAGGATAAGGGTAACAATCAGGAATACTACAATACCTGCGGTGATAATTGTTGTATTTATTGCTAATAGTACCATTTAATTTAAAATTTTAGATTTTCAATTTGGATTATTCTGCCTCGGTGGTTGTTGCGGTATCTGCCGGTGTATCTGTTTCGACCGGGACATCGATGGCTGTAGCCGGGGTCAGTTTGGTTGCGGGAATGACTTGAGCGGTTGCTTCGGTCTGTACGGATTGTCCTTTTAGTTTGCTTAAATCAATACCCAGGAAGCTCATGAATGAGATAGCCATCAGACCGGTTACAATGAAAGTGATTCCGATACCGCGCAAAGGAGCGGGAATGTCAGAATATTTCAATTTTTCGCGTATGGCAGCAATGCAGACGATAGCCAGCATCCAGCCGATACCGGAGCCCAGACCAAAAGTAGTAGCTTCGAGTACGGAGGCATAATTACGTTGTTGCATGAATAAAGAGGCTCCCATGATGGCACAGTTTACAGCAATCAGTGGCAAGAAAATACCCAACTGGTTGTATAATGCCGGAGCAAATTTTTCAACAATCATTTCAACTAATTGTACCATAGCGGCGATGATAGCTATGAACATGATAAAGCTCAGAAAGCTCAGGTCAATACCGACAGCTTCTTTTCCTATGAGCCATTGCAGTGCACCTGGTTTCAGAACATAGTTATCAAGGAGATAGTTAACCGGAACGGTGATAAACAGTACGAATATCACGGCAATACCCAGACCCAGAGAGGTCTTTACGGTCTTCGAAACGGCCAGATATGAACACATACCCAAAAAGTATGCGAAAATCATATTGTCGATGAAGATCGAACGGACAAATATATTTAATAGATTTTCCATTTTGTGTCTTTTAAGATTTTGATTTATGAAGCTGTATTTATCGCAAACCAGCAGTTATAAACCGTATTTTTATCATTTTTCTATTAAATCCTTATTTCTGGAACGATGAACCCAGATGATCAGACCCACAAGAATTAATGCCATGGCAGGCATAATCATCAGACCATTGTTTACATAGCAACCGCCGTTTTGGATATACCAGGATTCCGGGATAATGCGGAAACCATACAAGGTTCCCGAACCAAGTAGTTCACGGAAGAAAGCGACGATGACTAAAATCATACCATATCCCAATCCGTTGCCGATACCATCAAGTAAGGAAGGCCAGGGCTTATTGGCTAAGGCAAAGGCTTCGATACGTCCCATGATAATACAATTGGTAATAATAAGACCTACATATACCGATAATTGTTTGCTTACTTCGTAGGCAAAAGCTTTCAGTAATTGGTCTACGATAATTACGAGGGCCGCAACTACGACCAATTGGACAATGATTCGGATTCGCGTAGGGATAGTATTACGCATCAGAGAAAGGA
The DNA here is from genome assembly GCA_910578105.1 of uncultured Odoribacter sp. Taxonomy (GTDB): domain Bacteria; phylum Bacteroidota; class Bacteroidia; order Bacteroidales; family Marinifilaceae; genus Odoribacter. The sequence continues at coordinate 86,663 of CAJTPD010000010.1, read as the reverse complement.
TGACATTGGCAAATGCAGTTACAGCAGTTACTGAGAGACCCATCACGATGGCGGGTTCCAGCTTGGCAGTAACGGCAAGGGCAGAACAAATACCCAGCACCTGTACGATTACCGGATTGTTCTTACTCAGAGGACCGAGTAAAAATTCCCGGTTCTTAGCTGAAAATAATGCGCTCATTTTATTTTTGTTTTAAAAACGGTTCGTAATAGGTTAAATAACTTTTGATCATACTCTGAACTCCCTGGGAAGTGATGGTTCCTCCTGAAATGGCGTCTACTTCATTGGTTCCGGTAGCGTTACCGCCTTTGACCACCCGGATTCCTTCCAGTGTATTGCCGGAAAAAATCTGTTTGTTCCGGAATTGGTTGTTGAATGCCGGAGTAGTAATTTCTGCTCCCAGTCCCGGAGTTTCTCCCTTATGGTCGAAGAAAGTTCCATAGATGGTATCTTTGTTATCATCCAGCGAAATATATCCCCATATAGGACCCCATAGTCCTGCACCGTAAATGGGTAATATATATTTAGTGGCCCCATCGATTTCGGCTACAAAAACCGGTAGTTCCCGCTTTTCAACAGGCTGGTTATATTGTTCTTCGATGTTTACATTGAAGGCATTGCCTTCTATTTTTTCTCCCCTGGCGTTGATGATGAATTGTTTTTTGATGTATTTACCAAACAATTCGGCCGAATTGTTTGCCGTGGAGGAAACATGTATTGCACTCAGGATATTCTGTCTCTTTTCGTTTTCCCGGTTTTCATTCTGACGCGGTTGCAATGAAAGAGATATGACAGATAATAATGCCGCAACGACAATTACGAGAACCACTGAATACAAGAATGTGTATGTATTTCCTTGTTTATTCATACGTTTAAATTTTGAATTTTAGATTGAATTTGCAATCTGCGATTTACCGTTATACAATGGCTTTAGCTCTTTTCAACCTGCGTTTAATATTGGATTGTACAACACACCAGTCAATGAGGGGAGCAAAAGTATTCATTAATAAGATAGCCAGCATCATGCCTTCCGGATACCCGGGGTTTATGCAGCGGATAATGACAGCCATAGCTCCGATTAACAGACCGTAAATGTATTTACCTGTGTTTGTTTGTGAAGAGGTAACGGGGTCGGTGGCCATAAAGATTGCTCCGAAAGCAAAACCACCCATCAATAATTGATCGTATGCAGGTACGCCCGATACGGATTGGAATGCCCATCCCATCAGGAGGCCTCCGGCAAATACAGATAGCATGATACGCCAGCTGGCAACATTGGTCAGTAATAGGATAGCGGCACCAATTAGTATGCAAAAAGTAGAAGTTTCACCGACAGAACCCGGAATAAAGCCCCAGAACATATCCGCTGTACTATAACTCAGAGATTGTCCCAAAGCCATTTGTGCCAGTGGTGTTGCTTGTGAAATAGCGTCTGCAGTGTCGCTGGCAATCCATACTTTATCCCCTGAAATCATAGAAGGGTAGGAGAAGAAAAAGAAAGCGCGCGCTAATAAAGCCGGATTCCAGATATTCATTCCTGTACCACCAAAGATTTCTTTTCCGATGATAACTGCAAAAGCGGTAGACAAGGCTATCATCCATAACGGAGCTTCTACAGGCATGATCATGGGGATTAATAAACCAGACACCAGAAAACCTTCGTTAATTTCATGCCCTTTTATTTGAGCTACTGCAAATTCAATACTTAATCCCACTACGTAGGAAACAACAATCATCGGAAGCACTTTCCACAAGCCATAGATAAACAGTTGATAGCAAGTAGTATTTGCCAGGTTACCGATGGCGTTGAAATGTTGATAACCTACATTATAGATACCAAAAAGGAGTGCCGGAACCAAAGCAAGGACTACAGTAATCATAGTACGTTTCAGGTCGACTGCATCACGGATATGGGTGCCGTTTGCAGTGGTTTGATTGGGCACGAAAAGAAAAGACTCAAAACCAGTGAAAACGGAGTGGAATTTTTCCAGTTTTCCTCCTTTTTCAAATTTGGGTTTTTGCTTATCTAAATAATTTCGTAAAAAATTCATTTTATTTTAAGTTTAATATAGTTGCTAAGTTGCTGAATTACTATGTTAGTAACTCGGAAACTCTAAAACTCAGTAACTTTAATTGGTTTCTTTCATCATCAGTTCAATCCCTTCGCTCAGGATTAGCTGAACAGGGGTCTTGGAAGTGCAAACAAATTCACACAAAGCCATATCTTCCGGGGCCACTTCGTAGATGCCAAGTTGCTCCATCCGGTCGATGTCCTGTGCCAGGCAAGCTTTGAGCAGGTATACGGGATAAATATCCATCGGGAAAACTTTTTCGTATTGTCCTGTAACTACAAAAGCCCTGCGTTCGCCGTTATAATTTGTATCTAAATTATAATGTTTTCCGGGGCACAAGAAAGAAGGAAACAACCTGGAAGCAGAAAACTTATTGAATCCGGGAGCGGCCCAGCCTAAAAATTCGTAATGATTGCCTTCGGGAATAACTGTTAATTGATTGTCATAGTAGCCCAGATAACCGTTTGGTTCTACTTTGGTGCCGGTGAGTACGTTGCCTGAAATAATGCGCTGTGTGACGGCATTTTTTAATTTGCCCTCTGTTAATCCGGCAATGGAAGCTCCTAAAATACTGTGATAGTATTGTGGTTTACTAACTTCCGAACCGCATAAAGCGATGATTTTACGGGCATCAAAACGGCCGCTGTTGAAAAGACGGCCGATAATAGCTACGTCCTGGATATTGACAACCCATACCTGTTCACCTTTGTTGAGCGGATTTAAATGATGTATTTGGATACCTGTGTTACCGCATGGATGAGGACCATTAAAATAATTGATGTCCACATTGTGCATTTTGGTGAAAACAGAAGTATAGGGGGTGTCTGCCCTGAGATTCAGATTTACATTTTTGTTACAGAGTTTTTTCAGGCAATCAAAACCGGTTTGCAGATCTTTTTCCTGACCGTTTAGTACCACGTCGTAATCAGGGGCCAACGGGGCACTGTCGAATGCAGATACAAAGACGGCTTTCGGTGTTGCCATCGGATTGGCAATGATGTCATAAGGACGTTGTTTGATTAACGGCCATACTCCGCTGTCTAAAAGGCGGTTGATTATTTCATTCCGGTTGAGTTGGCTAATTTCGGCTTTACCAAAATCTTTGTAATGTGTTTCAGCATCTGCTTTTACCACGACTTCCAGCAGTTTTCTGCGTTCGCCACGGTTAATGACTTCAATGCTACCACTTACCGGTGTGGTGAATTTAATTTCGGGATGTGCTTTGTCAATAAATACGACATCCCCTGCTTTCACGACATCGCCGACCTTGACAGTTAATTTTGGAGTCAATGCCCGGAAATCTGTTGGTTTTAATGCACAACTGGTTATCTTACCAGCCGGTTGCACCACTTTTTCCGCTTCTCCATTCAACTGGATATCAAGGCCTTTTTTCAATTTGATTACCTTGGACATGTTGTTTGTGATTATTAATTTAAGTATTTATAATCAATAAATTACATTTTTATTTCTTTTCAAAACTTTACTATTAAGTTAAGGAAAGAAAAAAGTATATTATAGTTTTCCTAAAATTAAGCTACAAATATACAAACCAATTACGTAATTTTGTCGTTAATTGAGTGATAATTTACTGGAAATGAAAAAAAAATTGATTTTGCTTTGCGGAATGCTGGGAGTTTTGGGGGTGGTAACCGCTCAAAGCCTGATAAAAACAGTACAATGTTATCCGGTGGGAAAACCTTTTGCTGAGCCTGTTATTGAACTGGGTAGCGGACAACAACTCATTTTTAGTTTCGATGATTTGAGTCAGGAACAGAATAGTTATACCTATAAGATTGTGCATTGTGATCCGGACTGGAATCCCTCTGGGTTAAGTCCTTTTAATTATTTGAGCGGTTTTTTTAGTAATCCTTTGGAAGATTATGAGTATTCCTATAATACTCAGGTTGAATATACCCATTTTTCTTTATTGATACCCAATGATGAAATAGGTATAAAGATATCGGGTAATTATATATTACAAGTTTTTAATGATAATTATCCGGATAGTGTGGTGATTGCTCAGCGTTTTTCAGTACTTGAAAATCAAGTTGCTATCTCTGCTGCTATTGTTAACGCCACGAATCCGTCTTTGCTGTATACTTCACAGCAATTGAATTTTTCAGTAACTTATGGTAATTTGCCTGTTTATAATCCGGTGAAAGATGTGCGTGTTTATGTTACACAGAATCAGGACCCCAATAGTCGCCGGGATTTTGAACCTGCTTTTGTTCGTCAGAATCAGTTGGTATATGGGGATGGGACGAATAATGTCTTTGATGGTTTGTCTCCTTTCCGGAATTTCCAGTGTTCTAGTTTTGTTTATTATACGCAGTATGTGAAAGATGTTCTGAAAGGTCCCGACGGACTCTATAATTTTATTCTTCAGCCTGGTGTTGTACCTCAGCGATATGTACCGCTTTCCGATAAGGACGGAAATTATTATATTGAAGCGGAAAATGTGCAGAATCGGAGTCTGGAAGCTGATTATGTTGTAGCACATTTTGCTATTTTATATCCGCAGCCTATTCCCGGTGCCGAAGTTTTTATTTATGGTAAATTTGCAGATTGGCAATTTTCACCGGTTTTGAAGATGACTTATGATAGTAAGAATAAGGCATATGTAGGGGAAGCTGAATTGAAGCAAGGTTATTATGATTATATGTATGCTGTAGTTCCTGAGGCAAACAAAAAAATTGATTTAGTGACTTTGCAGAATAATTTTTATCAGACTCCCAATCAATATCAGATTCGTTTTTATTTTTATGATTCCAATTTGATGTGTTTTAGGTTTGTAGGGTATCAAGAGGTGAAAGCACAATGATAAGAAAATTTACTTTTTGAACTATCATTTATGAATTCTGGGTGATGTTTTTATCTGTTGGTGGGAGACTGGCATATTATTTGCTGAAAGTATTGAAATTTATAATATAAAAAAATAGAAAATATAAAAGTCATGAAATCATTTTTGATGCTGTTATTTATCATATTTGGTGGGATAGGGTCTTGTGATTCTGCGAAAGAAGCCGCAGAACTAAAGGATGTGAAATGGATGCTTGAGACACTTAACGGAGAGAAGGTGAAATTGACAGATTCTACAGATAAAATGTTTATTCAGTTTGATATTGCAGAGAAAAGGGTGAATGGGCGTGCTGCTTGTAACCGTTTTTTTGGCAATTTTGAATTGAATGATTCGAAACTGAAATTTTCCCCAATGGGAGCAACTCGTATGGCTTGTCCTGATTTGGCAAAAGAGACTGAATTTTTTCAGATGTTGGATAAGGTAGATAGTTTTAATTTAAAAGATAATATGCTCTCTTTTTTATCCCAAAAGGAGGTTGTCGCTACATTTCAAAAATCGACAGAAAATTAATCTTAATTTCTTTTCTTCATCTTTAATTTCCAGAGGCATTGAGGGTATATCTTGTATTTTACCCATACTTTTCAGAGGTGGTTTCTTCTATGTTTTCTCCTGTAATATTATGACGCCATTATCTGCTTCCTGGTAGGTTTGAAATTTAATATTCATGTTGTGATGTTAACCTTTGCTAATTAAGAGTTTATTAATAATTAATTGGCAAAGATATTGTTAGTATTGTAATTGACAAATAGAATGAAAAAGTAACCAATTTAACCTTGAAAAGATATGAAAGTAGCAAAGATTATTCTTCCGTTAGTATTGGGACTTGCAGGTGGCTTGGTGGCCGTATTTATGGCAGACAGCTTAAAGCAAGGGAAAAACGAATCTGTTTTACAGCATGCAATTGTCGGACCGGGAATTACCCGAAATGTAATACATCAGCCGCAGAATCAGGAATTTGTTGGTAGTATGGGAAACATTGATTTACGTGAAGCTGCCAAAAAGGCAGTTCCTGCAGTAGTAAATGTGACTCCTGTCCAGATGGGGAAAGTGTATTACGGTAATCCGCTGGATTTTTGGTTTGGCGGACGTGCTCAGGTTCGTGAGGAGCCTATCGATATGGGGATCGGCTCCGGTGTTATTATCACCTCGGACGGGTATATAATTACAAATAATCACGTGGTTGCAAAGAGCGACAAAGTGATGGTAACCTTAAATGACAAAAGGAAATTTGAGGCGAAATTGATAGGTACTGATCCTGATACGGACATTGCTTTATTAAAAATTGATGCAACAGATTTACAGCCGATTAATTATGGAAATTCTGATGATGTTGTGCTGGGTGAGTGGGTTTTGGCAGTTGGTAATCCGTACAACCTGACTTCTACAGTTACTGCCGGTATTATCAGTGCAAAAGCCCGAGGATTGGGAGGTCGGATGAGTCTGGAGTCTTTTTTGCAAACCGATGCTGCTGTAAATCCCGGGAACAGTGGCGGGGCTTTGGTTAATGCGAAAGGTGAACTGATCGGTATTAATACTGCGATTCAATCGCCTACAGGTAGTTATTCCGGTTATTCTTTTGCCGTTCCTGTGAATGTGGCACGTAAAGTAGTTAGTGATTTGAAAGAATTTGGTAAAGTGCAGAAAGCTGTACTGGGGATACGAATGGGGGAACTGACTCCGGCAGAAGCAGAAAAGATGGGATTGAAGGAATCTTCCGGCATTTATGTCGGCGAAATTATTAAAGGAGGAGCTGCTGACAAAGCCGGAATGAAAGAAAAGGATGTTATTCAAAAAATCAATGGCTATGAAGTAGTTACTGTTCCGCAACTGACAGAGCAATTGGGACAATATACTCCGGGGAATACCATTCAGATTACTCTGAGCCGGAATGGTCAGGAAAAAGTTCTTGATGTGGTATTACAAAGCACATTTGGAGATATTTCCGTCGATTCGGATTCCGGAGTATTGGGTGCCCGGGTGGTTCCTTTGACCCAGGAGGAGCAGTATCGTTACCGTCTGGATAAAGGTGTGAAGATTCAGGAATTAAGAAGTGGCAAACTGAAATCGGCGGGTTTGTCGGCAGGTTATATTATTGTTAAAGTAAATAATACAATAATATATAATAGCGAAGATTTGGAAAGAGCAATTAAATCTGCCGGCAGCGATGGGGTGTTTGTAACTGCGGTAAGTCCTCGGGGAAGGGTTGAATATTTCGCTTTTTCGTTGTTGAATTAAAAAATGTTAATATAGTCAGATTGTTGAAATTAACAAATTGCTAAATGAATAAAAAACCATACCTTTGCAGGGCGTTGCAGTGGTATAAATAGATCATATGAGACAACTAAAAATCACAAAATCAATAACCAACAGGGAAAGTGCATCTCTGGATAAGTATTTGCAGGAAATCGGTAAAGAAGATTTGATTACCGTTGAAGAGGAAGTGGAATTGGCCCAGAGGATTCGGAAAGGTGACCAGAAGGCTTTGGAGAAGTTGACGAGAGCTAATTTGAGGTTTGTAGTTTCCGTGGCTAAACAGTATCAGAATCAAGGTTTGAGTTTGCCCGATTTGATTAACGAAGGGAACTTAGGTTTGATTAAAGCTGCTGAGAAATTTGATGAAACCCGTGGTTTTAAATTTATTTCTTATGCCGTATGGTGGATTCGTCAGTCCATTTTGCAGGCTTTGGCAGAGCAATCTCGTATTGTACGTTTGCCTTTGAATCAGGTCGGTTCGCTAAATAAAATAAACAAGGCATTTTCGCGGTTTGAACAAGAAAATGAACGGCGTCCTTCTCCGGAGGAATTGGCTGATTCTTTGGATTTGCCTGCTGAAAAAGTCGCTGATACTCTGAGAGTATCAGGTCGTCATATTTCGGTGGATGCTCCGTTCGTTGAAGGGGAAGACAATAGTTTGCTGGATGTGTTGGTAAATGACGATTCGCCTATAGCTGACAGGACATTGATTAATGAATCCCTTTCTACAGAAGTGGAGCGGGCTTTGTCAACGCTGACTGAACGTGAGCGCGACATTATCAAATTGTTTTTTGGTATTAATTGTCAGGAAATGACTTTGGAGGAAATCGGGGAAAAGTTCGGCTTGACCCGGGAACGTGTTCGTCAGATTAAGGAGAAAGCTATCCGGCGGTTACGACATTCTTCCAGAAGTAAGCTTTTAAAAACATATTTGGGATAATTGAAAGGGCCGTCTTCGGATGGCCTTTTATTTTGTGTGTATCCATCTTCAATGCACCGTATAATCAGATAAATTTTTCCGTTTTTTCTTTGTTTTTATAGACGAAAAAGGAAAAATATTTGTAATTTTTTTTATAAATTGTTATACTTGCCTCGTTGTGCAAAAGGAAAGACTTTTTCTATACTCCTGAATTTGTATTAATTTTAAACTAACAAATATAATGAAGACAGTAAATTGCATTTTGCCATTGGCTGGATTGGCGGTTTTAAACGGGTGTGCAGGCGGGCATAAAAAAGCAGAATCAAAAAAGCCTCTGAATATTGTGTACATCATGACTGATGATCATACTCAGCAAATGATGAGTTGTTATGATCAGCGATATGTACAGACCCCCAATTTGGACAGGATTGCCGATGAAGGTGTTAAATTTACTAATAGTTTTGTATGTAATTCATTATCGGGACCGAGCAGAGCTGTTTTATTAACAGGAAAACACAGTCATAAAAACGGTTACACGGATAATACCGAGGGGGCTATGTTTGATGGAAATCAACAAACGGTACAGCAACTTTTACAGCAAGGAGGATATCAAACCGCTATGATTGGGAAATGGCATTTGGGCAGTACTCCGACTCATTTTGATTACTGGACTATTTTACCCGGACAAGGTGACTATTACAATCCTGATTTTATAACTCCGGAAGGGAGAATCCGCAAGGAAGGGTATGTAACCAATATCATTACTGATATGAGTATTGATTGGTTACGGACCAAAAGGGATACGACAAAACCTTTCTGTTTGTTTGTTCATCACAAAGCCATTCACCGGAATTGGATGGCTGATACTTGTGACTTGGCTCTTTATGAAGACAAGACTTTTGATATGCCTGCTAATTTCTGGGATGATTATCAGGGGCGTGCAGCAGCAGAAAAACAGGAAATGGGTATAGATAAGGACATGACATTGATTTATGATTTGAAAATGCTGGACGAGCAGTTTAATGATCATTACCGTTCTCTTTATATACGTCAAAATGATACACTGGGTACTTACGGACGTATGAATGCAGCCCAGAAAGCTGTCTGGAATCGTCATTATCAGCCGATTATCGAGCAGTTTAAGAAAGCCAAACTGACAGGAAGAGCGTTGGCAGAGTGGAAATATCAACGTTATATGCGCGATTATGCCAAGGTTGTGAAGTCATTGGATGATAATGTAGGACGGTTGCTTGATGAGCTTGAAAAAGAGGGACTACTGAATAATACATTGGTGGTTTATGATTCCGACCAGGGATTTTATATGGGTGAACATGGGTGGTTTGATAAACGTTTTATGTATGAAGAATCTATGCGTACTCCGTTAATTATGCGTTTGCCGGAGGGGTTGGAGCGGCGTGGAGATATCACTCAATTGGTACAGAATATTGATTATACCCCGACATTTTTAGAGTTGGCAGGCCTTCCGGTTCCGGGAGATATTCAAGGGGTATCTTTGTTGCCTTTGTTGAAGGGGGAAAATCCTGCAGATTGGAGAAAATCTTTGTATTACCATTATTATGAATTTCCGGCAGAGCATGCTGTGCGTCGTCACTATGGTGTTAGAACTGAACGTTATAAATTGATACATTTCTATAATGATATTGATGTTTGGGAATTGTATGATTTGCAGGAAGATCCTATGGAGATGAATAATTTATACGGAAAACCGGGAACAGAAGAGTTAACTGAGGAGTTGAAGTCGGAACTGGAAAAATTGCAGGTACAATATGACGATCCGGTCAGAGCATTAAATTGAATTTATAAATTAAGAATTTATTGAATCAATTGTTTTAGGTTCAAATGAGAATAGCGGCATGCTAATTGTTTGATGGTTTGGGTGAATTGTGTGTACATGGACAAATTTTTAAGTATATGAAAATGAAAAGATGTGGCTTAATGGGGTTGCTTTTAGCTGCGGTGTTGATTAGCTGTAAAACAGGTAGGCAATATTATGTAAAAGAAGTGGTTTTTCCGGAAGGAGCAACGCCAGAACAGAAACTTGAAATGTCAACCCGGGTGGTTCCTACCAAGGGGCAATACCATTGGCAACAATTGGAGCTGACTGCTTTTATTCATTTTGGTATCAATACTTTCACCGGACGTGAGTGGGGGGATGGAAAGGAAGATCCGGCATTGTTTAATCCGAGCGAACTGGATTGTGAACAGTGGGTTAAAACTCTGAAAGAAGGCGGTTTTAAAATGGTGATTATTACTGCGAAGCATCATGATGGTTTTTGTTTATGGCCGACTAAAACAACAAAACATTCAGTGGCATCTTCTTCTTGGAAGAATGGGGAAGGGGATGTGGTAGGGGATTTGCGGAAAGCTTGTGATAAATATGGAATGAAATTCGGAGTTTATTTGTCTCCTTGGGACCGGAATGCTGCATGTTATGGTGATTCTCCGGTTTATAACCGGATGTTTGTGGCTCAATTGAAGGAATTACTTGGTAATTATGGACAAGTGGATGAAGTTTGGTTTGATGGTGCCAATGGTGAGGGACCTAATGGCAAGAAACAGGTTTATGATTGGGATTTGTTTAATGCTGTAATTGATAGTCTTCAGCCTAATGCAGTAAAGGCCATTACTGGTAATGATATTCGTTGGGTTGGTAATGAACGGGGATTGGGACGTGAAACGGAATGGAGTGTTACCCCTTATTGGGCTTCCAGTTATAAAGAAGCGGCCGAAGAGAATCAACGGTTGGGTTTAAAAGGTACTGCAAAAGATTTGGGGAGCCGGGAAAAAGTTTGGGCTGCCAGTCGTTTGTTTTGGTATCCTTCCGAGGTAGATGTGTCTATTCGTCCGGGCTGGTTTTATCATGAAAATCAAGATACTAAGGTACGGTCGTTGTCTAATCTTGTGAATATTTATTTTCAATCAGTGGGCTACAATTCGGTGTTGTTACTGAATGTTCCTCCGGACCGGAGAGGTTTAATTCATGAAGTAGACGCTGCCCGTCTGAAAGAATTCGGAGAGTATATCTCAACTGTTTTTGCTGATAATAAATTGCCAGAAGGAGAGAGGCCACGAACATTGAAACAGGGAGAATCAGCGGAATATGCAGTCAGGTCCGGAGCGAAAGTGAATGTATTGTTGGTAGGTGAGGACATTCTTAAAGGTCAGCGTGTTGAAGAATTTACACTTGAAGGTTTAGTGGATGGCAACTGGCAGGAATTGGCTAAAGGTACGACTGTCGGGTATAAACGTCTTTTCCGTTTTCCGGAGTGTCAGCCGGAAAAGATACGTCTGATTCTTAATGAAAGCCGTGCTGATATGAATATTCGGATTGTGGGTGCTTATTTTGCTCCTGAGTTGGAAATGCAACGGGTGGTAAATCAGAGTACGTCAGAATTAAAAAAGAATTGGCAAGTAATGGCGGTTGATTCCGAGACTGATGGACATCAGGCGAAAGCTGCTATTGATGGGAATGCAACTACTTATTGGAAATCCGGTAATACTGGCAGTAAACATCAGTTGGATATAGATTTGGGTAAGAGTTATCCGGTAGCTGGATTTACTTATACACCTGCAGCAGCAGATGAGTATGCCGGAACTATTTTTTTGTATCGTGTCTATACCAGTCAGGATGGGAAAAACTGGATTTTATGTGAGACGAGTGGAGAATTTAGTAATATTAAAAATAATCCGATACCCCAAACAATTTATTTTAAAACAATTTGTCCGGCACGTTATTTCCGTTTGGAGTCTGTCCGTGAGATTGATAATCGTCCCTTTATTACAGTAGGTGAATTAGATGTGCTGATTAAATAAGAGTATGGATTTGTCAGAAAGCAGATAAAATCTGATTTTTAATTTTCGTGAGACATTACTGGTTGTTGGAATGCTTTTTAATTGTATTTAGTCAGTTTGTTATAAGAAAAATAGAGTTCTTAGAATAATAGAATAGGTGCGTTTCGGTAGTGTAAACTAAAGTGTATCGCTATCGCATCTGGAAAGCCCTTGAGTCTGTCAACACAGGCAATGAGGATATCCTGGACTCCTCTGTTCTGGAGATCCGTAAGCACACCGAGCCAGAAGTTGGCTCCCTCGCTCTTGGATATGTACATGCCCAAAAGCTCTTTCCTTCCTTCGGAATTGAGGGCCAACACATTATAGATGGCTCTGGTCACAGGCCGATTCTTCTCGTCCATTACCTTGTAATGTACCGCATCAAGCCATACAATTGGATACACCCGGTCCAGAGGTCGGTTTTTCCAGCTCTGTATTTCCGGAAGGACACGGTCCGTTATGCTGCTTATGGTCTCTGCTGATATGTATAATCGGCAAAACGAAAAGTGCAATTTTTGAAAACGAATTGTGCAAATTTTAAAGCGCAGAAAAGCAAACCTTCTGCGCTTTAAATATGAATTAAATGCCGTTTAATGCCGTTTACTTTTCCTTTTATCCCCTGTGAAAAATTTGTGCTTTGCTAATATTTTCACATTTTCCTCTCTCGTAATTCGAATGTATTTAAAGAACGACTTTTCAGTTTTATGACCCGTTACGAGCATGATTCGGAAGGGCATTATTCCAGACAAATACATATTAGTTGCTGCTGTTCTTCTTGCAGTATGCGAGGAAATAAATAGATATTTCGGAATAAGTTTTGAAACTCGTTGCACACCGACTTTGCGTTCAAACAATATTTTCTTTTTAAATCCAATTTGCTTACAGATATTCTTAATCTCCCGGTTAAAATGCTGTATAGACGGAGGAATTGGTAGTTTTTTGTCGTATTTTTGTATAATTTCTCGTACAATTGGGTGCATGGGAACTTGAACAGGAGTATTTGTTTTTTGGGTCTTAATGACGATTTTATTCCGGATGAAATTTTTAGGGCTTAGACGGGAGTAGTCGGAAAACCTAAGAGCTGTCAAACATCCAATAATGAAAAAGTCTTTTATTTCGGCTTTTCTTGGAGTTAAATTTGTATAACGGTGTATTTTGTAAACCTCGCGCATTGTCAAAAAAATTGCATTAGATTCTTCGTCCGGAACATTGAAATCTTCAATAATGGAATCTACCTCATAACCGAAGCGATGAGCTTTTTTCAATAGGTATTTGATGCGATTTATATTGTTTTTTATTGTCGAAGCCATTAGATTTTGATTCTGTAAATAACACACAAAGTCTTCAATTACTTGTTCATTCATATCGGTAAAAATAGGCGTCTGGGAAGCATCTGAAAAACGTTGTAAATGATTTACGGCATTTTGTAAACTCTCTTTATAAGTCGATGATTTCTTACAGATGTTCAGATACTCTTCGGCAAAAACATTAAATAAAACAGCTTGTGACATAGATTTATTATTTGAATTAGGGCTGCAAATATAGGCTTACCAGCCGATTCTAAACTGGCAGATATTGAAGTGATAGCTACGTCAAAAAACACCGATGGTTATATTAAAATTGGAGGTATAATCATACAATGGGGCGTTGCGGGTGGTACTAACTGGCAAAAGGCTATAAAGTTCCCTGTGCCTTTCCCTATACAATGCTGTAGTGTTGTGTGTTCAAGCCAATATCCGGGTGCCTCTGGTAAAGGGTATAATAATGTTACAAACATTAGTAAAACAGGATGCACCTTAATTATAGATAATGCTCCAGGGTGCTGGCTGGCTGTTGGCTACTGATTCCAAACTGGCAGGTTTGGAGCAAGGAGGATTACGTGTAAAAATAGTTACAATTAACACGAATCTTGATGGTAATTTTAATTGTATATTTGGAATGAATACAAATGAAATCACGATAACATTACCTCCGCCTCAAACAAATATGTATATCTTAATTCGTAAATGTAATACTGGTGCTATTGTGGTTAAATCATCGTCTGGTTCTTACCCAATCTACGATGATACTTCTCCAGACGCTTCTCACAAATTAACTACGAACGGTATAATAATGTTATTTATTTATAATCACACATACACCAGATGGCATAAAAATATAATCTCGATGGGATAAGTAGTATGTCAAATTTAGTACGATCCAACCGCTATCCATCGGCAAGGAAAACCTACTCGTTCCGTATTATTGATTTGAAATGAACTTGTTCCGATATTACAGACTGCGAGAGACTTGTTTTGCGATGTATTAGAATCTTCAGGAACCATTACAACGCTATATACAGCAGCAAAAGCAGTCGCATAGTAAACTGTTGTGTTGGTATTTGCTGACGCAGAATTTTTTCCCCATTGTATTATTATTCCTCCGACTTTCACATATCCATTAGTAGATTTTAAACTTGCTACTGATTCCAAACCTGCCAGTTTTGAACGTTCGGTTTTAGTCATCATAACCTTTGTTGCCGTATCTGTAATCTGGTCGGCCGTATGTGTGTGCGTTTTGGCAGCATACGCATCGCCATGATTATGACTTGCTGCCGCAGCCCCGACTTCCGCTGCCGTATAGCTCGGTTTGTTCGGTTGTTTCGCCCACGAGTACACATCCGAAGCCGGCAGGGACGCCGGGAAATCCGTAATCTGGCTCTTTGTATGCTTATGCCCCGTATCCGCTTTCCCGTTAATTAGCGCCATAATGGTCGTGGCAAAGTTGGGATCGTTATTCAGCGCGTTGGCAATCTCATACAGCGTATCGAGTGCCGCAGGACTGCCGTTTATCAGTTCCGAAATCCTATCCGTTGCAAACTTCTTTGCCGCCGCCAAATCCCCTTCATGCTGGGCGTCCGCTTCCTGCTTGGTATAAACTTCCGCCTTCCGGTAAACGTCATCCCCCAGGTTCGCCACCTGATTGTCGGCATATTCTTTCGCTATCCTTAACGCCTCCGTATCCTTATTGTCCGTTTCCAGCTTCGTGTACGTATCATTCCACCGGGCTTTTTCCGTGTCCGTCGTCAATCTGTGTTCCGGATCGTCCGTCAAATCTTCCGTCTTTCCGGAAAGCGCCACCGCCTTCAACCCGGCAAACCATTTCCGCACCTTTCCCCAAAGCCCGGACAACGTATCTCCGGATTCCACATTCACGCGCTCCGCCGCCTCTTCAAAAGAAACAACCACATCTTTACCGTCCCCGTCCTGATCCAACTTATGCGTTACCCCAGTTACATCCAAAAAGCAAGCAGCCCCGGAAGGAGTGATTTCCAGGTACGGCTCATCCGCCGGTTTCTCCGGTACCAGTTCCGTCCGGTATTCGTAATAAATCGGGTGCATTTTCTCATCCACATATTCCCGCTGCGCCACATCAAACCGCAGCACCATATAAGCCGGCAGGGACACCGCTGTCACCCCGGCAAACGGCGCCACCTTATAGGTCGGGTTGCCCTCCGGATCCGTTCCATGCAGACCCACCAATCCGGGCTCCACATGATACGTCCCGTCTTCCCAATCCAGCACCCCGCACCCTTTAACAACACAATTACCGTATTCCTCAAAAAACGCGTCTATCACCTTGAACGGTTCTGCCTGCAAATCAATAATATGTTCACCCGCCCATCGACGCACGCCTTCTGTCTGTACATGCCTTTTCATATCCTTTTAGTTTTGAATGATTTTGTATTTCGTCAATGCCTGTTTATACTTCTCTATCTCCGTCCGGATTAAATCCGCATCCACCCCGGCCGGGATATACACGATAAAATCCGCCTCCCCGAACTGCCCGCGCAGTTCATCCGCCAGTGGAATCTTTGCCACTACATTTTCACGCTCCAAACCAATCTCCGGCTGCATGGCGATTCCTTCCCGTTCCAGACAGATAAGCAACAACCCGTCCCCGTAGGTTTCAATGTGTATCGTCAAAGCGTTGTACTTCTTTTGCAGATACCCCTCCAACACCTTTACTTGATTGGTAATGTTCATCAACATCCGGATATCATCCCGCCATATCCCGAACGCCTCAAACAGCCCTCTGAGCGGCATTACGAACGTCCGCATGAGCCACAACCGCACCCGCTGCCGTTTGTGCGGCGGAAGCAATTGTTTCACCAAATTGTCATATTCAATCCCCGGATTCATGCGCCCATATTTTTAACCGATTCAACCTTCACCCCGGAATCGGGAGCATAATCAAAGTACCCGGATTCCAAATCACTGTACACCTCAAACGCCTTGAAATCATCATCGGACACCCCTTTCCTGGCAATTGAATTCAACTTACAGGTAACCACCCCCTCTGCACCCATCACGGCGTCGATGAACTGCTGCACGTAAATCACCCCGTCAAACCCGATGTTCGTCTTAAATGCTTCAATGGCTGCCTTCACATTCGTCTCCACCTCCGAATAGGGATAAACCGTATCGTGCCACACTTGCAGGTTGTAGCGTATTTTGTCCTCAGTTGTCGATACCACATCCGTCGTCGTCCCGGCCGCCCGGATTTCGTGTATGTAAGCGATCAGGTTGTATTTCTCATCCGGGGAAAGCGGTATCACCTTTCCGGAATCGTCCGTCTTTGCCACTTTGATAGTCAGATGTTTGGGACTCTCTTTTATCGCCACCACCTTCACGATGCGCGCCGCTGGGTCGTCCACTTCATAGTATAACGCTGCTGTCTTCTTGTCAAAAAGGAGTTTATGCCCGTTCTGGAACCGGAGACACTGTTCCCCGTACCAGCGAACCGTCCCCGGCGTAATCTTATCTGTTTTTTCCTGTACCTCTTTCCGGAACAAATCCAGTACCACCTCGAAGGCGTGTATGGCGGCAGCCACTACCCACGTCCACAACCGCCATTCCGCCACCTTTGAGGTGGACAGTTTCACCTCCGTTCCAGCTTCTAATTCCGAGACAATACCCGCCTGTATTTCATTAATCGTCCTTGCCATATCAATCCGTATAAGTCGTTACTTCCGTATCTATCTCCTTTATCACCGACGTCTTTATCAGCTTGCTGTCCGTATCAATCCGCACTGTCGAGCCGGCACGGAGCGGCAAATCCAACCGAAACGCCCGCATAGCCTCAGGCGTCAATCGTCCGGAAACGGATTCTTTATCCAGCTGTCCCGCCTCGGGACCGTTCTCCAGTTCCGGATTATTGCCCAAAAACTCCGGAAGCGCCTCGCACGTGCCGTATTGCTCGACCAGAATATCGAACACCGTCTGATTCTCTTTAACCGTTACCGCTTTCATATTCCGCGTCAATTATCAATTCTCCGTCTACCTGCTTAACATCCTTTACCTTCATCCCGTCCTTGCTGCATTCCTTCCGGACGGTACGGTAAAAATTCTCCGGGTCGGTGTCGTGCATGAAATTAAACGCCCCGACACCCGCCGCCGGCGACTCCTTGAAATGCCCTTTGTCCGCCAGCAACAAATCCCGTTTGTGCTGCCCGGTACTTTCCGTATAGGTCACATCCCCGGTACCCAGTTCGACATCCCCGTCCGGCGTTTGTGTAATATCCAACATAGCTATGAAATTGTACATTGAAACATTCCCGTCACCGCACCGCCCATCGGCGGAGCGACCAAACCGGTCGTATAAGTAATTGTCGCGCTCTTGATGGCATTCACCACCGCGTCCGCAATCTTATCCGCCACTTTGTCCAGGGCGTCCTCGCGTTTGTCGTCCGCCTGGTCCATCACGGCCGTAAACGCCGCCTTTATTTCACCTTTGATTGTCGCCTTTACCAGTGCCATATTTTATCCCTCCAAATAATCGTTTAATCCCTGTTTGACTTTCACAAAATCCGCCGCGTTAATCGGCGTCCCCGACGGTCCCACACCCGTCGGTACCGTCAGCTTCATAATCGCATCAATGAGTTCCCCCAGTGTTTTTTTCAGCCCGGCGCCGCCCTTGACAAACGTCAGTCCCTTTTCCGTCGCCTTCACCACACTTTCCCCCACCTGCAGCAGGCAATTTTCTGCATCCACCGTCACCGCCGTTTTATCCCCGGCTTTCACCCGGATACTTTCCTCCGACACCTCTGCCTCCGTCTTTTCCCCAATTGTCAGCAGCACTTTGTCCACCTCCGAAAACATCACCACAAAATACCGGTCATTTGCCATCCGTTCCACCAGTACCGTACTGCCTATCTCGGGAATTGACACCAGTCCCTTCAGCTCCGCTTTCTCCACGGCATATAAAAGCACATTTTCATAGGGAACGTCTTCCATGACCACCGTACACGTCCGCGCCTCTTCATCCACGGCTGACACTTCCCCGTAAAAAACAGTCTCTGCAGCTTCATGCAACCGCCGGTCAAACATCCGTCTGAGTTCGTCATTCCCTTTGCTCATACCTTCAGCCCGATTTCAATAGTCCGGCGGCTGCCACCCGCTCCGAACGTCGTTTCCACACTCTCGATATAATACCGCCCGTTCCGGTACCGGTACACCTCGTCCTCCAGTTCTGCCAGCATACAAGGCGCGGCATACGGCACTAAAAACGTCTGTATCTTCCCGCTATACCCGTCATAACTGTGCCGTTTCAGTTCCGCCTGTGCCAGGGCGGCCAGTTCCTTCTCATCCTTCACGTCATAGAAATACATCGTCTTCTCCGTTCCGTCATCGGCTCCGATTTTCGCCTCCACCTTTGTTCCGTCCCGGTAGACGCACACCGCCTTTATCTTCAGCTTCACATCTTCCGCCAGCCGGTACTTCAAATCATCGTCCCGGATAACGTTATACCGCAAGCGATACTTTACCGCTTCGTCCACCGTCTTGAACGGTTCCGAAGCATACGCCCGGCCGTCCAAATCAAAGAACACTGCCAGTCCGTAATCCTTTTTCAACTTCGCCAGCACCCACGACACCGGTTTGTTCGGTACCTGGAAACTCTCCATCGACAACTTGGCCGTATAGCCGGCTGTCAGGCCGCATTTCCCGATAACGTCCGCCAACGTCGTCTTCCCGGACAGCGTCACGCTCTTTTTCCGGCACAGATAGAACGCATCTTCACAGACAATTTCCAACGGTGTTTTCAAATTCAACTGCTTCACATACCCCTTGAACTCCGTATTCAAAGCCCCGTCATATCCCAACCGGATTTCCACCGGGTCGCCCGCCTTGATTTCCTTCGCTACTTCTACCTCTGTAGCCGGCTTTCCGGATTGCTTCAACACCGCCGTCACCGGAACCTTCACCGTTGCCGTTGCCGCCAGGTCGTAAATGGAGCGTCTGATCCGGACATCATGCACGCCGCCGAACCGTTTGCCGCCTATCGTTATTTCACTGCATAAGGTAAACATGGCTTCTATTCAATGGTTAATTCAAAAGGTTTGTCCGTCACACACTCGATTTCCACCTCCTGCTCATCTTCTACGCCCGGCGTTTCCGGGAAACTCATATCCGTAATCACCACCTTGTCATTCTCATCGAAAAGCAGGTCTGTCAATACCGATTTCAATTCCACCGCCTCGTTTACGTTATACAGTTCCTTGAACGCCACAATCTGGTCGGCGGGATAGGTGCCGTCTTCCGTCCGGGCAACCGCCCGGATGGAAACCTTAAAATCTTCCGAACTGATTAATTCCCGGACAGCACCTTTGCGTCCCACCAAGGGCGTCTCGACAATATTTTTCTTTGCCGACACCGCCTTGATTTCCGCCCGCTCCAGTTCCAGCGTCTTTTTCTCTCCGGAGAGGGTCGGATAGATGAAACTCACCGGCATGAAATACCAGCGTCCCAGCCTGTCTTTTCCCCGCAACCGCGTTCCACGCACAAACTCTTCCACGGCCGGAGCTTCCGGTTCCAGTTCGTAGGCTTCTCCCGCTTCCCCCTTAAAACTCCCTTCCGGGCGTTTCCCAGCCAGGGTGCCGGGGAACGGGACACCTTTTAACGTCAGCCGTGAAACGCCTACGTTTGGGATATTGAACTTATGCTTCATACGAATCAAAAATATCGGTTAATGTTTCCCGGATGGTCTCCCGGATTTCGTCGGTACCGCGCCGGTCGGTATTCTGTACATTAATGACCACTTGCTCGCAATACTTGTCCAGATAAATGCCCGGATTCCTGCCGGAAAGATTTTCCCGTTCCTGGTCCCGTTCCGGGAAGCGGGGCAGTTCCGGAGCAGCAGCTACCACCGGAACTGTCGGCAGGGGGGCGAATACCGCCGGAACGGCCGTTCCGACCGTCACGACGGCGGAAATGGTAGCAGCAATCTCCTGCACCCTGTGAAGGGTTTTTCCGATACTGGCAACATGGCCCGTCATACTTTTCCGGAAATCCGCCTTTTCGCCCTCTCCGGAATAATCCGCCAAATCCGTCCCGGCGGGCTGTTTGCCCGGCAATAGGGCGGAAGGCATTCCGGAAGTTGCCGACGGAGCCATCTTCACCATCGCAAAACGCGATGCAATGGCCGAATAAGCCGTGTCCCCCTTGTTGTTCTTTACCGTTTCATTCAGATCCAACACCTTTTGCCCGGACTTCGTCCCGCCGGCTTTGCCCATCTTGTTCATCAGGACATCGAAATCGAAACTGCCGGCAGCCGGAACCGTTCCCGGTTTGCTCTCCGTCCCCGGCACCGTTTGCCCGTCCTCTTTCTTTTCGCCTTTTTTCCAGGATAATTCCCACGTCAGCGAGTTCCGTGTTTTCTCCGTCAGTTCCTGAATCCGTTTCGCCCCGTCGGCAATGGTCTGTTTCCGCCGTTCTACGTCCTCATTGATTTTATCAATCATTGCCTGGTTCTCCGAAGAATCACCCAACCCGACCGCTTCCTTGAACTTGTACCAGCCCAGTTTTATCTTATCCAGTCCTATCATGAATCCGTTGGACATCTGGTTCCAGGAATATTTGAACTGCTCGATAAAGAGTGCCCAGCAGTTCTTGGCAAACGTCACAATCACCTCCCACTGTTTGCCCCAGCCCTGTACCTTCGTACACAAAGCGATAATCCCTGCTATCAATCCGGCAATTAAGGCGATAATCCATACCAACGGGCAGGCATATAATGCCGCATTCAGCACCCACTGGACAGTCGTCCATCCGCCCGTCACCACTGCGGCGACGCCATCCCATACAGATTTCAGTTTCGTGGCGATGGCTGCCCGGTTCGTCCACATCTCGTATGCAATCAACGCAACGGTCAAGGCTCCCAATGCCGCCGTCAATCCCCATACCAGGGGACTGCCTTCCCGAAGATAGGCCGCCCAACCGGAAAAGAAACCGACCACGCCATCCAAAACCGCCGCCACGCCGGAAAGTACGTCACCCAATACGCTCATCCCGGCACAAATGACCGGGAGCAGCAAATCACCAATCTGCAAGCCGATGCCTTTGAACTGGTTCCAGAGTTCCGTTGCCGCCTGTATCGGGTTTTTGGAAAACTTCAGGGCTGCGTTGGTTTCCCCGGTGGCGTTGGCGGTCGCCCGCATGGATTCCGTCAGCTTATCCAGGTCGGAACCCATGATGGCAAATGCCGCTTTCGCCTCCTTATCGACGATGCCCACCTTTTCTAAGAAGGCGGTCTTCTGCTGGTCGCTCATGCCCGACATCACGCCGCCGAGATCTCGGAAAATATCTACAAAATCCCGTATCTTGCCCTGGGCGTCGAAAATCTTCACCCCGGCTTTGTCCAGGTTTTTCGTAATATCCGACTTCGACAAAGAAGAGAACATGTTCCCCATCAGGACGGAAGCCCGCGCGGCATCCTGGCCTTTCCCGGTCATATAAGCAAACACACCGGCAACCGATTTATACTTCACACCCAACGCATCCGCCGAAGCAATCAAGCCCGGCATATAGGTGGCGAAGTCTTTGAACTCACCCGCACCGACCCGTTTGGCAGCGAAGAAGGTGTCCAGCACCTCCAGTGAACTTGCTGATCCGCCCAGGATGGACATCGTCTGTGCCAACGCCCCGGCAACAGTTGAAAGGTCGGTAAACCCGCCTTTGCTGCCTTTCAGGGCAGCATTCAACACATCGAGCGACATATCCACGTCCGCCGTCTGGCTGATAATCTGCTCAAACGCACCCGGAGCCACCCCGATATCGAACTTGTTGGCCTTGGCAATACCTTTGATTTTACCCTCCAAATCCGACAGCCCCTTTTTATCCAGTTGCGCGGTAATATTCACCTTTGCCATCCCTTCCCGGAAATTCATCGCCGACTTCCCGGAAAAACCGATGGCGGCGGCACCCATTGTTACAGGATTGATAAATCCCTTGACCATGCTGCCGATTTCGCCCAGGTAGCCTTTCAATTTCCCGCCGCGTCCGGTATTGTCCAGTTTCTCGATGCGACCCGAAAGCCGGTCAATCTCCTGGTTGTACTGTTTAATCAGGTTCAGATTCGACGGGTCCAACAGTTCCTTTTCCTGTTGCAACAGGTCGATTCGTTGCTTTAATTGAAACATGCTCCCCGAAAGGTCACCCGTCACCCCCTGCAATTTCTTTGCCTTATCCGACAGTGCCGTCAGTTTGCCGACCGTGACGGAAGAGGCACCGACAATACGCTGCATCGTGCCGGAAACTTTGTCCTGCAAGCTGATTATATATTCGTAAGTCGATGCCATGTTATCCGCCTAAAAGTTTACCTAAATTCTGAAAATACCGGTGTTCAATCCAAAGTGCCATATGAATCTGTGCCACCCATTCCTCGTCCGTCAACGTGTCCGGATCCTGGTGAAGGTGCGCCCGGATAAGCGCATCCCCCTCCAGCAACCACGAACGGTCATCCAACCCCAACGGGGCTACAGCTTTTTTAAACTCGCCTCTTTTACCTCAATCAGGTCTGCCAGCACTCCGGAAACACCCAAAAAGTAGGCGTCGTCCGTCTTGATTTCCTCGTCGCCGTCCACCCAGCAGTTCGCCAGGATTACCTCGTTATACTTCATCGGATCGCGCTGGCCGTGCGTTGCGGCAAGTGAAAGCACCTTCCGCGAAGGTTTTTTCAGATAACAAACCTTATCTTCCACTTCGATTTCAAAAATTTCACCGTGCTTCTTTTTCAGGGCTTCAACCTGTTCTTTCGTCAATTTTTTCATGCTATTTCAATCCTGTTTAAATGGTTTTTAAACCGGGACCGGGAAAACCGGCTCCCGGAATTTCACTTCCTTTTCTTATACCAGTGCAGTCTTGTCATACTCCACATCCAGTGCAACGAACGGCAGTGCTATTTCAGCCTGTGCGTCTCCTTCCTTCATGCCGGAGGGTAATTCGGAAAGGGAAGCGCAACAGATTTTGTCTACCGTCACCACCAGTCCGGACTCATACGTGACAATGACATCGAAATCCACGTCCAGGATATCCTTGTACCCTTTCGCCCGGGCTGCCTGGTTCAGGGCAATCAGTTCGCTCTGCATGATAGTCAGCGTACCCTCATATTCCCGTTTCCCATGCTGAATGGATTTCGGATTGCGTCCCTGTCCGTGCTTGGTTTCCTTCGCTTTCTTTGCCTTGTACTCGATACCGGTAATCCCGACAAGGGGACGACCGAAAACCACCACCGTAATATCCCCCCAGGCATATTCCTTATTATTAATCCGTATCATCTTTATGCTTTTAAGGCGGGATTATCGAATCCCAGTGTCACATTGATTTCCTTCAAAATTCCCCGCGGAACGATTTTACAGCTTACATTCAGGACACCGGTAGAAAGGAGATTTTGTTTCGGGTCAATAAAACAGTCGAAACTGCTGATTTCATCCTTCATGGAAGCCGCCACGGCATTTTCCATGTTCCCCTCGAAGTAAGAGCACAGGTGCTGCGGCAACTGCCCATTATCGTCCACTTCGATGCTGTCTTGGAGTTCATCCACGTAAGCCCCGTAAGCAATAACGATAGCTTTGTCAATCACGCGGCCAAGGTTCAGGCTGCTGTAATCGTCTGTCAATGGGGCAGCCATGCAGTCGTCATTCAGGTAATATCCATTTTTCCCGACAAACGTCCGGTAAAGGATATACCCGGCATCATGCAGAGCGTCCAACATCCCCGCATCTTCCTTCGGCGTCTTCCCGTCGGCAAGGAAACCGGTGGCAGCAATGGCTCCGTCCTTTACCCGGGCGATGGAATAATTCACCGCAATTTTTGCGGCGCGTCCCAACACCCTCGCAACGGCAGGGGAGGCCGTTTCTCCGATTATTTTATCGGCAGCCAACACCAAACCTACCCGGTTATAGCTTCCTTCCCGGGGCTTGAACAGGTTTTCAGTGCTACCGTTCCAAAGAAGAGCCGGCAATAGCAACCGAAATGGGTTGATTTTAGCCTGGTAATCCGCGGCCACCTTCTGGGATGCCGCGACCGCTGTAACCACATCCCCGTCGATGCCCTGTGCCAGATCTGCCTCATATTCCGCAGGAGGCAATTTGTTGACGCCAACCAACCGGATACGCCCGGCAGCATAGTCAATCAGCTTTTTCAAAGGCCGTCCGTCCTCTACACCACAAATCTGCGTAAGTGTCGTTGCTTCACTTACCACCAGCACATACAGTTCCGCACCGTCACCCGTCTCCTCGTAGAATGCTGTCACCTCCTTGTACAGAAGCGGGTTTTCCGCCTCCGTAATCCCATACGTTGTCAGATCGCGGGTGGAATTAAACAAATACACCCGGTTCAATTCCAACTTATCCGGGACTGCCTTGCCCGTCAGAATCAAGCCCGCAACACCGTCATCCGTCAAAGCAACGCGCCCCAGGGCACCGTTCTCCAACCGGATATTTACATTTCCTAAACCCATCTTATTTTACTTTTATGGTTTGTACTTCTCCCTCGGTTTTCAGGCTCCGCTGGTGAAACCGCGCCAGGTTCAAATCCTTTTCCAGGAACACCTGTTTGTCGCTGGTAACATGGAAAACCGTCTCCTTGGGATAGGCCTTCACGTAAGATTCCAAAAACGGAGGGATGTCCTTTGTCGCTTTCGGTTTCTCCGGTTTCTTCTGGGGTTCCGGTTTAGCAGTCTCCGTCTGTTTCTCCGCTTTTTCTTTCCGGTTTTTGCCCTCTTTCTTTTCCGTTTCCTTGGGCTGGGGTGCTGCAACAGTTTCTGCAACCTCTGTCTTTTTTGCTTGCTCTTCCGTCAAGCCTCTGGTTTCCACCATTTCTTCTTTTTCCATAATCCGATGTTTTTTTGTTTGTAAACAACATTCTGTCACACGTTGGTTTTGGCGTTTATTTCCTGAATAAAATTTTCTTTATCCATTGCCAAATAGATTTCCGGCATTTAAACACGATATAAACCGGAACCACCACCAGCACAACATTTCCCAACCAGACCCGGAACTTCTGCCACCCTGTCAGCCGATTTACATACACGGTCACGGTTTCTTTCTCCTGGCTCTCCATGTAATCTATCCGTTCAACATACCGCTCCCGGAACTTCATAAAAATCCCGAAAGAATCTACCTTCACTTTCGCCGTCAACATATTATCCTGGATATCCAACTGAGGAGGGTTTACATGCTTCCCGGCTTCATACGCTGCTATCTGTTTCAGCAACACATTCCCGACACTGTCGCACTCCAGCAAAGCCTTTAACGAAGCCGAATCGGGCTCTACTTTTACTACCGTATCATTTACGACTTCCAATATCGTTTCCGTCCGGACAAGAGTCGTGTTGCTCACTTCCTTCTTCGCCTTGCAACTCTGCATAAACAGGGCAGTTATCCCGATAAGGGCAGCGATGAATACTACGGAAAGCCCTCTCCAGCCGCTCAACAGATTTTTTAAATTTTCCATTTTCCTTTTTTAAAGTTTCAATCAAATTATGCTGAACTTCCGAGGCCTCAGCATTAGCCTTTTTTACCAGCTCAATCATCAGCTCCGCATTGCCGATGTCATTCTTCCGGTTCTCGATTTCCTTTGCCCTCGCTTCCGCTTCCTTGGTTTTTACTTCCGCCTTCTTTGCCCGGCGGGCATAAAGGACGGAAGTAACGACACCAAGCAAGGCGGTCAGGGCGGTAATGATTTGTACCACATCCATAACTTCATTTTCAGGTTATTTTCCGCTGTAGAGGGCTCCGATATATTTGCCTCGGATAGCCAAAGCCATGGCACGCTGCTGGAAACCGATAATGTCCCCGCGTTCCTTCGGGTCCTTGTATCGGGCAAATACCTCCGTATCCCCGCGTGCCAGACAAACCTCCGATTCGCAATACATCAGTGATGCCTGGGTGTCCGTCGTTCCGATGGCAGCCCCGAATGCCTTCTTCTTGCCCGTAGTGGTATCGAAGTAAGGCAGACCGGAGAAGGTGAACAATTTGGAATTGAATATCTTTCCGGAAGCCAGTACTTCCTTATACAATTTCAAGTCTTCCGCCTGCAAATCCGCCAAATGAAAGGGGTTTAATACCGTAACCAACTCATCCGCTTGCACATCCAAAGAGCGAAATCTCGCCTGCAAATCCAGGATATCATTAAACGAAATCCGTTTTAATCCGAATCTGTTTACAGCACCATCACTCACCGATACGGGCGTCATTTCACTGTCCGTTGAGGGGCACCAATTGTATGCCGCATGCCTTGATATTTTTTTAATCAGCGAATTCCGATGGGAGCGCGTTACGCTTTCCATTTTGTTGTATGAAGATTCCATTTCCTCCACATTCCGCACCAGCGTGTTCACCGTGTCAAAAGTGTGTAAGGGCAATTCTAACGGGATGTCTTCACGCGTGGTCACGGGAATAGGCCATACATCGTTATCGACCAACACTTCCGGATCAATTCCGGCTTCCTGCAAATGCAAGACGTTTGCATGCACATGTTCATCCATGTTTACCGAATGGGAAAGAAATGACGTGTCCGGCACCATGCCCTCCTTAATCATTTCAATCCATAATTCTCTTTCAATAGCCATTTTCTCTGTTTTTAATGGGTTTTACACTTTTTTCTTGATTTGCTCATACACCTCCGGAGCTTCCACCTGGAGCCTTTTCAATCCGGACATGTCGTTTTTCATCCACTGGAGCAGCGTCCAGTTCTTTCGCTCGGCAGGAATCACATCCCCTCCGGCAATGCTTTGGATATGTGCCGCCAACCTCTGTTTTGCCGGAATGGCGTCTAAGGTCACCTTGGTGGTTTCCGGATCGGCTAACGCCAGACGGATAAAAGCTTCCTTTTTGTCGGCAGTAATGCGTCCTTCCTGGATAGCTAACCCGACCATTTCCTCTGCGGCCCTTCTTCTGGCAGCTTCCGCCTTTTCCCGAAGTTCCCGGACCTCCTTTTCTGCCGTTTCCGCTTTCACTTTCAAAGCAACAATGGCAGCACTGACGGCTGCCGTGTCTGCCGTCTCCTGAATGCCAAGTGCCACTAACGCCTCGGCCGTCAATTTCATTTCTGTGCTCATTTTTACATGTTTGGTTATGTTTTCATTTGTTTTTGAAGAAAGTCCCAGTCTAATAATGTTCTCAATGTGGCACTTCACATCCCCGTCATTCACCAGGTGATGGTTGCTATCGTAAACCCGCAGCGTTAAAGCACCCGCATTGGACGGGACACTGACCGTGGAGACTTCAAACAGTTCCCAGTCCGTGACATAAGTCTCCTGCTCTTTGGTTGCCGGATTCTCACGCCATTCCGCCGCAAGGATAATAATGCCGGGCGAAGCGCCACGGAGATACCCCCGTTCCACCTTGCCTTTTATCTTTAGGGCGTCCGGATCCCCTTCGTCAAACTCCGGTTCTGCCGTAAGCAGGCTCCCTTCCGTTTGCAGGTTTAGCCATTTCCCTATAAGTTGCGCCAGATCGTGGTTGTTCAACATCACCGGATTCTCATTGAACCGCTCAAACCTTCCTCCGGCATTCAGCAGGTAAAAGCCGTGCGAATTCTTTTTGGTTTCGTCATTGAATACAAATCTTTCCATGCTCTCTTCATCGTTTTTCAAGGGCAAAAATGGGGGATATAAAACACCTGCTCAAAAAGAGTGTCAAGGGTTTACACTATTTTTTCAAACCTTCTTTTTACGCCTCACTTTTGCGGAAAAAAGAAATGGCAACACAACCCAAACACAAGTTATACAGCGTAGCGGAATCACTCTTTGTTGAGCAGGGACTGACTTGTTCCGCCATCTCCATGCAGTTAGGCATCACGGAAGCCTCCCTCTCCAAATGGCGCAAGCAAATGGACTGGGATGCCAAACGCGACCGGATTATCTCCACGCCTGCTAAAATCCGGGAATTGCTGTTGGAGGAAATGAAATCCGTTTCCGAAGGGAACAAGGCAAAAATAGACGCCGACGCCCTTTCCAAAATCAACAAGGCATTGACCTACCTGGATGGCAAGGTCTCCCTTTCAGTTGTCATCTCCGTGTTCATGGAGTTCGACAACTGGATGGCGGAAGTGGACCCAAAGAAAGCGGCGGAATTTACCGAGTTTCATAAACTCTTTATTGCCTGGCGGGCAGAGCAGGATTCTTTAAAATAAGAAGGGTATGGCAACCATAGACCAGAAATTTCAAAAACTCATTTCCAAATACGATGAGCATTGCCGCCGGATCAGTAAGGCGACATTTATCAACATCAACGAAACAGCCCCCGACAAACTTAGGCGCGTCAAGGGGTTGGAAGCTGATTATATCCGCTGGTTTGAATACTATTTCCCCAATTATGCGCAATGCAAATGTGCCTGGTTCCATAAACAGTTCGCAGACGACATGATCCGGAACACGGAAATTTACGAATTATTGGAAATCTACCGTTCCGGGGCAAAGTCCGTCCATGCCGACATGGGGGTACCCTTATACCTGTATTACTCCGGCAGGTTGAAGTTTATGCTGCTTATTGGGGAGACCGAAAAGAAAGCGCAAAAACTATTGTCCGCCTGCCAAGCGCAACTGCAATACAACAAACGGCTTATCAACGATTACGGGTGCCGCTTCAAATTAGGGGATTGGGCAGCTGGGGAATTTCTGACCACGGACGGGGTACGTTTCATGTCCCTGGGATTCGGACAAAATCCCCGTGGGGTCCGGGAGGAGGACCAGCGACCTGATTATATCGTCGTGGATGACGTGGACAACAAGCGCCATGTCAATAACTCGCGCCTCATGCGGGAAGGGGTGGAATGGATATTCGAGGACCTGATGGGGTGCTTCAATGAAACCGACGGTTCGGTCAAACGCTTTGTCTTTGCCAACAACAACTTCCACAAAAACAGCATCACCAACCGGATGAAGACCCAGTTCAAAGTCCAGATAAGTAAAGCAAAAAACGGCAGAAAGAAAAGCAAATACCGGATTCTTTCTGTGACAGCGGTGAAAGACCTGAATACTTTTGAACCCAACTGGCCGGAAAAGACGTCGGCAGAATACTGGCGCGAAAAATACGCCAATACACCATACCGCTCCTTCATGCGGGAATACATGCACAAACACATCGAGGACGGTTCCGTGTTCCGGATGGAGGACATGCAATGGAAAAAGATGCTGCCGCTCAATGAATACGATGCCCTGGTATTTTACGGCGACCTTTCATACAAATCGGCTGCCTGTCATAAAGGTTTGGTTTTGGTTGGAAAGAAAGGACGGGACTTTCATATTATTCATACATTTCTACGACAGGCAACCCGTGTTGTCCTGGCGCAATGGCTTTACGACCTTTATGAAAGTACGGAACTGAAAAATTGCCGGAAAGTCCGCTATTGGATTGAAGGGCTTTTCGCTATGGATGAGTTTGTCAATGACTTCGACACCGAGGGCGATAAGCGGGGATATTACATCCCGGTCAAGCCGGATAAGCGACCGAAAGGCGACAAATATGACCGTATAGAGGCATCGCAGTCTTTCTTTGAACGCCGGAACGTATGGTTCAACATCGACGAAAGGGAGAGTGCCGACCAGATTGAACTGAAGGACCAGTACCTCGCCTTTGAGAAAGGCGGTGAGGCACCGGTGGACGGACCGGATGCCGTTGAAGGAGCACTATCCATACTTAACACCGTTTCCTACCGGGCAAAGACAACCTACCGCTTTGGGAAACGGGAAAGCCGAAGATTTTAAACTTTAATTCATATCAACATGAGAACAATTAAATACATCGTCGTGCATTGTTCTGCCACCCAGCAGAACGCCACAGTGGAAAGCATTCAAAAATACTGGAAAAACACCCTGAAATGGAAAAATCCGGGCTACCACTACATCATCAAACCCTCCGGAGAGATTGTACAGTTGTTGGACGAGGACAAGCCCAGTAACGGGGTGGCGGGGTATAATTCCCAGTCGGTAAACATTTGCTATATCGGAGGCATCATGGCAAACGGCAAGCCGGTCGATAACAGAACGGAGGAACAGAAGGCGGCCATGTGCTTTTTGCTCCAGCAATTGAAGGAACGCTACCCCAAAGCAACCATCAGAGGACACCGGGATTTCTCTCCCGACCTGAACGGCAACGGCGTGATAGAGCCATCTGAATGGATAAAACACTGCCCGTGCTTCAATGCCAGGGAAGAATACAAAAACATCAAATAAAAAGCCATGTTTATCGAAATCGAAGAATTGAAAACGGCGGTATACAACTATACGCTGGGACAAATCACCACCGATGACGTGGTTATCCGGTCGGCAATCCTAATGGCCATCCAAGAAGCGACCAGCTATCTGAACGGACGCTATGACACGGCAGTCATATTCAATGCCGAAGGGGACGGGCGGAATGCCCTCGTGCTGGAACACTGTAAAAGCATGGCGGTATGGTACATCATCCGCCTGTCAAATGCCGACATTTTATTTGACAAGGCTAAGATTTACTATGACAATGCCGTCGAATGGTTCAAACTGGTTGCCGGTGTCGGGGAATCCGGCAAAAGCATCGCGCCCGACCTGCCTCCCAAACGGGAAACGGACGGCAAAATCGTAACCACCCTCCGGGCGGGAAGCAACCGGAAGTTTAAACACAGCTTCGATGATTGACGGATATACCGTTTAAAAACCGTTTAAATTCAGCGTAAACAGAAAATAAAATGAAAAACAATAAAACATACCGCCCAAAGGGGAAAAACAAAAGTAGGACGGTAAAAAAGAACAACATCCCCATAACGCAACGCAGGGAGGGGTATGTAGCCAAAATCGTCCCCAAAACCATCTCCCGGACACGGGCGGACGTGAGTACGTGGAAAAGCGCCCTCCGGGCTGCCGACAATGTGGAAAGGCCCCGGAGGGCAAGGTTGCAAAACCTGTACACCGATATCCTGCTGGATGCGCACCTGACCTCCCAGATAGAACTGCGCATGCAGCATTCCCTGTCCGTGCCTTTTGCCTTGAAACGGGACGGGGAAGTGGACGAGGAAAGCACTGAGTTGTTAAAAAAGGCAATATGGAAAAATGAAATTGACCGGGAAATCCTGTGGGCGGATTACAGGGGCAATTCCTTGATTGAACTGACCACCGAGAACGATTCGCTTTGCGTAACGTCACTGCCCCGGAACAATATTATTCCGGAAAAGGGCATTTTGTTATTGAGTGAGGACGACACCACAGGCATCGATTACCGGAACTGCCGCGAATACGGGACATGGCTTTTGGAATTTGGTAGCCGTACCAATTACGGACTGCTGAATAAAGCCGTCCCGCACGTCCTTTTCAAACGCTTTGCACAATCCTGCTGGAGTGAGTTGTGCGAGATATACGGCATACCTCCCCGCTTCATCAAGACGGATACCCAGGACCCGGAAATGCTCAACCGGGCAGAAGCCATGCTTCGCGATATGGGGTCGGCAGCTTATTTCATCATCGACCGCGAGGAATCCTTTGAATTTGCGAAGGGAGCGGACACAAACGGGGATGTGTACAACAACTTGATTTCATTGTGTAATTCCGAAATATCCCTGCTCATCACGGGTGCCGTTATCGGCCAGGACACGAAGAACGGCAACCGATCCAAGGAGGAAAGCAGCATCAAATTGCTGGACAAGATGGTACAGTCCGATAAAAGAATGCTGGAAAGCTACTGGAACGGGACGGTACTCCCTGCCCTGGTCAGAATCGGCGTCCTTCCGGAAGGGCTGACTTACGAGCTGCAACAGGAGGAGGACATAGAAAAGTTATGGAATATGACAAAGGAGGCATTGCCTTACATGGATGTGGACACAGAATGGATGAAAGAAAAATTCGGTATCCAGGTGACAGGGAAAAAAGAGGGAACAGGAGGTGTCGGTCTCCGCATCGATACGTCCGATTTTTTCGATTAAGCCCCGCTGATCAGCGCGGGGCTATCGTAAAATTATATGCTTTGGCGGATTGTCGGCTGGCAGTGGATGCGGGGGAATGCGATAACCTGATTGACCCTTATCTGGACAAACTTTATTCCGGGGAATGGGAGAAGGAGAGGCTGATGGAAGAGGTGTATTTCCACAATGTGAAAAGCCTGCTTGCCGGATTCGAGCAGGGATATGGGAAAAAGTTCTTTTCGCCGGAGTGGACGATGGAGGACAACAACCTGCTCAGCCGGGTACAGAACAACATATTTGCCTTTTCCGGTGCCAAGTGTTTTGCGGAACTGGAGGAACTGCGCGATGCGGTTTATGAAAACGGAAGGCTGGCCTCACCGGGAGACTTCCGGCGGAAAGCCCGGCAAATCAATGCCCGGTATAATCTGAACTACCTGGATGCCGAACGGCAGCAGGTGATTGCCGCCGGAACACAGGGAAGCCGTTGGATTGACTTCGAGGAAACGAAGGACACGCACCCTTACCTGGAATATGTGACAGCCAGGGACGAACATGTACGGGAGGAACACCGCAACCTGGACGGTTTGATTTATTCCATTGACGACCCGTTTTGGGACCGGTATTATCCGCCCAATGGCTGGCGGTGCCGTTGTACGGTGCGGAAATGTACGGAAAGGGAGTATGCCCACAAGACGGGCAATTACGAAAGCCGGGCAAAGACACCCATGCCGTCTTCCGAGGACGCGCAAAGAATGGGCGGCAAGGTGGTGGCAAAACCGTTCCGGCACAACGTAGGAAAGTCCCGAATCATATTTGAGGACGGACATCCTTATTTCAAAGCGAACGACGATGCCAGGGCGTTGCAGCTTTCTGCCGTGAAAAACTACGGCATGAAGCCTGTAAAAGAGATTTACGGTCATCCGAAAAAATTGTCCGGCTATAAACAGGAAATCTGCACGGAGGACGATTACCGGGAATACTGGCGTATCCTGGAATCCCACTACGGCAAAGAAGGGGAAGGCTTCACGCTGGTAGACCGGAAAAACAATATCTCCGCCCGGTTTGATTCCGACCTGAAGGAAAAGTTATTCAAACGGGGAAGGTTTGACTATTTTGATGAAGCCATTGACGTGTTCAACGCTCCGGACGAAGTGTGGGCGACACAACAGACTAGTTCAACATTTGATAATGAATTATACAATGTTTACCTGAAGTATTACAAAGATACTCCCATCGTCTTATTGGTAAGCATGGATGGCAGAGTGGATAGTTTCTACAAGTGGGAGAAGAACATTAACGATTTTGAAAAATTCCGGGTAGGACTGTTAAAACAAAAAAGATAATGGTTTTTGTCGCTCACCATTCCGGTTCAGGGAACTGCGGTTTCCATTCCATTATCTATATGACAAAGATAGAACAAAAAACTGAATAAACCAATATGCAGGACATTAGAAAACTGGCAGAAGATTTACGCGGCAAGTCGGATGAAGTCCGGCGGCTGCAAAAAAGGATACCCCGGTATGTGGCAGCCGCAGCCGAGAAAATGAAGGATGCCAACTTTTCCGCCCAGGGATTTGTGGAAAATGGTACCGCCCGTCCCCGGTGGAAGAAACGCAAGCGGGAAAATCATCTTACACGGGGACGGCGAATCCTGTACGGTACCGGTAACCTGCAAAACAACGTCAAGGCGAAAGCGCTTGCCGACCGGGTAAGTGTCGGTGTCGATTTGTCAAAGGTGCCGTATGCCAAGATACACAACGAAGGCGGGCAGTTTGTGCAATATGTAAAAGCCCATACCCGGAAGCATTATAAAACGGGGAAACGCTACCAGGTGCGGGCGTTCAGCCGCAAGCTGAACATGCCGCAACGGAAGTTCCTGGGCTATTCCCCGGACATCTTCAAAAGCGCCGAAAAGGATATCCGCTATGAATTTGACAAGATATTCAAACATTAATCACCATTAAAACACCATGAAAGAAGCATTTAAAGACATCCTGGAACGATTGAAGGCAATTCCCGAATTTCGTTACGTCGGGGAAGACTGGGGACAACTCAATTTTGAACAGCCGCCGGTTAACTGGCCGTGCGCCCTGATAGACCTCGGCAATGCCGAATTTTCATCGGAAGGCATGAAAGCCCAACAGGTGGAAGCCACTGTCAACATCACCATTGCCGATATCCGTTATCACAGTGTTTCGTCTGTCCTTCCTCCGGAACAGGAAGCCAAAGCCTTTGAAATATTCGATTTGATTGCCAAGGTAAACAAACTCCTGCACGGAATCGGTGGAGAACACTATTCCCGCCTTTGCAGGGTATCACTCAAAAAAATGCTCCGGGAAGATGCCGTCCGGGAGTTTGTCATGACGTACAAATTCGCTTATACGGACGCTACTGCCGTCCCCAAATACCAAAAACTCACCGACATCAAACCGGATATACAGATACAGAAATAAACCACATCAGGGGGAGAAAAGAAAAAGCCCCCGACTATAGAAAGACGCCAATCGCTTAAAAATCCTCGAACTTCAATGACAATTGAGTACCTTCTGATTTAGGCGGATAGAAAACTCCTATGATAATAAAAGGATTAAGCCCAACATTATGAAACTTCTTTGTAGTACCTAATAAAAAATAAAGGTCACGTTTCTTATAAAGTTCATCAAAAAATTTATATTTAACTTTTTGACAAGCAAGTTCTTCATCACCCTTGGAATTTGCCAAATTATTCCAATATGCCATTCCCAACTCCCAATCCTCAATCATTAGCTTATGTTGGGTACCACCTTCTGCGATAAACTTATATGAAAATTCATAAGGCAACTTCCGGACAACACTAAATATCTTTTTAGTCTCCTCAACATCAAACAAACTGCCTTGCGCTTGATTAGCAATTACCTTATCCAATTTCTTTTTATCCCATTCTCTTTCACAAGGCTCCCATACGAAATCAATAACTTCTTTCGCTTTAAACACAGCCAACGAAGTGGATTTATTAGGATCTTTCGCTTCGCTTATCAAGTCTTTCATATTATAGTGAACGTTTTTTAATACAACCTCCTTTCTCTGATCCCACTTCTTGCGATCAATTGCTCCTATAATATCAATATCTTGAGTAATATCCCGGGGACGGTAACTTTCCGGACGAAAATCATTTGTATTCTTAACCAAATCTAACTCTATCCACTGCCATTTTTTATAACGCTTTTCAAGGTCTAACTTCCGGTAAGGAATAGGATAGATTCGAATCCAGGAACCGTCTTCTAAAAAACCGGCAGTACATACCAACTCATCATACTTCTCGGATAAAGTAGGGTAAGTTTTTACGGCAATGAGTACCTTGGTTTTAGCCATGTTTAAAGGATGTTTGTTAATTTAAACTCTACATTAGGTAATAACATCACATATTTAGCTACACGTGAACGGTGACATTGTAATGGATTCTTTTCAAAACAAGTTAAAGCAACTCGACCATACTTTTCCACTAAACACTTTATTTTCATTAAACTCTCACCTTGCTTTTGCAATGTTGTTTTCTCATAATTATCAAACAGCAGGTCATAATCTTTTTGAGAGCGTAAATTTTGACGAAACTCAGACTCTATACCTAATTCCGGAATATGTATATAATAAATTCCTACTCCTTCACACGCCTTTTGTAATTGACTTTTCGAAAAACCGTATTTCTGACTATAAGCATTCTTACGCACATCACATAACACACGTATATCCTTTAAAATCAAGGAGACAATATATTTCTCTAAACTAAGCCCCTCATATCCGATAGTAAATAATTGTGCTTCATTAATTTTTCTTTCTTGTGCTTTAACTTTTAGCAATTCCTCCTCCGATAAAATTTTAGAAGCAATACTGCTCCGTATGGCAAAAAATGGATAATTAATATACGTATAACGAATCAACTCCGTTTGACTCATTTCTCCAAATCGGGATTTAATATCAAATAAAAGCTGATTATCAAACAAATCCAACATTGAAGAATAGTTTTGCTTTTGCAGCAAACGAATAAAACGACCGGTTTCTTGCTCTATTACCTCCAAATAGCCGTATTTTGCCAATGTTATTACATCCTGATTAGCTTGAAAAGAAAAACATCCATAGTAATAAGGTAAAAAATCAAAAGCCTTTACATCCTGTCCTCTCGTAAACAAAAACAAATATTTTTGAAGACTTTTAGCCGTTAAAGCACCTCCAAAAACATCTAATAAAGCCAATAATATTTTTCTACGATAGTATAGCATACTGCAAAGGAATAAAAAAATATCCAGTTATAATTCCCAATCTTGTCTTTTAACAATTGAAATTCCATAAACATTTTCACTTCCTAATCATATTCTTTATTTTCTCTAAAGTTGCAGAAACTTCTTGAATATCATCCAAAGGAATTGTATTCAACTCCATTAAATGTGAAAGAGTCTTTCCTAACACACTGATTTGAGAATTTGCACAACGTCCAAGTTCGATACCTTTCCTTTCCATACTTTGTTTCAACAATCCATAATCATATAAAGACATAATTTCACTATACCAATCATAGTATCCTTCCAATAAGAGATTATTTTTGAATTGAACCGCCCATGAATTCATTTCGAGAATCTTATCATCTGAAAGATAAGCTAAAATAACAAGTTGCCTGTAACTTAACCTCTCAGACAACTTTAACAACATATTCGCTTGCTCATAAGAAACAGACTCCTCAAAACCAATATTCGCTAAAAAATTCGAATAATAAATTAATTTCTTATCTTCATACTCATCTCTTATCTTTAATAAAATACCTTCACATACAATATCGGCTTTAGAACGTTTCGACTCAGGACATGTCCAAAAATCATCATTCCTTACTTCTCTCCCTGAATCTAAATATCCCTTAATTTTTTGGCAAGCAACCCAAGCGGTTGTTCCTAACCTGTAATCTTCATTATTACTTAACTTCCTCGCTATAAAATCTTTCAAATTACTAACTAATACAGGCAAAAAGCCACTGGCAGCGATACCCATCATAGGATTTACCAATGCGGCTAATACTCCTAAAACTCCAGCAGTAGAATCAACCGCAACATTGGCTATTGGCTTTAAATCTTTATTTTCCATTTGAATTAAATTATTTTACAATGACCATTTTCGAGTGCAAAAATACAACGTAACTTTTAAACACAAAAACGCCAGAGAAAACCCTGGCGTTTCAAATTATTGTTCCAACCATCTCAATTGCTCCCATGTCGGCATCATTTCCCGTAACAATTCCAGGATATAATACCGGCAACATCTTGGGATTTCTTCTTTCTCCTGCAAAACACTTTCACTTTGCAATAATCCAATCAATTCGTGGACTATGTTTAGCCAGTCCTCGACAGGGGAAGCACTCTTCATGCTGATATTTAAACCTTCTTTACTTATCTGCATCATGGCTGCCTCCTTTCTTTATTTCAGAGCATAACTGAAAATTCCGGTTCTCAATCTTCAATTTGCGGCTGCCACTGATAATCAGCCGCAATCCGGTATAAGTCGTAAACCATGCCGGATGGGTATTCCCAAAAATGAAAATCTTCCGCGCCAACTCCCGTTTCGCATTCAGCATGTGAGCTGCCTGTGATGTACTGGTATCTGCCTGAATAGCCCGGTGGATGTCTGCCAACGAAAACCATTCCATATCTTCATGGATAATTACCCTCACCGGATAACCATTCAGCAACTGGGTGTCGTAGGGCTGGTTTCGTAAATCAAGGTAATGACCGAGCCGGGGAGAATTACTTTTCAAATATCCGCCCGTTTCATATTTCCCAACTTGCCGGATAGAAGGTAAAACTTCGGAGGTCACCCATTTGCGGAACGCTTTCGCCTCTGGTTTGCGACTTTGGAAAATTAGATTGTATAAGCCGCTTTCATTAACCAAATTCATTTCCTGTTTTCCTGAGGATGTCGGTAATACCGACACCCCTTTTTCATCTGCATCAAGACGTGACAGTACATCACGATTATTTGCAATACTAAGTGCATCACAAACATCTTTTGCAACAAAATAAGGTTGATTGTCAATCAGTACAGTACGTACTTGCTGATTAGAGGCGTTAAAAGTAAACACCTTTGGCAGTAAGTTGCCAGCTTCATTCTTATTGGAGTTCATATAATAAGAATTGTGATAAAACAGCAACGCCCACCGTAGGTGTGAACTCCACATACGCTGGGCGTTTGCAGTCGGTTCTTTCGTTCCGACCACCATAGCAGGCGTTGCCTTTATCTTGTTCAAAAAACATTCGTTGATTTTGCCCAAGACTGGTATGTAGAGTTCAAGGGCAAATATACAACATTTTTCAAATTCTATTATTCAAAGAACTCTTTTTGCTTCAATCATCTTGATGCTTCCCCAAATATATTTACTTTTGTGCCATGATCTTAAAAAATAAGGATCTGATTTTTATTATAACAGTTCTTGTTTCAATTGTATTTGAAGCATATACAGGGATTGCTGTTGGAACTGTAATATCAATCTTCAGCTTCTACATAGCCATAGATGCATGGAGTAAAAATCAGAAGGAAGATGGGGCTAATTTTAGATGAAGATTAGAATTTTTAGATCAAGAGCCTGCCATTATTGTTTTTGGCAGGTTCATTTTATAAAATGGTCTCATAGTATTCATTTGAATGTTATTAATCCTCCTCAAACATTAGTTTCAACTGCTTCCCGTCCTCCAGTTCCTCCGGCTCTCTCGCCTTGCAATACTTCAAATAAGTCCGGTAACAGATACCGAACCGGGGATAAATCTGCGTTTTCCACACCTGTTTATGACATTTGGCGTGGTTTTCAGGCTCATAATACCGGGCTGTAATCTCCTGTATGAGCCGCGCTCTCAAATAATATCCCTTTTTATTATATGCCATTGGCGAAAAATCCCTATATTTGCAATTGCTACACTGCCTTGTTTGTCGGGATTTCTCGCTTTCAGGGCTTTTTTTATTTCATCCGGTTCACCAGCATACACTCCATCGCTTTAATGATTTGCCCCACTTCCTCCTGCGTGCATTGCTTCAGGGGCTTCTTGGGTGCGCTGTAATATTTCAGCCACCTGCCCAACCTTTCCGGATCAGCCACCGTCCGCCCCAATTGCCGGTGAAACCTTGTCCACCCCAATTGGTAGCAGATAGAGAGAACCCGGCGGTGTTGCGGATTTTTAAAATCCGCCCAGCCCCAACGTTCATCACTGCTAAGGTCATTCGTTACTTTTCTGAGTTCGTCACTATTCAATTCCGCTATGGAACCCACCGGACGCTTCAGACACTCTGCGCAAACGTCATGGCGCTTTTCCCACAATCCCCGGCTATTCAAAGCCGCAGCCAAACGGCGCTGTTCAGAAATGGTTGGCTTCATCATACTGGTATAAATTAAAATTCATTGCTCCCGGAGGTGGAGTCGGACCACCTCTGCGACCATCCGGGAAAACCACCTCTATGCCTCCGTCATGCCGAGCGGAATGCTTTTCCAGGCTCCGTTTTCATCTTTCGCCTCCGCCCGGATAAACGTTTTGGAAGGCGTCGGTTTATAAGCGTTGGCAATAATGGCAACACCTTCAATGAAACGCGGGTTTCCGGAACGGTCTGCCATTTGCCGGAGTTGCATCACTCGACTCGGCTTCAGGGAACCTTTCTGGTCCTTTGCCAACAGTTTCATTACCGTATCGACCAACATCCGGCTGTTATCGTCCCGCGCAAGCCCGGAGATATACTCCTTCACAATGGCAATCCCGTCGTTCACCGTGTCATCGTAACTATCCACCATGTAGTAGCCGAGTGTGATCCGACGTGTACTGTCCGCATTCATGAAAGCATGGCTGCCCTGGTTCTCCTTTACGTCATACAATTTCCTTT
This sequence comes from uncultured Odoribacter sp., assembly GCA_910578105.1. Taxonomy (GTDB): domain Bacteria; phylum Bacteroidota; class Bacteroidia; order Bacteroidales; family Marinifilaceae; genus Odoribacter. Next base: position 46,636 of record CAJTPD010000010.1, on the reverse strand, counting down.
TCATCTCCAGTGCTGTGGCAAATTCGTCATACACCTGTTTCTTTTGCTCTGCCAGCTTCCCACTGATTTCTTCTAAGAAGGGAAACACCTGGTCTACTTTTTCGCGGACCAGTTCCTTGTATGCCAGTCTCTCTACTTCTTTTTGTCTCAACAACTCTTTTTCTGCCTCTAAGGCTTCCTGAGCCAACGCCTGGCGTTGTTCCGGGGTCAAATCTTTTAAATCCATAATCATTCGCTTTTTTTGTTATCGTAAGGAAAAATACTCACTGTCAATTCTTTCTTTACCATGCCGGAACCTCCGCATATCCGGCAGGGTTCATACTCGTATTCATGTTCCACGCTCCGGCCGACATAAACACTCTTTTTGCCGCTTCCTTTGCACTCTTTGCAGACGTCCACTTTGACGTACCGCGCTACCGAGGTAGCCTTTTGCTTGTGTAAAAACTCGTAACTCATATCCTTTATTTTAAATCAGTTAATAACCCGTATTTATAAAAAAAAACTTCCGCCAACGCCCCGGACATTTCCCATTTCAGTATTCCGTCCACTGTCATTTTTGACTTTTGCTTCTTCCGGTTCCATTCCACTGTTACCCGCTCAATCCCGTTTTCTCCGATTTGCCACCGGGTAACACATACTACCTCCCGGAATACCCTTGTTTTCTTATTCATGGCAGACCTCCTTTTCCAACAGTTCATCCTCCAGCCTTGCCGGCAAATAAACCTTTTTAAAATGCTCACACAACATCTCATAATACATCCCGAATAATTTTCTGTTACCCGGTTTGAGTTCCCGATTTTCTATCTTCTGCACACAATTTGCATCGACAATATTCCTTTGCTCACGCAGCCATTTCCAATAACCGGCATGGCGTTTCAGTTTCATGGCATCCGCCGAAGTGTATGACGTTTCTGCCGCCAGGCATCCGGCCTCAAACAACGCTGTATTATAATCTTCCGGGCTGATGCCTAAAATTTTGCAGGTATCCATATCAAAATAGCGTTAATTGTTTTTCTCTGGCACCGAACAGAACCCGGTCAACAGGAACCGGTAAATAACGGCTGACCACATTTAAGCGCCCACCCTTAAAGAAGCATTTCACGTCAGAAGCATGCAGCAAGTCTTTTCCCCAGCTTCCCGCAGGCACACCAAGTTTTTCTCCGAAATTGACCATGACAATAACCAATTTCCTTTTGGCAAACACTTCCCGCAGTTCTTTCAATTGTTCGTCCGTAAAATCCATATATTTCACCGAATCGATAAACACAGCCCTATATCGGTTCTTCCGGATGACATCCACCATCCGGCCGAACTTCAGTGAATTACCGAAAAACAACTTCGGGGCATTGATATTCCATTCCTTGATCCGGTCCCGGAGCGTTTGGTTTATCTTTTCCTCATGGCTGTTATAAAGTGTTTTCCCGACATACTTGGCAAAATAATCCGCAAAACGGAGGGCAAAAACAGATTTTCCACTGCCGGAATGCCCGTATAGGGTCATGACAAACCGGCTTTCACATTCCCCCAATAGATGGTTATATTCTCCCAGGTCTAAAGTGTCGTATTTCTTTTCCCGGATCGTCTTTACGTTGTATATATCCCTTGCCATATTTAAACAGGTTTTAAACGGAGTTTAACATGCTTTTCCGTATTCGTTTTCATACAACTCACGGGTAATTTTGCATCCCTGTACATCAGCGGAACGTTGCAAGCTGACTAAAGTGTCACTCAAATCCCCGTAATTATCGGATTCTTCACAAACCCGGTTCACCACATAACGGTCACCTATGCCGATTTCCCTGCAAATTTCTTTTACAGCCGTTTCGCTGACGGATGAAAGGAACACCGTCTTTGAACCCGACATAAAGCGACGGAAAACCTGCGGGACGATATCCAGTCCATTATCCCGCTGCCGTTTCATTTTCCGGTACCAGTTCGGAGTCCCCATAACCATAAAGGCACACTCGCCTTTCACATTATCGTAAATGGCTTTCAGACGTCCCCATGCCGGCAGTTTCAAATTTTCAGCTTCATCGAACACCAGGATAGGACGTTGTCCTCCATCGTTAAGCATTTTAATCCGTTTTTCAATGATTTTCCGGACTCGCGTCTGGGAAAGATTTTCTGCATCTTTTACACCCAATGTTTCGGCAATGTAATACACAAAATCCCGCAGGTTATAATCATTGGCGCAACGCATGACAAACGTGCCTACCGGATACTTTATTTTCATATCTTCCGCAGTGAAAGTTTTTCCGGTACCCGTTTCGCCAATTATCGTTTTTACAGTTGCCCCTGTTTTGGCTTCAACAAAGGCACTTTCAATGTCCAGGTATTGCTCCGTTTCAAACTTTCGCCAATATCCTTGTTTCAACTCCAGACCGATGAAGGTTGCAATCCGTTCAAAATATACATCCTTGATTTGGACTTTATTAAAAACAAAATCTCCGGATTCGCACCCTTTCACCATCGCGTCCAAATACCCCACGTTTACGCGGGTATCACGGGCAAATTTGTTCTGGCTGTACGTCTTGCCGCCTCCAGCCGTATCCTGGCTTAAAATATAAGCCTGCATGCCTTTTATGACCTGCCTTTTTTGTTCTACTGTTAATTCCATAATACTTATTCATTACTATCGGTTAATATTTTACTCATTGCATCACGTTTCCTGCGCAGATAGGCTTTCCTATCTTCTACCGGAGCATCGGAAGCGGCAACGGCTTCCTCCGGTTCTTCGATACCATCGCAATACATGTCCGTTTCCGCCCGATGAAGAGTTTCTTTGTCAAACCATCTGTAGCCCAGTTTCAGCACCTCTTCCGAATCGCCGAAATCGGCGGCAGCCTGACGGCGGGTAATTGCCTGGCGTTTTTGTTCTTTCTTAATCTCCAGCCGCTTGTTGATTTCCTCCCGTTCATTCTCCCGGTAGTCCTGTACGGCATAAGCCATCCTTTCCCGTTCGATCGCCCAGGCAACAAACCGGCGGCTGCCGTCCGCTTCTTCTTTGTACAAGGCTATCCGCCGGCGGTCTGTTGGATCAAACCGTACCCAAAACTCCTGCCGGATATATTTGCACGCAAAGTCCACATCGGGCGTATAGATGCCGGGAATCTCATCGTCTCGGAAATCAAATTCGTAATCTTTGATGACCTCGTAATACTTTTTTACCTTTCCTTCGGTCCAGACCAGTCCATCTTTCGTGTAAGTAGTCGGACGTTCGTTCCATTCCCAAAAAAGGTTTAGCCAGTCCCAGGTCGTAACCGGAGAAATCTCCTTATTAGTGCTCTCGAAATATTTTTCTTTGGGTGTCTTTCCGTCCGTTCCGGGGGTATTATTCATCAGGTGAAAGAAATATTCCTGCATTCGGATGGTTTCTTTCTTGTTTTTCAGACGGTCGCTCTTTTGCAGTTTTTCAATGAAGTCTTTATTGACCTTGCTGTTGATGGAGGTGGCAGTGATGTTCATTCCGGTAAATTCGTCCGCCGACCTCATAAAACCCTCCTGCAATGTCTTGAAGCACCTTTCTATTATCTTGCTCTGTCCGTTATTCGGCATAGCGGGAAAATGCAGGGTGTCCAGCCGTTTGTAATAGTTATTTGAACTGTCACCGTCATATTGCATCTGGAACGGCAGCACATAACCGGAGCGTTGAAGGGCCATCCGGAAAGCCCGTTGAATGCTTCCCGAATCTTCCTTTTCGCAAATATCCCAGCCCAACCAATAACCGGAATACCCGTCCACAATGGCATAAACGTTCAATTTTGCCGCCATTCCTTCCGGTGTCCGGTAATACAGGTTTACTTTCGTACCGTCCCCGCACCACACCGCATCACGCATCGACGGGCGGAACCGGAGTATGGTGTATCCAAAAACATTCTTCCAGGCTTCATAACCATGACGTGCCAAATACCACACCTGTTGTGCTTCTGGTATTTTTAGATTGAACTTTACACAGCTTTCGCTAATAGTGGCGGGTTTGCCGCCTTTGGTTGTCCAACCCATGCGGACAACGGCATCATTATACCAACCTGTCACCCGGTGATAGTCGGGTTTACGGGCATCGCTGTACAAATCAATCAAAACCTGCAATTGTTCGTCGCCTACTTTTTGCGTGCAGATATTTCCATACTTGCCGCTGATGAGCGACAGGATGCCGTCTTTTTCGTATGCCACCTGGTTACGATAACAGGAGGCGGCATTCTTTGGCAACCGGGCACCCTCCGTAAACATGCCCGCCGGGCTGTTGGCAATCCGGATGCAAATGTCCCGGTAGGCTGCCATTCCGGAAATGCCCAGTTTTTTCAACTCCTGTTTATGGTAGTCGTAAACATCTTTTCCCATCAGCCGGTACCATCGGCTTTGATACAACAACAGACTGACATATTCATCCGGCAATCCTGTACGCATTTCCTGGTAAAGTTCCCCGGTTGCGGCATTGAGACGTTCACGGGTAATCACATACCCGGAAAGGGTGTCTTTCTCCGACTGAATCACCGGGGGAAGGTAGGAGTGTATGGTGGCGTATTTCAGCCATTCTTCCACCTCCAGACCGTTGCAGATTTCTTTCCGGATTAATGCCTTGTATTTATCTTTCAAACCCTCATAGTGAATATAGACCGTATTCCCGATCTTGTGGTGTTCCCAGCAATGTACCAAACCTTGACGTTGGCGCAGTAAGCCATCTAAAAGTGTTCTTTTAGATACCCCGCATTTTTCCAATTCCGGGACAGTTACACAAATAATATTTTCACTAATACAAGGCATTAACTTCTTTCTTTTAGTTCCTGCCGGGGAATCGAACCCCGGAATAACCGTTCAGGAAAAATGTTTACATTTGTGAATTGTCTAACTTCAAAACATAAACATCATGAATGATGAAAATTTAAAACTGCTCATTGCCCAGCAGGTAGTCATTTTGAAAAGGTTGGAGAAATTGGAAGATAAAATCAATGGGCGTTTCCGGTCTGCTTCCGTCCAATCTTATGTGGATGAACTCCGGCGGGAGGCTGAAAAAATCATTACTCAAATTCGGAACTGGTAATCTTCCCAACTCTTTATTCCATAACAAGCCGGAGTAAAGAGTTGTTTTTTATAAAGAAGGATGCCAAATAACCGATATTCTACGAGGGTTCCTGCCAGGGTTTCTATGTAAATTGTATTTTCACCTTCTAAAACCGGGGTTTTTCTTATAATGGGGGTAATTGTTTTTGTCAGCATAATTTCAATTTTAAGTATTAACATATTCTTCTCTCATGGCGATCAGTTCCAGAGCGGCATTCTTTACCGGTTCTTTTAGTGTCCGTTCTCCTTTTAATTGGGCGCGAACTGTCCGTTCTGTATACAAGCCTTCCAGTTTCTCAGCTATCAACTGATAATCTTTCGGACGTAATTTTGAATGAATCTCTTGTGCTTCCATTTCTTATTCGTAGATTTGTGTTACTAATTCGACACAAATATAAACTATTGGTTATATATAATCCAAACATTTGGTAATATATTTTTATGGGAGATACTATTTCGGATAGAGTAAGATTGATAATCAAGGCTCTCGGATATAATAAACGAACCTTTTCACAGGCAATAGGACTCAGTAATGATGTTACTATTGGTAGGATTATCAATGAACAAAGAGAACCAAGCTATAAAATACTAAACAGCATAATTCAAACATTTGGTAATATAAATGCCAATTGGTTGCTCACAGGAAAAGGCGAAATGTTGTATGGAAAGAATGGTAACCCGGAGGTAGAGGAAAATGCGTATCTAAATGCGTATCCGGATGCGTACCCGTCCTCTCAAAATTGCTCTTCTAAAACTGATGGGGAAAAAAAATATACACCTGAATATACACCTAAATATACACCTATTCAAATAAACTCATCAAAAACATCATCTTTTGCTGTACCGTTTTATGATATTCCAGTCTCTGCTGGTCCGTTAGGAGTTCTTACATACAGCGAGGGGGCGGTGGAGCCTGATGGCTATATTGATATGGAAATCTTCCGGCGGTGCGATGCGATCCTGCCGGTGATAGGGGTTAGTATGGAGCCTGAAATCCATTCCGGTGATTTGGTAGGCATCCGGAAACTGGACTCATACAACTGGGAATACATTGAAACAGGCAAGGTTTACATGATTGTGACCACCGAGGACAGGATGATAAAGTACATCAATAGGGCGGACGATTCCGACTATATTATTTGCTCCAGCCCCAACTACCACGACTTTAAAATCCGCAAGGCTGACATCTTGGAGATATACCGTGTAATAGCAAACATCAGGGCGTTATAAACTTATTCATACAATACAGATTAATGCCCATTTAATCTCCATTTAAACTGTTGGAATTATACCTATCAGGCAATAACGCCATGTAATGAGAAGAGAAAATTATACCAAACTTATACCTTTTTATACTTTTCGTTTTGTCGCCCTCTTTTTCTCAATATTCGGAATCCCCTTTATTTTAAGGCATTCCGGGGACTTTCTGTAAAAGCGGTATTTATACTTTTCGTTTTGCCCCCCTCATATGCGGTTGCCGAACTGCTCCTCCAGGATGTCGCTTATCTCTCTTGTGCTGTTGCCGATGGCGTACAGGCCTATGATTCTGTCCGCAAGGATCTTCTCGCGTTTGCGTACAACCTGGGGAGCGAAAGTGCCGTCCTGTGCCAGTGCTGTCCTGTCTGACCTCTGCTACACACATAAAAATAAATAAGAAGGAGAGCATGATAACTCTCCTTCCTGTACTTGTTCCGTTACTCTTCCATCTCCACCGCTTCAAAATAGGCAACCTCTTTTTCCTGTAACTTTTCACTGCTTAGCCCATAAAGCGATGGTGTACCCATACTGAATGCTTTATCTGTTTAATACCCTCTCCGTCATAGGCAGGATAGGGCTGTACCAATTTGTTCAGGCTGATACCTCCTTTCTTAACGGGTTCTCCTGTCTGCTTGTCAAAAAGTATGGTAATCAAGCCTAAGTAATACCTTTTGTTTTCTGGCAGGCGTTCTTTATTTGGCTTTTCTATCTCCACCCATTCATCTGTAATAAAGTAATTGAAAAAGTTACTCAATCCTGATACGCCTTTCTCGTTGGCTTGATATGCGTACTTTTCCGCAATCGTATCGACATTAATGGAACGTACATTTTTTGGTTTTGGTAGTTCTTTGGTGTTTTCTGCTAAAATGTTCAATTTTAATGACATGGTTTTAAATTTTGGGTTTTGTGTTTTATTGATGGAAGAAAACCGTTTGTATTTCGCTTTCTTCTCAACTACTGCAGGGGGACATTACAGTTGGTCTAAGCATTTGCACGCCATATACACCTGAAATCAAACAGATGTATTCAGATTAAAGGGGAGGGGGTATTTTTTCAGCTAAGGTATATATGTATCTGCTGTATTTAGGTTGGTGAGAAATTTCCAAAAGGTATATACAAGTCAGATTTTGTGATTTTTCCACCAACTCAAATTCAAACACATAAGTGTTAATTAACTCATTTTGTTAGGTACTTCTCTTGCGTATCTGGGAATAAGTACGTATTTTTGTACATAAAGAGCAGGAGCTATGAAAACAACTAATTATTCAGAATTACGCAACAATATGAAAGACTACTTGGATGCTGTGATTTCTGACTGTGAACCTTTGGTAGTTCATCGTTCAGGAAAAGAAAGTGTCGTAATTATTTCATTGGACGAATACAATGCCATAAGGGAAACGGAATATTTGACTTCTTCCCCTGTTATGGTAGAGCGCATCAAACAGGCAGAAAAAGACATAGAGGAGGGTAAAGGCAAGAAAATCAAACTGGAAGATTTATGGAAATGATCTTTTCGCCTGCATCCTTGGAGGACCTGGAATATTGGAAGAAAGTAAACAACACAGCCATCTTGAAACGTATAGAGTTGCTTTTAGCTGATATAGCAGAGCATCCTTTTACTGGCATAGGTAAACCTGAACGCCTGAAATTTGATTTGGCAGGTAAATGGTCAAGGCGAATCAATTCAGAACACCGTATTGTTTATAAAGTAACAGAGCAGGGCATTGAGGTTTTGATTCTTTCCATGCGGTGGCATTACAAACAATAAAAGTGTATTCCCAGTCCCAAAATTCAGGAGTCCATTTTTTATTTCTGAAATATCAATATCCGAAAGATTAAAAATAAAACGACTTTTTTAGTCGTTTTATTTTAAAATCAATTTTATCCTAAAATTCGATTCTCTCAAAACTATATATATTCCATTATTAATTATATGATTATTATATATTTAATTATTATAATGGGCTGTAAGGATGTATATAGTTACCTAAAATTGATTGTGTGGTTATATACGTCTTTGAATTTTCTGTATGTATCTTTGGAATATTCTGTTCCTACGAGTTTACCCATTACATCAAGGCGGTCTTTCATTACTGCAAGAAAAGTTTGCCCGTCCGGAATACCTTGTTTGTAGCAGAAATATAAATCGTCTAAAGTAAATTTAAAGGTATATGGGAAATAATAAATACTGACTTTTGGTATCATTTTGAATGCTTGTAATGTGCATTTAATCAGTCTGTTATAAGGAAAGTTGGTGTCCTTTTAAAAGTGCACCAAAAAATAAAAAAAGGTGCACCAAAAAGTGCACCAATTCATTTCATTTTTACTGTAAAATAGTCACCTTTTAAAAGTGTAACTATTTAATAGTCAGTAATTCAGTGGAGCAGCAGGGAATCGAACCCTGGTCCAAACACGGAATCCATATGCTTTCTACATGCTTAGCTTTTTGTTGTTTTTCGACGATGGTCCGGAAAAAAGCACCCAAGCCATCGCTTATCCTCTTGAATTTTCGCCTTTCGCCAAAGGTGGGCTGAGACTAACCTTACATTGACTGCACCCCGTATGCCGGCCGGGATAAGGTGGAACCACCGGCGGGATGTCTCGTCGCCGCTTCCTTGAGCAGCGATTAAGCCAGTAATCTTCTAAAGATTAGGCAGCAAGAGCGTAGTTATTTTCGCCAATTAAAATTTTGTGTCCGGGATTTACGGGCCGTTTCACTGCTCCCGACATGCTTACATACCTATTCTTCATGCTGTCAAATCCAGGTCTGCCCCAAATTTTCAACATCGGGGTATGTTGGTCTGCAAAGATATGAAGAAACCTGATATTTGGATTCATTTTTAAGTTAAATTTATCTTGGATTGATTAAGATGCGTAAAAGTATGCTTTTAATTCCTGCTATTTTAATTTTCATCCGTTACCTTAAAATTTTTATCGGCGTTGTAGCTTAATTTGACGGGGGCTAATTTCGTTTTTAATTCAACTTTGATAACAGTAGTGACGGAATCGGGGGTTATTTCTTTGATGTTTATGCGCATCTGACCGTCCTGAATTGTATATTTCAGTGGTTTTCCTGTAGTTAATACGGATACATTCTTTACTTTGTGTGGGCATTCGAAAGGGAGTATACCGTTTTCAGGCCATTGGAATACACAAAGGTAATAAGTTGTGTGTTTAGGAAAATCTTTGCGGGTACATTCCCCCCATGCAGGAGTTAATTGACTGCGGGTAGTGCCGTAAATGGCTTCACCGTTGCTTTGCATCCATTTTCCTAAATCGCGTAACCGTTCTTGGGCTTCTTCCGGTATTACGCCTAATGGGTCGGGTCCTACATTCAGCAGATAATTTCCGCCCCGGGCTGCAATGGTAATCAGGTTCCGGATAATTTGCAGAGAGGATTTCCATTGATTTTCCCAACTTTTATATCCCCATGAACTTCCGATGTTCATACAGGTTTCCCAATCAACACCTTCAATATCCTTGTTTTTAGGAATCAAGCCTTCAGGGGTTTTGTAATCACCGTAAACGTCCGGACGTTTCAGACGGTCATTGATGATGATGTGCGGATAACGGGATAATTCGGCCATGACGTCATCAGCTTGTTTTTTACTGATGGAAGCAGGGGTATCAAACCACATAACGGCAACATCTCTGTACCGGGATAAAAGTTCTTTGATTTGCGGTAAAGCAATGTTATAGAAATAGTCGTTAAAGGTGCGGGTTTGCTGTTGAGCATCCCAAGCTCCTCCGTGTTTTGCGGTAAAATCGTCTATTTCCAGAGAGTCCGGATTGGCCCATCCTTCTTTCATCAGTTTCCGGATGGTAAGACCTCCCGGATTGCACCAATCCTGAGTTTGCGAATAATAAAGTCCTAATTTCATATCATATTTCCGGCAAGCTTGTGCCAATTCGTCGACAATATCCCGTTTGAAAGGGGTGTAATCTACAATGTTAAAGCGGCTGGCATTGCTTTTGAACATGGCAAAACCGTCATGATGTTTGGTCGTGAATACGATGTATTTCATGCCGGCATCTTTGGCCATGCACACGATTTTTTCGGCATTAAAGTTGACCGGATTGAAAGTACTGGCTTTGGCCCGGTATTCCCTGTATGGTATTTTACAACGATTCATAATCCATTCGGCCCCTCCGCGACGTTGCTGAAAACCGTTATATACACCTCCGTATAGACAATAGGGTCCCCAGTGAATGAATAAACCCAGTTTAGCATCCCGCCACCATTGCATTTTGTTGTCAGAGATTGCAGAAACTCTTGTATTGTCTCTGGCGTACAGATTCCCGGTGATTAGGTGTAATGATAATAAACAAAGTAATATTTTTTTCATTTCCTTTTCTGTTATTATATAAAGCAGAAATTGTGCAATCGATTGAATATTGTATTGAAAAAAAGTGTGCCACTTATTTATTTTGACACACTTTTTTAAAGGGTTTATTCACCCTTCATGAAATGGTGATAACCATTTAATTTTTTCCAGCTTCCGCGAGTGAAATCGGGTACTTCTACCGGCATACTGTTGTTTTCGATGGAGATGCGGGTCAATTCACCCATGGAAGACCATTCTGCAGCATCATAGACATCCTGATCCAGAGGTAATCCGTTTTGCAAGCAATAAATCAAGCGATAATCCATGATGAAATCCATTCCTCCATGGCCGCCGACTTTCTTAGCTTTTTCCTCCAATTCCTTGTGAATGGGGTGTTTGTATTTTTCCATCAAAGTTTTTTTCACACTTTCCGGAACCGGACCGTGAGCGTTCAGATTCTCGTGGTCAGGTACATTATTAGAAACATTGTCCGGACGGAAAGTATAGCTGGATGAGGGATATTTGTTAGCGAATCCTTCGGTTCCGGTCAGTTGATACATACGACTGTACGGACGGGGAGTTACAACGTTGTGTTGTAAGTGGATAGTTTTTCCGTTTTCCGTTTTAATCAAGGTCAGCGAGTGGTCACCGTTCTGATAATTGGGAGAATCCTTTCCTGTTGTTTTTTTCACAACAGCGGGACCGTTTACTGCTTTGGTTTGCATGGCTACCAGGTAATTCATTTTATCTCCACGGTGGATATTCAGTAATTGACAAGCCGGTCCGAGGCCGTGTGTAGCGTAAATATCGCCTTTGTATTTTTCGTTGAAATCCAAACGCCAGTTTCCTTGATAAGCTGACCAATAATCTTCCAGGTTGTGAATATATGAGCCTTCCACATGTAATATTTCTCCGAATAATCCTTCCTGCGCCATATTCAGGGTAGTCAGTTCAAAGAAATCGTATATACAATTTTCAAGCATCATACAATGGCGGCGTGTTTTTTCGGAAGTATTTACCAATTGCCAGCATTCTTCCAGTGTTGTTGCTGCGGGGACTTCAATAGCCACGTGTTTGCCATGTTCCATTGCATATACAGCGATGGGTGTGTGAAGTAACCAAGGGGTAACGATATAAACTAAATCCAGGTCTTCCCGTTCGCAAAGTTTTTTCCATCCTTCTTCTCCGCTGTAAGTTGCGGCTTCCGGCAGATTTTTTTTGGTAAGGATTTTCTGTGCTTTTTCCACCCGTTCCGGATAAAGGTCACATAATGCTTTTATTTCTACACCGGGAATATGAGTGAAGCGTTCCACAGCCCCGGGGCCACGCATACCCAGACCAATGAAACCAACACGTACAGTTTCAATAGGCTCACAGCGAAAACCGACCATATCTTTTTGGCTTTCGGGGCGTTTAGGAATATCTGTCCGTATAATTCCGTCGCTTTTTTTATCTTTTGCCTCAACTTGTTTGCAACTGTAAGTGCCGAGAGCTAGTGCGGTAATTAATAGATAAATGATTTTTTTCATGTAGTAAAATTATTTAGAGAGTTGTTTAATCCAGTTGTTCATTTCTTCCAAGTGAGCATCTATGCTGTGCAACAAGGTTAACTGAGCCAGAGTACGTTGATAGTTATGTTCCGGAGATTTGATTTTGTAATAGGTATCTCCGTTTATATAATCGGTGAGGAACCGCACAGTCTGCATGTAGGTTAACAATTGCGCTCCATAAGGAAGATTTTCAATTTCCGTTTGAGTCAGAAACGGACGGGCTGCTTCTATATAGCCACGTGAAAATTCCTTGAAAATATCCATGTTTACATTTACTTTGCTTAAATCTTCGTCGTCTTCGGCACCATTGTTAGCTGCAGTGCGGATAAAATCCCCGAAATCTGACAATACAAATCCCGGCATAGTGGTATCAAGGTCAATTACGCACAAAAATTTGCCGTTTTCATCGAAGAGCATATTATTGACTTTAGTATCACAGTGGGTGATTCGTTTGGGGAGTTTTCCTTCTTTATATAACCTTTCAGCTTTACACATATCTTCAGCACGTCCCAGCAATTCGTCAACGATGGGTTGTACTTTGGCCAAACGGCCTGCCGGATTAGCATTAATGGCGTCTTGTAATTGTTGCAGCCGGAAAATCATGTTGTGAAAGTCCGGAATCGTGGCCCCCAGAGGTTCTCCGGGCAGGTCTGAAAGAAAATACTGGAATTCACCGAAAGCTTTTCCGGTCAGATAAGAAAATTCAGGGGTTACCTGTTCATATGTTTGGGAGTTCTGAATGAATACAGTGAGCCGCCAATAGCTTTCACCGTCAAAATAGTAAAGTTTACCATCGTTTGCCGGTATTACGGTCAATGTTTTGCGTTCTAAATCGTTTTCGCCTTTTTCGCTGAGTTTATGACGGATGTGGTCTGTAATCCGTTGAATATTATTTTGTAATAATTCAACATCCTGAAAAATAGCGTGATTGATACGCTGCAGAACATAGTCCGGTGTTTTTTCCGATGATGTTTTCACACGGAAAGTATCATTAATAAGACCTGTTCCCAAAGGTGCAACTTCTGCTATCTCACCCTGAATAGTAAATTGTGAGGTAATTTTTTTTAAATCCACGATTATATTATTTTTGTTGATAATAATTTCTTTTGTCTGACAAAAATAAAAAATTTTCATAAGATTTGCCAATCCGGATAAAAAAATAATAAAGCACGTCTATGTATCAGAGGATATAGGGTGGGGGAAGGTGTGTCCTGATGGTATTTGATCCGTTGAATGATGTTGCAAAGATTACAATAAAGCTATCTTTGTATTACACCGGATTGAAAGGAAAAGTGGGGTAGCAGAGAATGACGGATTATTCCGGAAAATAAACTTGAATGAGCATCAGGAGGCTGTTTTGGATATTGAGTTACCTGTAAGTGGATATTGTTATTTTATTTTCAGGGAAAAATGACACAAAGGGACGGGGCCTTTGTGTCATTTTCCGAGTTGGCGACGAAGTTGGTTTAGTTCATGTTGCAGGCGTTCCATTTTTTTTAGCATATGACGGATGGCGTCGATACCTTCTATGTTGATGGAAAGGTCATAATACAGGTGACTGTATTGTTCCAATTCCCGGAGTTGAGAGGTTAGAAGGTATTGTTCGCCATTGATGGTTCGTATTTCAATCAGACCGTTTTCTTCCAGAGATATCAGAAAGGTTGGGTCGGTGTTGCTTTTTTGACAGTATTCACTGATAATAATTAAATCGGTTCGCATGACACTGATTTTAAAATGGTTATTGAATGAGGATGTCCGGTACTATGAATTCCGGAGTTCCTGAAACAGTTGTTTTTGCTTTTCGGTCAGGTGTGTCGGGATTTTGATTTCGTAGGTGACGAAAAGATCACCGAATTGTCCGTCTTGTTTATATACCGGAAATCCTTTCCCTTTCAGCCGGACCTTGGTGCCGTTTTGAGTTTCTGGTTTTACTTTTAGTTTTACTTTTCCGTGCAAAGTTTCCACCGTGATATCTCCGCCTAGTATTGCGGTGTACAGGTCCAGTCCGATGTTCATGTACAGGTTGTTGCCTTCTCTTTTATAAACCGGGTCATCGGCAATAATGAAAGTGATGTATAAATCGCCGGCAGGTCCGCCATTCATACCGGCTCCGCCTTGTCCGTTCAGTTTGATGGTTTGTCCGTCACCGATACCTGCCGGGACTGTGATTCTGATTTTTTTTCCGTTGACTTCCAGAATTTGTTTGTGTGTTGTTGCTGCTTCTTTTAAAGTTATGTGTAGTTCCGCATTATAATCGTGACCTTTGAAGCTTGAAGGATTCCTCCGGTTGCCTCCATGCCGTGATCCGAACAAAGATTCGAAAAAATCAGAAAATTCTTCTTCATTTCCAGTAAAATTGCCACTGAAATTACCATCGGTCGAGGACCAATAAGCTCCTCCTGTTCCGCCGAATCCTCCGGTATCATTCCGGTTTTTCTGTTGATATCGTTGTTTGTGTGCTTCAAATTCGTCAGCATGTTTCCAGTTTTCACCGTATGCATCATATTTTTTTCGTTTTTCCGGGTCACTTAACACCTCATTTGCTTCGTTGATTTCCTGAAATTTTTGTTTTGCAGAAGAGTCGTTGGGGTTCAGATCCGGGTGATATTTCCGGGCGAGTTTTTTAAAAGCTTTTTTGATTTCGTCCTGGGTTGCTGTTTTGTTTACTCCCAAAACACTGTAATAGTCAATGTAAGCCATAGTTTTTTAATTACAGAATACTCCAAAATTGTAATAATATAACATCTTGTTATTACATTTTTGTAATTCTCGATTTCAAATCACTCTATATTATCGCGTAAATTTACGGTTGAACAGGAATAATTGTAATGGAAATAAGTTTAAATAAACTTAAAAATGATACAAAATGAGGAAAAGTTTTTATTCGGTTTTTTCCGTTATAATAAGTATGTTTTGTGAAACGGAACGCACGGGTATCACATTGATTAATTTATTTACATTCGCAACGATATAATATCCTTTGTTCCGGCTGATTTTTCCTTTTCCGTCTCCGGTGATAAATGTATTGTAAGTATAGGTAGTTGCAATGCCCAGTACTGTATTTACTATTTGAAAAGTGATTTTTATCTGATTGGAAGATACGGGCTGGTTATCGTTTTCGTATATGTAAAAAAAATGGAGAGGCGATTTACAATACCTGTGCTACTCCGGTTTATCAGGATGGAAATGTGTGGTTTACTGTTAATAAAAATTAATGGACTTTGTATGCCTTGTATGTTCTTTCTGAAGGAGAAAAATTGCCTGCTGTTATAGAATGAACTGGGAAATGTACCGTAAAAGGCAGTAAAATGATATTATTGTCGAATGGAAAATCTGTAAAATGGATGTATTCCGGAAATAAAGTTAAAGTTTATTTGCCGGATACAATTGTGAATACAAATGAATCTGTGACTTTTTCTTTTCAGTTTAAATGATAATCGGTTGATACTTTGGATTTAAAATATTGGTTTAAAATCTGACTCCGAGGGTGATTTTGGCTTCATGTGCCTGATATTTATTATGAACCGGGTTGGCAATTACATCATAGATGGCATCTTCGGGGTCAATATAATTATAGAATACGGTGGTATTTTGGGAATGTTTGTAAATATAGGCTGCGTCGCAGTAGAATGTTCCCAGATTTACACCAAATCCTCCGGATACAGATTGTATTTTTCCGGTATCTGTGTGACGATAGGGAGAAGCCCAATAAGCATATCCGGCACGCAGACTGAATGTGCTGTTTGCCCTATATTCCGCCCCGATTCTGACGTTGTTGGTGTTTTTCAGATGGTTTCTGATATCTTGATTTAAAGTGCTGTAGTCGTAACCGTTTTCGCCGTCGTTGAATTTTGCTGAGTTGTAGTTATTGAATTCATAATCGACGCTGAGTATGGCTTTTTGATGTAAGACGGTTGCCAGACTGAAAATGGCTTTCCAGGGAGTTTGCATATCATAATTGTAGTGTGAAGGAATTAAGTAAGCATCATATGAGTAATTTCCGTCTTCGTCTGCTGTGAAGAAGCGGGATTGCATGGATTCTTCGTAATTGTCGGTGATGGTATAGTAAGTTGGGGTGTGGATGGCTGCACCAATACGTAGTTCCGGAATAGGACGGTAAATGACACCAACTTTAAAATTTGTACCGACTCCTTCTGTTTTCAGGTATTGGTTATAATCGTAACTGTCTACTTCATAGAAGCTGTTTTGCGGCGCAGTTTCAGTGTAATAAGAACGGTATTTATACCGAATGGATTGTATGCCTATTGTTAACCCCAGGTATAGTTTGTCTTTGAAGTTACTTCCCAGGCTGAAGTCATATTCTCCCTGATATCCGTCTTCTACAATGTATTTGTGCTGGTTCACTTTTTCGCCGGAAATCAGGTTTGCATCGTATTTGCCTTCTTCTTCGACCCACTCTATTAACCTGACGTCGTAGGCCATTTCTGAGTCGACGGGAATGTTTTCCCCCTGAATTACGGCAATGGTTGCCTGGTTTGCCCATACAGTAGGAAAATTGGTGGAAGAGTTGTAAACAAACTGATTGGTTTTCTGATTGAAGTTGTTGAGATTAGTATAATTTATTCCAAAATTAAAACCTTTCCAATCTGAATTTTTATTGTAAAGTGCAATAACTCCGCCAAAAGAACCCAACTGAAACGAACTTTTCCGAATAGAAGTATTGTCTGCTTTGGTGTTTGCAACATTCAGCCAGGGTGTGATGCTGATTTCTGATTTCCGGAATACTCCTATTCCGGCAGGATTATTCACAAGAGCTGTCAGGTCTCCTCCTAAGGCTCCGAATGCTCCTCCCATGGCTGAAACACGTGCAGAACCTGCAGTTGCAGGTATAGAATATCTGACTATATCCGTTTCAGATTGTGCAAAAACTGTTTTGCAAATCAAAAATAGAACTGGAAGTATATATAATTTTCTCATAGTAATTTTTAGGATTAAAAAGTTTGGTTTATCGTCTTCGGCTACCGCCTCTGTTATTTCTTACCGGAGCTGCCTGGCTGCCGCCTCCTGAACTTCTGCCCGGGGAGCTGTTTATTGAACCACTACGGTTGTTTCCCGGGTAATGGTTTCCGGAATTGTAACGCGGTGATGAGTTGGTATTGTAAGTCGGCCTGTAATTGTTTTGTGGTCTGCTATACGTTTTGGTGTTACCGTTTGTTGTATTTTTTGTTGCAGGTCTGGTGATTGTCCCTGGTCGGGTTATGCTTCCTGGGCGTGTAGGCGTTGTCCCCGGCCGGGTTACAGAGTTTGGCCGATTTATTGTTCCTGGTCGGGTAACCGAACCCGGTCGGGAGGAATTTCCCGGTCTGATTGTAGTGCCTGGTCGTGTATTAGCTCCTGGCCGAGTGGCAGTTCCCGGACGTGTCGTGGAACCTGGGCGTGTTGTTGTTCCCGGTCTTACTGTAGCATTGTTTCCCGGTCGTGTTATTGTTCCCGGTCGTGTACCGGATACTCCTGGCCGGACAGAGTTACCTGGCCGAACTCCTATGATATTATTTCCTGTTCCCGGACGTTGGGGAGAATTAGGACGTACAGCTATTCCCGGACGATTCGGACGAATGACGGGACTACCTCCCCAGCCGGGATGTCCCCAATGAGAATGGTGCCAGTGGTGATGCCAATGCGGATGATACCATCCCGGACCATACCATGGATTGTACCAGTTTCCGTACCATGGGTCATACCATGGATTATACCATCCTGGATTCCATCCGAATCCCAGGTTCCAGTATGAATTTCTCCACCCCAGGTTGATTCCCCAATTGAAATTGTTGTTGAAACTCCAGATATCGAACCGGGGGTTATCCCAAATTACGGTCCAGATATATTGAGGATAGGTTCCAAAAAGCAGAGAAGAGTAAAGCTGGATATTTGAATTGCTTGGGAACCACCAGTAGCGTCCGTTATCTGTATATACATTCCAATCCGGATCGAATGACAGATTCATGGCAATATCGAAACCGTTGCTGTTGACAAAAGCAAATCCTTGGGGGTATAAATTTATAATGCGTTGAATTTCGGGCAGGTCGCTTTCGTTTCCTTTGAATCCTCCCATCCAATATCCAGTATTTTTGTACAGGGTTTCGTTGACTTCTTCGTTGCGGGTCAATAATTCCTCAGCCTGTGTTGTGAGTTGTGCCATGTCTGCAGTTTCGACTTGTCCGCTGCGTGTGTTGATGGCTTGCTGTTTGTTTTGAGAAAAAGTTGCCGGTGGAGTGGCGTTTGATGTCAGGTGTTGAGTTGAGCCGGAATAAAGTCCCGGATGTGTAAGGGGGCTGATTTCTTTTCCGGTTGTGTTTTCTATTTCTTTTACTACCAAGGCTTTTTCCCCTGGTATGTAGTAAATGTCGTCTTCCATTGTCATTAAACGGGAAGTGGAACAGGATATTGCCAGAAAGGCAAGAATGATTATGTATAAATAGGGTTTCATATCTGTTTATTATTACTTTTATAATTCTATCAAAAACTATACCAAGTATCCATGGAATAAAAATAATAAAATTCCCTCATTTCTACTGAATTTTTTCTTTAAATTTGTTGCCGTTTTATCAAATAATAAGAAGATGGGAAAGTTTTTAACATCAAGAAGTGAAGACTATTCACAATGGTATAATGAATTAGTGGTAAAGGCCGGGTTGGCGGAACAATCAGCAGTGCGTGGGTGTATGGTGATTAAACCGTATGGATATGCAATATGGGAGAAGATTCAGCGTCAGTTGGATGATATGTTTAAGGCAACCGGACATGTGAATGCTTATTTCCCGTTGTTGATACCGAAATCTTTTTTTTCAAGAGAAGCCGACCATGTGGAGGGGTTTGCTAAGGAATGTGCTGTTGTGACTCATTATCGTCTGAAAAATGATCCGAACGGAGGAGGAGTTGTGGTGGATCCGGCTGCTAAACTGGAGGAAGAGTATATTATTCGTCCTACTTCGGAGACTATTATATGGAATACCTATAAGAACTGGATACAATCTTACCGGGATCTTCCGATTCTTTGTAATCAGTGGGCTAATGTGATGCGTTGGGAGATGCGTACCCGTATGTTTTTGCGCACAGCTGAATTTTTATGGCAAGAGGGGCATACAGCTCATGCAACGAGGGAGGAGGCTTTAGCAGAAGCCAATCAGATGGTAAGAGTATATGCCGAATTTGCTCAGAATTGGATGGCTGTTCCCGTTATTATGGGGCGTAAAAGTGAAAGTGAGCGTTTTGCAGGAGCTTTGGAGACTTTTACCATAGAAGCATTGATGCAGGATGGCAAGGCTTTGCAGGCCGGTACTTCTCATTTCCTGGGGCAGAATTTTGCCAAGGCTTTCGATGTACAATTTACCAATCAGGAAGGGAAACTGGATTATGTGTGGGCAACTTCCTGGGGGGTTTCAACTCGTTTGATGGGGGCTTTGATTATGGCTCATTCGGATGATAACGGTTTGGTTTTACCTCCGAAACTTGCTCCTATTCAAGTGGTTATTGTGCCTATCTATAAAGGTGCTGAAGGACTGAAAAGAATCAGTGAAAAAGTAGAGGGATTGATGGATAAATTGAAAGTAAAAGGTATTTCTGTAAAATATGATGACCGGGATACCCAAAAGCCAGGATGGAAATTTGCTGATTATGAATTGAAAGGAGTACCTGTCCGTTTAGCTGTCGGAGAGCGGGATTTGGAGAACGGGACTATAGAGGTGGCGCGCCGTGATACTCTGACAAAGGAAACTTTGCCGTTTGAGGGCATTGAAGAGTATGTTGAGAATTTATTGAATGATATACAGGAGAATATTTACAGAAAAGCCTTGAATTACCGTAATGAGATGATTACTAAAGTGGATTCTTACGATGAATTTAAAGCTTTGCTGGAAACTAAAGGCGGATTTTTCCTGTGTCATTGGGATGGGACTAGTGAGACGGAAGAAAAAATTAAAGCAGAAACCAAAGCAACCATCCGTTGTATACCTTTCGACAGTCCGGAAGAAGAAGGAACAGATATGGTTTCCGGTAAACCTTCCCGTCAAAGGGTGTTAATAGCAAAAGCTTATTGAAATGGAATATATTTGATTTTCTGTATCTGTTGTCGGATACTTTAGTTTGTGAATCAGAAATCCGGAAAACTTTTTTTGTTGGGTTCGGAGTTCTGTCTGTCTGTCCAAAAATTTTTTGGACAGATTTTTTTATAATTATTGGGGATAAAATGTAACCTGTTGAAGGGTGAATCGTACAAAATGTAGTTTTTTTTCATAAATTTGTATTAGGTTAGTTAATGGTGAAAAGTTTCCGGCTGTGACAGCCCGAAACTTTTCGTTTTTATTAACCTTTTGTAGGGGTAATATCGTATACGTTGTGTAAATTTTAAATAACAAGATTATGAAAAAGTACATTTGCACCGTATGTGATTACGTTTATGATCCGGAACTTGGTGATCCGGACAATGGTGTTGAACCTGGAACAGCTTTTGAAGATTTGCCGGATGATTGGACATGTCCATTGTGTGGAGTTGGGAAAGATGAGTTTAAGCCGATGGATAAATAATTATGATTTGTAAAGAAAAAAAATTGCTTTGTAAATAAATAAACATCTTATGTAAATAATATAGCATTACATTCTGATAAGTATAATGTTATATATAAAAATTTTATTTACAAATTGTTGCAAAAAAGCAGAAAAAATGGTTGTTTTGTCAAATATGACAGAAAAAGATTAATTTAGGGGAGTCGGCAATCCCTTTAAGGTGGAGACTGTTTAACTGTTCAAGTTATTCAGTCTCTTTTTAGTGATATAAAAAGACGGGGCTTTTGTATCATGTATCCAGAATAAGTAAAAAAGCTTATAAAAATTACGAAGCATAAGTATTGTCATTTTCCAGAATATGAATAGCTTTGCATAATTAAAATGTTTTGTGCTAAATTAGCAAGTAAAATTTGTTTATTGTTGTGTTCCTGTACCTTATAAGGTTTATAGGGTATGCAATGAGATTCTTTAAAACTAAGAAATGCACTATATACGTATTGTTTGTACTGTTTTTTTATTGCTCTTGATATTGGAAAATGGTATGGGTGAGTTTGTTGTTCAGGAAAAAAAACAGGGTTGGATTAAGAAATTGAGATACAGACGGGAATTGCGCAAGGAATTGAAAGGTGAGATTCAATTATCAGGAGCTTTTGCTCTATATCCAATGATTGTGAAATGGGCGGAGGAGTTTCGCAAAATACATCCTAAAGTCAGGATAGATATTTCAGCCGGTGGTGCCGGTAAAGGCATTACAGATGCTTTGGCGAAAGTGGTGGATTTGGGTATGGTATCCCGGGATATTTATCCGCAGGAATTAGAAAAGGGGGCATTTCCGGTTGCAGTTGTGAAAGATGCTGTTGTTCCTACTATTAATTCCAATAATCCATTAATAAATGAGATTTTAGCTACCGGGTTGAAACGGGAGGTGGCAAAAGATTTATGGATTCATACTACGGCCCGGACGTGGGGGGATGTGTTGGGTAGTGCAAGTACGATTCCTGTTCATGTTTATACACGTTCCGATGCATGCGGAGCAGCAGAAACTTTTGCGGCGTGGTTGGGAGCAAAACAGGAAGATTTGGAGGGTACAGCCGTGTTCGGTGATCCTGGTGTAACTTCTGTTGTTCAACGTGATAAGATAGGAATAGGATTTAATAATATTGCTTATGCCTATGATATTAATTCCAAGAAGCCTTACCGTCATATTGCTGTTATGCCTTTGGATTTGGATGGAAACGGGCGGATAGATCCGGAAGAAGATTTTTATTCTACCAGTACGGAATTAAATGCTGCTATTGCTGACGGGCGTTATCCTGCTCCTCCTGCCCGGAATTTGTTTTTGGTTGCAAATGGTGTGCCTGAAAAGCCGGAAGTATTGGCTTTTTTGGAATTTATTCTGACAGATGGACAGGAATATGCTCCTGAAGTGGGATTTATTGGTTTGTCGACCGAATTGCTTGAAGAAGAATTGACTAAACTTCAACAAAAATGATTTCTTCTGAAAAATGTGAAATTATACAAAAAACTTCTGTAGTCCGTCTGTTGAAAGATAAGGTAGCGGGTTCTGTAATGTTTATTTTTACAATGATTTCTGTGTTGTTGCTGATATTGATAGGGGTTGGTCTGATTTTTAAATCTATGCCTATATTGGAAGAGAAGTCATTGTGGGAATTGTTGTGTACTTCCAAATGGAAGCCTATGCGCGGGGATTTTGGATTTTTGCCTTTTATCATGGGGACGCTTTGGGTGACAGGTATTGCTATTGTCTGGACTTTACCGGTTTCTTTGTTTACGGCTATATTTCTGACGGAAAATTCTCGTTCGTGGGTGAAGAAAGTAGTTTTTCCTGCTTTGGATATTTTGGCGGGATTACCGTCGGTGGTGTACGGTGTGTGGGGGATACTGGTCATTGTGCCTTGGATATCGGACAGATTGGCTCCGCATTTTGTAGAATATTCAACAGGGTATTCGACCTTGACGGCTGGTATTGTGTTGGGAATTATGATTTTGCCTTTGTTGATTAGTTTGTTTGTGGAATTGTTTTCTTCCGTACCTCAGGAATATCGTGAAGCCTCATTGTCTTTGGGGGCAACCCGTTGGCAGACTACAAAATATGTTTTGTTGAAAAAAACTTTTCCCGGGATTATAGCATCTATAACATTGGCAATTTCCCGGGCTATGGGTGAGACAATAGCCGTTTTAATGGTTTGCGGGAATATTGTTCAACTTCCTGCTTCTTTATTTGACGGTTGTTATCCGTTGCCTGCTTTGATTGCGAACAACTATGGTGAGATGTTGTCTTTGCCTTTGTATGAGTCGGCATTAATGCTGGCTGCTTTGATTTTATTTGTTGTGGTATTTGTATTTAATATCGGTTCCCGGTTACTTTTACGTAAGATAGAACAAAGTTTGATTTAATTTTCCGGAAGATGAAAATAAAGTTTGTAGAAGAAAAGTTAATGAAGGGAGTGATGCTGGTGACCACCTTACTGGTTTTTCTATTTGTGGGAAGTATTTTGTATACCGTTATCCGGAACGGTTGGTCGGCAATGAGTTGGGAGATGATATCTTCTTTGCCGGGTGGTGGTTTTTATATTGGGAAAGAGGGTGGTTTGCTGAATGCAATTGCCGGTTCGTTGTATATTGTCGGGGCTTCAACTATTTTGGGGTTGGCTGTGAGTATTCCGGTGGTATTTTATCTGAATGTTTATTTAAAAAAGAATTCCAGACGGGCTTCTCTGGCGCGTTTGGCTTATGATGTTTTGTTTGGCATACCCTCCATCGTTTACGGTGCTTTTGCTTTTACTATTATGATTTATCTGGGACTGAAGACTTCTTTGGCAGGAGGTATTATTGTAATTACTTTATTGATTATTCCGATTTTTATCCGTACTATGGATGAGATTGCCAGAGAGTTGCCCCAGGATATGCTGAATGCTTCTTTTTCCCTGGGAGCAACCCGTTATGAAACCATTAAAGTGGTGGTCCGGCAAATTGCTCCTGGTATAGCAACAGCAACTCTTTTATCTATAGGACGTGCTATCGGGGATGCTGCTGCGGTTTTGTTTACGGCCGGCTATACGGACAGTATTCCGGCGTCATTGGGACAGCCTGCGGCTACTTTACCTTTGGCTGTGTTTTTTCAATTGAGCAGTCCAATACCCGAAGTACAGGAAAGGGCTTATGCCGCTGCTTTGATGTTGACTGTAATTGTGTTGTTTCTTAGTATTTTGGGAAGAATTATCACTAATCGTTTTTCAAAAAATAAGATTTGACGTTTTGTATTAGGAAATTGGGGTATGTTGATGTTGAAATTTTGTAATTTTATTATATGAATATTCCTTTTTTAAGTAAAAAGATCAAATGGTATATGGCAGAATTGAATGAAACGGAATTGAAAAAAGGTTTTTTTCGTCCGGATCAGAAATTTTGTACTGATGATACTAATCGGTCTAATATCAGGGTAGAGAATCTGAATGTATCTATTCAGGGAAACCGTATTCTGAAAAATGTTTCCGCAGAGATACCCGACCGGAAGATTACTTGTATTATCGGACCTTCTGGTTGTGGAAAGTCTACATTACTTAAAAGTTTAAATCGTTTGCTGGATAACAATGAAGGAGTCACTGTGACGGGGAAAGTGTTGGTTGACGGGGAAGACTTGTATGCATCGGAGGCGGAGGTGACGCATATTCGTCGTAAGATTGGGTTATTATCACAGCGTCCTTGTCCGCTTCCTATGTCTATTTATGATAATATTGCCTATGGTTGCCGGATTCATGGATTACGTAACCGTAAAAAGCTTAATTTGGTTGTGCGCCATTATTTGCAGGCTGTCGGTTTGTGGGAAGAAGTCAAAGAACGTTTGCATACTCCGGCTGGCCGGATGTCTATCGGACAGCAGCAGCGATTATGTCTGGCTCGTGGATTGGCAGTGGAACCTCAGTTTATTTTGGCTGACGAGGCGACTTCTGCTTTGGATCCGATTTCCAGTAAAACTATTGAAGATCTGTTTTTGAAGTTAAAAGAAGAATATGCAATTGTATTGGTGACCCATACTTTGCGGCAAGCTTTGCGAATAGCTGATTATGTGATTTTTATGTATATGGGGGAAATTATTGAAGCCGGTCCGGCAGAGCAGATTTTCCAAAAACCTCAAAAAGAATTGACCCAAAAATATCTGGCAGGAGTTTTTAGTTGAGGAAAAGTTATTCAGGATTATACCATGAAGGACATTGTAAATAAATTGAATGAACGTTTTATAGGCAAAGAGCCGGAGGAAGTATTGAGTTATTTTCTGGAAGCATACCGGGGACATATCGCTTTGGCTTCCAGTCTCAGTATAGAAGATCAGGTCCTGACTGCGATGATTTGTCGTATTCGGTCTGAAACCCGTATATTTACTTTGGATACCGGGCGTTTATTTCCGGAAACTTATAGTTTGATAGAGCGTACCAATATGACCTATGGTATAAAAATTCAGCTTTTTTTTCCGGATTATAAGCAAGTGGAAAAGATGGTTGCAGAGCATGGGGTGAATCTTTTTTATGAAAATGTCGAAAAAAGGCGGTTGTGTTGTCATATCCGGAAACTGGAGCCTTTAAAACGGGCGTTTGATGGTTTGAAGGTATGGATTTGCGGTTTACGTCACGAGCAGTCTGTTACCCGGACTGATATTCGTATGGTGGAATGGGATGAACCGCATCGTTTGCTGAAACTAAATCCTTTGATTAATTGGACAGAGAAGCAAGTGTGGGATTACATTCATGGGCATGGAGTTCCTTACAATAAATTGCATGATCAAGGATTTCCGAGTATCGGATGTCAGCCGTGTACCAGAGCAGTCAAACCCGGTGAAGATATCCGGGCCGGACGTTGGTGGTGGGAGAATCCTTTACATAAAGAATGCGGATTACATAAGTAATCCGTATTCTTTATTTTTCGGAATGTATAAATTTAGGCCCTATTTACCAGATTATACACAAACTATTTTATAACCTGTTATCAATAAATTTTAAACCAGAATCGTTTATGAGTGATGCCGTAAAGCATGAGTGTGGAATTGCAATGGTGAGATTATTGAAACCATTGGATTATTACCGGGAAAAATATGGGGATGCCTTTTGGGGGTTAAATAAGCTTTATTTGCTGATGGAAAAGCAGCATAACCGTGGACAGGAGGGAGCAGGGATGGCTACAGTCAAGTTAAATGCCCGGCCGGGTGAAGAATATATTTTCCGTGAAAGGGCAGAAGGGACGGGTGCTATACAGGAAATATTTGCAACAGTGCACCGGGCAATAGGTGATTACCGAAAGCTGGAGCCACAGACTGCTGCAGAACAATGGCCTTTTATGGGTGAAATGTATATGGGGCATTTGCGTTATAGTACAACCGGTCGTTCCGGTGTATCTTATCTGCATCCTTTTTTGCGTCGTAATAATTGGAGAAGCAGGAATTTGTCATTGGCAGGGAATTTTAATCTGACCAACGTAGACGAAATTATGAGCTATATTGTAGAGCGTGGACAACATCCGCGGCATAATGCTGATACGTTTATTATTCTTGAACAACTCGGTTATTTGCTGGATGAGGAAGTAGAACGTTTATACTGTAGGTTTAAAGATGAAGGTTTGAGTGGTCAGGCTATAAATGATGCCATTGAGGATAACATTGCTATTGAAAACATTTTACGTGAAGCATCTGCTTTATGGGATGGCGGGTATGTGATTACAGGTTTAACGGGGAGCGGGGATATGTTTGCTTTCCGGGATCCGCAGGGAATCCGGCCTGCCTTTTATTATGTTAGTGATGAAGTGATTGTTGTGGCTTCTGAGCGACCTGTTATTCAGACGGTATTTGACCTCCAGGTGAAAGATGTAAAAGAGCTTTTGCCCGGACAAAGTATGGTTGTAAAACGAAATGGCAAGATAACTTTAAGTCAAATCCATCAGGCTGAGTGTGTTACTCCCTGTTCGTTTGAACGGATTTATTTTTCAAGGGGGAGTGATTGTGATATTTACCAGGAACGTAAGGAATTGGGGCGTTTGCTGACTGATGTTATTTTAAAAAGTGTGGGATATGATATTGAGCATACTATTTTTTCCTTTATTCCCAATACGGCTGAAATAGCTTACTATGGGATGATGCAAGGTTTGGAGGCTTGGCTGGACACACAAAAAAGCGAATTGATTTGTGAGAGAAAAGACAGTTTAACCTGCGGACAAATCCGGGAAATTCTGGCTAAGCAAATCCGGACTGAGAAGTTGGCAATCAAAGATATTAAATTGCGTACTTTTATTGCGGAAGGAAACAGCCGGAACGATTTGGCTGCGCATGTATATGATACGACTTATGGTACTGTCCGGGAAGGTATAGATTCTATTGTGGTTATTGATGACAGTATCGTCCGGGGTACGACATTGCGTCAAAGTATCATTAAGATGCTTTGTCGCCAGAAGCCTAAACGTATTGTAATTGTTTCTTCTTCTCCTCAGATTCGTTATCCGGATTGTTATGGGATTGATATGTCGAGGATGAGTGAATTTATTGCGTTTCATGCGGCTGTTTCTTTATTGAAAGACCGGGGCATGGAATATGTTATTGATGACGTATACAAAAAAAGTAAAGCACAGATTGATTTGCCGAAAGAACAGGTTGTAAATTATGTAAAAGAAGTATATGCACCTTTTACCGATGAGGAGATTGCTGATAAGATAGCGTATCTCATTACTCCTAAAGATTGTCTTTCGGAAATAAAGGTTGTTTATCAATCTATCGGGAATTTACATCAGGCTTGTCCGGCTCATCAAGGAGACTGGTATTTTTCAGGCAATTATCCTACTCCCGGAGGCAATCGTTTAGTAAACCGGGCATTTGTAGATTGGTATGAAAATATGGGAAGAGACTTTAAAGACAGGAAATAGGAAATTTCTATAACTTTTCCTTATTTTTGTTTATGGATAAAATAACGAAATTGTGATTCAGAAAATAAAAACAGGGATGCTTCCGTTGGCAATGCTAACGGGAGCTTTCTTTTATGATTTTTTTCAAAGCCTGGCTTTTTTGACACCTTATCTGATTTTCAGTATGTTGTTTATTACTTATTGCAGATTATCTTTTAGTGAATTGCGATTTAGTCATTTACATTGGTGGTTGTTGGGATTTCAGTTTATCGGTTGTTTGGTTGTATACGGGGCTTGGGTTTGGTTCGACCCTGTTGTTGCGGAAGGCTGTCTGATTTGCGTTCTGGCTCCGACTGCGACTGCGGCAGCGGTGATTACAGGAATGTTGGGAGGGAGTGTAGCTTGTATTGCTGCTTATACTTTGATTAGTAGCCTGGCTGTGGCGTTGTTTTCGCCTCTGATTTTTACGTTGCTTGGGGAGCATACTGAAATGACTTTTGCGGATTCTGTATGGCATATTTGTAAACAGGTTATGCCTCTTTTGGTGTTGCCTTGTGTATCGGCTTTGTTACTGTCAAAAGTTTTGCCCCGATTGCATCAGCAATTAAAGAAATTACAGATTTTATCGTTTTATCTTTGGGCTTTAGGTCTGACGATTGTGACTGGTAAAACTGTTTATTTTATCATTCATCAGGAATCTCAGGAGTTGAACAAAGAATGGTGGATGGCTGTATTAGCTTTGGTTATATGTATTTTACAGTTTTTGCTTGGGCGTTATGTTGGTCGCCGGTATGGAGAGCCAGTGTCCGGAGGGCAAGGATTGGGTCAAAAAAATACGATATTGGCTATCTGGATGGCTCAGGTCTATTTGAATCCTTTGTCTTCTATTGCTCCTGCTTCCTATGTTTTGTGGCAAAACATTATCAATAGTTATCAGTTGTGGCAAAAAAGAAAGAGTGAATAATACCTTCTATTTGTGGTTTCAAAATGTAAAGCCGAATAACAGAGCAAAATAGCGTATGCCTTTCCTGCGAAAAGGCTGAATATGCAGCTAAATACCCCCTTGGTTCAAAACGCCCAGCCAGTCCGGTGAATTAGTCGGATATACCGGAAATATGAAGTGTTCCAGATTATGTACCAAAATAATAGCCATTACAGCAAATCCGCGTAAGGCATCCACGACTTCAATGCGGGGATTTTTTTGAGAAGTTGTTCTGTTGTCATTTTGAATCGTTGTTTTTTTGCTTCCGCTCTTTTCAAAAGACATGATTGATGGTTTCCGGCTTTGGCAGAAAAAAAGAAAACAGGGCGTCGGATACAGAAATAATTTAGTTATTCTATACTGATGGCTACTGGTGCTTCTGTTTCTTCTGTGAGACTACGGGTGACAGTGATGTCTTTCGGACCAGGAATAAGCGGACTGTGTTCGAGCACATGACGCACACGCAGAAACTGGTCTGCAGTAAATTGGTTAAAATAGGAATAATAATAGTCCATAATGTTATGGGAGGTAAAAGTAATCCCATCAATACTTTGTCGCTGGTATTTTTCCTGTATGGTAAGTTCCGGATTATTTTTCAGGTAAGTTTCATATTCAGTACGGTCATAAGCATAAGTATCATTACAATAATCGGTGTTGTTGTCTTTGCTGATAAATACATGTAAGAGTCCCAGATAGTGTCCTAATTCGTGTGCCATTGTCTGGTAATTATCCGGTTCATAAATGTATGTGTTGTTCAGTGTGATACCCCAGGGAAAATCGGGAGTTCTTGTATAGAAGGTGTTATTGGCCAGTAGTCCCGGAAGGCTATTTTGGCGGGGGGTATGCGGAAGTGTTGTACGCCCTGAAACGTTGGATTCGACAAAAGTGAATACAAAAACGTTGACATATTGATTGGGGTCCCACAACAGGTCGCCGTCAACGGTGTTGGTTTCTTTCAGAAAAGATTCCGAGCTTTTGTAGGCTGAATTGGTACGTTGTACCCGGTCTATTCCTGGTTCCGGCAGTTTATTTCCGTTGGGATCGTGTGTGGCTGCTATCAGATGTAAATTCATATCAACACTTCCGTTCGGATTCTGAAACAGATAATTGCATTTTTCGATGATGCCATTGATTACTTCGGTTTTTACATTTTGCAAACTATCTTTATTATCGCTGTATATAATATGGAAAACGACCGGTAATTCATAATGGAATGAACCGGAAACGGTATCCTGTTCTATGCTGACATTGACAATGTTGCGTTCGCTGCTTATTTGAAGATTCGTGAAACGGGCAACTCCGGTATTGTTTGCATCAACGCTTATGATTAAGTTGGTAGTGTTGTATCCGTCTGTTTTATCTACAGAACACCAGTCTGTAGTACCTTCTATCTGCCATGCTGTGTTTGTGTTGATTGTCAGCATCCAGGCACCTCCGTTGCCTGAAAAATGCAAATTTCTTTCCGAGGTTTTTAACACTTGAGGTGCCGGTTCGTCTTTAGCACAGGAAAGTAAAGTGACTATAGGTAAAAGTAGAGATATAAATAATCTGATTTTCATGCTTTTCCTTTTATTGTTGCACAAAAATATAAAAAAGTCCGGGCCTTACAAAATAAAAGAAAATGAAGAAAGGTTATTTAACGCTCAGCGTTCATGGTGGAAAGAACAGGAAGTGAAAAGCACAATACCTAAAAATTGGGGTTGTAAAATAAAGAAAATAGTGTTTAATTTGCATATTAAATTTATTTAGAATGAATAAATATATGAAATATTCGGCCACAGACAGAATGAGTGATTTGATTTGTGAAAATTATAATTTATTGCTGGTGATGAGTCGGTTTGGTTTGTCGTTGGGATTTGGGGATAAAACAGTAGAACAGGTATGCGAACAGCAGGGAGTACATACCGGAACTTTTTTAGCAGTAGTAAATTTTATGGATGATGAGTGTTGCATATCC
Organism: uncultured Odoribacter sp.; assembly: GCA_910578105.1. Classification (GTDB taxonomy): domain Bacteria; phylum Bacteroidota; class Bacteroidia; order Bacteroidales; family Marinifilaceae; genus Odoribacter. The sequence continues at coordinate 16,078 of CAJTPD010000010.1, read as the reverse complement.
GATGAGTATTATCACAAAATTTCTGTAGAGGCTTTAATAGATTATTTACGTCAGGCGCATTCTTATTTTTTAGATTTTAATCTTCCTGCAATACGTCGCAAATTGATTGATGCGATTGATTGTTCGCAGAATGACGTAGCTTTTTTGATTCTGAAATTTTTTGACGAATATGTCAATGAGGTGAGGGCACATATGGAGTATGAAAATCAGGTGGTTTTCGGGTATGTGAATTGTTTGCTGCAAGGAAAAAATTATCCGGGAGGATATAATATTAAAGTTTTTGCTGACCGTCATAATCAGATTGAAGCCAAATTAACAGAATTGAAGAATATCATAGTGAAATATTATCCGGCCAATATCAACAATAATCAATTGAACAGTGTATTGTTTGATATTTATTCGTGTGAGAAGGATTTGTGTTCCCATTGTCGGGTGGAAGATTACATGTTTGTTCCGTTAATTATGGAAGTTGAAAATAAAATTCATCACGATGCGAGAGGATGAAACATTGAAAGTAGCGATTGCCGAGACTTCGGTTATCATCCGGAGTGGTTTGGCTTTGGTGTTGAAACATGTGCAGGGATTCAAAATCCTGCCGATAGAGGTGATTTCGCCGGAGTCTTTATTGGATTGTATCCGTATACATAAACCTGGCGTTTTGATTATAAATCCCACTTTTCCTGTTCCTTTTGATGTTCGGAAACTGAAAGAAGAAACCAGGGAATTCAACATGAAATGTATAGCATTGCTTTGTTCTGTGAGTGATTCTGCTTTATTGAAAAATTATGATGATAGTTTTTCTTTATATGATGAACCTAAGATTCTGGAAGGGAAATTAAATAAATTATTGAATGTTTCTGAAGAGATTGTCACGGCAGGAGGGCAGGATATATTGAGTGTGCGTGAGAAAGAGATTGTTACGTGTGTAGTGAAAGGTATGACTAATAAAGAAATAGCTGATGCTCTCTTTTTATCTGCACATACGGTAATTACGCATCGTCGCAACATTGCCCGTAAATTACAGATTCATAGTCCTGCTGGTTTGACGATTTATGCTATTATCAATAAATTAATAGAGTTACAGGATATTAAAGAATATTTGTAATATTCTGGATGTGTGAGAGAGGTGGTAGTTTTCCAGTCTGATGAAAGTAGTTTTTCAGATTTTTGAGTGTGGACTAAAGTGTCTGATAAATAACTACAAATCAGAAACTTTAGTCCGGACAATTGCTTTCCGAAAAGCAAAATGCTGGCTTTTGCTTTATTTCAATATATTTCCATGGGTATCTACGGAGAGATATACTTCCTGACCGTCTTTTTCTAATTCAAAATGGTAATAAGTATTGGCAGGAGTTTCAAAAAAATGGATTTCGTCTATTCGATATTTGCCATAGGTTGAGTTGCGGAAAGCATCCATAACGGTGGTTGGTACATCTGTTTTGTTTACTTCCCAAAAGGTTGTTTGCCAAGTGGTTCCGTTGAATATAACTTCTTTATTTTTGCCTTGGTCCAGGATATCAACTTCGTATTTTCCTTTTTCCCGGTCTGTATCAAGCAGAATTGCCTGAGGATATTTTTGTTTGATTTGATTTTGAATTTCGGCAGGAAGAGGTGAATAATCGACAGGACTGTTGGGTTTCAGGTCGTTCATGGTTTTTACCAGTTGACCGTTTTCGGTATAATATAGATTGGTTTCCTGGCCTGCTTTTTCAACTTCAATTATATAAATAGGGAGTACATTCGGTCTTTCGATTTTGGTGATATCGTCTTTCTTCCAGTTGTTATAATCGGTTTTTTCCAGATTATTCCGGATTTCTGCAGGAAGCATATTGTATCTGAGTTCATTCTTGGTTAATGTCCATTTTCCTTTATTGTCGAACCAAGCTTCACTTTCAATGTTGTCATTATGAAATTCTGCAACGTAAAATCCTTGTTTGGATTCCCATTCTGTTTTTTTTGCGTTCGGATACTTTGCTTTGAATGCAGTGGCAATTTGTTTGTCGGGGAGGTTCTGGCTGTGCGCATTGCAACCGTTGAGGAACATGCCCAAAGTCAATGCCGGGATAAATAATAATAATCTTGTTTTCATATGGATAAGTTTTTAGTTTATTGCTTTTGAATTTTACGTTTTCATGTGAATAAAGTTTGAGGCTGGGATTTTAATTATTACTGTAAAAATGAAATTATTGTTTGGGAATAATGTGGAAAAAATAATTGCTGATAATTTCTATCTTTGTTGTATATCACACTAGAAAAAATGTTCAATGAATTATCTGGCACATATTTATTTATCCGGGAAAGACAAACAGGTACAGATTGGCAATTTTGTGGGTGATGCGGTAAAGGGAAATGCTTACAGGAATTATCCGCCCGGCATTCAGAAAGGAATTCTTCTTCACCGGCAGATTGATGCTTTTTCGGATACTCATCCTTTGGTGCGTGAAATGGTGGCTTTAGGGCGGGCTTATTTTGGCCGGTATTCCGCCGTTGTGACTGATATTTTGCTGGATCATATTCTGGCACGGGATTTTAAGATTTATGCTCATCAGTCTTTGAAAGGTTTTGCCTGGGCTTTCTATTGGAATCTGATATTGAATTACCGGAATTTGCCTGCCCGGTTTCAGAGCTTCATGTGGCATTTTATTTTAACCAGCCGTTTGGAACGTTATGCGACTCCGGGGGGAATATGCCGTTCTTTGTCTATTATGGTTGATTACCGGGGGATAGAAATAAATCCCGGCAAAGCGGTGGATTTTCTTTGGATTCATGACCGGAAATGGCGGGAGGTATTTGAAATCTTTTTCCCGGAACTGCAAGCCATGTGTCAGCGCGAGTTAGTGCGTGATACAACAATAACACTGAGTTCATAGAGTAGATAAAGAGGTGCAGATACCAGTAATAAGGTGAATACATCAGATGTCGGGGTGATAATAGCAGCAACAATCAGAATTGCTACCAAAGAATGTTTCCGGAATTTTTTCAGCATTCCGGCAGTAATAAGATGAAGTTTTGCCAAAAAATAAGCAATGACAGGTATTTCAAATGCAGTTCCCAATAAGAGAGATAGCATAGTGAAACTACTGATATAAGAAGACAGGGAAATCAGGTTTGTTACGGTTTCACTGACTTGATAAGTTGCTAAAAAGCGGAAGGAGAGTGGAAAAATGACATAATAATTGAGAAATATTCCGAAGAGAAAGAGCAGACAAGCCGGAACAAGTATTTTTATGCAGGTTCGGCGTTCTGCGGTATGCAAAGCCGGATTGATAAAGCCAAACAGAGTATATATGATATAGGGGGAAGCAAGTAGGATTCCCGTATATAATGCCACACTCATGTGAATCATAAACTGGGAAGTAAGCTGAGTGTTAATTAAATCCACATGAAAATCTCCAGCTTCCAGTGAAGGCATGGCGAAATCGGCGGCAAGCCGGTTAAAAAAACGATATAAAATAAAGTCAGAACGTTGGGGAGCAAGAATAATATTGAATAAAAAATCTTTAAAAAAGAAAGCAATACATGCCAAAAGCACGACAGCTATAACAATACGAAAAAATACCTTCCTGAGTTCATCCAGATGATCCCAGAAAGTCATTTCTTTTTCGTTAGAATTTTCCATATGGCGCACTAAGCGTTATTTTTTTTCTTTATCGTCAGTATTTAAGTCGTTCTCAATTCCGTTCATGCCATCTTTAAAACTTTTCACCCCTTTTCCCAGACCTTTCATCAGTTCCGGAATTTTTCTTCCGCCAAAAAGTAACAATACAATCAGGGCAATAAAAAGAATCTCTTGTCCGCCTAAGCCAAAAATGAATAATCTTCCAAGCATATTAATAGTTTTTGTTGGCCAAAGATAATCATTTCCCTTGTAAAATTTTCATAAAAATGACATGGGTAAGGAATTATAGTATAAAATATTACATTTGCAATTCTGTTAGTAAATAATGACCGGAAATGAGTGAGAAAAGGACTGCTTCATTTTTGTTTGAGCAGGAAAGAAATAAACTGCGGCGTAGTTTTTCTGCCATGGTAAAAGTGGTGGGGCCTGTTTGCAATTTGGACTGTGATTATTGTTATTATCTGGAAAAAGATGCTTTGTATCCGGGTAAAAAATTTAATTTGTCCGCCTTCGGGATGAAGGAAGATATATTGGAAAAATTTATCCGGGATTATATTGTTGCGCAGCCTCAGGAAAGGGTTGAATTTATTTGGCATGGAGGAGAACCTACATTGTTGGGGCGAGAGTATTTCCGCAGGGCATTGGAATTGCAAAAAAAATATGGGGAAGGCAAACGGATTACTAATGTCTTGCAGACAAACGGAACATTAATCGACGACCAATGGGCAGAGTTTCTGGCTGAAAATCATTTTTTGTGTGGTCTTTCCATTGACGGTCCCAGAAAATTCCATGATTATCACCGGCGTTTTGCTGACGGAAGGGGGTCCTGGGAAAAAGTGGTGGAGTGTGCACGAATTTTCCGGAAACATGGGGTGGAATTTAATACCATGTCGGTAGTGAATGCTTCCAATTGTAAAGAACCGGTTGCTGTATATGAATTTCTGAAAGAAATAGGTAGCCGGTATATGCAGTTTTCTCCGATTGTGGAACGGATTGCGTTGGATGAAAATGAGGATTTGTCTATTGTAGATAATAAATATTCCGGGGAAACGGCATTGATGAGGGAAAATGTCAGTGCGGAGGACTGGGGTAATTTTTTATGCCGTATTTTTGACCGATGGGTAAAAACGGATGTAGGTTATTGTTATGTAAATTGGTTTGACAACACGTTGGCAGCTTATGTCGGGCAACAACCTTCTTTGTGTTCGATGGCACCCTATTGTGGTTGTTCTTTGGCAATAGAACATAATGGAGATGCTTTTTGCTGTGATCATTTTGTATTTCCGGAATATCGGTTGGGAAATATTTTTCAACAGGATATAGCAGAGATGGTAAAAAGTGATAAACAGTTATTTTTTGAACAATACAAAAAAGATTCGTTACCGAACCGTTGTAAATTATGTGCTTATTTAAAGGCTTGCGGAGGAGATTGTCCAAAAAACCGGATAGCAAAAACGATTGAAAATGAAAATATTTCGTGTTTGTGTAAAGGTTTCAGAATGTTTTTTGAACATACCCGCAAGTATTTTGAATTTATGGCTGATGAGTTGAGAAATCAGCGTCCGCCGGCCAATGTAATGAGGGCAAAGTTGGATTGAGCCTTTTGGGTTATTAATCTTTTTTTATAATCTCTTTGAGAATAGAGTTTTTATTCCTACTTTTGCAACATATTTCAATTCCATCTGTTTCTATACAGATGATTATACTACAAAATAAAATCCTTATCATAAGTCTATGTACGACATTTTGGAATTAAATGACAAGTTGCTGGCTGATTTACGGCAAATTGCTAAAACGTTAAATATCAAACGAGTAGAATCTTACAAAAAACAAGAATTAATATATAAGATACTGGACCAGCAGGCTTTGGTTGCTGCTCAGTCTGAGCCGGCCGTTAAAATTCCTGTTCAGGAGGCTGAAGCAGAAGCCGGAAAGAGAGAGAAAAGACCTCGTGCCCGGGTGATGCGTCCCGGTGTAGAAAAAGTGGGGGATTCAAAAGGTGGAGTTCCGAAGTTTGCACGCCATGAGGAAGTAAAACGGGAAGATAGCAGACAGGAAGAAATTCTTAAAGAAGAGCCTGCTAGACAGGAGGTAAAGCAGGAAGAAGCCGGACAGGAAGAAAAGGTGCCGGAAGCAGTTGCCGGAAAATCCCAGGAAGAACAGCTTCGTCGTCCGGAGCGTCGTCGGGAGGATTTTCGACGAAATCAGTCACAACGTGAGGAGTTCCGTCAGGGGGGGCGAAAAGAGTTTGTAAAAAAACAACAGACGAATTCCCGGAAAGAACAGACTAATCGTCTGGTTCATGATGATATACTGGAAAAGGAACTGGATTTTAACGGAAATGATGATGATTTTGAAAGGGAAAATTATGATTACCCCTTAGAACGGGAAACCCGGCTGGTACAGGAACAACCTGATGTTCAGGAAAACCGTTATGATGAGAGTAACCATTATGAAGACAATCGCAGGGATAATGCTAACGGGAATATCAATCCCAATAAGATGCGTTTTGACAAACGGGATAAATATTACGAATTTGAAGGTATCATTCTGAATTCCGGAGTACTGGAAATTATGCCTGACGGGTATGGTTTTCTGCGTTCTTCCGATTACAATTACCTGAATTCACCGGATGATATTTATGTTTCCCAAAGTCAGATTAAATTGTTTGGTTTGCAGACCGGTGATACTGTTGAAGGGACTGTACGGCCTCCTAAAGAAGGAGAAAAATATTTCCCGTTGATAAAAGTGGAAAAAATAAACGGTAAATCTCCGGATGCTGTGCGTGACCGGATTCCTTTTGATCACCTTACCCCGCTTTTCCCGAATGAGAAGTTTAATATTACCGGAAACGGAAGGGCGACGCTTTCCACTCGTGTTGTGGATATGTTTGCTCCGATTGGTAAAGGACAGCGGGGTTTGATTGTAGCACAGCCTAAAACGGGTAAAACTGTTTTGTTGAAAGAAATTGCAAATGCAATAGCGGCAAATCATCCGGAGGTATACCTGATTATTTTGTTAATAGACGAACGTCCGGAAGAAGTTACGGATATGGCCCGCAGTGTAAGGGCGGAAGTGATTTCGTCTACTTTTGACGAACCTGCGGAACGTCATGTAAAAGTGGCCAATATTGTATTGGAAAAAGCAAAACGAATGGTTGAGTGCGGGCATGATGTAGTTATTCTTCTGGATTCAATTACTCGTCTGGCCAGAGCTTATAATACAGTTTCTCCGGCTTCCGGTAAAGTGTTGTCAGGAGGAGTTGATGCCAATGCATTACATAAACCCAAACGCTTTTTTGGTGCGGCACGTAACATAGAAGGAGGCGGTTCATTAACTATTTTGGCAACTGCTTTGACAGAAACCGGGTCGAAGATGGACGACGTAATTTTTGAGGAATTCAAAGGAACAGGTAATATGGAGTTGCAGCTTGACCGTAAGTTGTCCAATAAACGGATTTATCCGGCTGTTGACATTACTGCTTCCAGTACGCGGCGTGAAGATTTGTTGATGGAAGATTATACGTTGAATAGGATTTGGATTTTACGGAATTATTTGACAGATATGAATTCTGTAGAAGCTATGCAATTTGTAAAAGATCGTCTGGAGAAGACAAAATCAAATGAAGAATTCCTGATTTCGATGAATGATAAATAGGGGTGAATACATTAGTTCGGATAGGTAACCCTGTAATTAGAATTTGTATTTTCTGAAAAACTGTTCTGAGGAGTGATTTTATTCTTCAGGACAGTTTTTTTGGGGAAATAAATGAAAGGTTTTATCAATAGCGGCTTAATTTGTAGTTTCCTTTTTGTTATATTTGAGAGCTCAATAAATAGATTGGTGGATGAATTATAAAATATGAAACAAGCTTTATTATTATCAGGAATTATGGCCGGAATAGGTTGCGTACAGGCTGATGCTGTCACTCCGGCGAAGGGAAAAAAAGTTCCGAATGTTGTTTTTATTATTGCCGATGATTTGGGCTATGGTGAATTGAGTTGTTATGGTCAGGAAAAATTTCAAACTCCTAATATAGACCGTTTGGCTTTGGAGGGAATGCGTTTTACCCAATGCTATTCGGGAACGACAGTCAGTGCTCCGTCCAGAGCTTGTCTGATGACAGGATTACATTCGGGACATGTTCCGATTCGTGGAAATAAAGAGGTGCAGCCGGAAGGTCAGATGTCTTTGCCTGCCGGTATTAATTCTATTTTTCAGGTATTTAAGAATGCCGGTTATACCACCGGATGTTTTGGAAAATGGGGATTAGGGGCTCCGGATGCAGAAGGAGCACCTGACAAACAAGGAGTAGATGATTTTTTTGGTTATAATTGCCAGTTGTTAGCTCATAATTATTATGCAGACCATCTTTGGGATAACGGAAGACGAGTAGAATTGACTGACAATTATAATGGTGGATATGGTACTTATACTCAGGATTTAATTCATGAAAGGGGATTACAATTTTTAGATGATAATAAAGACAAGCCTTTCTTTTTGTTTCTACCTTACGTATTGCCTCATGCGGAGTTGCTTGTTCCTGAAGATAGTATTATTCAAAAGTTCCGTGGTAAATATCCGGAAACACCTTTTAAAGGATGTGATTCCGGTCCGGCCTTTCGCAAAGGAGGGTATTGTTCTCAGCAAGAACCTCATGCCACATTTGCAGCGATGGTATATCGTTTGGATGTATATGTTGGTCAGGTGGTGGCGAAATTGAAAGAATTGGGTATTTATGATAATACGATTCTTGTATTTTGCAGTGATAACGGGCCTCATAGGGAAGGTGGGGCTGATCCTGAATTTTTTAATAGTAATGGGATTTTCCGGGGATATAAAAGGGATGTTTATGAAGGAGGAATCCGGGTGCCTTTTATTGTTGTCTGGCCGGGTGTTGTCCAGCAGGGACAGACCGATTTTATGTGTTCTTTCTGGGATATGCTGCCAACTTTTGCGCAGTTGACAGGAGTAAAAGTGAAAGACCGGATTGACGGTATTAGTCTGATGCCTTTGCTTACCGGAAAAGGAAAACAAAACGAGCATGACCATTTCTATTTTGAATTTCATGAAGGGGGCGGAAGACAGGCTCTTCGCCGGGGAGATTGGAAATTAGTCCGTTTACGGGTATCACAAGGAGAAGACAAACTGAAAACGGAGTTATATAACCTGGCAGCAGACCCTTCGGAAATACATGATTTGGCGGCAGAATATCCGGATAAAGTAAAGGAATTGCTGGTTATATTGAATCGGGAACATGTGTATGATCCCAATTGGCCTTTATTGAAAGAGGAGATTAAAAAGTCAAACTGAGATGAAAACCATTCATTTATTACCTTTAGCCGGATGTGCCTTATTGGGACACAGTGTACAGGCAAATGAATTTCTTAAGAGGCCGAATATAGTAGTTATTCTGGCAGATGATTTGGGGTTTGGAGATATTAGTGCATATGGCAAGAATGGCATTGAGACTCCTAATATAGACCGTATTGCTGATGAAGGATTGCGTTTCTGTAACGGGTATGCCAGTTCGTCTACCAGTACTCCCAGCCGTTATTCTTTATTAACTGGCCGTTATCCCTGGCGGGAGGGGGCGCAAGTGTTGGCCGGAGATGCTCCTTTGATTATCCGGGAGGATTTACCTACTTTGCCTAAAATGCTAAAGGAAGCAGGTTATGTAACAGGGGTGGTCGGTAAATGGCACTTGGGTTTGGGGAAAGGTCATGTTGATTGGAATAAAAAAATTGTTCCCGGTGCCCGTGAAGTCGGTTTTGATTATTCGTTTATTACCGCGGCTACTAATGACCGGGTTCCTACTGTTTTTGTGGAAAATGGATATGTAGTTAATTTGGATTCGGAAGACCCGATCGAGGTGAATTATAAAAAAAATTATCCGGGCGAACCTACGGGAAAGGGTAATCCTGAATTATTGAAAATTAAACCGAGTCATGGACATAATCAAGCGATAACCAATGGAATTTCCCGGATTGGTTTTATGCGGGGCGGAAAAGCTGCATTGTGGGTTGATGAGGATATGGCTGATATTTTTCTGGATAAAGCAACAAATTTTGTAAAAGAGCATCAGAAAGAATCTTTCTTTTTGTATTATGCATTACATCAGCCTCACGTACCGCGCGTTCCGCATCCGCGTTTTGCCGGGAAATCACCGTTGGGCCCCCGGGGAGATGTGATTCTTGAGGCAGATTGGTGTATTGGTGAATTTTTGAAAACATTAGACTCTTTAGGTCTCAGTGAGAATACGATTGTTATTTTTTCCAGTGACAACGGACCAGTGTTGGATGACGGATATGAGGACCAGGCTATTGAGAAGTTGGGAGAGCATAAACCTGCCGGGCCGTTCAGAAGCGGGAAATATAGTTCTTATGACGGAGGAACTCATGTTGCTTTTTTAGTGCGTTGGCCTCGACATGTAAAACCGGGTAAATCGGAAGCTTTGATATGTCAGATGGACTTGTATGCTTCTTTTGCAGCTATGTTGGGTAAGAAAAACGAAACCAAAGATAGTGAGAATGTGTGGAATGCTCTGGTTGGACAATCGAAACGGGGAAGGAAAGAATTATTGTTAGATGCTTGCGGCAATAATGTTTTATTGCGGCAAGGGGATTGGATTTGTATTCCGCCGATGATACACGAAGGATATTGGGTGGCTCCCATGGAATCCGGACGTTTAAAAATTACTCAGTTGTTTCATGTGAAAAAAGACATCGGACAGAAGCATAACATAGCCGCAAAATATCCGGGACGGGTTAGAGCAATGGAAAAGAGAATTAGGGAAATCCGTTATTGATTACGCAAACAGAGGTTTGCCAGGGGTTAAAAATGAACTTTGTAATCCGTCCTTATTATTATTTATAATACATCTAAATAGCACTTTTGTAGCAAGATTGTCATCTCTGGGTTGCAATTTAATGAATTTGCTTTTATCTTTGTATGGCAAAAATTCAAAGATGAACAGTTTAGTTACAACACACAGTACGCTTTTAAAAGAAAGAGTCTCTTCCATACACCGGGGATTGATGGACCAAATAAACCGGAATAGCCGTTTGATAGCTGTGAAAGGAAGCAGAGGTGTGGGAAAAACGAATTTTCTGTTGGATTATTGTAAAAAATATCATGCCGGTGAAAATACGTGTCTATATGTGAACATTAATAATCTGTTCATTGCGTATGACGGATTATATCATTTTGTAGAATATTTTTACAAATTGGGAGGCAAGGTATTGTTGTTGGACCAGATACATAAATATCCGGGATGGGATAAAGAGTTGCGTAAATGTTATGACAATTTTCCGGATTTGCAGATTATTTTTACTTCTTCTTCCATTGTGCGGATCAAATCAAATCCTTATTTGCAGGGAGTGGTGGATATGTATAATTTGAGCGGGTTGTCTTTCCGTGAATTTTTGGAACTGGAAACGCAGAAGCAATTTCCGGTGTATTCATTTCAGGAGATAGTAGAACACCATGAGGAAATTGTGGAGCATATTCTGGATAAAATCAGGCCTTTGGCCCACTTTGCTAATTATTTGGAATGTGGTTACTATCCGATCTATTTGGAACAGAAATCTCATATAGACTATTTATTGAAGAATATAAATCTGACCCTGGAATTTGATATTCCTTATATCAGTCAGATTGAATTAAAATATCTGGTGAAATTAAAGCAATTACTTTATATTGCTGCAATTGATCCTAATTGTAACGTGAATATCAGTAAGTTAAGTGCTGCAATCGGAGTTTCTCGGGCAACTGTTCTTAATTATCTGAATTATATGAAAGATGCCCGTTTGCTGACATTGTTATATGACACAGAAAATAATGATGATTGTGGAAAAAAGCCTAAAAAATTATATATCCATAATCCTAACTTATTAAATGCCGTATGTTTGGATGAGGTTGATGCCGGAGTTTTGCGTAAATCTTTTTTCCTGAGTCAATTATGTCCGGTATGTCATATTAATTATACAGGTTATGCTGATTTTTTAGTGGATGAAAAGTTCCGGGTATCTGTTTGTCAGGAGGGGAGAGGGCGGAGGTTGGAATCTTCCGTTATTGTTATGGAGGATATGATAGAACGGGGAAAAGGAAATGTGATTCCGCTTTGGTTGGCAGGATTTACTTATTGAGATGAAAATTTTTGAATATTAGGTTTAGATAAATGAAAAAATTGGAGGGAGAGGGGAGATTTGAAGTATTTCCCGTTTTCGGTATTCAATTTGAAATAAAATGAATTTAATTTTATAATGATGGCAAAAGAAAAAAAATTTATCACTTGTGATGGTAATGCTGCTGCTGCGCATATTGCGTATATGTTCAGTGAAGTGTCGTGTATCTACCCGATTACACCGTCTTCGCCGATGGCTGAATACGTTGATGAATGGGCTGCAAAAGGAAGAAAAAATATGTTCGGCGAAACTGTTCGCTTAGTGGAAATGCAGTCTGAGGCAGGTGCAGCCGGAGCTGTACATGGTTCTTTGCAGGCCGGAGCACTGACCACTACCTATACCGCTTCACAGGGATTATTGCTGATGATTCCGAATATGTATAAGATTGCCGGTGAATTGTTGCCTTGTGTATTTCATGTAAGTGCACGTGCGTTGGCTGCTCATGCTTTGAATATTTTCGGGGACCATGCCGACATTTATTCTGCACGTCAAACCGGTTTTGCCATGTTGGCTTCCGGTTCTGTACAAGAGGTGATGGACCTTTCTGCAGTATCCCACCTGACGGCAATCAAATCACGGGTTCCGTTTGTCAATTTCTTTGATGGTTTCCGTACTTCTCATGAGATTCAGAAAATAGAAGAATTGCAAATGGAAGATGTCAAAGGATTGGTGGATATGGATGCTTTGCAGGCTTTCCGTAACCGTGCTTTGACTTCTGAAGCTCCTGTGACCCGGGGTACCGCTCAGAATCCGGATATCTATTTCCAGGGACGTGAAGCTTCCAATAAATTTATGGATGCAGTACCTGATATTGTTGCTGGGTATATGGCTAAAATCAGCGAAATTACCGGTCGTACCTATCGTCCGTTTGATTATTACGGAGCTCCGGATGCTGAACATATCATTATCGCTATGGGGTCCGTAACCGAAACTATCCGTGAGGTAATTGACTTTAAAAATGCAAATGGAGAGAAAGTAGGTATGGTGGCAGTGCATCTGTACCGTCCGTTCTCTGCTAAATATTTCCTGGAAGCTGTTCCGTCAACTGTAAAACGGATTACTGTATTAGACCGTACTAAAGAACCAGGGGCTAACGGAGATCCTTTGTATTTGGATGTAAAAGAAATTTTCTACGGAAGAGAAAATGCTCCTGTCATTGTTGGCGGCCGTTATGGCATGGGTTCCAAAGATGTAACTCCGGCTCAGATTATTGCTGTTTACAAAAATATGGAGCGTAATGAACCGAAAAATCAATTTACTATTGGTATTGTCGACGACGTTACTTTCCGTTCATTACCTGCTGAGGCTGATGTGAAAGTGACTCCGGCTGGTACTTACGAAGCTAAATTCTATGGTCTTGGTTCGGATGGTACTGTTGGTGCGAATAAAAACTCTATCAAAATTATCGGAGGAGCTACAAATAAATATTGTCAGGCCTATTTTGCTTACGATTCTAAAAAATCAGGAGGTTTCACAGCTTCCCACCTGCGTTTCGGGGATTGTGAAATCCGTTCTACTTATTTGATTACTACTCCTGACTTTGTTGCTTGCCACGTTCCGGCTTATATTCATATGTATGATGTACTGAAGGGGCTGCAAAGAGGCGGTTCATTTTTGTTGAATTCAATCTGGGATGAGGAAGAAACTAAAAAACACTTGCCCAATCATATGAAGAAGTACCTGGCGGAGAATGAAATCAATTTCTATATCATCAATGGTACTAAAATTGGTCAGGAACTGGGATTGGGTAACCGTACCAATACCATTATGCAGAGTGCATTCTTTAAGATAACTAACGTTATTCCCTATGAGTTGGCTGTGGCAGAAATGAAACATGCTATTGACAAATCTTACGGAAAGAAGGGTGAAGCTGTAGTGAATATGAACTACGCTGCTGTTGATGCAGGTGGTAAAGAAGGTAATCTGATTAAGGTAACTGTTCCGGCTGAATGGAAAAATCTGCCGGAAGATGAAGTTAAACACGATGAAAACCGTCCGGCATTTATTCGTAATATCGTTGATGTGATGAATGCTCAGAAGGGCGACAATTTGCCTGTAAGTGCATTTAACGGATATGAAGACGGAACTTTCCCATCCGGGACTGCCAAGTTTGAAAAACGGGGTATTGCTGTGAATGTACCGGAATGGCAGGTAGAAAATTGTATTCAGTGTAACCAGTGTGCTTATGTTTGTCCTCACGCTGCTATCCGTCCGTTCTTGATGACTGAAGAAGAGGTGGCTGCTGCTCCTGCCGGGACTCAGGCCAAGCCGGCCATTGGTAAAGAATTGGCAGGATATAAATTCCGTATTCAGGTTTCTCCGCTTGACTGTACCGGTTGCGGAAACTGTGCTGACGTTTGTCCGGCTAAGACCAAAGCTTTGGTAATGAAACCTTTGGAATCTCAATTGGATGAAGAAAACCGTTGGGAATATATGGATAGAAAAGTGGGATACAAGAAAGTGGTTGAACCCAATAATGTGAAAAACTCGCAGTTCACTCAGCCGTTGTTTGAGTTCTCCGGAGCCTGTGCAGGTTGTGGTGAAACTCCGTATATCAAATTAATTTCTCAATTGTTCGGAGAAAGAATGATGGTAGCTAATGCAACCGGATGTTCTTCTATCTATGGTGGTTCTGCTCCTTCCACTCCGTATTGTACAAATTATGAAAGCGGGCGCGGACCAGCCTGGGCTAATTCTTTATTCGAAGATAATGCTGAATTTGGTTTCGGGATGGCAGAAGGTGCTAATCGCCTGAGAGAAAGAGCGAAAAGATTGTTGGAAGAAAATATGAGTTCTTTTACTGCTGATACACAGGTTGCAATTAATGCCTGGCTGGAAGCTTATACCGATGGTGATAAGACATTAGCTGTAAGCGATGCTTTGACAATTGCTCTGGAGAAAGAAGCAATCCCTGTAGCAAAAGAAATCCTGACTTTAAAGAATTATTTTACTAAAAAATCTCAGTGGATTTTTGGTGGTGACGGTTGGGCTTATGATATCGGTTATGGTGGTGTAGACCATGTTTTGGCAAGCGGACAGGATGTGAATATTCTGGTTGTAGATACAGAAGTGTATTCAAATACAGGAGGTCAATCATCTAAATCGACTCCCGCAGGTGCTGTTGCTAAATTTGCAGCCAGTGGTAAGCGTATCCGCAAAAAAGATTTGGGAATGATGGCTATGTCTTATGGCTATGTATATGTAGCTCAGGTTGCAATGGGTGCAAATCAGGCTCAGTATATGAAGGCTATTAAAGAAGCTGAGGCTTATCCCGGACCTTCTTTGATTATCGCTTATGCACCATGTATCAATCATGGTTTGAAGTCCAGTATGGGTAAATCACAGCAGGAAGAGAAAAAGGCCGTTGAATGCGGATATTGGCAGTTGTATCGCTATAACCCGATGCTGGAGACAGAAGGCAAGAACCCGTTCCAATTGGATTCCAAAGATCCGGATTATTCTAAATTCCGTGAGTTCCTGATGGGTGAAGTGCGTTTCAATTCTTTGATGAAAGCTGCTCCGGAGGATGCTGAACGCCTGTTCCAGGAAACTGAAAATGATGCAAAATGGAAGCTGAATGGCTATAAACGTCTGGCTGCCATGGAATACGGCAAGTAATTCTTTTTGCTGATTTATAAAAGGCCGTCCTTTACAGGGCGGCTTTTTTTGATTCTTTTCTGGTTTGATTAAACTTTTTCTTTGGAAATTTTGTATTCAACTAAAAAAGCTCTATATTTGTACCCGCAAAGAGCAAAAGAGTTCTTCAATATGGGCAGTTACCAGAGTGGCCAAATGGGGCTGACTGTAACTCAGCTGGCTTAGCCTTCGGTGGTTCGAATCCATCACTGCCCACTATTTTGCGGAAATAGCTCAGTCGATAGAGCACTAGCCTTCCAAGCTGGGGGTCGCGGGTTTGAGTCCCGTTTTCCGCTCTCTGAATGAGGTAGTTACGAAAGTAGCTACCTTTTTTCTTTTCCTGTTTTTTCGTGGTTTTTGACGGTCGAGTTAAACCGAGAGTTAAACCGGAAATTAGCCATGAATGCCTCGATTTCAGTGGTTTGTTACAAATCAAAAACATTATCCAATGGTGAACACCCATTAATGCTCCGAATATCCAAAGACGGCAAAAAGAAGTACATTAGTATCGGATTGTCGATTCCTCCCCAACTTTGGGACTTTACCAAGAATGAACCTAAACCGAAATGTCCTAATAAAGACCTCATAAACAAGATTATCCTTGACAAGAAAACCGAATACCAAAAGGAAATACTTG
>CAJTPD010000009.1 GCA_910578105.1 uncultured Odoribacter sp. | reverse complement strand
TTCGTTATCCCAGTCCGTTACCGTTTCAGGATCAGGTATGATTGTTGCAGAAGTTGTGTACTTGAATTCCACTTCGGCATTGTTCAGCGATATTGTATAGGGAACGATTATTGTTATTGTATTGTCCGCAATGTCGGCCGTGTACGATTTTCCGTCCACGGTCATCACGACCGACGTGATGAAATTTTCATCTGCATCTTCAGGTATAATTTCATCGTTTTTGTCACACGCTCCCAAAAAGAACAAGGATAGGAGCATGGGAAGAAAATAAATTTTCATACTTGTAATTTTTATTATTTGGTTAGATCTTCAAAAGAAAATACTTCTGTTGAAACTTCGCCCAGCCAGCCGCTTTTGGCCAAAACGCCGCATTGTACTTTGATAAAGTCGATATATTGCAGATTGGCTTCCGTGCCGTCGGCATGGATGGCATTGGAAATTTTGAAACCGTTCCTTTGACCGCTTCCATCCACCGTACTGCCGCCTTCTATCTGGTCGTTTCCGAAGTTGTCCACATATCCCCAGTCATAAGCCTGATTGTCCCAATAACCGGTTTGTGAATCTTGGATGTTGCGAGAAGCCAAGCAAGTACCGGTCAGGGTATAACTGTTTTCCGTTATCCAAGCCGGATAATAATAGTCCTGCGTATGATAAGCGGACAGATAGTCTACCCAGCCGTTTCTTCCGTCAGAACTGATCCATTGGACATCCATTTTTTTACCTTCCGGACGGTAATAGGTCACTTCAAAGTTTCGTATTGTTTCTTTCTTGCCTGCTTCAGAACCTTTCAGTTCGTACCATTCGTCGTCCGGCAATCCGTTTCCGTTTATATCCTGCATGACCCATACGATACCCGGCTCGGAACTGCCGTCGAAAGCATTCCCTTGAATACAGAAATCATACTGGTTGCCCGAATTGGGGATACTGTGGTCGAAGCCGACGATGATATAACCGCCGAAAGAACCCAAAGAGACGTGCAGTTTGTCTTTCAAACGCTGTGTTGCCCATGCGACTGCCGCTTCAGGGAATGTTTCGTTGCCGGTCATACCGCCTATCGTGCTCGTCTCGTTGATAAATTGGCCGGGAGCCGGGGTATATTCATAGACTTTATTCCAGAGCTTGGAACTTCCCGAAGCCCGGAATCCATCCTGTTCCTTTTTGTCCACACAAACGACTTTTACGGTGGCGGTGACAGCCGTTTTTCCTTTGTCGATATTCCTGCTTATTTTTTCCGTCGGTGCGTCTTCCGACACAGTACAGGAGACGGTGTATTCTCCGGGTGCGGACGGCGTGAACTTGAACATGCGTTCCACTTCCCCTTCCATGACCTGACCGTCCACACTCCACTCAAAACGGGGATTGTCGAAATACTCCAACAACGGGCGCAGGAAAACAGGTCGGTCGGCGAAAGTGTACCTGTCCGTGGATGTTTGCCGGTAAGATGGGGTCTGGAATTTGACAACGTAGGGCATCGTTTCCACGACCTCTACGCTGATGTCCTTCGTTGTTGTCCCATCTATATTGGAAGCGTTGATTGTCACCGTATAAACACCGAGTTCTTTTTCATTGAAAGTATAAGTATTCTCGGAGGAAACGATTTTTCCTTCCCGTACCCATTCGATTTTGAAACCTTCTACATCCGAATGCTGAATATCGGGAGTAAATGTGTAATCGGTATTCCGGACGACTTTTAGCCCTTGCGAAGGTAGTGCCAGTGAAATGACCGGAGGGGTGAGTTCTTTCACTTCTACTTTCAGTTCCTCTTCGGCATAGCCTTCCGCATTGTCTACTCTTAGTTTGACGTAAAAATCCCCGCATTCATTCCATGTACGTTGAAGAGACGGACCTGAAGAAACCAGCGTACCGTCTATCGTCCAAGCAAAAAGAGCATCTTCAACATTCTGGTATGTCGGGGCGATAGTCAATTCGTGACCGACCTTGACCGTGTAAATACCGGTTTCGCTGTCAAGTTCTATTATAGGCTGTCCTCCTACTTCTTCGGTAATGACTTCATCCTTGTTGCAGGAGGAGAACAGCATACAGGTCGAAATAATAAAATAGTAAAAACGATGCATGATGTGTGGATTTTAGAAAAAGAACAGAGATACCTCCGACAGAAGGGATATCCCTGTATTCCTTTTATTGTATGGTGATATCATCGATACAGATATAAGCCGGAGTATTCAAACCGTATGCTCCCGAATCCGAACCCTTGAAATTGAATTTCACACTTTGCACCCCTTCGGCATTGATTTCCCAATAATCCCATGTCGTGATAGGGTCAACCTGTTGGTGACCGTCACGATAATCAGCCAAAAGGCGTGTGTAAGTGCGGATTAAGCTGCCATTTATATCGTAACATTCCAGATTCACTTGGAAATATCCTTTCATCTCTTTCAATGGAGTCGCAACTCCCGTAGAGCCGAACTGATTGCCATAAGTGATGACACCATAAGTATATGAGGAGTTGCATATCCACAGACCGACCAACTTCCGGGGAACATTGAAATAAAATTCTGGTTTAGCCATCCATGACTGATTGTAATCATCCACATATCCGTAAACGACACCGAAGTTGGACCCGCTGTGCCCGGCTTCCTTATCCTGTCCTTCCGCTTCCACCGCAGTGTTATAGACAGAACACTGGTTCAGATAGGAATACCACCAGTCGCCGGTATTCCCCGACTGATTGGAGCGGATGTTCCAGTTGGAAAGTGCGATGCCGCCGCTGGAATACTCTGTGCTTCCACCTACTGTATTAAACATTGAAAGGAAGAGATATTCTTCCGGAGTATTGTCGTAAATGGTAGTTACTTGAGGATAGCCTTGGTATGAATAGAGGTTTTCTCCTGCCGAGGTAGGTCCTGCCAACATGCCGGAATCGAAATCGTCGAAAGTGATAGTCAAGGTTCCGTCCGGATTCGTTACAGCTCGGGTTTGCAAAGTTCCGGAATCAACCGGTTCCATCAAAAAGTCATCGTCCGAGCTACAGCCGGTAAACAGGGCAGTTGCCGTCAATAAGAAAGCACCCGCCAGAAAGTGTAATTTTCTTTTCATAGGTCACTCATTTTAATGTAAAACATATTATTAACAAACACAAAAAATCCCGTTCGTGAGGACTTACACGAACGGGAATATGTCTGTCTTCAAATATTGAATGGCCGATGAGCTATTCCTTATTTGGTTACGACCTGTATATCCCGCAGGTGTAAATCTCATTCCGGTCATGGCAGGTCTTCTGACTCGTCCCGGTCATCGTGCCTTCCCAGTATTACACCAGTGGCAAAAGTTCGATGTCCGTTTTTGTGGACTCACAGCAGCGGGTACTGTCCCGGATTTTCACCGGATTCCCTTTTCATCCGGAAGGTGGTAAACCTCCCGAAACCATTTCCTGACTGCAAAATTATCTATATTACATCTCAATTCCAAATAATTCATAATATTTATAATAAAACACACAAAGCATGACAAGTGTGTTGTTTTAATTAGAGCATTCAAGTTTACGACAAATGAAGACGGTAATTATCATACACAATATCCATAAACCAACAAAACAACTTGCTATTTTCCATAACAATGCGTTCTGGAATAGATAACTGTTAGCTGCAATTATGCAAGCAAAAAAAGCAGACAGAATAATGACTGTTAATATCATGCACCAGAAAGCGGTTGCGGAGATAAGCACACGGTCATTCGTCGCGAGGCGTCCGGCCAGCCTTGCGCACTCCCGTTCCATCCTGTCAGCCATCTTCCGGCAGATTTTCTCTCCCTCCTGTTCAAGCGTCTTTCTCGCTTCCTCGCCGACTGTGACCGTGCTCGCCCCACGCAGGGAAGAAACAGCCCCGTCCATTTTGGGCAGGGCTTCCGAAAGTCTGTTTTCAAGCTTTTCCACGTTGGCACTAAGAATGCGGACGGCTTCATAATTGTTTTCCAGCGCGTCGGTCATGCGGTCTCTTTCCTGCATCTTTTCGGCAGCCGGAAGTACCCCGTCTATTTCCGAGAAATCGAATTTTTTATTCATAGGCTGTTATCTTTTTCGTCCTGTCCTCGGTTTCTTTCCGATCACCCTTTCCGCTTCACGGGCGCACCGGCGTGCCCATTCCCGTTCGTCCTCGTCCTCGCGTCTTCCCCAAGGCAGGTCGTTGGAATCACCGCCCCCGCCACCTCCCGAAGGAACCGCCGGAGTATCGAGCATCCCGACGAAAAGTGCCGCCGCCATGTCCGTGAGGTCACGGCTGTTGGCTGTCTCCCGGTAGTCGAACTCGTCATTGAATACGTCCAACGCTTCATCGGGAATGAAGAACCTGCGGCTTTCCCCGTCAATGTCGATATGGTACGGGCTGGTGCCGGGACGATAGCCGGTGTATTGCGGAACCGGTGCCGTTCCTTGCGCGTGAACCGGAATTGTCCGAGGTGTAGCCGGTACCGGTTTCCTTGCGGCGGGCTGTGTCGAAACAGTCCTTGCCTTGGGAGCCGCGTGCAGTTTTTTCCACGTGCTTTCGAGCTTGGTCGCCATGAGGTTGCGCCCCCTGCCGAGTTCGGAAGCCTTGTATCTAGCGTTGCCTTTCTTCAGCACGTAACCGCGCAATATCTTCTTGTTGTCGCGCAGCTCCCAAAACTCATATTCCTTGCTCCGGAGTCTGGCCACGTACTCGTCCCATGACCAGCTTTTCATGGATTGCAGGGTTTCCATGCAGTCCCGGTTCACCTGCCCGATGTTCGTCTCACGTACTTCGGCGGCAGTCGTCCAGCCCCGTTTCAAGGCCACACGCTCGGCTGCCCGCTGTGCCCGCAGGTGTATGTCGTGGTCGTTGTTGATATTTCCCTGTTCATCAATACGGCAGAACGCGCCGTGAAGGTGGGGAATGCCGCTCTTGGATTCCAGATGCAGCCACACCGTGCCCTTGCTGCCTTTGAGGTCGGTTTTCGGGGAATAGGTCTTGCCGTTCTTGTCAAGCAGTTCGATGTTGTCGAACTCATCCGTGAAGTCGTCCCACAACCTTTGCCAGTCGTCAATGGTAAAGTCTTTGGTGTGTTCCGGCGCGGGGCTGACCTCGATTCGGATGACGGAATTTCTGACCCGTTTGGACTTCTCCAGCGTCAGCCGCATGGAATCCCATATACCCGTGGCATCCAGACCGGGCGTCAGCAGGGTGTCCCCCACGTGGAAGATGCGTTCGGGATGTTTCTTGTTCCTCGATTCTCCCGTGATGTACCTGATGTCATTTATCCCGTGGGAGATGGATTTCGCTTTCCCTATCATGGCTCGCCCTCCCCGTCTTCACCGTTCCTTGTCCCGTCGGGCAGGCGGTTGGAAAACCGTACCTTGTCGAGCACGTCCGTGACACGCTCGGCCAGCCTGCCGAGTTCCTTGAGCCATTCGAGCATGAAAGGGTAACTGTTAAACATCTGTCTGCGCTTTTCGGGGTTCATGCCACGGAGCGCGGACGTGTAGTTCACGAGGTCGCTGCGGCATCCTATAAGGGTCTCCATGACCGCCTCCTGCCTTGCCGTCAGCCTCGCTTTCGGTCTGTAATTGAAAGCCCTTGCCAGCACGTAGCTGCTGACGGTCATGCCGCACTCGGCGGCAAGGCGGCGGATGTACTGTTTCTGTTCCGCGGTGACTTTGGCACCGATGTATTCGGTACGGCTGCCGCCGGACGGAAATTCTATGTCTTGCTTGTTGTCTTCTGTCATAACTGTTATTTTATAAGGATTAAGCGGTGCGAGCTTGCGAGTGCCGCCACCGGCGAACTGCCAGTGAGCCGCGAGAGCGCCAAGGGATGACTGACCGAAGGGAGGTGATACCTTGGCATATCTCGAAACTGAAAGACGTTTTCAGTTCTCCTGCGGCGTGCCTCCGCTGCCGGATAAAATGCCATTCAAAGGCCGTTCAAATGCCATTCAGGGCGGGATTGCAAAGGTTTATGATGCGGCGGTTCTGAAAGTCCGTCCATTCCTCGATACAGGTCATGGAAGCGACGGAAGCGGTTTTGGAAGCCTCCACCGCTATCATGCCCAGCCTTTCCATCGTTGCAAGGAGATTGCGGATTCTTTTTCTCCCTATGTTCCATTCCTCCGCGAGTCTGGTTTCCGAGAACTGGAACTGTCCGGGCTGCAATTCCTGCGGCCTGCGGAATGAATCACCCCTGCCGGGTGACAGTCGCATCCGTGAGAGCAGGTCATAAAAAAGAGTGTGGTTGCCGATTGTATTGCCGTCGTCATCTTTCGTTGTCCTTCCGAGCCATTCGATTGCCTCCGCAGTAAGACGGATGCGGATTGTACGGAATCCCTGCGGCTTCTTGAAAAGGGATGTTTCCTTGTTCCTTTTGTTTTCTTGCATAATTCAGTAAAAATAAGGGAATGGAGTACCGGAACAGCCTGCAACAGTTTCGACAAGATGTCGTGCGTGGAAGTTTCCTTGCCCGTCCGATACCCCGTTCCGGTTTGACATCAGTTCCGGTTCACGTTGGCGGCGGGTTGGGATTGCAGGTGCCCCCGTGCGTCCTCCACCGCCTTGAAGTCGGAAGAGATTTTCATCAGCGCGACGCTGACGCGGCAGAGCTGGCCGATGTCGACAAAATCCTTGACGGCTTCCATCAGTTTTTGCGCGCGTTCCTGACGGTGTTTCATCACGGCCTCGCCATCTGTCCCGTTTTCCTTGGTAAGCCCGTGGTTGAGAAAGCGGTTGACGGCCAGCATGTCTGTCGCCTCAATCGTTGCGGTATCGCCATTGCCCGTTCCGTAGCCGACCATTACCCGTATGGAATCTGCCTCGTAGGGGGTACAGCCGCGAAGGAAGTCCAGAATGGTCTGCGCCTTCGCGCTGATTGCGGGTCTGCCCTCTTTCTTTCTCTGTTCCTTGTTCGGGGAATCCTGAACCGCGGTATTCCTGATACCCGGTTCCATGTTCTTTGAATTGTCCATGACTGCATTGTTCTAAAAAAGGTTGATGAATCATTTGTCTTTCTCACGTGCCACCAGATAGCGGGATGCCTCGCTGTCAATCTCGGCCTGCGACTTCACCCGTACCCGTTTCAGCCATGCGTCGAGGTCTTCCTTGGCGAAGAAGCACAGCTTGCCGCCCGGCTTGTAGTAAGGGATTGCGCGGCGCATCATCATCTTGTAGAGATAGCTGGGCTTCAGTCCGAGGTAGCGGGCCGCTTCCGTGGTGGTCATTAAATTGCGTTCACTTTCCATATACGTTCATTTTTATTGTTACTTGTACTTTCTTAAAATCGGAATCTGCTGTTTTTCAGACTTTTCCTTTCTTCTGTTTCCGATGCAAAGTTAAGTTTGCCCCAAGGTGGGCCAATGGGGGACGAATGGGGAAAGTATATAAAAAGAAAATGCGCCATACCGTTGTGTATGAACGGTATAGCGCATGGCTATAATGGGGAGATACCGGGCTGAATGGGGAAACGGCGGGCGGTTATGGGGTGCCTTTCAGCCGTCTTGCGTTTTCAACGGCCTTGTCGATGGATTTGCGGAAATCTTGGTTCTCTTTTGTAGCACCTTTGTTGCAAACGTCGCTACGGTGCTTGTCGTAGTAGGACTTGGATATGCCGCAGCGTTTCAGGAACTCTTCCGACCAGAGTTTCCCGCGCTCGCGCGGCCTGATGGCACGGGCGATGGAAAACACCATGTAACAGACGCGAAGGTTCTCTTTCGGGCGCACGATGACCGCCCGTCCGGTGGGTTTCAGGTTCAGGAAGTTCACGAAGTCGCTGCCCGACAGGTACTCGAACTGGTAGTCGTTGCACACCTCGTAGATGAACAGGCACAGGGCGAGGTCAACGGTGTCCATCCATGCGGCGGTCTCTTGCAGCAGGCTTGCACGGTTCATGGCTTCCCCTCCTTCATGCGTCTGATGTCGGAGATGATGCTTCCGGCGATTCCCTGCAGACGCTCCACCAGCACGTCGAGGAACACCGGTTTGAAACTCCAGACACAGAAATTCCGGTCACGCTCCTGCACCCATTCTTTATATAACAGGTTCGCTTGAGCGTGGGCCTCGTCATACTTCGCCTTTGCCGTGCTGCATTCCGCATCAAGCGACCTGTATTCTTCCGAATCCAGAGGCAGGAAATCCAACCGGCTGCTCATCGCCGAGTATTCGCTCCATAATTTTGTGGCGGTTGCTTTCACTCCCTCGTACCGAAATTCAAGCGGTTTGAGGTGTTCCCTGAAAAGGGTTTCAAAGTCCGCCGCCTGCAACGGTGTCCTGTTAAGTGAAAGGTATTTGTTCGTTTCCGAAAGAAGGGAAGAGGAAAAGTCCAGAAGTTGTCCGGGGGTCTCCTTTACCAGACAGGCAGCCTCCTTGACAAGAAGGTTCGTGTCGTTGAAATCCTGATAGAACAGGGACGGAGGCAAGACCTGTTCAAAAGACAAGACACCTTGTCCGTAAGTGGCAAGAAGTGTGTTCACTTCGTGCAACCGTTGGGAGATATTCGATAGCATACCGTCCATAATCATAGAAACATTGTCATATATACGGGAAGATACAAGACATCGCCGTCCTTGCGCATATCTTTCGTGTAAACCAGATATTTGTTCCTTATCCGGGAAGAGAACTTGCCGCAAAAGGCATCCAGCGATGTATGCGCCTTATAACCGGATGACTTGACTTCGACGGGGCTTACTTTGTCACCATCCGCAATCAGAAAGTCCACCTCATAGTTATGCTTGCCGCTGCCGGTGGGAAAAGTATAATAGTACAATTCGTGCCCGGAAGCCTTTAGCATCTGTGCGACAACATTCTCATAGACATACCCGAGGTCTGTGCTCAACTTGTCAGCAAGCAGCTTATGGTATATTGTGTTGTCGGTAAACTTGCTGTCCCAGAATGCGAGAGTGACGAACAGCCCCGTATCGCCTGCAAACATCTTGTATTTGTTGGGGTCTTGGTGCAATGCCATTCCCGCACTCGGGTCATTGGCATGGTAAGCCATGTTGACCACCATCGATTCCCTGATTTCGGAAAGTATCTCTGCCAGTGCGGAATTACGCGTGCCATCCGTTGCGCTCCATGCCAAATACCTGTTGGCATTGCCCGTTAACTGGGCCGGAATCTGGCGGAATATCTTGGAAGCGTTTCCCGTCGGGTCGATTTTGTTGAAGTCATCCTCATACAAGGTTATTATGGAGCGCTTCACACTGTCTACTTTTTCCAGATTGTTGGTTTCAAGATAAGCTGCCACGGCCTGCGGCATGCCACCGACAAGCATATACAACCGGAAATCACGCATCAGTTTGCGGTTCGTAGCATCTCCCAAGGATGTTTTGTCGTGGAAACAGCCTTGGAGCAGCCTGATAGTGGCCGTATCTCCCAGTGCCCACCTGAACTCCTCATAATCCATGGGAAACATGTGGAGTTTGACCTCCTCGCTTGGAATCAGGATGTCCTTGACATTCTTTCGGATTGAAATCAACGAGCCGGTCTCTATGTAATCATACCTTCCGTCTTTCACAAGATACTTGATCGCCTGCCTCGCTTTGGGTGCAAGCTGGACTTCATCAAAGATGATGACAGACTTCCGTTCCTTCAACTCGACAGCGTATTCCAGTTGCAGGCGCATGAAAATTCGGTTAAGGTCGGACACGTCATTGAACAAATCCCGAATTTCTGTCGAACATGCGGCAAAATCCACCAGTATATGGGTTTCGTATTCGTTAGTTGCAAACTCTTCAGCGATGGTGGATTTCCCGACACGTCTCGCACCCTGTATCAATAGGGCAGTCCTGCCTTCATCCGTCCGCTTCCATTGCAGAAGCTCATTATATATTTTCCTTTTGAATATCATATATCTGCACAGTTATCAATATGGGACAAAGATAAGAGAATCCGCACATATCTCAAAATGTTTTCATTGAAAAATTACACAAATCTCAAAATGCTTGCGTGGTAGAAGTGAATCTCAATATTAATATCCTTAAAAATAGCATGATTCTCAAAATGCTTTACTAATCAAACACCTTATCTACCAGATTGACGGCTTCCGTCTTCTTGCTGTCAACGATTTTCGCGTATATCTGCGTGGTCTTCACGTTGGCATGGCCGAGCAGTTTGCTCGTGGTATAAAGATCCGCACCGAGGGTAAGCATCATCGTAGCGAACGTGTGGCGGGCCACGTGATAGGTGATTTTTTTATTGATTCCTGCCGTTGCCATCCATTTAGCCAATACCTTATTGATATTGGGTTCTGCCGGGAGTCCGGCAAAGACATGCAGCCCGTCTTCCGCACCGTTCCTTTCAGGCAGCCAACGGACGGCATGGCGGGAAAGAGGCAAGTAAATCGGTGTGGTAGTTTTTTGCATCACGGTTGACATCCGGTATTGTTCCCCGTCCTGAACAATATCTTTCCATCGTAAGGCATAGACATCGCTCAACCTCAAACCGCAGTAACAGGCGAAAAGGTAGGCACGTTTCACGTCTTCGCGGGGGCATTCCGTGTCGATCAGAATTTTAATCTCATCAATGGTCAGGTATTCACGTTTGGATTCCGGCACCTTGATACGCTCCGTGGGGGCCAGTGTCATGATAGGATTTTCCGGGATAACCTCGGCACGGACGGCGGCGTTGAGTGCCGTGGAAAAATAGCCCACGTAGTCCGCTGCGCTTTTTGGGGAAAGCGGCTTGTCCCACCGGGTCTTGTAGGTGTGCTGAATCCAGTCGATGAAACCCAGACACCAGTCCTTGTCAATCTCTCTCATCCTCACCTTTTTCTTGTAAAGGGGAAGCAACCGGCAGACTGTCCGTAACAGTTTCAGTCCTCTCGCGCCTTTTCGTTCCTGTTCGGCAAGATAGGTTTCCATCCAGTCGTCCAGCAGCATTTTGGAACGGACGGATGTCTTTTTCAGTCCGGCCTTCGAGTGGGTCAGTTCGATGATGCGTTTTGATTTGATGGCTTCTACCGCCGCTTTTGTGGCCCGGTTCTGCTCCTTGACCATAGGATTGATTTCGGGCAACAGGTATAGTTTCAAGAACTCGTAACTGCGTTTTCCGTCAACATAGATGTCGAGATAATAGGATTCCGAACCGTCGGCGAGCTTCTTCGTGCGCACCTTTACCGATTCCTTGAGTCTGGTTGATTTTCTTGTTGTTGCCATATATAATAATGTATTTAGAATGCGTCGTCAACCAAGGCGATTGCATCGTCCTTTTTCTTGTCTACTATTTTTGCATAAACCTGTGTGGCACGCACGGAACGGTGACCGAGGATTTTGGAAACGGTATAGATGTCCGCTCCGAGCGTCAGCAGCAGCACCGCGCATGAATGCCTTGCAGTATGGAATGTCACGTTCTTCTTTACGCCTGCCTTATCAGCCCAGTTCTTGAGACTGACACAAAGGTTGCTTGTATTGGGCAGCCCTCCAAAGACAAGATCATCCGGCGTACAGCCATTATGTTCCGGCAACCATTTTACCGCTTGGGACGAAAGGGGGATATAAACGGGATTCGTGGTCTTTGTCATTACTACAGACACGAGCCATTGCCCGCCTGATATGGAAATGTCACGCCAGCGCAATTTTCGTATGTCACTGATACGAAGTCCACAAAAACAGGAAAACAGGTATGCCTGCCGTACCTGCTCGTTAAAGAATGGCGTGGCTATCATTTTCTTTATCTCCTCGATGGTCAGAAAATCCCGTTTGCTTTCGGGAACTTTGATTTTCTCGGTCATCTCCAGTTTGTACCAAGGATTTGATTCAATCAGTCTTTCACGCACAGCCTCGTTCAAAGCGGTACGCAAAGTGGTATAATAAGAATGAGCCGTCTTGGGAGTAACCTGTTTTCCCCATGCGGTCTTGCAGGAAGAGCGAAGCCAGTCGATATAATCAAGGTAGAATTGTCTGTCCACATCACGGAGCCTGACATCTGCACGGAATTTCAGCAGGTTCTTGCGGGCGTTGTCAATTCCGTTCAGGTCGCGTGCTCCCCGGTATTCGTGGTTCTTGCGGACAATGGCCATCCAGTCGGACAGCAGCATATCGGAAGATTTGCTTTCCGGTACTGTTTCCACCTTCGCATTGAGCAGGGCTTCTGTCCGTTCTCGCTGAATATCTTCCGCCTTGCGGAGTGTCTGCGCGTTTTGCCGTCTTGCTTTGGCAGATGTTTCCGGCATGAGGTAGAGTTGCAGAAACTCATACTCATGCCCGCCGTCTACGCTACGGTCAAGAAACAGGGATAAACGTCCGTCCGCCAGTTTGCGGTGACGTAACTTGAACGGAGATTTCTCTATTAATGATTTCTTTTTTCTTCCCATTGTCTATCAATGATTTATATCCATATACAAAGATAACAAATAATCCGGATACAAGTATCGTTTTAGGTAACAAAAATGTCGAATAATAGAGATTTTTAAGGAATACAACAGAAATCATCATTACTTAATAATACATTGATAATCAGTATTTATATAGATTTTATTTGTTTTTATTTTCCCTTCGTTTCAATACATTGGCTAATAGCCAATGATATTTTGTCTGATAGTAATTCTTCAGCAGGTATCAACTGAAGTATTCCTGCAGAAGGCATTAGAAATATGAGGGCAAACGCATCGGCACATCGTTCTGATTCACTTTTGCCTTTTTCGGTTTCACAATTATGCGGAACCGGATTTTTTTCAATAAACAAATGATATAGCTCGTGGGTAATCGTGAAATGTTGACGACACCGGGGTTGATTACAATTAATCAGCATAAATCTTTCTCCTCCGGGGCTTTTCAGACTCATTCCCGAAAATTTTTCTGACAGTGGACGGAATATGGTCAATACACCTAATTTAAGTAATAAACTTTTAAGATTGACAGCATCCGCATCACTTAAACCGATTTTTTGACGAAACGTCAGATACCTGACGTTCAATTAAGTTTAAAAGGGAAGATTTCATCATCTCTCAATCGCCTCCATCTTTAGATAAGATTTCACAATATCTTTAAAACGGATAATTTCGGCAGTATCCTCTCCTGTCAAGCCATCCAAACGGAAAGCAGAAGCAAGAATCATTGCATCAGCATTCTTCTCAAATAACACATACATATCACATCCGAATAGATTTGACGCTTTTTCCAATATATCGTAAGGAACTTCACGTTCTTCCGATTCGTAATTGCTATAAGCGGAACGGCTTACTCCAAGGGCCTGTGATACTTGTTCTTGAGTATAAAATGCTGTTTCCCGGAGTTTTTTTAGATTATTGGCAAGCATGTTATTCATGATGATTTAATTCTTTGTTTGTGGCAAAAAAACGAATTTATTTTCGTATTGTAATAATTTGCCACGGTTAAATATTGTATTGTTTTTTATCGGGACACAAAAGTTTTGTCCCCTTGTGTCTCTGAATGCTTGCACAATATTCCGATGGGGTCATTCCTGTTTGTTTTTTAAACATACGGCTGAGGTGCTGGGAATATTCAAATCCTAATCTGTATGCAACCTGAGCAATGCCTGTTCCGGCTGTAAGTTTATTTTTTGCCTGTTGAATGATATATTGATGGATGTAGTTTCTTGCAGTATCTCCCGTTGTCTTTTTTATGAGGTCGCCGAAGTAGTTGGATGACATACAAAGTTTGTCGGCACAATATTGAACGGTGGGCAGGCCAAGCGACAATTGCCGGTTCTTTTCGAAATAATCACGCAACAGGCTATCGAATTTCATCAGTGTATCCGAGTTTTCCGGTTTTCTGGTTATGAATTGGCGGTTGTAGAAACGTTGGCAAAAATTCAGCATTAATCCGATATATCCTACAATGATTGCATCTTGGAATGCATCGTGTTTCTTTTTGATTTCGTCGCGAATCTGCCGCATCAACGAAATGAATAAGCTATGTTCTTCGTCAGTCATATGCAGGGCTTCATTGACCCGGTAATCAAAAAATGAATACTCTCTGATTGCTTTTTCCAAATGGGTTCCATGCAATAAGTCGGGATGAAAGAGGAGTGCCCAACCCGTCAGATTTATCTGTTCGCCGTTGTCTTCCTTGCCGCCTATCTGGCCAGGAGCTACGCAGATAACTGTTTTTTTCTTGTAATCATATTTCCCGCGTCCGTATTCCAGTGCGATGTCTGCTTCGTCGTGGAAAAAAATGCCGTATACTCCATAATTATTTAGGCTGTGGGGAACGGGAGATACTTCTGTGTAGTCGATGATGCTGATCAAAGGATGCTGGTCTGCAACTCCGACATACCGGCTGTAATCACTTACGTTTCGTACTTTCAATATTTTGCACATAAAATTTGCATGGCTTTGATTTTCAAAAGCAAAAATAATGGTTTCGGTTCTGGTTTCGGTTCGGATGAACGAAAAATGTTTTATTAAAATCGGTAAAATGGATACAAACATCCCACATATTGTCACAATTTTTCCATAGGGGTTTTTTAACTTTGCCTTATAGCCAGAATCAAAAATGATGTTATGGTTTGAATAGCAAGGTTTGTTTTGACCATGTTGCTTTTATCCGGTTTGCTGTTATGCAGTATGAGGGAGAAAATCAATAACTTTTAATAAATCAATATGAATAAAGTTTTTTTGTTTTTAGTATTCAGTATTTTAACATTTCATGTTATGGCACAGGAAAAGATTGTACAGACTGCCGGGCGTGAGCAGTTGGGTGGGTTTGCTCCCAAATTTGCGGAACTCAACGATGATGTTCTTTTCGGAGAGGTGTGGAGCCGAACCGACAAATTAGGTCTGCGCGACCGCAGTTTGGTGACGATTACATCGCTCATCAGTCAGGGCATTACCGACAGCTCGTTGATATTCCATTTCCAATCGGCAAAAAATAACGGAATCACCCGTACTGAAATAGCCGAAATTATTACTCACATTGGTTTCTATGCCGGATGGCCCAAAGCATGGGCGGCATTCCGTCTTGCCAAAGATGTGTGGGTGGAAGATACAACCGGCAGCGATGACAAGTCTGTATTTCAGCGCGGGATGATCTTTCCTATTGGCGAACCAAACACGGCTTATGCGCAGTATTTTACCGGCAATAGCTACCTTGCCCGGATTTCGACCAGTCAGCTTCCCTTTGCCAACGTGACGTTTGAACCCCGTTGCCGTAACAATTGGCATATTCATAATGCCACGAAAGGTGGTGGACAGATGCTTGTCGGTGTGGCCGGACGGGGCTGGTATCAGGAGGAAGGTAAACCTGCACAGGAGATTTTGCCCGGTACGGTTATTCATGTTCCCGCAGGCGTAAAGCATTGGCATGGAGCGGCGGCTGACAGTTGGTTTGCCCATCTTGCGTTTGAGGTGCCCGGTGAGAATACTTCCAACGAATGGCTTGAACCGATAGCCGATGAAGAGTATGATAAACTTCAAAGATAAAAACAGATTTTTTATATAGTATGAGTTCGGGATAAGACATTCAATGCTGCCGGAATAAGCTTTGAAGTGAACTCTGAAAGGCTGACAAAGTCTTTTAGGGTTCATTTTATTATTAGTTGATATACAGTAGTACCAATCCGAGAATTTTAAAACGATGATAAAATTCTGTCTGTCATGTGGTGTAGGGGGGAATTATTAATTTTTACGTCTGATGAAGTTGCAAAAATTTATGGTGAAAATTCAGTATAGGGATGTATTGCAGAATTTAACAAAAGTGCTTTCTTTGCAGGCGATAAAAAGTGTAAAGTGCAAGTTATGAAAAGAATATTGGTTTTACTGATTGTATTGGGATTTGTATTGAAAGTCGGGGCAAATCCGGTGGTTCGTCTTCTGGAGCGGATAGACAAGGGTGCTTCCGGTAAATTTAAGATTGAGGTGGTAAATTCTTCTGAAGACTTTTTTGAATTGGAGCAGAAGGGTGATAAAGTGGTGGTTCGTGGGAATAATTATGTGAACATTTGTGCCGGAATTAACTGGTATCTGAAATATTATGCAGGTATTCATCTTTCCTGGAATCAGATGAAAGCCCAATTGCCTGAGCAGTTGCCTGTTGTCGGGCAAAAAGAAAGGCATGTGACAGATTTGTCTTATCGTTATGATTTTAATTACTGTACTTATTCTTATTCTATGGCTTTCTGGGATTGGGAGCGTTGGGAAAAGGAAATAGACTGGATGGCTTTGCATGGTGTGAATATGCCGTTGATGGTAACGGGTATGGAGTCGGTGTGGTTTAATGTGCTGAAAAGATTAGGATATGAGAAGGAAGAAATTAACCGTTTTATAGCGGGACCTGGTTTTTTAGCCTGGTGGTATATGAATAATCTGGAAGGGTGGGGCGGACCTAATCCGGATAGTTGGTATCAGCAACAGGAAAAATTGATGCATAAGATATTGAACCGGATGAGGGAGTATGGGATTGAACCGGTATTTCCGGGGTATGCCGGAATGGTGCCTGCGGATGCCGGAAAAAAACTGGGGCTGGATGTTGCAGACCCCGGAACATGGTGCGGATTCCGGCGTCCGGGGTTCTTGCAGCCTACTGACCCGGCTTTTGAGCGTATTGCCGGTTTATATTATGCGGAGATGCGGAAATTGTATGGGAAAGCACGTTTTTTCAGTGTGGACCCGTTTCATGAAGGCGGGAATACCAAAGGAATTGATTTGGCTGCAACGGGCCAGGCTATTATGCAGGCTATGAAAAAATCGAATTCCGAGGCGGTGTGGGTAATTCAGGCCTGGCAGGCTAATCCGCGTCCTGCCATGATTGACGGATTGAAAGCCGGGGATTTACTGGTGCTGGACCTTTCTTCGGAAAATCGTCCCATGTGGGGAGATCCGGAATCACCTTGGTTTCGGAAAGAGGGATATAAACAACATGAGTGGTTGTATTGTATGTTATTGAATTACGGGGGTAATGTGGGTATGTACGGTCGGATGGACCGGATTATTGAAAGTTTTTATAGTGCCCGGACGCATCCGAACGGACGTACTTTAAAAGGAGTGGGAATGACTATGGAAGGGATTGAAAATAATCCGGTGATGTATGAATTCATCATGGAGTTGCCTTGGCGTCCGGAAAAGATAGACAAAGAGGAATGGCTGGAGGGGTATGTATTTGCCCGTTATGGCCGGAAAGACCCGAAATTGTCTGAAGCATGGAAAATTTTGGGAAAAACAGCGTATAATTGTCCCAGAATACAGGAGGGAACAACCGAATCTGTGTTTTGTGCCCGTCCGGCTGAAGAGATTTACAGTGCTTCTTCCTGGGGTTCTTCTAACATGTATTATCCGGTTGCTGAATTTCGAAAGGCTGCCGGATTGATGTTGCAAGTGGCTGACCGGTATCGGGGAAATAATAATTTTGAGTATGATTTGACAGATGTAGTACGGCAGGCGGTGGCAGACCGGGGAAATGAACTGCAAAAAGAAATAACTGCAGCTTACCGGTCAAAAGATAAAGAGTTGTTTTCCCGTTTGAGTGAAAAGTTTTTGGAGTTGATTTTATTGCAGGACCGTCTGCTGTCTTGCCGTCCGGAATTTATGGTGGGGACTTGGTTGCAACAAGCCCGGAAAATTGGTGCGGGGGCAGAGGAGAAACAATTGTATGAATGGAATGCCCGGACGCAGATTACTGTTTGGGGCGACCGTAATGCCGCAAACGGCGGCGGGTTGCACGATTATGCGCACAGGGAATGGGCCGGGCTGTTGAAAGATTTTTATTATCTGCGCTGGAAAACATGGTTTGAAGAGTTGCAAAACCGTTTGGCGGGTGAAACACCTCAGGATATAGACTGGTTTGCTTTGGAAGAGCCTTGGACACGCCGGCAGAATGATTATGCTGTCACTTCACAGGGGGATGTTGTATCGGTTGCCAGAGAAGTGTTCGGGAAAATATTTAATAATGAATGAGACTGTCCGAAAGAACCTTTCGGACAGTCCCGTCATTATAGATGAAATAGTTTGTAGATCAGATGATTTTCAGTCCCAGGGTAAAGTTGAAAGAACGAGGAGCTTTCAGTTCGTGGCTGAGTTTCTGGAATCCTTTTTCATAGTCAATGTCGAAAGTTAATTTCCAGACGTCCAGACCGACACCGACTTTTCCCCGCCAGTTGGTTTTATCTGCACTTACATCTCCCAGTCTTTTCAGATTT
The DNA here is from genome assembly GCA_910578105.1 of uncultured Odoribacter sp. Taxonomy (GTDB): domain Bacteria; phylum Bacteroidota; class Bacteroidia; order Bacteroidales; family Marinifilaceae; genus Odoribacter. The sequence continues at coordinate 135,086 of CAJTPD010000009.1, read as the reverse complement.
TTGATTTTTCCGACTGAGAGTTGGGGGCCTATAAAAGTACGTATTTTTACGACGGCAAGGTCGAGAACTTGTATACCTATCATAACGGGTATGTCGAAAGTGTTCATTTCCAGGTTAAAATTATCTCTTTTGGCATCGGCACTTGTTTTAATTCCTTCGGCGGTGCTTTTTTTGTGAGAATAATTTAATGCGGGTTCCAGATAGAATTGTCCGAAATTAGCCCGCATAAATGCGCCGACCATGTAACCTGTATTGGCTTCTGAGCCGTGAACGCTCCGCAGGTCTTTGAATTTAATCCGGTTGCTGGAAATACCGCCATGAATACCTAAATTTACAGGCATTTCGGCCATTGCGCTGAATCCCCAGAGGCATACAAATAATAAAACTGCTAACTTCTTCATTTTTTCTTTATTTGATTTTACATGATTTTGTTGTGTTATCTTCTTCTGAATTCTGAAAGAATGATACCGGTGGCAACTCCTACATTCAGAGATTCTGTTGAAAATTTATTTTTTGCAAAGCTTGGTATGGTCAGTTTGTAATCGGTCAGTTTCCTGATTTCATCAGAGATACCTTTGCCTTCATTTCCCATGACAATAAATCCGCGGGGACTTAGCCGGCTGTTATAAATATTTTCACTATCCAAAAATGTGCCAAAAACAGGAAAATCTTCACTTTTTGTGTTTTTGATTAATGAAATCAAATCTTTGTAGTATGATTTCACCCGGAAAATGGCACCCATGCTGGCTTGTACACATTTGGGATTGAATACTCCGGCACAATCAGTGTCACAGAATACATGACGAATTCCGAACCAGTCTGCAACTCTTAAAATTGTCCCCAGATTTCCGGGGTCCTGAATGCCGTTCAGGATGATTGATAGATTTTGCCGGAGTTCAGTTTCGTCCAGTGGATGTTCGGGTATTTCCGCCAAGGCGATGACTTCCGGCATAGACTGGAAGTTGGAGATGTCTGCCATTTCCCGCGTGTTTGTTTCTATTGTGTTTACGTGGGTTAATGCGGTGCGGTTACGCTCAATCCATTCTGGGAATGCCAGGATAGAATGGATTTTGAAGGAAGAATGCAATAGTTCTCCGACTAATTTGTCTCCTTCTATTTTAAAAAGATTATATTTTTCCCTGAATTTCTTTTTTTCAAGGTTTTGGATTATTTTTGTTACTTGTTTGCTAAGCATGATTAGTTCTGATTGTGTGCAAAAATAGTAACATTTTTGATAATTGAAGAAGTATATCTCATATAAGATACTATTGATTCTTTGTCTTTCCTCTTTCTTTTATGCCTGTTCTCCCACTCGTTATGTGGGAAAAGATGAATATCTGCTGCATCGGGTAAAGGTCAGGAATGAGGAAAAAAATATCAACACCCCGGAGTTAAAGAAGATTATCCGGCAAAGGCCGAACACCCGGATTTTGGGGGTTGTGCGTTTTCATCTGGCACTTTATAATTTAAGCGGGAGTGATGAAAACAGGCGTTTGAACAGGTGGTTGCGTTCTATCGGAGAAGCTCCTGTGATTTATAGTCCCTTTTTGACCGACCGAAGTATAACACAACTTCAATTGTATTTGAATAATAAAGGGTATTATGATGCAGTAGTGACTGATTCGGTATGTTTTAAAAAAAAGAAAGCGTATGTGGAGTACCGGGTTGAAACAGGTCCGGTGACCCGGCTCAGGGATTTTTCGTATCAGACGGATAGTAGTGCGATTGTAAATGGATTGCCTGCTACTTTGCCTGTAATGCAATTAGTGCAAAGAGATTCTTTTCATACGCTTATCCGGAGAGGTATGCCTTTGGATATTGATGTACTGGAAGCAGAACGGGAAAGGGTGAATAATATGTTGCGGGCCAGTGGTTTTTATAATTTTTCAAAAAGTCTGATTCAATATTATGCCGATACCTTGAAGACAGGAACTTCCCGACAGGCAGACCTGACAATGACAATTGTAAATAGTTTGCCTGACAGTATGGCTTACCGGAAATTTAAGATTAACAAGATTTGTGTTAATCTGGATTATGATCCTATGCTGGCAATGACTGGCGGAGATTCCGTTTATCAACAAATTAGGCACGATGATTATGAGGTGATTTATCATGAGACAATAAAAATCAAACCTAAGGTTATTTTGGAGACCATACAGTTTGTAAAAGGCGAACAGTATAATGTAGCAAAAGTGGCTAATTCTTATTCCCGTTTGCAGGCCCTGAATTTATTTAAATTTATTAATATTGTTTTTAAAGAGAATACGGACGACCCGGAAAATCCGCTTTTAGATTGTGAAATCCAGTTGACTCCCATGAAGCGTCAGTCTTACAATGTGTTTCTGGAGGGAACCAATAATTCGGGGAACATAGGTGTCGGTGGTAATTTTTCTTATAATCATAAAAACTTGTTTCATGGGGGGGAGAATCTGACTTTAAGGGTTTGGGGTGCTTTAAAGAAGGAGAAATTGAATGAAAACGAGATTTTTAGTACGACTGAAGTGGGTACGGAGCTGAAATTCGTGACTCCGCAATTTTGGATGCCTGTGTTCCGGTTGGCAGAATTCAGAAGAAATTTTGCACCTAAAACATCAATTTCGTTGTCGTATAGTCAGGAACATACGCGGTTCTACCGCCGGCGGATAGCCAGTGCCCGGTTTGGTTATTTGTGGCGGAGGAGTGATAATAAGTGGCGTTATAATTTTGATTTGATTGATTTGAATTATGTGTTGATGCCTTTTGTGGACCAGAATTTCATTGATGGTTTGAAGAATCAGTATATCAAGAGTGCTTATACAGACCATATGATTTTGTCTGCGAATTTGTCGGCTGTATTTACAGACCAGGAGAATCATATGTCGGAAAGTTTCAGTTATTTCAGGGGTAATCTGGAAACTTCCGGTAATTTTTTGTTAGGAGTAGACCGGTTGTTCGGTAAACGTCGTTCAGAGACAGACGGAGAACGTTTTTATAAAGCTTTTGGAGTGCGGTATGCTCAGTTTGTTAAGGTGGACGGGGAGTATTGTTTTAATCATTATGCGAACCGGGCTAATTCGGTTGTATACCGTTTGTTTCTGGGATGCGGATATCCTTACGGGAATATGAAAGCTTTGCCTTTTGAAGAAGCTTATTATTGCGGAGGAGCCAATGACATCCGGGCATGGCAGTCCCGGACGCTGGGGCCCGGTTCGTATGCACCTGCTCCTGAAGAGGGGAAGTATCCGAACAGTGTGGGTGATTTTAAATTGGAAGCCAATGTGGAGTATCGTTTTAAATTATTTTGGTTGTTGGAAGGGGCTTTGTTTTTGGATGCCGGAAATGTCTGGAATATCAATAAGTATGAAAATCGTTCCGGAGTCCAGTTGCAAAAAGAATTCTACCGGCAGATTGCTGTGGGGACTGGTGCCGGGTTAAGGCTGAATGTCACATTCTTTTTGTTGCGTTTTGATTTGGGGATTAAGTTACATGATCCTGCGCGACCATCCGGACAACGTTTTGTTTTATTAAATAATAACGGAGGTTTCAAAAAATCCGTATTTAATATTGCCATCGGTTACCCTTTCTAAGATTTTGGTTATTTTATTTTGAGTTTTTAATTGTAGATTTTCATGCTTTCAATTATTCTGGAGTATATTTCGTTGGTTTTACAGTTGGCTGCTGCTGCTATTGCAATCAGTTTGTTTAAACGTACTAAATTTAATTCTTCCTGGATTTTGATTTCCATTGGTTTTTTACTGATGGCTGTTTCTTTGGTTTTTGAGTTATGGCCGACTATTTATCCGGAGATGGAGGATGAGATGCAGATTATTCAACGCTGGCTGGCTTTTATTATTTCTTTGGTGTTACTGACCGGAGTGTTTTATATCCGGAAAATTTTCCAGTTTATGCGCCGTGTGGATGAGATTCGCCGGGAAGCTGAAAAAAGAGTATTGGCAGCGGTTATCCGAACCGAGGAACAGGAACGTCAACGTTTTGCGAAGGAGCTGCATGATGGCTTAGGACCTTTGCTGAGTGTAATAAAAATGTTGGTATCCGGGTTGGATGGCAGTAAGGCTCCGGAAATGAACGATAAAATTAAATTGAATCTATGTCAGGCTGTAGATGAAGCGATTGCCGGAGTTCGTGATATTTCGGCTACTATCAGCCCTCATATTCTGAATAATTTCGGACTGAGGGATGCGGTGGAGGCGTTTATCAAAAGGTTAAGGCAAACGGAGGCTTTTAAAGTTTGCTTCACTACTAATCTGACGAATGAAAGGTTCGGGTATAATGCGGAGGTTATATTGTACCGGGTTGTGTGTGAATTGATTAATAATACGTTGCGGCATGCCGGGGCTTCTAAAGTAACTATTGATATACAGTTGGAGGAAGGTGTTCTCTATTTGGAATATACGGATAATGGTATAGGTTTTGATGTGCAAAATATGACCAGACACGATGGGATGGGGCTGAATAACATGCGTTATCGTCTGCAATCCGGAAATGGTGACATAGAAATTGCCAGTGAGCACGGAAAAGGAATGAGGGCGAATGCCTATATAAAAGTCTGATTTTTTGGAGGTTTCTGACATTATTTATATTTTTGTTTACTTACAATTAGGAGAATGATTTTATGGATGGCAAGTATTTGAAAAAACTCAAAATTTATATAGTTGATGACCATAAGTTATTCCGTGAAGGCTTGAAACTTTTATTGTCAACCCAGGATTTTGTTCAGCATATTTATGAGGCTTCCAATGGCAAAGAATTTGTGGAAAATCTTTCTTTGTCAGATTGTGATGTTGTTTTGATGGATATTGAGATGCCGGAAATGAATGGAATAGAAGCTACAGAAGCTGCTTTGCGTTTGAAACCCGGATTAAAGATTATTGTTTTGTCGATGTATGGAGATGAGCAGTATTATTATAAGATGGTAGATGCCGGAGTGAAGGGGTTTGTACTGAAAAGCTCAGGTATAGAAAAGGTGATTACGGCTATTCATACAGTGGCTGAGGGAGAAAATTATTTTTCTGAAGAATTGCTGATGAATATTCTCAGTAATATGAGGGCCGGAAACAAAACTGAACCGGAAGTTCCGGATAATGAAATTTCTGAACGGGAAATGGAGATTCTTTATCATGTGTGCCTGGGTCTTTCCAATCAGGAGATTGCAGATAAACTTTTCATAAGTAAGCGTACTGTTGATAAGCACCGGGCTAATCTTTTGAGTAAGACGGGGTGTAAGAACACTGCGGCTCTGGTGATGTATGCTATCAGGAATAAGATGATTAGTGTATAGTGTTTTCCATGAGTCAGTGAAGTGTTTGTCCGGTTCTGAGAGAAGAACCGGTTTATCCCGAACAAATATTTATACATGAGTAAGTTATGGAAGGAATGATTTTTGCCGCAGGGTTGGGTACACGTTTGCGTCCTTTGACGGACGACCGGCCTAAAGCGATGGTGAAATTGGCCGGGAAGCCTTTGCTGGAGCATGTGATTTTGAAAATGCGTAAAGCTGGCATTGACCGTATTGTTGTCAATGTCCATCATTTTGCAGAACAGATAGAAAGTTTTCTGAATGACCGGCCTGACCTGGGCAGAGGGGTTGTTGTTTCAGACGAACGGGAATGTTTGCTGGATACGGGTGGCGGGTTGTTGAAAGCGGCAGGGCTGTTTACGCCGGGTGAGCCTGTATTGATTCATAATGTGGATATTTTTTCCGGTGTTGATTTGAATGCTGTCATCCGTTTTCATCAGCAGAATCAGAATTATGCTACATTGGTTGTCAGACCTGCTGTGCCGGGTAGGGGGTTGCGCTTTAATCCGGATGGTTTTCTGAAAGGGTGGGAAAATAGTCTGACGGGTGAATGTAAGATAGTAGATGAAGATTTCGGGAACGCCCGGAATTATAGTTTTTGCGGTATTCATGTGGTTTGTCCGGAATTGTTAGAACATATGATTCACCAGGGCACTTTTTCCATTATTGATGAGTATCTTTCCCAGGCAAAATCCCATGCTTTAAAAATGTATTTTTATGAAGGTTATTTTATGGATTTGGGTACTCCGGAAGCGATAGCTGAGGCTGAAAAGCAAAGTTGTGTTTAGATGGATTGTTGCAGTTATTTGTAACACCTTTCGGGTAATTTTCGTTAATTCTTATATTTTTTATATTTTCGGAAGGAAAGGCTGCAGCATGAAAAGATTTTTGAAATATCTGGGAAGGACTTTTCTGGCAATTTTTGTATTGCTGTTGCTGGTTGTGTTTTTAATCTATTTGCCTCCTGTACAAAATTTTATAAAGAACAAAGTTGTTTGTTATGTCTCTGAAAATTATGGGATAACATTGGGAATCGAACGTTTCCGGCTGGAATTTCCGGCCGATCTGGTGCTTGAGGATGTTTATTGGGGGAGTTCTCCGTCTGATACTTTGCTGGTTTTGAAGTCTTTACATTTGGATGTGGGATTGGGAAGAATATTCCGCCGGCAATTGTCTGTCAAAGACTTAACAGTGAAAGGTGTGAAGTTTGGGAGTGTAAATGATTCTTCAGGGATGAAATTACAAGTGGATGTGGATGAGGCGGTTTTGAAGGCAGAACATGTTGATTTGAAGGAGCAATGGGTTGAAGTTGATTTTATCGGGTTGAACCGTGGCAAGGTGTTGCTGGTGACAGGAAAGGAAACCCTTTCTGATACGGTGGCTCCGAAACCTTTGAACTGGATTTTTAAAGTGGGACGGATTGATTTGCAGCAGGTGGATTATCAAATGTCGGCACAGGGGCTACCGTCTTTGACCGCAGGGGTTCGTAAAGGAGATATTGTTCAGGTGACGGTTAATTTGGAGCGGCAGGTTGTGGATGTTGATTCTCTTTGTATTTCGGGAGGGAATTGTCATATCTTGAAGGCGGGAGCTGCTGATGGTAAACCGGAAAATAATGTATTGCCGGATACTGTACAAATTCTTCCCTGGACGCTCAGGGCGGGTTGTTTACAAGTGGATAATAGTGCCTTTTCAATGGAGGATGGGACTGCGGGAACTGCCGAATTGGTTTTGTCGGGTATAGGTGTCCGATTGGATAGTGTGTATAATCAGGGCACAGTTGTGAGGGCACAACTGAAAGATTTGAAAGCAGTACAACAGGATGGAATTACGGTGACGACAATGCAGGCAGATGTCGGATTGGATTCTGCGCGCACTTGGCTGCAGGGCGGGTATATCCGGACTTTGAATAGCTGGCTTCGGCTGGAAGTGTTTTCCAATACAAATCTGCAGCATTTGATGAAGCGTGAACCCCTTTCGGTGCGGATGACCGGACAAGTGGGTATTGCGGACGTGTTACCTTTTTATCCTGATATTCCGGAAGGAATCCGGAATGAGGTTTTGCATGTGAATACGGTTTTTTCTGTTACTGAAAAACGTTTGCAGGTAGGACAGTTGATGTTGGATATGGCCGGACGTTTTAAGTTTACAGGAAGCGGTAGTCTTTCTTCTTTTCAGAATCCGGATAAAATGAAGGGGACTTTCATTTTGCGCGGAGAAATGCCTGATGTCACTTTTGCACAGGTGTTTTTGAAGGATTCGGTGGTGCAAATTCCCCGTGGTATAGATATGTTGGCCCGGTTGAAGGCAGAACGCGGAACGATGACAGGATTGTTGAGGTTATGTACCGGACAAGGTTGTTTGTCACTGGATGCATCTTACGGTATCCGGCAACAGAAATATGATGCAGAATTGACTGTGAATCAATTTCCTTTGGACCGTTTTTTACCGAATGATTCTTTGGGGGTATTGTCGTCCGCGTTCCGTTTTTCCGGACGTGCTTTTACCTGGAAAGAAGCTGAGGCTGAGATGGATGCTCATATCAGGTTGTTGGAATACCGTGGTTATAGTTATGAAGATATTACTTTGAGTGCCTCTTTGGACAGAACACGGCTGAAAGGTACTCTTACCAGCAGGGATACCGGTATACCTTTAGATTTAGTGTTCCGTGGCGATTCCGTAGAACAGGAATATATGTTTTCTTTGTACGGAAAGCTTGGGCAGGCTGATTTTCAGCGGTTGCGTCTGGTTAATGAACCTTTGACGGCAGGAACTGATATTGAGCTTCAGGCGGCGATGGGTAAGGAGGAGGCTTATACGTTACAGTTGAGACTGGACAGTTTGAGAATGTCGGATGCCCGTAAGAATTATGTGTTGGGAAATTTAATGCTGGACGGGATGAGTAATGTGAACAAGACTGAACTGAAGGTGGTGTCCGGCGACCTGAAACTGGAGTTTCGTACTGATACTTCTGTATCTGCATTTGTGAATAGTAGTGGAAAAGTTGCGAGGGTTATTCAGCAACAGATAAAGGACAGGAATGTCAATATGGAATTGGTCCGGGAGGACTTGCCTCCTTTTAGTTTGCAAATTACCGGTGCTCAGAATAATGCAGTTACCCGTTTTCTGAAATCCCGGAATATAGGATTTAAGCAATTGACGGCAGATGTGGTTTCACGGAAACGGAATGGTATTCGTGTTGGTTTTATAGCGAATGCGCCTTATTTTGGGGAAGTGCGGCTGGATTCTGTTCAGTTGGGGGCTTGGCAGACGGGGAAAAGCCTGGTGTATTCTTTTGCAGCCGGCAGTTCATCGGAGGCCTGGAAGGGACTGTTTAATATAAGTGTAAATGGCAGGATGCAAGAGGACCATTTCCGGATGGAATTGAAGCAGAAAGATGCGCAGGGGAAAGTGGGGTTTGATTTGGGTATTAATACAGTTATCGGGGATACTTCGGTTGCGGTTAGTTTTTTTCCGATGAATCCTATTTTGGGGTATAGCTGCTGGATTGTAAATGCAGATAACCGGGTAGTGATTGGACCACACGGCAGGATACGGGCTAATTTGAATATGGCTTATCAGAATAAATTAGTTCATATTCAGTCGTTGGAAGATGAAGGCAATCAGCATGAGCGTTTACGAGTAGAAATGGCCGGGCTGGATTTAGCCGGTCTGTCCCGGATGGTTCCCTTCATGCCTCAGTTGAACGGGGTTTTGAATACTGCTCTTTTGTTATATTCCCAGCCTCAGGAAATGGGGGTGGACGGAAATGTCCGGATTGTAGAGTTAGGGTATGAGCAGCAGCGAATCGGGACTCTTGACTTGGGCTTGAAGTATGTTGCCGGGAATCGCTTTTCTGATCATGCTGTCCGTTTTGAATTAAAAATTGACAGTGTGCGCCGTGCTTTGGCAGAAGGTACGTTTTCGACCTCTGAGGCTGACCGCAGTGTAGAGATGGATGTGGACATACCTTCTTTTCCGTTGTATATAGTGAATGCTTTTGTGCCGGCCGGTGTGATGAGATTAGGAGGTGGTTTGACGGGGAATGTCCGTTTCCGCGGAACAATAGATGCTCCTCAGATAAATGGAAATCTGGCTTTTCGGGGCGGAAAGGCTGATGTGGTGATGCTGGGGACTGTCTTCCGTTTGGATTCAACCCGGATAGATGTGAAAGACGGGCGTGTTTTGTTTCGTAAATATCGTTTTTTTGCACCTGATAATAGTAGTCTGGTGTTGAACGGGTATGTGGCTTTGACGCCTTTTGCCCAAATGAACATGAATGTTTCGGTTGATGCACGTAATTTTGAGTTGGTTAATGTCAGAAAAAATGAGACTTCTCTGATATATGGTAAGGCTTATGCGGATATCCGGGCCCGGATTGCCGGCCTGTTTTCTAATTTGAGTGTTTCCGGTAATGCGAATTTACAGAATCAGACGGATATAACTTATACATTGCGTAGTTCCGATCCGGCAATTGTGGATAAAAGCGTCGATTTGGTCCGGTTTGTCTCTTTTCGTGATAGTACGTTTCACGAGAAAGATGAACTGACAAACCGGGTAAATGCCAGTAGCTTTTCCTTCCGGATGTTGGTGGAGATAGGAGATGAGGTTAAACTGGGAGTGGATTTGTCGGATGACGGTAATAACCATGTCAATATTCAGGGGGGAGGAAATCTGGTGCTGGCGATGAATCCGGAGAGCGGAATGACGTTGTCCGGTAAATATATCCTGACCGGAGGTACTGTGGAATATAATGTGCCTATCGTGGGAAAAAAAGAATTCAACATCCGGAATGGCAGTTTTGTAGAGTGGACCGGAAATGTTATGAATCCGGCTTTAAGTATTTCCGCTTTGTCGCAGGTGAAAGCTGATGTGGAGGAGGGGGAGCAAGCCCGGCAGGTCGTTTTTGAAGCCATTATCCGGATACAGAATACGCTTAACCGGCCGGATATTACTTTTGATTTATCGGCCCCGAATGATATGGTGATACAAAATCAACTGGCTACTTTTTCTCCGGAGGAACGTACCCGGCAGGCGTTGAATTTGTTGATTTACAATACTTATACAGCACCGGGTGCGGTCAAATCAAACGGAAACAGTAATCTGGCGAATAATGCTATTTATAGTTTTGTTGAAAATGAATTAAATAAATATACCCGCAAAGCTGGTCTGACAGTTGGGTTTGATTCTCATAATACGGATGAGAATACAAGCCGGACGGATGTCACTTACCAGTTTTCCCGGCAATTATTCAATGATAGGGTGAGGGTGAAAATCGGTGGACGGATTTCTACTGACAGTAATGAGGGGCAAGGTAATAATACTTTACAGGATAATTTGGTGGATGATATTTCTATCGAATATGTGCTGACCAGAAAAAGGAATTTGTATGTGAAAGTATTCCGTCATTCCAATTATGAGAGTGTGTTGGATGGTGAGGTGACTCAGACGGGAGTGGGTATTGTCTGGCGGAAAAATTTCCGGAAGTTTAAAGATTTGTTCAAGAATAAAAACAGGGAAGAACAAAGGGCAAAAAAGTTGGAGGAAGAAGGTGAAGGGTAAAAATTAGAAAGAGAATGACTGGTAAAGGTAAGTATCGGAATAAATTAATTGCCAAAGGAAAGAAACTGCGGTTTTCAGTTTCTTTCCGGATGTTTTTTTGTGTATGGTCTTGCTTGTTTTATCTGCTGTTTTTTTCAGCTTGTTCCACGACAAAAAAATTGGCGGAAGGAGAGGTGCTTTATGTCGGTGTAAAAAAAATGAAGATAGAAACACCTGCGAAAGTAAAACTGAACGGTACGCAAAAATCAGGTGTAACAGGGCCGTTGTCTGTAAAACCCAATAACCCTTTGTATTCGCCTTATGTTCGTACTCCTTTTCCGATAGGTTTATGGGTATATAACTGGAATATAAAAAAAGAGAAAGGATTCAAATGGTGGTTGTACAGAAAACTGGCCAAAAAGCCGGTTTTGATTTCGGATGTTCAGCCGGAGCTACGTTTGAAGATGGTGGAGAATAATATGAAGAATTTCGGTTTTTATGGCATCCGGTCTCATTATGAAATTATTCCGAAGAAACGCAATCCCAGGAAGGCGCGTATTAGCTATCGGGTGGATTTGCCGGAGCCTTTCCGGTATGGTACGATACAATTGTGGGGGTGGCAACCGGATATGGATACAATTGTCCGGGCTTCTATGAGGTTCTCTGAATTGAAGACCGGGGAGCAGTATGACATAAATATTCTGAATGAAGAACGTCAACGGATTTCAGATAGGCTGAGAAACAGAGGGTATTATTTTTTTCAGCCTGATTATATTGAATTTTTGGTGGATACTACGGTTGGAAACAAAATTGCCGATGTCCGGATTGGTTTGAAGCAGGGGATTCCTGCCAATGCTTTTCAAGTTTATAAGATTCGGAATGTGGATGTCGTATTGACTGGGAATGAAGGATTAGGGGGCCTGGATTCAATGGTTTGCGATAGTGTTAAAATTATATATGAGCCTCCGGTGACTTTAAAATCCAATGTGTTGGTCCGTGCTGTAAAGGTAAGGCCCGGCCAGACTTATTCGGCGATACGTCAGAGCCGGACCCAGGCTGCTTTTGTTCAGTTGGGGGTGTTTAAATTTGCCAATATGACTATAACAGTTCCTGATTCAATTGGCCGAAATGTGCTGGATATGCAAATAAGCGGGGATTTTGCTTTGCCGATAGAGACAGAAATAGAAACTGATGTTTCTTCGAAATCTAATAATTTGTTAGGTCCCGGATTAACGCTGGGTGTTACGAATCGGAATATGTTTAAACGTGCCGAGACATTCGGAGTGCGGCTTACCGGTTCCTATGAATGGCAAATCGGAGGAAATAAGGAGGCTACGGGAAATTCGGGTTTGATGAATTCTTATGAATTGGGTTTGAATTTCAATCTGTCTGTTCCCCGTTTGTTGATTCCCCGGTTTTTGCAATCCAAACGGGACCGGCGGGAACAGACTCAGTTTCAGATAGGCACAGATTTACTTAACCGGCACAATTATTTCCGGATGATTTCTTTTTGGGGAAGTGCAACTTATGATTTTAATTCTTCTTATCGGAATTATCATTCTGTTGTACCCTTTAAATTGAATTATACTTATTTATTGCGTACTTCACAGGCTTTTGATTCTGTTACATTGCGTAATCCTGCGGTGGCGCAGAGTTTTCGGAATCAGTTTATTCCCTCTATGTCATACACTTATACTTATGACCGGACTGCTACTTACCGGAATCCCAACCGGTTGTTTTGGCAAACCTCGTTGACTCAGGCGGGAAATATTATTGCCGGAGTTCAGTATCTTGCCGGAAATCATAAAGGGGAGGGAAAAAGAATCCTGAAAAATCGTTATTCACAGTTTTTGAAACTGACTTCTGAGTTGATTGGTTATAAAGCGGTGGATAATAATAATCAATTGGCTATGAGATTGATGGGTGGAATCGGATATGCTTATGGCAATTCAAAGGTGATGCCTTATAGTGAGCAATTTTATATTGGCGGGTCCAACAGTATCCGTGCTTTTCATATCCGTTCTATCGGTCCCGGCAGTTATCATCCGGTAGAGACAAAGTATTCTTATCTGGATCAAACCGGGGATATTAAGTTGGAAGGAAATATAGAATATCGTTTTAAGATATATGAACGTTTCCGGGGAGCTTTATTTCTGGATGCCGGTAATGTGTGGCTTTTGAAGAAAGAGGAACAACGTCCCGGAGGGGAATTCCGGGTAAAAGGATTGCCTAAGGAAATTGCTTTGGGGACAGGTTTTGGTTTACGCTATGATTTTTCATATATTGTTATCCGGGCGGATTTGGGTATTCCGATACATGCTCCGTATGCTACCGGAAAATCCGGTTATTATAATATCACCGGAAGTTTTTGGAAGGGTCTGGTTCTTAACCTGGCTATCGGTTATCCTTTTTAAAAACAAATTCCGGGAGTGGAGCGTATAGAATAAAGCAGTAATACTCGATCTATGAATATCGTGAATGTTATACGCCGCGTTCATCTCGGGACCGCTTTTTTGAAGTGTATAGCGGTATTGTTGTCTTATTTTTTCGGTTCTTATGTTACGGGGCATTTTCATGAGGAATCGGAAGTAATCGGGGCAATGCTGGCTTGTACGTCTGCTATTGTTGTTTTGCAGGATAATGATTTGAAGAATTCGCTTCATAATGCATGGCTCAGAGTATTAGGAACTTTTATCGGCGCGTTTATCGCATGGATGTATTTATTGTTTTATTCTTTCTCTGTCATGGGAATGGTTGTAGCTGTGTTTGTTTTGGAAATTATTTGTATGCTTTTGAAAGTTCCGGATAACGGGAAAATGGCTACCATTACTTTGGCTGTAGTTCTTCTTATTTCCAAGGAATATCCGGGGTTACCACCCTGGGAAAACGGACTTTTGCGTTTTAGTGAAGCTGCCGTAGGTGCTGGTATCGGAATTTTTATGGTGTGGACAGAGTTTGTTTTTCAAAGAATTTGGAAACGAATAAAAGTCAGCAATAAAAGAGTTTGAATATAGGATCGTTGTTCCATATAATGGCTGAGTAACTACATATATTTTTACAGACGCCACCTTTTTAATATCCGGTTCGGGTGTTGGGGAAATGATTATTCAACCAGATATTAAAATATATCCGCCGTTCTGACATTCAATTCGTAGGGTAGGGTCTGTTTTAATGACTGTGCGTATGTGACTAATATACTTTTTTAATTCCAGTTCTTTATTTATATCGGCTTTATTCCATACGCCTTGAATGAGATAAGATTTACTGGCAATCTCATTATTTTTTGCGCACAATAATTGCAAAAAACGCCCCTCGGTTTGTTTCAGTTGTGTAGTGCTTCCGTTTATCGTTAGTTCCCGGGTAATACGATTATAGGTGGAATGAGCCGAGAGATGATATACATGAGGAGTATTCATGTGTTTTTTCATTCTTTCCCGTATACGTTTCAAGTAAGCGATTAATACTTGAGGAGTCTTGTCTTTACCGATAAATTCATCAGCTCCGGCGTCTAATAAGGCAACTTCTTTTTGCGGCTCACCATGAGAAGTATATACAATAATACGGGTTTGCTGGTCGTGTTTCCGAATCTTCCGGGTCAGTTCCAATCCGTCTTTTCCCCCCATTTCGAGATCGGTCAGCATAATGTCCGGTTTCCACTCTTTATACAGTTTCCATGCTTCCGCTCCATCCCGTGCAATTAAAACTTCAAAATCCTCTTGTTGAAGAATTGTTTTTGTCAATTCAGCCCCAAGGGCGTCATCCTCGGCGTAAAGTATTTTAATCTTCGTTTCGTTCATGGCCGCGTCATTGTTTGTATTTGTTTTTGATTTTGGCTTTCCGGGGTAAAACGATGAATAGCGTGGTTCCTTTGCCTTCTTCGCTTTGAATACTAATTTTACCTCCGTGTGCACGAATTACGGTATGGGCGTAATGTAGTCCTAACCCGTGGCCTTTGATTTTCTTGTTCCCTTGGTAATCACCCCGATTGAAACGTTCGAATACATGTTTCAGGTTTTGGGAAGAGATACCGAATCCGTTGTCCCCGATACGAATTTGTATCTGTTGGGCATCTATATCCATACATGTAATCTGTATATTCACCCGGTCTCCGGAGTATTTCAAGGCATTTTCAATGAAATTCTGAAAAACGGCGAACAGGAAATGATGGTCTCCCGTGATAAGCGGATTATCAGACCGGAAATCGACTTGAATATCAAATTGTTTGTTTGTATTAGTATTCCAACGCTCCTTTTGTTTCAACGCTTCTAATGTTTCTTTGAGGTTAAATTCCTTGACATTCAGCCGTAATCCGTGGGCATCCGTAGATTGGAGCAACATGTAGTTGATTGATTGCAGCATTTCATTCAATTGTTCCCGGTTGCGTTCAAGGAAGGGCGTTAGTTCTCCGGCAGGTGAGTGCAGAAGCAGGTAACAGGTTTTAATTTGGTTTTCGATTGGGCGTTTCAGATCGTGAACCAAATTGTGGATGAATAATTCCCTGTATTCTCCGCTTTTTTTCTCGTCACGAATCATTTGGCAGAGGTTGAGCAGACTAATAACAAACAGGAGAGAAATAAGAAAGGTTAAAACAAGTTGCCAGCTGGTTGCCTGAATGAATACTGTGAGGGGATAATGGTATGTTGCCATTAGGGTATCTCCGGAGATAAAACCGAGAGGTCTGTAATATTCAGGAGAATCCGGGAATGTACTGAGGGTGTCGGGATAAGTGTCTTTTATTTGTCCGGTGCTGTCCAGGATAATGAATTGCGGGGAAAATATGTCTGACTGTATGGAATCTAATTTCGTTTGCAAAAAAGGATAGAAATTTTTTAATGTCCATTTTTGTGGACTTCGGATGTCATAACATTTCCTTTCTGTGATTTGCTGAACATTGTCTTTCTCATTCAATTGAAAGCTGATGACTTTTTGTTTGATGTAGTATACGATTTTATTTTCTGATGCGTTATAGCTCACTATATTGTCTTCTTCGAGATTGGTTGATTTCATGTCGAATTCGTAGAGGGCACCATTGAGCAAGGTGTTATATTGATATATGTATTGCGTTTTTTCTTCCTGGTACAAGTGAGACAAGTGGATAAACTGATTATATAATATAATTGGTATAGTAAAAATAATGATATATCGTAAATGTTGGTTCATAATTTTAAATACAAATTTAAAATATCTCAAAACTATAAAATTTGCAACCACGTTGCAACCTTTTTATTCGTTTTTTCTTGAAAAGGACTTCATTTTTGCTACAAATAGTAATTCGTATAATTATGCAGAAAAAGAAATTTAAAATTTTGGGATTCATATTGTTGATAGCGGGCATGGCTATGAGTTTGTATTGGTGTGTCGGGCAAAAAACGGATTGGGATATGTTAAGGAAAGGTAATGTCGAGGCATTGACTTCTTCTGAAGCGGACAATCCATATTATCCTTGTGTCAAGGCAGATGGTTTTTGTTTTGTTAATGGTATTGATAAAGATGGTGTTGCGTTTATTAAGTAAAGTATGAAAAGAATATTATATATCTTACTTGGAGGTATCTTGTTCGGATGCACCGATCGTTACATGGACGACGAGAGCATAAATAAGCTGAAAGGCGAGCGGGCAGAATCTGTCCGTTTGCTGGATTTGTCCCGAAACGGAATTTATGACGTGAGCGGATTTATAAAGCAGGGTAATCAAATAGTAGTTGGGGAGACGTATATGAAGGAAGGTATAGCACGGGCGTTCGATTTGGAAAATCCGGACGGTGGCTGCTTGTCTTCAGAAATGAATAATGCTTCGAAAAAGTATCGGGCGCTGAGTTCATTTAATTCGTTTGACGGGAAAAGTGTGACGGCTTTAGATTTCAAGACCGGAGAATTAATCGAAAGTTTCGTTGCCCCTCTTACCCGGGGAATACCGGAAGAATCTGTTGTGCAGCTTCCTGCCGGAAAACAGCATTTGATAGCGGTGAAGACAAACGATTTTGTTATCTCCACGGGTTTTTACGATGAGGGACGTTATTTGCTTTATTCCTTGGCAGATGGTTCTTTTAGCTATTATTTGTCTTATCCGGATTGTCCGGACTACCCGGTTTTACAGCAAAAGACGAAAGGTATGCTATACGCCAGCAGTGTTTTACGGATTCATCCTGATGGAAAAGCATTTGTATGTGCGGACATGTATAGCGGAGTGATTGATTTTTGCCGGATTACTTCAGGAGGAATTGAGCGGATGAAATTGGAATGTTTAAGTTATCCCCGGGTGGAGATTTCAGAAACACCTGTCGCTCGTGTCTTGTATAGCCGGAAGAACTGTTTCGGTTTTATGGATGTGGCAGTAACCCCGGAACGGGTATATGCGCTCTATTCCGGAAAAACGTTTCAGGCTGACAGACAGCAGGCATTCGAATGTAATCGCTTGCTTGAATATGATTGGGAGGGGAATTTTATCCGGAGTCTTGAGTTTAAGGCATCCCTGACGGGAATTACTTATGACCGGGAGGAAGGCATGTTGTATGGAATAACAGGCGATGCCGGATTGGTGGAACTGAGATTATAGCAAAGGTTTGTAAACGTGGAATTGAAAAATATGAAATTAGTTATCATTCTGACACGGTTACTTTTTATTTTGAGTATTGCGATGACCGTGTGTAGTTGTTGTCGTGATACTCAAAATGGTCCCATGCTTGTAGATGTAAACAGTGCTTTGAAGTTAAGCGGAGAAAACCGGGGAGAACTTCAAAAAGTATTGGATTACTATCGTACGGAAAAGTCCGATCCTCTGAAATTGAAAGCGGCAGAATACTTAATCAGTAATATGGTGGCGCAGTATGCTGTTGCCGGGAAAACAATGGAACGGTTAAAACGGGATATTGACACTACGCTGCAGAGTCAACCCCGGGCCCTTAAATTGATGGGGTACCTGATAGCAGCCCGTATCGCTATTGAACAAGGGGATTATACGATTGAATATGATTTGAACACCATCACCTCGGATTATTTGATAAGAAATATCGAACGCTCGTTTGAGATTTGGGAAGAAATCAGGAATCATTACGATTTGTCGTGTGAAGATTTTTTTGAATACGTATTGCCTTACAGAATTAATAACGAACCTTTAATTGAATGGAAAGACACAGCCTATTATCACTTGTATGATTTCCGCAAAGGAGAAAATATGGGATTTAGTTTGAGCCATTATGAAAGTTATGTTTCTACCAAGGTAAATGTCCACATGGATTTTTGGGCTTTTACAAATAAATTATCGGATCCATTGTTCAAAAAATATAAAATAGATTGTATAGACAAGGCTTATTGTATGCGAATTATCAATCAACTATTCGGCATCCCGACAGCTGTAGATTTTGTCCCCCACTACCCGACAAAGGAAAACCGCCATTATTGGACAATTATTCGGGACCATCGTTTTGTGAATAGCAAGTATTATTATGCAAATACTCCATATACGGCTAAAGTGTATCGTAAAACCGGCTTTATTAACCCGATTCCTGTGGATGAGCATAATTTTATCCCGCGTTTTATCCGTGACCCTTACAAGACGGATGTGACGGAGGAATATGAAAACGTCGCTCGTTTGGAGTATAAATTTGAAACCTGTCAGCCGGATACGAAATACGCTTATCTGTGTGTGTTCAATAACTTAGCTTGGAATGAGGTTGCCTGGGGAGAAATGCGGAGAGGAAAAGTGACTTTTGAGAAAATCGGTCGTGATATCGTGTATATGCCTTGCTATTATCATGGTAACAGTCAGGTATTTGCAGCATATCCGTTATGGGTGAGGACAGATGGGGAGGTGAAATCTCTCATACCCGATAAAAATTGCCCGCAGACATTGCGGTTAAACCGGAAATTCACTTATAACGTGGTGGGAGAGTATTGGGGAACAGCAATTAAGGGGGTGCAATTGCGTGCTACTAACGATTTGTCTAAAGAACCATACGATTCGATAGCTGTGATCCGGCATTATAATTGCATGGCTTACGATACGTTGCATGTAAACACAACTAAGAAGTATAAATACTGGATGTTAATGAAAGAACGTTACAGTCATCCCGAGTTTGCATCGGTCCAATTCGTTCAGAAAGATGGAAGTATTTTGAATGCTGCAAGTACTTTTACTATTGATGCCACGGGGAAGATGCGTGAGGATGGATTAATTTCTCAATGTATATTTAATGACGAGCTCCTGGATTACGGGGCTTTGTCTAAAATCGCCGGGGTTGAATTTGAAAAACCGGTATCAGTTGATGTGATGAGATATATCTCCCGGAACGACAAGAATGGAGTGTATCCGGGAGATACTTACGAGTTGCTGTATTTTGATAAAGGAGAGTGGGTGTCGTTAGGCAGGAAAGTGGCTACGGCAGATTATATTGAATATGAAAATGTGCCATCCGGAGCATTATACTGGTTGCGTAACCGGACTGAGGGAAAAGAGGAACGGCCGTTTACGGTGATGAATGGGCGGGTAAGATTTTGGTAAAAGAGGTAATATATATCTATATATGGATAGTTGTTGCTATTTTTGCAGATAAATAGCAATATATAAATTGTCATGGAACATACAGAATATATTACGAACAGTGATATCCTGCTGCTTTTGGCAAAGCGGTTGAAAGATTACAGATTAGCGGCACGCATGAGCCAAAAGGAATTAGCCGAACGGTCGGGCGTAAGCCAGACAACCATCAGTCATTTCGAGCAGGGTGTGAACCGCAACCTAACGCTGAACAACTTTATCTCCCTACTGCGTGTCCTCGGATTGGAGCAACGAATCGGGGAGGTCATGCCCGAACTGCCAATGCCGCCTATGGCACTCCGGAAAATCGAGAAACTGATACCTAAAAGAGTAAGGAGGAACAAATTATGATAGGGAGTTTAAATGTGATTAATATATTCTTATTTTTAATTTTATTCTTACTTTTTTCTTGTAGGCAAGGAGAAAACAAACAGAAAAATTTGACAGTGTTTTCCATTGAGAATTTTGATGGTAGAGAGCTTTCATGTGGACGAATATTTTCCCATGTGAAGCTGTTGCCGTTACAGTTGGATACCAATCGGATTATAGGGCAGGTAAAGGATGTTTGTGTGACAGGTGATACAATCTTTTTGCTGGACGAAATGACCTCGGCTCTCTATTCTTTTGATAAAAATAGCGGGCAGTGTTTGGCGTCTGTTTTTAAAAAGGGACATGGGCCGAATGAATATATTAATCCGGTTGCATTGTCTGTGAATACGGAGAATTTGTATGTGCTTGACATGGCTGCTTCCCGTATTATAAAATTTGATAAGGGATTGAATGCGGTGGAAAGTGTGCAATTTGATTTTCCCGCATCTGATTTCATCGCTCTCGATAACGGTTTCTTGTTGTATAATCTAACTCCGACATCCGAAAAAGGCAAATTTGTCCATATAAGTGGTAAGGGGGAATACGTAAATAGTTTTATTTTCCCTGAAAAAAGAGATAATTTTAACAGTGTTTTGGCTGGAGGAAAAACTTTTTTAAAGAATGAGGAATCGGATGTTTTTGTTTTTGAATCTTATGGCGATATTGTGTATAAATGGGATAATGATTCCTTGCAACCGCTCTGCCGGATGGATTTTGGTAAATTAAGTATTCCGTCGAATATGAGTAGATATAATATAAATCTTTTTGAAGAGCCGTATGCTTTTTCCGGAAATGTATTTATGTTGGCCGATATGTTTATACCCAGTTTTTTTTATAAATTCCGGAGGTATTACGGTTTCATACCGTTATCCGGGAGAAAACCGGTGTTTGGGATAGTCAAAGACAAGTGCTGTGGCGTTCCTTTTTTTCCCCAATGGCAACACGGGAATGAATTAATAGGTGTATACCTTAGTGAGTCAGTCGATAAAGAATTTGCACAAGAACAACCGGTAATTGTCTTCTATGTTCGCTGATTTGATATCACTATATTGTTTGTTATGAATATATAAATAATGAAAGCCATAATAGTATTTAAATATTTTATCAATTGGGGCAGGATACACTAATTCCCCGTTGCAAAATTGATTTTGGCGACCAGAATATTCCGGCCCGTTATTATTTTAATGCAGCAAATAACGATATCGCAGCATATATGCGTGCTCCTTATTTCAAGCAACTTAGCTTTGCTCATGAAACCAGGAATCATTTCTATTTTAAATGTGCCGGTGATAATGCCATCGAATATAATTTCCTCCTCGATAAAAGGAATCCTCGCAACGGAATCGGTTGGATAAATTGCAATCAATCCTCGGATCTTTATATTGCAGGTGTTGACGAAACTTATTTTTATATTGTATTTAACAAGTATCAGGCAGAACAATACGATGAAACAAAAGAACTCAATCCGCTGTATCGTTATATCATGCAATTTTTAGACAGCCATACTGTTTTTAATAATTCAGATGAAATAATTATAAAAATAGCATTCCGGTAAAGATGATATTTTTTACTATTGTACCAACTTCCCGTTTTTCAGTTCTGACATCAGCAGGTTGTAGACGTAGGCCGGGCTTTCGATGTACAGGCCGGTTGAAAAGTCTTCTAATTTGGCGAATGTTTCCGAGTTGTGGAAGGTGGAGATGGCTTCCTGCAAATCCATATCGTTCCGTTCCACGAGATAACGGACGATATCGGCGGATATGCCTTCGAAGAGAAATTTTGCGGTATTCGTATTCATAGTCGTTTCAGCATTTTAATTGCCGGCTCTGAGTGAAAGAAATATTGCGAAGTTACTTTTGAGAACATCAGTTCGTGCAGCAGCTGTTCCTCGCTGATAAAATTCTCCGTGTATAAACGCAACAAGCGGGCAATGGTATCATCGGCAACGGGACCGATGACAATATCGTAATCGTGGTACGGCTGGGCGGTGTTCATGTCGCGGTTGGACATGACAAACTGTGCCCATTCCCGGTCCGGTTTGTCAAAAACTTTTACTTTCAATCCGTTTCCTTGTGCTTCTCCAAGGTCGAATTCAAACAATGTCAGAGTCGGATTTCCGCTGTACATCCGGGCCGTTCTTGTGGCCATCCTTTGGGCTTGCTCCCTGATATCGGTAAGGTAAAATCCTTTGCCGAAATCCTTATAGGGGCGGCATTTGCCGAGGTCAATGCCGTTGATCGCTGTATTCGATCCGTGGTAGAGTATCATTGCAACGTTCCTCCGTTGTTTTGGCAGATGACGGTCAGGTCGTCCACACAGTCATTAAAGGATAGCGTGTGTTCCACATCGTAAAATTCGGTGAGGAAATCGATGCCTTTGAAACGAGTGATGTAATTGCTTGCCTCACGTATCGTCAGATCGTGATGGCGGGCAAACTCGACAATCACCGTCATTACATAATCGATCAGATTTTTGTCCGCTTTCTTTTTGGACTTGAGTCCGACTACCGGTTCGACGCCCAATGCTTCCGCAATGCGGTTGACAGTGTTGAAATTGACGCACAAGCCATTTTCCACTTTGGAGACCATCGCTTTCCGGACGCCAATCATTGCTCCTACCTCTTCCTGTGTCAATCCTTTATTTTTTCGACACTGAGCCAAAAGTTCTCCTATTTGATACAAATTCGTATTCATAATACAAAGATAAGAAAAGTATCTTGTACAGGAAACTTTTTGATTGCAAATTTTTGTTGTTGATATAGCGTGAGAAAGAGGCCAATTTTTTTATTCGTTTTTGCAAAAAAACGTCAAAATATCGGATAACGATAAATGACTAGTCGGTATTTATTTCTATTTTATAGGGTAAAAGTGCGGATAGCCGCAAAAATACCCTTTATTAAACATGAGGATAGAACCAAAAGAAACCTTCAGTTTCTGGGCTCTTTTGAACAGGTCTATGATAATGTTCTCCTTTTCTATCTGTCCAATGTCTTTCATGGGTAGGATGTGTTGCAGATTGCCGGAATCCTGTCTGCTATGAAAGCTATCCGCGTATTGTTGCAGCCCTTATTTTTCGCTAAAATGTTTTCGGTTGAAATTTGCAACCGAATTGCAACCTTTTTATTCGTTTAGGGGTGAAAATATATTCATTTTTATACAAGTTTACAGGATGTGTTGTGTGGGTGGAATAGATGATAGAAGAAAAATGTGAAAATTTCAATGGATAAAAAAGCAAGAAAGCGAATAGAAAGTAGAAACTAATCCAACGGAACGGATGAAAAAAGTAGCCCCTCCATCCGTGACTTAATCGAAACAAGATTTTGAATCAAGTTGAATAGAAAGGACTACACGAAAAAAAAGTGTACAATAATAACGAAAAGAAGAATCTTTTGGTTATAAAAACAAGAAAAAGTAAAGTTGCATCAGTTTTGATGAAAACTTGTTATTATTAAAAATTAGAAAATATGAAAAGGATAACCTTAATTATTGTAATGGTAGCATCATTAATTTGTATGTTCTATACATTCGCAAAAACGAATAGTGATGTTAATGCTGCCTTGTTCTTATCTGATGTTGAAGCTTTAACTGCAGACGAATCAGGCGGTGATATTTTATATTGTTATTGTGCATTGATGTCTGATGCTAATTGCGCAACAAATAATAATGGAAGTAGTAAGTGTGCTAGTGGAGTAAATGTAAAATGTTGGGAATATAATAATAACTGTAATTAGCATTTAATAATGTGGTTGTCCATAATTTATTGGGCAATCACATTATTTTCTTTCTATAAGAATATGTTTATAATTGACAATATTTTGAAATATTTGAAGTTGTAGAGTTTTGTTTTTGTATTATTATGAAAATATTTAATGTGTTCATATTACTTGCTTGTGTTATATATAGTTGTAAAACAGAAGAAAGTAAGAGAGATTTTTCTGTACAGCCTTTTTCTGTAAAGGACGAGGTCGTATATGATTTGAAATTAGATACGCTTCTTTTAGATAGTGTGCCGACCTCATTTGTTATAGAGAGTGATATTCATGCCGGAAAAATATTTCTTCTTGATAAACTTTTTTGTACTTTATATCAGTTTGATAGTTTGGGGCAATTCCAAAGACGTTATTTAGGTCAGGGAAGGGCTAAAAATGAAACAACGATTGGACGTATTGCAACACATGCTTTTGTAGGAGAAGAGCTTTTTTTATTGGATCATAGTGGTGGATACCATTCGTATGATAAAGAATTTTTTTTCAAAGATTATTTCAGACTGATTTATTCTACAAATTGGAATTCGAACAAAATATACCAATCCCCTATGGCGTATACGCAACGATATAATGATATTGTTTGCAGGGCTTTTCAGGGGTGTGTCTTTTTTAATGTTCACCTTGCACATCCGCGATATAATTTTGTAACCACAATGAAAACTCATCTGGAAAATAACGCGAATATTCAGGAGATTAATTTGAAAAAAGAAAATTTTGGGCGTTTGCTTGCCATAGGGTATCCGGAAAGTTATGAATCTGATTCGGATAGAAAAGCGGTATTCTCTTCTGTAAATTTTGACATAGACCGTATGGGAAATTTCTATCTTACTTATGAGGCAGATACTTTGATTTATGTATATGATAAAGAATTTTGCATGAAACAATGTTTCGGTTTTTCCGGGCGTGATATGGATTTAAATTATGTAAGTACTCTTACACCTCAGGAAGTTGGACAAAATTATCGCAAGGAGCGGAATACCAAAGGGTTTTATAATTGGATGGAGTATGTAGATGAGACAAATGTACTTTTCCGCTCTTATAAAAAAGGTAAAGAGCGGTCGTCTGATGGACTACAGATTTATCAAAAGGGGATACTGATAGGTGATGTAGATGTTCCGAAGGGACTGAAAGTTATGGGATTCATTAATCCTTACTATTATTCCTATATCATATCAGATGAGGAAAGAGAGAAACTTTATTTATATAGATTCAGATTATGAAAATAGTAAAGAAAGAATATATTACATATGTGATAATCATTTTTATTATTTGGATAGTTATTGCAATACAAATAGGTATTGTTCCTAAAGAAGATAAAAAAGACTCTGATATATCTCTTACTGATGTTAAATTTATTGACATTAGAAAAAAAGCGAATAATATACCGGAAGATACTATTGTGAATTTTTATTATAGACTTGTTAATATAGGTGATAGTGATTTGAAAATTGGGTATATAAATCCTGACTGTAGTTGTACAAAATGCTATGCTATTGATAGTGTTGTTCCACCAGGTGATTCAACTGTTATTGTCATGATGTTTAATACAAAATATAAATTAGGTTTACATAAATTGAATACTGTGGTAAAATTGAATACTCCAACCATGCTGTATAAAATAAGTGCGATGGTTGATGTTATTAGCAAAAATATTATAAAATGAAAAAATATTTTTATTATATTTTATGCATGCTCGAATGAATCGTGGTAACACATTCATTATGATTCTTTTCCACAGGAAAATGGGGTAAACCAAATAATTCTATACCTTGTGATAATTGATATAGCTGATGAAAAACTTTGTAAAGGAAAGATGGTCGGACGTGTTGTTGGGGGTGGTTTTTGTGGTGTCCGGTTTTGTAAAGGCGGTGGATCCGGTGGGATTGTCGTATAAGATTGAAGAATATTTGAGGATGTTTCAACTTTCGGGTTGGAGCGTGTTTTCTGTATCCTTTGCGGTGTTGCTTTGTGCTGCCGAGATGACATTGGGGTTGCTGTTGCTGCTGCGATTGTGGCGCAGGGTTACGGCTGTGGCGGTGACTTCTTTTATGGTTGGATTCACCATCCTGACTTATTGGATTTATACCGACCCGTATGGTGGTATAAATGAATGCGGCTGTTTTGGCGAAGCAATCCATCTTTCCAACGGGGCTACTTTCGCAAAGAATATGGTTTTGCTTGTTGTGGCCGGGTTTCATTTACGGAATGTTTTCAGACAAGATAAAAAGAGTTTTAATTACCGGCAGATCGGGTTGGCTGCCGGGGTGTTGGTGATGGCTTTTTTCGTGCCGCTTTATGCTTATTTCTATTTGCCGCCGTTTGATTTTTTACCCTATAATGTGGGAACGAAAATGGGGACAGAGAGTGCGGTTCATTTTTATAATTCCGATTTTAATGATGTGACGGAGGAAGTATTTGCCGGCAAAAGGCCGGTTTATATGCTCGGGATGAAAGAAGAAATTTCACGGGAAAAGAGCAGTAAAATAGCGTCATTGTACGAGGCTTACCGGAACGGGACGGTTGATTTGTTTGCCGCGACTTCCAAGAATGGGATTACTGTGCCGGGGTATGATGATATTCCGGTTTATTTGATGGATAACGTGGTGTTGAAATCGATATTGAGGACTTCTGCCGGAGTGGTGGCTTTTGCGGATGAGCGTATTGTTGGCAAGTGGAATTTATTATACACGCCTTATCGTTTTGAGGGAGGATACGGGGAAGAACTAAGCAGGGAACGGTTGAAAAGCGGGATGTTTTGGGGTGTGTTGCTCCTTATGCTCGGAGGACTGTTCTATGGACGCCAAAAGTTAAGGGTATGAAAAAGAGGCTGGATTTCTGGGATATAGTCTTACGGGTGATGTACACCTTTATCGGGCTCGGAGTGTTAATCGGTCTTTTTATAGCGATGCGGGTCTATGTGGTGGACCAGTTCGTGATACCGACTGATTCGATGCGTCCAACCCTGATACCGGGTGATTACGTCATTGTCAACAAGCTGATTGCCGGAGCCCGGATTTATGACCGCCTGGATTTCAAGGATGGCGATCCGTTGGAATGCCACCGTACCCGAGGGTTTCGAAAAGTTGACCACAATGATATCGTGATTTTTAATTTCCCGATAAACCGGAGAAAATATAAAATCGAATTTAAAATCAATTACGTTTACGGTAAACGGTGTATCGGTTTGCCGGGGGATACGGTAGAAATTCGGAACGGGTATTTTAAGAATAATAACTATACCGGAATTTTGGGGGTTGAAGAGGAGCAACGCCGTTTGGCGGAAACTCCGGATTCGTTGATTGCCCATACGGTTATACATGCGTTCCCGTTTGATTTCCGGCATTACGGTTGGACAATCAAGGAGTTCGGACCGCTTTATGTGCCCCGGAAAGGGGGACAGGTGGGGCTTGATACCGTTAATTTTCAACTCTATCGGTTGGTCATTGAGTACGAGACGGGTGAAAAACTCAGGGTTAACGCTCAACGTCAGCTGACCTTGGGAGGAAAACCGATAGACCATTATACCTTTCAGGGGAATTACTATTTTTTTTGCGGAGACCATGTGTTGAATTCAAACGATTCCCGTTACTGGGGTTTTGTTCCGGAAGAATTTATTGTCGGGGTGGTAACCCGCATCACCTGTTCCCGGGATAAAGAAAGCGGTGAATTCCGTTGGGACAGGTTGTTGAAAAGGGTGAAAAAACAAACAGGGGAATGAGAAAATATCTGATTATATGGGTATTATTGGGCATGAGCATGCTCCTGACGGGGCAGTTTCAGGTGACGGGAGACCTTTACGGGGGAATTGCCACTTCGAACTATTTTGCCCTGTTGTTGGGGACGATGGTGGCAACGGTGTGGTTGTTGAAAGTTCCTGAAACGCTTTATTGGGGAGATACGGTGGCGTTTCTGTTGTTCGTTTATTTGTTGCTGCACGCAGGTATGACTCATGCTATGCAAAGCAAAGAGTTTTATTTGAGTGTATCTTATTTTGCGCTTTACGCCGTGTTCCGGGTAATCAGAGGGGTGCGGTTGACGAATTACGTGACGTTTGCGGTGATGCTTTGCGGGGTTTACCAATCTTATCTTGTATTGAGGCAATTATTGGGGTATGAGGTTTCCAATCATCTGCGTTTTGTCGTCACCGGTTCGTTTTTTAATCCCGGGCCTTGCGGTATCTTTTTGGCCGGTGTATTGGTGCTTGCGGTTGCTATGATGAAGAAAGGGTACCGGAAGGTGGGGGGTAACCTCGTATTTGTGCGTTACATAACGGCTTGCCTGACATTTGGTGCGACTTTGGTGGCCATAGTGCCCACCATGAGCCGTGCCGGGTGGATAGGGGCATTAGCCGGAGTGCTGTTGCTTTATCGCAAGGAGATTGCCGGGCGGATTAAGATAAACCGCCGTCGGGTCATTGGGGGTGGAGTTATGGGATTGACGGTTGTCCTGATGTTGTTTTATTTGCTTAAAAAAGATTCGGCTAACGGTCGGCTTTTTATTTGGCAAAACACCATTACGGCCTATTCGAAAGCCCCGTTGTTCGGGGTGGGAATTGACGGTTTCGGGAAGGCGTATGCGGAGGCCCAGCATGATTATTTTGTGAAAGAAAACGCCCTGGAGCAGGATAATCGCTATGCGGAGTTGGCGGGAGTCGTGGAGTCGGCGTTTAATGAACCGCTCGCTTTGTGTTTGTTGCTGGGGGCAACGGGAGGGATATTGGCGGGAATGGTACTGTTTTTTAAATTGCGGCGATTGACGGCTTACGGATGTGTCGTGGTCTCCTTGCTTGTCGCTTCGCTTTTTTCATATACGTTTTATATTCCGTCTATTGCTATCTTGTTTCTTTTCGCTTTGGCACAGTTGCCGGACCGGAAAATCAGGACGGCACGTTACGCGAATGTTTTGATGTTCGGGATGATGGGGGGCGTGGCCTTGGTTGCCGACTTTCAGGAGTTCGGGCATCGGGAGGCATACCGGGAGTGGAAAGAGAAGTCTGTTTATTATACGGGAGAGGACTATCAAAGTGTTGTTGAAGCGTACGGGAAGTTTTATCCTGTCTTAAAGCATGATTTTAAATTTTTGTTTGAATACGGACATTCGCTTCATAAGACGGGGCGGTATGAGGAAAGTAATGCCATTCTGAAACAGGGTACAGAACATAGTGCCGATCCCATGTTCCGGAATATCATGGGGAATAATTATCTGGCATTAAAGCAATATAACTATGGGGCGGCCGCTTATCTGCAGGCTTATTACACTTGCCCGAACCGTGTTTATCCGTTATATTTGTTAACAAAGTTAGAAGCCGGGCGGGGAGACACAACGATGATGAATTATTATGGTCATATTTTGTTGGGAAAACGGCCCAAAGTGTCTTCATTTGCTGTGGATGAGATGAAATTTGAAATTAGAAAAATGCTTCGTACCGAACCGTAAAATGATAATGTAAAAATGAATATATAGAATGAAAAAAAAGCTGATATTATTATCCGTGGGATGGTTGGTTTACAACTCTGTTACGGGACAGAATCCGGTTATTGGCAAGATGACTTTGGAGGAGGCCATCCGGATTGCCCATACTTATTCCCCGCAGGCTCAGATGGTGCAACTTAGCTTTATGTCGCGGTATTGGAGTTATCGTTCTTATAGAGCACAGTTGTTACCCTCGCTTAATTTAAGTGGTACTATAGGGAATTATAACCGTTCGTTGGTGGATGTGCGCGACCCGGAAACAGGACGTATCAGTTACGTAGCGAATAATACGCTGAGTAATGATTTAGCGGTTTATATCAACCAGAAAATTGCACTTACCGGGGGAAACGTGTCCCTCAATACGTCTCTTGCCCGGTTAGATCAGTTTTCCTACCACACGAAAACTTATAATTCCAATCCGGTTACGATTAATTACACACAACCGCTGCGCTCTTTTAACACATTGAAATGGCAGAAGAAAACGGAACCTTTGCAGTACGAGAAAGCCAAAAAACAGTACTTGGAATCGTTAGAGGATATAACACTTCAAGCTACCACCTATTTTTTCTCGGTTTTGTCGGCCCAGACAAGTTACAGGAAAAGCATGGATAACCTGAAAGATACCCGCAGTATGTATGAAATTGCCCAAAAGAGGTTCGGGATAGGCACGTTGCCTAAAAGTGAGTTGCTTCAATTGGAACTGTCGTTGATGAATGCGGAATTGTCGGTTAGTAACAGTAAGATTAATTTGGAAATAGCTTTGTTTAATTTCAGGTCTTACTTAGGGGTGTCGGAAAGCGCTTTCTTTGAGTTGCAGCCACCGATGAGCGTGCCGGAAGTGTTTATGGAGTACAATTTCGTGTTAAGTAAGGCTTTGCAAAATTCTTCTCATCAGGTATCGCTTAAAATAAAAGAATTGAATTCGCAGAAAAGTGTGGCACAGGCCAAAGCGGATCGGGGTATTCAGGTGGAATTAAGGGCGAACTTAGGATTCTCACAAACCGGTGATGACTTGGAAAGGGTGTATAGCCGTTTGAAAGATCGTGAGGTGGTCGGTTTGTCGGTTTCCATGCCTATTTACGATTGGGGAATGAGCCGCGGACGTATTAAGATGGCGGAAGCGGAGGCACGTCTGGCCCGGACGGAATTGGAACAGGAGGAGACGAAATTTCAGCAGGACATCCGAATCAAGGTGATGAAGTTTAATAATCAGGCTACGCAATGTAATATATCTGCCAAGGCGTTACAGATTGCCGAGGAACGTTATGATATTACTAAAAAACGTTTCCAGAACGGGGGAATTACGGTTACGGACCTGAATACAGCCCAAAAGGAATTGGACGCTGCCAGTGAACAGTATATCAGCCAACTGCACACGTTTTGGAATGCTTATTTCGAATTGCGCAAGTTGTCTTTGTATGATTTTATTTCTAAAAAGGATATTAGCGCTGAATTTGATAAAATTGTGGAAAAATAGTTACTTGTGAAAATGTTAATGAAGATGGAAATGAATATATATAAAATCCTGTTGTTAAGTGGTATCGTGTTG
Source organism: uncultured Odoribacter sp. (assembly GCA_910578105.1). GTDB lineage: Bacteria > Bacteroidota > Bacteroidia > Bacteroidales > Marinifilaceae > Odoribacter. The sequence continues at coordinate 104,559 of CAJTPD010000009.1, read as the reverse complement.
GGTACGCTTGCCTGCGGTAATGGAAAAAAGGAAGAAAAAAAAGAAATCGGTAAAAGTGAAAGACAAAATCGTTTGATTACTGTTGATACGCTGATGCTGAGAAAACGTACTTTTCAAAAGCAGATTGTTTGTAATGGTAAATTGCGGGCGGTCTTTAAAAGTGATCTCAGTTTTGAGGGAGCGGGTGTCATTACTGCAATCAACGGGAGCAACGGGGAATATGTGAAAAAGGGAGCCGTGCTGGCCACTTTAGATAACAAAGAGGCAATGGTGGAATTGGAAAAGAGTCGCCGGGCCATGGAAAAGGCTGATATAGATTTGCAGGACAAATTGATCGGGCAGGGATATGCTGCAGATACGACAGGGGTTCCGGCAATGATTTTGCGTAATATGAAGATATCGTCCGGTTATGACAATGCCGTGGATCAATTGGAGGCGGCTAAGCGTCGTTTGGCGAATTGTTATTTGATAGCTCCTTTTAACGGGCGTGTTGCCAACTTAGATGCGAAGGTGTATGATCGCTCTGCCAATAAATTATGCACATTGATTGATGATTCGTATTTTGATGTCGAGTTCAGTATATTAGAGGCGGAAATAGAGGAGGTTGCTCTCGGACAGCATGTAAAGATTATCCCGTTTGTCAATGATAAAAAGACGTTTTACGGGGATGTGACGGAGATAAATCCTTTGATTGATGACCACGGACAGGTGAAGATACGGGCAAGAGTGCGCAATGCCGACAGCTATCTGATAGAGGGAATGAATGTGAAGATTGTGTTGGAACGTGAGATTAAAAATAGTTTCGTGGTTCCCAAGGATGCGGTGGTATTGCGGGATGGCTTTCAGGTCGTTTTCTGTTACCGGGACGGTAAAGCGGTTTGGACGTATGTCGATGTCGTGATGTCGAATATTGATTCTCATGTCATTACGGGCTGCGAAAAGAAACAAACTTCCATCTCTGAAAATGATGTTGTGATTACTTCAAATAACCTGAATCTTGCTGACGGAACGGATGTGACACCTAATAATAAGCAGTAATCATGATAAAAGAATTGTTGAAACGTCCCATTGGGGTTACCATGTGTGTCGTTGCAATTGTGGTATTGAGTATTGTGGCGATGGGATACCTGCCCGTGTCACTTATGCCTGCTATCGACATTCCGCAGATTACGATTCAGGTTTCGGCTCCCGGTTTATCGGTCCGGGAGGTGGATAATACGCTTTTGAAACCATTGAAGAACCAGTTATCGCAGGTAACGGGATTGAAGAATATTACCGCAGAAGCACGGGCGGATGCGGGAGCTATTTACATGGAGTTCGAACCTGACAACAATATTGACATCATTTTTATTGACGTTAACGAGAAGTTGGATCGGGCTGTCATGGCATTACCCAAAGATGTGGAGCGTCCGAAGGTGATTAAAGCCAGTGTAACCGACATTCCGGCATTTTATCTGAATCTGTCGCTCAAAAACGGAGTTCCGAAAGAACAGGATAAGCCGCGGGAAGCAGGGATTGATTTCAGTGAACTGGGCCAATTTGCCCGGGATGTGATTGCGAAACGTATAGAACAGTTGCCCCAAACGGCCATGGTGGATATTAGCGGCGTTGTGACTCCGGAATTGCTTTGTATTCCCGATTACACGAAACTGACTTCCATGGGGGTAGGGCTTAGTTTGCTTGAAAATGCGATTAATGATAATAACGTATCCCTGGGGGCATTGAGCATCAAAGACGGGGAATACCGTTATAGTATTCATTTTGATTCCCGGATTATTTCAAAAGAAGATATTGAGAATATATATATCAATCATAAAGGGCGGGTCTATCGTTTTAAGGAATTGTGTGAAATCATAGAGCGTCCGGCAAAACGGAACGGGTTGGTGCGTAGCGGTGATGTTCCTGCCGTTTCGTTGGCGATTATCAAACAGAACGATGCCAGAATGGCGGATTTACAAGAGAGCATTGCTACGCTCATTGCCGATTTGGAGAAAGAATATCCCGATATTCGTTTCGAACTGACCCGGGATCAGACGAAATTGTTATCTTATTCGATAGACAATTTGAGTAGTAATCTGCTGATTGGAGCAATCTTAGCTGCATTGATTATTTTCTTGTTCATGAGGGATTTGCGTTCGCCGGTATTGATTGTGATTACTATTCCGTTGTCGCTTCTTGTTACGCTTTTAGTTTTTCACGTATTGAAGATATCGTTGAATATCATATCGCTTTCGGGATTGATTCTGGGTACCGGAATGATGGTCGACAACTCGATAATCGTGATAGACAATATATTTCAGAAATGGAAATCGGGTACGGAACTCCGGGAGGCTATTGCTATGGCGGTCGGTGAGGTGTTTACTCCGATGTTGAGTAGTGTGCTGACGACCTGTTCGGTTTTTTTGCCGCTTATCTTTTTAAGCGGTACGGCGGGTGCGCTTTTCTACGACCAGGCCATGGCGGTGACGGTTGCCTTGTTCGCTTCGTTGTTGGTGTCGGTGCTTGTTTTGCCGGTTTATTTTTATTTGATGTATCGTCATCTGTCATCGCATACGGAAAACCGGTTTATGGCTAAGTTTTTAACGTTTGATTATTACCGGCCATACGAAACGGGCCTGAAATGGATGTTGCGGCACGGTCGGTTGATGATTGTTTGTTTTATGTTGCTTATCCCGCTCACTTATTTCGTTTATCAGCTGGTGGGAAAAAGTCGCTTGCCTGAAATAGCACATGACGATACGCTTCTGACGATTGACTGGAATAGCGGTATTTCTTTGGAGGAGAATGACCTGCGGGTTTACCGATTATTGTCACAAGTGGATAGTTTAGTGTTGCAAACCACATCGATGGTGGGTGTTCAACAGTTTTTGATGTCACATACCAAAGAGATAACTCCTTCCGAAAGTGTGGTCTATATTAAAGCTAAAGATTCGGAGGCTCTGGTGCGGATAGAACGGGAAATATCAGATTACGTGGCTTCGAATTATCCGGAAGCTCAAATTTCTTTTCAGGTTTCCGGTAATGTATTCAATATGATATTTACGGAGAAAGGAGATTTTCTCGTAGCGCAATTACATAGTAAAGAAGGGCAGGCCCCGTCGGTAGAACAGGTGAAACGTGTGGTTGGCAAGATTGAGAAAGCCTTGCCGGACGTACTGATTCCTCCGGCTGTGATGGAGCAAAATATTCGTTATATAGCTGATGTGGAAGCGATGGCCATCCATGAAATCACCTTTAACGATATTTACGGAAAAATGAAAAATATGATTAGCCAGAATACGTTGTTCCGTATCAATCAGGGAGGGTATTCGGTACCTGTAACGACAGGAGATACGCGGGCGGAAGCTGCGGATATTTTATCCGGGAAAGTGCGTAACCGTAACGGTGTCGAAATTCCTCTTGCGATGGTGATTCGGGAGACAAAAGGAGAAGATTTTAAAAAACTCTATTCCGGTAGCGGCGGAGATTATTACCCGATTGTGCTTGATGTTGATGAGAGGGAGGTAAGACGGGTCATGGATACCATAGAGAAGGTTGTTAAGGAGGAACAGGACTTTTTTGTAACTTTTACGGGAGAATATTTTTCCAGCCGGGAAATGATTCGGGAGTTGATAATTATTCTGTTGGTTGCGGTTTCCTTGCTCTATTTTATCTTAGCAGCGCAGTTTGAAAGCGTTATACAACCGCTTATTATTCTGTCGGAGATTGTAGTGGATATTTTTTTCGTCTTGTTCGGTCTTTGGCTGTTCGGAGAGAGTCTGAACATCATGTCGATGATCGGTCTCGTCGTGATGAGTGGTATTATTATCAATGATTCCATTCTTAAGGTGGATACGATTAATCGCTTGCGTAAGAATGGAATGTCATTGTTAAGGGCTGTTTTTACCGGCGGGCACAGCCGTTTGAAACCGATTATCATGACTTCGTTGACGACGATATTGGCTATTGCTCCCTTTTTGAATCGGGTAGATATGGGGTCTGACCTGCAATATCCGCTGTCGCTTTCTATTATTATTGGTATGAGTGTCGGGACAATTATCAGTTTGTTCTTTATTCCGTTGCTCTATTATGTAATTTACCGAAAACGCTGATTCTTATGGGTAATGGAATAAAGGAAAAGGGATTTTTAGACCGTATTCCCACTTTTTCACTTATCTTGATTATGGTGGTGTTGATGGTGATAGGGGGGGGCTTAATACCGTTATTGCGGCTTGCCTATCATCCTTCTCCTGAACAGGGTAAGCGTTTGACTGTTTCGTTTAGTTGGCCGGGAGCATCACAACGGGTTATTGAGCAGGAAATCACCTCTAAGGTGGAGGGATTGGTGTCGTCCGTGGCCGGGGTGGAAAAAACGACTTCCATGTCGTCACGGGGAAGCGGAAGTGTAACTGTTGTGCTAAAGGAGAAAGTCAATGTATCGGCTGTGCGTTTTGAAATATCATCTTTGTTGAAACAGATGGCCGGAAAGTTGCCGGAGGGGGCAGGCCACCTTTATTTGCAAGGCGGAAATATCGATAACGGTTTGAAGAAGAACACGCAACAGGTTTTATCCTATATCATTAACGCCGATATGGATCCCGCTAATATAAAGGATTATGTTGAACGTAATATTAAACCTCAACTCACGCAAATTGACTATGTCCGGGATGTTTCTGTAGGGGGTGCCATGCCGCTTTATTTGGATATCGAATATAACCCGGCAGAATTGCAAAAATACGGTTTGGGGTCCAATGTCATTGTATCGGGACTTCAAAATTTTTTAGGGCAGCGTTCTATTGTCGGGGATGTTGACCGCATTGCTCGGGATGGGAATAAAGAACGTATCACCTTATTATTGGAAACGGAACAATTAGGTGCGGATATTGGTAAAACTCCGATAGCGACGGTAGACGGTAAGATTGTTTACTTGAGTGATATCGCTGAATTTGATTACAAGAAGCGGCAAGAAACCAGTTTTTACCGCATCAATGGTCTTAATACGATTTATTTGAGTATTTCTGCAGACACGGAGACGAGTGTTATTAAAGCGTCTTCCGGACTCCGTAAACGGATGGAAAAGATTCAGGCAAATCTGACGGACGGGTTTTACGTGACTCTCACTCACGATGCGGCTAAAGAAGTGAGGGAAGAGCTTGCGAAGTTAATCAAGCGTACTTTTTTATCCTTGGTGATATTGTTCCTGTTTGTCTGGATTGTCAGCCGAAGCGGACGCTATCTTTCTGTCATTGCCCTTTCCTTGTTTGCCAACGTGTTGATATCCGTTATTTTTTACTACTTGTTTGATGTTGAATTGAATTTGATTTCGTTGGCAGGGATTGCTGTTTCGTTCGGTATCATGATAGATACGGTTATCGTGATGGCCGATCATTACAGTTATTACCACAATCGAAGTGCTTTTCTGGCTATTTTGGCTGCGCTGCTTACCACAATCGGTTCTTTGGTGATTGTCTTTTTTATGCCCGATTACGTAAAGGGGGCATTGAATCATTTTTCCATGATTATTATTATCAATTTGGTTGTAGCGTTGTTTGTAGCCCTCTTTTTTGTTCCGGCGATAATTGAGCGTAACGGTTTGTATCGTTGCCGGCCGAAGAAAAGTTATGGCCGTTTGAAGCGAACCGTGAAGTGGAGCCGGTTTTATTCCCGTTATATCGTTTTTACACAAAAAAGAAAATGGATATATATCACCATTTTCTTGCTTGCGTTCGGCATACCGATTCATCTGTTGCCCGCAAAATTGGGGAAAAGTGATTATTATTACCGGACGGGAGAGAAACAGGAGACAAAATGGTATGAGGAGGTTTATAATAAAACCATTGGCAGTAATTTTTATCAGGGAACTTTGCGTCAGCCTTTAGAGAAAATGCTTGGCGGAACGTTACGACTATTCTCGTCGGTGCACTCGTCACGTACTTTTTCTCAACAAGAGCGGAATGTAAAACTTTATATTTCGGCCCAATTAACCGAAGGGAATAATACCGCAGTACTTAATCAAAAGATGTGGCAAATGGATCGTTTCTTAGCCGGGTTTAAAGAGATAAAGCGTTTTGTGACCCGCGTGGAAGGTAAGAGCGGTTCGATAGAAGTGGAGTTTGCCGATGAATACAAAAACGGGGCATTCCCCCAACACCTTGAATCGGAGGTTATTCGTGAAGCGTTGCTGATTGGTGGTGTGGATTGGACGACATCGGGAGTTAGCGAGCGGGGATTTTCCAATTCGTTGGGATTGGGGCGTAAATCGCACCGTATCGGGTTAAGCGGCTATAATTATGACCGTTTATACAAGTATGCTGAGATGGTGGCGGAGAAAATCAAGAGTAACAGGCGGGTAAATGACGTGGGAATAGAATTGGGGAGTTCTGATTACTGGCGATCCAATGATGAGGCTGGTTCCGAGATGTATATTAAATACGACATGGAAAAAATAGCTCTTAATAATCTGGATTTGCGGCAGTGTTATTCGGCTTTGGCTGCTTTGATGAATGAAGGGAATGTTGGTGTATATCGCAATAAGAATCAACGGATTGCTATTGACTATCATTCTTCGGAGCGGGATAAGTTTGACGTATGGCATTTAATGAATAGCCACTTGGCTGTAGGGGAGCGACAGGTGTGTTATGCTCATATCGGAGAAATCGGCAAGCGGAACGCTGCCGCGCGAATCACTAAAACCAATCAGGAGTATTCGCTTCAGGTGGCTTTTAATTTTATGGGTTCGTATGATTTGTCGGATAGATTTATCAAGCAGACGACCGAAGAGGTGAATGCGGTTTTGCCTGTCGGTTTCCGGACTGTCAACGAGAGTTTCGGTTGGTATGACGACAAGGGTTCCCAGTATTGGCTGATTTTATTGATTGTTGTGATTATCTTTTTTACCTGTTCGGTTTTGTTTGAGTCTTTCCGCCAGCCATTGGTGATTATTTCATTGATACCCATCTCATTTATAGGAACTTTTCTGACATTCTATTTTTCGGGAGTAAATTTTGGGACGGGCGGTTTCGCATCACTTGTTTTGTTGAGTGGTTTAGTCGTTAATGCGGCTATTTATGTGATTAATGAGTATAATGGTCTTGTTAGCAGAAATATCAAGCGACAGAATCGGCTTGGTTTAGTTTGGCTTTATGTAAAAGCTTATAATTACAAGATAATAGCAGTTTTATTAACCATTTTGTCCACCGTTCTCGGTTTAGTTCCCTTTCTGATAGATGGACCTAAGGCGGAAGAGTTTTGGTTTTCATTTGCGATTGGCACCATTGGTGGTTTGCTGTTTTCGCTCGTTGCTTTGGTGTTTTTTATGCCGGTATTGATGCCGTTTTTATTCAATAAAAATAAGTGACGCAAAACCCCGTCCCCATGCGTCAGGAAGGAAACGCCGGAAGTGCGTTATCTGAAAGTCCGGCCTTTGAAGGAGGAGGGGCGACGCGAAGTGCCGTTTTTAAGGCTGAAAGGGTTGTGGTTGAGGGAGGCGGGGATTATGCAGGGGGAATATGTAAGCGTGACGGTGATGAATGGTTTGTTGCTGATACGGAGTGTGAAGAGCAAGGTATAAAGGGGCAATGCCATCTTCCCGCCGGAGTGCGGGCAATAAGATTGCTGCAATCCTCGTTCATTCCAAAGCGCGGATAAACAGATTGCAGCAATCTTATTATTTTCCGGCCGGTGTTTTGAAGGATTGCAGCAATCTTGTCTTTTTCTTTCCGGAAACATGCAAGAATGCTGCAATCTTGTCCCGTACCGTCGTGCGGGAAAGAATTTTGCAGCAATTTCAAACGTTTTCGTTCTGAAGTAGGGCCGTTTTCATAAATAATACCTATATTCACTTCGCCGGCTGTCTGTGTGGTCGGCAAAATCACAATTACTAACCTAAAATGCTCAAATTCTTGAATAAAGTTATAGTCAATGTCTTTCAGTGGAATATCCGAAAGGCGGTGATTCTGTTTTATAAATTCCGACAGATAACGTGCGGTGCGCTCGTAGTACATGACTGTTGCCGGGACATAATCTTTACCGATTAATTCGCTGCATTTCTGGTTATGTTCTTTGAAAACTTCCAGTAACATTTTTGGGGTTTCACTTTCCCCGTAATAACGGTGTTTCAGAATTTCAGCCGTAATGGGCTTGTTGTCTTGTTCCAGTTGGCGGTGGATTCTTAGAATTTTGGTACGCACTGTTTCAAGGTAGTGGTTCAATTCCAACGTTTTATTGTCCCTGCCAGTGGCACATTCTTTTTGACTGTTCCATTTGTTTACTTCCACGCTTCGTTTTATTTGTACTTCTGCGCGTTTCCCGTTTACTGTGATACGTAAACAAATAGGGGCTTCACCGTTCTTTAACAGCTTTGTCCTTTTGATGAAAAAGAGGATAGAAAAATAATTCCGTTCCATACGACTAAATTTTAACGGGTTAAAAGTAATTATCTTAGTCGTAAACACGCTTTGCAAAATATTGAGAAACAGTGAATAATAATCAATTCGGTGGACTGAAATCGGGGAGAAATAAAGTCCACCGATTTCACCTGTTTTTACTGCTTCGTTTTGCTGTATTTTCGGTAAGTCGGGAAAAAAGAAAAACTCCTGAAAGTCTTTATTTTCAGGAGTTTGCTTTGTTTTGCTTGTTGATTTCGTGAACTCGGCGGGAGTCGAACCCACAACCTCTTGGGCCGTAACCAAGTGCTCTATCCATTAAGCTACGAGTCCGTTGTCTTATCTCTAAAGCGGTGCAAAGATATGTACAAATAATATTTTGTGCAAGTGTTTTGTTGTTTTTTTTCAAGCTAAGTGTTTTTTTGTAGAAGATATAACAAAGAGGAGGGTTTCATTATTTTATTATTATTTTTGTCCGGAGAATAATTCCAGTCATGAAAAAGATTATAAATAATATCCTTTATCGTTTCAAAGAAGATTCTTTGGCTAAGCGTACAGAGTTGGTCGGAAGGACTATATCGTATAAAGAGTTGAAGGAAATCAAGACATGTCTTGTGTTTTATACTGCAGGAGAGGAACCTCAAGCTGGTATTGAGATATTGAAGAAGAAGATGCCGGGTGTAAAATTTGTAAAATTATGTTTTGTTCCTGCTGGTATTGAAGTGACAGAAAGCGATAATTTGGTTGTTTTCCGTTATGAAGAATTGGGGTTTGGCGGGAAGATTCAGAATGAACGTTTGTATAAAGAGTTGTCCAAAGAGTATGATTTACTGGTAGATTTTACTGCAGTTTCTAATGTGATGACTCAGTTTGTTTTGAATAATTCAAAGGCACATTGTATTGTTGGCATGAAGAGGGAAGGTGCTGTTGGGGAAATTATCATTGACGGGGTGAATAATCAGCAGGAATTGGCAATAAAGCTGACGGCGTTATTGGCTGCAATAAACAGGTTTTAATATGAAACGATTCGACGGAACCGGAGTAGCTTTGGTTACTCCTTTTGACGAGGAGCTGCAAGTGGATGAAATATCTTTGCGGTGTTTGGTTGAGCATGTGATTGAAGGAGGGGTTGATTTTTTGGTGGCTTTGGGGACTACGGCGGAAAGTGCTACTTTATCCAGAGAAGAGAAAGCCCGGGTTGTACGTATTATTGCAGAAGCAAACCGGGGACGTTTGCCTGTTATGGCTGGTATTGGCGGTAATAATACGAGTGAAGTTGTCCGTGAAATAGAAGAGGCAGACTGGTTGAAAGACTGTCAGGGGATTTTGAGTATTACTCCTTTTTATAACAAGCCGACCCAGGCAGGGTTATATGAACATTTCAAGACGATAGCCGGGATTGCTCCGTTGCCTTTGTGTTTGTATAATGTGCCTGGCAGGACCGGTGTTAATATGAAAGCAGAGACGATAGCCCGTTTGTCGCTTGAATGTCCTGATATATTTGCATTGAAAGAAGCTTCTGGTGATTTTGCTCAGGCCACAGCTATACTTAAACAAAAACGTCCGGATATGCTTGTTTTTTCCGGGGACGATGCGATTGTTTTGCCTTTGATGGCTCTGGGTTTTGACGGAGTTATTTCTGTTTTTGCGAATATTATGCCGCAGGAATGTTCGGCTTTGGTGAATCATGTAAAAAAAGGGCATTGGGCTGATGCCCGGCAGTTACATTTGAGGTTGTCGGATTTTTGTAAATTGCTTTTTGAAGAAGGCAATCCGGCAGGTATAAAAGCAGCACTATATGCGGCGGGTGTTATCCGGTGTAATAAGTTAAGATTGCCTTTGACGCCTGTTTCAGAGATTTTGTTTGAAAAAATAAAAAAAGAAATGGTCCTTTGATTTTTTGTGTGATTGTCATTGTATATGGAGGGGTGGAGTGTAACTATTTTTAGATTTAAAGGGTGTATTCTTAGTCCAGATTCCCGGGGCGGGAACGATTGAGCCGTTTTTTTTGTTGTTGTCTGTAATGTATCAGGATACCGGAAATAATCAGCACAATCGGCAATAAGAAATTCAGATATTTCAGAAATTCTTTGGTGTGATTGTTTACCGGTTCCAGGAATGAAAAGGTGGTAAATTTATTTCTTAGTTGTATCAGTCCGGAATTGTCTGCCAGCCATTCAATAGAATTTACAGCAAATTTTATATTATCTGTAGCGCAGGAGGAAACGATGTCATCGCTGATGAAGTCTGCATCTGTAATTGTTACAATTGAACTATTGTTGTCTTCGTTTGTAAGCAGGGCTGCTACCGTATTGTGGGGGTGATTGAAATCTTTCTGGGTCCATTGTTTCTGAAAATCGAAAAATACAGGAGCCTGTTGTATCCCTGATATGGAGGAAGTTTTGGCCAAAGGTGTGAAAATATAGGCGCTGGAGGTTTTAATTTGTTCTATGCTGCTGGCAAAAGGTAAAAGTAGAGATTTTAATCCCTGTGTGATGGTGTGTTTGCTGAAATTGGTAATAATGGGTACATAAGGAAAACTAATGTTGCTTTGAAAGTTGATGTATCCGTATTGTTGGTTGATGGCAATTGTTCCGCAATTATTGTCGACAACGAAATCGTATTTTATTTTCAAACCTTTTTTTTCGAGCAAATCTTCAATGCCGGTCGGGTTAATAAAACCGTTGTTCCGGTCGCCCAATTGCCCGATGGCATGGTTCAGGGCAATAAAAAGCCTTCCCCCTTTCGCCAGGTATTTTTCTAATTGTTCCAGTTCGTAAGCGGAAAAGTTGTCTTTGGGGTCAATAATACATATAACATTATATTTGTCGGGAGAGTGGTTCAGGTCTACAAATTGTATTTCAGTCAAGTGTGAAAGTTCATTGATAAACTGAGGAATGTGGGTGAGTGTGGATTCTCTGTGTCCGCGGACAAGACCGACAGTTGGTTTCAGAGTGTCGGATACCTGTTTGAAAAGGCTTGTAATCCGGTATTCAAGGGGTGTTTCAAAGGTTATTCTGGGAATAACCGCCTGTTTTTTCCCGACGTGAAACACTGCTCCCATGAATATACGTTGTACTTTTTCCAGGTCTTTTTCCCGGATTTCCTGAAAAAAGACATCAATGCCTGCTTGGGTAGCTTTTAATTCTTTTTCGGGTGTGTCCGGATGAATAATGTTTATGGTAAAATAGGTGTTGCTCAGTGATTTGTATTCTTTCAGTAAGGCATGGAATTCCTTGGCTAATTTTTGCATGTTTTGGGGCAGGTCTTCTGTTACATAAAAGTCGACAGTGACAGGCTCCTGGTTTTTCTGTATGATATTTTTACTGACTTTTCCAAGAGAGTAACGTTTGTTGGCTGTAAAATCCCACCGGAAAAAAATGAAGCAGGAAATGGTGTTGATTAAAAGTACAACACTCAGAGTATATATAATGTTTTTTATAATTTTCTTCATAAACTTTCATTTGGTAAGGGGTATCATTTTATCAAAATCTGCTTTTACAAATGAAAAATTTTGCGAGCGTGAGAAATATTGCACTTATTGAGCAAAAGTAAATCATATCCCTTGAATCAAAAATACCCCGGGAAAGAGTATCAAAATGTTCTTCCATAGACAGATAACTAAAGAAAGTGGCCATAAAGCCGTTTCCTATTTGTTCTGATAGCATTCCGAATAATAGTTGGAAACAGAGTCCGATACCAAAACTAATGAAGAAGGCAGTTATGGCAGTCCGGGATAGTGCCGACGAAAATATACCAATACTGATGTAACAGGCATTCATACAAATGAGGCCTAAATATCCGAGGAATACGGCACCGTGGTCTACTACTCCCAACATGGAAATCGTGATGTAGTAGGGTATTGTCAGGAGGAGGGCTATCATTGTTATGATTAAATTGGAGAGGAATTTCCCGCTGAGCAGTTCTGATGTTTTTATTGGTTTTGTCAGCATGAGTTCAATGGTTCCGTTTCTCTTTTCTTCGGCAATGGCTCGCATAGTTAATGCCGGGATAAAGAAAAACTGGGTCCAGTTGATAATAATAAATACCGGCATCATGGTTGCTTGCCCTATATAGAATAGATTGTTACCGGAAAACCAGGTGTAAAATCCGCAAATGCAAAAGAATACAATATATCCGATATATATGCTCCAGGAATTGAAGTGTATACTTAATTCTTTTTTTATAAGAATTTTTATGGTTCCCATAGTTTGTTTAATTTTGAGTTACCTGACGGAATATGTCTTCCAGGCGTGTTTCTATAGGGGTCATTTCTCCAATGTACCAGTTATTTTGGTGGCATAGTTCGAAAATTGTTTTTTCAATATTTATTTCGCGGCAGCATTGTATATTGAAATAATTATTTTCAGTGGGGAGAATGTTTGCTATGCCCGGGAGAGTGGCTAATGCTTTGTAGATGTCGGGATTTTCGGCTCCTATAATATGGATTTTGAGTAATTTGTCTGTATTTGATTTTTTGCGTAGTTCAGCGGAAGTTCCATTGGCGACAATTTTTCCTTTGTTGATGATAAGTACCCGGTCGCAGGTTGCTTCTATTTCAGCCAGGATGTGAGAACTCATGATTACTGTTTTTTCTTTTCCTATATTTTTAATCAATTCCCTGATTTCAATGATTTGATTCGGGTCTAAGCCGGTAGTTGGTTCATCCAGAATCACGACTTCCGGGTCGTGGATAAGTGCTTGGGCTAAGCCTACCCGTTGGCGGTAGCCTTTGGATAATTCGCGGATGTTTTTGTGTTTTTCATTATCCAGGCCGCATAACCGGATCATATCCATGATGCGGGGAATGATTTTATAAGTGGGAATGTTGTGAATTCTGGCTATAAAATTCAGAAAATCGATAACATTCATTTCTTCGTAAAGTGGATTGTGTTCCGGCAGGTATCCAATCAGTTGTTTGATTTTATAGGCGTGTTTGTGGATAGAGTATTTGTCAAAACAGATGTTTCCATAGTCGGGATACAAAAAACAGGACATAATTTTCATTGTGGTGGTTTTACCGGCTCCGTTCGGCCCCAGAAAACCTAAAATTTCACCTTTTTTTACGGTGAAATTTACTGAATCAACGGCTTTTTGCAGACCAAAAGATTTTGTTAGATTTTCTACCACTACATCCATATTGTTGTTTTTAGAAACTTAATTGTGACGCAGAATCTTATTGTGTAACAAATATAGTCAGGAACGGTGTAATGTATGTGGGTTTAACAATCTTTAACCGCATGAGTAAGAGAATTTGAGGGGAATTAAAAAAAATAAAAAGGGAAATATTAAAATAGAAGGAAAAATGTGCGTTTGGGTGGATTCAGTTTTTGTGAATTCATCCATAAACGCACGGATAAGAGTATTTATTTATAGGTAAGAGCGGTCTGAAGACTCTCTTACAATTAGTTCGCAGTTGATAACTTCTTCCCGGATTTGTGAGTGTTTGGGATCCAGTATTTGGCGGAAAAGAAGTTCTGCTGCAGTTTCACCGATTTTTTCCGGGAATTGATTGATTGTACTTACGGAAGGACTCATATACCGGGAACGTTTACTGTTTGAAAAGCCGAACACTGCAATGTCGTTGGGTATTTTTAATCCTTTTTCTTTGATAGCGTCAATGGCTCCGATTGCCATATCGTCATTGATACCGAAGATGGCATCCGGAATGTTTTTCATATTTAATAAGCGGCGGGTGGCTTCTTTGGCTGCTTTTACTGAAAAGTCTTCACATCTGACGATATAATCTGTATTGATTTCCAATTTATTCAGAGTCATGGCTTTCAGGTAACCTTTCATCCGGTTTTTTCCTATGGATAATTGTTCGGGTCCTGTCAGTAAGGCAATTTTTTTGGCTCCGCCGTGAATCAGATGCTGGACAATTTTGAAAGCAGCATCGGCGTCGTCGGCAACGACTTTAGATACTTCGAGTTCTTTTGCTGTCCGGTCGAAAAGAACTAAAGGTATTTCCATATTCAGGATTTGCTGGATGTGTTCGTAAGAGGTGGTAGCTTTTGAGATTGACAGGATGATGCCATCACACCGGTTAGCCAGAAATATATCTATGTTTTTTTTCTCTTTTTCAAAACTTTCGTTGGAAGAAGCGACCAGAACATTATAACCGTAGTGGTCTGCTATTTCTTCAATTTTTTTTACCACTGTGGCAAAAAAGGTGCTTACAATTTGGGGTACGACAACGCCAATTGTGTTACTTTTATGAGTTTTCAATGCTACTGCAATCGGATTGGGTTTGTAGCCAAGTTCTTTTGCTAATGTCTGAACTGTTTTCCGCGTTTGCTGACTAATTTCGGGATTATCTTTTAGTGCACGTGACACTGTGGAAACAGAGATGTTTAATTTTTCTGCTAAATCCTTGATTGTGATAGCTTTCTGTGTCATAATCCAAAATTTTAATGTTGTTTGTCTTCTGCGTCGTTTTTCAGTTTTGGGTATGCAATTCTTGAATGGTATATGTTTGTTAGCATTTCAATAAATACCGATTTGGTAGTTGCAATGTCCTTGAAGGTAATATCCGCATTGGCAAAGCGGCCGTCATTGAGTTGTCCGTCAATAATGTCATTAACCAGTTTGGTAATATTTTCTTCTGTTTTTTCGACTAATGTCCGGGAAGCTGCTTCGACAGCATCTGCCATCATGAGTACAGTGCATTCCCGGGATACGGGGTCTGGTCCGCTATAAGTAAAAAGTGATTCGTCGATTTCCCGTTCCGGATATTTATTTTTGAATGAGTTATAAAAATATTTTACTTTACTTTTTCCATGATGAGTGCGGATAAAGTTTGTGATACTTTCCGGCAGGTTGTATTTTTTGGCTAACTCTATTCCTTTGGTGACGTGATTTATGATGTGTTGTGCACTTTCATCAAACTCACATTGGCTGTGAGGATTGAAACCGCCGGTTTGATTTTCTATAAAAAAGATAGGGGCGTAAGTTTTGCCGATGTCATGATAAAGAGCTCCGGTTCTGATGAGCAGAGGATTACCTCCGATTCGGTAAATGGCCTCTTCTGCGAGGTTGGCTACCATCAGGGAGTGTTGAAAGGTTCCGGGGGCTTTTTGTGTTAAGTTTCTTAATGCGGGGTGGTTAGGATTTGATAATTCAATCAGGGTGATTTCTGAAGTGTATCCGAAAATCCTTTCAAAAATATAGATAACCGGATAAGTTAAGGTTAATAGCAGACAATTGATGAATAGCCAGAGGAAAACCAACAGGTGTGTCGCTCTGATTTCTCCTTCCTGGGTGAGGATAAAGGCAATATAGACCAAAGAGTAGGTGATGAATACCAGAAAAATGGACAACATCAGTTGGCCTCTGCGTTGCAACTGGCTGAGACTGAATACGGAAACAATACCTCCTGCTATTTGCATAAATGCAAACATGTAACTGTTCGGAGCATAGTAAGAAATCAGCAATGTGGTGCTGAGCAGCAGATACAGGGCGGAACGGCTCCCAATGAGAATATTGACAATTATGACGAAGAAAAGAACCGGTATAGCGTATAAATTGATATTTTGCTGGTAGCCCAGGCTGCCCAGAGCGATAGTAGCCAGAAATAAACCGTAAAGGAATATAAATTCCCGGTTGTTGTAGAAAATTCTTTTTTTAGAATAATAGAAAAAGATTGTAAATATCATCAAAGCGGTAAGAACAAGCAGAAATTGTCCTCCGATTGTGCGCATATAGGTTTCGGTGGAGCCCAGATTGTACCGGTATTCCTTTTTTAGAGAATTCAGCAGTTTTATTTTTTCTGCAGTAACCAGTTCCCGCTGGCTGATAATAATGTCGCCTTGTTGAACCATACCTTGAGTGAGGCTGATGTTTTTCAGGTGGTTCAAATGGTTTTGGGAGGTTTTGGCAAGGTCAAATTCCAGATTAGGCAGGAGGTAATTGCTCAGATTCAGGCTAAGTATTTTTTCGCGTACAGATTTTGGGAGGCCGGATTCATTTATTTCTTCACTAAGGGCTGCATAAGCTTTTTTCAAGGTATATACCTGACTGAATCTTACTGTCTGAGCGATTTTGTTTTCAACGATTTTGATGTTCCGGATTTTCCGGGCATCTAACTCCTCGGGCAGTTGTAATATTCCTGCCTGATATATGGTTGTCAGCCGTTTGACAATTTGTGATAAAGCTGCCTGGGCGGATTCTGTATTAAAGGGATGAAGTGCGGCCTTGAATTTTTCTGTTTGGGTATGGGCTGTGTGGCTGTTCAGGTTAAAAATGGGTATTTGTTCTTCCGTGATTTTTTCACGTTCTTCTTGTAGTTCGTCGTCCGTTTTGTAAATAGGGAAATCAAAAGGGGCTATCAGGGTTTCATACCGCCAGGGTATCCCTTTTTGATATTCATACTGAAAATGGCCTACTTTTGGAAGCAGATATACAATAATTACGGAAATGGTAAACATGATGCCTATTCTGAACAAGATATTCAGGCGGCGTTTTAGTTTTCTGTCAGGTGTAGTTTCACTCCGCATAATTTACTTAATAACAAACAGGGCTAAAGGTATAAAATTAATCGGAGATTAACGGTTTCTTTCGTAAAAATTGTTGATTGGTGAGGGCATGAAAAAAAGAATGAAAGCCAATAAGTCACCTCTTGACTTATTGGCTCCTGTTTGTTTTCCGGCATGATAAGTGGTGTTGATTTTCAGAGTGCTGGAAAAATTTTCCGGCAAATTTGAAAATTCATCCGCTTGTTTAGAAAAACTTTCTGAATTTTTATGTGTTTTACTGAATGCCGTTAGTTTCTATTTCTGTACTGGCTTTTTTCAAAAGTCCCTGCAATACTTTGCCCGGTCCGATTTCCAGGAAAGAAGAAGCTCCGTCGGCAATCATATTTTTCATGATTTGTGTCCATCTTACAGAAGCCGTTAATTGTGCAATCAGGTTTGTCTGTATTTTTGCCGGGTCTGTGTAAGGCCGGGCGTCTACATTCTGGTAAACCGGGCATACCGGAGTTGTGAAATGTGTGTTTTTAATGGCAGTTTCTAATTCCTGACGAGCAGGTTCCATTAACGGGGAGTGGAAGGCACCGCCAACTTTTAATGGTAATACTCTTTTGGCCCCTGCTTCTGAAAGTTTCTGGCAGGCAATTTCTATACCCTTGTTGCTGCCGGAGATAACAATTTGACCTGTACAATTGTAATTGGCAGGAACAACAACTTCGTTTATTTCATTACAGATTTTTTCGACTGTTTCGTCCGGCATTCCGATTACAGCAGCCATCGTTGAAGGATTGGCTTCGCATGCTTTTTGCATGGCAAGAGCTCTGGCGTGTACCAGGCGTAAACCGTCCTCGAAAGAGAGAGCTTTGGCTGCTACCAGAGCAGAGAACTCTCCTAAAGAATGACCTGCAACCATGTCGGGAGTTTCTGTCAGACTATCTGCTAAGATTACGGAGTGCAGAAAAATAGCCGGTTGAGTTACTTTGGTTTGTTTCAGGTCTTCGTCGGTTCCGGAAAACATCAGGTCGGTGATGCGGAAACCCAGGATATCATTTGCTTTTTCAAATAGTTCTTTGGCTTTGGGCGAAGTCTCATATAATTCTTTCCCCATTCCTACAAATTGTGCTCCCTGACCGGGAAATACAAATGCTTTTTTCATAACAGTATTAAATTAATGTGTAAATGTTTTTATTTCTTTTGAGTGTTATTGTTCTGTTTATCTCAGTTTCGTGCTGATCAGGCGGATAAATTCTTCCCGTGTGGCTAGTTTTTCAAAAGCACCGCTGAAATCAGAAGTTGTTGTTACGGAGTTTTGTTTTTGTACTCCCCGCATCATCATGCATAAATGCCGGGCTTCAATGACGACGGCTACACCCAGGGGATGCAAAGTATTCTGAATGCAATTCTTTATTTGCTGGGTCAGGCGTTCCTGTACCTGTAAACGCCGGGCGTAGGCATCTACAACACGGGCAATTTTACTGAGACCGGTAATATATCCGTTAGGGATGTATGCAACGTGGGCTCTGCCGACAAAAGGAAGCATATGATGTTCGCATAAGGAATATATTTCAATGTCTTTGACGATGACCATTTGTCGGTAATCTTCTTTAAACAGAGCGGATTGAAGTATTTCTTCCGGATTTTGTCCGTACCCCTGTGTCATGAATTGCATGGCTTTGGCTACACGCAACGGCGTTTGTAACAATCCTTCCCTTTCTGTATCTTCTCCTAATAATTTAATGATTTCTTTGTAGTGGTAGCTTAATTTTTCAGTGCGTTCACAGTCAAAGTGCTCATCTTTGCGGTAGAATGTTTTTTCCGGATGCTGTGTTATATCCATCTTGCTCTAATTTAGTTCAAACAGCCGTTTTTGTTGTAAAAACGTCACAAAGTAAATAATAACTATTCAAAATAGAAAATGTTATGGATTTTTTAAAAGATAGGGAGTTCCAGCTATTGGCGGTGAAAGGATTTGTTTTAGAGATTGTGTGGAGCGTGTTTCCGGGGATATTCGTAAAGAACAGTGCCGGTTGCCGGTATGTGAATGAAAATGAAAGACTATCAGAGATAAAAAAGGTTGGTTCTTATAATCTTAATAATTCTAAAAATGAGGAATAGAAGGTGATTTCTTTTTTAAAATATTTATTTTTGTATAATTATTATTTGTGTAATTAATAAGTGGGTCTAATGGTTGATTTTGGTAAAGTTCTTGACTTTGGCAGTAGCAGACAATCGGGAACTGAATATAAAAATGCTCTTTTGAAGAAAAGTATTCTTATGCATTTAGCTGATAACAGTGGTGTAACAATTGCGGAGTTGGCAAAAGAACTTAATGTCAGTATTCCGACAGTTACTAAATTGTTGGCAGATTTAAAGGAAGAAGGTTATTTGGAAGACAATGGAAAAATAGAAACGGCAGGAGGACGTCGTCCCAATATTTTCGGACTTGCTTCTGATGCTTTGTATGTTGTTGGAGTGGATGTTCAGCGCAAACAGATGGAAATGGTGTTGATGGATTTTCAAGGAAAAGTGGTATATAAGAAAGAAGGGATAGCTTATGAACTTGAAAATACTCCGGAGTCATTAGAGAAAATTTGTTTAGAAACCGAACTTTTTATACAGGAATGTGAGGTTAAGAAAGATAAAATTGCCGGAATAGGTATTAGTTTGACCGGAAGGGTTGACCCGAAGGAAGGGTATAGTTATACTTATTTCAATTTTAATGAGGCACCTTTGACAGAAGTTTTAGGGGTGCGTTTGGGTATTCCGGTGTATATCGAAAATGATAGCCGTTGTATGATGTTTGCAGAGAAAAACTTCGGAGTTGTAAAAGATGAAAAGAATGTGTTGTTTTTGAATCTGGGACGGGGTATTGGTGTCGGGACTATGTTCGACGGTAAATTGTATTATGGAAAGACCGGTTTTGCCGGTGAATTCGGGCATATTCCCTTGTTTGATAATGAAGCTATGTGTCATTGCGGGAAGAAGGGATGTCTGGAGACTGAAGCTTCCGGTATTGTCCTGGAAAAGATATTTGTAGAGCATCTGGCGGGCGGAGAGACGTCTTTGCTTTCTGATAAATGGAGGTCTGGCGGGGAGGTTTTGTTGCATGATATTATAAAGGCGGCTAATCATGATGATGTATTATCCATTTCTTTGATTGCTGAAATTGCAGATAAGCTTGGACGGGGTATCGGCGTATTGATTAATTTGCTGAATCCTGATTTGGTTGTAGTCGGAGGGAGTTTTTCTTTGGCGGGGGATTATTTGATGCTACCTTTGAAAGCTGCTGTAAATAAGTATTCGCTGAGTCTGGTTAATAAAGATACCCGTTTTAAATTGTCTTTGTTGGGAGAAAATGCCAGTGTGCTTGGAGTGGCAATGTTGGTCCGGGGAAAAATTTTAGGTGTGATTTAATGCTCTCCGAAAAGGGGCGGATGCAGGACAGGGTAGTTGTTGGCAAACGGAGGTATAAAACAGGTTTCTGCTTTCTTGTTCGTTAGCAAAAACCTGTTGACGGATGTTTGTTTACATGGTTTACTTCTGTTGTTCTTGCATTTTATCAGAAAGAGAATACGGAAAATCATTTGTTTTCACTCCCCGTGTTTTGTTTGGACGGCTATCCATATCATAAATCAGTTTAGCACCTTTCAGTAGTTCAAAATGGTCAAAGTAATTCTTGGTATAGTTTTTCCCGTTATAGCTCAGTGAGCGGATGTACCGGTTTTTGTCGCTGTTCTTGGGAGCAGAAATTTCTAATTTCCTGCCATTTTCCAGTTGTAATGTTATTTTCTTGAAATAAGGGGTTCCCAACACGTACTGATTGCTGCCGGGGCATACCGGATAAAAACCAAGGGCGGTGAATACGTACCATGCTGAAGTCTGGCCGTTGTCTTCGTCGCCGCAGTATCCGTCGGGAGTGGGCAGGTAGAGGCGGTTCATGGTTTCGCGCAGCCAGTATTGTGCTTTCCAGGGTTCTCCGGCATAGTTGTAAAGGTAAATCATATGCTGGATGGGTTGATTACCATGTGCATAATTGCCCATATTGGCGATTTCCATTTCCCGAATTTCGTGAATGACGTTGCCGTAATAACTGTCGTCGAATACGGGAGGCAGGGAAAATACGGAATCAAGCATCCTGATAAAGGTTTGCTTGCCTCCCATCAGGTCTATCAGACCTTGTACGTCGTGGAATACGGACCAAGTGTAGTGCCAACTGTTTCCTTCGGTGAAGGCATCGCCCCATTTAAAAGGATTGAAAGGCGTCTGGAATTTGCCGTTGGTATTTCGTCCGCGCATCAGTTTGGTGTCGGGGTCGAATACGTTGCGGTAATTCCGGCTTCTCTTTTTATAGAGTTCCAGCTCGTCGGCGGGACGGCCCAGTTTCTGTCCCATGCGGTAGATACACCAGTCGTTGTAGGCATACTCCAGTGTTCGGGCTACATTTTCGTTGACTTTCACATCATAGGGGATATATCCCAGTTGGTTATAGTATTCATGTCCGTAGCGTCCCGTACTGGGTATGTGCGGGTGTACATTGTTGGCACCATGCAATAAGCCTTCATACATTTTTTGTGCGTCAGCTTTGGTAATGTTTTTCATGAAAGCGTCGGCGACGGCAGAGGAGGAGTTGTTGCCCACCATGCAGTTGCGGTGGCCTGGACTGGCCCATTCGGGGAAAAAACCGCTTTCGAGGTAAGCGTTCAGCAACCCTTCCTGCATCTTTTCGCCCATGGAGGGGTATACCAGATTTATGAAAGGGAAGAGACAACGGAAAGTGTCCCAGAAACCGGTATCGGTGAACATATAGCCCGGCAGCACCTGGCCATTGTAGGGGCTGTAGTGTACGATTTGCCCCCGGGCGTTTATTTCGTGGAGCATGCGCGGAAAGAGTACCGACCGATACATGCAGGAATAGAATGTACGCAGGTGGTCAGTATTGTCGTCTTCTATCCGGATGCGTCCCAGTATATCATTCCATGTCTTGCGGCTTGTTTCTTTGACGTTGTCGAAGCTTTTCCGGCCTATTTCCTGTAAATTTAGTTCGGCTTGTCCGGGACTGATAAACGAAGAGGCTACACGGGCATGTACCTGTTCGCCTTTTTGAGTGGCGAATCCGATGGCAGCACCAACGTGGTTGGCTTGCCATTCAAGGTATGAGTCTATTGTATGGTAGTCCTCCCATACTTTATAGAAGGTGAAAGGTTTGTCGAATACAATGACAAAATAGTTGCGGAAATTGTCCGGTACACCGCCACTGTTACGGGTTGTATAGCCTATGATTTTATTCTCTTCGGGAATAATTTTAATATATGAGCCCTGGTCAAAAGCATCCACAACAATGTATGCCTTTTCTGTTTCGGGGAAGGTGAAGCGGAAATAGGCGCATCGTTCTGTGGGAGTGATTTCGGTTGTGAGGTTGTATTCCGACAAGTAGACGCTGTAATAATAGGGCATTGCCTTTTCGGCTTTGTGTGAGAACCACGAGGCGCGTTGGTTTTGGTCTATTTTCAGGTTGCCGGTCATGGGCATGATGGAAAACTGTCCATAGTCATTAATCCACGGACTGGGTTGGTGGGTTTGCTTAAAGCCCCGTATTTTGTCAGAGTTGTACGTATAAGCCCATCCGTCGCCCATTTTTCCGGTTTGCGGCATCCAGAAATTCATGCCCCACGGCAAGGCGATGGCGGGATAAGTGTTACCGTTTGAGAGTGAAACCTTGGAATCGGTTCCCATTAGCGGATTCACGTAGTCTACCGGTTGTTTGGCTTGTTGTGCCGCAACAGAAAGAAAAACAAATATAAAAGCCAGTAAAAGAAAATATGGTTTGCAAATCATAGTATAATCTGTGTGAGATAAATGTGTATTGTGTCGGTTTTCCGAAAACGGTGTGACAAGATATACGGAAAGTTTTGAATATACAAACCGGGAAACGAAAATGTGATAGGCGTCGGAGTGGATTTTATTAAAATCTTTTAATAAGATTATTTGTTTTATTAAAAATATCTGCTTTATTTCGTGCTTGTGATTGAGGTATATTATCATCTAAATATATAAGACTGTATGGAAAAAATCAAAGGATTGATTGATGCTCCTTTTACTCCCTTCAAAGAGAACGGGGAGGTCAATTATGAGCCTATCGGTGCGTATGCTGATTTGTTGGCAAAAAATGGTTTGAAAGGTGTGTTTATCAATGGTTCTTCCGGGGAGGGGTATATGCTGACTGAGGAAGAACGGATGAAATTGGCAGAGGTATGGATTGATGCTGCGCCTAAAGGTTTCAAGGTGATTGTTCATGTGGGTTCTACCTGTGTTAAGATGAGCCGTAGTCTGGCCGCACATGCCCAGAAAATCGGTGCGTGGGGAATCGGGGCTATGGCAACCCCTTTTCCAAAAATCAACCGGGTGGAGGAATTGGTGAAATATTGCGAGGAAATAGCTGTTGGCGCACCTCAATTGCCTTTTTATTATTATCATATTCCGGCTTTTAATAATGCTTATTTGCCTATGCCGGCTTTTTTGGAAGCTGTAGACGGACGAATTCCGAATTTTGCCGGTATCAAATATACTTATGAGAGTTTGTATGAGTATAATCAATGCCGTTTGTATGAAGATGGTAAGTTTGATATGTTGCACGGACAGGATGAGACGATATTGCCGTGTCTGGCAATGGGGGGTGCCCAGGGGGGTATAGGCGGAACGACTAATTATAATGGCCGTTGTCTGGTGGGCATTTTAGAGGCCTGGGAGGCGGGAGACATAGAGAAAGCACGGGAGTTGCAGAATTTTTCACAGGCAGTGATTAATGTGATTTGTCATTTCCGTGGAAATATCGTTGGTGGTAAACGGATTATGAAACTGATTGGTTTGGATTTGGGAAAAAACCGGACGCCTTTCCAGAATATGACTGACGATGAGGAGAAGGCTATGAAAGCCGAGCTGGAAGCTATCCATTTTTTTGACAGGTGTAATAAATTTTAATGGAATAGCAGGAAGTAAACAGCATCTCCGGTGTGGGACATCTGAATGAATCCTGATACCGGAGGTGTTGCCGGATGGTGGTGTGAATGCTGAACAGGTGCTTTGTTTGGGGTTGGTGTAATTGATTTATATGGTGAGTAAATATTTTGTTGTTGGCAGTCTGATATTTTTGTTTTTTTATATTGCCGGCAGGGCTGAAGTCTTGTATCCCTCTTTAGAGAGACAGGATGCGGACAGATGCAGGGGAGTGAAAATAAGTAAGTTGCCGGAATTGGTTGTTTTTGAAAAAGGGGATAGAAAAGAGGGGGTATCTGCTGCATTCGGAGGGACATTGAAAGATGCTGTTGTGGTTGCCGGCGGTTGCAATTTTCCGGATATTCCGGCGGCAGATGGCGGAAAGAAAGTGTACTATGACCAGATTTATGTGCTTAGGAATCCGGGACGGAGGAAGGTAAGCTGGGAAGTGGCGGGGCGATTGCCTGTGTCGGTGGCCAATGGGGCGAGTGTCACGTTGCCTGAAGGAATTGTTTGTATTGGCGGTTGTAACCAGGATAAGGCTTTGAATCATGTTTGGTTGTTGAATTGGGGACCAGGGCATGCAGCTATTATTACAAAAGATTTACCTGATTTACCTGTTGCAATGGACAATCTGGCTGCTGCTACGGATGGTAAAAATATTTATGTGGCAGGCGGAAATATAAACGGAATGCCGGGAAAACGGAGTTTTGTGCTGAAAGGGCTGGATGCGCAAGAGTGGTGTGAATTGCCTGTTTATCCGGGTGCTGTCCGGTTGCAGCCTGTCGCTGTTGTTGTAAAGCAAAAATTTTATCTGATGGGAGGTTTTCAGCCGGTTACCGGAGACCAGGAGAGTGTGGTGGCGACGGATGGTCTGGTTTATAATCCGGCAGATGGTAAATGGAGCGAGGCTGGAGAGATTATGCCGGAGGACGGGAAAGGTCCCCAAGGGTTGGTCGGTGCAGCAGGTCTTGTCTTGGAAGATGAAGTGATGGTTTTTCAGGGAGGGGTGGATTATGCTGTTTTCAAGGCTGCTATAGATAATGCTTTGCTGCAAAGGCAAGCTGCCGGATCAGGGCAACAGGACGAGGAGGAACGTTTGAAGCAGGAACAAAGTATGTATATGAGACATGAGCCTGATTGGTATGGATTTAGCCGTCGGTTGCTGTTGTTCCGACCTGAGAGCGGGGAATGGACCGGTTTCGGGGATTGGGAAGAGATTGCCCGTGTTGGTGCAGTAGTGGTATGGTATAAAAATAAATTAGTGGTGGTTAATGGTGAAACCAAGCCGGGAATCCGTTCGGCTGGTGCTTGTATGTTAGATTGGAAGTATTAATTGGTAAAGTTATTTGAGATGGTTGATTTTGGTAAATTAGCGGAGCAATATAAAAAAGAGTTGCTGGATAATGTGCTTCCGTTTTGGTTAGAAAAATCACAGGATAAAGTGCATGGTGGTTATTTTACTTGTCTGGACCGTGAAGGGAATGTTTTTGACCGGGATAAATTTGTCTGGTTACAGGGACGTGAGATTTGGATGTTTTCCATGTTGTATAATAAAGTGGAGAAGTGCCGGGAATGGTTGGACTGTGCTGTTCAGGGAGCTGAATTTATGAAGAAATTCGGGCATGACGGGAATTTAAACTGGTATTTTGCTTTAACTGAGGATGGGAAGCCTTTAGTGGAACCTTATAATATATTTTCTTATACTTTTGCGACGATGGCTTTCGGGCAGTTAAGTCTGGCTACCGGAAAAGCAGAATATGCTGATATTGCAAGGAAAACGTTTGATATTATTTTGTCAAAGCTTGAGAATCCGAAGGGAAGATGGAATAAAGCAGTGGCAGGGGTACGGAATATGAAAGGCTTTGCTTTGCCTATGATTCTTTGTAATCTGGCTTTGGAAATAGAGCCTTTGCTGGATAAAGAGTTTATGGAAAAGACCATTGAAACCTGTATACATGAGGTGTTGGATGTTTTTTACCGTCCGGAGTTAGGGTTGATTGTTGAAAATGTGTCGTTGAGCGGGGAACTGGCAGATAATTTTGATGGCCGTCAATTGAATCCGGGGCATGCTATTGAGGCTATGTGGTTTATTATGGATTTGGGAGTACGTTTGAATCGTCGTGAGTTAATTGATAAAGCAGTAAAGATTGCCTTACAGGAGGTGGAGTATGGATGGGACCCGGAATATGGTGGCATATTTTATTTTATGGACCGGTTGGGACATCCGGTTCAGCAATTGGAGTGGGATCAGAAATTGTGGTGGGTGCATATAGAGACATTGATTTCCATGTTGAAAGGATATCAGTTGACAGGTTCGCAGGAGTGTTTACGATGGTTTGAGAAAGTGCATGAGTATGTATGGTCACATTTTGCTGACCCGGAATATCCGGAATGGTTTGGTTATTTGAATCGTCAGGGGGAGGTATTGTTGCCTTTGAAAGGTGGGAAATGGAAAGGATGTTTTCATGTACCGCGCGGATTGTATCAGTGTTGGCAGATATTGGAGCAATTAAAAGATGATGAGTAGTGTTTTGGTGAAATTTTTATTAGTTGTCTTTTGTTTTTTGTGGTGTTGTTTTCCGGGAAGAGCACAAAAAATAAAAGTTGCCTGTGTAGGGAATAGTGTGACTTATGGTTATCTGCTCCCTGAAAGGGAAAAAAATGCTTATCCGGCGCAGTTGGGGCAGATGCTTGGGGATGGATATGAGGTTGCTAATTTTGGCAAATCCGGAGCTACTTTATTAAATAACGGACACCGTCCTTATGTCAGACAACCTGAGTTTAAAAAGGCGTTGGAGTTTGCGGGAGATATTGTTGTTATTCATTTGGGATTGAATGATACGGACCCGCGGAATTGGCCGAATTACCGGGATGAGTTTATTCCGGATTATCTGGCATTGATTGATTCGTTCCGGATGGTGAATCCTAAATGTAAGGTGTGGCTTTGCCGGATGACTCCTATTACTCACAGACATAGCCGTTTCAAATCCGGTACCCGGGATTGGCACGAACAAATCCAGCATGCCATAGAAAAGGTGGCGGAAAATGCACAGGCCGGATTGATTGATTTGCATGAAGAGTTGTATTGTCGGCCGGATTTGTTACCGGATGCTTTACATCCTGATAAAGAAGGGGCTGCTATTTTGGCCAGGACTGTATTTTCTGCTATAACCGGGGATTACGGAGGGTTGCAGATGCCCCGGATATATAGTAATAATATGGTATTGCAATATGGACCGGAATTGGAGATTAAGGGAATTGCCGATGCCGGGGAGAAGGTTACAGTCTGTTTCGGAAAGTATAAAAAATCTGTTGTGACGGGCGTTGATGGTAAATGGACGGTTGTATTGCCGGAGGTTACTGCAGGGGGGCCTTATGAATTGCATGTTGCTACAAAAAAACGTGAGTTTTCTTATACGAATGTTATGGTGGGGGAGGTGTGGTTATGTTCCGGGCAGTCCAATATGGCTTTTATGGTGAAACAGGCTTTGGGTAGTGAGCCATTATTGGCAGGTGCAAGGGAGACACAGGTACGTTTGTTTGATATGAAGCCGAGGGTTTATACGGATGCTGTTAGTTGGGATTCTGCGGCTTTGGTGGCACTGAACAGATTGGATTATTATCAGTCGGCTTCCTGGGAGATGCCGGATGAAAGGACGGTTGCTGATTTTTCAGCTGTTGCCTATAATTTTGGTAAAATGTTGGCAGATAGTTTGAAGGTTCCTGTCGGATTGATTTGTAATGCTGTTGGGGGAGCTCCTGCTGAAGCTTTTACAGACCGCAGGTCGTTGGAATTTAATGACCGTTTGGCAGATATATTATATGACTGGACAAAAAACGATATGATTCAGGGATGGGTACGGGAAAGAGCGGCTTTGAATATGAAGTATTCGCCATTGAAGTATCAGCGTCATCCTTATGAACCTTGTTATTTGTATGAGACAGGTATTCGTCCTTTGAAAGGTTTTCCGATTAGAGGTGTGATTTGGTATCAAGGTGAATCGAATGCCCATAATGTGGAATTGCATGAAGTAATATTTCCTGTATTGGTGGATAGTTGGCGGAATGTTTGGGGGAAAGACTTGCCTTTTTATTTTGTGCAGTTGTCTAGTATGAATCGTCCGAGCTGGCCTCATTTCCGGGATAGCCAGCGTCGTCTGGCTCAGAAAATCAGTAATTGTGAAATGGCTGTGTGCAGTGATTTGGGGCATCCGACTGATGTACACCCTGTTCGCAAGAAGGAGGTTGGAGAGCGTTTGGCGCGTTTGGCATTGAATGGTACTTACGGACGAAAGAATGTAATGGCTTCCGGTCCTCTGTTTCAGAAAGTTAATTTTGAAAAGGGGGCTGCCTGGGTATCGTTTGTTAACGGGATAAATATGAAGTCTTCGGATGGGGGACAAGTGACCGGTTTTGAAATTGCCGGAAAGGATGGTTTGTATTACCCGGCTCGGGCTGTAATTATCGGGGAACAGGTGAAAGTGTATTCTGGTCAGGTAAAAATGCCGTGCAAGGTTCGTTATGGATGGCAACCTTATTCTATCGGTAATCTGGTGAATGGTGAGGGATTGCCGGCTTCTACTTTTCAGGGGGAGGAGAAATAATTAAGTTGCTAATTATTTGTTTAAATCAGCTTGTTTTTAAAATAAAAAGTATATTTTTATCCTTATCTAACGGGTGTACTATGGAATGGTTGATTATTGTGATGTTAATTTTAATTGGTGCGGTGCTGATTTTAATGGAGTTTTTGGTTTTTCCGGGAGTTAATGTTGCAGGTATTTTTGGTTTTATTTGTATCGTTGCCGGTGTTTATTTTGGTTATTCTTTTTATTGTCCTGCAGTTGGACATGTTATTTTATTGACTACGGCTTTTTTTTGTTTTTGGGCGACGTGGTATGTGTTGCGTTCGGATACCTGGAAAAAATTCAGTTTGCATACTAAGTTGGAAAGTACAGTGGAAGGTGTGGATGACTCTGTAAAGGAGGGGGATACGGGAGTGACTTTGGGGCGTTTGGCTCCAATGGGAAATGTGCAGTTGGGAGAGGTTGTTGCTGAAGCAGAATCACAGTCGGGATATATTGATGCCCATCAGCAGGTAGAGGTTGTGAAAGTGTTAAAAAATAAAATTATTGTGAAATTAAAAACAGTTTGACATGGAAAATAGCGGTGTTTTACTATTGGTGGCAGCCATAGCCGGAGGTTTGTTCTTGTTATGGATTATTTTGTATTTTATTCCACTGGGCCTTTGGTTTCAGGCTTTGGTTTCAGATGTAAAAATATCTTTGTTGCAACTGGTTTTAATGCGTTGGCGTAAGGTTCCGCCGACGGTGATTGTCGGGGCAATGATTGAAGGTCGGAAGGCGGGTATTGAATTATACCGTGATTTGTTGGAGGCTCATTATTTGGCAGGAGGACATGTGGCTCAGGTGGTACATGCTTTGGTTTCGGCTTCGAAAGCGAATATAGATTTGACTTTTCAGATTGCAACTGCGGTAGATTTGGCGGGGCGTGATGTGTTTGAAGCTGTGCAGATGAGTGTAAATCCTAAGGTTATTAATACCCCTCCGGTAACTGCCGTTGCGAAAGACGGTATTCAGTTGATAGCTAAAGCCCGTGTGACGGTAAGAGCAAACATCAAACGTTTGGTTGGCGGTGCCGGAGAAGAAACCGTATTGGCCCGGGTGGGTGAAGGTATTGTGTCTTCCATCGGTTCTTCTGAATCTCACAAGGCTGTTATGGAGAATCCGGACTTTATTTCTAAAGTGGTGCTGGATAAAGGGTTGGATTCAGGAACAGCTTTCGAAATATTGTCTATTGATATTGCAGATATTGATGTTGGTAAAAATATCGGGGCCGGTTTGCAGATAGACCAGGCGGAAGCCGACCTGAAGATTGCTCAGGCTAAGGCGGAAGAGAGGAGAGCAATGGCTGTTGCCCGTGAGCAGGAAATGAAAGCACTTGCCCAGGAGATGAAAGCTAAAGTGATAGAAGCTGAAGCTAATATACCATTGGCTATGTCTGAAGCTTTCCGTTCTGGTAATTTGGGGGTAATGGATTATTACCGGATGAAAAATATAGAAGCCGATACACAAATGCGGGAATCTATAGCTAAACCTGTAGAAACCGGTAAGAAAAAAGCAGATAAAATAGGAGGATAAGAGAAAGTAGTGAAATCACTCGTTTTTTATAAAGTGACCATTGGAAAATGAAATTCCTTTGGTCACTTTTTTTGAATAAATTTTAAGTCTTATCAAATTGATTTGCGACGAAAGCAACGGCGTGTTACTAAATGTTGTGAGAAATGTACTTTGGGTTGAGTTTGCGGTTTTTGGAATTCCCCGTTTTTTATTTGGAATAGGCATTTCCGGGCAAATCGCGCAGGTTGTAGCGGGAAGCCATGGTTTCTCCGTAGGCACCGCAGGAGTGAATGACGATGATGTCACCACGTTGGGTTGCATTCAGGACCACGTCTTTTCCGAAACAGTCGGCTGATTCGCAGATTGGTCCGACAACGTCATATTTTTCTTCCAGCTTGCCGGAACTGATGTTTTCGATTTTGTGAAATGCCTGATATAAGGCAGGCCGTAATAAATCGTTCATTCCGGCATCGAGAATGACAAATTTCCGATTTTTCCCTTCTTTCACATATAGGACCCGGGTGATTAAGTTTCCACATTGGGCTATAACGGACCGTCCCAGTTCGAAGTGTATCTGTTGATGTGGAGCCGGCTCAAAGAAACGGGCGAATGTGGCAAAGTAAGTTTCGAAATCTGCAATGGGGTGCCGGTGAGGGTCCTGATAATCTATTCCCAGCCCTCCTCCAAAGTTGATGTGTGGTAAAATAAGGCCGTGTTCTTTTAGTTTTGCCTGGATTTCGTTTGCCCGGATGCAAAGACCGCGGAATACTGTCATGTCAGTGATTTGCGATCCGATGTGGAAATGCAGGCCTATTAATTGAATGTGAGGCAGGTGTGACACTTCTGATATTATGTGTTCCAGGTCGTACAGGTATATCCCGAATTTGTTTTCTTCTATACCGGTTGTAATATAATGATGGGTGTGGGCGTTGACGTTCGGATTGATTCGCAGGGCGATTTTTGCCTTTTTATTCATGCGGCCTGCTATTTCGTTGATAACCTGTATTTCCGGCAATGATTCGCAGTTGAAGCAGAATATGTCTTTTTTCAGGGCCAGTTCTATTTCTGCGTCACTTTTCCCGACGCCGGCGTATACGATGCTATCGGCCGGGAATCCGGTTTCCAGTGCCTGTCTGATTTCGTTGCCACTCACACAGTCTGCTCCCAATGCATATTGGCTGATTAGTTTTAGTAAGGTAGGATTTGCATTGGCTTTGATGGCATAATGTATATGATATCCGTATTTGCCGGATTCCCGACACAAAGAGTGTAACGTGTCTTCCAGTAATTCAATATTGTAATAATAAGCAGGAGTAGGGATATTTTTAATTTTTTCAGTAAGTTCCATCGGATTGGATTTATGTGTTGATTTATGAATTAAGAAGACTGACCAAAGAAGCGGGGGAGAATGGGTTTATTCTTGTGCATCCAGTAATTTGTGGCTTAAGTCAGTCATTGCTTTTTTCTTGTCTTCTTCCTGGACAAGGACAGAGATGTTATGCTCGCTGCCTCCGTAGGAAATCATTCTCAGAGGAACATTTGCCAAAGCATTTAAAACTTGTGCCCCGAGTCCTGTTTTGCCGGCTGCAAAATCACCTACAATGCAGACAATTGCCATATTGCGGTCTACTTCGATAGTTCCGTATTTTTCCAGGTCGTGCAGGATGTTTTCCAAATGGTCTGTACAATCAATGGTCAGAGACACTGCAACTTCAGAGGTGGCAATCATGTCTATCGGTGTTTTCCAGGCTTCGAATACTTCGAATACTTTTCGCAGAAAGCCATAGGCTAGCAGCATATTACTGGATTTTATCTTAATGGCAGTGATACCACTTTTGGCTGCAACGGCTTTGATGTTTTTTGCCGGGCTGTTTTGAGTGATTAGTGTGCCTTCGTCTTGGGGGCATAATGTATTTTTCAGTCTTACCGGAATGTTTTCTTTTTTGGCAGGTTGTATGCTGGACGGATGGAGGATTTTGGCCCCGAAGTAAGCTAATTCTGCTGCTTCTTCGAAGGATAAGTGACGGATTGCTTTTGTGTTTTCTACTATGCGCGGGTCATTGTTGTGGAAGCCGTCAATGTCTGTCCAGATTTGGATTTCTTCGGCTTTTATGCTTGCTCCGATTAGAGCAGCAGAGTAGTCACTTCCGCCTCGTTTTAAATTGTCGATTTCTCCGTATGCGTTGCGACAGATAAATCCTTGGGTAATAATTAATTCATGTGTGCCGGGCTTGGCCAGTTCACGACGCAGATTTTGCTGAATGTAGAAATAGTCCGGTTCGCAGTCTTTATCTATACGCATGTATTCCAGTGCAGATATGAGTGTATTGGCAATACCGCATTCTTCCAGGTAGTAGTGCATTAGAGTCGTGGATATGATTTCACCTTGGGCTAATACTGCCTTTTCTTGTAATGGGTAGAAGTCTTTGTTGACGAATGAACGCAGGTAAGTGAAAATAGTCTGAATGAATTCTTTCCCTTTGTGGATATAGGCTTCTGTTTTAAATAGTTCAGTGACTACGATGTAGTAGTTGACCTCCAGGTTTTGTATGACGTTCAGGGCTTCCTGTTTCTTGTTACGGTACAGACAATCGGAAATTTCAACTAAAGTGTTTGTAGTTCCGGACATTGCTGACAGGACAACTATTTTTGGCAGCCCATCTGATATCAGATGGGCTACGCTATGTATTCTTTCTGCACTGCCAACGGAGGTGCCTCCGAATTTTAATACTTTCATTTTGTGTGTAATTAAAAGATGAATGATTTGTATATGTTGGCAGTGTGGATGGACACAACTGCTGTTAACTGTTGCAAAGTTGGTGCATCTATCCGGATAAAACAAGGATGTGTTTAAAATTAAACAACGTGATTATTTTTTGTGGAAGCTTGCGGCAACCCATTGGTTTTCTTCATGGTATTTGATGAAATCAAGTCTTAATGTTTCGGCTTTTTCCTGTATCATAGGCAGGTCTTTGAGGTAGAATCCGCTCATAATCAGATGGCCCGGAGATTGCAGTTTTTTCGCGTAATGTTCCATGTCGTTTAAGAGAATATTCCGGTTGATGTTAGCCAGGATGATGTCGTAGTTTTGTTCAGTGTGTAGTAGTCCGGCATCTCCGATTTTAATTACAATGTTGTTTAAATGGTTGTTGTGTATATTTTCCATTGCATTGTTATAGGCCCATTCGTCTATATCAATTCCTGTAACTTCGCGTGCTCCGGTTTTTGCTGCCATAATGGATAATATTCCTGTTCCGCATCCCATATCCAGAACCCGTTTTCCTTTTATTTCCGGTGCCAATTCCAGAATTGTCCGGAGCATGAGAGCCGTAGTTGCATGATGTCCGGTGCCGAAACTCATTTTGGGTTCAATGATGATTTCATGTTCAATCCCCGGAATCGGTTTATGAAATCCGGTTCTGACTTGAATCCGGTTGTCAATGACGATGGGAGTGAAATTTTCTTCCCATATTTTATTCCAGTCTTGGTTTTCAATTTCTTGTGTGTCTATGGATATATGGAAACGCTCTGAAAAGTATTGTAATAATTGAATTTCGGCAATTGCTTTCCGGCTGTAGGCATTGGAAGAAATGTATGCTGTAAATCCGTTTTCTGTGTAGGAAAAACCATCATAACCGATAGTTCCCAGTTCAGCCATTAAAGCATCGGCAATTGCCTCCGCATAAGGTTCTATGGTGAAAGTTACTTCTGTGTAAGTCATATTTTTTTGAGTGTTAAAATTTTATTTCCATTCTTATTCTCCATTCTTTTGGATAATAATTGTTTAGTCTGTTTCCTAAATTTTTGCACCATCCCAGTCCGATGCCCTGATAGGATATCAGAATCCAGTCGCCGGATATTCCGGAGACCGGAATGTCTTCTTTGCGTAAAAAAGTAAGGGCTGTTTTCCGGTCTGTGTCTAAAACGGAACAATTTTTTACTTCCAGTCCCTGCCACAGAGCAGAGGCTGGTAGTAGTTTTAGTTTCCGGTTGTTGGTTTCGGCTATTTCACAACCTTTGTAAAGAATACGGAGGGTGTTGTCTAATAAAGATATGAAGTCTGCTTGTGCTGTAGGTATGACGCCTGTCGTGTTATCGGTTGTATAAGCAGAGTAGCGTTCCGGTTCCCGGATAAAAGATTTTAAATTTTCCGGAATCCGTGTATAGGGAGTGTTTGATTTTTTATTTTTTCGGGGAGAAAAGTCTTTGCCATCGTTTTTTTGGATGACTCCGGCAAAAAAGCCTTCGCCTTTTATTTTGTGGGGATAGAAGTGGTAACAGTGAATTTTCGGACTTTCTGCAATACCTTCAAAAGAGTGATTGATTTGAAGGTTTTCGGCTTCCCATTCGTTTAGCATCCACTCCAGGATAGCTTCGTTTTCTCCCGGATTGTATGTACAGGTGCTGTATATGAGTTTCCCTCCTGGTTTCAGACAAGGCCAGATATCTTTTAGTATTCTTTGCTGGCGTTCACTGCACAGGCGGAGGTTGTTTTCACTCCATTCAGTAATGGCTGCCGGGTCTTTTCTGAACATACCTTCGCCGGAGCAAGGTGCATCTACTAAAATGAGGTCAAAAGTTCCTTCCAAAGTCTGGAAGTCTGCCGGGTCGTTGTTGGTGACTATGACATTATCCTGTCCCCATTTAATGATGTTTTCTTTCAAAATGGCTGCGCGTGAACGGATGATTTCATTAGATACCAGCAGACTGTCTTTATTTAGCATAGAAGCAAGCAGGGTGGATTTTCCTCCCGGTGCAGCACATAAATCCAGTATGCGTATCGGGCCGGAAGGCATAATTTGTTTTACGATGTGCTGGATAAACATGGAGGAGGCTTCCTGGACGTAATAAGCACCGCCATGAAAACAAGGGTCCAGTGTAAATACCGGCCGTTGACTGAGGTACCAGGCATGCTCACACCAGTTAACAGGTGACAGATGACCTGCTTCAGGTAATAATAATTCGGGAGCAAGCAGTTTTCCCGGATTTTGCCTGATGCTGACAGGCGCATCGCTTTGTAAGGCTTCAAGAAACAATTGCGCTTCTGCAGGCCGTTGATTTTTTATACGTTCTTCAAAAGCTGCTGGTAAAGTGTTCATGTTTTTACGTATCTTTGTTGCAAAGATAATGGAAGTTGGAAGCAGAATCAAATTTATTTAATTTTACGGGAATGGTAATATCTTTTGTCCGGGAACAGGACGGAAGGATAGCCGGTTGCGGACAAAAAGCTGTTGTATATGAAGATAAAAGAAAACTATAGTTTAAAGGATTATAACACTTTTGCAATAGCAGTAAAGTGTAAATATTTTGCAGAAGCGGCGACTGAGGAAGAGTTGTTGGATTTTGTCCGTACTTATGAGTGGAATCCGGAAGAGATTCTGATTTTGGGGGGAGGGAGCAATTTTCTTTTCACAGAGGATTTTGAAGGCACGGTTTTTTATCCGGCCATGAAAGGGATTGAGATTATAGAAGAAGATGAAGATTTTGTGTATGTACGGGTTGGTGCGGGGGAGGTCTGGGATGAGTGGGTGGCCTGGGCTGTGGAGCATGGGTATGGCGGAGTTGAAAATCTTTCGCTGATACCGGGCCATGTTGGGGCTGCTCCGGTTCAGAATGTCGGTGCTTATGGGATGGAAGCCGGGGATACGATTTATAGAGTGGAGGCAATCCGGCTTGATTCGGCCGAATTGGTGAGGATAGATGCCACTGATTGTCAGTTTGCATATCGGGATAGTATTTTTAAAAGACTTTGGAAAAATCAATATTTGATTGCCAGAGTAATTTTTCGTTTGACCAAAAAACCGGAATTCCGGTTGGAGTATGGTAGTATTCGTAATGAATTAGATCAGTTGGGAGGTGAGATTTCTTTGAAAAATATCCGCCGGGCTATAATCCGTATCCGTCAGGAGAAATTGCCGGATGTTGCTGTTTTGCCCAATGCCGGAAGTTTTTTTAAAAATCCTGTTGTATCCGGAGAAATGGCAGAGAAATTGTTGTTGCAGTATCCGGAGTTGCCTGTGTATCAAGTGGACGATGAAAGGAGGAAATTGGCTGCCGGGTGGATGATTGAGCAGTGCGGCTGGAAAGGCAGAAGTCTGGGGAAGGCCGGAGTACATAAGAAACAGGCGTTGGTGCTGGTGAATGAAGGGGGGGCAGACGGGACAGAAGTTGCATGTCTGGCGAACGAGATTAAAAAGAGTGTATTCCTGAAATTTGGAGTTTGGCTTGAACCCGAAGTTTATATTGTTTAATAAATGGAGGTGAGGAGGAAAACGTAAGATATATTGACAAGCTTATGGAAGGCATGGTAACAAAATATGTGGAGAAAATAAAGATTTTTAATCATTATACCAATTATAAGGGGCGATTATTTGTAAAGACTTTGTGTGAT
This sequence comes from uncultured Odoribacter sp., assembly GCA_910578105.1. GTDB lineage: Bacteria > Bacteroidota > Bacteroidia > Bacteroidales > Marinifilaceae > Odoribacter. The sequence goes on along the minus strand of CAJTPD010000009.1, from coordinate 68,204 downwards.
TTGTTTAATGATGTGGCGGAAGTGCAGACTGAAATTTACGGTGTGGATGTGGCAACACTGAATGGTCAGGGGATGACCTGGATGCTGCATCGTTTGCACATTCAATTAACAAAAATGCCTTTGCAGAATGAAGAGGTTTATATTGAGACCTGGCCTTCAGGAGTTGACCGTTTATTTGCTTTGCGGGATTACCGGATGATTCGTGAAAATGGTGAAGAATTAGTCCGGGCTACTTCTGAATGGATGTATATAGACCTGAATCGCCGGCGTCCAATGAGGCTTACGGAAAAAGTAATCCGGATGAGTACGGAGCATGGTATTCCTCATCTGGAAATGAAACCGATATTCAATGAAAAGGAATTTCGCCTTGAACATATCCGGGGTGGACGCCAGTTCGGAGCTACTTTTGATAATATTGATTTTAATGGTCATGTGACTCAGGCTTCTTATATGAGATGGATTACCAATGCTTTGCCTTTTGATTTTTTGAAGGAACATATCCTGATTGATGTGGAAGTTATTTATGCCCATGAAATCATGCCTGATAGTAATATTTATTCTGACTATAGCATGGAGGAGCAGGGGAGATATGTTGTGGTGTCCCATCAGGTAGTTAATGAGGCCCGTAGTCTGAATCATTGTATAGCCAAGACTGTCTGGGAAAAGAAATGAAACGTTTCTCTGCGGTTTATTTCTTTTCCTGTTTTAGCAAGGTAATCACATAGAGGTGCCTAAATTTCTTTTTCAATCAGATAGACATTCCGGTCAGTAGCTGAACGGGAAACCAATTCAGCGACAAAGCCTGCCAAAAATAATTGTGTCCCCAGAATCATAGATACCAATGAGATGTAAAAATAAGGATTGCTGGTGACTAAACGTGCCGGTATTCCCCGGGACAGGCAAATGAGTTTGTCTATACCAATCCAGCCTGCTGCACAGAAACCTATAACAAAAAGCAGCGTGCCGATTGCTCCGAACAGATGCATGGGTTTTTTTGCAAAGCGGGTAATAAAAGTAATGGAAAGTAAATCCAACACTCCATTGATAAAACGGTTTAAGCCTCCGAATTTTGTGACTCCGTATTTCCGGGCCCGGTGTTGTACAATTTTTTCACCGATACGGGTAAAACCGGCCTGTTTTGCCAGAATAGGAATGTAGCGGTGCATTTCACCATATACTTCAATGTTTTTTACTACTTTATTTTTATAAGCTTTTAAACCGCAGTTAAAGTCATGAAGTTTTATTCCGGAGAACTTCCGGGCTGTTGCATTGAATAGTTTTGTCGGGAGAGTTTTTGACAGGGGATCATATCTTTTCTTCTTCCATCCTGAAATCATGTCATAGTCTTCTTCCATAATCATCCGGTACAGTTCAGGAATTTCGTCCGGGCTATCTTGCATGTCTGCATCCATTGTGATGACCACTTCCCCTTGGGCGGCTTGAAACCCGCAATGCAGGGCTGCTGATTTCCCATAATTACGACGGAATTTAATACCCCGGATATTGCTGTTTTTTCCCGATTGTTCTTCAATGAATTGCCAGGACTGGTCTTTACTGCCATCGTCAACCATGATTATTTCATACGTGAAATGATTGTCTGTCATGACCCGTTCAATCCAGGTTACCAATTCTGGCAAGGATTCGTCTTCATTGTATAAAGGAATAACTATTGAAATATCCATAAGACGATTATAAAGTAACGTTATTTTCAGGTATATACATTTACTGTCTTACAATAAGTCGGCTTTTTTTCTCAGGAAAATTTTTTCACCTTCTGTCAGTGGGCTATCCGGAGACAGGTAATTATAACGGGACAGATTTTTTAACCGTATCCCATATTTTTGTGCAATGTCGTAAAGTGTGTCGCCGGCTTTTACCCGGTGGAATTCGTATCCTCGTGCTGCTTTTGTTTTTTTACGCTTCAGGTATACCAATTGCCCTGGTTTCAGATTTGTATTTGTTTTATCGTTGTATAACAGTAGTTTTTTCAGTTTAATGCCATAATAGCCGGCAATTTTTTCAAAACTGTCCCCCGGAATAATTTCGATACAAATGATGCCGTTCCGCATTTCTTCTCTGTTGCGGTAGCTGATATTTCCAGGCCGGGTTTGAGAAGCAATACTTTCTGCAAATTCTTCAACGGTGATGCTAGGTGAAGAAGTGTTTCCACGGTGTTTGATATTCCGGTCCAGTTTATATAACTCTTCTTCTTCAATAATTTTGATTAGTATTTCAGCATATTTGGGGTTTGTAGCATAACCTGCTGCTTTCAGGCCTTTAGCCCATGCTTTGTAATCAGTGGCCTTTAAACTGAAAAGTCCGGCATAACGGGGACGTGAAATCAGAAATTCGCTATGGTCAATCCATGATTGTTCTGCATTTCTGTATTTCCGGAAACATTCATTCCGTTCATCGTCATCCATGGTGTAAGTATCGCCTTCCCAATCATGGCATTTAATCCCGAAATGATTGTTGGCATTTATGGCCAGTTCTGATTGTCCGCATCCGGATTCCAGAATTCCCTGAGCCAGGGTGATGCTGGCGGGGATACCTGTACGTTCCATTTCCCGGATGGCGATATGCTTGTATTTGCGGATAAAGTCTTTTCGTGATTCTGCTAGTAGGCTGAGACTGTTTGGTAATAGACAGATGATGATAATTAGTTTTAGTGTCCCTTTCATAATTTTTTCATCTTTTATTGTCCGGCTTATAATGGTACTGAGCAATAATTTCCGGTTTTTTATTTTCAGTTTTTAATTATTTCTTATCTTAGAGGGGATAAAAATAGTAAAAAATAGTGATGGATAAAAGAGAACTGAGAATAGATTATTTTATTTGGCGGGGTTCATTTCCTTCCGGGTATGAGAATTTGTGCCGTAAAGCAATACAGGCATCGGGGAAAGCATACAGTGTTTATTCGGAATTTTCCGTCGGGGCCGCTGTATTGCTGGCGAACGGGGAAATGGTGTCCGGTAACAATCAGGAAAATGTGGCTTATCCCAGTGGAATTTGTGCAGAACGGACGGCATTGTTTTATGCAGGTGCTACTTTCCCCGGAGTAAGTGTGGAGGCTTTGGCTATTGCTGCCTGTTTTGAGGGGAAGTTGTGCGAAAAAGCTGTATCCCCTTGCGGTGCCTGCAGACAGGTTATGTCTGAGATGATAAGAAGATATAAACAGGATTTTGATGTAATTATGGTTGGGGGGAAAGAGACTGTGGTGGTTAAAGCGTCAGACCTTTTGCCGTTTTCATTTGCGATATGACAGGAGGGAGTTGGTACTTATTCATTGAAATTGAATTTTACCCGGTTTACAATAGAACGTCCTAGTGTCAGTTCGTCCGTGTACTCCAAATCGTTACCGATGGAAATCCCTTTGGCAATTGTGCTAATGACTAGTTGTTCTTTGTTTTTGAATTTTTTAAAGATATAGTATCCTGTAGTATCGCCTTCTATGGTTGCGCTGAGTGCAAAGATGATTTCGCGGACCGGATGTTGTTCTATCCGTTCCAGTAAAGAAGTGATGTTCAAATCTGCAGGACCGATGCCATCCATCGGTGAAATAATGCCTCCCAATACATGGTAAACCCCGTTGTATTGTGAAGTGGCCTCGATGGCGAGAATGTCTTTGATATTTTCAACAACGCAAATTGTGGCAGAATCTCTTTTGGTGTCGTTACAAATGTCACATAGTTCTCCGTCTGAAATATTGTGGCACTGTTTACATTCTCTGATGTGTGTTTTTAAATCATGAATACTTTGTATAAAAGTTTCTACCTCGGTTGTATTCTTTTTTAATAGATGCAATACGAATTTTAGTGCGGTTTTCCTCCCGATTCCGGGAAGAGTTGCAAATTGGTCAACGGCTTTATCTAATAATTTTGAGGAATACACTTCTCTGATTTCTTAATTAAAGTACTGGATTTTGTTTTTTAACTCTCCTTGAAATGTATATCTTTCACCATCATTTGTATATCGTTTTTGCCCATAAATTCGTTTTCCTGCAACGTATAACAAAGATCGAAATAACAACCGGAGTTGACTTTGTCATATAAGTGTCCCATGCCGAATCCGATACCGCTTCGGTCGTTACATGCCCGGGTATCGTCCACAACGACGAGTTTCAGGTGTTCATTGTTACGTCCTACTCTTTTAGTGCCCAGAAAGTTGGTTACATTTTCTGTCGTGAATGTAGGAATTGTGTTATTGGGACCGAATGGTGCAAATTTTTGCAGCATGTGATATAATTCAGGCGTAATGTCGCTTAATTTTAATCGGGCATCGATATTAATCTGGGGAGTTAGCATTTGTTCATTGATTGTTTCCTGAACAATTTGTTCAAATTTTTGCTTGAAGGATTCCAGATTTTCAAGTTTTAGGGTCAGTCCGGCAGCGTATTTATGGCCTCCGTAGTTTTCCAGAAATTCACTGCATTGTGAAATGGCATAATACAGGTCAAAACCTTCTACGGACCGGGCAGACCCGGTAGCCAGTCCATTGGATTCCGTCAAAATAATAGTAGGCCGGTAAAATGATTCCGTCAATCGGGAAGCAACAATACCGATTACTCCTTTGTGCCAGTTGGGATTGAATAATACAGTTGTTTTTTTTGAGGATTCAAGTTCACATTGATTGATGTGCCGGATAGCTTCTTCTGTGATGTCATGGTCCAGTTTTTTGCGTTGGTCATTGAAGTTATTGATATCTGAAGCTATTCCTGCGGCTGAAAACTTTTCGTCGGCAGTTAGTAACTCTACTGATTTACGGCCGGATTCGACTCTGCCGGCAGCATTTATCCGTGGTCCGATGCGGAAAACAATGTCGTTGATTGTAATTTCTTTGTCAATACCCGAAATCTTGATGATTGTTTTTAAGCCTAAGCTCGGGTTTGCATTTAGTTGTTTCAGGCCATAATAAGCCAGGATTCGGTTTTCTCCGGTAATGGGCACAATGTCGCTGGCGATGCTAACACATAATAAATCGAGTAATTTATACAGTTCAGACATGGGCAGATTGTGTTTCTGACTGTGTGCCTGTACTAATTTGAAACTGACACCACAGCCGCTCAGCCATTTATAGGGATAGTCACAATCTTTTCGTTGGGGATCAAGTACAGCCACTGCTTCCGGAAGTGCATCACCGGGAGTATGGTGGTCGCAGATAATGATATCAACTTTTTTAGAATTGGCATATTTTACTTTTTCTACGGCTTTGATACCGCAGTCTGTGATAAGCATGAGGGAAAAACCGTTTTTTGCAGCATAGTCAATCCCTTTGATTGAAACTCCGTAACCTTCGGTATAGCGGTCCGGAATGTAATATTCAAGATTTTCTTTATTACAGCGGGATTTCAGGTATTTATAGAGCAGAGCAACTGCTGTTGTGCCATCAACATCATAGTCTCCGTATATTAAAATCTTTTCATCGGAGGCAATAGCACGGTCCAAACGTTCTACGGCTTTGTCCATGTCTTTCATCAGAAAAGGGTCATGGAGCATATTTAATGAGGGATTGAAAAAAGCCTGTGCTTTTTCAATGCTATTGATTCCGCGTTGTAGCAAAAGATTTGCTATTACCGGGTGACAATTTGATTTTTTTGCAAGTTCCTGTATTTTAGTTTCCTCCGGGGGAGTATTAATAACCCATCTTTTTTTCATTATACATTTTTCCAATTCTGCTACAAAGTAGCGGAAATTCATCGTTATTTCAAAGCGTTATTTGGAATAATTTCATATAGTGAAACAGAAAAAACCAAATGTATTGATACAATGTTACATTTGATACATAATCAATTCATTTTTTGTTTTGCCTGTGGAAAATAGTAAATTTGCACACTTAATGGGAATAGTTTTATTTTGTAATTGATAGTAAAATAATTAAAATATATTAATGATGAGCTTTACTGAATTGAGTGAACAAGAGATTATCCGTAGAAATTCATTGGGAGAATTGGAGAAATTGGGAATAGAGGCCTATCCTGCGCCTGAGTTTAATGTGGATGCCCATGCTGCTGATATTAAGGAACGGTTTAATGATGCTGCCGAACCCCGGAATGTGGTGATTGCCGGCAGAATGATGAGCCGACGGATAATGGGTAAAGCTTCGTTTTTTGAATTGCAGGATAGTACCGGACGTATTCAGGTATATGTGAGCCGTGATGATATATCTGCCGATGAGGCTTCTACTGCTTATAATACTGTATTTAAGAAGCTGATGGATATTGGAGACATTGTTGGTGTAAAAGGATTTGTATTTCGTACTCAAACCGGTGAGATATCAGTACATGCCAAAGAGTTGACAATGCTTTCCAAGTCTTTACGACCGTTGCCTGTTGTCAAGGAAAAGGATGGTAAGGTATTTGACGCATTTACTGATCCGGAGCAACGTTACCGCCAGCGGTATCTGGACCTGATTGTGAATCCTCAGGTTAAGGAGGTTTTTGTGAAACGGACCAAAATGATTAATGCTATCCGGAATTTTTTCAATTCTAAAGGATATCTGGAAGTGGAAACTCCTGTTTTGCAGTCAATTCCAGGCGGTGCTTCTGCCCGTCCGTTTATCACTCATCACAATGCACTGGATATACCTTTGTATCTTCGTATTGCCAATGAACTTTACCTGAAACGTTTGATTGTCGGTGGATTTGAAGGAGTTTACGAATTTTCGCGGAATTTCCGGAATGAAGGTATGGACCGGACTCATAATCCGGAATTTACCTGTATGGAAATTTATGTTGCCTATAAAGATTATCTTTGGATGATGAACTTTACGGAGGAGATGATTGAAACGGCTGCTTTGGCTATTAATGGGACGACAAAGGCAATAATCGGAGAAAATGAGATAGATTTCAAACGTCCTTTCCGGCGGGTTCGTATGGCGGATGCTATTAAAGAACATACCGGATATGACATAGAAAAAATGTCTGAAGAAGAATTGTATGAAGCTTGTGTAAAGATGGAGATTCCGGTAGATAAAACGATGGGAAAAGGAAAACTCATTGATGAAATTTTTGGTGAAAAATGTGAGTCGCATTATATCCAGCCAACTTTTATCTACGATTATCCGAAGGAAATGTCTCCGCTGACTAAAAAACATCGGGAGAATCCTGAATTGACAGAACGTTTTGAATTATTTGTGAATGGTAAGGAGGTGGCTAATGCTTATTCCGAGTTAAACGACCCGATTGATCAGTTGGAGCGTTTTCAGGAGCAATTAAAATTGCAGGAAAGGGGAGACGATGAGGCTATGTATATTGATTATGATTTTGTCCGGGCCTTGGAATATGGTATGCCTCCGACGTCTGGTATGGGGATAGGTATTGATAGGTTGTGTATGTTCCTTACCAATAGTCCGTCTATTCAGGATGTGTTGTTTTTTCCGCAAATGAAACCGGAAAAGAAACCGATAATGGATAGTGATGATAAATATGAAGCTTTGGGAATTCCCCAGGAATGGATTGCAGTTGTGAAAAAAGCAGGTTATCAAACTGTAGAGGCGTTAAAGGCTGTTGAAAATCCGAATAAATTGCATCAAGAACTTTCAGTTATGAATAAAAAAGAAAAATTAGGATTGGCAGGCCTGACTCCTGAAATGGTTAAGGCATGGTTGAGTTAGCTCTGTTTTTTGCTTTAAGATTGTCAATCAAGAGGGGAGCGGATACCGGAATAATCATAGGTCTAAGTTGTAAATTCCAAATCCAATGAAATTACCTGAAAATCCAAGAATTGCAATTGTGGGAGGTGGTAGCTGGGCGACAGCTATTGCAAAAATTCTGACAGAAACCAATGAACATATTAATTGGTTTATGCGGAATATTGAGACGATAAATGCTTTTAAAGAGTTGAAACATAACCCGCGCTATTTGTGTGCAGTCGATTTTGATTTGTCTAAGATTACTTTTACGGATAATCTGGACTATCTGATTACTCATTCAGATGTTATCATTTTTGCAATACCGAGCGCATTTCTGAAGAATGTTGTATCTAAAGCTACACGTTCTTTGAAAGATAAAATTATTGTTTCTGCTATCAAGGGGTTGATACCGGATGATAATTTGATTGTCGGAGAGTTTTTTAATCAACAGTATGGGGTGCCTTTAGAACAGTTAGTGGTGATTTCTGGTCCTTGTCATGCGGAGGAAATAGCTTTGGAACGTTTATCTTATTTGACATTTGCCAGTGATGATATCCGGGTTGCTCGTTTGATATCTCAGTTGTTTAGCTGTCATTATGTTAAAACTTCTGTTTCTGATGATATTTATGGGACAGAATATGCGGCAGTGATGAAGAATATTGTTGCTATTGCGGCCGGAATCTGTCATGGTTTGAGATATGGAGATAATTTTCAGGCTGTATTGGTAGCGAATGCCATTCAGGAAATTGAACGTTTTGTTGCAGCTGTTCATCCGATAGAAAGGGATATTAAGAGTTCTGCTTATCTTGGGGATTTGCTTGTTACTGCCTATTCTCAGTTTAGCCGTAACCGTACTTTCGGAACTATGATTGGTAAAGGATATTCTGTAAAATCGGCACAAATGGAAATGCTTATGATTGCTGAAGGGTATTTTGCCGTCAAGGGGATTAAGGAGATTAATGATCAATATAAGGTACATATGCCGATAACAACGGCGGTGTATAATATTTTGTATGAACGCATTAGTCCGGCATTGGAGATTCGGTTACTGACAGATCAACTTAGGTGAAGTGAACTGAAGATTGAAGTTTGTATGAGAGGAAAACAGGTTATAGATTGTGTGAAAAAAGTTGTGCCGGTGGCATTCAGAACCTCTTTATGGTTTCTGAAGCTTATGCTTCCGGTTTCTTTTTTTGTTATGCTATTATCTTATTTTGATATATTACCTTATTTTTCTGCTTTTGCATCGCCTTTGTTTACTTTATTAGGACTACCGGGTGATGCGGCTTTGGTATTTATTACCAGTATTTTTACCAATATATATACGGTTATAGCTCTGATGTCTACTCTGGATTTTTCAGTACGGGAAGGTGTTATTCTGGCTGTGATGTGTTTGATATCTCATAATTATTTGGTAGAGACTTTAGTGCAAAAGAAGACCGGTTCATCAGGATGGACGATGGTTATATTGAGGTTTGTCTGCAGTTTTGCTGCTGCTGCTTTATTGAATTTGAGTTTACCGGACTTTTCTTCCCGATTGGCTTATCAGTCTGCGATTACTTTGAGTTTTGCGGATACTGCAATGAATTGGTTACAACAAAGCTTAGTTTTATCTTTGAAAGTAGTGGGTATTATTTCCTTGCTGATGATTGTTCAGAGAATGTTAGAAGAGTGGGGTATATTGAAAAAATTGTCGGCTTTAGCAGGACCTTTGATAGAATTGATGGGGTTACCACGGCAGGTTGCCTTTTTATGGTTGGTTGGAAATACCTTGGGGTTAGCTTATGGGGCTGCTGTTTTGATGGATTATACCAGACAAGGTAAAGTGTCGGGTGAGCATGCTGATTTATTGAATTATCATCTGGCTGTTTCGCATTCCCAACTGGAAGATCCTATGCTGTTTGCAGTTTTGGGCTTGCCTGTTGTCTGGTTGATTATTCCACGGCTTATATTGGCCGTAATAGTGGTTTGGTTAAAGAGATTCCAAAATTTTTTGTATAAAAAAAGCAGAACCGAATGTGTAGTTACACCTGCGGCATTATAGGGTGCTTATAAAAATATGATTATGTTTTCTTTGGTAGAAGTAACTGATAGAGAAAAAGAAAAGGCTTTTATTGAGTTGCCGGTAAAGTTATATAAAAATCATCCCTATTGGGTGCGTCCCTTGGATAATGATATCCGGAATGTATTTAATAAAGATAAAAATCCTTGTTTTAAAGAGGGGGGAGAATGTTGCCGTTGGCTGTTGGCAGATGAAACCGGAACATATATAGGACGGGTGGCTGCTTTTATCAATAAAAAAACTGATAGTCTGGATAAATACAAAGTAGGACAAATGGGTTTTTTTGAGTGCATAGATAATCAGGAGGCAGCTTTCAAATTGTTTGACCAATGTAAAATGTGGCTGGAGCAAAGGGGTATGGAAGCGATGGAGGGGCCTGTTAATTTTGGAGAGAGAATTGAATGGTGGGGATTGCTGGTGGAGGGGTATAAAGAGAATCCGGTATATGGGATGCCTTATACACATGATTATTATGTAAAATTCTTTGATGCTTATGGTTTTCGGGATTTCTTTAAACAGTTTGCTTATCGGACCCATCTGGTGATGGAAAGTTTATCGAAAATTGTAGTATGGAAAGCAGACCGGATATTAAAGAATCCGGATTATACTGTTCAAACTTATGGTGATGTAGGAAAGGAAAAAGCAATAGAAGCTTTATTGGCAGTGTATAACAAAGCGTGGAATCTGGAGGTTCATGGAGTAGATGGAATAACCCGGGAACAAGTAGAAGCTCTTTACAAAAGTCTGCAACCTATTATTGATAAAGATTTGATTTATTTTGCTTTCTATAAGGGTCAGCCTATAGGTTTTTTTCTTATGTTTCCTGAATTGAATCAGGTAGTGAAGCATTTGAACGGGAAGATGAATTTATTCGGGAAATTGAAGTTTATGTATTATTTGAAGGCTAGAAAGATTGACGTTGCATTAGGGCAATTGTTTGGTGTTGTTCCGGAATTCCAGGGAAAGGGAGTGGAAGCAGCTATGATAAAACGTTTTACTGAGTGTATTATTGAAAAAGGCAGGGAATATAAATATCTGGAGTTGAATTGGGTCGGAGATTTCAATCCTCCTATGATTCATTTGATGGATTATATCGGAGCCAAGGTTGTGCGCACGTATGTCACTTACCGGAAATTATTCCGGGATGATATTGAATTTGTTCGTTCTGCTGATAAAATGCAAAATATAGATTAGTTATATTCAAACGGCAGAAAAGCAGTCCGGTCTTTCCTGGACAATAGGATAGAATCAGTTTATGAGTATTGTCTGATAGGAGTTAATTTGTTTTATAGCATAATAAAATGTAAATTTGTTTTGCTAAATTAAAAATAACAATGTATGGCCGATTCTTCAGAAAATGTGCGCAGAGGTGTTCTTGGTGCGATATATGAATATAAGAACAGGAATATCGTAGGAGGTGAGATACTTATAATTGCTATTGTATGTGGGGTATATTTCGCGTCCTGGTGGGTTTTCGGAGGTATTTTTGCCGGATGTATTCTGATGTTCTCAATTCGGATTTTAAGTTTCCTGCTTTGTACGGTGTTAACATTGGCATGGGGTGGAATCGGCTATGCTATAGGGACGGAATTTAGTGCTGCGGCTGGTTATGTTTTAGGGGGAGTCGGTTTGTTGTTGGGTTATACCGTACATTTCAGTATCCGTCATTAAGTAAGTGGCTGATGGCAGAAAATCTGATGAATTGCCCTTTGTCCTTGGTGTCATTTTTGTGTTTTCCGTTATTTTGCAAATCTATTAAATAAAAAATACGGAACTCGCTATAGAATCCCGTATTCCTTATTTTCACAAAATGGTATGTGTCAATTACAAATCATAGATAATGATATTTTATTCCTTAAAGCCTTCTCTAACAAAATCGGAAACCTTCTCAGCGTATTTTCGGGCGACAGCACTTTCTTTGGCTGCATTCTCCAACGCTCTGATACGAGCTTTTGATGCGGCACTTTCATTTATAATGAAGAATGTTTGCATTTCAAATGTGCCATCTCCGTTTTCGCGGATAATGCTGTATGATTCCCGCATTTCTCCTTTAATTTCTTTCTCAACAAGGCGTTCATAGGCTGCGTAGAAATGGTCAAATTCTTCGTCGGCTTCAACACCGTCTCCGGACATATCGCTGACAACGCGGCCTTTGAGATGGCTTCCTGCTTGTTGCGCATAGGTAATGCAGGCACTGTTTATAGCTATTTGATGACCGACATTCTTTGATTTGAATTTGGATGCCACACCTACAACTTCCCGTCCATCTTCATTTAGAGTATTAAGTTTGTCATAGTGAGTCAGCAAGGCGATGTCGAGACTGCGGGAACTTCCGAAGAGTTTCCAACCCTCTTTCTTGTACTCTTTCATTTTGGTTTGGTACTCCTTTTTCATTGCCTTATCCAGCGTTTTGTTTTGTGCTTTCATTGACAGGGGAGCTATCAGGCATAATGCCACCAGAAAAAGAATGATTTTGTTCATAATGATTTTGTTTATGAGTTTATAAGATGTTTTATTCTGTTGATATATTAATGTTTTTCTTTATGATTTGCAGTGTCTCATTCTCTGATTGACACTTGGTTAGCCAACGCTGAAACTGAGTATATGACAGATTGCCTATCGTTCTTTTGTTGCCGGTTACATTTAATGTAGGCTTTGAGAATTCTTTTCTTGAGAATAAAACATATAGTGTATTTACCTCCATGTCATCTGTACAGTTCATGACATATTCCACGGCTTTTGCCGGTAACTCGTTCAGTGATTTAGAAAAAAGGACGTATTTCTTGTCTCGTTTGATGGCATTTACACTGTTGTTGTCCCAAGGATAGGGCAAAAGGCATGATACGATATCAGCCTTTTTGTCGTAAAGATAGATGGTTATATAACCATTCTCGGCGGCCTTGATGCTGACATACAACCTGTCTCCGCTTTTAAATTCCGTATGTTCAAAATCAGCATCCGGATGATTGCATAAAACTTTTATATCAATATCTGTTTTCGCGGAAACAATTTCTCTTGCTTTGCCTTTTATCGTGCAAGTCACATAGAAGCCGTTTTCGTAAAAACCTCGCTCAATTTTTGGTTCTCCGATTGTTTCTATCCATTCGCCTTTGACGTGGCTGTTGCCTTCCTGATAGAATAGCTCGTCTTGTTCGGTTTGAATGGAAGTGGTGTTTTCTACGATTATGCGTCCGAAAGCACTTGCCAGTGCATTGATTTGAGCCCGACGGATAGCTTCTTGCTCTGCCTGTTGCATGGACATGGTAGAAGGTGCATAAAATGTATATGTGCCTTCTACTGTTTTTATCGTTTTTGCAGTAGCAGGTAAGCTTAAGCATAATAGGAAAAACAATATGTATATATGCTTCTGCATCATTTGTCGTTCATTAGAAACAATAACCTACACCGAAGTGAAATTCATGGTTGTCATAGCAGCAAAATGAGGAGCTGAACGAATAACCTGTGCTGATATTGATTTTTTTCTTTATATTAAAAATGAGTCCAGCCTCAAACATTGCACCATGTTCATAATCCCAATCTTCAGAATAAGGGTAGGAATCAATTCCGCCAACAGGAGCATAACCTAAGCCAAGATAAGAATAAACCGGGCTTTTAATATGTTTGATGACACCCAATGTCAGTGCGGGTACTCCACCAATATAGCATCCGCCTGTCGGTAACAACTTGGCATATCCGCCCCATTTGCCGAGGTAGCCGCCCATGACACCAATGCGATAGACGTCTGCATTAACAGAAGTTTCGAGATTAATGAACCAGCTATCAGTGTCAGGTCTTAACAAGAATATCATATCACGTCCGTTGAGATTCTTTTTTTTGGATTTCATGCCGGCGTATCTTGCGGTCAGAGACTTGAGCCAGATAGGAACTTCAATGGAGAATGTTCCGTCCGCATCGACAACGGTACTTTCGGCACCGCCTGTGGCTTCTACAATGGCACCTGGGAGCGGGTTACCGTTTTTGTCGATAACAGCACCGGTAACTATTTTAGTCGTGGATTGTGCTATCGCGCCGATGCTTCCTAAGCAACAGAGCGCGAGAATAAAGAAGAAATTTTTCATCTTTTTGTGCATTTTAATCGGTGAATTATTTAAGTTTTATATGTTTCCATTTTTCGCCCATAGACACTCCCGGTATTACTGTCGGTGTCTGGTCTTTGTGATTTTTTAACCGGGCTTGCAGGGTGACGTTGTCTTTTATATAATCACTTAGTTCCTGCAGATTGATGTCTCCGCGTGATTCTTTCAGTTTTTTTAGAAGATAGTAAGTAAACATACCGTGTTTTTGTTCGTCATATGCCAGAGCGGACTGGTCATTTGTCGCAGCACTGAAGATTACAATATTGCCCTCCACTTCGTTATCGTCAACGGCAATGGCGACACTTCGGGCTGACATCAACATATCGGATTCGCTTCTTGTTGCGCCACTGAAGCAGGCGTCGAGAAAGACTGTGGTGCAATTGGCCTCCATGGCCTGTAATTCGGTATATAACGATGCAAGCGAGTAACACACTCTCATCTGTTTTCCATCGGCATCAACCGGCAGGATGTATGCGGTTTTGGTCTTTTCGTCCGGTACACCGTGGCCTGCATAGTAGAGAATAAAATTACAATTTCCGTGTTTTGCGGAAGCGATGGCCTTCATGTCTTCGATGGCATCAAGCATTCCTCCGAAGGTAACATTCAAATGTTTTCGGATGTTATCATTGGGTATGCCTAATACTTTGTTGCAATATTCGGCAAAGATGATTCCGTCATTCTCTGCATTAGGTACTTCCGCAACCTTCTTGTACTTTTCGTTTGCAATGATTACGGCAAAAGTATTTGTGTTATTTGTTTTATTTACAGGAATATCAATATCAACATCAGACACAATTTGCTTTTGTGGTGCGTTGGATGTTGAGGTTATGGGTGGGTGGTTACCGGGCTGTAATGGCTGGTTAAAGGAATTTGAGGGAACCGGCTTGGGTGCGGTTAGATTAGGTCTTGGTGGTGTTGAGTTATAAGCCATCAGTTGCATATCTCCACCGATTGATGACGGAGAATAACCAAGTGCCTGAATTTTGCCGTTTATTGTTTGTAAATTTGCCTTATCGCCAATATATGCGTATGCGTTTGCTAAGGCATACGCATAGTTGATGGCAAGCGGGTCACTGTATAAGACGTCATTCAGCACTTGAACTGCCAATGAAAAGTATGAGCTTGCTTCCTGCTTATATTGTCCGGATTCTTTACCGTCTGAGTTATTTGCTTTTTGCGCATAAACAACGCCTGCATTATAATAGTTAATAGCCAGGTGTCTTGCCACATCTAAACTTTGTGGTTTGGTTTGACGAAGTCTGTTGCATATCATGGCAGCTTGTTCAAAGTTGTTTGTTCGTTCGTACAACTGTACCTGAATATTGAGCAATCCTTCATCATCGGGTTTATATCTGATGGCTTGGGATACATATTTTTGTAAGGCGATGTCATTTGTCTTGTATTCGCCCAATATATTTATTATTGTTGCCAACATCCTGATGTCATCGGGGTATAACAATAAACCTTGTTCCAGAATATATTGGGCATGAGGCATATCGTTTAAATGTATATATGACTTGGCCATGAAATTATAAGCATCGGCCCTCTTTTCTGCCTCACCTGAATTTATGTATGCCTGTAAATACGTTATGGCTTTTGTGTAATTTTTGGAATTGTAATTTTTACAGGCTGCCATCCATGCAAAGGTTGCATAATCAGCCCCAACAGACAAGAATTCTCCCTGCATGGCCTCATGCAGAGAAATGTCAATGTAAGCTTCTACGAATTGCTCAGCTTTGTCTCTATCGTTAAGTTTAGTATAATAGTAGGCTCCATTGTTGATGTATGGGAATATTTTTTTTAGCCCCCCTCGGGCTTGATTGATTTCAGTGGCGTCGTTTCCGTTTAATACGCCCCAGTATTGTTCAAAGCAAAGATACAGTGAATTATAAGCGTTTATGCTTTCACCGGAGGATGATATGGCTTGGACAAATTCATTGTATTGTGCAGTCGCATTTGCGATAGATTGTGCGTTTACGATCAATTGCCCAAAGAACAATATCAATACGATATATATAGTTTTCCAAGTCATATTCAGAATGCGTTTATAAATGTGAATTCGACATTGATACGGCGGTATTTACCGCCTTTCTGATCCGATAATTCAATGTTATATCTATAATTTGTATTCATTGAATGCAGGGAGGTCACATTTGTTTGAATGTAATCTTTTACAGCTGCGGCACGTATGAATGCCAACTGTTCATTCTTTCTGATACCATTGTTTTTTGTCACGTTGATAGTGCTCAAGTCGCCATTAAGATAATAAGGCTCGTTTTCAAATTCTCCGTAACTGCCATCATATGCTATCACTCCATTGATAGGCAGTGCATCTGCAGAACCGGTAATATTTATAAGGACTTTCTTGCCTTCCCGGATATATTGCGCAAAGTCGGATTCAAATGCCTGAGCAACAATTTTCAGTACGGATTTGGCGGCATTTGATTGGCTGATTTTATATTTTCCGGCAGGAAAATCTTCGTAAGCCGAATATTGGGCATCTACAGTATAATTGAATGATATTTTGTAATTTGTTATTTTATTGCCTGAAGCATCGTAATCAGACACAACACTGGTACTGACTTGGATATTTGTGTGGTCTGAAATTAAATTCTGTTTTATTGCATTGTCAATGATGCCTTGTTTTATCGAATTGAGTTTAACCTCTTCCATACTTGCCTGTTGTACAAATTCGATTGGTACAAAATTGCCACCGGCGGTTAGAAAGTCTAACGATTGACGATTCAGATTGTTGAAAACGTACTGTTTGCCGGTCGCTTTGTTATAAACGTTTGCATATAGGAGTTCAAACTTGTCATCTTTGGTAATGCCGTACACTGCATCCCGGAATTCAAGATTTTCAGGTGTCATGAAGTCTGGCACCTCTCTCTCCGGAACGGTTAAATATACTGTCGGCAGGTTGTCGAAGTTTAGAGTCAACATGTGGTTGTCGGGATTGTAACCGCCGAGTGTAATTGTTGAGTTCATAACCATATTGTCTGCCATTTTTGTGGCTATTTCTTGTTCAAATAGCCGGATCTGCTTGATGCGTGATTCTTCATTGACACGCATTTTGTATTCTTCAATGCTTTCTCCGTCACGGATTTTAGACCACTCTTCTATTCTTGCAAGTAACTCTTCTTTTAACATCTTTGTGTAATTGGGAGAGAAGCCGCTTAACAATTTATATTTAATTGCTTTGAGAGAATTGTAGCTAAGATAGGTGTTCTTTTTTCCGTCCTTGACAAATCTGACATAGGATATATGTCCATCAGCATCTGTAATGGAAAACCTGTCGTTTAAATCCGTGAGATTGACGACCAATATTGTATTATCAGATAAAGCTATTGAAGTATATTTTCCTTCAGGATGAAATGAGAAATGAGATGGCGTTCCAACCAATGGTATGGCAACTTTCATTGCAAAAGTCGTTGTGGCATAGACGTTAAGAGAGCTGTTTGTTAAGACTCCAAACATGGAGGCATCTTCGGAAAAAGAAATGTATCGGATAGTTTCTGTATTAGGCAAGACAATTCTTATTGCCCCGGTTTCAATATCAGCTATTGCAGCAGATGAGCCACCGGATAGCACCAAATAATAGTTGTTATTGCTTGTTTCCATTAAATCGGGAGAGAAGGGCAATGAAAATGTTTTTTCTAAAATAAATGATTGGGCATTATATACATTTAACGAATTGTTTGCCAGTGCAATGAATAACTTTCTGCCATCTTTGCTGTATGCTATTGCGGTTGGCTTTACCATTGTTTTGAATTCGTATATTTTTTTGTTTACTAAATAGGCATCAAATATATCGACATGATTTTTTTTGCCATTTGATGATAGAACGGCATAAGATGCTCCTGTTGGATTGACTTTCATGCTGACAATTTTCATAGAGCTACGGCTGATGGCAAAACCCTTAAGGTTGTAGCACTCTTTCTCCGAACCATAAAATGTGCTATACAAGTAATTATCTAAGGTGGCTGGATTGACAGTTTGGCGATAATTTAAATTTTTGCTGATGCTTATTCGATTGTTTTGGGCTGGCATTTGTGCATAACTGATGCTGCACAGCAAACTTGAAAGTAATGCAACTGCTATCTTTTCACGTATACTTTGTTTATTAAAAGAAACAGTGCAATACTGATTGATCAGATTCAATTGTTTCATATTGATTTAGCTTGGTTTATTATTTTTTCACACTCTTTGAAAGAGAGCGACAGGATTCGGATATAGCTTAAAATCAATATAAAATGTTAAAATAAAGGCTGATTTGCTCAATTTTCTTATGTTTTTCAACATAAAATGTTTGCAATTTTGGCGAAAATTTGTTAAAATTCAGAGTTTTGACTATATTTGCACCTGCAAATCGCTCTCTTTCAAAGAGTGTGCAAATTTGCTAAACCATCCCCGATAACAGTTTCTTAAGAATTTTGGTATTTGCTTCATCAATTGCGGCGGTGTCGAGTGAGGCGAGGTAGATTTGCGTAGTCTGTTCGTTGTCGTGCCCCATTGACTCGCTGATTACCGAAATCGGAATATTGTTCGACCGGGCTGCACTTCCCCATGAGTGGCGGCTGACGTATGTGGTCAGTTTGACTGGAGTACCGATCATTTTGCCAATATCTTTGAGTTTACCATTAACTGCTCGAAGAGCGTTTTTATATTGGCGATATTCGTCGCCGGTAGTCTTAATGATAGGAAAAACATAATCAGTCCCGGTGTCCTTGTATAGGTTAATGATTTCCTGTGTGCATTTCTCAACCTTGATATGAAGTTGTTGTCCGGTTTTGTGTCTGCGGTATGTGATGATGCCGTTCTGTATGTTTTTTTTGCGAAGATATGCGATATCTACAAAGGCCATACCTCTAGTGTAAAAGCTGAACAGAAAAATGTCTCTTGCGAGTGCCATTGATGGTTTCAATGATAAATCTAGTTGCTTGATTCGCTTGATTTCATTGATGGAAATTGCTCTTTTCATGGTCTTACTCACTCCGGTATAAACATGTTTAAAAGGATAGCACTGTTTAGTGATATCTTTCTCGACGGCACGGTTATAGACCGCACGAAGTATTCTCATATAAAAGGAGGTTGTGTTGGGACAAACGCCCCGTTTTACCATGTATGCCTCGTATAATTGTATCTCATCTGATGTGATGGAATCGAACATGATGTCTTCACCATTGCGGTATTGCTTAAAGCTGTTCAATGTAGCTATATAGGTTTCGCTTGTTCGGGTTTTACCCATCTGCTTCAACAGCGAGATGACGCTCTGCATGAAATTAAACAGCGAATATTCCTGTATTCTGAGTCGGTATTCGGATATTACATCAGCAGCTTCGTAAGGCAGGCCTTTACGGTCAAGTTCGAGTATAATACGTTTTAATCGTTCAATGTCCTGGTCGATACATTTCCGGAGTTCGATAAGCTGATGATTGCGTTGGGTATTGTCGGCATTCGGAAGCATAGATTTTCTGGCATTCCATTCATGTTCGTAAATCTTATAATCGGTTGCCAATTGGCGCACAATTCGCTTATGAATTACCTGGTAATAGATTGTTCCTTCTTTTCTTTCTTGAGTGGAGGGACGAAATTTCACTTTTACACTTGCCATACGTTTTAACTAACTTTTGATTATCTGATTTTTGCTTTTAAAATTGTTTGCATCTTTTGCCTGTTTAGTTGTCCGATCTTTTTGTAAAGTTTCCTGGCTTCAGAGAGGAAACCTGCCCTCTCGTCGATAAGGGCAAAGCGTTTCGGAGTAACTCAAATCCGGTTGAGTAAGGAGGACATACTTTGTTTTTGGTGGAAGAAATGGTAAAACTGCTCTTTTTAAAATGGTGAAAAGTGACCACCTAAAGTTCTGCATTCAAAAAAACTCCGCTTGTTTGTCGGGACGGAGGCTAAAGCTGACAGATTTCTGCCCGAATCAAACTTTTATTTTATCTTTTGCTAAAACCCGCTTGTTGGGTCCCATAGATTTTTTGCAAAAATAGGTATAAGTTCTTTAATGTATTTAGAAGCGTAAAATAACCAAAAATAATCAGAAATATCCAAGCATAAACCTTTAATTATCAATATATTTTAAAAATTAACACTTTCCGACTGCTTTTTGATGCTTCCCGAATTTCCACATATTTTTGAGACGTATTTCTGACGTGGAGAATTTGCGGAGCTTGTTTTTTGTCACACCGTGCAGACAGTTGACAAGGGTTTACAGCCGTTTACATCCGTTCACCACATCAGGAATACAGGATTGGAGAAATCCCAGTAAACGATAAAGCAGTATGAAAGCAACCCGAAAATGCAGTTTTTGTGGCAAATCCTTTGTAACCCGCAGCAACAGCTGCATCAATCGAGCAGCATGCCATGTCGACCCTTGATGCTCTTACCGCCGCTATGAGCGCACAGCAGGCTTTACGTTCATATATATAATAACTGATTCAAAGATGGAGGAAAACCAGGAGCTCAAAACAATACGCAAGGCTGCCGCCGAACTTAAGCTCCCTCTGTGGCGGGACAATCTGGATGATTACATAAGCCGCTTTGCCGCAGAGGCATGGAGCGTGCGGCTCCGGTCGCAGGACGATGCAGGTCGGTATCGCTCGACCCGATGCCGCTGGAGTGCGAGGTGCAGAACGGAACGACGGTCTTGCCCGCGAGGTCATGGCTTTCGAGAAAAGTGAAAATGACTTTCGGAGCTTTGCCCCACCAGATGGGATAACCGAGGAAAACCACATCGTAGTCGGCGAGGTTTTCGCATTTTCCCTTGATGGCAGGACGTGCCGACGGATCGTTCTGCTCACGGTTGGCACGGGAAGACGAATTGTTGTAGTTCAAATCCTCGGACGTATAAGCTATTTCAGGCTCGATGCGCCAAGTCGCCGCATCGGTCGCCTAGACAATCCGGTCGGCAATGCCTTTCGTGGTGTTCGTGCAGGAAAAATAGACTACCAAGGCACGGTCACTAGAAGGTTGCGGGTCAGGATTTGGATCGGGTTCCGACTCAGGGTCGGGGTTAGGAACGATTGTCGGTTCTTCAGGCTTCACCGGCTCTTCGGTCGGACTGCAAGCATGGGTGGTCAATAGGAGTCCCGGTAATAATACAGATAATAACCACATTCTCATAGTTTTAATAGTTATTTTAAATTCTTTTGAAAAAATGCTTCCATCCTGTCAAATGGGATGACTGCCAAATTGTCGTAAAGGTCTGTATGGCTTGCATCGGGAATAATCATCAGTTCCTTGTTGTCGCCTTTCAGTTTTTTGAACGCATCTTCACCGAAGTAACGGGAGTGAGCCTTTTCGCCATGAATGATAAGCACGGCCTTTTCGATTTCATCCGCACGGCTCATAAGCGGGAAGTTGATAAACGGAATAGCCTCCGTCGCATTGCGTCCCTGATTGGAGTTGAGCGAACGTTTGTGATAACCGCGCGGGGTCTTGTAGTAGGCATGGTAATCCTTGAAGAACTGCGACGCATCGGCCGGCAGTTCATCGGGGACGCCGCCGCCCGGCTTTGGGAAGCCATTGCGGAAATCTTCGGTGCGCTGTGCAGCCAGTGTTTTACGGAGTGCGTTACGTGCTTCGGCATTATCGTTGGCATCAAAATAGCCGTTGGCATTGACGCGGCTCATATCGTACATCGTCGAGGCGACGGTAGCCTTGATGCGCGGGTCAGCGGCTGCGGCATTGATCGCCAGTCCGCCCCAGCCGCAAATGCCGATGATGCCGATTTGTTCGGGATCGACCTTATCGCTGGTAGCAAGGAAATCGACGGCAGCCGAGAAATCCTCGGTGTTGATGTCGGGCGATACCACGTAGCGGGGTTCGCCTCCGCTCTCTCCGGTATAAGAGGGGTCGAAAGCAAGGGTCAGAAAACCGCGCTCGGCCATTGTCTGGGCATAAAGTCCGGCAGCCTGTTCCTTGACAGCCCCGAACGGACCGCAAACGGCGATGGCTGGCAGTTTTCCGGTGGTATTTTTCGGTATATACATATCAGCCGCCAGTGTGATACCGTAACGGTTGGTGAATGTTACCTTGCTGTAGATTACTTTGTCGCTCTGCGGGAAGGTCTTGTCCCATTCGGCGGTTAAATTCAGATTTTCCATATTCTTTTCGTTATTCATATTATTTGTTCTTTTACAGGATGTTCCCGTGATAATCATAGTGCATATCACGAAGAGCACAATTAACTTTCTATTCATGATTCGAGGTGTTTATATTCCTTAATATCTTAGCAGGAACGCCCGCGACAACGGTATTGTCGGGCACGTCTTTCGTCACGACAGCTCCGGCTGCAACAATGGCATTCTCACCGACGATAACGCCCGGCAGTATCATCGCACCCGCACCGATCCACGCGTTGCGGCGGACGATTACGGGCTTGACCAACAGCCGATGTCGCAAAGCCGGTTCTTCGGGATGGTGCTCCGTCAGAATTTTCGCTCCCGGTCCGATGAATACGCCGTCTTCGAGCGTGATGCCGCCTTGGTCGAGGAACGTGCAGCCGAAGTTGATGAACACCTCTTTGCCCACACGGGTTGTCTTTCCGAAAGCCGTATAAAACGGCGGGAACATACGCACCGAGGCATCCAAAGGCTGTCCCCAGATGCGTTCGAGCAGCGTACGCACTTCATCGGGAGTATGATAGCCGGTGTTGAGTTCTCCGACGAGTCGCCGCGTGTTCTCGATCTCCTCGCACAAATGGGGAAAGTCGGAATCCGTTTCCGGAATCCGCTTTCCGTTCCGCATTCTTTCTATAATATCGTTCATCGTTACGTCCTCCTTATTTTCATAATAAAGGCTATACTCGGCATAGCTCAAACAAGTTTGGCTCTGCTCTCGTTTGCACTTTATTTTATCGTACTCATGTCGATTACATAGCGGAACTTCACTTTCCCGTCGGCTACGTTGCGCCAAGCCTTGTCTATTTCGGAAGCATCCGCCTTGATGATTTCCACTTCGGGATAGATGTCGTGCGCCACCGAATAGTCGAGCATCTCCTGCGTTTCTTTAATACCGCCGATAAGCGAGCCGTACACCTTGCGCTGGGAGAGGAAAGCCATGTTGGCTATGTTGAGCGTCGATTTGTCGGGAAGTCCCACGATAGCCATTT
This sequence comes from uncultured Odoribacter sp., assembly GCA_910578105.1. GTDB lineage: Bacteria > Bacteroidota > Bacteroidia > Bacteroidales > Marinifilaceae > Odoribacter. The sequence continues at coordinate 45,298 of CAJTPD010000009.1, read as the reverse complement.
CACCGCCCATTTTCAGCATGGCGACATATTGTATCGGCTCGTAGTTGGCGGGGATAGTGCTGATGATAAAATCGAACGTGTTGCGCAGTCCCTTCATCTCTTCGGGATTGTTCACATTCACGTAACGGGTAGCACCCATACGGGCGGCATCGGCACGCTTCTCCTCGATGCGGTCGAACACGGTCACATCGGCTCCCAAGTCCACCAGATATTGTACTGCCATGTGTCCCAGTCCGCCGTAACCGGCAACCGCCACCTTATCGCCTTTCCTGACGTTGCTGAAATGAATGGGCGACCAAGTCGTCACGCCCGCGCACAAAAGCGGGGCGACCCGTTTCAGGTCGGCGTTTGCAGGTATCTTGATGGCGAAGTTCTCGCTTACCACGATGTTGTCCGAGTAGCCGCCCATTGCCATCTCGCCGTCGTGGTAGATGTCTTTGGAATTGTAGGTAAAGGTCGTACCCTTTTCGCAGAACTGCTCCTTGTGCATCTCGCAGGAGGAGCAATGTCCGCAGGCGTTGACCATGCAGCCGACGCCTGCCAGATCGCCGACCTTGAATTTCGTGACGTTCTTGCCGACTTTCGCAACACGTCCGGCGATTTCGTGTCCCGGAATCATGGGGTAAGCGGCGTGCAATCCCTGTTCTTGCTGCTCGTCCCAAGCGGCGTGCAGGTCGCTGTGGCAGATGCCGGCATACAGGATTTCGATCTGAATGTCGTTGTCGCCGATGGCATGACGGGTAAACTCGTAAGGATGGAAGGTGTCTTCGGCGGAGAACATGGCGAATCCTTTTGCGGGTACGCGTCCGGTTTGGTCTTGAGCGACGGCAGAAGCGAAGAATGCCAAAGCCGTCATGGTTGTAATTACTATACGTTTCATATTTGCTTGATTTTGAATGATTGTTTTTTGTACGATGCAAAATTAGGGAGTTCCATGATGTGACACGGTACCTGTCTTACGGACAGAAGTACCCCGATTACGGGTTTTATTACAAGCGTTTCATTATGATATTCAGTAAAGTACCCGGCTTACGGATAAAAGTACCCGAATTACGTGTTTTGCCCTATGATGTTTTTATTATCGGGGAAAAAGCATTTCCTTTGTATTGCGAATAAGAAATATACGTTATTGAAAGAAAAGCATTTATAGAATATGGATCATACTGCGGATATAGTAAAGGCTGACACCATCGAACAGTATAACCGGTTTTTCGGGTTCGAGACACGCCACCCGTTGGTCGGCATCGTGCATTTCGACGGCTCCGTGCCGCAACCGACACACCGTATGACGCTGGGATTTTATGCGCTGTTTCTCAAAAAGACGACCGGGTGCATCATCAACTACGGAAAGACGGTCTATGATTTCGACGATGAAACGGTCGTGAGTTTCGCTCCGGGACAGACAATCAGCGTCCATAGGTTGGAGGACGGCCCCGCACCGGAAGCCATCGGTTTGTTGTTCCATCCCGATTTCCTGCACCGTACCTTATTGGGGCAGAAGATGAAGCAGTATTCGTTTTTCTCCTACGCATCCAACGAGGCATTGCATCTTTCGACGGAAGAGCGCATCATCCTGCAAGATTACATGGAGAAGATTGTCCGTGAGTTGCAGCATCCTATCGACAAGTTCTCCAAGTCGCTGATTGTTTCTAATATCGAAGTGCTGCTCAACTATTGCATGCGTTTCTACGAAAGGCAGTTCTTCACGCGCGAGGACATGAATCACGATGCGTTGGCACGTTTCGAGCGGCTGTTGGACGATTACCTCTATTCGGATACGGCGGCGAAGGAAGGAATCCCGACCGTGAAGTATTTCGCCGACAAGATTTGTCTTTCGCCCAATTATTTCGGGGATTTGGTGAAGCAGGAAACGGGGAAGACGGCGCAGGAGTACATACAGTTGAAGATGATTACTGTTGCCAAGGAGCGGATGCTTGAGCCGGCAGATACAATCAAGCAGATTTCCGAATCGCTCGGATTCCAGTATCCGCAGCATTTCATCCGGTTCTTCAAACGGCAGGAAGGCTGTACGCCGAAGGAGTTCAGGAACAGGATGACGGCTTCCTGATCTTAATATTTCGTGACACTGATGATTTTCTGCCGGACGTATCGGATGTAAATGACGGCACAGGTCAGCAGTTCCGCTGCCGGAATGGCGAGCCATAGACCGGGGACGCCGAATGTCCGGGGTAACAGGACGAAGCACGGCACAAGGAACAATATGCCCCGCAACAGCGTATATACGGTGGAAACCATCGCTTTCTCGATGCTCTGATAGTAACCGATAAAGGCGATGTTGATCGCGAAGAATACGGCGCACAAGGCAAAGAGCGGCAAACCTTCGACCGCCAGCCCATAGGCAATCTCCTGCGGACTGAGAAACAGGCGGGCGACTTGCGCTGCTCCCGCCCACAGTCCGACCGTTACCGATACTCCGCATATCATAGCCGTAAGAACCGATATGCGCAGCGTCCGGCTGACGCGGTGATGCAGATGCGCCCCGTAGTTGAAACTGATAATCGGTTGTGCCGACTGGGCAACGGCATTGCTGATAGAGAAAACAACCGGAAAGAGATAGCAGGCAATGGCGAAAGCCGCGACACCTTCTTCACCGAGCATGGAGATGAACATATAGTTTCCCGTGAGCATCATGACGCTCATAGCCAGTTCTGTCAGGAAGGTAGCGAATCCGATACGGACCATGTATCCTGTATTGCGTAGAGTTAGCAACAGCGAGGTTAGGGTTCGTTTCAGCGGGTAGAACCGCAGTTTGTACGCAAACCGGAAGAAATAGGCAAAGACCATCACTCCTCCCACGGCACAGGCTATCGATGTGGCTAATGCCGCCCCCGTCACTCCCCAGCCCAGCGGGAACACCATGTACCAATCGAGTACGATATTGACGACCGCAGCCACGATCTGAATCGTCATGGCATACTTCGGCGCACCGTCCAGACGGATGAGCATCATGCCCACACACTCGACGAACAGGAAAAACAAGCCGGGCAATAGCCAGAGCAGATAGCTCACGGCATTCACTTCAAGCAGCGGGCTGCACCCCAGTGCCTGAACAATGCTACGGGGGCAAACAAAACTTCCAAGACCAATAACCCCGACAAGCAATAATCCGACGATGAAAGCCTGCGTCATGATGATACGGGCAGCTTTCACTTTGTTTTCCGACAGCCGGATGCTCGCTATGACCGAGGCTCCGATTCCGAACATCAGTCCGATGCCGGTGATGACCATAAAAACCGGAGCGACGATATTCACCGCCGCGATGCCTTCGGTTCCCACACCCCGACCGACGAAGATGCCGTCGATGACTGTCAATGCCGAATTGAAAATCATTCCGACGAGCGTCGGGAAAAACAGCGAGCGGAACATAGGACCAATATTGTCGTTCGCAAAATCGAGCCTGTCTCTATTTAAGTTTCTGTCTTTTTTCATCTGCTGATATGTCATTGAATACAGGCTGCGAATTTAGATATTCTCCCCAGGGCGGAAGGGGTGTTTTTTCGGTGGCTTATGGTACTTTTCAATACATCCGACTTGCCGGCAGTAAGATTTTGCCTAATTTTGCGCTATGAATACATCGACATATCAGAGTGAATCGAGCGGCATAACCGACTGGAAGAAAAGCATCGGACGTGTCATCAGAACCGACGGGTGTGTGTTCCTGCTCTGTACGGGCGGCAGAGCGACCGTGGCGGCGAATATGCAGAAAATGGTTTTCCGCAAGAATGACCTTGCCGTTCTGACCTCCGATGTCTATTTTTCGGTATCGGAAGTGTCGGCCGGATTTTCGGCCCGTTATGTCGCTTTGTCCGAGCCCATGCTCGAAGCCGCCTATTACCGGATTACCAGCGTATCCTTGTGGGATTACCTTCATCATATTCCGATATTAAGGTTGTCGCCGGAGCAACGAAGCCTCGTATCGGGATGGCTGGAACAGATGGAGTGGATACTGACGCATCTTGACGGCCCCGACCGTTCGGTTTTGCTCAACAACAACGTTTACAATCTTTTTATTGCCATCAATGCCGAACTCGGCAAGGCTGTCGAAACGAAAATCCATGCGCATAAGGATCGGGCGTGGGATATTATCACGCGGCTATGGTCGCTGCTGACAAAGCACGCGGTCCGGGAAAGGTCGGTCTCTTTTTATGCGAAAGCGTTGAATATAACGCCGGATTATCTGAATAAGGTATGCCGCCGCGCTTACGGCATGTCGCCGAAAACACTGATTGAACAGCAACTGCTTGTCGAGATGAAAAGTTACCTTATCGATACGCGGCTGTCCGTCTCCGAAATCGCCGACCTGCTGAATTTCGAGGACGCATCGTATATGTGCCGTTTTTTCCGGCGCAAGACCAATTGTTCGCCGCTGGAGTTCCGTAACGGCAGTGCGGTCCGGGAGGAGGCGGAATAATGCGGAATGCCTGAAGGTTTTGTGTTCTTTGAGATGTATATGTCGCAGAATATACTATTCATCTCTTTCTCACAAGTTCAATAGCTTCTTTGCCTGTCAAATGCTCAATGTCGAGACGGAGAATAAGCATGTGCGACAGACCTTTTTCCAACTCTTTTTGCAATCCTGTGTCATCACCGGGATTGTATCTCGCACCCAACAAGGATGCCGCATACATCCTTTCGCTCTCGGATTCGATAATTTGAATTTTCCCGAAGGCAATGACGCTTCGGAAATAGGTTGTAAACTCAGACGGTTGGACATCATCGGCGGCAATGACACAGAATGACGCTTTGTCATACCGTCTTATGGCATCTACCTTATGACCCATTTTGGCACTATGAAAATATAGCCTGCCGTCAGCATATACATAACTTATAGGAACAGCATACGGATAGCCGTTATCACCGAGCAGGGCAAGTGTGCCGGAGGTTGTCTTTGACAATATGGCATCACATTCTGATTTTGTGAGCTGTTGGCGTGAACGCCGCATTTTGCGAAATTCCATGGCTTATGATATAATTTTAAGGTCAATAATGGATGAAACCAGCGTGAAAATAAAAAACAAACGCCCAAAAGTTGCCGGTTCATGGAAAAAGAAGATTCCCACCAAAACCGGTCCGACACCCCCGATACCGATCCATACGGCATAGGCTGTACCTATCGGCAGACTTTGCACATCCGAGGCAGTAAGTAAAGCCGACCTCACAGAAGCCGGTGACAATCAGAATTATCCAATTCATAACTGAATCCGAACCTGTTCGAGGGCTGCAAGAATTCTCGGCGACTCCTTCCAAGGCAATACAAAACTACAAAAAACAGTGAAGTTCAAAAACCTTTTATAAACAAAATCACGATGGTCACTGTTTTTGCGATTTTAGACTAATTCTAATGTTTATTCCTTGCCGTCGGTTTCTCCATACTGTCAGATAGCAAAAGATTTGATGTTGATATGATTTATATTTTATATTGGCATGACCGAATAACTTTGCAGATGGTGTGGTGGTTAAACCGCTATCGCAATTCTCCTATGTTATTCTGGTAATTCTAATCCATCGGGCCACAGAGACGATTCTGGGCACAAACAATAGTATGCGCCAGAATAAAGGTTGCACCGGTCTCCATCATCACCTCCGCCGCCCCGAACGCAAACAGCGGAAGGTAAAACTGCCAGGCCTCCGTAGACGGAGCTATGAGAAAATAAGAAGCAATGAGGTAAAACGTCACGAGTACAAAACAGACGAAGAAGAATGTTTTCATGCGCCACTTCAAATGCACCAAAATGAAAAACGCGAGAATGGCACCCATGATGATTCCGTATAGTTCTTACATAGGTATCGTCCGTCACGGTAATGTCGTTTGCAGAGGTGGAGGCTGCCGTCACGGCGGCATCCTTACCCGACAGGGCATTCTGGAGGTGTGCCCGCGCTTGAGCGAGCCGGAAATCGGTGTCTTCCACCAAGGCAAGCGTGTCGCCCTTGCGTACCTTGACATAATCGTCGAAATACACCTCTTTGACGAAGCCTTGCACCCGGCTGTTGACAGGTACGAGCCGTTGGTAAACCTGTGCGTTGTCGGTATAGGTGGATGACGTGAAGCCGATAAATTTATAGCCGATCCAGGCAAAGCCGAAGGCGATGAGCAGGGTGACCGTCATATTCTGAAGTATGCGGCGAATTTTCTGTTTCATAATGTAAGCTTGCCCGGCCGCGCCAATGTCGGAATTTTGCGTGTCCGCCAAACGAAACAGCTCCTCTATGGTCATGTTGAACGGCGTCTGACCTTGCAGCGACGAGGCCGACAGCAGGACAAAAACGGTAAAAAGATAAATGGTTTTCGTCATTATTTTTGATAATTATAGAATTTGTTGGATGATACAAATACATGAAAATAAGCACGGACACCGGATGGCATCGTGCAAAATCGTCGGCCGGCAGCCTGCTAAACTACTGGAGAACGTTCCAGAAAATGGTCTGGAAAATAAAGGTAATCAGGAGATAAAAACGCTTGTTGACAAACGATGTGTCGCTTTTGAGCCGGCTTGCGCTAAAAGTAGATACGGATAAAAAGATAACTGATAATGAATACATATTTGCTTGACTGTCCGCAGACAATTCCCATCGTCTGCATCGTCAATTTCCGGCTGCAAAGATAGCGAATAAATCGAATACAAAAATAAATTCATCCGATTTTTCCGGACGCTCCCCTATGTCTATCCTACCTGTATATCCTCGATATTGACCAATTTATTGGCGATGGCGTAAATCGTCAGACCGGCGGTCGTGTGGATCTGCAATTTGTTCGAGATATTCCGGCGGTGCGTAGTGACGGTATGCACCGAAAGATACAATTCCTCGGCAATCTCCTTGTTGCTCATCCCCTTCGTCACGCAGGCGATAATGTCTTTCTCCCTGTCGCTGAGCGCATCCAATTTGTCTTTCCTGTCGGGAACATCCGGGTCGGTCTTGTCCACATAGACCGTATCGCCCTTCTTTCTTAACTGCTGCTCGATGAGCTTGACGGCAGGAACAAACAGTTTGTCCTCAATCATGCAGTGCGATGTCAAATCCTGCTCGCACGAAATGATTTCCAGTAAAGCCGCATTCAGCAGGTAGTTGTTCTTTTCGGGATAGCAACGGATGATAACGTCCTTCAACTCTTTGAGTTTGTCGCCTATGGGCGCGTGCTTACTCGCAAATTCGGAGATGGTGTAGCTACGCTTCAAATGACCTTGCGACAATTGCTCAACATAAGAGAACACCACATCATTCTCATACTCCATGTGTTTCCGAACCGCCTGGACATACTCGTCGTAGAAACGGATGATGAGCATGGCGATATCGTTGCCTCCCGAACAATCGACGGCTTCGATCAGTTTGCGGCGGATGCCCGGGAGGTTGAAATCCAGAAAATACTCGTGCGACTGTTTCAGGTACCGGACCAGCGAGGGTAACGAGACATCCTTAAAATGGTAATCCCGTCCCGCTACATAATTCACTACCGCCAAAAAAGTTTTCTCGTCCACATAATGCGTCCGGCACACCTCCCGGACCGATTTATCGCCGAAGCCCAAAGAAATATCGAAACGCCCCATGACCAGAATCAACGCACTGTTATTCCGAACCAAATCGCGCATTTTATCGCCCGCCTGATAACTGTTCAAATCATTCATCCCTTTTTGAAAATCTCTGTTTACGGTTGCAAAGTTACTTACCTATATAATAACAGGCAATACCAAAAAATAGTGAAAGGTAGTGTATAATAGCGTTTCAAAATACTAAAATCGGAGTATTGCCCGCCGTGGAATCCACGGGTAATTTTGCCGCTAGTAAATAAATCTAAAAAACAGCAGATATGAAATTCAAAACGATTTTAACGATGGCTGTCGTAGCGCTCTGCTCGGCAGCATGCAGTGATGAGAAGGAATTGCCTTCCGTCGCAGACATTGCAGGCAATTACGAAGGTTACACCCTTGCCGGGTGCGCCTATTTCCAGAACACTTGTGCGGCGGATGAGACCGTCACTGTCACCGGAAACGCCGATGGCACGGCTAACGTGACCTTCACCTCCGGTTCCTGGGGCGAATTCTCCATACCTAATGCCCAAATGAGTGAAAGCGGAGGCACCTACACCCTCATGGGTAGCGGACAGACGAAAATGGGCATGGGTGGCAATGTATCGTCCTACGACTGCACCTACACCGCAGTCATCGAATCCCGGGAGAAAGCGCAGATGCAGTTCAAGGTGTCCGGCGTCATGGGCGGTCTGACCATCGATTTCATCACCGGAGAGGTACCAGCCGATCTGTTGCTGGCAGGGACCTGGGAAGGCTACACCAATGCCGGTTGCACCTATTTTCAGAACCGTTACACTGACGATGAAAGTCTGAAGATGACGGCCAACAGCGACGAGACCCTCTCCGTCGTATTTGAATCCGCAACGTGGGGCACATTCAAGGTCGACAAAGCCACCATTAAGAAGAACGGCGACAATTATACGTTCACGGGCGAAGGGACCGTGTCGATGGGTATGGGGGACAATGTAAAGGACTATGCCTTCACCATGACGGGAAAGAGCAACGCCGCAAAGGACGATTATTCCATCGCATTCAATGTGCCTGCCGTCATGGGCGGTCTAACCATTACCTTGCTGCCGGGCAAGGCACCGGCTGCTTCCGAGTCGTAACCCCAAACGAATAAAGAGATGTTTGTAAACCAAAAAACAGTTTCTTTTTTGTCGGGAGTGATAGCCATGCTATCGCTCTCGGCTTGTAACGGCATCTTTGAGGAGATCTACGACGCCCCCCAACCTGAAGATACCAAGATATACGGCTTTGTCTCCGTCGATGACGCCACGCATATGGGCCGCATATACATCGATGCCACGGACTACACCGAGTGGCACTATGTCGATTTGCACGGAAAGCGGGCAACCACGGTGGCTGTCGGTGAAGAAGCTCCCGAACAATGGGACTTCGCCGTCCACCGTTACGATGCCAAGACCAACGGCGGAGCCGTCATGGAGAGTGCGGCGGCTGGTTTCAGCATGCTGTCCGCTATAAACACTATTCCCGCGGAGGCCTTTGTTTCCGACAAATGGACGACAGACAAAATAACAGTCGATATGTCGCAGATGATGGACGGCATCATCCGCTACGCCGAGGATTGGTACAACCCTGTTCTGTCAGGATGGCTGCATGTCGATACCTCGACCATGCCGCCCATCTATACGCTCTCGGGCAAAGTCTATCTGCTCCGTCTTGCCGACGGCACCTTTGCGGCACTCCGTCTGATGAACTTCATGAACGACGCGGCCGTCAAGGGATTCATGACCATCGACTACCTATACCCGGTACAGCCATGACAGGAAGAATGACTATATTTTTACTGCTCGGCCTGCTCTTGACGGTCGATGCCGCAGCGCAACGCCGAATCCTTGGTACCGTAACTGACGGCTATCGCGAGCCTTTACCGGGAGCTACCATTATGGTAAAAGAGCGTCCGACACTCGGTGCGGTAACCGATGCCGAAGGACGTTACGAACTGCGGCTGCCGGATAACGGGAGTTATACGCTGACGGCATCCTACATCGGTTATTTCGACGCGGCGCAGACCGTCGGCGGCACCCGGAACGATACGGTGGATTTCCGCCTGAAAGAGAATCCGATGATGCTCGACCAGGTAGTGGTGACGGGAACCCGCACCCCCAAGCTGTTGAAGGATGTGCCCATTGTGACGCGCGTCATCTCCGAGCGGGACATCAGGCGGACGGACGCTACTCATATCGGTGACCTGTTGCAAACCGAACTGCCGGGCATCGAGTTCTCCTACTCGATGAACCAGCAGACCTCGCTCAACATGGCAGGCTTTGGCGGTAACTCGGTGCTGTTCCTCGTCGATGGGGAGCGTTTGGCGGGCGAAACGCTCGACAACGTGGATTACAGCCGTCTGAATATGGATAACGTGAAACGCATCGAAATCGTGAAAGGGGCCGCGTCGTCCCTCTACGGCTCGAATGCCGTGGGCGGCGTGGTGAATATCATCAGCCGCGAGTCGCAGGAGCCGTGGGCGGTGAATGTCAACGGACGCTACGGCGCGCACAACGAACAGCGGTACGGCGGTTCGGTGGGATTTAACCGAGGACGCTTCAACTCCATGACCAACGTGCAGTACACCTCAATCGACGCCATCGACCTTTCGAAAGGCACGGACAACGCGCAGGTCGGCGATTACAGCACCATCTACGGCCACTCCACGCTCAATGTCAAGGAGCGTCTGATATTCACCGCTTCGGAAGGACTGAGATTCACGGCACGGGCAGGCTATTTCTTTCGCGAGCGCAACTCCTCGGAGAGCCTCCGGGACCGTTACCGCAGCTTCACGGGAGGACTGAAAGGAAACTATACCATCACGGACAAGGACGATCTGGAACTTTCTTACTCGTTCGACCAGTACGACAAGAGCGACTACCTCGTGGCCGGTGACCGCGACGTGCGCGATTACAGCAACGTACAGCATGCCGTCCGCACACTTTACAACCACACCTTCGCAGGCAAGCATATCCTGACGGCGGGAGGAGACTATATGCGCGATTACCTGATGTCGTACCAGTTTGAGGGCAACGGCAGCCATACCCAGCATACGGCAGATGCCTTCGCCCAGTTCGACTGGAACCCGCACAAGAAATTCAATCTCATCGCCGGACTGCGCCTCGACTGGTTCTCGGAAACGAAACTCACGCACCTCTCCCCGAAGCTGGGACTGATGTATAAGTTAGGCAACTGCTCCCTGCGCGGTTCCTATGCCGGAGGTTTCCGGGCACCCACGCTCAAGGAGATGTATATGAACTTCTACATGGGTAACATCTTCATGATTTACGGCAACCCCGACCTCCGGCCCGAGTCGAGTCACAATTTTTCGCTCTCGGCCGAATATATGAAGGGACGGCACAACCTGACGGTCACCGGATTCTACAACATCGTCGACGACCGCATCACCACGGCGTGGAATCAGGTGCTGGGCGGGCAGGTATACACCAACATGTCGCGCTTGCAAGTGGCCGGAGTGGACGCCAACGCATCGGGCCGTTACCCCTGTGGCATATCATGGCGCCTGTCGTATGCTTACACCTGCGAACACATCAGAAAAGGCGAGCCGATGCTCTCCTCGACACGGCCGCATACGGCAACCGCCCGTATCGCCTATGACAAGGACTGGAAGAATTACGGTCTGAGCGTGGCACTGTCGGGGCGTTACCTCTCAACGGTGACCACCGACGTCTATACCGAAATCACCTCATACGAGAAAACCGAGAAACAGACCTATCCGGGATACACGATATGGAAGCTAAGCCTCTCGCAGAGGGTATGTCGGGGTGTGAACGTCACGCTCGCCGTCGATAACCTGTTCAATTACCGCCCCGATTATTATTACAACAACTCCCCGAGTACGACGGGAACCACCTGCTCGGTGGGGCTGTCGCTCGATCTGGAGCGGCTGTTCAAGAAGAAATAGAAAATTAAAAGGATATGAAACGAAAAGGAAAAATCCGGGCAGGGATTGCCGCCCTGCTCGTTATCGCAGCCGGTGTCGTGGTGTGGAACGCATGGTTCTCCGCCACGCGCATCGCTTTTGTAAATTATCAGGTCATCACGCTGGGGCAGATCGCCCGGGCGAACGACAACGACCGCATTCGCCTCGCGGCACTCGACGCGGAGGAACTGAATGACATCGGCAAATACGACATGGTGCTCATCAATGGTATGGGACTGCGCATTACAGCCGAGCAGCGGGCTGCCATACAGCAGGCAGCCAATGACGGGCTGTGCGTCATTACCACGATGGCGACCAATCCCGCCAACGCCATTGTTTCGGCGGATTCGGTAACCCTCACTACAGTCAAGGGCTATCTCAACGGCGGTGGACGCCGCAACTACCGTAACCTGCTCACCTACATCCGCCGCGCGGTTGACGGAAAGACTTTCGACAGCGAAGAACCCGATGCACCCGTTGAACGGGAGGAGAAGCAGTTCTACCACAATAACCCCGCCAATCCCGACGACGAGGAGGCGGATTTCGGCGGCGTAGCCGAGTACGAGGCGTTCCTGCGCGAACACGATCTGTGGAGGGAGCAGGCACCCCGTATCATCGTCACGGGGCAGATGGGCGAACCGGCGGAGCTGGTCGCCGCGCTGGAAAAGACAGGCAATATGGTCTACTGCATCCGCGACATGCAGGCGGCGGTGCGCGGCGGGCAAGCGGACTCGATACGCCCGGTCGCTGTAATTAATATGGCGCACGGTCGCATGGGCGACGAGATGGTAGACTATCTCGCGAAGAAAAACATCCTGCTGTTTGCCCCGCTCAATGTCAACCGATTGGTCGATGAGTGGGAGGCGGACAAGATGGGCATGAATGGCGGCTTCCTGTCGCAGAGCGTTGTGATGCCCGAAATCGACGGTGCCATCCGTCCCTACGCGCTCTTTGGGCACCGCCTCGATGCGGAGGGATTGCAGCAGGCATATGCCATCCCCGAGCGGCTGACGACCTTCGTCGAGACCGTCAACAACCATATCGTCCTACAAAATAAACCGAACAGCGAGAAGCGGGTGGCGATTTACTACTACAAGGGACCCGGACAGAATGCCCTGACCGCAGCGGGCATGGAGGTCGCGCCATCGCTCTACAATCTGCTGCTCCGCATGAAACGCGAGGGCTATCGCGTGGAGAATCTGCCCGCATCAGCGGCGGAGTTAGAACAACTGATTCAGCGTCAGGGTACCGTGTTCAACGCCTATGCGGGCGGTGCTAAGGCCGATTTTTTGAAAAACGGCAATCCCGAACCGATCTCGGCGGAGGAGTATGCCGAGTGGACGGCTGCAGCGATTTGCCCCGAGCGGATGGCGGAGGTTGTGGCACTCGACGGCGAGTTTCCGGGGAGTTATATTGCTACCGATGACGGCAGGCTGGCATTGCCTCGTGTAAAGCTGGGAAATGTGGTGCTGCTGCCGCAGCTGGCGGCGGGTGCGGGCGACGACGACTTTGCCATCGTCCACGGCACGGATGCCGCGCCGCCGCACGCCTATGTCGCCTCCTACCTTTGGGCGCGCTACGGATTCGAAGCTGACGTGATGGTGCACTTCGGCACCCACGGCTCGTTGGAGTTCACGCCACGCAAGCAGGTCGCCCTGAGCAGCGGTGACTGGGCGGATGCACTGGTCGGGCCGACGCCGCATCTTTACATCTATTCGATAGGCGACGTGGGCGAGGGCATGATTGCCAAACGCCGTGCGTATGCCACTTTGCAGTCGCACCTTACGCCGCCGTTCATGGAGAGTGACGTGCGGGGCATCTACAAAGACCTCTGTGCTGCCATTCAGCAGTATAACGACCTGCTTTATGCCGACGGAAAGCCCGATACCAAAAAGGCGGCATTGAAGGTCAAACGCCTCACCGTGCAATTGGGCATCCACCGGGAACTGCGGCTGGATTCGCTACTCACGAAGCCTTATACCGAACGGGAAATCGCCCGCATCGAGACTTTCGCCGAGGAGCTGGCGAACGAAAAGGTAACGGGTACGCTCTACACGATGGGCGAACCCTATGCCGAAGAGCGCATCCGCAGCAGCGTCTATGCCATGTCCACCGAGCCGATAGCCTATTCGCTGCTGGCATTAGACAAGCGGCGCGGCAAGGCGTCGGCAGATTTGGAAAAGCACAAGTCACTCTTCACCCGTCGTTATCTGACGCCTGCCCGCGAACTGGTGACACAGCTGCTGAACGGCTCTGTGCAAATCTCCGACGCTTCTGTCTGCGCTGTGGCAGGCATCACTGCGGAAGAACTTGCCAAGGCGCGCGAAATCGAACGTTCGCTCTCCGCTCCGCAGGACATGATGGCACGCATGAAGGCGATACAGGCGTCGGGAATGAAGCATCCGGCGGGAATCCCCAAATCCGGAGCGAAACATCCCTCGTGGATTCCGAAAATCGGCAAGCGTCCCGAAAGTGCCGGACTCGGCAACGGGGAGAAAACTCCAGAAAGACCTGTTACGGAGATGCCGGCGATGATGATGCCGGGTGTGAAGGAGTACACCAAAGAGGAAAAGGAGTTCGCCCGTCTCATCATGGAAATCGAACGCACCGTCCGCAATGTAGGGAATTATAGGTCGGCATTGGAGCGAAGTCCCGAAACCGAGTTCGCATCCATTCTCAATGCAATGGCAGGAGGTTATACGACACCCTCCCCGGGCGGCGATCCCATCGCCAATCCGAACACCGTACCCACCGGACGCAATCTCTACGCCGTGAATGCCGAGGCCACGCCGAGCGAAACCGCATGGGAGCGTGGCAAGGAACTGGCGGAAAATACGATAGCCATGTATCGGGAACGGCACAACGATTCGATTCCCCGCAAGGTCAGCTATACGCTGTGGAGCGGCGAGTTCGTCGAGACCGAAGGCGCGACCATTGCGCAGATTCTCTATATGCTGGGCGTCGAACCCATCCGCGACGTGTTCGGTAGAGTGACTGACATCCGGCTGATTTCTTCCGTGCAGCTCGGACGCCCGCGCATCGACGTGGTGGTGCAGACCAGCGGGCAGTTGCGCGACCTCGCCGCTTCGCGTCTGTTCCTTATCTCGCGGGCGGTGGAGATGGCCGCCGCAGCGAAAGAGGACGAATACGAGAACTTCGTGGCGCAAAGCGTCGTCGATGCCGAACGGACGCTCATCGACAAGGGGCTTTCACCGAAAGAGGCGCGCAAGGTATCGACTTACCGCGTCTTCGGCGGTGTAAATGGCAACTACGGTACGGGTATAACGGATATGGTGCAGAGCGGTGACCGCTGGGAAAGCAGTGCCGAAATTGCCGACGTCTATCTGCAAAACATGGGGGCGTTCTATGGCAGCGAGAAGGCGTGGGAACAGGTGCGGCAGTTCGCGCTGGAAGCCGCGCTGACCAACACCGATGCCGTTGTCCAACCCCGCCAGAGCAATACGTGGGGCGCGCTGAGCCTCGACCATGTCTACGAGTTCATGGGCGGCATGAACCTCGCCGTGCGCAACGTCACGGGCAAGGAGCCCGATGCCTACTTGAGCGACTACCGCAACCGCAACAACATGCGTATGCAGGAGCTGAAGGAGGCTATCGGCGTGGAGAGCCGCACTACCATCTTCAATCCCGCCTACATCCGCGAGAAGATGAAAGGCGGCGCGAGCACGGCAGGCGGATTCGCGGAAATCGTACAGAACACCTACGGCTGGAACGTGATGAAACCCGAAGCCATAGACGACGAACTATGGGACGAAATTTACGATGTTTACGTGCAGGATAAGTTCGACCTGGGGGTACAAGGCTATTTCGAGCGGCAGAACCCCGCCGCCTTGCAGGAGATGACGGCGGTCATGATGGAGACGGCACGCAAAGGGATGTGGAATGCCTCGGCGGAGCAGCTGAAGGCCATCGCCGAACTCCATACCAAACTGGTGGATAAGTACAAACCCTCTTGCTCGGGTGCCGTCTGCAACAATGCCAAACTGCGCGAGTTCATCGCCTCGAAAACCCTACCTGACGCAGCCCGACGCTATGAGCAGCAGATTCGCGACGTGCGCGAGGCTTCGCTCACAGAGAACAAGGGAACGGTGCTGAAAAAGGAAGAGATGAACGCGTCCGACAAGACAAGGACGATAGTCAGCAACACGGCGGTGGCCGTTCTGGTGCTCGTGGCGATAACCGCGCTGGTCTGGACGGTGCGTCGGCACCGTAAAAAGATGGAGGAGTAATGGAAACCGTCGTATTGGTCATGATGATGCTGGTCTGCTTCAATTACATTTTGAAGCAGACCTACCGCAAGCCCTATGCGGTCGTATTTTCCGCTGCGGTGTGCGCCCTCTTCACGGGTTCGATGTGGCGTTATGCCATCGAGCAGTCGAAGTCGCAAGTTTCGGTCTGGCTGTCGGATTCCGCACTGATGCTCGACGCGGCGGTCGTCCTGACGTTGGAAGTGGCAGTGCAGATGGCTTTCTGCATCCTGGCGGCGCATATCCAGACCTCGGGAAAGGTCAAACCCCGGACAATATGGGCATACCGCATCCTGCGGTGGTTCCCCGGAGTACTCATCTTTCCCGTGCTGTTCAGTCTGCTGGTAACGGTTATCTTCGCCCTCCCGGGCGTGCCGTTTCCGACGGTGTCATGGTCTCTGGCGGGCGCGGTGCTCGTTGTGCTGACAAGTGGGATATACGGCATGAAACGGTTGCTGCCCGAAAAGGAGATACGCCTCGAATTGCTCTTTCTCTCCAATGCCCTGATTGCCGTCCTGGGAGTCATCGCCACGGTAAACGGCCGCACTGCCGTCGCCGGTATCAGCAAAGTGGAATGGCCGGCACTGGCGGGAGTATGCGTCCTCCTCGTCATCGGTTTGGTCGGAGGTACTGCGATTTATAGAATAAGATTGAAACATATAATTAAAAATAAATAACATCATGAATTACATTTCGGATATTCTCTATTGGATCTCGACGGGGCTGCTCGTTCCCGTAATCATATTGTTGATATTCTTTTTCGGTCGGGCTTTGCTGCTCGTCGGCAGTTTCTTCGGGCAGTATATGGCCACCCGCCGCACGGCTGCACTTCTGCGCAAGGAACTGGACAGGCTGAACAGGGACAACGTATCGTCGCTCTCGGAGCACCTGCCCAAGAAGAACCCGTCGCTGGCGGTAACCTACATGAATCGTCTGCTCCGAGCCGACAGCACGGCGATGCGGCAGCGTCTGCTTTCTGATTTTGAGATCGAGGCTGACAAGGACCTCGCCGTCTCGAAGACACTCGGCAAAATGGGTCCCATGCTCGGACTGATGGGCACCCTTATCCCGATGGGTCCTGCACTCGTGGGACTTTCAACGGGCGACATCGCCTCGATGGCCTATAACATGCAGGTAGCGTTTGCAACGACGGTCGTGGGACTTTTTGCCGCAGCCATCGGGTTCGTGACGGAGCAGGTGAAACAACGCTGGTATTTGCAGGAGATGACCGACCTCGAATTCGTGGCGGAATTGTTGAACGAAATCCCGGCAGAACGATGAAACGCAGACTTTTGAACAAGGAGGACGGCAGCGACCCGATGAGCGTCGTGAGCAATCTGTTCGACGTAGCGATGGTGTTTGCCGTGGCACTCATGGTCGCCCTCGTGAGTCGTTACAACATGACGGAGATGTTCAGCAAAGAGGACTTCACGATGGTGAAGAACCCCGGCAAGGAGAACATGGAGATTATTACCAAGGAGGGCGAAAAGATAAACCGCTATACACCCTCCGAGGATCAGGACTCCAAAAACGGGAAAAAAGGCAAAAAGGTCGGTATCGCCTATGAACTCGAAAACGGCGAAATCATCTATGTACCGGAGTAGCTTACACATCATCGTTAATCGCCACCTCGCAGTCTAAAACGGCCTTGCTACATTCGGCTTCGCTGGTAATAATTTGCTTCCTCCAAACAAGAAAGTAGAACGACAATGGAGGGAAGATTATAAACATATGCAAGACACCATGATTTATGGAGAATCGGTAAGTTTTGATATATTATTGAACTCATTAAAAAGATTGAATGCAAGAATACGAGAACTAAGGGCATAAATAATATGCCGTATAAATAGTGAGTAAAATCGATGTTTTTTGTATATTCATTATATCTCCAAATTTGGTGTAAGGTTGTATATAAGTGGTTATGAAAGATATCAAAATTACCGTTGAATATATGACTAAAACGCGGAATTTTCCATAGGAAATGTCTATATAAGAATATTCATTGTCAGACACATGTAGATTTTCATTGCGAATTACTTATACTTCAAGAAAATGTAGTATCTTTGTAAGGATAGCAGGTATAATGTTATGACATACAACACCCGTGACATAATCGAATACATCATCGCTTTGGTAAATGAATTTGCCAAGAAGTTTGGTCTGTCTGACAAGCAGGCTTACCGTTATATCCGCATCCACAAAGGTGTAGCCTTCATAGAGCAGAATTATGGCATAATTCATACGCTTGACTTTAATGAGGCGGTAGAAAGTATAGCACTTTATTGTCGAAGAGCAGGAGGTAAATTATGATACTTTATCATGGCTCAAATATGATTATCGAGCATATAGACCTCGACAAATCAAAACCTAATAAGGATTTTGGCAAAGGGTTCTATTTGTCCGAGAGTGAGATGCAGGCAACGGAAATGGCTACATTCAAATCATTGCTATTGGGAGGAGAGCCGGTCATAACCAAGTTTGAGTTTGATGATGCAGTAATGCACGATTCTGCACTACGTATCAAAGTATTTGATAATTATTCGGAGGAATGGGCTGATTTCGTGTTTGCCAATCGTGAGGGAAATGATGTTGAACAGTATGATATTGTTTATGGTCCGATTGCCAATGATAAAATAGGTCTGCAAATTCGTAAACTCAAAGACGGCAGTATTGATAAAGCTGAGTTTCTGAATAGGCTGAAATATATGAAAGGAATTACCTTTCAGTATTTCTTTGGAACAGAGACCGCTGTTAAATATCTTACAAAACTATGAGGGACAGCGATTTTAACTATATGAAGGAGGCCATTGCGACCGATTTGGCAGAATTGCTGGCAAAGGATTTCGGTATGGACATCGCTGAATCTCTCGATACATTGTATAATTCTGAAACATACGCCAAGTTAAGCGACCCGAATACAGGACTGTATTTCCAAAGCGTACAATATGTCTATTCGTTCCTTAAAAACGAGTTGAACACGGGAACAATCGCATAGAAATCACGAAAGCAATAAAATATGAGAATCTGATTAGGAGTTTCTCCACCATTCTTGTACCCCACAAAAATATTGAAACTTTGTGGCAAAATGTAAAGTAATCTGCAAAATTGTCAGGAAGAAAGCAGGGTGTTCAAGACTCTCCTTCAATGTTATAAATATAGGCATGTTTTATATTATCCTGTCTGATTTTTTAACATATATTAATACCGAATTATTTTAAAAATTCCGGTATTTAGGGTTTGCGTTGGTACAATCACATGCAAAAACATATCAATAATTTTGCTTAAATGTTGTGTATAATATGGAGAGTTAATTTTATTAAAGGAATTTACCACTGAAATGGTGGTAAATTCAAATTGCGGTGGTAAATTATGTATAACACTATTTAAATTTACCACTTATTTAGTGGTAAATTTTGGGTATAGTGGTAAAAATTCTAACTTTGTAGAAAAATAAAATTGAACTAATGGAACTTCAGCAGGTAATTGAGCAGTGGAAGTCATTACAACCTTTGTCTGACATGGATACTTTGAGATTACAAAACAAGTTTATGCTTGATTTCAACTATAACAGTAACCATATAGAAGGCAATACCCTGACCTATGGTCAGACAGAAGTGTTGTTACTTTTTGGAGAAGTCATAGGCAGTGCTCCTATGAGGGATTTTGAGGAAATGAAAGCCCATAATTTATGTTTAAACCTTATGATAGATGAGGCTCAGGGTGGAAAACCTCTGACAGAAGCATTCATAAGGCAGTTGCACAAGGTTATGTTGCGAGAGGATTATGAGGTTCCTGTAAAATCTCCTTCTGGCGTTATCAGCAGCTATACTGTGCATGCAGGAATTTATAAGACGCGTCCGAATTCCGTTAAAACTCCGTCCGGAGCCATGTTCTACTATGCAACACCTGAAGAAACGCCGGCTCTGATGTTCGATTTGGTTCAGTGGTATAATGAAGCTGCCGCAGCAAATGAACTTAGTCCAATAGAGCTTGCAGCGATATTTCATTACAGATATATCCGGATTCACCCATTTGAGGATGGTAATGGTCGTATAGCAAGACTTATGGTTAATTTCATATTAAAACAGCATGGCTGGCCGATGATGGTAGTTAAGGCAAAGAATAAATCGGCTTATTTGGCAGCTCTTGCCCAAGCTGACGCCAATGTGGGTTTAGTTCCGTCGATGGGAGCACATGCTGATTATTCTGCTATTTTGCCATTTATCGAGCATATGAAGAAAATTTTGCTGAGTGATATAGTCGCTTACATCTCCTTTATATCATCGGATAAGGATTCTTCATGGTGGTATGAAGGCGAAATAGTGCAATTTTCGACAGCAACACCAGGTCGGATTCTCTCTTTGCTCCAGGCTGACCCCAATATGACTTTGGATAATATGTCCGGGATTCTTGGCATAAACAGGTCTGCCATTCAGAAACAAATAGGAACATTGGCCGGAAAGAAATACATATCGCGTCCGGAAGGGAAGAAGAGAGGTTGGATTGTCAATGCCAAGAATCCTCTTTCCTATGGGAAAGGATTCAAAAAAATGATAAACGACTGAAAGTTATGATTAAAAAATCGATTTATAGCGGTTAAAACACTTCCTATTCCGAAAATATGGTACATGTATCAAAAATACGAAATAGACACAAGTGGTAATTGCCGTTTGAATGCGAATAAAAATAGAAATAAATATCACGAGGAAAATATAGAACTGCTTTAAAAGTAACCGCTTTGTTTTTTACATTTCTAAAATCAGATAAAATTAATCTGGAATATCTGGTTCTTCGCCCCCAATAGCTAAACCGATTTTGTTTGCTCTTGCTGTCCCTGCTCTATTTGCAGCAGTAAATGAAGAACTAATAGTTGCACTTTGGGTTGAACGATAAACTAAGCGGTCGTTTACGATTGTTCCGACATATTTCCCGTTTGTCCCAAAAACTTTTTCTCCTTGAATACGACCTATTACTTTTCCTGATTTACTATAGACTATATTACCTGATACTTGTTAGTGGTCGCCCGTTTTTAGTGTATAAATTCATATCGTATTGTATTACTTGTTTTTCGTTGACTTAAATATTTTAGAATATCCTAGAATGGACAAAAGAAATCCATTTATTTTTTTTGGAACCCATTTGATTAATGTTATAAGCCCGCCCCCCAACAACCCGAAAATTACGGATAGGGAATTAAAAAATTCCGCATATTTTCCCCAAAAGACAACCATCAGTATAAGATATGTATATATAATCACCATCTCTAAAAAAAGAATGTGATTTGTTATATTTATTCCTTAACTCTTTAAGAGTTTTATCAGAGTATTTTGTTCTAGAGATTTGAAACTCTTCAAAATCAATATTAATAGGGAAAAAATTTATCTCCATGCTTTACAAAAGTATATTTTTGCAAATATAGCTAATAATTAGCTGTAGTTGGCAAATTTGTAAAAGAGTTATTTGAAACGATGTCTAAAGTAGGATATATGAAAATTACGATAACATCTATTGATGCCCGCATAAAGTGGAAGAGGAAATGAAGTTCGTTGGAAAATGCAGGGTGAAGTTTCAGAATGAAGAATCAGAACGTGGACAAATTGCCTGTCCGCATTCTGATTCTTCTACACTTCTGCCTTATAAGGGCTGGTTATTGAGAAACTCCCCCAATTTCCGGTACACCGCCACAAACTCTCCGAACGTCAATTTCTCGGAATGGGTTTCGTTCACATCAATACAATATTCTATCTCCGTTTCCCCGCCTTCTTCCTGACAAATGCGCTTGCTTATCCACGGGACGGCACGGAACGTGGGCAGGCGGCTGTCCTCCCTGATGGAAAAGGCGATGCCGGACTGTGAGGTTTCGGGGTGGTCAGCCATGTCCCAACAGACTTTCCGCTCGCCGTTCTCACCGTATACCCGCAGAAAAGCGGAGATGCCATCGGCTATACGTTGCAACTGTCCGGCAGGCATCCAGTCAAAATCCGCGTCAATATTGTCAAGACTGTAACTGACGTAAAACTCATCCCGGTCGGCATATAAACCGACGTGCTTGCTGATGCTCACATTGTATTCCCCATAGGCTTTTGTCTTACACTGAAAAGGAGCCTTTTCCCGCTCGATGAAACTCCCCATTATCCGGTAGAGTTCTTTCATTTGAGAATAGGTCACGCCATAAATTTCTCCCTTTCCGATGCTCATACAATATCCCGTACCTTCGGCAGCCATACGCTCCTCCCGTTCCTTGTGTTTCCGAACGGTTGCCGCCTCGTAGTCAAACAGCTGCTTTAACTCCTTTTCCTGCGTGCGGAAGAAGGTCTGCATACGGCTGATGAGTTTGTTACATTCTGAGAGCTGGCAGGCAGAAGCGGTAAAACCGTTCAGGGTCTCGAGCAGGAGGCGGGCTTCCTCCTTGTCTGGTTTGCCATAGGCAAGATACCATGCACAGGCTTTTTGAAGGATTCCGCAATGGGCAAGCCACGGACGTTCGAAAGAGACAAAGAGACGGTTCAAGCGACGGAAATTGTCGTGAAGCGTTTCCAAAGGTTTCGGAGCAGTCATGTTGGCGGCATACATCTTCAGACTTTTTTCCAGTTGGCGGAAGAAAGCAGATTCCGAAGGCGTCACATCAAAGTCCTGCGCGGACCGAGATTCTTCGGTTGAAACAGGGCGTATTTCTGTATGTTCCATTATATACCTCCTTCCTGATTAGCGGTTTGTGAACCGGATGACACTTCGGCGGCAGACGGGGGCAGCAGACTTTCGATTTCCTGTAGCACATGCTGATGGTATCTGAGAAAGAGGGAGGCTAAATCACGGTAGCGGTTGAGCGAAAACAGAAAGTCTGTCCAACCGCTCCACGCCTCAATAATCCGTTGCCGTTCTTTACGCGGAACCGTATCTTCGAGAAAATAGGAAAAACAGGCTTTTTGAAGGAGGGGTATTTCTTCCACGCTGGAGTGTTCCAGAAGTGAAAGCATTTCAACAAAACGAACGGTGCGCCGCTTTAAGGAGAATAACCATGCATCGTCGGACACGACCGCGCCTGTGTCCGGATTCATCAGAGAATGCTGGTGAAAGTAATGGTTTCTTACTTCGGCATTTTCATTGCCTGAGGAGTGGGTTTCTTGATGGCCGTTGAAAACAACGGAGTTTGTGTTCTCGTCTTGGTTCATGTTTAGTCAATTAAGTGGGTTAATTACTTTGATTCATTCTTAAAATTTGAAGTATATACCAATACCTATAGATATTAATTCAACACATATATGTGTGTAAAATGTTTTCAAAAAAAACCTTTATTTGTAAAAATATAAAGGTTATGAAATCAGCTATTGAATTATATGTTAGCCAAAAGGTTAAAGAATATAGAGATAAAAGAAATTGGAGTCAGCAGTATTTAGCTGATTGTATAAATCTTTCCGCATCTTTTGTTTCAAATAGGGAAAATCCTAAAACTGATGACGCTTTTAATTTAGACCACATTGATGCATTAGCAAAAATATTTGAATGCCAAATATGGGATTTATTACCTCAATATCCGATAAACAATAAGAAATAACTTTAGGGTGAGCGTACTTGTTTCATAACATTTTTATTTCAGGCAGAAAAAAGAACGGTTCCGCCTGACCCGCTGTTAGTCACTTCCAAGAAGCCGGAGGCATATTATATGCTCTCCACGGGGGTACGAAACCGTATATCAAGAATGGTAACAGGCAAAAAATGCCTGCTACCGGATGAAGCAGGATTCCTACTTCTTGGAATTATGACTAACGTTGCGAATATAAGATATGCTTTGAATATATCAAAATAATTATTCAAAAAATCTTATAGTGACACATGGGGACGGGGGTTTTGTGTCATGACGCAAATGCCCCGTCCCCATGCGTCATAACAGATGATACAGCGTAAGATTTATGAAATCCGCGGTCAGCGCGTGATGCTGGACCGGGATTTGGCAGAATTGTATGGTATTGAAACAAAGTATCTGAAACGTTCTGTCAAAAATAATATCCGCCGTTTTCCTCCCGACTTTATGTTTGAACTGACAAAAGAAGAATGGGATTCTTTAAGGTGCAATTTTTGCACCTTAAAAACAGGACGTGGGCAGCACCCTAAATATTTGCCTTATGCATTTACCGAGTTAGGGGTATCTATGCTGAGCAGTGTACTTCATTCAGAGGTGGCTGTTGAAATAAATATTTCTATCATGCGTGCTTTTGTTGCAGTCCGACAACTGATAGCAAATCCTCCTATTGATAAAGTTTCCTTGCTTCAGCGGGAAGTGAAGGAACTCAAAGAATACATGGAGGAAGTCTTTGCCGACCAGAACGACATCAACGAAGATACCCGCATACAAATCGAACTGATTAACCAGACCCTTGCCGAGTTGCAGGTGTGCAGCAAAGAGCGTGAAAAGAAGCCACGCCCCCGAATCGGATTTATCGGATACAACGAAGACTCCACGGAAAAGTAAAAAGATACCTGTGCCATTACATCCGCCGGGGATTGTCTCACATCGCTGCGGATGCGGAACGGTATATGTGCGGTACTCCTGCGGTCGCTACCGCAGGAGTACCGCACATATACCGCACCAGTACCGCAGCAACACCGGAGGAGTACCGCACCTATAGAAGCCAATCCATAGCGAATCCCCGGTGTATTATCCCAAATAAGTTGATTTTAATGCAAATAAACCAATGGCAGGATACAAAGCCCCCTCCCTGCGCGTCTTAATTTTATGTGGGATACGACTTTGGAGGTTTCCCCTGCTAAGGTTTAGGCTCTTTTCGGATGCTCAAAATGTTTTGAGCGGCTGAAAACATACCTTGCTATTAGCAGACGCTAATAAAATCCGCCGGAGGACGGATTGCCAATAAACTGATAAACGGAGGGAGGAAAACTCCTCACATGATGTTACCGTTCGGTGACAA
This sequence comes from uncultured Odoribacter sp., assembly GCA_910578105.1. Classification (GTDB taxonomy): domain Bacteria; phylum Bacteroidota; class Bacteroidia; order Bacteroidales; family Marinifilaceae; genus Odoribacter. The sequence goes on along the minus strand of CAJTPD010000009.1, from coordinate 20,604 downwards.
AATTAGGGAGCTTATGTATCTGAAATCTACTTTTCCGGTACGCCAACCGCTACCAATTAGAGAGGAAATATAACATTGGTGACATTCTTCCACTTATTTATTACCATACGAACCAATAAATGATGGTTGAATGCAATATACGAGCGTTGAGTGAAACCAACCAACGGAAAGGTGGCTAATCCGCCCAACGTTGTAACCACCCAACGGCGGATTCTTGGTACGTTGGGTAGTTGGTGCATTTAATAAGGAAATCAGTGCCAACCTCAACCACCTTGTGCCAAATGCTGCCAGTTTGCCTGATATGTATGATAGTCTGAATAAAACCGTTTTACTTCGCAGACGGAATAAAACCAGTAATCACACTAAAATCAGTAAAACGTATGGAAGTAATCGCTATTGAAAAGAAAACAATTGAAGAAATGACCGCGAAATTCGACGAATTTGTCAAACGGATAGAAAATGTCTGTCACCGGAACAGTGACAAAGGCATGGGAGAATGGCTGGACAATCAGGACGTGTGCCGGATACTCAACATCTGTTCCCGTACCTTACAGACCCTTCGGGAAAACGGTACCTTGGCTTATAGCCAGATTCATCACAAAATCTGTTACAAAGCCGGAGACGTCCAGCGTATTGTTTCCGTTGTGGAGAACAAACGGAAAGAAGCCGGATTCAGGAACAAAACGATTTGAAAAGCATGAATGAAGAACAAACCAAAACTAAATGCCTATGAACAATGAACTGATAACGAAAAATAATGAACAGGTAACTCATTTCATGAAAAGTCTTGAACGAATGACGGAGGGAATAGAGCAGCTTGCCGCCAGTTGCCGTCCTCTTTTAAGCGGTGAACGCTATCTGACCGACAAGGAACTTTCCGCCCGGCTGAAAGTAAGCCGCTGGACATTACAGGATTACCGGACCGAAGGTCGCCTTCGTTATATCCTGTTGGGAGGTAAAATCTTATACCGGGAAAGTGATATTGAAAAGATATTGGAAGAGGGGTACCGGGAGGCGTTCCGTCTGGAACGGTAAATCTACCTTATTGTATTCGTATCTGCATCATTTAATAGGTATATGGTGCAGATATTGGTATAATAATGCAAATAATTTAGTTTCAAGTAGTATTTTTGTTTCGGTAATATGATAGTTCGCAAAATTTGTTTAAGAATATAATTAAGAACACAAAAATGGCAACAAAAAATAAAAACGAGAAATTAGATTTCTTACACAATATAAAAAAAGAAATTGATATACACAGTTTATTGGCAGAAGTTTTACCTAAATTAGAATTTAAAGATGTTGCCATCACTCACGAGCGTGGTAATATGCCTGAAAATGGTAAAGATTTAGTTTGTTCGCTGTACGACAAATTAGAAGATAAGAAGGACTGGTATGCATTTGTAGTAAAAAAAGGAACTATCAATGGAACGTCATCACAGATAAATGAGATTGAATCTCAAATTAAGGATTGTTTTAAGTATGAATATAAATCTTTAAAAACCACATCTGAACGTGTTCGTATCAACAAAGTTAAAGTTGTAACTAATGAACATTTTTCAAGTGGAGCAAAAGAGAAAATTTTATCTAATCAAGATATAGACAAAGCTAATGTGGATTTCTGGGATGATGAGAAGCTTATAGCATTGATTGATAAAAATTATCCTCAATATTGGCAGAATGGCTCTCCTACATATAAAGAATATGTGGAGAAGTTTTTAGCATCCATTGATAGAGATGATTTTTCTAAAAGATTAGGGTTATCAGATGCCAAGATAAAAAAACTTATAAATCTTTTTGTAGAACCAGTCTTACTTGAAAAAGAAGAAGACAGTAGTGGACAAATTGTTTATAGACAAAGAAAGACAAATGCTATTTTGCAAAGTGATAAAAGTATTTTTATCATAGGTGAGTCTGGATGTGGTAAAAGTACTTTATTTCGTCAATTATCAAAACAAATTATTGAACAAAATAGTTTAAGGAACAATTATGAATTATACCCAATAATTCTTAGTTTTAATCAAATAAAACAAAACAACTTTTCAATTGAAAAAACTATTAAAAAGTATTTTTCAAATGATATATATAGAGATTTAGAGATTGATATAGATTTCATATTGCATGAAAATAAGTGTATCATATTTATAGATGCATTAGACGAAATTGCATCTAACAGCGAGAAAGAATCGGCTTTTGATAGTGTTCAATCTTTTGCCAAACAATGTCCATATATAAAACTCATTTGTACATCACGACCAAGCGACTTTTTATATCAGTGCTGTGCAGATAAAGGATTTAGATCATTTGAGATAGATAGAATAGATAGGCGTCAGATGTCTCAATATATTCAGGCTTATTTTTCTGATAATGAACTTCTTTCTAAAAGATTGATAAAATCATTACAAGACTCAGGTCTTTTGGATAAATTGCCACAGACCCCAATGACCTTAGCTCTTATCACTATTATATTTGACGAGAAACAGATGGAAATACCGTCTACAATTACAGATTTATATTCAATTTTTGTAGACCTATTACTCAAGAAATTTGAATTCAAAAGTACAATTGATATTATTGAAACAGATATTAAACATAGATTGCTTGCGAATTTAGCAAAGGAAATGCATGTAAAGCAAACTGTTTCTATAGATAAAAAAGAGGTTTTTAGAATAATAAGCTCCTATTTGCAAGAAAGAGGTCAATATAATATTAATGTCGAAGATTTGCTAGAAGATATTATTAACAATAATGCTTTGTTAATTTATAATGAGCGAGCAGAATTACAATTTAAACATCTGTCATTTCAAGAGTACTTTACAGCATACGAATTCTATCATCATAGACAAGTGGAAAGAAATATTTTTATAAAGGGATTTAATAAATTATGGTGGCAAAATGTAGCTATATTTTATGCTGGATTCTCAAAAGATGCTCCCATGTTATTGGATGAGATTATAGATATTGGCAAACATACTTCTGGTATAATCCCTCAATTTAATGTTATGACAGGTATTGGTCGCTTAATGCAGTCATTGTATAGTACTCCTGTAAAAAATAGAACAGAAGGGGTCTGTTTAACCGCAGGGTTGGCATGTAATATTGTATCGGAGTTAATTAATACTACCGATTCAAGATTTGTGATGTTTAAGAATCTTTCAAAATATGGAATATATCAAATGCTTCTTGCGGGATTCGAGATCAGTCATCATTCTATTACTTTACAAGAACCTTTAAAGCTTGCATTTGAAAGACTTACTGAAAATATAAATGATTCTACAATACCGCGATTCGAGCTGTTATATTCAATGTTTGTAATGGCAGCAACTATGGGGAATAGTTCATTTTTAAACTTTGAGCCTTATAAATTTTTATTGGAAAATACAACAACCGATGATTTGTCATTGATTGCGTTAGAAGAAATGTGGTTTCGGATTAACTATAAAGAATTGTCTAAAGAACAAAAGGGACTTGACGATATCGTATGGATTAAAAAGAAAATACAAAAACAAATGCAGCAATTGGGGGCAATAGCACATTTGGTTAATATTCCTTTAAATAAAGAACAAAAGAAGATAGATTTAAAATCAAGAAGAGAAGAAACTTCTATTGAAGAATAGAAAATATGATTGGTACATCTTTTTTGAAGGAAAACACAATTGAACTTCATTATTGGTTTAATGATGATAGTCATACAATGAGTGCAATCATATTCAATAAATGTGAATACGAATTTCTTGGCATTGCCAAAGAAATTGCACAGAAGTTGAAAATAGAGATTGAAATTGAAGTTGAACCACTTAAAGAAGGTGGGTTGCGTAGTTGGTTCAAATTCAATTCAAAAGACAAGGATACTCTTAAATTAGGTGTGATACTATATCTTATAACTAACATTCTTGGCGCACCAATTACAGCAACATTAGATGAACTGACTCGTATGGCAATTCAGACAGTATTTGAAAGCGAAGAAGTTAAACAATTGAAGGCTCAGAAACAAATAGCCGAGCTAAAATACGATATTGCCAGAATAGAAGCTGAAACTAAAAGACTGAGCCAGAGTATTGATGAAAATATAGTGAATAAAAAACGTTCAAATTATTATGAAAGTATAAGTACCTGCTGTAAGATAGATAAGGTTTCTGTATCTATTACAGATAGTTCTAAATCAAATGTTTATTTGCTAAAAGAAGTTAGAAAAAAAGATTTTTTCAATTATATTATGACTTCGGATGATATAGAGCCAGATAATGATGAGAATGCTATAATTGAAATAGTGTCTCCCGTATTGAAAAAAGGCAAGTATAAATGGACTGGTATTTATAATGGAGAGGTTATTACATTTGCAATGAAGTCTAATGAGTTTAAAACATTAGTTCAAACAGGAAAAGTATTATTTAAAAATGGTTCTTCTATAAACTGTCATTTAATAATAAACAAAAAGATAAATGCAGAAGGTGAGGTGAAAACATCAGGTTATGAGGTCGTTCTTGTGAATCATTATTTTGAAAACGATAAGCCCGTAGAAACACCTGAAGGTAAGCGTAAAAGGCAAATAAGAGAAAGTGAAGAAAAACAACTAAAATTATTCTAATAGTTGTTGAATATAGTTAGACGATATAAAAACACTAATAGCCCAAAATGAAACTTGTAATTGGAGTTTAAGAAAAATACAAGTGAACTTTGTAAAGGCATGGTAACTGCGTGTGTATTTCTTAATTCCGATAATGGCTGGTTGTTATTTAGTATTACTCCATTTTTGAAGATAGACGGACAAGATGTTACAGATAACACTAGGTAGGAAATTGCAAATGTACTCGAAAGATTGGGTCGACAATAGATGTTGAATGTCCTGCGTAGGCTGTTTTTCCTGTTTTCTTTCCGTCGCTTGTTCCCGTTGCCGGATGCTTTTTCTGGTGTGCCATTGACAGATGCAAGGTTTTCGGATAGAATACGCTCCGAAGGAGGAAGATTGTATCCGAAACGGCTCTGCCACCTGACCTTGCAGTTATCAGCAGAAAACACACCCATCTTTGCATCCGGACAACGGGAACAAGTGACGGAAAGAATTAACTTATTTAATTATACCAATTTCCTTTCTTCCGCCCTTGTCGGTTGAAAATTCCTGTGTGTACAATAAGGTAAACTGGAGGTGTTGATGTGGTATTCTTCCCGGAACAGGCCCGTTTCATCAGAAACTGTCGGCACATACGGCTCCTTTTGCTCTGTATTTTGAATGAAACCGCCACGACCATTTCAAGGTTGTAAACATCGTAACTGATACCATCGGATTGTTTCACATACTTCATCGTTTCAAATTCGTTTAGTTCCTGATTCCGGTAAATGGATTTGATACTCCTGCGTACATCATACTCAAACACACCGAGCATATCGGCAATTTCCGGCAGGGTCATCCATACGGGGACATCCGGCACGGTGATCGCTCCCGTTTCACTGATAGTAATAATCCCTCTTTTCATCATACACACTCCTTTAAAAAGCTCTTTTCCACTTTCCCCATATCCCGCATAATAGACTGGTCCAATACCTTGGCATAATGCTGTGTCATTTTGATATTGGCGTGTCCGAGAATCTTCGCCACATTCTCCATACTCACCTCATTGGCTAAAAACACGCTTGTCGCTGCTGTATACCGAGCAACATGTGTCGTCAGCCGTTTCTGAATCCCGCATAGGTCGGCAATCTCTTTCAGGTAGGCATTCATTTTCTGATTACTCAACACCGGGAACAAGACATTCTTTTCCACGCATTCGGGACAATCCGCATACTTCTCAATCAACCTTCGGGCAGGGGAGAGGACAGGGATATTACACATCTGTTTCGTCTTCTGCCGGGCTTTCCTAATCCACAATGCTCCGTTATTGTCTTTTACAAGATGCTCCCGACTAAGCTGGCAGACATCCGAGAACGCCATACCGGAAAAACAGCAAAAAGCAAAGACATCCCGCACCTGCTCCAGCCGTTTAATGGAAAACTTCTTGTTCATTAACACCTCTAATTCCTCCTTGGTAAGGAACTCCATATTCACCTCATCCATCTTGAAATGAATCCCGTAAAACGGGTCCTTCGTCATCCACTCATTGGCTAAGGCAATCCGGATAACCTTTTTCAGATTCTTCAAATGTTTCAGTGCGGAATTATTCCGGCAATTCATGGTCGTTTTGAGCCAGTATTCAAAATCCCGGATAAACTGCCCGTTCACTTCATTCAGAAACACATCCTCCCGATGATACCGGGAGCGGATAAACAGCCTTAAATGCCGGATAGACGTTTCAAACTTCTCCACGGTAGCCAGGGAATACTCTTTCCCGATTAATCCCCTGCACTTTTCGTTATGCTCCGCATATATTTCCAACAGGGAACGTTGCACTTTATCCCGTCCGTAGAATCTGTCCCGTACAATGGTAGCGGATATTTCTTTGCCGTCTATTTCCAGCTCGCGGTGAATCTGCAAAATTTTAGCCCGTACAGTTCCGATATAGTAATTAAGTTCCATAGAAGCCCGGTCTTTTCCTTTGGAACACTCCTTGGCTTGATTCCATAACTCTGCCGGAACACTCCGTTTAATCATGATTTCCGCTTTCTGTTTATTCACTGTGAGGCGCATACAGATAGGTGCCTCACCGTTTTTCAGCAATTTCTGCTTCTTGATGTAAAACAAAACGCTGAATGTCGAACGTCTTTTTTCTTCTCCCATGTTTTCGTTTTTTTTAATGGTACAAACTTAGGTTTCTTTGTTCCGGACGTCGATACGCAAAACGTTGTAAAACAGAGAAGAAGAACCTAAATCGTTGGACTTTTTTCTTCTCAGAAAAGTCCAACGATTAAGCCCGTGGCAACTGCCGGATTCGGGTACTTTTTGCTTGGGTGAGAGGAAAAAGAAAAAGTCCCAAAGTATTAAACTTCAGGACTTTTCTTGATTTTTCGTCTTCATTAAGCGGTGCGGACGGGACTCGAACCCGCGACCCCAGGCGTGACAGGCCTGTATTCTAACCAGCTGAACTACCGCACCAATTTTAAAAGAACGGCTATTGTTGAATAGCGGTGCAAATGTAGGGGCTTTTTTTGAATCTGCAAACATTTGGATGAAAAAAGTGGAAATATTTTTTTCAAATAAAATTCAGAAAACGTTTGTGCAGGGAAAGAACTTATTAAAATTTTTATTTAACTTTGACGAATCAATCTGTTGGGGAAAGGATGAAATTTTCCCCCGGTTCGGAAAATTTATAGTAATTGAAATGAGGTCATGTACCTCGGGTAACAAATTAAAACGATAAAATAATGAATGTACCTGCAGAATTAAAGTACACCAAGGAACACGAATGGATTCGTGTAGAAGGTGATGAGGCCTTTGTCGGCATTACTGATTATGCTCAGAGTCAATTGGGAGACATTGTATTTGTTGAATGTGAAACTGTGGGAGATGAGCTTGGCGGTGGAGATACTTTTGGAACGATTGAGGCTGTGAAAACTGTTTCTGACCTTTATTTACCTGTAAGTGGCGAAGTACTTGAATTCAACGAGGAGCTTGAGAATGAGCCGGAATTGGTGAACAAAGATCCTTACGGAAAAGGGTGGATTGTGAAAATTAAGATTAGCGATGAAGCAGAATTAAATGGTTTGTTGAATGCAGAGGCTTATCAGGCACTGATCTGAGAAGTGGGAATGTTATAGAATTATCCGGAAATTCAGAAATGAGTTTCCGGATTTTTTTGTATTCTTAATAATATTTCTACGATTGTTGGGTAAACTTATTAATTTATTTTATTTTTGGGGTGTGTTTGGCGTGGGTGTCTGCACTCAACAATCAGTATTATCTTAATTAATTCTAATATGACACTTATCAAATCTATTTCTGGTATACGCGGAACGGTAGGTGGCCGTCCGGGAGATAACCTGACTCCGCTTGATATTGTAAAATTTGTTTCGGCGTATGCGACTTGGCTGAAAACCGGAGCCGGAAAAAAGAAAGCTCGGATAGTGTTGGGGCGGGATGCCCGTATTTCGGGAGATATGTATGCTAAATTAGTATCGGCTACTTTGTCCGGTTTAGGTCACGATGTAATCAATATTGGTTTGGCAACTACACCGACAACGGAAATTGCTGTGACGGCAGAAAAGGCGGATGGAGGTATTATCCTTACTGCCAGCCACAATCCGAAGCAGTGGAATGCGTTGAAATTATTGAACAGCCAGGGGGAATTTCTTTCGGCAGCCGATGGTGCACAAGTGCTGGAACTGGCGGCGAAGGAAGATTTTGAGTATGCAGAGGTGGATGAATTGGGGGAAATTACAGAAAAAGATTATACGCAATACCATATCGATCACGTATTGGGATTGAAGTTAGTAAATCGGGATGCTATTGCTAAGGCAAATCTGAAAGTCGTTGTAGACGCTGTGAATTCCATCGGTGGGGTGGTTATTCCGGAATTGTTGAGAGCACTTGGTGTCAAGGAGGTGGTTGAATTAAATTGCGAGCCTACCGGAAAATTTGCCCACAATCCGGAGCCTATTCCGGAAAATCTGACCCAGATTGCAGCAAAGATGAAAGAGTGTCATGCGGATTTAGGGATTGTTGTGGACCCGGATGTGGACCGTTTGGCTTTAATCAGTGAGACGGGAGAGATGTTCGGGGAGGAATACACCTTGGTGGCCGTTGCGGATTATGTGCTGAAACATACTCCGGGCAATACGGTGTCCAATCTCTCTTCTTCACGTGCATTGAAGGATATTACGGTTGCGGCAGGACAGGAATACAATGCCGGGGCAGTAGGGGAAGTGAATGTGGTGGCAAAGATGAAAGCCACGCATGCCGTGATTGGCGGGGAAGGTAACGGAGGTGTGATTTACCCGGATAGTCATTACGGTCGGGATGCATTGGTCGGAGTCGGCTTGTTCCTTTCTCATTATGTTGCCAAGGGAAAGAAAATGACGGAATTGAAGAAAGAATATCCGCAATACTTTATTTCTAAAAATAAAATCACTCTTTCTCCGGAGATGAATGTCGACAAGATATTGAAAGGTTTGAAAGAGAAATATGCCAATGAAAAAGTGACGGATATTGACGGGGTGAAAATCGATTTTGAAAGAGGATGGGTACACTTGCGGAAGTCTAACACAGAACCGATTATCCGTATTTATTCTGAAGCGAAGGACGAGGCTGCAGCCAATGCTTTGGCCGAGGAGGTAATCCGGGTGGCTCAGAACATCCGGTAAGGCGGAATTATATTTTTTCAGCCGGAAAGTAAGGACGGTATAAACAAACCGACGCCGCTTTCCGGCTGATTTTTTATAGCTTTTTATTCTACATATAATACTAAGCCTTTCAGATATTCTCCTTCCGGATGATATATACTCACCGGATGGTCTGCCGGTTGGGTCAGTTGATGCAGAATACGTATTTTACGTCCGGTATTGGCTGCAGCGGTGAACACGGTTTGCCGGAACAACTCTTTGGTCATCACCTGAGAACAGGAAAACGTGAAAATAATTCCTCCGGGTTTGATTACTTCAATTCCTTTTCGGTTAAGTTTTTTATAGCCTTGTATTGCATTATTCAGTACATTCTGGTGTTTGGCAAAAGCGGGAGGGTCCAGAATGATTAAGTCGTATTTACCGTATGAACTTTCCAGAAATTTAAATGCTTCTTCGGCAAAAGCCTCGTGCCGGGAGTCACCTGGAAAATTTAATTCTACATTTTGCTTTGTCAATTCGATTGCCCGTGCAGAAACATCAACGGAGTGTACGGACTTGGCTCCTCCGCGCATGGCATAAAAAGAAAATCCTCCGGTGTAGCAAAACATGTTCAGTACATTTTTGTCTTTTGCATATTTTTCCAAAAGACTGCGGTTTTCCCGCTGGTCGATAAAGAAGCCGGTTTTTTGTCCTTCCAGCCAGTCTACATTAAATTTCAAACCATTTTCGATGGCTATAAAATTTTCGGCTTTCCCATATAGATAGCCATTTTTCGGTTCAATGGCAGCTTTGTAAGGTAAGGTCGATTCAGATTTATTATAAATGGCCGTGATTTTGTTGCCTAAAACTTCTCGCAAGGCTCGGGTTATATTTTCTTTTTCCAGGAACATGCCAACAGTATGGAACTGTACGACGGCTACGCCGGCGTAGTAATCGACAATTAATCCGGGAAGATGATCGCCTTCTCCATGAATCAGGCGAAATACGTTGTTAGTGGAAGAATTTGTAATGCCGATGGCTTTGCGCATTTGACAGGCATTTTCTATCCGTTTCTTCCAAAAGTTGTAATCAATATTTTCTTCTTCAAAGGTCAGAATTCTAACAGCAATAGAGCCTATCTGACAATGTCCTGTGGCCAGGTATCGCTGTTCGGAGTTGTATACCTTTACTAAGTTTCCCTCTTGTAAATTTCCTTCTGTATTGGCAATGGCTCCGGAGAAAATCCAGGGATGGAAACGGAAAACGGAACGGTCTTTACCTGGTTTTAATATTATTTTATTCATTAAAAGTTCTTTAATATATTTGATTAATCCTTGAAATAGGATTATGTGATATGGATTCTTTCAGAGACAAAAGTAGATAAAATAATTAAAAACTTTCTTGTCTTTTGTGCGTAGTTATTTTTGAAATTTCTCCGGATAGATGGGGTGGAATTCATATTAAGGAGACAAGTAAATTATAAATTAAATACTCAATCATGAAACTTGAAGTTTATGGTTCGTCTGAAGAGGTGCTGAGAGCAGTTTCCGGGCGGTTATTAGAGGAGATGAAATTGCATCGTATTCCTTTTCATTTGGCTTTATCCGGAGCTGGTACGGCTCGGAAATTATATCAGATATGGGCAAGTGAGTTTCGTAATCAGATTCATTGGGAGCAATTACGTTTTTATTGGGTGGATGAGCGTTGTGTAAAGCCACAGGATGAGGAAAGTAATTATAAATATGCTTATGATTTATTGTTTCGACCTTTAAATATTCCGGCAGAATATATTCATCGGATTCGTGGAGAAGAAAAGCCGGAAATTGAAGCTGAGCATTATTCTGAGATGGTAAGGCGGGAATTACCGGAATGTTCCTGTTTACCTCAGTTTGATTGTGTTATTTTGGGGATAGGAGAGGATGGACATACAGCTTCGATTTTTTCTCAAAATGTGGATTTATTGATAGATAAGCGTTGTTATGCAGTATCGCAGCATCCGGTGACCGGACAAAAAAGAATAACAATGACAGGGCCGTTGATTTTGAATAGTAAACTTATTTTGATACCTGTACTTGGGACAGAAAAAGCAATGATTTTGCATGAAATATTTTACTCCTCTGAGGCTGCTTTACCGGCTGCTTATATTTTGTCACGTGCTTCGGAAGCTTTTGTTTTTACTGATTCACAAATAAGTGTAAAATGAAAGGGAGGCATTTTGTATTCCTCTTTTTGGATTTCATGTTTCATCCGGGATATTTACTAAAGGATATATAAATCATATTCAAAACGATAACCTATCGTGTGTGTATATCCAATGGAAATGATGCGACGGATTGGTTGAATACAAAATGCCTGCTTACTTTAACACTGAAGGATTTCTTTTGCTTTTTCCAAAATGGTGGTGTCATCTAATTTTACAATTCCACCATTTGGTCCTTGTTCAATATGTAATCCGACTGCTTTACCTTCATTATAATGGTCTCCTCCGAAATAGTTACGAACTGTCTCAACACTAATACCTAGGTCCGTAGCAATTCTTTGCATACTTCCTGCGGGCAACATGTCTTTGATTTTTCTTAATTCATTGAAAGTAATCATTGTAGTCATATCTCAAAAGTTTTATGGTTAATCAGTGGAATAAATGTAAGGTTAAATTTTTTAATAAACAAATAAAATATTTATGGAATTTGCTTACAATAATTATTTATTCGTATTCTATTATAATGTATTGTTTTTCCATATGTTTTTTTGTTGCTGTAATATTTATTTTTATTCCGTTTCCCTTTTTTGTATTTTTGCGCTTATTGATATAAAACCAGGGTATTTCCCGATATATGAGATTATGATTTTTAAAAATTTAAATATCAGCAAGCAAATTCTAATGGCTTTAGAAGAAGCAGGATTAGAAGAACCGACTCCTATTCAGGAACAGGCATTTGCTGTGATTCGTTCCGGTAAAGATATGGTTGGTATTGCCCAGACAGGTACAGGTAAGACTTTGGCATATTTGATACCAGTCTTGATGAAGTTGCATTATGCACAGGGAAGCTATCCGCGTGCTTTGGTTGTAGTACCTACCCGGGAATTGGTTGTTCAAGTCTGTGAAAGTGTAGAATTATTGACAGAGTATATGGATATCCGTTGTGTTGGAATTTATGGCGGGACCAATATTCGTACTCAGCAAGCAGCTGTTTATGAAGGGGTAGATTTATTGGTTGCTACCCCTGGGCGGTTTATGGATATTTATATGAATGGGATTATTCGTACTTCCCAAATAAAGACGGTTGTAGTTGACGAAGCCGACCGACTGATGGATTTAGGATTTATGCCACAATTGAAAAGTATATTGGAAGTAATTCCTGAGAAACATCAAACTTTGTTGTTTTCAGCTACTTTTTCAGCTACTATTGCTGAAATGGCGCAAGAATTTTTGGCTCCGGATCCGGTGCGCATTGAAACTGCAGCTCATGCAACACCAGTAGAGAATGTGTTGCAAATTCGGTATGACGTTCCCAATATTGCGACTAAAATTAATTTACTGAAATTATTATTGACTGATTCAGAAGAGTTCCGACGGGTTATGGTTTTTACTGAAACCAAAAGGAATGCTGACCGGATTGTAGAAAAACTGGCAGATTATTGGAAGGATGGATTAAGTGTACTTCATTCTAACAAAGCACAAAATTCACGATTAAATGCTTTGAAAGCTTTTAAGGACGGACGGACTCGTATTTTAGTGTCTTCGGATGTGGCAGCTCGGGGAATTGATGTGCAGGAGGTGTCACATGTTATTAATTTTGATATTCCTTCTATTCCTGAAGAATATGTGCATCGTATTGGGCGTACAGCCCGGGCAGGAAAAGAAGGGACAGCTATAAGTTTTGTTTCTGAGAAAGAGGAAGAAAAATTTGATAAGATAGAGCAGTTAATAGAGCAAAAGATTTCGGTGACTGACTTACCTGAAGAACTGGAAATTTCTGATTTGTTGATGGATGAAGAAAAAGTGCAGACAGCAAATATTGTTTATCAACGGGGAAAACCGATGGGGGGAGGAGCTTTTCATATTAAATCTGCAAAGAATAGTAAAATACCACAAAAGTCCCGTATGGATCGAACGAAAGAAGGAAGGCGGAAACGCAGGTAAATGTATTCTATTTGTATAGAAGGTGCTTAATTTGCCTGAACTTCCGTCTTTATAATCTTTAAAATCTGGTCAGCTTTTAAGTCCGAAGTAATGTAATTTTCTAAAATTTTTTGTGCTAATTGATGTGCTGTTGCATCTGAGGAGCAATCGGCTGCTGCAGTATTAATTAAAGTGGTCATGTTATTTTTGAAATTGGTGACAATGGTCCAGGTATTTTCACTGAGGTATAATTGTTGGGAAAGGTTGTATTCAAATTCTTTCCGGATTTCATTTAACAGCAAAATCTGATATTCTTTGTAAGATAAAGTTGTTGAAATAGTGCGGGGAATTAGTGAATCTGGTTTCAGGCGTTCTGTGAGTAAAATAATTCGTTCGTAAGCTAATAACTTTAAATTGATTATTGTTTGAGTTGCCGTTTTATCTTTGTCTGTCTGAGATTTATTTGAAAAAGAAGATTGTTGAATGTACTTGTTGACTAAAATTTCTAATAAAGATACAGCTTTTCGTAATAGAGGATATAGTAATATGGTAAATATAACCAATGGGAGCAGAAGATAGAAGAGTATATTCATGATATATGTCAGTTTTCTTTTTTGCAAATATAAAGTATATCCTTCATACGAAAAAGTTTCTTGAAAATAACTATTAAAATAATTATAAGTACTCATATACATTCTTATAGTAAATTATAATATTTGGATATAGAATATATATAGATTAATTTTTATGAATGAGATTATATTTTTCCATACATTTTTATATTTTTGCAAACGTATGCGAAATCAGTTAGACATATTGCCTTTAAATCATCTTTTTTTGAATATCAAAAAACGTGATGAGTTTGATTTCTGAACTCATTTTTTCTCTTTGTTGGTTTTATAAGGGAAGGATTCTTTGCAAGAATCTTCTTTTCTGTACATGTTATAAAATTTTTATCTGATAACTAATAGAATATATTATTATGGAATTACCTTTTGCAGAATCATTTCGGATTAAAATGGTGGAAACCATTCGTAAAAGTACTCGTCAAGAACGTGAACAGTGGATTAAAGAAGCAAAGTATAATCTTTTCAATTTGAAGAGTGACCAGGTGTTTATTGATTTACTGACCGATTCTGGTACAGGAGCAATGAGTGATAAACAATGGGCGGAACTAATGCTGGGCGATGAGAGTTATGCCGGTGCACGTTCTTACTATAAGATGAAGGATGCCATTAAGGATATTTTGGGATTTGATTATTTTTTACCCACTCATCAGGGACGGGCTGCTGAAAATGTGCTTTACTCTACGATTATCAAAGAGGGAGATGTATTGCCAGGTAACTCGCATTTTGATACGACGAAAGGACACATTGAATTTAGAAAGGCTTTAGCTATAGATTGTACAATTGATGAGGCAGCAGATACTCAATTGGAAATACCTTTTAAAGGGAATATGGATCCTGCCAAACTAGAAGCCGTGCTTCAGAAATATCCGAAGGAAAAAATACCTGCTGTTGTATTGACTGTTACCAACAACACGGCGGGAGGACAGCCGGTTTCCATGCAAAACATACGTGAAGTTTCTGCGTTATGTCGCAAATATGGTGTGAATTTGCAGATTGATTCTGCTCGTTTTGCAGAAAATGCCTATTTCATAAAGACTCGGGAGAAAGGCTACGCGAATAAGACCATTAAGGAAATTGTGAGAGAGATGTTTTCCTATGCCGACATTATGACCATGTCTTCCAAGAAAGATGCCATTGTCAATATGGGTGGTTTTGTGGCCTTTAAAAACGAAGAGTTGTGGAAATGTTGTCAGATGTTCTGTATCATGAACGAAGGTTTTATTACTTACGGTGGAATGTCCGGACGTGATATGAATGCTTTGGCACAAGGATTGGACGAAGGAACGGAATTTGAATATTTGGAAACCCGTATTAAACAGGTTGAATATCTTGGAGCAAAATTGGATGAATACGGCATTCCTTATCAGCGTCCTGCTGGTGGACATGCTATTTTTGTTGATGCCAAGAAGATTTTGACTCACGTGCCGAAAGAAGAGTTTATAGCTCAGACCTTGGGTGTAGAATTGTATCTTGAGGCTGGTATTCGTGGTGTTGAAATAGGTTCTATCTTGGCTGACCGCGATCCCGTAACCCGCGAGAACCGCTATCCAAGTTTAGAACTCTTACGTCTTGCTATCCCGCGGCGTACCTACACTAACAACCACATGGACGTAATAGCTGTTGCTTTAAAGAATGTATATGACCGTCGCGAAGCCATCACCCGTGGATATGTCATTACCAAAGAGTTTCCAATTATGCGGCATTTTACAGTAGAATTGGAAAAGGTAGAATAGCTTTAGTTTAAGAGAAGCTAATTTAAAAGCTTTTTTGGGAGATAACTATATACAAGTTTATATCAAACTTGTATATAGTTACTTTTTTCAGTAGCTGATAAATCCACTTCTGAAAATTCCTGACTCAGAGGTCGGAACCAGAATACCAGTGAAAGTTAGATTATTACTGTTCATCATCGGATATACGGTTGCATTTGCATAATTGCTTCCTGCGCTAATGTTTAGGACAATCTGAGCAGTTAATGCGGTGCCGTTGACATAGAAAGAATAAGTAATGTTTCCATGTTTATCTGTATTACTTGTAATTTGTGAAGGTGTACCTTGTACAGTAATTCCTCCTAATCCGTTAGGGCCGGCAATGCCATTGAATGCTAATTGTACATAAACTGTATTTCCTTTGAATTGAATGAAGTTGGTGTTGTCGGAAACAGGAATGGCAGCTCCTCGTGGTCCGTATAGAGTGTTTGCCATAAGAACCCAATTCCGGCCTTTCAGAGCTTCTATGGCAGATTCAGAAGCTTTTTGATCAGCTGCTTCTCTGGCTTTTTTACGTAAGTCTTTTTTTACCTGCCGGATTTGTTTTTTGGTTAATTCTTGGACACGAACTGGAGTTTGGTTTCCCAGTGTCTGTGCAGTGCTTTCGAAGACAGGAAGCGTTAATGCCGCTACTAGTAGTAAAAATAATAGTTGTTTCATAATAGGTCGTTTTTATTTAGTTATTTATAGTATTTTTTCGGACTTTTGATGATTTATTGCTTATTTCCCAATATTAATTTTACCATATACGTATAATTTTCATTGATAGTTTTCTGTGTTATTAAAAAAAGTATAAAAATCTGCTTATAGTTTAGCTTTAAAATCTGTACTTTTGTTTGAAATAGTTGGGATTTATAATTATGTCACAGCTTAAATGGATAATGAAAAATGAATGTTTCAGATATCATATGTGCAGTTTCGACGGCTCCTGGCATGGGAGCTATTGCTGTGATTCGGCTCTCGGGCCAAGGGTGTATCGCTTTGGTAGACCAGTTGTATGAATCGCCGTCGGGAAAATCTTTGCAGGAGGCTGCTGCGAATACGGTTCGGTTTGGGCGGATAGTGGAGAAGGGAAAGGTGGTGGATGAAGTGTTGGTGACGGTTTTTCATATGCCCCATTCGTTTACGGGGGAGGAGTCGGTGGAGATTGCCTGCCACGGTTCGGTGTATATCCAGCAACAATTGTTGAAATTATTGGTAGATACCGGAGCACGCTTGGCTACTCCGGGGGAGTTTACCCAAAGGGCTTTTTTGAACGGGAAAATGGATTTGTCCCAGGCGGAAGCCGTGGCCGACTTGATTGCCTCCTCTTCGGCAGCTTCCCACCGGATGGCTATCAGCCAGATGAAAGGCGGATTTTCTGCTGAGCTGATGAAGTTGCGGGCAGAGTTGTTACGGATTACTTCATTGCTGGAATTAGAACTGGATTTTTCAGAGGAAGATGTTGAATTTGCTGACCGTTCGGAGTTGCTTCGGCTTGCCGGCAATATAGAAGCTTTGTTGGAACGTTTGTGTCATTCATTCTCGTTGGGAAATGTAATCAAGAACGGGGTGCCTGTCGCTATTGTCGGTAATACCAATGTAGGAAAGAGTACCTTGTTGAATGCTTTATTGCAGGAAGAAAAAGCCATTGTATCGGATATTGCAGGTACCACCCGTGACGTGATTGAAGATACGATAAATCTGAACGGGATTACTTTCCGTTTTATTGACACAGCTGGGATTCGCACAACGTCGGATGAGATAGAAAATATGGGAATTGAGCGGACCTTTTCAAAAATCAGCCAGGCAAGTGTGGTATTGCTGCTGACCGATTTGCAGCGAGGGGTAGAACGTTTTGAAGAGTATTATTGTGAAGTGAAAAAGCATTTGGCTGACTCGGCAGAATTGATTGTCGTGCTGAACAAGACCGATCAGGTGGATGATTTGCTGACACCTCAGGAGACTATCCGGTTTTTTACTTCCAGGGAAAAAATTATCCCGATTTCAGCCCGCACGGGCTTTAATTTAGAGTTTTTAATTCATGAATTGACGGATGTCGTAAATTTAAATGAGTTAAATCCTTCGGATGTTATCGTCAGCAATGTCCGGCATTATGAAGCCCTCCGACAGGCGCATCTGGCCGTTGAACGGGTAATTTCCGGCTTATCTTCCGGCCTCAGCGGTGAATTCGTATCTCAGGATATCCGCGAATGTCTCCATTATCTCGGCGAAATTACCGGCGAAATTACTACTGATGAGGTGTTGGGAAACATATTTAAGAATTTTTGCATCGGGAAGTGATGGCTTAGAAACTGCCATAAGCAGCCATAACCATTTAGAATAAAGTCGCTGTATTTCAGTGACTTTTCTATTTTAATACTTTCCAATCCTTATTTGGTAGTAACGGTTTTTATCCATATTTTTCTATCCTATTTCTACCGCGACGGAAATTCACGGCTAACCCGAATGTCACAGTGACGCATTAGTTGACGTGTGTTGACAATGGTTTACATGTGTTGACAAAATCCGGGAGAAATAAGGAGAAATTATCCCCAATGTAAACGAGGAAAATATGGAAGTACGAAAGATTTGTCAATGGTGTGGAAAGCCATTTATAGCTCAAAAGACGACGACCTGCTATTGTAGCCATCAGTGCTCCAATCTTGGTTACAAAGAACGCATCCGGGAACGCAAGCGGCAATTGAAACGCTCGCAAGAGTTGCTACAACCTCGACAAGCCGCCGAGGGACAAGATTTCTTCTCTTTTGCCCAAGCAGCAAAGCTGATGGGTGTTACCCGGCAATACATCTATAAACTGGTCAAGGAATCTAAACTGCGGGCCTCCCGTCTGAGTGGGAAAAAGTCGCTCATCCGCCGTGCGGACATCGAGCTGATGATGAAGACCAAGCCTTACGAACGTATCATGCCCAAAGAGGACTTTGACATCACCGAGTATTACACCGCTGAGGAGATTGCGCAGAAATATAAGGTCAATGCCAAATGGGTATGGACTTATACACGACAGCACAAAGTCCCGAAAGTGCGCATCCGCCAGTTCAACTATTACAGCAAGAAACATATCGATGCTGCCTTTGCCAAATACGAGGTGGATTCCGACCTGACCGAATGGTACACGCCCGAAGAAATTCAGGAAAAGTACGGCATGACACGTGTCGCCATCCGTTCGCAGGTGTATCGGAACAACATTCCATCCAAGAAGGAGCATGGGCAGATATTCTACTCAAAGCTCCACTTCGACCTCTCGAAGAGTTCCGAGCAGGAGAGCAAGGCGGAATACTACACTGTCAAGGAGGCGATGGAGAAATTCAAGCTATCCCGTGATTCGGTCTATGGTATTCTGCAATTCCATCAGATTAATCGTGAAAAGAACGGACGGTTCGTCAGGTTCCTGAAAGTGGAGTTTGACAAGGTAATGGGTGTCCGTAAGTAACCAATTATAGGCTTCCGTAAATTATTCCAAAATTAATCTCTACTGAAGGCTTTCTGCATGGTTACATTACAGAGTTTTGCCAGCGAATTAATAATAACCATAAAAATATATCAGTATGCATGAATGTAAAACCGTAACATTAAGGACTCGTCCTTTAAAGAACAGGATGCTGTCTTTCTACTTGGATTATTATCCGGGTTATCGAGACAAAGAGACAATGAAAGTTATCCGCCATGAGTCGCTTGGTATTTACGTATATGACAATCCGAGAAACAAGCGTGAACAGAACTTCAACGAAGTAATGACCGAGAAAGCCGAAGCCATACGTTGCCGTAGGTTTGAATCTGTGGTGAATGAACGGTATGATTTCTTCGACAGGTACAAACTAAAAGCCGATTTCTTGGAGTATTATCGCAAACAGCTCCGTAAGCATGACCAGAAATGGGAGTTCGTCTATCTCCATTTCAGAAACTTCGCACATGGCAAATGTACCTTTGAGGAAATTGACATCGACCTATGCAACAAATTTCGGGAATACTTGCTGAGTGCCAAAAAGCTGAGGCGCAATGAATCCATCACACGGAACTCCGCATCAGGATATTGGTCTACTTTCAGGGGATTCCTGAAAATTCTCTACCGTAATGGAATGATAAAGACCAACGTAAATGATTTCTTGGATAAGATTGAAACGGAAGATGTGGTCAAAGAGTATCTGTCTGTAGAAGAACTATATAAACTGGCTGAAACACCGTGCAAGAAGCCTATTCTGAAAATTGCATCGCTGTTTTCCTGCATGACCAGCTTGCGCATCAGTGATATTCTCGCCCTATGTTGGGAAGACATCGTGGACTACTCTGCCGGAGGGAAATGTGTACATATCATTACGCAGAAGAACAAAGCGGAAGACATCATTCCCATCAGCGAGGAAGCATTGGGATTGATAGGCTATAGTTCTGAAAAGAAAGGTTTGGTATTCAAAGGGCTTATGCGCAGTTGGATACAAGCCCCCATGAAAGAGTGGATTCGTTCTGCCGGAATTACCAAGAACATAACTTTCCACTCGTATCGGAGAACATTCGCCACGCTGCAAGCTGCGGCAGGAACGGACATCCGCACCATACAGAGCATCATGGCGCACAAGAGTATCACCACCACGCAAAGGTATATCAAGGTGGTCGATGCCAACAAACGGGAAGCCAGCAAGAAAATTACCCTGACAAGGAAAGATTGATAACGATTTTAGCCTCCATTTGTACGGGTATAGTATGATTTTTAGCCCGAAATCATACTATACCCGTTATTTTTTACCAATATTGGGCGGTTTGTCATCATCAATTATAAGTATCTGGGATACGGTACATAACTTTGCAGTATAATTATTCCAAACATTTACAGTATATGACAAATAGGACTCAAATTCGTACTCAAAGAATAAGTTTTGTTCTTGCGCTGGCGGTAATC
>CAJTPD010000008.1 GCA_910578105.1 uncultured Odoribacter sp. | reverse complement strand
GGTCGTTTTCTTAGTCCTAAAAACAATAGCCAATGCTATTCAAAATGTCAGCTACAAATGTAGTTACTTTTATAGAAATAACAATTAAAATTTGTCGCAAATGAAATCTAAGAAAATAAATGGATTCTATAATTTTGTTACTTCTTTAAAAATAACAAAAGCAGTATTAAAATTATTAGGTATGCGTAGTAAATTTAGAAATGGAGAGTATGTACAGCTCAAATGTGATAATAGTAAGAAATTTATTGTTACGTCAGACGCATTAATCGATGGGAAAATTGGGCTGGAATACTTTAATGCAGATAAGAATGACATTGTAAAAGTAAACATTGCCCCATCTTATTTAGAATACTCTATTGAGGAGATGCTCCGAAGAGCTAATGAATTAAACAATAAAAATTAAGCAATTTGTAGAATTTACCGATTATCCTTATATTTATTCACACCAAGAAAATCCTTGGTGTGAATTGTATATAATTACGATACACTATATTCCGGAAGGAAGCACAAAAACGGAAGCGGAAACCAGTGCTGAAAACCATTCCGGAGGTAGCGGAAAAGAATAAATAAACAGTAATTTAATATAAACGATGTATATAAATACCTGAATTTATTATATACATTTGCCCCGTTATAAAAACATCCGGATAAAACCATACCAATCAGCAAACATTGTTACTAACGGTATCATTAAATGACAAAAACCAACGATCTCACACAGGGCAGTATATTCCGGAGTTTGTGGGTCATGGCTGTCCCTCTGATCTCCGCCTCGTTTATCCAGATGGCCTACAGCATGACAGACATGTTATGGCTGGGACATCTGGGAAGTGATGCTGTCGCCGCCGCCGGAGCTGCCGGATTTTTTACCTGGTTGTGCAATGCCCTCTCGTTCATGACAAAAATCGGTGCTGAAATAACCGTATCCCAATCAGTAGGTGCCAAAGATACGAAAAGAGCAGCCTGTTATGCCGGCCAAGCTATCACCTTGTCTGTAATCATCGGATTAGTATATGCCAGTTTCATTATCATTTCTGCTCCGGCTTTGATTAACTTGTTTCACTTCGATGCCCCCATTGCGGAACAATCCGTCAATTACATGCGGATTGTTGCTCCCGGCCTGTTTTTTCAATTCAACAACAACACATTTAGCGGACTTTATAACGGACAAGGAGACAGTCAAACGCCTTTCCGGGCCTCGGCAGCAGGGCTTGTCATCAATATCCTGCTCGACCCTTTGTTCATTTACGGCATAGGACCGTTTCCGGCAGGAGGAACTGCCGGGGCCGCCATAGCCACTGCACTCGCACAAGGGGTCGTGTTCTGTATTTTCTCCCGCAGGATTTTCAGCCAGCGTTTCCCCCTGGGACGGATGCGGATATTAAACCGTTTGAAAAAGGACTTGGCACGGCGCATCATTCTTTTAGGCTTGCCTGTAAGCATGCAAAATGCCCTTTTTTCCATGTTTTCCCTGACCCTCGCCACATTAGCAGCACAATGGGGCTCCGTCGGCGTCGCCGCACAAAGCATCGGCGCACAAATCGAAGCCATTTCCTGGATGACGGCCGCCGGTTTCTCCACCGCACTGGCCGCCTTCACCGATCAGAATTACGGAGCCGGCAATTACCAACGCATCCGTACCGGTTACCGGCTGACTTTAGCAATTGCCGGATGCATCGGACTTTTCGCAAGCATACTTTTTTGGACATTGAATAAAGAAATTTTTAGTCTTTTTGTCACAGAAGCCGATGCCATTGCAGCAGGAGGCGATTACCTCAAAATATTAGCCCTGTCCCAACTGTTCATGGTCACAGAATCCGTCACCGCCGGTGCTTTCAACGGCACAGGACATACCACTCCCCCGGCCCTCACCGGTATTATTTTTACCGGTGCCCGGATTCCAATGGCTTTTTGGCTGACTACATTCCCTGCACTGGGACTGACAGGAATCTGGTGGAGCATTACGATTTCAAGCATTCTGAAAGGAACTCTACTGCCTGTATGGTACCTTTATTTTCAACACCGCACAATGCCCGCCAAATAATAGTTCAAACACCACTTGTAAAGACGCTGTTGAAGAAAACCCGCCTAATATTAAAGAATTTTTTCTCTAATATTTTGTATTGGTATAAAAAAGAATTAAATTTGACGTCAGAATTAAACCTCTGAAAAAAGGCAATTATTTTAAGTATAACAATAAAAATTATTACAAAATGAAAGTAACAGTCGTTGGAGCAGGCAATGTGGGTGCAACATGTGCCAATTGTATTGCAGAAAAAGACATTGTAAATGAAGTAGTCCTCCTGGACATCAAAGAAGGTGTTTCCGAAGGAAAATCACTGGATATGTGGCAGACTGCCCCGATTAATCTGTACGACACCCGCATCAAAGGGGTGACCAATGATTATGCGGCAACCCAAAACTCAGAAGTGGTTGTCATCACTTCCGGTCTGCCCCGCAAACCGGGCATGAGCCGTGACGACTTAATTTCCACCAATGCCGGAATTGTAAAGTCTGTTACTGAAAATGTAATCAAACACTCTCCGGATGCCAAAATCATCATCGTATCCAATCCGTTGGACGTTATGTGCTACTGCGCTTATCTGGCGGCAAAAGTGGATTCCTCCAAAGTATTCGGTATGGCAGGTGTCCTGGATACGGCACGCTACCGCGCATTCCTGGCAGAAGCCCTGAACGTATCACCGAAAGACATTCAGGCTCTGTTGCTCGGAGGTCACGGAGACACAATGGTTCCCCTGCCCCGTTACACATCAGTAGGCGGTATCCCTGTCACCGAACTGATTGATGCCGACAAATTGCACGCAATCATCGAACGTACCAAAGTCGGCGGAGGCGAATTGGTAAAATTGATGGGAACATCTGCATGGTATGCTCCGGGAGCTGCCGCAGCTCAAATGGTAGAAGCCATCATCCGCGACCAGAAAAGGGTATTCCCGGTATGCGCCCTGTTAAACGGCGAATATGGCATGAACAACATCTATCTTGGCGTTCCTGTTGTACTGGGTAAAAACGGTATCGAAAAAATCATCGAAGTAAAACTGGACAACGAAGAAAAAGAATTACTGGCTAATTCTGCAAAAGCCGTGCGTTCAGTAATGGATGTGCTCGACAACATGAAAATGTTCTGAACTAAATCCTTAGTATAGGTTAAAAATCAAGAAACCGTCCCGAATATCGGGACGGTTTCTTATTTTTGCAACTTATGAAAGAAAAAATTAAAAACATAAAACTATTCGGTTATCGGTCGGACACAACCACGGTTCCGGTGGAGATTGTGGAATTGGAAGACACCAGTTTTCATATACTTGTAAAAATAGAAATAGACGGAATACAGGGAGATATGATTATTGATACGGGAGCTTCAGTAACTGTTATCGACCAAAAACTATTTCCGGAAAAAATCAAAGACAAGACATCAACTACCTCCATGCAATCCGGCAGTGTCAACGGAAAAATAGAAGAAGTCAGCCTGTTCAAAGCCGGTTGCATAAAAATCGGAGGCCGTAAATTAAAAGACATACAACTGGCAGCCATGGACCTGGATTACGTAAATGAAATGTACAACAAATACCTCAACCGGAAAATCATAGGTCTGCTGGGATGCGATTTTTGTGTCCGCTACCGGACCATTATTGATTTGTCTGCTTCAAAAATCATTCTGAATTTTCAATCAAAATAAAAAATCAGAAACCAAAATCTTAAATCCGGCGACTTTAAATCGGATTTGACTGTTTTTTTAGAAAAAATATTATATTTTTGCGCATTAATCTTGAAGAAAGAATTAATAAAAATTAAGTAATATATAATCTATTGTAAAATGCAGAATAAAGGAGCGATTACACTGCTTGCCATTGCTTTGGCGTTGGTGAGTCTTTACCAGTTGTCTTTTACCTGGAAAACCAATCGGGTTGAAAAAGCAGCAAAAGAATTTGCGCAAGGAAACCCCGACAGGGAAAAAGCATATCTGGATTCTATTGCAAATCAGGAAATATACAATTTTCTGGGTATTGCCAAATACACTTACAAAGAGTGTAAAGAATTGGAACTGAATTTAGGACTTGACTTGCGGGGCGGTATGAACGTAACCATGGAAGTTGACGTTGCCGACGTTGTACGCAGCCTGGCCAACTACACTCCGGACCCGGCTTTCAACCAAGCTATACAAGAAGCTATCCGGATGCGGACCAGCAGTCCGAAAGATTTCGTTACTCTGTTTGGCGAAGCATTCGAAAAAATTGCTCCCAATGCTCAACTGGCATCTCCCGATTTGTTCGGAACAGTCGAATTAAAAGACAAAATCAAAATTGGTGCAAGCAATAAAGAAGTATTGGACGTTATCCGTCAGGAAGCAGATGGAGCTATCGACAACACATTCAATATCCTGCGCACCCGTATCGACCGTTTCGGAGTGGCTCAGCCCAATATCCGTAAAGCAGACATCTCAGGACGTATCGTTATCGAGCTCCCGGGAATCAAAGATGCCCAGCGGGTAAGAAAATTGTTGCAAGGTACCGCAGCTCTTGAATTTTATGAAACTTTCGATAACGGCGATTTTTATCAGTATCTGGCTGCAGCCAACGAAAAGGCTCGCGAAATTCAGGAAGCCAGCGAAGTATTGAATACTGAGAAAGAAACTGAAACCGTTTCAGAAACAGTAACAACTACTGAAATAAAAACAGACTCCATTGAAAATAGTTTAATTGCAAATATTTCTGCACAAGATTCAGTAAACAATCTGCTGGCAAACGAAGCAGAGTTCAAAAAACAAAATCCGTTATTCGGCCTGCTGAGCCCGAACATCGACCGCAATGGCCAAATCATCCCGAATGGTTCCATCGTAGGTTACGCCCGGATTAAAGATACAGCAGCCATTAATCAACTGTTGGCTCTACCGCAAATCAAAGCCAGCCTGCCCCGTAATGCACGGCTGTTGTGGGAAATGAAAGCAGAAAACGGATACATACCTTTACATGCCATCAAAATCACCACCCGCGACGGAAAAGCTCCGTTGGACGGAGGTGCGGTTGTTGATGCCCGGCAGGAATTCGAACCCAACGGAAGCCGCCCCATTGTATCCATGAATATGAACGGCGAAGGAGCCAAAATATGGGCACGCCTGACTAAAGACAATACCGGACATTGCATCGCTATCGTATTGGATGGCTTTGTTTGTTCTTCTCCGAATGTAAGCAATGAAATTACAGGCGGAAGCTCCCAGATTACCGGACGTTTCGATATCAAAGAAGCTCAGGACCTTGCAAACATTCTGAAATCAGGTAAACTGCCTGCCCCCGCACGTATCATTGCCGACGAAATCGTAGGACCGTCCCTGGGTAGCGAGTCCATCCAATCAGGTATGTGGTCATTCGTCATAGCATTCGTATTAGTACTTGTATATATGTTATTCTTCTACAGCCGTGGTGCAGGTTTAGCTGCCGATATTGCTCTGTTCACCAACCTGTTCTTCCTGTTTGGTGTACTGGCTTCTATCGGAGCAGTACTAACCCTGCCTGGTATTGCCGGTATCGTGTTGACCATGGGTATGTCTGTAGACGCCAATGTATTGATTTATGAACGGATTCAGGAAGAACTGCGTTCCGGAAAAGGCTTGAAACTAGCTATAAAAGAAGGGTACAAACAAGCTTATTCCGCCATCATTGACGGAAATGTCACAACCTTACTGACCGGTTTCATCCTGTATTATTTCGGAGAAGGTCCTATCAAAGGTTTCGCTACCACATTAATTATTGGTATCTTTACCTCTTTGTTCTGTGCAATCTTCATTACCCGTATTATACTGGATTATTCTTCCAGCAAAAACGAAAATGTAAAATTTACCACACCATTTACTGCAAACTGGTTGCGCGACATACATTTCCCGTTCCTCGAAAGAAGAAAAGTAGGATACATTGTCTCCGGAATCATTACCGTCATCTGCCTGGTATCCTTAATTACCAAAGGTTTAGACAAAGGTATCGATTTCGTTGGTGGTAGAACTTACACGGTAACTTTCGACCAGCCTGTACAAGTTGAAGAAATTGCAGCAAGCCTGGCTACCGTATACGGCAGCAGCCCTGAAGTGAAAACTTTCGGTGGAGAGAATCAGGTAAGAATCACCACCAAATACAAAATTGCTGACGAAGGAACCGAAGCCGATGACGAAGTAGAAACTTTATTGTACGAAGGTCTGCAAAAATTCATCCCCGCCGGGACCTCCAAAGAAGTATTCCTGACAGACTATCGCCAGATGTCACAAAAAGTAGGTCCGGCTGTGGCAGAAGATGTAACCCGGGCAGCAATCTGGTCAATAATATTTGCATTGCTTGTCATCTTCCTGTATATCATGATTCGGTTCACAAAATGGCAATACGGAGCAGGAGCCGTATTAGGACTGGCACACAATACCATCGTAGTATTGGGAATATTCTCCATATTCTCCGGTCTGCTTCCCTTCTCTCTGGAAATTGACCAGGCATTCATTGCAGCCATCCTGACCGTTGTCGGTTACTCAATCAACGATACGGTAGTTGTATTCGACCGTATCCGTGAATACCACAACCTGTACCCGAAACGCGACGACAAAGCAAATACAAACGCAGCTTTGAACTCTACACTACGTCGTACTTTCAGTACTTCACTGTCAACGTTGGTTGTGTTGCTGGCTATCTTTATCTTCGGAGGTACCTCCATCAAAGGATTTGTTTTCGCCTTGTTGATTGGTATCATCGTCGGTACATATTCTTCGTTGTTCATCGCAACTCCGTTATCTTATGATTTCCGGAATAAATTCGGGAAAAATAAAGAAACAGCAAAGAAATAATTACGAGGAGAACCCTGATTCAATACTCCCCCAAAACGCTTCCGTTTTTGGGGGAGTATCTTTTTATGGCTGCAACAACTAATTTTCCCGCAGAAGTCGTTAAGAAAATTAAATATTTATTAGAAATGAAATATCTGAAAAACGTAGAAATTAGCTATCTTTGACAACTGTCTGATGCATGACATTTTATAATTAAATATCAGAAACACACCGCCAAATGTGCTATGCGGCGAAAGGTGCGAATGAATCAGAACCGGAGATGAATTTCCGGAAATAAAGAAAACCTATTACAAATCATAAAGAAGAATTTAAAAATGTTGTACGACAATTTTGCGATGCTCACCAAACGGGAGTTGCTAATCCGGATCGTCAAACTATTAAAAGACGACGAATTAATTACCAGACTGAAATATCTGCCGGTAGAAATGCGTCCCCGCAACAAACGTCCCGTAAGATGCTGTATCCATAAAGACCGCTACATTCTGAAACATAAAATCATCTCCATTCTGGGATTTGAAATTACCGACGAAGAAATCGACCTGATTCATTTGTCGGATTTTGCCCGGATGGCTATGGCCAATAAAAATACCAAAGAAAATATCCTTTCCGTTGTACATGAGGCATGCAGTGCCTGCATACAATCCCAATACGCCGTTACCAACCTCTGCCGGGGATGTGAAGGCCGGCCTTGTGTGATGAACTGCCCGAAAACCGCCATATCTTTTATTGGAGGCAAAGCAAGCATCAGCCGGGAAGATTGTGTAAACTGCGGTTTGTGTCAGAAAGTATGCCCTTATCATGCTATAGTATATACACCGGTTCCTTGCGAAGATGTATGTCCCGTAAAAGCCATCAGCAAAGATGCCGAAGGCGTTGAACACATAGACAAAGACAAATGCATCTATTGCGGAAAATGTATGCAGGCATGTCCATACGGAGCCATCATGGAACGTTCTAAAATTATTGACATCCACAAAACACTAAGTAATCCGAAAAAGAAAATCATAGCTATCCCGGCTCCTGCCATTTACGGACAATTCAACGCAACACCGGGACAGGTTTTGGCTGCCATTAAACAAATTGGTTTCGATGACGTTATCGAAGTAGCACTGGGAGCAGAAATCACCGCTGCCAATGAAGCAAAAGAACTGGAAGAAAAAATGAAGGAAGGTCAGGCTTTCATGACTACTTCCTGCTGCCCCGCATATACAGGCTGGGTGGAAAAACATGCCCAGGCACTGAAACCATTTGTTTCTGAAACCAGAAGTCCGATGGTCTATGCCGCACGCTACGCTAAAGAAAAATATCCCGACGCCGAAGTCGTGTTTATCGGACCGTGCCTGGCAAAACGACATGAGGCCGACTCCGTTCCCGAAGTGGATTATGTCATGAGCTTTGAAGAACTGGGAGCCTTTTTGGGAGCCTATAACATAGATGTCACCAACTGTAGCGAAAAAGAACTGAATCAGGATGTCACTCAATTTGGCCGCGGCTTTGCACAAGCCGGAGGAGTACAGGCTGCAGTAGTTCATGCTATCGGAGACAAATATTCCAACATCCACATCGAAGGACTGGATAAAAAAAATCAGGCTTTATTAAAAGCAATGGCCAAGAAACCCGATGCACAATTCGTGGAAGTAATGGCCTGCGACGGAGGTTGTATTAACGGTCCCTGTTCATTAGCCCCTTTGACACTGGCCAAAAAACAAATCAAAAATGTTTTGAAATAACCAAACACCCAATCCCCCCACGGTCATGATACGAACTGTGGGGGGATTTCTGTTTCCGGAATTTTAAGAAAATAAAGTTTATTTTTATATTTGCATTATCGATTGCATAAAATAAATAAATAAATATGAAAAAACTCATTGCCAATTTTATTTGTATTGTGTGTATATGTACAAATCTGAATGCACAAAATTTTAGTTCCGGCTTCAGGAAAACAGAAGTAAAAAAAGTAATGAAAAGTGTAGCAGACTGGCAAATAGCCAACTTTTCAAAAGTTCCGTATTCCCCCAACAATTGGGTAAATGCCATCATGTATATCGGTATGTTTGACTGGGGCAAAATGGCAATGGAATTGGATAAAGACGAATCTTATCTGAAATTCCTGAATAAAACCGGAGGAAAAACCGGATGGCAACCGGAAAAACGGATGTATCATGCAGACGACATTTGCGTTAGCCAGATGTATATCGATATGTATCGTTTTTACAACAAAAAGAACCCCAATATGATTAACCCGACTATTGCACGCACGGACTGGGTTATAGCACATCCCTCCGTAAATCCGATGCAGTTAAACTACCGGGACGGCCGGACTCTGGAACGCTGGACCTGGTGTGATGCCCTTTTTATGGCCCCTCCCGTTTATGCCCGGCTTTATAATATGACAGGAGATAAGAAATACATCCGTTTCATGAATCAACAATTCAAAGATTGCTACAATTATTTATACTCTCAGGAAGACAAACTGTTTTTCCGGGATGGAAATTATTTCACCAGGAAAGAACCCAATGGGGAAAAAATGTTCTGGGCACGTGGCAATGGTTGGGTATTGGGAGGATTGTGCAAAATCCTGAATGAATTGCCCGCTAAAGACAAGAACCGGAAATTCTATGAAGAACTTTTCAAGGAAATGTGTAGCAAAATTGTACAACTGCAGCAAGCCGACGGATATTGGCGGGCCAGCTTGCTCGATACCAGCAGTTATCCTTCGCCTGAAACCAGCGGTACCGCCTTTTATGTATATGCTTTTGCCTATGGAATAAATCATGGACTACTGCCGAAAGAGGAATATTTACCTGCTTTACAGAAAGGCTGGAAAGCTTTAGTCAATGCCGTAGACCAGGACGGAAAACTCGGATATGTACAGCCTATAGGAGAAGCCCCTAAAAAAGTGACCAGGGAAATGACCGAATTATACGGACCGGGAGCTTTCCTGATGGGAGGATGCGAAATCTATAAAATGTCGGAATAGATATGAAGGACTGAAGGTTATTATATATCATCATTCCACCAACCCTATAAGTATTCTGATGCAAACTATACGGAACCGGAGATTGATTTTAATCAGTTTCTGGCTATATTTAAAAACAGCATCCGGGTCTCAATCCGGATGCTGATCCTATTTTAGAGTCTGCACAAATTTGAATAATCCTCAAAAAGATGCTAAAAAACAAGGTAACTAATTCAAGACTCGGTTACCTTATTTATTATTTGCTCCGGAGAACTAAAAGATTTCATACAACAGACCGGAAAATATGATAATTCTAATCTCCTATTCCGCCGATAATCCCCACGCATCAATAAACTGCGGATACTCTTTCCGAATCCGGAAAACTTCTTCCCAACAAGCAGCATGAGTATTATAACAAGCCGCACTTACCCGGAACATTCCTTCCCCCTCCTCAAGAACCGCACTATTTTTAAAACCCATAAAATGAAGCTTCCGTCTCAAAATTTCAGCTTTTTGTTTATTCTTAAAACTTCCCACAATCACATAAAAATTGCGCAACGTATCGTCGGCAACATCAACAACCTTTTCCGTTTGAACAGGAGCAACCGGATTTACCAAAACGGTATCTTTTACAACATCCTTTATTGTGTCTTTTACAACTTCCGGCAAAGTATCTCTGGGTACGGAATCCTTTTGTACAACGATTGGAGCAACCAGTTCCTCCAATGGCTGTTCTTTCTTTTTCTTATCCTTCTTTTTATGATCTTTATGGCCAAATAAAAAGTTGATACCGAAACGCCCGTTAGCCGATTGAGTATTTGTATAATTGCAAGCCAACAGATTATCTGTCTGCACATACAACTGCAGAGGACCAAGTTTGGCCGTAATACCGGCACCGACATTCACATAACTCCCACGGGTAATGGAATAAGAAACAGAAGCACTGACATTCCGGATAAAACGGCCGTTCACAGAAGCCGTCAAAGAAGGCAAAAACATGCCATTCACCAAAGAAGCCCGGAACAACCCGCCGACATCAAACATACGGTTCAACTGATAAGTGGCTCCCAAATAAAGCTTAGGACTCAACATTGTCATATAAGAATTACCCTTACTCTTCAAACGGAAATTATCCTTCAAATCGTTCGTAATTTTCTGAAAAGCACTATCTACAGAAATATGGTCCCCCAACTTATCATTCACACTGTGGGAAATATCTGCACCATCCCAGACAAAATCAGCATCCTGATAAAAATTATAATTAAAATCCTTATTTCCCCAACGGATAAACCCCAAATCAGTCAAACTTGCGAAAAATTTTAATCGGTCATCAAATTTGTATTCACCACCTAAATCAATGGCAAAACCGGGATTTCTGGCATTCAGTATATCAGAAATATTCAAACCGTTTGTATTAAAATCAATATCATTCCACTCAATAGGCTGGTTTATCTCAAAAGGCAATCCTGTACGTTCATCCCGGATTCTGACAGGAGCAGCAATTCTGATATTCTGACGGGAATGCAACCTCATCGTACCATCTTCTTCGGTTACAATATCCAAATCAGAATCTGTCATATGCAGATTGGCAACACCCATCAAAAATTTCAAACGGGCACCTACCGTCAATTTTTCATCCATTTGCCTGGAAAGACCCAAAGCAACCTCTAAATAAGAATTTACATTCATCCCCAACTTCCCGAAATCCAGCGAAGAATGCTCCAGATTTCCATATTTCAGGAACGTAAACAAATCTTTGTTATAACGGAAAAGAAAATCATTTCTTTGAGTAATATCCAAGGTTCCATACCATTGTTTTGCCTTTACACCCACTGAAAGAATGGAATTTTCATTGTTGAAATACAGAAAATTCCGTTTATGCAAAGACTTATAAAACCGGTTAATGTCCATATATACCGAATCATTCTTCTTATACAACATATCTTCTGCAGTAAATGAAGAATTCAGATAATTTACAGAAATACCACTCAACCCCGGCAGACCAACAAACACCTTATATTCAGGCTGATAAGCAGGATTCAAGCGATACCGTTGCGGTAAATTAGATAAAAAATAAGATGTATTGTTACCATCCTGAGCCTTTACACCACCAACCAAAGAAATGACCGCCAAAGCAATCAATAAAATACGCTTCATACACTTAAAAAGAATTTCTAACACCAATAACACAGTTTCGGGGTGTAAATGTATGTTAAATATTCAAGATATTCAATAATTATCGGTATTAATATCTCAAAATTTTACGATGAAACTTCCAGTCTGTCAATCCATCAAGTGCTGATTTTTAAATCATAAACTCAAATATCATACCCCAGTTCCAGTTTAGCCACCTCACTCATTCGCTCAGGGGTCCACATGGGTTCAAAAACCAAATTTACAATCACAGAATCTATCCCTTCCACTTCCATGACAGCATCATGCACCTGCTGGACAATCTCATCCGCAATAGGACAACCGGGAGCAGTCAGTGTCATATGGATTACCACCTCGGCAGGCTTCGGAAATTCAATATCATACACCAATCCCAACTCCCAGATATTAACCGGAATTTCAGGGTCATAAACCGTACATAGCTTTTCAACAATCAGTTCTTTTATCGTATTTACAGACATATTCCGTTAATATAAAAAACGCTTTACTTTTATTTCGCACTCTTTAATCCTGCATCCGCAGCAATGGCATACATACGGATTTGTTTTATCATAGACAACAATCCGTTTGACCGGGTAGGAGAAAGATGCTGGGTTAAACCGATTTCATCAACAAATTTTAAATCGGCCCGAACAATATCCTCAGGCTTTTGTCCTGAAAAAACACGAAGTAGCAAACCTGCTATTCCTTTCGTAATGATAGCATCACTATCAGCCGTAAAAAAAAGCAAACCGTCCTTCATTTCAGCATGAAACCATACCCTGGACTGACACCCCTTAATCAGATGCTCTTCCGTCTTATACTGTTCGTCCATCCCTTCCAGTCCGGAACCAATCTCTATCAAATAAGCATATTTGTCCATCCAGTCATCAAAGACAGCAAATTCATCCACTATTTCCTTTTCAATTTCTGCTATTGTACCCATTTTTCTTTAAAATTTAATCACCCCATCTGAAACATTTTTCCCACTTTCCGCAATCCTTCGCAAAAAATATCTATTTCTTCCCGGGTATTATACATGCCCAAAGAAGCACGCACCATCCCGGTCACTCCATAATGCTGCATCGTCGGCTCGGCACACAACTGACCGGTACGGACAGCTATCCCTAATTTATCCAACAAAACCCCGGTATCCGAATGATGAACGTTTCCCAGCGCAAACGAAAGTACCGACGACTTCCGGTCAGCCGTTCCAAAAATGCGTACACCCGGCACCCGCTCAACCTGCTCCATGGCATACTTCAACAACCCGTGTTCATAAGCTGCAATTTCTTCAATCCCCACGTGCCGGACATATTTTATTGCCTCACCCAAACCTATAATACCTATAAAATCAGGAGTTCCGGCCTCAAACTTAAAAGGCAGGCCGTTATAAGTCGTCTTAGCAA
This sequence comes from uncultured Odoribacter sp., assembly GCA_910578105.1. Classification (GTDB taxonomy): domain Bacteria; phylum Bacteroidota; class Bacteroidia; order Bacteroidales; family Marinifilaceae; genus Odoribacter. The sequence continues at coordinate 159,603 of CAJTPD010000008.1, read as the reverse complement.
AACGCACCTCCCTAATCATTTCCCCTCCCCCCTGCCAGGGCGGCATTTGTTCCAGCAAAGATTCCTTACCATACAAAACACCCACACCGGTAGGACCATACAATTTATGACCGGAAAACACCAAAAAATCACAATCCAACTGCCGGACATCAACCGGCAAATGCTGCACAGCCTGAGCTGCATCCACCAATACTTTTGCTCCCACAGCGTGAGCCCGGTCAATAATGGCCTTCACCGGATTTACCGTTCCCAGTACATTAGAAACATAAGCCACTCCCACCAACTTCACTTTCTCCGTCAGCAAATGCTCCAGTTGACTCAGATCCAGTGCCCCGTTATCCAGAAACGGAATTACTTTTAACCGGGCTTTCCGGCGTTCACACAACATCTGCCAGGGAACAATATTGGCATGATGTTCCATCTCCGTCACCAAAATCTCATCCCCTTCCCCGACAAAAGCCTCTCCAAATGAAAAAGCAACCAAATTGATACCCTCTGTCGTCCCCCGGGTAAAAATAATTTCCCGGTCAGTAGCCGCATGAATAAAAGAACGCACCAACTCCCTGGCCTCCTCATGAGCATCCGTACATTTATTACTCAGAAAATGCACTCCACGATGGACATTGGAATTATAATGCAAATAATATTCATCCATTTTCTGAATGACCTGTACCGGACGCTGGGTAGTGGCACCATTATCCAAATACACTAAACGTTTATTATATACCTTTTCTTCCAATATCGGAAAATCAGCCCGAATCTTTTCTACATCAAACATCGTCAATATTGGTTTATAAAATTCCTGAATGAATCGCACCAATTATTTGCAAACCGGTACACTTGCCTCATTTTTTACATTGCAACATGCAATTGTGACATTTCGACAATTCCCCCCTCAAACGCTTATCAATCAAATCATCTATCTTTTCCCGCAACGGATCCAACTTTACATGCCGGATAATATCATGCGCAAATCCGAACATCATCATCATACGTGCCTCATCACGGCCAATTCCCCGGGAACGCAAATAAAACATAGCCTCCTCATCAATCTGACCTACCGTTGCTCCATGACTGCATTTCACATCATCAGCATCAATAATCAACTGAGGTTTAGCATTAATCCGTGCATTCTCAGATAATAACAAATTATTATTCGCCTGATAAGCCTCAGTCTGCTGTGCATCCGGCCGAACCCGTATACATCCGCTAAAATTAGCCAGCGATGAATCGTCCATAATACCTTTGAAATGTTCATTACTGGTACAATGCGGAGCAACATGGTCTATATAAGAAAAATTATCCACCACCTGCTTCTTGTCCAGAATATACATGCCATACAAACTACAATTTCCCCCTTCCTCATTCAAAGCAACATACATATTATTACGGATAAAACCGCCATACAAAGACACAATATTACTGTCAAAAACAGCATTCCGCTGTTCCGACACAAACAAAGAATTTATCTGTGCAGCCCCCGACCCCTGATTCTGCACCTGATAATAATCCAGATGAGCATCAGCCCCCAAACAAACCTCTGTTGTATTATTCATCAGAAAATTCTGATTGGAAAGCGTATGGTCACAAACCAAAACAGTTGCCCGGGCATTCTTCCCCAAAATAACCAAATTACGCTGAAATCCCATCAAACCGGCATTTGCCCGCAACAAGTTAATCACCTGCAAAGGACGCTTCAACACCACTCCGTCCGGCACATACACAAACACCCCATCCTGAGCAAAAGCAGTATTCAAAGACACTAATCCATCCTTAGACGCTTGCAAGGCATAACGATTATAATGCCGGAGAAACAAATCCGGATACTTCATACTTGCTTCCTGCAAACTGCAAACCACCACCTCTTCCGGCAACTCAGGTTTCATATTCCCGTCAAACCACCAACCATTAACCGTAAGCACAGGGTCAGTCACCAAATCAGTCACCGTACACCGGAAAACCTCATTTATATCAACATCCTGGCGGATATACTTCAATACAACCCGATAATCCTTATTAAATACAGGAATAAGGTCAGCATAAATATAATCCTCCGTATTCTGAGGAATACCGCCCGATTGTATAAACTTTTCAAAAGCCTCCTGCCGGCAACCGTTCATCACAGCACTGCATCCTGCCTCCAACTGCACATATCCATCCCTGAAAAGAGTAACAAAATCAGCATTTACTTTTTCTAAACCATTCATCCCATTTCAAATTTTAGATTCCGGACCAAAATCACTTATCATCAATTTATCACCCAAAACTTACACGTTAGTTTTCACTTCCTCCTTAATCCAATCATATCCCTTCTCCTCCAGCTCAGCTACCAACTCCTTCCCGGCAGTCTTCACAATCCGGCCATCATACAAAACATGAACAACGTCAGGCACAATATAATCCAACAAACGCTGATAATGAGTAATCACAATCGTCGCATTATCAGAACGTCTCAATTTATTTACTCCCCCGGCCACTGTCCGCAAAGCATCTATATCCAAACCGGAATCCGTCTCATCCAAAATAGACAGTTTAGGCTCCAGTACTGCCATTTGAAAAATCTCATTCCTCTTTTTCTCACCTCCGGAAAATCCCTCATTCAAAGAACGGTTCAGCAACTTATTATCAATCCCTACCAATTCCATTTTCTGACGGATCATCTTCAGGAAATCTGCGGCCGGATAAGGAGGCAAACCATGATATTTACGAATTTCATTTACAGCCGTCTTTAAAAAATTCACCGTACTGACACCAGGAATCTCTACCGGATACTGAAAACTCATAAAAATACCCTCACGGGCTCGGTCCTCAGGCGGTAGTTCCAATAAATTCTTGCCGTTAAACTCAATCTCACCTTCCGTCACCTCAAACTTTTCACGTCCGGTCAACACAGAAGATAAAGTACTCTTTCCGGCACCATTAGGTCCCATAATAGCATGAATCTCCCCGGCATTTATCTCCAGGTCAATCCCTTTTAATATTTCTTTCCCCTCAACAGAGGCATGTAAATTTTTAATCTTCAACATAAAGTGATAACTTTATAAACACAATAAATCATCTCTCTCTATTTTATCCGACCGAGCCTTCCAGACTGATCTGCAACAATTTCTGAGCTTCCACAGCAAACTCCATCGGCATCTTGTTCAAAACATCGCCGGCATAACCCTTAATAATAAGTCCAACCGCATCCTCTGCCGATATCCCCCGCTGATTACAATAAAAAATCTGATCCTCCCCGATTTTGGAAGTCGTGGCTTCATGCTCCACCTGCGCTGTAGGATTTGCTATCTCCAGATAAGGAAAAGTATGAGCCCCGCATTTATCCCCCAACAAAAGCGAATCACACTGCGAAAAATTACGGGCATTCCGGCAACTCTTTACCACCTTCACTTTCCCCCGGTAAGAATTACTGCTATATCCGGCAGAAATACCCTTTGAAACAATCCGGCTACGGGTATTATTACCAATATGAATCATTTTTGTCCCGGTATCCGCCTGCTGGTAATTATTGGTGACCGCCACCGAATAAAACTCACTGACAGAACCGTCACCTTTCAGTATAGTGCTGGGATATTTCCACGTAATTGCAGAACCCGTCTCCACCTGCGCCCAAATCAATTTGGCATTTTCTCCCCGGCAAATCCCCCGTTTAGTGACAAAATTATAAATCCCTCCCCTGCCATCCTTGTCGCCGGGATACCAATTTTGCACCGTACTGTATTTCACCTCTGCATTTTTTTCTATAACAATCTCAACAACAGCTGCATGCAATTGATTTTCATCTCGTTGCGGAGCCGTACAACCTTCCAGATAACTAACATAAGCATCATCATCGGCAACAATCAAAGTACGTTCAAACTGACCGGTATTCTGTGCATTAATCCGGAAATACGTAGACAATTCCATCGGACAACGCACTCCCTTCGGAATATACACAAATGACCCATCGCTGAATACAGCCGAATTCAAAGCGGCAAAATAATTGTCTGTATAAGGAACAACAGAACCTAAATATTTCCGCACCAAATCCGGATGATTCTTTACAGCCTCCGAAAAAGAACAAAAAATAATCCCCCTTTCCGCCAAAGTATCCTTAAAAGTTGTCTTCACCGAAACACTGTCCATCACGGCATCCACAGCCACCCCGGACAGAGCCATCTGCTCACTCAAAGGAATCCCGAGTTTATCAAAAGTAGCCTTCAATTCCGGATCTATCTCATCCCAGCTTTTATTTTCCTTTTGCTTCGGAGCAGCATAATACACAATATCCTGATAATCAATTTCAGGAATATCCAATTGCGCCCAGCGCGGCATTTTCATAGTCAGCCATTTCCGATAGGCCTGCAACCGAAACTCAAGCAACCATTCCGGTTCTTCCTTTTTAGCTGAAATAGCACGGATCACCCCCTCATTCAAACCCTTGGCTATCGTTTCCGTCTCCACATTCGTCACAAAACCGTACTTATATTCACTTCCGGTAACTTCCTCTATAATATTGTCATTCATGCTCTGCTTTCAAATTTGCATTGATAACACAAAAATATGAAAATTATTTCATTTCACGACATCTTTCCCGTTCCCTATTTCGGGAACTTTAAAAGGTCCAGAACCACAGTATAGTTAAATGCTTCCGGTATTTCCGAATAAATATCAAATGGATGTTAAAGTCATCAAAGGTGACACAATACCCCCGTCCCCTGTATCTTCAACCAATTTATACAAAAAACTCATCACCAATATAATGCTTGGACAAACCTCATCCGAAGACATAAAACCAAACAAATTGATAACTTACCGGAAAAATTCTACCTTTGTTCTGAAATCTGAAATATCTGCTGTTATGAAATATACAGAACTATCCACACTCGGAGAATTTAATTTAATCCACCACCTGACCCGCAATATTCAATTGAAAAACCCATCGAGCCGGAAAGGAGTAGGCGATGATGCGGCCGTTTTGGACTATAAGAACAAAAAAATTTTAGTCAGCACTGATATGCTGATTCAGGGCATACATTTTGATTTGACCTATACCCCTTTAAAACACCTGGGATACAAATCCGTAGCTGTCAATGCCAGTGACATCTATGCCATGAACGGCACTCCGAAACAAATTACAGTAGCCATCGCCGTGTCCAATCACTTCTCCGTCGAAAGTCTGGAAGAACTCTATGCCGGCATGTATCTGGCCTGCGAAGAATACGGTATAGACCTCATTGGTGGCGATACCACTTCTTCCCGGACAGGCCTATGCATCAGTATTACCGTTTTGGGAGAAGCAGAAGAAAAAGACATTGTTTACAGAAACACAGCCAAAGAAAACGAACTCATATGTACCACCGGTGACCTGGGAGCTGCCTATATGGGGCTACAATTACTTGAACGCGAAAAACTGGTATTCCAAGATAACAACCAATCCCAGCCGGATTTTGCCGGATACGAATACATTTTGGAACGTCAACTCAAACCGGAAGCCAGGAAAGACATCATCCAACTCCTGAAAGAAAAAGAAATATGCCCGACAGCAATGATTGATATCTCAGACGGCTTAGCCTCAGAAATTATGCATATCTGCAAAGATTCCGGAGTCGGTTGCAATATCTTTGAAGAAAAAATACCCATAGATTACCAGACTTACAAAATGGCAGAAGAACTCAACATGAATGCCACAGTCTGTGCACTCTCCGGAGGAGAAGACTACGAACTGTTATTTACAGCCCCCCTGGATAAATACGATATTCTGACCACCCTGCCCGGCATCAGTGTTATCGGACACACCTGTAAAGCTTCAGAAGGCTATCAGATGACCACCCGTGATGGCAACACTTTTGAGTTGAAAGCCCAGGGATGGACAAATTTCTCCGAAAACAACAACCAAGAAATTAAATCATAAATATGTCCGGGTTAAAAAAAATATTATTGGCAATACAAGAACACAGCCAATCCGGCAACCGCCGGGAATTAATTCAAAATCTCCGGCTGCTTATGCAAAACAGACACAAATATTACCGGGAAAGTGTCGAAGAAGCACTTCTGGCTCCATTTTCGGATGCTCTCTATAAAACCCTGTTGCTGGAACTGGACGAAGAAGAGGAAGACAGTATAGAAACAGCAGAATTGGCCTACCTTTCATTAGGGACAATCCTGAATACGGAAAACAATAACCCGGAATTTTACAAACGCAGGTTGCTATTATTGCATTATTTCAGTGACTTTTTCACTGATTCAATCATTGAAATCTTTTGGGCACAATTCAGGGAAGAAAACAGATTACAGGCACGAACCCTGGCCATCGAATGCCTGGAAAAAATGCAATTGTCTGATATGTTTTATCTGGAAGAAAATGAAGCAGACTTCATTAACGGAGATGAACAAATTATTGATGCCTGCAATGCCATAGAAACCAATCCCAACCTGACAACAGAGGAAAAAGCCAATGCAACACTTCTGCATAAAGTGTTATATGCTTATCTGAAAGCCAAATACAAAAAATAAGGTTGTCCAAAAAAAATTTTAGACAACCTTATCCATTCCATTATCTATTTAATTTTCCCGGGCAAATCTTCTTTCACCATGCGGAACATACGGACGGCGGGTATGCTGTTCCCCTTCCTCCCTAGGCCGTGCTTTCTTCACCACAATTTTTCTCCCCTGAAACTCAGTATCATTGAGAGCATTAATAGCATTCATACCTTCAGTCTCGTCTTCCATCTCAACAAAACCAAAACATTTGGAATTACCGGTTTCCTTATCCATGATCACTTTTGCTGAAGTTACAGTGCCATGTTCCCCAAAAAGAGCTGCGAGATCGTCACCTGTTGTAACAGAACTCATTTTTGCTACAAAAATATTCACAATAAAAAAATTAAAAATAATTAAACATGCAGAAGAGTACGTTAGCAACACATTTTTAGTTACAAAAACACAAAACTAAGATTCCTCCAACGCTGCAAATATAAACTAAATTATTAATAATCAGCAAAAATATACATGTATTATTTTAAACACAAAGATATTTCTTATTTTTCTCTCTTTTTTACTTGCATATTCAAACAAAACATCTACCTTTGCAATCGCAAAATAAGCAACGGTGGCATAGCTCAGTCGGTAGAGCAAAGGACTGAAAATCCTTGTGTCCCTGGTTCGATTCCAGGTGCTACCACCTCAAAAAAAGCAGTTAGTTCCTAACTGCTTTTTTTAATTCTGTTGAGACACATGGAAGCAAGGCCTTTGTGTCTGACGCAAAAGCCCCGTCCCCATGTGTCAAATGTTCAGGATTTCATCTCAATCTTCGCTTCTTCTCCTTTTTTCAATGCGACCTTTATAAATCCGTCTTCCACATCCGCGGATTTATCATTGACAAGTACCTGACTGATACCTACCGGTACTTTTATCCGGAAGAGATTGTCAGCACGAGCCGTTAAAGTAAACTGCCGGATTTGTCCCTCTTTCCAGAAAGCATCAACAACACCTCCTCCCCGTACGCACAAACCTTTGAAATGCCCGTCCTTCCAACTATCCGGTAAAGCAGGCAACAATTCTATATATCCCGCCTGACTTTGAATCAGCATCTCTGCTATTCCGGCACAACCGCCAAAATTTCCGTCTATCTGGAAAGGCGGATGCGCACAAAACAAATTGGGATAAGTGCCACCACCATTATAGATAATTTTACCGTCAACCGCAACAGGAATCAATAGATTCTTCAACAAACGGTAAGCGCGGTTGCCGTCATGCAGACGTGCCCAAAAATTAATTTTCCACGCCCTTGACCAACCGGTCCCGGCATCCCCCCGACGTTCCAGGGTTTTCCGGGCCGCTTCCGCCAATTCAGGCGTTTCCGCCACAGAAATCTGATTAGAAGGATACAAACCGAAAAGATGCGACACGTGGCGATGATGAATATCCACCTCTTCATAATCTTCCAGCCATTCCTGCAAGTACCCTCCTTTCGGACTAATTTGCATAGGCGGCAATTTTTTCACAGCTTGCTCCAATTCCACGACAAAAGCCTCATCCCGTCCCAAAATCCGGGCTGCACGGATAGTATTGCCAAACAACTCATTCACCAACTGAACATCCATCGTCGGGCCCATACAAGCACTCACTGCCGTACGGCTACCAGGCATATAAAAAGCATTTTCAGGCGAAGAAGACGGTGCTGTAACCAGCCAGCCGTGTTTCGGTTCTTCTATCATGGAAGAAAGGAAAAAACAGGCAGCCCCTTTCAGTAGCGGATACACTTCTTCCAAATAAGCTCTGTCCTGCGTAAAAGCGTAATGTTCCCACAAATGCTCACACAACCAGGCTCCTCCGGTATTCGTAGCACCCCAGGAAGCATGCTCCCCCGGTGCAGTAAAATACCATGGATTCGTCATCATATGGGCCACCCACCCTTCGGCACCGTAAAAACAACGGGCTGTTTTCTCACCGGAAGGCACCATTCCTGCAACCAGATTCTTCAAAGGTGTATGTAATTCCGGTAAATTTGTAACTTCCGACGGCCAATAATTCATCTGCAAGTTAATATTCAAATGATAATCCCCGTTCCAGGGAGTCTTAATAGTATGAGCCCATAGCCCCTGCAAGTTCAGAGGCAAAGTATTTTCACGGGTACCGCTAATCATCAGATAACGCCCGAACTGAAAATACAAAGCCGCCAAAGCAGGATCATCCTGTTCCTGAAAACGGATTAACCGCCGGTCCGTCGGTATGGTATCAGGCTCCTGACTTAAATGCAGCTCTACCCGGTCGAATTTGTCTTTCCAGGCAGCCAAATGCCTGCTTTGCAACTCTTCGTAATCCATCTCTTCCGCCTTTGCCATCAATCCGGCCACCTCCTGTTCGAAATCAGCCTTCCACAAGGAAGTCCCGGCAGACAGGAAAATACATGCCGCATTGGCCCCTCTCACATGTACTGCAGCAGAATCGGCCACCTGCTTTCCTCCATCCGTCAGCACCTTCATCAAGGTCAGATAACGGTTCCCTTTACCATCCGTACCATTATTCAACTGCCCTTCCATATACACCACTCCGTCATTGGAATAACAACTGAAATTCTCAGGCCGATCCAGTGATACATCAAAATTCAACTGATTTTTTTCATCCGCACTAAGTCTGATTACAATAACGTCATCTGTGTGCGAAACAAAATATTCCCGCCGATACTTTACATTCCCTTTCTTAAAAGTAGTCCATGCTACAGCCCGATTCAACGACAAACCCCGCTGATAATCAGAATAAGCTGCAGAACTGCTGTCTTCAAAAAAATAATGCAAATGCATATTTCCCAACAACTGAAAAGAACCGTAAGGAGCATCAGCTCCGTTTCCAAAAGCAGACCCCTGACCTCCGCATGCAAAATGCCGGTACATCAACTGTTGTGCCCGGTCATTCTTCCCCTCCAGCAAAAGTTTCCGGATTTCCGGTAAAAACCGGGAAGCACCGGGATTACAGGTTTCGTCAAAACTTCCTGACCACATGGTAATGTCATTCAGTGTAATATTTTCCCGAAACACTCCTCCGTCAGGCATAGCTCCCAAACGACCGTTCCCCAAAGGCAAAGCTTCCTCCCACATCCGGGCCGGAGCAGTATACCACAATTTCAGTTCCCGGGGTTGCTGACAAGCAAACATACCCGCAAACATACCTACCATGAGCAGGCAACGCACTACAGCAGTTTTCATATCTTTTCATTTATAACCTGTCAAAGATAAAATAAAAAAGAGACACCCCGAAAAGATGTCTCCGTTTTACTCTGTAAACACAGGCTAAAAATGATATGCCAGACCGAAAGAAGCCGTCAATGCACTCGATTTATAATGCCCCGCAAAAGTTTCATCCAACTGAGTAATTACATTTTTCTGAGTATATGAACCATCCCGGCCAATCCCCTGAATATACAGAAAAGCAACATCCACCTGCAAATTTCTGCAAGGCTCAAACGACAAACCGGCCGACACCCCCAGTTTATTCATACCCGGAGTTTCCGGATTATAATTATCGGTACGTATAGGACTTTGGTCAAAATAAAAGCCGGTACGTAAAAACAAACGGTCAGTCGTTTTATATTGAGCACCAACCCGTGCTGCTATAGTATTTTTATAATCCTTTTTAGCCCGGATCGGAGCAATGCCCAATTCCGTCTCATTAAAATACACATTCAGCGAATCATAAGTATTCCATCCTACATATTGCAAATCTAAAGCCAGCTCCCAACGGTCGGTCGGACGATAACTTACTCCCAATGTAGTATTGGAAGGCAATGGTAACTCAGCATGAAAAGTCCCTTGGTCATATTTAGGAATTGCAAGAGGTTTCGTACCATTAATCTCTACTTTTCCCAACACAGACATCAATTCTTCCACAGAACGATTCACATATTCCAACTGTGCCTCCCCTTCCTTCACCCGCATTCTAATCTTCGAGCGATAAGATACCCCCACCGACACCTTCTCTGAAATATCATACAACACTCCGACATTGACTCCGGCACGGATATGTGCCTTACCATTTAAAGTAGCCGTAGCCGGCGGATAATTATTATCGCGGATAGTTTCTGTAATCTGCTGTTTTCCCGGATAATTATCAGGTAATAACTGATTCAGCAATGCCCCTACTCCCTGAAAATCCTGTGCACTCATCACAGCTCTGGATAATTCCACATTCCCTACAGCAAGCATCACCCCCGCCCCGACACTTAACTTGTCCGTAATCTTATAGGACACCGTAGGTTGCAATACAAACGATTTTAAAGAAATATGCTGAATCAAATTACAACCAGCCCAGTATTTTGGCCATTTTAGGGAATTACCATAGGGAGTATTCAAACTGATCCCGGCAGCCAGATTATCGTAAATCTTGTAACCGGCATAAGCATAAAAAGGAGTACTCAACGGGTTGTCAGTCGTGGCAGAGTACCCTTCATGACTATACTTCGCCTTTGCCGAAATAGCAGACACTCCGGCAGAAAGGTCTACATAATGATTCATAAACACCAATCCCGCCGGATTAAAATGTATACTCTCAGCCCCCAGTTTCATGCCCGTTCCCACATGCCCCATACCTGTCTGCTTCGTACTTAAAACATTCACCTGATACCCTTCGGCAAATACCGGAAAAAACACAACAACAGCCAGTAAGAATAAAAAAAATTTCTTCATAAAAAACACTTTATATTTACAAGCGGTAAAAATAACCACTCTTATATCCCTTTGTTTCTACTTTACGGTATGTTACCGGCATAAAGTTGCATATCTCTCCCGATTCTTTATCTTTGTCACGGAAAATAAACAATTACTTTTCAGACAACAGATATGCTCAGATTCGAAATCACCGGAGAATATATTGAATTAATAAAATTACTGAAAGTATTGCAAATCGCCGAAAGCGGAGCAATGGCAAAAGCGTTGGTAGAAAACGAAAAAGTCCTCCGCAACGGAGAAATTGAAACACGCAAAAGAGCTAAAATCTGCAAAGGAGAAACCATCCAAGTATTGGGAAAAACTATTGTGACCTGTTAAGTCAAACAGAAGAAATCCTGTTTCTCTCCTTTTCTATTTCAAAAGCAATACGGTGACTTTCCAACGAGGAATCAATATTTGTCAACAAAGCGTTTCTTTGACGGGTACATACAGCATGTAAAAAATCACGCACAATTTCCAAATCCGCCCCTCCATGATAATTGCATTCGCCGGAAAACTCCGAAAAATCATATACTTCATTCTGCCTATCCGCATGAAAATAACGTACTGTCAACAGCCGTTCATCTCCGAATACTTCCCCGTGGCTGAACATAAAATGGGTACGTCTTCCCGAATCCCTGGTAAAAGCATCCATTGAAAAATTAATAGTAACACCATCTTCCATCAACATGGAAACCACCTGATTATCAACCACATCATTATCACAGTGATACACACAACGCCCATACGGTCCCGATTTCAATTCTTCCAGAATCGCTTCATCTTCATCTCTGCCCTCCGGAATGTCAAAATGACGAAGCCAGCGTTTCTTCCGATAATAAAGTTCCAGGGCCGAATAAGGGCACTCTTTTTCCACCAAACACCCATCTGCACAGCGCAAAGTACTACCCGAAGGAGCATTTTCCGCCCGGAACCATTTCAGGGAACCGTAGGAACTGACTTGCAAACACTTCTTTCCGGTCAACCATACCAATAAGTCTAAATCATGACAAGCTTTCGACAATATCATTGGGTTAGTTTCAGACTCCTTTCTCCACAATCCCCGGACAAAAGCATGAGTCATCCGTTCTATTCCCACAAATTCAACATGATTGACACTAATCAGTTCTCCTAACCTTCCATCCGACACAACCTCCCTGAACTTTTTGAAATAAGGATGATAACGCAAGACATGACAGACCCCGACAATCCGGTTCAATTCACGGGCTTTCCGAACAATAGCCAAACATTCCTGATACGTCTGGGCTACAGGCTTTTCAAGCAATACATCATATCCTCTTTCCAAAGCTTGCACAGCCGGCTGATAATGCATATCGTCCGGAGTACAAATAAAAACAGCATCAGCCATCTTTTCTTTCCGGAAAAAAACTTCCCACGACTCAAAACAATTTTCTGCAGCCACCCCACATTGGCCGGCAAGTTGCTCCCGGCGAACCCGGTTAGGCTCAACAACAGCAACAATACGCATCTCATGCGGATGTAACCGGGCATAAACATTCATCCGGTTGCCGGCACCAATTGCAACAACTGTTATCTGTCCCATAATCAAAAAATCAATACATTTCAAGCATAGACTTTAAAGACCCCAGATAATATTCTTTCCAGCCTTCCACAATTTCCTCATACACTTCGCCAGGGATATGAGTATGCTGCAAAGAAACCTGCGTACCTGCTTTCTGCTTCTTCAAGGCAATCCGGACCACCGACTGTTCTTCCTGTTCGCCAAAGAACCATTCCTGCACCAAAAGCCGGTCCGGAACAACTTCCAGATTCACACCGGCAATATCACCTTCCCACAACGAAAAAACATATCCCTGTTCAGCTTTCATATCAGCCGGATAACCACTCCACAATTCAATTTGAAAAGGATTAGTCAAAGCGGCAAATACCTCTTCCGGCTCTGCCAATATTTCAAGTTCATAACGAAAATCCATAATTCTTTTTATTTATGCCGGTAAATCATATTCCGGTCCCTATGCAAAGATACAAAGTTTCCGCTTTCTGCATTTATAACCAGGGAAAAAACAATCAGATGCCCATTCAAATCCGGTCCGCCGCCCGCAAAAAATCAAGGTATTCCCGGCAGCCGGCTGCCCGGAGGAATTTCAATTCCCGGAACAAAGCCTCAGCAGCAGATTGTACAGGCACTTTCTGATATTCATTTTCATGAACAAAATTCAGGTATTTCAGCACCCGGAATGCATTAAAATGAACAAAAAAACGTTTCACAAACTGAGGCAACGAAGCACAATTGGCATTCACCTCAGCCAAAAGGTCCGGACCATCCATTTCAGTCCAAAAAGAGCAGACCCCCCGGGGCTGTCTGAAAAAATAATCTTCACTTCTTTCCCGACCCGCTTTATACAAAGCGGAGAGACCGGAAAAAAAACATTTCAAATCCCGGAAAGCACCGAAATTATATACCTCAAATTCCCCTTTATCACTAACAATTTGCCGGACAGCCTGCCCTGTACCAAAAGGAGTCCGGGCAGAGAAACGAGCAGAAGGGTATACCCGGGTTGTCTGCAAAGTAGCAAAACGACCCGTCGAAATCAACTTCTGCAAAAAATAAAAATCTTCCCCGGCCTGACGTTTATTCATCCCCCCCTGGGCAACATAATCAGACGCCCGGACAGCAAAAGCCGACCCGATACAATGAAAAGCATAAGGATGACCTGTATACTCCAATGCCTGCTGATAATACCTTAAATACAATTCATACTTGACCATAGCATTGGCAACCTCTTCTCCGCATTCTTCCAGACGATGAGCATAAGCTATTGAAACTCCTGCGACGGGGTACTCCTGAAAATAATGCCTTGTAGCATCAAAATAATTGACATCGACCAATGTATCAGCATCCAAAGACAATACCGGATGTTCTGTTTTTCCTTGCTGATAAAAATAATAAGCTGCTGCATCCATGGCTATTTTACGTGCCAACCCCACCCCCGCCTGTTTCACCGGCAAATCAAATGCCTCCACAACTTCAACATATACTGCAGAACACTCATTTTGTTCCCGGCAGATACCCTGACGCAACTCCTCCGTCAACAAACGGTTAGCCTGTTTTGTAGATTCACTGGCAGCTTCACTGTGATTCACCACCACAATTACACCGGCATTACCATTCCGGCAAGTACATCTTCTCAAAGAATTTATTGTAGCAAAAATATCCCGGTCATTAAGCACAGGTATAATTACTATAATTTCCGGCTTATTCGGAAAAGCCGGAAACCAACCGATTTTATTACGTTCAAAATAACGCTCAAATATTTTCATAAAATACCGGGAACAAAACGAATAAGCATTTCTAACTGAAAGCCCGAAAGACTTCCCGCATCAGACCCGAAGAACCACACATACATCAAAAGTCCACTTTTGACATATCTCCAATCACGACAAGCGTATTTTATTTGCTGCTGTTTTTCTTGTAATCCTCATTCAAACGGTTTACCACCTCTTTGGTAATATCATAACCATTGACTGCAAATAAAACATTTCCTCCCAACTGAGTACTCAATACAATATCAAAACCTTTTTCTTTACTATATTCCGTCAGAAAAACGGTCAATTTATCAAACAATTGTTTGTTTAATTCACTTTGCTCACGAGCAGTCTTATCAATCAATTCTTCCTGCAAGCGTCTGAGATTTTCCTGTTTCACCACCAACTGATCCCTCGCATCAATAGCCCGGGCCTCTGAAAGAAAACCATTATTCTGTAATTTCCGTTGAAATTCATTTACTTCCTGGTCCAGCGATTTCGCCTTCACATTCAATTCGGTCCTCCGTTCCTCCTGTTTTTTCAGAAATGCTTCATTCAATTCAATAGCAAGCAAATACTGATTCATCAATGTATCCGTATTAATGTATACAATCCTTGCCACCCCTGTATTGGGAGCAGAAACATTATCACTGTCTGAATTCCGGGAAGTCTGTTGCTGCATACAACCTGAAAAAAGAATGACAAAAACAGCAATACCTGATACTGCATTCAAAACGAAAGAAAATTTCTTCATAAACAAATAGCTTCTTTAATACTGATATAACGTTAAACGCTTCTACTCTCCTTTTGCCACTGATATACCTCATACAAAAGTTAGAGTAATGCAAAGATATATTTATCTTCAGTTAATTGTCCGGCTTTTTCTTTTTTTCTAAATAATAAAGTTTCTTTAACAAACCTATTTCATCGGGATTCAGCCAATTTGCTTTCTCATCCAATCTTTTCCTCAATTTTTGCAAACGCCAGACATCCAACGACTGTGTGCCCACTCCGAAACTGACATCAACATGCCCTTTCATTTCTATCGCCCGGGCTTGCTGATTAATCATCATCTGCTGATTTTGGACAGCATCCATATTTTTTACCGGAGCAAAAGCCTGGTTCAGTATTCCGGACATATTATTCCGGAGATTAATCATATTCTGCCGCCAGGCATCATGTCCTCTGCGAAGAATAAAAGCCTCGGACAGCAACAAAGTATCCGGAGTCATAAAAACACCCAATATATATTCATGCTCATACAACGAATCCGGAATAACTACAACACAAGGCTTAAAACCGACATAAGTAAACACAACAGAATCTCCGCGTTGTGTCCTCAAACGGAAACGCCCCTGTTCATCTGAAACAACACCCCTCGTTCTTCCATAACGGCAGTGCACATCAGATAATCCTTCATTAGTCCGGCCATCAATAACAATCCCCGAAAAAGTGACACTATCAGACACCGTTATGATTTGACCGAAAGCTGCTGAAAAAAAAACGGAACAGATAAGAATGATAAAACTAATTTTTACCATTCTCATTTGCTATTTCAGTATGCTGCAAAATATTTAAAAGTAATTCACGGGCACGGAACAATTGTGCTTTCACCGTCCCCAAAGGAATCGCGAGAGTATCAGCAATTTCCTCATAAGAAAATTCATCAAAATACCGTAACTCTATCAGACGGCGATACCTGCCTTTCAGCAAGGCAACTTTTTCCCGCATAAAAGCAGCCCTCTGCTGCCGGATAGCCTCCTCGTCAGGAGTACGTACATCGGCCGGGATACTATTAATATATCCCCTGTCTTCCGGATTAATATCATCTACATCCAAAGAAACCATTTGTGCCTTCCTTTTCCGGATAAAATCAATCGTATTGTTGGAAGCAATCTTAAACAACCACGTACTAAAAGCAAATTGGGGAGAATAGTAATTCAGACTTGTAAAAGCTTTTTCAAACGCCTCAAACATCAAATCTTCAGCATCCGTCCGGTTATTCACCATTTTCAGAATCATGAAATATACCGAATCCTTATACCTTTTAAAAAGCTCTCCGTAAGCCTTTTCATCTCCAGCTATCGCCTTGCATACAATTTTATAATCATACAATGCTTTCTCTGACAAGTTATTAGTTATCTCCATTTCTTACCGGTAAATATTGAATAAATACTATAATACCATTTATAAACAAAACCCAATCCAGTTACAGTCAACGAAGTTAAGAATAATTTCTTTAGACCGAGATGTTTTAAACAAATATTTATTACTATCAGATCGATTAAAAATAATAATACAACCGGAATAATGAAATATTTATGAAATTCATTAAAAACTACAAAGTAAAATAATAAAATATATAAAAAAGCCTCAACAACAAAATCTGCATTACTCAAAACCAATGCATACCACGGCCATCTTCTCTTGGTTGCATAATAATAAGAACAATCGTCTTTCCAGGATTTCAGGCTATTATCATCTATCATCATCCGGGCTTCTTTATCCTTAATCACTTTCACCGCTCCTTTTTTAGACAATTCTTTCACCATTTCCGAATCATACCCGATAAACTCCTGCGTATTCCCGGAAAAACCTCTTTTTTCCAAATAAAACTTTTTCCGATACCCCATATTATAACCATTACCCATAACATGAATACCATGCTGAACCATCATCAGGTTTTTCCAGAAACGAAGGAAACGGAAATACCGGCGTATAGAAGAACCTTTTGAACATTTATAATTGGCATATCCCAATACAACAGCAGTATCCCGGTCAAAATACGACTGCATAGACCGAACCCAATTTTTACTCTCAGGCCGGGCATTAATTTCCGCAAACAACAATATGTCATAAGTTGCAGCCAAAACTCCTATATTTATGGCAATCTTTTTCGTTCTCCTGAATTTCGTATCCGGAAAAATACGTGTCGTTCTCAAATGAGGATATTGTTTTTGAAAATCAGACAATACATGCTGAGTTTCATCTTCAGAACATTCATCAACAATAATCACTTCAAAGGAAGGATAATCCTGCTCCAAATAAGCAACCAGATTTTCACGGAGTAATTCAGCCTTATTTGAACAGGTCATAATAACAGAAACCCCTTCCTCATTATTTCCCCGTTCTTGCTTTTTCAGTAATAAAACACACCGATAAATCAAAAAAATAACATGACAAATAAAAAGAACTGCCCCCAATATTAAAAAAAACTTATTAAAACCTAAGCTTTCCCAAAATTCTACAAAATTATTCATGTCAAAATTAAAACTTTATACTCCGGAAGCTGACAAAGCTTCGCTACATCACAATCTGCTCTTTTTCAAAAAAAACAGACAAATATAGTCACTTATCGACTATTTTTTTTGCATTTCAGGATATATTTTATCAATTTTACCATGATATGACATGATAATTATAAACACCTGTATTTACTAACATTAATTTCAAACACTATGACTCAAAAACCCAAAGGAATCATTGGCATTTTAACTGGCGGAGGAGATGTCCCCGGCCTGAATCCGGCAATCAGGGCTGTCACCATCCGTGCTTTACGGGAAGGTTATAAAGTAATCGGTATCCGGCGCGGCTGGAAGGGATTAGTTGATATAATCAGAGACAAAAAAGCAGACAACTCTGCCAATTTTTTTGAACTCACAGAAGAAATTGTAAACAAAGCCGGACGAACAGGAGGCACTTTCCTGCATTCTTCCCGGACACGAGCCTCACATGTTCCAAAGTCAGCAGTGCCGGAACACCTGAAAGACATATATACAAATGAAATCAACGACCTCACCCCTGAGGTCTTAAAAAACCTGGAATTCATTGGAATAGACTATCTGATTCCCATTGGCGGAGACGACACATTAAGTTATGCGGTCCGTCTAAGCCAGGAGGGAGTTAAAGTCGTGGCAATCCCCAAAACCATGGATAATGATGTACCGGGAACAGACTACTGCATCGGGTTCAGCACCTGCATTACCCGTACAATTGAACTGACCCACGACCTGCGTACTTGCGCTGGTTCGCATGAACGTTTGCTGGTGTTGGAAGTATTCGGACGCTACGCCGGTTTCTCAGCCATGCTGCCCACGCTAGCCGGGGCTGCTAACCGATGTGTTATCCCGGAATATCAGTTTGATATAGAACGACTAGCCGAACTGCTCTGCCAGGACCGCTTCACCAATCCCAGTAAATACTCTGTAGTACTGGTTTCCGAAGGAGCCAGCTACCGGGGAGGACAAATGATGTTCCAAAGTGAAGAAACCGACATGTTCGGACATAAAAAACTGGGCGGAATCGGAGATTATGTCTCCAATGAACTGAAAAACCTTTCTCCTCAATTCAATCATGGAGAAACCATTAATGTAATCAATCAGAAACTAGGATATATGGTCAGATGCGGAAATCCGGATGCCATGGACTCCATTGTTCCGATGGCATATGGAAACCTGGCACTTGACTTAATTTCCAAAGGTATGCATGGCCGGTTAGTTATCCTGAGAAACGGACGGTATGACAATGCCCCCATTGATATTGTAACCAGCAGCAAAAAATTGGTTGACATTAACAAATTCTATAACACTGATCGCCTGCGTCCTCAGTACAACAGCTTTGAATTTATGCCGCAAATGATCCTTTAACCACAAAAAAAAGAGTCGGGGCTGTCTCAAAATCGACATTCCTGACTTTTTGAAAATCAACATTCTTTTCATAAACAGATTAACATACTACTGATTGACAAACAAAAATTTCTGATGAGTATTTATTTTTCAGAATTTTAGTTTGCCAATCAGAAATTTCAAAGACTTACTCATAGCAAGCCCGAAAAGCCGCTCGTCCATCCAAAAAATTCTTTCCGGCGATGTCAGTCTTTTCACTTTTCCGTTTTTACTCAGTTTTTTTAGGGGCAATTACATTTTTCCGTACAGCAGTTGTATCCGGTATAAGGCTATCAATCACAATAACAGTCTCGGACTCGATAACAGTAACCGTATCCATAGCTTGTTCCGCCATCCTCTGTTGTACAGCTTTTTCTCTTTTCTTTTGTGAATTTCCACATGCTGCCAAAGACAAACCGAAAGCAGCAACCAGGGTGTAAATCCATACGGAAGAACTCTTTACTTTCATTTCCTGTTTTAATTTAATGGTTTCAGGAAAATTTTACGGGGAAACAAACAAAAAGTTTACAGGAACTGAAATTTAATGCCAAGTGAAAAATTAAAAATATCAGAAAAATGAAGATATCTATTCGTAATATAACTAATCAGATACAAATCGTTCGTTCCAAACTCATAATAAAAAGTCAGCCATTCTGATAAACCGACCGGCCGCATTTTAAAATGTACCCGTTGCCCGAAAGCCAGGTTAAACCGGAAATTAGTAGCCACTCCATAGTACCCGTCAGGATATTTATCCGGTTCCCGGGTCCAGAACTCATCCCCGAATATTTTATTCATATATAAACTAACTGTAAAAGGGTCGAATTTCCAGCGTTCTTCCTTTATCCCTATGCTCCAGGGAATATAATTTTCTTTCAAAGTAACTGTAACATGCCCTTTCTGTCCCTCAAAACGCGGCAAATACCCCAGGAAAAAGTCGGTCTCCCACTGAGATTTCTTGCCATAGTCCCAACCTATCCCCAGAGAAATCAATCCCATAGAACCGGCATAGTGGATTTTTTCATACTGAGGAATCAAACGCGACCATCCCTGTTGATAGTGCTGAATCTTACGTTCATGCTTCTCTTCCCAATACCTCTTCTTATTATTTCCGGCATAACTTTCCGTCGAAATGCTCCCGGTTAATACAACTAACAGCAAGAACCTACACATACAGCACAGTTCAAAAATACACCACTTCATACGTATAGTCCTGTTGAGTTACTGTAAATAACAGATAATTCCGGTTTTTCATGGCATCTGCTCCGTAATACCAGATACCGTCCCCGAAAAACTCATTTTCCATAACCCGGTGCTCATGGGCATGTACACAAAAACGCAAATTCCGGAAACGCTTCAAATATTCGTGAAAAACTACCTTTACGTTATTATTAAAAACCACATCGCCGGGTTCCGCATGCATGAAAACAACTGTCTGACAATAATTATTCCCGGCAGTATCTGCTATCTCCCGTTGAATAAATTCAAAGTCAGGGACAGGAGTTCCGTAATCAAAATCCAAGGCATTGGTGTTCAGACCAACAAATTTTATTCCACTGTAAACAAAAGAAAAATTAAAATCCCCATACATACTCTGATAAATTTCTCCCCCCGAACCCAAATGGTCGTGGTTTCCAATAACAGCCACATACGGTACATTCAGTTTATCCATAATATCATGAATCCAGCAAAACTCTTTTTTCATCCCGAAATCACTGATATCTCCGCCATGTACCACGAAATCAATATCATTTCTGGCATTCGCTGCTTTCACAAAAGCCTCAGTTTCGTCATACCAACGCTGAGAATCACCCATAAAGATAAAACGTACAGTATCCCTATGCCGGTCTTTAATCCGAAGTTTCTCTATATTCCCCGCATTGATATTCCTGTATTTTTTATCCAAACGGACATCATAGGGATGATACTCAAAAGGATAACAACCGGCAAGCAATATAATAACAAGCCCTGTAAACAATATACCCCGCATAACAGATTTTTTCACCAGCCATGCAAATAATATGCCACATCTCACCGAAAAAAGTTACTTTTGTTTTTGTAAATAATCCAGCAATATGAATATACATTTTATAGCAATCGGAGGCAGTGCCATGCACAACCTTGCCCTGGCACTCCATAAAAAAGGATACCATATCACAGGTTCTGACGATGAAATATTCGAACCTTCCAAATCACGTCTCCGGCAAGCCGGCCTGTTACCGGACAACTGGGGATGGTTCCCGGAAAAAATCACCCCCCGGCTTGATGCCGTCATTCTGGGTATGCATGCACGCGAGGATAACCCGGAATTACAAAAAGCACGGGAACTGGGACTGAAAATATTCAGTTATCCCGAATACCTCTATGAACAGACAAAAAACAAAAAACGGGTCATTGTTGGAGGCAGCCACGGAAAAACCACAACAACTTCTATCATCATGCACGTACTGAAAAACTGTCAGATAGAATTTGATTATATGGCAGGAGCTCTTCTTGAAGGCTTCGATACCATGGTGCACCTAAGCGACAAAAGTAAAATTGCCGTATTCGAAGGAGATGAATACCTGTCTTCCCCTATCGACAAACGCCCGAAATTTCATCATTATCATCCGGACATCGCCATACTCACAGGTATTGCCTGGGACCATATGAATGTATTTCCCACATTTGAAAACTATGTTGAACAATTTGCTTTATTCGTTGAAAAAATCACTCCCGGAGGTGCTTTTATCTACTTCGAACCGGATGAAAATATCCGGCATATTATTCAACGCGTACCTTCATCTGTAAAACAACTCCCGTATCACACTTTTCCGCACTTTACCGAGCAAGGTATTACTTACCTGGACACCCCGCAAAAAGCCGTTTCCCTCCGGATATTCGGAAAACACAATCTGCAAAATATTGCAGCAGCATATCTGGCATGCAAAGAATTAGGCATCAACGACGCAGATTTCTTTCAAAGTATTGCAAGCTATAACGGAGCAGCCAAACGACTCCAGAAAATAGCAGAAAACAAACAAAGTACCGTTTTTCTTGATTTTGCCCATTCGCCATCAAAGTTGCAGGCTACGATTAATGCCGTTAAAGAACAGTATCCTTCCAGAAAACTCATAGCCTGTATGGAACTACATACCTTCAGCAGCCTGAACGCCGGCTTCTTGCCTCAATATAAACAAACAATGGACCAGGCAGACGAAGCAGTCGTCTTTTTTAATCCGGAAGTTGTGAAACACAAACGGTTGCCGGAAATCACAACCGAAGACGTTAAAAAAGGATTCGACAATCAGAATATCAAAGTATTCACTGACAATCAACAACTGCTAGGGTTCCTGAATGATAAAAATTATACAGACACTGTGCTTTTGATTATGACATCAGGCAATTTTTCTGGAATCAATATCCAAGAACTGGCCAATAGCCTGGTGCATGAATAAAAATCCGGAAGCAGTTCAATATCAGCTTTCGGAAAATTCAAATTCTTCTCCGGAACTGAACAGAACCCACTGATTGGCAGGATTAAGATTTATGATAGATATTTATTTATCAGAATTTTATTCTGCCAATCAGTAATTGCAAGACTTTTCTCCCATCCCCCGGAAAATCCCCCACCGCTCCTTTACAAATGTTTTTTTTATAATCCTTTCCCTTTTCCCGGCCCGAAGCATAAATCATACAAATTCTCTTCCCCGCCTGTTTTTAAGGTTTTCTTTCTATTTGCTCCTCAAAACAATACAATTTCCTACATTTATTATTAACTTACTGAACCGAGATAAAAACAAATGTAAACAAATTTTTAATATAAGCAACATTATATTCTTTACAAATAAACAATTTTAGACCGTGTTATTATGGATATGTCAATTAATCAAAGACTTGAAGAATTTCTTTACAAGAAAAATATCTCTCAGGAACAATTGAGAGTAAAACTTGGTTTAAAGACCAGACAACAAGTCAGTAACTGGCTGAATTGTCACGATCACATTCCTGCAAAACATCTGATAGCCATTATTGATTTATTCCCTGATTTGAATATCAATTGGCTAATCAGAAATTTGGGTGCACCGTTTATTGACCAGAAATCATTACGAATGATTCATAGGAATGACTATGGATTTTGCGAAGAATGCCTCGATAAAGACAAAGAAATCGAAATGCTGAAAGCAATGCTGGACAAGAAAGAAAAGGAAATCAAAGATATATACATAGAATTCGGTAAAATGGCCGAAAGACTACACCAACTGGAAAGAACAGAATCACTGAACTGATTAAAAACAATTTTCATTCATAAAACACAAACTAAATTATAAAAAATTACAAATAGAAATCCAAATACTTTTTTTTCTGAAATCATTTCTATCTTTGCAATACGAAAAAGAAAGAAAAATGACAATACAAAATTACACAACTCAGAACTGGTGGTGGCACTGGTTAAACTTCGTAATAAACAATGAGGTTGTGTAATTCTATTGAATAAAAAAATATGAAACGCCTGATGTTTATTACAAACATCAGGCGTTTTTCTTTATGCGCACAATATGTAACACAATAAAACATCAACCATGAAAAACTACAAAAAAATTACTTTGACAGAACAAGAAATGCCAACCCAATGGTACAATATTGTAGCAGACATGCCCGTCAAGCCTCTTCCGCCCCTGAATCCGGTAACAAAGCAACCTGCGACTAAAGAAGATTTTATACCGATTTTCGCTGAAGAACTGATAAACCAGGAATTCACACACGAACGCTTCATTGAAATTCCGGAACAAGTACAGGAACTATACAAAATCTGGCGTCCAACCCCGTTAGTCAGAGCTTACGGACTGGAAAAAGCACTCGACACTCCGGCAAAAATATATTTCAAAAACGAAAGTACAAGCATGGCAGGTTCACACAAACCCAACACCGCAATACCACAAGCTTACTACAATTACAAACAGGGAATAAAGCACCTGACCACCGAAACCGGAGGCGGTCAATGGGGTTCCGCACTAAGTTTCGCTGCCCGTTACTTCGGCATTGACCTGAAAGTGTTCATGGTAAAAGTCAGTTACAATCAAAAACCTTACCGGAAACTGATGATGAATACCTGGGGAGCAGATGTTATTCCTTCTCCCAGCAACCTGACAAAAGCCGGCCGCCGGATTCTGCTGGCCCATCCCCAATCTCCCGGCAGTCTGGGCATTGCAGTTTCCGAAGCCGTTGAAATGGCCGCCAAAGACCCGGACACCAATTATACCATCGGAAGTGTACTAAATCACGTATTGATGCACCAAACTATCATCGGAGAAGAAACCATCCGCCAAATGGAAAAAGCCGGAGAAGAACCCGATATTGTCATCGGATGCTTCGGAGGAGGTTCCAACTTTGCAGGCATCGGTTTCCCTTTTCTGCGCAAAAAACTCACAGAAGGCAAAAACATCAGAGTCATTGCAGTAGAACCTCAATCCTGCCCCAAATTAACCCGGGGAGAATTTCAATACGATTTCGGCGACACTGTCGGCCTGACCCCCTTAATTCCGATGTATACTTTAGGACACAACTTTGAACCTGCCAATATTCACGCAGGAGGGTTACGCTACCACGGAGCAGGAGCTATCGTCAGCCAACTATTAAAAGACCGGCTAATCGAAGCTACGGATATGCCACAACTGGAAACTTTCGAAGCCGGAATATTATTTGCCCGAACAGAAGGAATCATTCCGGCACCCGAATCCACTCATGCCATTGCACAAGCAATACGTGAAGCCAGACAAGCCCAAAAAGAAGGAAAAACAAAAACAATTCTCTTTAATCTTTCCGGACACGGAATGATTGATTTGTATGCTTACGAACAATACTTTGCCGGCACTCTGCAAAATTATTCCATCCCGGACAGTGAAATTAACAATTCCCTGAAAACTCTGGAAAAGATTATTTGAATCGACCGGAAACACGACAAAACAGATGAGTGTACCGACACCGAATGCAAGGAGCCTTGCAGACTTCTGACAAGCAAATACAAATCAAGAACTATTGGCTCCGTCATTCGTGAAACACTCATCTGCTTTTTGAAAGAAATGCTCATCTGTGCCAATTACTCCTCTTTGCAATATCTCTTTATAATATTATACGCCCCGACAATCCCCAACTCCCCCGCTTTACTTAAATCTGCATTTGCCAAAGCTTTCTGTCCGGTATAAATATAGAGTAATCCCCGGTTAAAATAAGCCTCGGCCAAATCCTTATCCTTCCGGATTGCCTCCGAATAAGCCGTTATGGCTTTATCTATCTCCCCGTTCTTCGCATACACATTTGCCATATTATATATGGCAAATACAAAATCAGGATCAATCTCCAAACACTTGTTATATCCTTCCAACACCAAAGAATAATCCGTTTTCCGATTCTCTTCTGTTTTTTCACCCACAATTCTGGGTGTCTTATCTTCAACCGATTCTATGTAATCATACATCAACATCCGGGCATTTGCCAAATTAAACAAAGCCAGTAAATTCTGAGGTTCCTTATCCAGAATTGCAATAAAATCATCAATCGCTTTTGGATATTCCTGCCGGTTAATATAAAAACTCCCCCGCAACAGATAACTGTTCAAATCGCCGTCTTTTACAATTTGCTCCGACAATTTTTTTACAGAAGATGCCAGGAAATCTTCCGGATAAAACTGGAATTTATTACACAAAGTAATAGCAGGATTATAATTATGAGCCTGATTATAACTCATTATATGCTTATTGTAATACTGCACTTTGCCGCTCCGCAACGAATCCAGACTCATATATTGCACATAAAACACCTCCTGAAGTTCTACCATCACTCTTTTATCCTGGACACGCCCGTTTATTACATCACGGACTTCATCCTGCCGTACATTGATATCAATCAGTTTCCGGAAATTAGCAGTCGTATCCACCAAAGCATTCCGGTCACCAGCCTTCATTTTCCTGTAACGGTCCATAATTTGCGTTGCCAAATAACGGTCCTCTGCCGCCCCTTTTTCTTCATTCAGCTCATCCCTCACAACCGCACGCACGATGTATGCTTTCACAAAATCAGGATATAAACGGATACTCTCACTGAAATCGTCATATGCCCCATACCAGTCTCTGATTTCCATTTTCAAAAGCCCACGGTTGAAATATATCAGGATATTATCCGAATTTAGCTCAACAACTTTATTCAAATCACGGATAGCTGCATTCGTCTCCCCAATCTCAGCACGGAGCATTGCCCGGTTGTAATAAGCAAAAACATAATTACTGTCCACCCGGAGCACTTCATCGTAATCAGCCAGCGTTTCCGGATATTTTTTCATTTCATACCACACCATTGCCCGACTCATCAATATCCGGGTATTTTCCGGATTCGCTTTCAAAGCCCGGTTGAAATCCTCAATGGCACTGTGGTAATCTTTCTGCTGATAATACAAATATCCCCGCAAGCCAAACGCATCGTCTGAAAACATATTCAGCCGGACAGCCGCATTACAATCTGCCAGAGCCCCTTCCGTATCATCCAGCTTTTCCCTCACAATAGCCCGGTTCAAATAAGCCGGCAACAATTTATCATCTATCTGCAAAGCCTTCGAGTAATCCTTCTCGGCAGCTTTATAATTCCCCAATTCCGATTCTGTAATTCCACGGTTAGCATACACATAAGCTGCTGTAGGGTCCAGGGCAATAGCCTGTCCGTAATCTTTCAGCGCATCCTCAAACCTTTTCATACCATTCAAAGCAACTCCCCTATACATATAAGCATGAAAATAGTTTGGATTCAAATCTATAGCCTGGGAAAAATCCTGTATGGCTCCCTCATAATCATCCAGATTCAGTTTGGCCAGGCCTCTGAAAAAATAAGGCTCTGATAAATAAGGCTTTACCCGGATAATATTATTGAAATTATCAATTGCGCTGACATAATCATCAAAATAAATCGCATTCTGCCCCATCCGGAGCATACTGGCCGTATTCAACTGGGCAAAAACGCCGGCAGTTCCCGACAGACAAAAACATAAAATGATAATGAACCTCCGCATAATTCCCGAAATAAAACCAATTAAAAACAATTGCTTCAAAGATATACAAAAAATGGGATGCTTTCACATCCCATTTCTTATATTATGTTGCCAATAATCAATAATCATTATTATCATCTTCATCCACACCCGGGATAAATTTCCAGGTCGAATTGTCATTGGCTGTCGTTGTTGACGCCCCCCCGGTAGTAACATATCCGTAACCGTTCAGAGAAAAACCAACACCTGCAATACGGACAAGCATAGCATCCGGGAATTCGGTAACTTCATACCAACGGTCCTCATTCAGACAGTATTCCCACGCAGTTTTGGTTCCGACACCGCCGCATATATATCCTTTTTCCCCATCCAGAGTAGAAGTAAATGCCATTGCATAGCTTCTGGGGATTTTTCCATAATCGTCATTCCAACTGCCGTCCAAATCCTGCAAAGGTCTCTTGCGTTCCCAATTCGTCCCGTCAAAAGTATAGACATCCACTACACTGCTTCTGCCATCAGAACCTAAGCAAATAACAGCTTTTCCCTGCAATTTGAAAACAACGCCACCTACACGGGCATCTCCCGGCATAGTCATTTCTGTCCACTTGCCGGTAGCAGGGTCATACTCGTAAATATTTTTAGAAATACGTCCGTCCACCTGTCCGGTTCCAACATAGCCCTTGCCATTCAACTCAAATCCGATTCCGCTCCAAAACTTACAAGCAACAGTATCACCGACAAAATCTTTGATATCTGTTTTGGCATATTCGTTTCCGTTTTTAATCCACTTACCGGTTTTCAGATTCAATTTATAAAAATCACTGTAATAACGGTCCTTTCTATCAGCCGAAGAAGACTTATCCCGGAATCCGGCTCCTACAAAAGCAGTATCACCAATCACAAAAGACACCGAACCTTTACGCCCTTCTACCGGAAAACTTTCTACATCAGAAGTCCATTTTGAACCGTCGAATTTATAAAAATTCCGTAAGAACTTGTCTTGTACGCTAAGTTCCATATTATATCCCATTCCGACATATGCCACATCGCCGTACTGAAATGCAGTCGCCAATACACGGTAATCGCCCGGGAAAGCATCCGATTTCGCCCAGTCACCCCAAGTATCATCATCAGAATGACAAGCCGAAAAAAATACTCCCAATACAATCAGGCATAAAAAATTTACTTTTTTCATAAACTATTTTTTATCCATTAAATTACTATATTCCATAATCGTTTGGCAAAACTACATATTTTTTGGCTATAATTCCAAGCGAAACAATATTTAAAATAAAAAAGAATACATGATTATGTATTTTTAACAAAGGCATCCAAATCATAAATTACCTTATCATAGGTTAAGTCCTTGCTATTCTCCAAGAAAATGGATTTCCGTGAAGGTATTTTTAGAAAATAACTTTATCTTCGCACCGGATTAATAAAATTATAAGAATAGATATGTTGAGAATCATTGCTTTTATATCAGGTCTGATTTGTTTGGTATGCGCCTGCAATAACGACCTGGCAACCATTGGCCAGGAGATGATTAACAATAACAATTATATCGGAGAAGAAAGTATTACGATAAGCAATACAGCAACGATAAAAGCAGACTCTTTTATCACTTCATGCGGACTACATCCCTCCGAGTATATCACACAACTGGTGATGGGAAAATACGAAGATGAATACAGTGGCACAACTGTTGCAACACCTTGTTTTCAGGTAGCCCCATCCACAGTTCTGACGCTTCCGAATAATGCGGTGCTTGATTCCATGACCCTCAATTTTACCTATGCAGGCAACCTTTGGGGCGACACTCTCTACAATGTCAAATTACAGAAATTTGACCTCTACCAACTGAAAGAATTTCCCGAATTAAACTATGACGATGATGCTTTTTACTATAATACGCAACCGATAAATAAAGGAAAATTACTGGCATCTACCGAATTCTATCCTTTCCGTTCAAATCTGGCTAAAGCCCACTTTAAAATAGACCAGGAAGTAGGGGAAGACCTGTTTGAACGAATGATGTACCGGCGGAATAAAGAAGACGATATTTATGATTCCGGGACAACAGGCAATTTTTCATACTACAATTTTCTCCAATACTTTAAAGGTCTGGCAATCGTCGCACATCCGGACAACAATTGCCTGATGACAATTCACGCCCTCAGCGACAGTTTGTATATGCAATTCCATTACTCTGTAAACGGAACATCGAGCACATTGCGCTTTCCGCTCACCCAAAAAGAATATCAATACAACCAAATCATCAACACTCCGACAACGACATTCCAATCCCTTACCGACCAGGAACAGGAAGTAACTTTTGAAGAAGCAAAAGTAGCTTTCACTCAGGGACTGTGCGGATATATGACCAAACTGACCTTACCTGAAGCTCCGCGTTACGACAAATACATGACCATCATCAAAGCCCAACTTGAAATCAAACCGGATTTTATGTACAATAACCCTATTGCTCCGCCTAACACTATCAATGTATACACCACCAACGACCTGAACGAATTTACAGGTTTGCTCTATAACAACAGCAAGTCGACCGTAACGGGAGTATTGGTGAAAAATGACCAGAATACGGATGATACCCGTTATATCTTCGACATGACGGAATATTACCAGAATCTCAGTGCCGCACCTCCAACCAATCAAGGCCAGCAAATACTGCTGAGCGTCCCCAACGACGGCTATTCCAGTAAAGGTATATCTTTTGACCAAATGGTCATTCTGGAAGCACCAATACTGAGGGTTTATTATGCTAAATATAAATAACCGGAATTCAATCTGATACTATGATAAAAAGAATCATTCTCAGCCTGCTTTTGCCCATTGTGTTCCTGAATGTTTATGCCCAGGAAAATGTAGGTTCCCCGTATTCTATTTACGGCATAGGACTTTTGCCTGCCAATAACAGCCCTTATACCGCAATGGGAGGAGTGTCGGCAGCTATGCGGGACAACAAAAATATCAATTTCTTAAATCCGGCCTCTTATACTGCTCTGGATAGTAACCGATTCTATTTTCAATTGGGAATAACCGGTGAATATGCTCACATTTCCACCCATAAAAAAAGTGCGGACTACCGGGTTGCTCAGAATGCTAACTTAAGTATGGCTTTGCGACTGTACCGCAACTTGTATTTTTCATTCGGATTTACAGAAAAATCAGACATCGGATACGATTTGTTCTATTCTTATTCCATTTCCGGCAGCGTCAGCGGCAAATTCAACCAGAACATTTCCGGAGAAGGAGGTCTGAATGATATTTATGCCGGATTCGGATGGAAATACAAGAACTTTGCTATAGGGACTAACTTTTCCTATGTATTCGGAAAAATTGAAAAGCGGCAAACCCTAACCGCAGAAATTGAAAACAGTTTTTATATCCGGACCAGCGAAAATAACAGAATACGCGATTTCCTGTTTACACCGGGCGTACAATACCAGTTCAAACTCTCACCCAAATCCCTCCTCGCACTGGGAACAAGCATGAATTTCACCCAGAAATTAACGGCCAAAAAAGAATTTATTTCATACAAAGTTAATTCCTCCAGCGGAAACTCCACAACGCTTGATGATGAAATCCTCAGGCGGGGATACATCAAATACCCTTTCCGGATTATCAGTGGCTTTAATTACCAATTTAAAAACAAATGGCAGGCTGCCGCCGACTATACTTTCCACAAGATGTCCGTTTACGAAGAATTTAAAATCAACCAACAATTAAAAGATTACCACAAAGTAAATGCCGGAATCTCATGGACACCTGAAGAATATGGCCGCTTTTGGTGGCAACGCAACAGATATATGCTGGGAGGTTATTTCATAAAATCGGAAATACAACTGAAAGAAACCAATGTGGATACCTATGGTGTTACTTTCGGAACCCAGATTCCTTTCATCTCACAAAGAGCCGGAGAGCTACTTTTGGGAATTGCCTTTGACCTGGGTATCCGGGGCACAGAAAAAAATGGATTGATTCAGGAAAAATACGCAAAACTCCGGGTCAACATTGCTTTCAAAGAATTGTGGTTCATGAAACGAAAGATTAACTAAACATTAACATTACAGAAACGATGCTTACGCATCGTTTTATTATTTTTTATAGCTACCTTTGTATTTGTTAATTTTTATCATAAATTCAGAAAACAATGAAGAAAATTTTATTTCCGGCTGCTGCTATAGCATTCTCCCTGGCAGCATGCGTTTCTACTCCGAAATTTACAATAAACGGAACTGTAGAAGGAGAACAGACAGGTAACGTATATCTGGCAAAAAATACCGGAAAAAACGTAGATACTCTTGCAAAGGCCGCTATCACTGACGGCAAATTCGTACTGACGGGTAATGTTGCCAATACCACCAGTGCATATCTTGGTATCGAAGGAAAAAGAATGGGATTACCGGTTATATTGGAAAATGCCGATTATACGGCTGTCATCAATCTGACTAATCCGATGGAAACCAAAGTAGAAGGTTCTACAAATCAACAATTAATCAATGAATACACAGCCATCAACCAGGCTGCCAGAACAGCTCAATCGGAACTTTACAAAGAGTATAGTGCTGCCGCTCAGACCCACGACACTGCAAAAATCAGACAGTTGAGCCAACAATTTGAAAAATTGGGCACAGAGGCAAATGCAAAACAAGAAGCATTGATAAAAGCTAACGCAGACACTTATGCCGCTGCATTTATCCTCAGCAATAGAATGGGCGGTATGGATGCAGAAGAACTCGACAAACAATTTAAAAACCTGGGGCCGAATGCACAGACAAGTGAACCAGGACAAAAAATTGCAGAGAGAATTAAAAATCTGTCTGCTGTAGCAGTTGGCCAGGTTGCTCCTGATTTCACCCTGAATACCCCGGACGGAAAACCGTTATCTATGCATTCTATCAAGGGTAAAGTGAAAATTATTGACTTCTGGGCCTCTTGGTGTGGTCCGTGCCGGGGTGAAAATCCGAACGTTGTAAAAATCTACAAAGAATATCATCCGAAAGGACTTGAAATTTTGGGTGTATCTCTGGATAACAACAAAGAAGCATGGTTGAAAGCAATTGAAGAGGATAAACTGACCTGGAAGCATGTTTCCGACCTGAAAGGATGGGCCAATGAAGCTGCACAATTATATGCCGTAAACGGTATTCCTCACATGGTAGTCCTGGACGAAAACAATGTTATCGTAGCTAAAAACCTGAGAGGCGATGCTTTAAAAGCCAAAATTGCTGAAATGTTGAAATAATTTAACAATTCTTAGACAATACAAGGGGGCTTCATTTTAAATGAAGCCCTTTCTTTTTTATAATTTTGCATAGTTGTTTATTGAATGGAGTTCATTTGAAAAACTTACATTATGAAAATCCTGCTCCGAATTGCTTGTTTGTTTCCATTGTTTATATCCGGTAAATACACTGTATCTGCCAACTCTGTCCCACACCCGGAAGCCTGGGCCGATTCCATACTCTCCCGGATGACACTGGATGAAAAAATAGGACAATTATTTATGGTTGCAGCTTACAGTAACCAAAATGAAAAATACGAATCAGAGCTGGAAAAACAAATAGTAAAACACCACATCGGCGGATTAATTTTTTTTCAGGGAACTCCCGACCGGCAGGTCAGGCTGACAAACCGGTATCAAAAAGCAGCTAAATATCCCCTCCTCATCGGTCTGGACGCAGAACACGGAGCAGGATGGCGTCTGAAAAACGCCATGGAATTTCCTAAAATGGGAATCATCGGTGCCATACGGAACGATAGCCTCATTTATACCTTGGGAGCAACGATTGCCCGGCATTGCCAAGAACTCGGTGTACATATAAACTTCGCTCCGGTTGTCGACATCAATAACAATCCGAAGAACCCGGTAATCGGCATCCGATCATTCAGTGAAGACCCCAAAGAGGTATCCCGGAAAGCCATTCTCTATATGAAAGGCTCCCTGTCCCGGAACGTCCTGCCCGTAGTCAAACATTTTCCCGGCCACGGAGATACCGACAAAGATTCCCACCACACATTACCCATACTCCCTCATTCACGCAGCCGCCTGTATTCCACAGAATTATCCCCTTACCGCGCACTGATAGAAGCCGGAGTCCCGGCGGTTATGACTTCACACCTAAGCGTTCCGGCATTGGATTCCAGCGGTATCCCGGCCTCCTTGTCTCCTCTCATCATTGACGGTTTATTGAAAAAAGACCTGCACTTTACAGGCCTCTGTTTCACAGATGCCATGAACATGAAGGGTGTAACCACCACTTCTGCGCCGGGAGAAGCCGAAGTAAAAGCACTATTAGCCGGAAATGACATTCTGTTATTTCCTGAAAATCTGGAAAAAGCTGTGCCAGCCATCAAAAAAGCCATTACAGACAGTTTGATTACTGAAAAACTAATCAACGAAAAATGCCATAAAATACTTATGGCAAAATACAATTATGCCCTGCCCAATCGTTTTCCGTCAGAAGCCCCGGGTTTATGGTCACGAATAAATACTCCACAGGACCACGCACTAAAACAACAATTATACCGGGAAGCTCTGACACTCGTGAAAAACAACGACTCATTGC
This sequence comes from uncultured Odoribacter sp., assembly GCA_910578105.1. Taxonomy (GTDB): domain Bacteria; phylum Bacteroidota; class Bacteroidia; order Bacteroidales; family Marinifilaceae; genus Odoribacter. The sequence goes on along the minus strand of CAJTPD010000008.1, from coordinate 125,858 downwards.
TTCCTCTGAAACGACTGGATACTCTCCGGATTGCCAGCCTGAATTTCGGCGGAGAAGAAATCAATAATTTCCAGACAACCCTGAACCATTATGCCAATATCAGTCACTTTACCTCCAAACGGAATTTATCGGAAGAAGAAATCAAAACCTGGCAACAAAAACTTAAAAACTATAATTGCATCATTATATACAACAACGCTGGGAACAATTCTTCACGGAAACAATTTGGTTATTCCGCTTCTCTGGAAAAACTGCTGAAAACACTGGCCGGCAAACGCATCATATTTTGTCATCCGGCTATTCCCTACGGAGTACAAAAATACATATCTCTGCCATTAGACGCTGTTTTGATTTCATATGAAAATCAACTTAATGCCCGGCAATACGCTGCTCAAAGTATTTTCGGCGGAGTTGCCGTAAACGGCCGCTTACCAGTAAGCATTAATACCGCATATCCGGCAGGTACAGGCATCTGCACGCCTAAAAACCGATTGGGTTACGATTCTCCGGAAACTTGCCTCATATCTTCGAAAAAATTATTACTCATTGACAGTATCTGTATCTCGGCAATAAAAAACAAAGCAACCCCGGGTTGCCAGGTTCTGATTGCCAAAAACGAAACTATTATTTACAACAAAGCTTTCGGATTTCATACCTATCAGAAAGAAAAACCAAATTCCGCCAATGATATTTATGACATTGCTTCGGTTACCAAAATCACAGCTACTCTGCCCGCCCTGATGAAACTATATGACGAAAAGCGGATAAACCTCGACAGCCCTTTATCCGAATACTATACAGCTCTTGAAAACACAGATAAAAAAGAAATCACAGTCAGAGAAATATTGTGCCACAACGCCGGACTAAAATCTTTTATTCCCTTTTTTACCGATGCTATCAATAAAAAGTCTCTCCCGGGTCCGCTGTTTTCCAACCGGAAAACTCCCCATAACACCCTCCGCCTGAAAGACCATCTCTATGCCAATGTGAATTACCAGTTCAAAGACAGCACCATCTCCAATACCCAGCGTGAAGGCTATAAAATGCTGTCCCCCGGCTTACATATGTTCCCCGCTTATCAGGACACCATTCTACATACCATTCTGAACACCCCGCTAGCCCCTCAAAAAAACTATGTATACAGCGACCTCGGATTCATTCTGTTAAAATATGCTGTAGAAGAAATTTCAGGTCAGAATATCAGCCGATACTGCAAAGATAACTTTTATAACCGGCTCGGAATGTACAATACAGATTTCAAGGCTGCCGAAAGATTGCCTAACTCACGAATAGTCCCTTCCTCCAACGACAAACTATACCGGAAAACAGAAATAAAAGGAAGTGTACACGACCCGGTAGCAGCCCTGTTAGGAGGAATTGCCGGTCATGCCGGACTATTCTCCACAGCAGAAGACCTGGCAAAAATACTCCAGATGTATCTGAACAAAGGCAGCTACGGAGGCGAATATTACCTCTCCCCGGAAACCATCCAAACATTTACCTGCCAGAATAACACCTTTCCGCAAAACAGAAGAGGTCTGGGATTCGACAAACCAGAACCCGACACAACAAAAATCAGTCCCGTATGCAAACTCTCCCCGCTTAGCAGCTACGGACATACCGGATTCACCGGCATTATGGCCTGGTGCGACCCCGATAACAACCTGATATACATATTCATGTCCAACAGGACTTACCCCAACGAATTTAACTCAAAATTATCCGAACAAAACATACGCACCTGCATTCAGGAAGTCATTTATGACCAGATAAACACCTCCCCCAAACTCCCGGATTGATTACGGAAAAAATTCCGAATTTAGAATCATTCTAATATACAAAAATAGGATAATATTCAAGGAAAATGGATACTTTTGCACATATTGAAAAATCAATATCAATTATTAATAAACAGAACAAATTATGAGTAATTTTTTGACTTCTTCAATCGGGAAAAAGGTCATCATGAGTTTATCAGGACTTTTTCTGATTTTATTCCTGTGTGTTCACCTCACCGTGAACTTACTATTGCTGGTCAGTCCGGAGGCATTCAACGCCGGATGCGACTTTATGGCCCTGCCTTTCATTAAGGTAATAGAACCTGTGTTGGCTCTCGGCTTTATCGTCCACATTATCTGGGCAAGTATATTGACCATCCAAAACCAAAAAGCCCGGCCCGCAAAGTACGCTAAACGCAATCAGTCACAAAATTGTACATGGCCATCCCGGAACATGTATATTCTGGGAGCCTTGGTACTGGCTTTCCTGGCACTGCACATTGCTACGGTATGGTTCAACTTCAAATTCGGTAATATCACTGACCACTATGAATTTGTAAGTACTATTCTGATGCAACCGGTTTACGGAATCATTTACATCATTGCTGCCATTATGCTGGGATTACACATCACCCACGGCTTTTGGTCAGCATTCCAGACCATCGGTTTTTCCAATGACATCTGGAGAAAACGGCTGGAATGCGTCGCTTATTTCTTTGCATTCCTATTCGCAGTAGGTTTCAGTATCATTCCTTTGTACTTCATGGTATTCGGCAATTGAATCCGGTAATCAGTTAAGGAATGCAACACAATCTTTAAGTTAAAATCTAAAAATAATTACTATGTCAGTTATAGATGCAAAAATACCTGCCGGACCGTTAAAAGACAAGTGGTCAAACCACAAAGCCCACATTGGTGTTGTCAGCCCGGCCAATAAAAAGAAACTGGATATTATCGTTGTCGGAACCGGATTAGCCGGAGGGTCTGCTGCTGCAAGTCTGGCAGAACTGGGATATAACGTAACCGCATTCTGCTACCAGGATTCTCCCCGCCGTGCACACTCTATTGCCGCACAGGGAGGTATCAATGCTGCCAAAAACTACCCGAACGACAACGACTCTGTATTCCGTTTGTTCTATGAAACCATCAAGGGAGGCGACTATCGTGCCCGCGAGGCCAACGTATACCGTCTTGCAGAAGTTAGTAATGAAATCATTGACCAATGCGTTGCTCAGGGCGTACCTTTTGCCCGTGAATACGGCGGTTTACTGGCCAACCGTTCATTCGGTGGCGCATTGGTAAGCCGTACATTCTATGCCCGGGGACAAACCGGACAACAGTTGCTGTTGGGGGCCTACGGTGCCATGAATCGTCAAATCCAGAATGGAAAAGTAAAAATGTACAACCGTCATGAAGTACTTGATGTGGTAATCGTTGACGGAAAAGCGCGGGGGGTAATCGCACGCGACCTGGTTACGGGTAAAATCGAACGGTTCGGTGCTCACGCCGTTGTTCTGGCAACCGGAGGTTACGGAAATGTTTTCTTCCTGTCCACCAATGCTATGGGATGTAACGGAAGTGCAGCATGGCAGGCTTACAAAAAAGGAGCTATGTTCGGTAATCCCTGTTTCGTACAAATTCACCCGACCTGTATTCCGGTACATGGCGACCAGCAAAGCAAACTCACCCTGATGTCCGAATCCTTGCGTAATGACGGCCGTGTATGGGTTCCGAAAAAAATTGAAGACGCCCAGGCGTTACAGGCAGGTACGAAACACCCGAACGACATTCCGGACGAAGACCGCGATTTTTATCTGGAACGCCGCTATCCGGCATTCGGAAACCTGGTTCCGCGCGATGTTGCTTCACGTGCTGCCAAAGAAAGATGCGATGCAGGCTACGGTGTGAACAATACCGGTAAGGCCGTATTCCTGGATTTTAAATACGCCATTGAACAATTGGGACGCGACACAATCGAAAAACGATATGGCAATTTGTTTCAGATGTATGAAAAAATCACAGCCGTTGACCCCTACCATAACCCAATGATGATTTATCCGGCTATCCACTATTCCATGGGAGGACTATGGGTAGACTATAACCTGATGACCACCATTCCGGGATTGTACGCAATCGGTGAATGTAATTTCTCCGACCACGGTGCAAACCGTCTGGGAGCTTCTGCTTTAATGCAAGGACTGGCTGACGGATATTTCATCCTGCCGTATACCATCGGCGATTATCTGGCAAAAGAAATTCAGAGTCCGAAAGTCAATACCAATACAAAAGAATTCGACGAAGCTGAAAAACACGTTACCGACCGTTTACGCCATCTATATGACATAAAAGGAAGCAAATCTCCCGACCACTTCCACAAAGAATTAGGTCACATCATGTGGGAATATATCGGAATGGCCCGTGATGCGGAAGGTCTGAAAAAAGCAATTGAACTGATTGCCGAATTGAAAAAAGATTTCTACAAAGACCTGCGTGTAACCGGTGAATTTACAGCAATGAACAACGAACTGGAAAAAGCAGCCCGCGTAGCAGACTTCATTGAGCTGGCAGACTTGATGGCTCACGATGCCCTTGACCGGAACGAATCCTGCGGAGGACACCTGCGGGTTGAATCCATGACTTCCGAAGGTGAAGCACAACGGGATGATGAACATTTCAAATATGTTTCTGTATGGGAATATCAGGGAGAAGACAAAGCTCCGGAACTCCATAAAGAAGAATTGGTGTTCGAAAATATCCAACTTACTCAACGTTCTTATAAATAATTTGGTAAATTGTAAAAATTATGGCAGATAAAATATTAAAAGAACTGACACTGAAGATCTGGCGGCAAAAAGACGCCAAATCCAAAGGCGAGTTTAAGACTTATAAAGTCCACAACATTTCAACCGGCACTTCATTCCTTGAAATGCTGGACATTTTAAATGAACAATTGGTTACACAAAACGAAGAACCTGTAGCATTCGACCACGATTGCCGTGAAGGTATCTGCGGTACCTGCAGTTTATTTATCGACGGACGGGCACACGGACCAGACGACGATGTTACCACTTGTCAGTTGCACATGCGGCGTTTTGAAGAAGGAGCAACAATAACCATCGAACCCTGGCGTTGCGGTGCTTTTCCGGTAATCAAAGACTTAATTGTAGACCGGAAAGCTTATGACAAAATCCTGCAAGCCGGAGGTTATGTGTCTGTCAGCACCGGCGGAGTACCCGATGCCAATGCTATACCCATTGCCAACGACAAAGCGGAAGAAGCCATGGACGCTGCCGCATGTATCGGTTGCGGAGCTTGTGCCGCTACTTGTAAAAACTCTTCGGCAATGTTGTTCGTCGCAGCAAAAGTTTCCCAACTGGCTCTGTTACCTCAGGGAAAAATTGAGGCTGCACGCCGGGCAAAAGCCATGGTGGCTAAAATGGACGAACTCGGATTCGGAAACTGTACCAATACAGGAGCCTGTGAAATGGAATGCCCGAAAAGCATTTCCATTGCCCACATTGCACGTCTGAACCGGGAATTCCTGAAAGCCAAATTGAAAGACTAAAATACCACAAGGTTGTCCGAACAACGTTTAGGACAACCTTTGGAAAATAATTCTGAAAAATGCTATCTTTATCGGTAGCATTTTTTAATTGTAAACCTTGAAATTATGCAACTATTTTACAGAGAAAAAGGAAATCCGGACAACCCGCCCCTAATCCTTCTGCATGGACTATGGGGAGCTTCCGACAACTGGCTGACTGTTGCCGGACTACTGGCTGACTATTTTCATGTAATTCTTCCGGATTTCAGAAATCACGGTCATTCTCCTCATTCTCCCGAACATAGTTATGAAGACCTGAGCCGGGACCTTTCAATATTCATCACCTCCCTGCATCTGCCCCGGAAACCCTTTATTGCAGGACATTCCATGGGAGGCAAGGCACTGATGTTATTATTGTTAAAAAAACCGCAAATCGCAGCAAAAGCAGCAATTTTAGACATAGCCCCAAAACCATATCTGTCATTTCCTCATTCTATACACCAAGACCTTTTGGAAACGATGACCAATATTTCCCCAGGTTTCTATCAGCATCGGGAGGAAATACATACTGCCATCCGGCAAAAACTCCCTTCCGAAGAACTCTGTCAGATAGTATTCAAAAACTTAGATAAAACAAGCATCGGCTTCCGGTGGAAAATAAACACAGAAGCCATACAAAAAAATAACCAAGACATTCTGGACTGGCCCGTATCCTACAACCGGCAAAATTATCCCTTCCCCATTCTTTTTATCCGGGGAGAAAATTCAGAATACATTACCGGTCACGACCTTTCTTCTATTTCAAACTTATTTCCGGCTGCAGAAATCCGGACACTCCCCGGAGCGAGCCACTTTCTTCACAGAGACCAACCGGAATTGCTGGCACAAACCTTGATTCATTATTTTCTGTCCCTTCCCGGAAACTCTATTCTTTCTGAAATTTTTTTGTAAAATAAGCAACCGCTTGCACATTGGCATACCCATAATTATTATTCCAGGGATCAATGCCCGGCTCATATAACAAAGCAGTCAAACGAACGACATAAGTCTCACCGGAACGCAACTCCCTAAGCCGGTTCACCTCTCCGGCTGTAGTAGATGTCAGCTCCAAAACATTGCTCCCGGCATTCTGTACCCGACTGATAAAATAAGAATCAGTCAGTTTCATATCCCCCGGCAAGACCTCTACCCGATAATATACATCATCCTCCGGATAAGGCTTCCAAGTCACACGGATTGCTCCGTTCCTTTCATTCACATTCAGATTCGTTTCTGCAAATGTACGCTCCGGCAACTTATCAGAATACAAAGAATCTCTTAACTTCACCGGATTATTTTTTCCAATACGCAAATAAAAACGGACCTCCCGGGCTTTATTGAAAAGGCCCGCATCAATGAAATCGCTTTCAGACCAGTAATATTCATAATTTTCCAAAGCCACCCGGTTACCGTCAGCCAATAACAACTGTCCTTCCCGGATATTTATATTTCCGCGAACATCGGCACCAATACGGGTATCGTGCAAACTTTCAGCATTATACTCATTCACGAAAAAAACATCCGCCGTAAGTTCACCCAAATAATCCGGTTCGGTCGTATATTCCCGGACACCCTGAGCATTAACAATTGCCCGGATATAATCGTTTCCGCTATGTTGCACATTCCAGACGGTCTTTTTCCCATCCGTATATGCCAAAGTAATCCGATTATCCGCATCCGTAAACCATTCCCCGACAATATACTCCCGCCGCCCGCTAAAATCAATATTTTTAAGGGTTCCCCCCTTTTCAAAACGAACAACCTCCAGCAAATCCCCGGTATCATAACTATCCCTATCACCCAGCCAGCCATTATAATACCAGTCTTTACCCGTCAGAAGGGACATATCCAAAATAGTATCATCCCGGCCGTCATCTTTACAAGCTCCCAACAACCCGGCCACACAAACAACAATCAGCCACTTTTTCATCATCTCCATTATGTCTTTTAAATTTATAATTTTTTCCTTTCCATCCTCTTCCCTGCCCATATTCTCACCTCTGTACAGAGATACATTTTTATTTATATCTTTGCAGAATTACAATTTTTATACCAAAGTTATGCTATATCCTCTTAAATTCAAACCCATCCTCAAACAAACTATCTGGGGAGGAAATAAACTGGCCGGCAAAAGCGAAAATCCACAAGTAAAATCCTCTATTGGAGAAAGTTGGGAAATATCAGGCGTACAAGATAACATTTCCGTAGTTTCCGAAGGGCCATTGGAAGAAAACACCCTCGAGGAATTGGTTGAAATATATATGGGAGACTTGGTCGGAGATAAAATTTATGAAAAATTCGGTATAGAATTTCCGCTATTAATCAAATTCATCGATGCCCGGGACAATCTGTCCATACAGGTTCACCCCGATGATACCACTGCAAAAGAAAGACACAATGCCTACGGAAAAACCGAAATGTGGTATCTGCTCGACGCCGAACCGGAAGCAGGATTAATCATGGGTTTCAAACACGATACAACAAAAGAAGAGTACCTGGAAAGACTCCATAACAATACCTTACCCGAATTACTGAATACAGAAAAAGTCAAAAAAGGAGACTGCTTTTTTATACCGGCAGGTACTGTCCATGCCATCTGTAAAGGTTGCTTTATTGCCGAAATCCAGCAGACATCCGACATTACTTACCGTATTTACGATTATGACAGACGCGATAAAAACGGAAATACCCGGGAACTACACACCGAACTGGCCACAGATGTAATCAACTACAATGCACAAAGACAACATGCCATTCATTACCATCAGCATGAAAATCACACGGAACAACTCGTTAACTGTGACTATTTCACAACAAACTACCTGAAATTCAACCGGGAGATTGAAAAAGACTACATCGACCTGGATTCTTTTGTCATCTACATGTGTCTCAACGGTTCATTCCACATCGTTTATGACACCGACCAGACCGTGCAAGTCAACAAAGGCGAAACAATTCTTATTCCGGCCTGCCTGAAAAACCTCTTTCTGATACCTCAAAAAGGAAAAGAAGCAGAAATTCTGGAAATTTTTATACAATAAATACTTCAATACATATTGTTCCACCCAACAAACATCCTAAATAAAACCGTTTCTCCCGGACCAAGTTCCGGAAGAAACGGCTAAAAACAAAACGATTCATCAATTCATTTCCATATGCTCCTGGTCTGTCAGTTTTTCGCAATAATGACATCTCAGGACAATCGGAGAAGCATTTACCACAGCAAACTTAGTCCGGACTTTTTCATGATTCGTGATACACTTCGGATTCATACATTTGACAATACCTTCCACCCGTTCCGGAACATTCACTTTCTTTTTCTCCACCACATCATAATCCCGGATAATATTAATCTTAGCGGAAGGAGCAACCAAAGCCAGTTTATTCACCTCATCATCCTCCAGAAACTTATCCCAAATCTTGATAATAGCCTTCCTGCCCAACTTCGTACTTTTCAGATTAGTACCTAAAGTCATTGCATTCTCCATTGATGCAAGTCCGAGGACATTAATCACATCAAACAATTTATCAGCAGGAATGTGGTCAATCACTGTCCCGTTTTCTATTGCGCTTACTTGTAACTCTTTCTTAGCCATAACAAAAATCATTTAAATTGTAAATCATTTCAATCCCAAAGCCTTGCAGATAATAGCCTGACGGGCATACACCCCATTACGGGCCTGTTCAAAATAATAAGCTTTCGGATTCTCATCCACATCCACATCAATTTCATTCACACGGGGCAGAGGATGCAAAATGCGCATATTCTCCTTCGCGTGAGCCAACATCGCATTCCGCAAAATATATACATTCTTCACCTTCTCATATTCCAAAGGATCGGCAAACCGTTCACGCTGTACCCGCGTCATATACAAAATATCGGCTTTGGCAATCACTTCATCCAATTCCGTATGTTCATAATAAGGAATGTTCAATTCCTTCAGATGCAACTTATAAGCATCAGGCATTTGCAAAGACTCCGGAGCTACAAAATGGAAAGTCGGATGAAAATGACTCATCGCCTGCAGCAAAGAGTGAACCGTCCGGCCATACTTCAGGTCACCCACCATACAAATATTCAGATTTTCAAGCGTACCCTGCGTCTTATAAATAGAATACAAATCCAGCATCGTCTGCGAAGGATGCTGATTAGCACCATCCCCGGCATTCAGAATCGGATGAACAGCCACCTCGCTGGCATAACGGGCTGCACCTTCCACCGGATGACGCATCACAATCAAATCCGCATAATTATCCACCATCTTAATGGTATCCTTCAGCGTCTCTCCTTTCGTCACACTCGAAGAAGAAGCATCCGTAAACCCGATAATACGTCCGCCCAAACGGTTAATAGCCGTTTCAAAACTCAAACGGGTACGGGTAGAAGGCTCAAAAAACAAAGAGGCCACCACCTTGCCTTCCAACAAACGCTGATTAGGATTTGCCTCAAACTCCGAAGCCAGTTTCAGGACTTCCAGAATCTCTTCTTTCGTGTAATCTTCAATAGATACTAAGCTGTGTGTATTCATATCGTTATATTTAATGATAAATTCCCAAACGGTACGCCAGAACATTGCAAAAAAAAACCAACAAGTCTAACGACAATGTTGGTTTTTTAATACTTTATAAATAAATCGGCCAATCTGTCTGAAATGCTCAGTGACAGGACCGGATAGCATCTTATGTAATTGATCTGACTTCATATCAGAACTCAAAAGTATATAAAAAATTTAACACGCAAAAATTTTCAGACATTTAAATCAACAAATCATTTTTACCACCCGGTCTGCTATATCTCCGGCAACTGCCTGTTTCGTCTTCAATTCATAATGATATTCTTGTTCATCCCGGTCAATCATCGTCACTTTATTCGTATCATAACCGAAACAAGCATGTGCATCCTTCAGGCTATTCAACACAATCAGATCCAGATTTTTTTTATGCAATTTCTGAATAGCATGGACTATTTCATCATTAGTTTCCAAAGCAAAACCGACCAGCACTTGTCCGGCCTTTTTCAGCCTTCCCAATGCAGCTGCAATATCCTGAGTCGGCTGCAATTCCAGCACCAACTGCTCACTTCCCCGCTTCATCTTCGTACCAGCCCGCTCCAAAGGAGTAAAATCAGCCACCGCAGCACAGGAAACCACCACGTCGCAGTCCGGAGCCTGAGCCATTACCTGTTCATACATTTGAGCTGCAGATTCCACGTCAATCCGCCGGATAGCCGGATGTACAGCCGCTAAAGTAACGGGACCAGCCACCAGAATAACCTCTGCTCCCCGGTTGGCAAACTCTTCCGCCAAAGCAAACCCCATCTTACCCGTGGAATAATTACCAATAAAACGCACCGGGTCTATTTTCTCATAAGTGGGACCGGCCGTCACCAACACTTTCTTTCCGGTCAACTCCCGCGAAACATCAAAATAATGCCGGATATAACAGACAATCTCTTCCGGCTCTGCCATGCGTCCTTTTCCGGTCAATCCACTGGCTAACTCCCCTTCTGCCGGTTCTATAATCAGATTTCCGTATTCCCTCAGAATATCCAGATTACGCTGTGTCGCCGCATGCCGGTACATATCCAAATCCATTGCCGGAGCAACCATCACCGGACACTTTGCCGAAAGGTAAGTTGTCAGCAAAAGATTATCGGCAATTCCATGTGCCATCTTCCCGATGGTATTTGCCGTAGCCGGAGCAATCAAATACAAATCAGCCCAGAGCCCCATATCCACATGCGAGTGCCAATCGCCGTTCTCCGGATTATAAAATTCCACCATCACCGGATGCTTCGACAAAGTAGCCATCGTCAAAGGAGTGATAAACTGTTTGGCCAATTCAGTCATGACCACCTTAACCTCCGCACCTTCTTTCACCAACAAACGCACCAGTGCCGCAACTTTATAAGCCGCAATACTACCGGTTACTCCGATTATAATATGTTTTCCGCGCATAAACTGAAAATATGCAAATAAAACTTAGTGACTCAGCAATTGTAAAACAAAAAAAGCCGCCCGAAAGCGGCTCCCGTTAGTCTTTTTTAGAGACCGGCTTTTTTTCTGCAGCCGGGTTCCGGAAATAAATCTGTCCGTCTTCAAATTCCTGCGTTGCAATCAACACCGGCTTCGGAATACGTTCATAAAACTTGGAAATTTCAATCTGTTCACGATTTTCAAAAATTTCTTCCAAATTATCCGTATAAGAAGCAAACTCCTGAAGCTTACGGCTCAGTTCCTCTTTCATTTCAACAGCAATCTGATTGGATCTTTTGGCAATAACAGCCACTGCCTCATAAATATTATTATCAGCTTTCGCAGCTAAAACAGCCGGATTACGGGTAATGGTGTTATTAGGTGCCTTTACTTTTTTAAAATCTACCATATCGATTATTCTTGTTTAAATTGATTTTTTCCCATAAAAAACATTTTCCGGATTACTCCTCATATTTGTAATCTTCCAGAAAACGGTTGATTGCCTCATACTTTTTCTCTATGTCATCCGCATATTTACTATTCGGATATTCATCTGCAAAATAATAATACTCTTCCTGAGCATTATTATAACGTTCCAGTTTTTTTTCCTCCACACTATTCACTGCCATTTCGTATTTGGAAACAAACAGCATATACATCACTTCCTCCCGGTATTTTGAACCCGGAAAATCTTTCAGACAATTTTGCAAACTGATAGCCGCCGATTTATAATATTCACGCTGGAAATAATTCTTGGCACTCAGGTAAGCTTTATAAGAAAGTTTATCCCTCATTTCATCCATATAGCCATTGATTTTTTCTTTCCGTGTACTATTCGGATACCGATTCAGGTACAACTGAAATTCAGCCAACGCCTTATCTGTCACCTGCTGGTCCAGACGAGGCTTGGGAGAAGCCTTGTAATCACAAAAACCTACCATAAAAAGGCATTCTTCGGCAAATGAACTTTCCGGATAAGTCTTGATAAATTGCCGGAATAAACTGGCGGCAATCTCATAATCTCTCAGATTATAACTACAAAAAGCACGGTAGTAAGCAATATTCTGCGCCTTACTTGTTCCGCTGAATACCGTCCGGATACCCTCCAGCAAATTCTGGGCACGCTGGTAATCGCCCTTATTATAATATTCAATTGCCTTCTTATAAATCAACTGATAGTCTTCACTTTTCAACAACTTCTGATATTCCCCGCAAGAAGCCAGCAAAACAACTACCAGTAAAAAAACCAAAAATTTCTTCATACAATGAACGCTTTTGTAATCATCCTTATATAGTCTCTGTTGTTTACCCATCTGCCGGCAGTCATTATCTCCTTCGACTTTCTGCTCAAAGCATCCTTTATTAAAAATGCTTTTTTACATCATGCAAAGATAGATGAAAAAAGTAAAAAGTAAAAAGTATCAAATAAAAACTTTACATTCATCGTCATGTTTCAGAATTATTAATAGATAAAACTCTTTTTTACATTCTGTTTTTTCCCCAATCTTCCGGCACTTGAACCTGTCCTTCCCTAAGTACTTATACCCAATATTCTAATTTTTAGCCGTTTCATTCTTACTTTTTTACCTTATTTTACTACCTTTGTCAGGTTAAATCAGAAGATACAAATTTTCAAAATACTATCGACGTGGACATTTTTGAAAGAGTAAAAAAACAAAGAGGTAACATTGGCCAGTATGCCAAAGAAGCACACGGCTATTTTGCATTTCCCAAATTAGAGGGAGAAATTGGTCCCCGGATGATGTTCCGTGGCAAAGAAGTGTTAAACTGGAGCCTGAACAACTACATTGGTCTGGCAAACGACCCGGAAGTACGCAAAGCAGATGCCGAAGCAGCTCAGAAATGGGGCCTGGCTTACCCGATGGGAGCCCGGATGATGAGCGGTCAGACTTCCCGTCATGAATATCTGGAATCTCAATTAGCCGAATTCGTACACAAACCGGATGCATTCCTGGTTAACTTTGGTTATCAGGGTATGATTTCAATCATTGATTCTTTAACCTCGCGTTTCGATTGTATTGTATATGATGCAGAATCACATGCCTGCATCATGGACGGTCTCCGCCTGTCTCCGGCAAAACGTTATGTTTATGTTCACAACGACATGGCAAGCCTTCGCAAACAACTCGAACATGCTACCAAATATGTAGAAACCACAGGCGGCGGTATCCTGGTAATTACAGAAGGTGTATTCGGTATGGCCGGAGACTTAGGCAAACTGGATGAAATCACTGCCCTGAAATCAGAATTCAATTTCCGTCTGCTCGTCGACGATGCCCACGGATTCGGAACTATGGGACCGACAGGCGCAGGTACCGGTGAACACTTTGGCGTACAGGACAAAGTAGACCTTTACTTCGGAACTTTCGCCAAAGCAATGGCCGGATTTGGTGCTTTCGTTGCCACCGACGAAGAAGTTTGCATGTCACTGCGTTATACCATGCGTTCACAGATGTTTGCAAAATCACTGACCATGCCTATGGTAGAAGGGGCTATCAAACGTCTGGAAATGCTGAAATCCCAACCGGAAAGACGCGAAAAACTCTGGAAAATCGCACATGCATTACAAGAAGGACTGAAAGCAGATGGTATGAACATCGGCATTACCAACTCCATGGTTACCCCGGTGTATCTGTCCGGAAGTGTTGCAGAAGGCATGCAAGTGGTATTTGACCTCCGTGAAAATTACAACCTGTTCTGTTCTATCGTGGTTTACCCGGTAATCCCGAAAGGTCAATTGTTGCTGCGTCTGATTCCGACTGCAGAACATACCATGGAAGACGTACACTACACCATCAACGCATTCAAAAACGTAGCGGATAAATTAGCACGGGGCGAATACAACAAAGAAATATTAGTTGACGCCAGCAAATTATAATCCCTGTCTGAATAAAAAAAGAGTCGTTTTTACGACTCTTTTTTTTATATCCATCCTCCGCCTCCGTCAAAATCCATTAATAACTTCCCGGGCCTTATTCACCATATCAGCTGCAGGCTCTTCCGCCAAGCGTCCTATTTCAAACATCTTCAACGTCTCATTCAAAAGCTGAATCTTTTCCGGCTGATTCTTCAATTCCTCCCTCAATATGCGGACTTTTTCATAATCCTGAATACCTTCCACCAAACGTTCAAAACGGACAGAGGAGCGTCCGCCCGGATAAATCTGATAACAATCTCCGGCACCAAACGCCCGGAAACGGGAATCCCGCAACGGGTCCTTCACCCAACTGTTAAAAGCCCAGCGCAAATAACCGTCAAAATCGGCAGCAGCAGCATACCAAGCATGCCAGGCCGCCTCGGCAGGAGGTGAAAAGGTAAATATATTCGGATAAGCCTCAGAACAACAGGTATAAACCGTACTCTTCTTCCCCAAGGCTCTCCGTTCTGCCAATACCTTTGCCGGAAAAAGCTGGCGGGAAGCAATGCAATAATCAGCAATCTCTTTTTCTATCTGTTCATGATAATTGCCCGCTAAAGCAACCTTAAAATCAGGTTCTGCCTCATGAATCAGAGCAATTGCCTTCTGCATCTGGTCCATCGGACGCTCATCCATAGCAATGGTAGTAATTTCAAACCAACCCTTTTCTTTCAAATGCCGGGCAAAATCTACCAAAAAAGGAAACCAAAAATCACGGTATTCCGGAGTCCCCACCTTAGCATCAACGAACTTCATTCCATCGGAAGCCTGGTCATAATAACGGAATGACAATTTCCAGGGTATCATCGAATAACAATTTATTTCCCGGTCTATCCCCATAGACATCACAAATTCCACCCACTTATCAAATACAGCATAATCATATTCCCAACTGCCATCTAATTTTTTCACACGCATCACCATAGATTCAAAAGGGTCTTCCGTCTGACCGCCCCAAGGATGATGCATAATGGAAGTCGTGATGCACTTTTGCCCCGCATCCGCCAACTGTTTTAAAATCGGGCGCATAGCTTCGAAATGTTCTGCACTCCACAAAGGGACCTGATAATAACGCGCCACAGCATAAGGATTCTGCCACAAATCCAACCAGAATGCCCATTCCTGAGGAACAGGCAATGTCCGTTCACTTACTTTCAATTCTATGTCCAAAGGAGCAAATTTCCCTTCTTTACTCTTAAAACTCAACTTTCCCCGGTATACCCCACTCCTCACATCAGCAGGAGTCCAGATATTTACCCACACCGGTTGGGTATGAAAGGCATTAATATCATGTAAAGGTTTCACATCCAGAATATCAGCAACAACAGAAGAATCAAATACCGTATGGTCCGGACGGTAACCACAAGCCCCCCGTTTATCCTTATTCAATTCATCAGTCATCACATAACGGACAAAATGTGTCCGGATAGCTGAAGCCGGAATAACATCGCCTCCGGGACCTTTCAGGTCACTGACCTCAATCCCGACATCTTTGCAATCTCTGGTGGTCCAAAGCAAAGCCAAAGCATTAATCCGCTCCCCTCTCCACACCTGGCCTTCCCATTTCCGGTCTCTCACATCCACATCGGGTACATTCGTCTTACTATAACGCACATCCGTAGTTCCCCAGGCACTGTTATAAGGACGTTTACAAAATTTCCATCTTTCCCGATCAACAGGCTTCGTATCAGTCAATTCCTCAAAATCCTGACAAAAATTACCCGGTTGTGCCTGAACCACACCCGATAAAGCACAACACAATAAAACAATAATCCAATAATACTCTTTCATAATTTAACATCACTTTTTATATTTCATGACCTCAGGTAATAAGGTCCTGATTTCTTCAATCCGATGCTCATCCGAAGGATGAGTAGACATAAACTCAGGTGGTTTCTGCCCCGAACCTGCAGAAGCCGCCATCCGGGTCCAGAACGGAATTGCCTCCTCCGGATTATAACCGGCAATAGCCATAAAAATCAATCCCAGTTTATCGGCTTCCAATTCATGTTTCCGCGAAAAAGGAAGCATTATTCCATAATTAGCCCCTAAACCAATAGCAGCACTCCAAAGAGCCTGAGTCTGCTGCGGTTTATCCTTGAAAGCATAGGCAGCAGCAGCACTTCCTGCCTGAACTACCATCTGCTGGCTCATTCTTTCGTTACCATGCCGTGCAATGGCATGGGCTATCTCATGTCCCATCACCACAGCCAACCCGTCCGCATTTTTACAAACAGGCAAAATTGCCTCATAAACAACCACCTTCCCTCCAGGCATACACCAGGCATTTACTTCCTTGCTCTGCACCAGGTTAAACTCCCATTTGTAATCTTTTATCAAAGCCTCCATACCCTGCGAAACGAGATAAGATTCCACAGCACGGGCTATTTTCTCCCCCACTTCTTTCACCTGCCTGACTGCTATCGCATTGGCAGACAATTTATTTTCTTTCAGGAAATCATTATAAGAAGTCAGACTCATTGCCATCATTTCGCTTTCAGGCATAATGAGCAACTATTTACGCCCGGTCACAGGTACTGTTGCACATTGTACCAGTAATAAAATGACCCCGGCTAACAAAATCCATCCACTTGTTCTCATTGCAATACCAGTTTAAATAATGAATAACTTACACATCAACAAATTTATTCTACGTTCCTTACATCCCCAAAGTTATTCTCCCTCTCCCCATAAAGATAAAACAACAACAGGTTACAGATTCATCTTCCAAACCTATAACCTGTCATTAATCAGATTCCTCATTCAGGCTCTGAATTATATAATCAGCATAGCATCTCCATAAGTACCAAACTGATATTTTTCTTTTACAGCCACTTCATAAGCTTTCATTACCTGGTCATAACCTCCAAAAGCAGCCACCATCATCAATAAGGTAGAATACGGCAAATGAAAATTGGAAATAAATGCATCCGGCACACTAAATTCATAAGGCGGGAAAATAAACTTATTTGTCCAACCTTCATATTCTGTAAGCCGGCCTTTCGTAGTTACACAACTTTCCAATGTTCTCACAACTGTTGTTCCGACAGCACAAATCTTATGTTTTTCATCTTTGGCAGCATTCACCGCCTTCACCGTTTCCGGACCTACAATAATCTGCTCCGAATCCATCTTATGTTTGGTCAAATCCTCCACATCCACTTCCCGGAAATTTCCCAATCCTACATGCAAAGTTATATAAGCAAAATCTATTCCTTTGATTTCCATCCGCTTCATCAACTCCCGGCTGAAATGCAATCCCGCAGTCGGTGCAGCCACAGCACCCTCATTCTGGGCAAAAATAGTTTGATAGCGTTCCTCGTCTTCCGGCTCAACTTTCCGGACAATACTCCGGGGCAGAGGAGTTTCCCCCAGTCCGTAAAGTAATTTTTTAAATTCATCATAATCGCCATCATACAAAAAACGCAAAGTACGTCCCCGGGAAGTCGTATTGTCAATTACCTCAGCCACCAGACTGTCATCTTCTCCGAAATATAACTTATTTCCAATCCGGATTTTCCGGGCCGGGTCAACCAAAACATCCCAGATACGCAAATCCCGGTTCAGCTCCCGCAGCAAAAACACCTCTATCTCCGCTCCGGTCTTTTCCTTATTCCCATAAAGACGAGCAGGAAATACTTTCGTATCATTAAATACAAAAACATCCTTCTCGTTAAAATACTCTATAATATCCTTAAAAGTCTTATGTTCAATCTCTCCTGTTTTCCGATTCAGCACCATCAAACGACATTCATCCCTGTTTTTTGCAGGATGCTGAGCAATTAACTCGGGAGGCAACTTATACCTGAACTTGGATAATTTCATTTCGTGTATTATATTAATAAAGACAATTTACACTTTAACATAAAAATCAGACCAACAAAATAAAGGAATACTTCCTTCAAACACGGAAATACCCCAATTTCAATAAAAACGGCGCAAGTTACAATTTTGTTTGCAGAAATGCAACCAAATCTTCCATTTTATTGGCATCCTCAACCCTGAATTCACCGCTGCCGATACGCCGTAAGCCCGCCAGATAAGCACCACTGTTGCAAGCCTTCCCGATATCATGTGCCAACGAACGGATATAAGTACCCTTACTGCATACAATCCGCAACCGAACCTCCGGAAGAGTCAATTCCTCAATTTCCAACTCCTTTATCACAACTTCACGAACAGGCATTTCTATTTCAGTTCCTTTTCTGGCCTTTTTATAAGCCCGGTCCCCGTCCACCCGGATTGCTGAATATACCGGAGGAACTTGCGAAATCACCCCCTTGAACTGTTTCAGCACTCCTTCAAGATAAGGCAAGTCTATATGGGCATAAGAAAAACTTCCTTCCGGCTCAGTCTCCAAATCATATGAAGGAGTTGTCGCTCCGAAACGTATCGTAGCTATATACTCTTTCTCCTCCGCCATATAACTCTCTATCTGTTTAGTCCAACGGCCAGTACATACGATCACCAATCCTGTAGCCAAAGGATCCAGGGTCCCGGCATGTCCTACTTTTATCTTTCCGCAAACAGTTTTCAGACACCAACGGATTTTATTCACTACATCAAAAGAGGTCCACCTCAAAGGCTTGTCCACTAAAATCAAAGCACCCTCCTGAAAATTCCCATCTTCTTTATACAGGATCTTACACACAATATTTGTATTTTCTTTTTAATTATTGTTCAATGAACAAACAAGATGACAATTCCCACGACAAAACAATATACAGCAAACCAAATTAGTTTCCCCTTCTTCACCAGATTCAGCATCCAGCTACAAGCTATATATCCGGAAAGAAAAGCCGATAGGAAACCAACAGCCAGAGATAAACCGGAAATACCGCTTTCCGCTGCCGAAAACCCACCTTTCATCAGGTCCAGAAAAGCTTCTCCTAAAATAGGAACCAAAACCATCAAAAAAGAAAATTTAGCCACATTCTCTTTATTATTTCCCAATAAAATGCCGGTAGCAATCGTTGAACCGGAACGAGAAAGCCCCGGCAACACAGCACATGCCTGAGCTATTCCGATCAGAAAAGCATCTCGGAAAGAAATTTCTTTCTTTTCCCGGGGACGGGCATAATAAGCAAATGCCAGTAAACAAGCAGTAATTAATAAAGCTATCCCGACTATCATCAGACCCGAACCAAAGATTCTTTCCACATAATCCTTAAAAAACAATCCCACCACAGCAACAGGAATCATAGACAAAACAATCTTGGCTATATAAATCGTCTCCGGATTCCAGGAAAAATTAAAAAGTCCTTTCAATAAAACCAGAATCTCACGACGCAACACAACAATGGTACTACATACTGTAGCAGCATGTACAACCACAGCAAAAGTCAGATTTTCTTCTCCCTGAACACCGAATATAGCACTAAAAATCTGTAAATGCCCGGAACTACTCACAGGCAAAAATTCAGTCAATCCCTGAATCACCCCAAGGACTAAAGCTTCCAGCCAACTCATAACCTCCTGCCTCTTAATTTTCTTTATCCTGTTTGGGCTTGCGCATAATAGCCCAGAAAACAAAGCCAAAACCTCCCAATACTACAATCGGAGCTAAAGTAATCCGACGGAAACTGAAAATATCATAATTAAACTCATCCGGACTATCACTTCCTCCTCCCATCATCAATATAAAACCCAGTAAAACAATTCCCAAACCAATCAAAATCATCTTATAACTACTCACGGGGATAGGGAAACCAACCTTTTTTTCCGGAGCTTTCAAATTATTTTTCACTGCCATATCACATCATTTTTATTTGTACCATATCAATCTGCCCGGTATCTTACCCTTGTCTTATTTTACTTCTGTCAACCATACAGGTCATTCACATCCTTATTCAAATATTTGGTCACCGACATCCAAGAAGAGAACAAGGACAACAAAATCCCGCACACCATCACAAAAACCACCATCACAATAATCAATTCTTTATTCATCAGATTGACCACACCACCGACTTCTTTTTGCAAAAAATAGATAGCAGCCAATAAAATCAAATTAGCAAACATACTACCAAAAAAACCGAACCAAACACTATTTTGAATAAACGGTTTACAAATAAAAAAAGGCTTTGCCCCCACCAATTGCATGGTTTTAATAAGAAATCGCTGCGAATAAACAGCCAAATGAATGGTGTTCCGAATCAAAGTAAAAGAAATCAACATAAGAGCCGCCCCGGCAATCAATAAAATAATACTGATCCGGCGGACATTCTCATTAATCATATGTACCAACGACTTTTGATAGGAAACTTCCTGTACCAACTCATTCTTCAACAAGCTTTTTTCAATTAAAGCCAGTGAATCATTATTGGCATAAACCGGATTCAGTTTAATTTCTACGGAAGGAAGCAAAGGATTGTATCCCAAGACCTCCTCAAAATCTTCCCCCAGTTCCTGTTTAAATTCTGTGGCAGCCTCTTCTTTACTCACAAAAACGGAAGAAGCTACAAAAGACTTGGTATCCAGAATCTTCTGCATTTTTTTAATCTCAGCCTCATTTACATTATCTTTTACAATAATGGAAAAACCGATATTTTGCTTTACATGATCGGAAATCTGCCGGGCATTCAGTAATATAAACGCCAAAATACCAACCACCACCAGCACTAACGCAATACTCAACGTCGATACCAGATATGAGCCTGTAACTCTCTTTTTTATTCCCGTCATCTTAAACTTTGTTTAAGTAAACTTTTATCTTAGCTATTTTCAGACTTAAAGAAAAATTGCGTTTCCCGGCAGTCTAAACAGACGACAAATATACGAATTATATCCAATTATTTTTTACAAAATGTTTGTACAAAATAAAAAACGCCTTATATTTGCACACGCAAAATGCAAAAGAGTTCTTCCGGACATACTTTTTACGCGAAAATAGCTCAGTTGGTAGAGCACGACCTTGCCAAGGTCGGGGTCGCGGGTTCGAGTCCCGTTTTTCGCTCTCTCTACGGAGGATGCTCGAGTGGTGGAATCGGTAGACACGCAGGACTTAAAATCCTGTGGCCATTGCGGCCGTGCGGGTTCAATTCCCGCCTCGAGTACCATAAAAAAAGAAGTTGGATATTATCCAACTTCTTTTTTTACATTAAACCAATTTCTATTTATACACTTTTTATACGCTATCATCTCTTACAATCACAATTACAAACAATCACAGGAACTTCAGGAAAATCCACAGGTATTCTGGTAGTATTTGTTATGTAATTAGCAACTGTAGTCATTCCCACCAACATAATCAAATCCACAAGACAGGTATCTGTATACCCGTCTCCATAAAACCGCGCTGTCATTTCAGGGATTTTACCACGGTTGGTGACCAACTCACAGGTAAAATCCACCAGAGTGTCCAGTTTCTTATCCCAGGTTACATTCCCTTTGCGGATAGCAATAATCTGTTCATCAGTCAACCCGGCATCCTTTGCCAAAGCAGTGTGAACTGCCAAACAATACGGATTTTGATTTACTTGACTGGTAACCAAATGAATAGCCTCAGCCTGTATACGATTGAATACTGTCGGAACATCCGTGAATTGCAAAAAACGATTCAATGCAGTCTCGGACCGGGTCATAAAAGCATATACATTCGGTACAAATCCCAATGACTTTTCCAGAGCATATAACAATTTACGGTCACGTTCCTGTATTTCTTCCATTTTAGGTACTCTAAATTCTCTTCTCATAGCAAAATGTTTTTCATTTATACGTACAATTTCCAAGAGAGTTTTACTACCAAAAACAACAAATCTGACTTTTTGTAACTTTTGCTGCCAAATACCCGTTCATACCAATACATCTCATAACATCCCGAACATACTAACCCGAACCATAGCACTTCGTTGTGCCTCCTCCCCGTCCGGAGAAGGACGGGGAGCCATTTTAAATTAATGTAAAGATGTATATAAATGCCTTTCTGACAAAATGTCCTCTTTTTATATCTGGCATAAATATTGTATTTAAATATAAAAAATACCAATATTAAATACACAAAATCATGATTTCAGAAAAACTACAAAACGCCATTAATGAACAAATCACTGCAGAAATGTGGTCATCAAACCTTTATCTCTCTATGTCTTTCTATTTTGAGAAAGAAGGTTTCAGCGGTTTTGCCCACTGGATGAAAAAACAGTCTCAGGAAGAAATGGAGCATGCCTATGCCATGGCAGACTATATCTTAAAACGCGGAGGTACAGCAAAAGTGAATAAAATCGATGTGGTACCCCAAAATTGGAACAGTGCACTGGAAGTATTCGAACATGTTTATCAGCACGAATGCCACGTATCTGCATTAATTGATAAACTGGTAACAATAGCACACGAAGAAAAAGACAATGCTACCCAGGATTTCCTGTGGGGCTTCGTACGGGAACAAGTTGAAGAAGAAGCCACCGCACAAGGCATCGTTGACAAAGTGAAAAAAGCAGGCGAAACCGGTCTGTTTTTCTTAGACTCCCAATTGGGCAGCAGAAAGTAAACATCCGCACTATTACAATAAAACAGGAGAATATGCCAAAATTCACTTTGACATATCTCTCCTGTTTTATATTAAAGACAAACTTCACACTCACAAACCGAATTTCATACGTATGAAAAAAATCAATATTCTGTTTCTTATCATCTCGTTCATCATTCTGGTTATTGCCTGTTCCGCACTTTCCATGAGTGCTGTCGCCAGCAATTACCGATACACCTGGATAGCCATGAATCCCTGGAACGGCGTAGAAGGCATTGCCTTTACCATCGGCTATTTTCTGCATACCGGCAAAACGGTAAGCCTGCTGTTAAGTCTCGGTCTGCTTCTCATCATGTGGTGGCGGCTTTATGCTCTGCTTAAACGGACTTTCACTCATTAATTCCCGAATTGACTGAACAGGCGATTTTGTAGTTTTATTGTAGAAGAGGATAATAAATAATTGTAACTTACTCTTTGAGAAATAACGGATAATCATTATATTTGTGAAAGGTCAATGTTGCTATGAAATTGATAGAAAATAATATAAGAAAACTGAAGGCTTTATGTAAAAAGCATAAAGTGAGTAAGCTTTTTGTATTTGGCTCCGTATTGACAGACCGTTTTAGTGAAGAAAGCGATATTGACTTCGTTGTAAATTTTGATAAGGAAAAAGTTACTGATTATTTTGATAACTATTTTAATTTAAAGTATGCCTTAGAGGATTTATTTAAACGAAAAGTTGATTTGTTGGAAGAACAAACAATCCGGAATCCATATTTGAAGAAAAGTGTGAATGAAACTAAAATTCTGATTTATGGATGATGCTATCAGAAACATTTAAGTGATATATTGATTGCTATTGAAGAAATTGAAAATTTTCTGGGAGATGGCCCTAAACTGTTTGATGATTTTTTTAGTAATTTATGTCTTAGACGTGCTATTGAACGGAATATTGAGATTATTGGAGAAGCTATGAATCAGATTTTGAAAATAAAATCAACGATTCAGATTACAAATTCCAGAAAGATAGTAGATGCCAGAAATTATATTATTCATGGTTATGATAGTCTGTCTGCGGATATCCTTTGGAGTATTGTTGTGAATCATCTTCCAAGATTGAAACTTGAAGTTGAAAAATTATTGGAACAATAAAAAAGGATGCCCGCGATGAGCATCCTTTCGTTTTATATATAAAGTTTACGAATCAAACCTACCGTTCAGTATATGAATTTCCCGAATTCACTGAGTATGGTAAGCTTATTTCCTTCGCTTTCGTCGTTGTCATAACAACGACCCACAATCTGAGCATCAATATTGAAACTTTTGGAAATGGCAATAATTTCATCAGCCAATTCCTCGTTCACGTATATTTCCATCCGGTGTCCCATATTGAATACTTTGTACATTTCTTCCCAAGGCGTACCGGATTGTTCCTGTATTAAACGGAATAACGGAGGTACCGGAAAAAGATTGTCTTTTACTATGTGCATGTTTTCCACAAAATTCATCACCTTGGTCTGGGCACCTCCCGAACAGTGAATCATACCATGAATCTCATGACGGTATTTATCCAACACCTTTTTAATAACAGGAGCATAAGTGCGGGTAGGAGAAAGCACTAACTTTCCGGCATTCACCCCTACTCCTTCTACCGCATCTGTCAATTTACATGTCCCTGCATATACCAACTCTTCCGGAACACTGTTATCATAGCTTTCCGGATATTTTTCTGCTAAAAGTTTGGCAAACACATCATGACGGGCAGAAGTCAAACCGTTAGACCCCATACCACCATTATATTCTGTCTCATAAACAGCCTGACCATAGGATGCCAGACCGATAATCACATCTCCGGGCCGGATACGGGCATTATCAATCACATCTTCTCTTCTCATCCGGCAAGTGACAGTAGAATCCACAATGATAGTCCGCACTAAGTCGCCCACATCAGCTGTTTCACCACCGGTGGAATAAATGGAAACTCCCAGTTTCCGGTATTCTTCCAGTAATTCTTCCGTTCCATTAATAATGGCAGCAATTACTTCTCCCGGAATCCGGTTTTTATTCCGGCCAATGGTAGACGATAGCAATATATTATCCACAGCCCCCACACAAAGCAAATCGTCAATATTCATAATCAAAGCATCCTGGGCAATACCTTTCCACACCGACAAATCTCCCGTTTCTTTCCAATACATATAAGCCAACGAAGATTTCGTACCCGCACCGTCTGCATGCATGATATTACAATAAGCTTCATCGCCCCCCAAATAATCCGGAACGATTTTACAAAAAGCCCGGGGAAAAATTCCCTTATCAATGTTTTTTATGGCATTATGCACATCTTCCTTAGAAGCCGACACACCCCGTTTATTATATCTTTCGTCTTTTCTCATAATAATGAGTTACTAAATTACTTACTAAAAAATGACCAAGTCATGGGAAATTTTAGAAAGGACAAACTTACACAAAATGATTTAATGTACCAATTTACTTCAAAACCAATTTCACGCATAAAAATAGTAAATATCCCTTCACAGAAAGGTCATCTTTCGCTGCTACCCTCACCGTCTGTCTGAAGAAAACAATCAAAATTCAATACTACCTGTTCTATGAATTGCAGTACCCTGGAAAATATATACATCTAAATATAACAGAAAAAAACTATTCCGTTTCTAATAAAAAGAACAAATATCCGGAATTCCATTAATTATTCATCGCAACGAAATCACTGCCTTTAAATTCAACTTTATCCCTGAAGGAGGAATTGAAATATGGATTATCAGTAACGGACTCCCTGAACAAACCACATAATTCAAATATAACATTTATAAAAATACATTCAAAATATCAGATAAATAAACCAGAATAGTCATAAAACTCAAAAATAGTTCATTATAGTATCCTAAATTCTTTCATATAGCAACTCTTGGTAAACTAGTTGAATAGCAGAAAACTATTCACAAATTTTACAAAAAAATTTGAAAAGAAAGGATAATGAAAACAAAAATTCAACTCAAACAAACAATTACCTTACGATACCCAGCCAACCGTATGAACATTGCTCAGATTACAAACATGCAGGCCCGGCTTTACCCTCTGATTACTCAATCCGGCAAAGAAATTATACTGGACCTCCGTAATGTACTTTTTATGGATTGCTGTGCCGCCGGATACCTCATCTCTATGAGCAGGATAGCCCGGTCAAATCATACACGTCTCACTTTAATCAATCTGACCCCAAACGTACAATTATTGACGGACACATTGAAACTATCAAAAATCATAAACATTCCAAGAAAAAGAAATAACAATATACAAAATATCATTTCAAATGATACTCAAATTGTTAAGTGTACTCACTTATTTTAATACATTTATAAAAATAATATACCACACTCTGTCAATTTATTTTATTTACTGATTTCATTCTATGACTTTTGAGAAATCAACTTTTAACAATTTAAATTATGAAAGAAAAGAAGTTAACAGAAAAACAGCGTGGTCACCTAAAATTAGCCTATGAAGCACAACAAATCGCCAGGCCTTATTTGAAACAAGGTCATCATTCGTTAATTGAAATTTATCTTAACTTTGTCGTAAGAGAAATTCCTGTATGCATTAACACTTTCAGAAAAATGATGAAAGAAGATGTTTCTGATTATCCACAAATTGCAGAAACATACCAGAAACGAGCAAAAGAACAATATTTCGCTCTTCTGAAAAATCAAAGCAGGAAAAGAATAAAATCTTCTAAATCTGCGGCAAAGAAAAATGCTGTTTCCGAAAAACCTCAGGAGTTCCGGGCAACTAAATCGCCTCAAAACCCCGAAAAACAACAATGATTCCGGAAACAACCGAATGAAGTAAAACCCGGGAGAGTTCCACAATATACACTCTCCCGGGTTTACTTACAGATTCTGTAAATCCGCTTTAATTTCCATCCCTAT
Source organism: uncultured Odoribacter sp. (assembly GCA_910578105.1). Taxonomy (GTDB): domain Bacteria; phylum Bacteroidota; class Bacteroidia; order Bacteroidales; family Marinifilaceae; genus Odoribacter. The sequence continues at coordinate 99,167 of CAJTPD010000008.1, read as the reverse complement.
TTTTCTTTCAACACTTCGCGGATTCGATTTTTCAGATTCAGTTGAGTACTGTCTATTTTGGCTTTCTTAGAAGGCTCAAAAATATTTTTATATTTCGCTTTAGATATACGGATTTTCATTTTGTCCAATGAGCCGGAAATATCAACCCCTGCTTTGAATGGCAAAGGAGATTTCAGTACAGAAATATGATATTTAAATGTCATATCAATATTGTGTTTTCCTCCGACAGCAGCCTTGTACCGGTCTATTTCCACCAAAAACGGAAAGATCTCAACTGTCCCGTCCTTAACTGCCAACTCCACAGATATACTATCTATAAGATTACGTTCTTTATTTTTAAACATCAACATTTTAGAAATCTCAGCAAAAGTTTCTCCATCCATCAGCACCAAGTCCTTTCCATCTAAATAAGCTGCAGCTCTCAGCGTCGGCAAATCTATCATCATCGTGGAATCCAGCCACGCTTCCGCTGCAATATGAAAATCAACCGTTCCGGCAAAAGAACGCAACATCGGAAAAAGTGTATCCAGGGAAGGAATCAAATGCACCAGACTATCTATACGGATATCATGCATCTGTAAAGCAAAACCGGTATAGGCTTTCAAAGTATCTGTTGCCTTATAAACGGCAGAAGTACTCATATCCGCAGCCGACGAACGTAATTCCAGGTCTGATAACTCTATACACTGATTCCGCATCACCACCTCTCCGTGAATACTATCCAACTCCAATTTTCCAAACAACACTTTCCGGATATCCGTCTGGAAAGTAAAATCTACGTTAGCAGGTACGACAAACAGAGAACTGCCACCGGTAAAACTCATCGTATCACTGACTACCGGCATTTCTTCCATATCATCTGTTTCGCCATTTCCGCCAATAGTATCTTTGTAACCGGCCTCTATTTTTGCTGCATAAGCAGTTCCTGCCTCCATTGCACGCATTAACTGATTACAATCTATCCTGTCAGAAGTAACGAGCAATTCCCCCCGGAGCGTATCTTTCCGGAAAAAAGAACGGGCCAGGTTCGTTACACTACCGGTCAGCCTCATATCCGAACGCCCCAATCTCACCATTGCCGAATCAAGCTGCACCTCATTCATATTAAACCGCAAACGGGTACCCGGCATTCTGAGCCGTACCGGAAAATAAGGAGTAAAAGCCCGGAGACCGGAAAAATCGACTGTTCCCGAAGGACGCCATATTTTTGCATTACGTTTGCTCCGCACTGCTTCAAGCTCAATGTCTGCTTTAGCCAGATTCAACCGGTTTCCCAGCATACGCAAACGCATACTATCCACCTGTATTTCTGCATTGACCTGAGGTACCTTCTTATCTTTTTTCCAAGGATTCAAAGCTGCTTTAATATCAGCCTTTTTCAACCCAACCAACAAAGTATCCCGGACTATAAAAACCATCCGTCCCAAATGCAGGAATGAACTCACAGAAGCAATCGCACTCGTATCTCTTAAAGGAGAAGTTCTCAAAGTCAGATAAGTAGTATCCATCAATAAACGGACTTTATTTCGTACATGTATATCCAGACCCGAATATCCCACAATCCCATTCAGTAAATCTTTCCCCTGTAATGTTTGCGTATTTTGACGATTAGAAGTAAAAGCCAGACCAGCCGACTTTACATTCATCACAATACTGTCTTTCGGAACAAAAATTTCAATGTCTTTCATCTGACAACCCCCTCCGACATTTATTTTCCCGTAATTTCCCTCCATCACATCACTCACCAATACTTTCCCCCGAAGCGATGTTTTCAACTTTCCTTTACAGGTAATGCCATCCGCTAAAGGAAAAATCTGTGTCAAATCATCAAAATTAATCAAAGCATCCACTTTTGCCTTCACCACGGGAGCCGTCAATAACTGCCCGACATTCCCTTCAATATCGACATCTGTACCACCTCCTTTCATACAAAAATGCCGGAGATTAATATAAGATTCCTGTTCTTTCTGCAAATCAACTATTGCACGAAAATCCATCTCCAAAGTATCAATTTTTGCCGGCATACCGGCATAAGCAATATAACCATTTTTAATACTGAATTCGGAAGTAATCAAGGGTATATTCTGTCTCCCGTATAACCCGGAAATCTCTCCTTTACAAAGAACCTCCCCGCGAACATCAACTGCATCGGTTTTCTTCAGGATTGTATCCGGAACCAAATCCAACAATGTTTTCAGAGTCGGAATATGAACCCCATATTTCAGATTCACCTGCAACGTTCGATGCACAGAATCCCCCCGCAAAGTCCCGCCAGCCCCGAAACGCACTCCATTCACATCAAAAACAGCTTTATCCAAAGTATACAACAAAGAGTCTCTGTTTATTTTCATTCCAGTTTCAATACCCAACTTCAAATGATTTACAAGAAGCTGTCCTTCCTGCCAAAACAGCACATTCTCCGTAGAAAACTTCACTTTCATCCGGGAACGCCGTGCACCAAGAAAACCATCGACTCCAAGATTTAATCCGGTCAGACGGGTATACAACCGGGTATTCCGGTCGTCAAACACTAGACGTCCGTTTCGGATTCGTACATTCCGCAAACGAATACCCGTGTCAAAAGACATACTATCTACAGACGCTGTATCGGCAGATAAAGCGGCCGCCGGCAAAGTATCAGAAAGCGGCCGCACAATATTCCAGTTGGCAACGCCTGCGGTATCCACATAAGCATAGATTTCCGGTTCCTCCAATACGAAATCCTTGATGACTATCCGGTTTTTAGTCAGATAAGCCACCGGATTAACGGTAAGCAGACAAGATCGGATATTCATTAAAGAATCCCTGGCTTCCGGAACAGAAACAACAGCAGTATCCTGAAAAACTCCGGAAACCACTGTGGCATTGGTAATCCGTACTCCGACATCGGGAAAAGTTGAAAAAAAAGTCAACTCTATACCTCCAAAACGAATCTGAGCATTCAGATATTCTGCCGCAGTTTTTTCCACCATCGGTGTCAATCTGGCAGGAGAAAATACAAAATAGATGGCTATACTACTCCCCAGCAATACCAACACCACCAACAAGAACACACTTCGCAACAACCATTTAGCCACACACTTCCACAAAACTTTTTTCATAATATCAATAAATCAAATATTTCTTTCTGATTTGTTCAAACCGTTCCAATCCGGACTGCCAGGAAGCTCTGATTTCTTCCTCTGTCTTTCCGGCTTTTATATCTCTCCGCAATTGCCCATTCCCGGCAAGCTTTTCAAAAAAAGGAGTAAAAAAGGAAACTTTCCCGGTATAATTCCGGTAAGCAAGCAACAACCAATCCAACCGGAGCTTCCTGCCCGTTTTCACTTCCTCATATTTGCCGGTTAAATTCATTCCATAACATTTCTGCCCCAAACATTTGGGAGATTTACTCATGCTGGGTATACTGCGGGGAATAAACACATAATCCATATTCTTCAGTTCCGGATGCCCGAACATCTGGAAAGGAGTATAAGTTCCGCGCCCCTCACTGATTACAGTGCCTTCAAACAAGCACACCGAAGGATACAACATCACCGATACCCGGTCCGGCAAATTAGGCGAAGGCTTCACCGGCAAATCATACGTCATCTCCCGGCTCCAATTCCGGCAAGGAATAACAGTCAATTGACATTTCACACCGCCCTGCAACCATCCTTCACCGTTAATCATACCGGCATACTCACCGATTGTCATTCCATACACCACTGGTACCGGATGCATTCCAACAAAAGACTTATAACGCATTTCAAGCACAGGACCGTCCACATAGAAAGCATTCGGATTGGGACGGTCAGCCACACATACCGGAATATGATTTTCTGCACAGGCTTCCATCACATAATGCAAAGTAGAAAGATAAGTATAGAAACGTACCCCAACATCCTGCATATCAAAAATCACAAGCTCAATATCCCGGAGCACCTCAGGAGAAGGCTTCTTTTTTTCCCCGTACAATGAAACAATTGTCAATCCGGTGGCTTCATCTTTCTCATTGCCAACCAATTCTCCGGCATCGGCATTCCCCCGGAAACCGTGTTCCGGACAAAAAATACGGACAATATTTACCCCCTGTTCCCGTAAAAAATCCACACTATGCTGTCCGTTAATGACAGAAGTCTGATTGGCTACCAAAGCCACTCTCTTCCCCTCCCACAAGGATTTGTAGGCAAAAATTTCCGCTATACCAGGCTGAACCGCCCGGACAACAACGGAAATTCCCATCCAAAAAATCAAAAAAAACACTTTATTCATCACACACCTTATAGCATTGTATCACTGATTATCAATCTTTTCATTTTCCTGATAATCCAGTTTCATAGAGAAAATTATACTTTCCACCTGACGCAACTTGTTACGCTTTTCCTCGTCCGGAGCATATACATACCCCATCATATAAATCACCCGGTTGCTCTTCTGGTCCAACACAACATTTAAGACAAACGGTCCCGCCATAAAATCATTCTCCACCGTCCACAATCCCTTAATCAACATGGCATAATGCTTTCCATCATATTCATATTGAGCCGCCGTCATCGGAATATTCATATCCAAAGCCATCCAGGTACTGTCAAGAGGCCCCGGAATATATTCTTTCAATTCTTCATTCACCCGGTCTAAAATCACATGATAATCAAACTGGCTCTGACTGACATAAGGCTCCTCAAAAAAGATAACTCCTCGGCTGTTACGACGGGTTTCCGAAGAAATCCATACAAAATTGTTCGTATCCTTATTAACCACATAACCCCCGGGAAAATAAATCAGCATATCATACTCATCCTTAAATTTTTGAAAGATTTTGGAATCCGCCGTTTTTTTATAAACATCAATCAGCCTGTCGCGCTCAGCTTTCAGGTAAACTCCCATCATCTTTATTTTATTGGCATCAAAAATCCGGTAAAAAGCCTCAGCATCCGGAGCTGTGATTTTAAATATCTTTTGACTACGCGCCCAGGGACTGTCATAATAACTCAATGAAGCACTGTCTGCATCATTTTTAATAGAAACAATCAATATACTCCGGTGCGCCCTGGCATTTTTTTCAAAATTCGAAAAAGGAAGATTAATCATATCAAAAATCGGTTCCTTTTGAGGTAAACCGGTCATTTCCTGTCCGAAAAACTGACGGACAGTATCTCCCATTGCACCGTCCCACAGGTTCTTAGGCATCACGACCAACAATTCGTTTGTCGTTCCGGAAACCGACTGCAATTTACCACCACCCATGTCCTTACAAGCAGAAAAAAGCAATACTCCCAATAGTATTGAAGACACAAGAGTCAATAATCTTTTCATCATATCTTATATTAAATTTACATTAAGGTTCCGCCAATTTACTCGCCCCCGGATCCAGTATGGCTTTCACAGACCCCACTAATATTTTGGCCTCAACCATCAAAGGCAAACGATACCCGTCCGTACTTACCCAAACTTTCATATTTTCCCCTCCCCGAAAAACATCACCTTCTACCAACAAAGGCGAAAATACATAACAATCCCGTTTTCGTCCGGCAATCTTAGTTCTGTTACGTCCCAAATAACGAACATACAAATCATAAATCTTACTATCTATAAGTATACGGATAGGTATCAAATCATCTTTCTCATATTTATCAAAATCCAAATCACGGGTCATCCACGCCACTGAAAGCATATCGTATGTGCCAGGCTGCAAACGCACAGTATCCCGGCGTTTGTATTTCCCGACCCGGTGCACATCGCCAATTACTACGGAATCCTGATAATTAAACTTATAGTCAAAAGTTTTGTGATAATTTCCTTCGTGGGCTTTCCGGGAAAATTCATAAGGCAAATAAGTCTTGACATCATAATGCGATACTAAAGTATCCCGGATGGTAAAAAACCAATCCCAGGAAGGCAGACTCCCCCCCACTGCCACCAACTTTTCCGCATCGGGATATTTATCCGATTCTGACAGGGAAAACTCCACCCAACCCGCCTGCAACCAGATGAAACCCCAGTTATAATATCCTTTGTACACCAATTTTTCAACCGGCAGGTATTTAGATTGGGAAAAGAGCGACAAACTCCAGCCCAATATGAAACACAATAACCAAACTTTCCTCATAATCTTTCGTTTTCCCTTTTTCTTATTCCACCGGATTACTTAAGTTAAATTCCTGTTCATAATCAAAATTCTGTTTAACAGAAATCTCTACCGGCAAATAAAATATTTCCTCCGGCTGTTGTTTCTTCAAATATAAACCGGTATCCCAAATGCCATTATTATTGGCATCTAAAATCGCTCTGAATTTATATTTACCTTCAGGCAACAAATCAAAAACAACCTCTCCGTCACTATCAATAACTTTCTTACGAAAAACATTATATTTCCGTTTTCCATTTTCTGATTTACTTCCTTCCGATTTATAAATCTGGACAATCGTATTGCCGGTCACACCTTTCAAAGTCAAGGTAATCTTTCCGTATTGTTCCTCCGTTTTAACCTTAAATTTCTTTTCCAGTTTATCATTAAACCGGCCATAAATATCATAAATAGCTGTAGAATCGATTTCCAGCTTATACTCCGCACCAGGTTTCCAAACTGCATCCACATACACTCTTCTTACTCTCAGACTGTCTTCCTGCAATTCAAACTCTACAGGCTGATAAAGCGTATCCACTTTTTCCCAAAGACGCATTCCTTTCAGCCCCCCTTTGTCTACCGGCCTTTTAAATTCCAGGTACATACGGCTGCCTAAATCCATATCACCAGACACATTTGACAAAATTTCCAAAAATTCAATCTCAGGTTCTTCTTCTTTCTTTTTCCCCCTGAGTTCTGTCTTTTTCTTTTCTTTAAAAGTATAACGGGTTGTATCCGTATACAATGAATGCTGTCCGGTACTATCCGAACGCAAATAGGTTAAAATCACATTCAAGGTATCTTTCTTATAAACCGTTGAATCTTTTATCCACAGAGAAATAGTATCATTCCCCGCACTATGTTCCGTGAAATACCAGTTTTCCGGCAACGGCTCCGTAGCCAGGGTGTCCCACAACCGGACCTGCAAATTGTTCTGTCCCGGAATACTGAAAATAAAATCCAGACGCTCTCTTTCTTTACGCTCATCGTCCACCAGATACAACTGAGTCAATTTCTCCTGAAAAATCCGGAGATATAAATTACTTGGTCCGTAACCCATATACTCCCTGGTAACAACACTATCCCTATAGATGGTATCCCCTCCGGAAATCTGCTCTATCAAACGGAAAGTATCAATTTTTACCATTGGCATAACTATCGGATGTACCGTTGAATCCAAAAAGGCAAACATTTCTGATTCAGGAGTATACTTCTTATCTTTATTATTGTCTTCTATGGCAGCTACCCGGTAAACAGCATCTTTCAGATTCGTAAACCTGAAATTACCGGAACTATCTGTACGGGCTATATAATCGGGTAAATGCAGCAAAGGAACCGAATCCGCATGATTTTCATATAAAGCCACCAATACATTCAACATAGGTTCATAAGACTCTGCATTCACCACCTGCCCGCTTATTTCAAGAGAATCAATTTCATTCCCTGTCGAAAAAACATACCGATAAAAACCCAGGGGATTACCCTCATTATTATCTACAATAGCATCAGCAAAATCCATCGTATAAGTAGTATTAGGCTTCAATGTATCCCCGATACTTACCTGTATGTATTTTCCTCTCAGACTAACCCGAGGATTCTTTTTCAAAGGAGGAGAAAAAATAAATTTTTCGTTGATTTCCTTTAACTGAACAAACTCATTAAAATAAATATCAACCTTTTTTTTATTGAAATTTTTGGTGAAAGAAGCCGGAACTTCACCCACCACCTCAGGTGGTGTCGTATCTTTAGGTCCTCCCTCAGGATACCCCCGGTTTGCACAGGCATACACTAATAAAGCCACCAACATTGGTCCCCACCAGCTCCAAAGGAAATTATTCTGATTATTCCTGCTCATTACTCTCTGTATTTTAACCTATTTTACTGAATTTACAAAGATAAGTTATTCAAATAAAAGGTAAAAGGTAAAAAGTAAAAAAGTTAAATAGTTCTGGCAAGACATCCAAGAGTAAATCGTACATCTCCGGCAGACGCAATCACCCGCAGACAGGAACCTATCGTAGCCCCTGTTGTAATCACATCATCTACTAACAAAACATGCCTTCCCTGTACTTGTTCGGGGTAGGGTAATACAAATATATCTTCTACATTCTTCAATCGTTCTGCAGCATTTTTACCAGTCTGAGACACAGTATTCTTTACCCGTTCCACAGCATGTTCCATCAGCTCTATATGCAAAACTTCATTGATACCCCGGGCAATCTCCAAAGCCTGATTAAATCCGCGCTGTTTTTCCCTTTTTTTATGCAAAGGGACCGGAACAATACAATCTGCCCGGCAACCGGATTTCATTTTCTCTCCTAACATTCGCCCCAGCCAAACCCCTAATTTCCGGTAAGAATGATACTTAACCAGATAAACCAGGTTTTTATAATTACTGAATTTATCATAATAGAAAAGTACAAACAACTGTTCCGGCCGGTAAGACCGTTCAAATTGTTGCAGAATATTTTCTCCGGCAATAAACTCTTGGTCAGCAAAAGGGAAATCAGTCAGACAAGCTGTACACAAATACTCTTCACTGTGAACCAAACTTTTTCCACAAACCTCACACACCCGGGGATAAATCAGGTCGGCCAACCCGGATAATATCTCCCGTCCCCCGCTTTTCATCCGGTTCCAGGATAAAATTCCCATAGATTAAAAATAAATTTATCACCGTTTCAACCGATACCCTCTCACCCAGTCAATCTCCATCCGGACAGGGAGAAGTTTATCCGCAGGGACTTCCTGTGCACCCAGGGAAAGAACAATATACAGCGGTTCGTCAGGGATATTTTCACGTACTTCTTTCACCACCATATCATTCACCATCCACACCATTTTTTCTTCGGTCCACTCAAACGTAAAAATATAATACTCATCTCCTAAAGTTACTTCTTTCAGCAGTTGGATATCAGATTTGGGCACCGTTTTATGACGATACACTCTTCCCATATACACCCCGTCTGCCTGACATTTCATAATTTCTATGTGAGGCATATCCGTATTTCCCAACATCCAAAAACAAGAAGTCACCGGAGAATGATTCAATTTTATTTTGGCTTCAAACCGCCCGTACCGCTGCCGGAAAACAGCTGCCGTACTAATCATACCCGAAGTATACTCATACTCTTTTTCCCGGATACCTAATTTCTGGTCCCAATATTTCCCGATAATAGATTCCTTGCGAAAACTGAGAACAGCTGCACTCCCTTGAAGCGAAACATTATCAGGAGTAAATAGCTGTACATCGTTGCCCACTCCATAAGTGTCGTTCAAAAAACGTTCTCCGGGATAATAACGGGTAATCCACTTGGTTGCGTCCAGACGGCCTTGTTCAAAATCATCTTCAAAAACAAGCTGCCATTTACGCATACTGTTAAAATAAGAATCATTCAATAAAGCACAGTATTTCACAATATCCGCACTTTTTTTCAGCCTCTCATATTCTTCCAGCATACGATAATCTTCGGTCGTTTTATACCGGTTTTTATCCAACAGAAATTTTCGGTTCGCTTTAAAATCATCCGACTGGACAAAAACAGCCAGTTTTTCAAATTCTGACGGCAAATCAGTCTTTTTCACTTCCGAATACTCCTTATAACGCCTGAGTTTCTCAAATTTAATAGCAGCCCTTATCTTCGGACGGGTTATCATCTCCTTATACGCCACATACTCACTTGCATGCAATTTTTTATCAAATCCCACCGATTGGACAATCACTTTCAGCTTCAGATATTCCTGATATTCGGGTGTCTGAACAAAATGCTCATATCCTTTCAATTCCTGCGAAGCATGAATCAGCATATAAGACCGTAATTTTTTCATTTTCAACAAAGCCTTGTACTGCTTCTCAGCTTTATAATACTCACTATTTTTATACGAAAGCTGCTCAATTTCCTTCCGGTGCTGTTTAAACTGAGGACTATTTACCCGCTCATTCAATACCTGAAAATTCCTCAGTTCCTCACTTTTCTGCACTCTCAGAAACAACTCCTCGTCTTCACGGAACACAGTACGAAAAGTCTCTGCCTCATAGGTTGTACGAAGTTTCTTATTTTTTGAAAATAAAAACGAAAATAATCCCATACACTGCTCTTTAGAATACAAATTCCCACATTTAGGACAAAGATAATGCAAAAAAGATAAAAAATAAAAGGCAAAAGACAAAAAGTAATATCAGAGATTTTATTGCTTGACAAAATGATAAGTGATGGTTCCTTTTTGCTGGGCTGAAGCTGCCGGTTTTTCATTAAACCGGGAACGTTCGGCAGCATCCACAGCCACGCTCCAGAGACAATCATCTGCTGCAGACTGTTCTTTTAGTACTGAAGCTTTCTGGACAATCCCTTTTTGGTTCACCACAATTTCCACTACCACTTTCCCTCCGAATTCACATTTAAACACAGGTATAGGCAAAAAACGGGCATAACGGTCTTTTAAATTATAACTGACGCTGCTTTCTCCTGCATAAAAAGTAGATTTCAGAGAATCCAATTCCTGCTCCCGGCGGTCACGGGCATTCAATAAACTATCCTGTCGGAAATTTTTATCCCGCCGAACCTTATAACGCCCTTCACTGCCACTTTCCTGCAACTCTTGCATGATTTCGTCTATATATTGCTCTACATTATCCGCCTGACGGTTTGTTTGCGTTTTCATATTTTCATTCACAGCAATTGAGCGCAACATGCGCTCCACTTCCTCTGTCGAACTCTTTTGCCGGATTTCTTCTTTCCTCTGTTTTTCCTGCTGCTGTTTTTCAATTTGTTCCGGTTCGGGAACATCCATGACAATCTCCATTTCCGAATGTACAGTCATTCTTGAAATTCCCATCCCCAGTAATAAAATAGCCAACAACAGATGAAATATCACCGTCCCCATAATCCCCCGGCGATGCGGAATAACCCAAATTTCCAAATACTTCTTTATGCCCATGTAGTTCATGTATTTATCCGGCTTTCCTTCCATCATTCAAATCTGATTGCTTTAATTGGCCTGATCCGCGAAATCAGCATTGTCGGGACAATCAACATCAACACTGAAATCAACAATACACCGGCATTCAGCAACACAATATAACTTACGTTAAAATAAACCGGAACAGTATCCATATAATAAGTAGCAGGCTCAAGTTTTATAAAATGGAACACATATTGCAAACCTCCCAACAGAAAAGCCAGTAAATTTCCAGCCACCATACCCCGGACTATCATCCCGGAAGCAATATAAAGAAACAATTTTTTTAAAGAAACATTTCTGTATCCCAAAGCTTTCAGAATACCTATCATAGCCGTTTTATCCAAAATGAAAATCAACAAACCGGACACCATATTAAAACCGGCCACAATAATAATTAAAGTCAGGATTATTACAACATTTGTATTCAACATATTCAGCCAGTCAAAAATCTGAGGAGCTACCTCATATAAGTTGGTGACTTTATAAAAATCGCTATGTTCATCCAATGGCAATACTTCATTCACAGCCTCCGCTGCCTCAGAAATAGCTTCCAAATGCTCCAGTTCCACTCCGATACCCGACACCTGCCCTGCTTTCCAACCATTCAACCTCTGCAACTGCCGCAGGTCACAGAGCACAATCAAATCATCATACTCTTTAAATCCTGTATCATAAATTCCTTTTACAGTAAAAACCCTCACCCGGGGTGGATCCTGCACAAAATGGGCATTCAGTTTATCTCCGGTCTTCACTCCAAGCAACTTAGCCACAGACGCCGAAACCAAAATTTCATTGGCAGGAGAAACAGTCGTAAAATCAGGATAACCGCCCTCCCGGATATGATTCCGGAAAAAAGTACCATCATACAAAGAATCCACCCCTTTCAGCACTATCCCGTGAATCTCACTTTTACTCTTTAGTATGGCAGGTTTATCCACATAAACATACACCTGGCTTATCTCTTTCACCTTCCTCATTTCAGCCAACAAGCTATCAGATACCCGGATACTCTGGTCTGCATAAGCAATATTATTTCCGTAAGCTGTAATATTCAAATGTGCCATAAACCCGGACAATTTTGTTGTAATCTGCTGCTTAAACCCCATAATAACAAACAAAGAAAGCAACATCACACAAATCCCCAAAGCAATGCCTGCCACTGCTATCCTGACTATAGGCACCGACACCGAACCCGCTTCCTTTCCCCGAAGCATCCGTCTTGCTATGAATAATTCCAGATTCAAAACCGTTCTTTTTCTAGTTTTCCCGGCAAAAATACCGAAATATATTATTCCCTGCGACAGTTTTTTCAATTTTTCTCCAGCCAAATCCGCCATCACAAACTTAATCAGCAGAAAATCGCAGCTTTGTTTCGAATTAATGCATGCAAACGATATAAATTTGTTAATTTATAAGTTAAATTAGATAGAAATATGTTTTTTATCAATTAATTTTTGTATTATTGTTTCAAAATGTAAGAAAAATCAACCCAATATCATGCAAAATAATCTGATTGACAAACAGCTTGTCGACTCAACAATGGCTCAGTGTGGTGTAAGTAATCTGGACGACGCTTCCATCCGGGACACAGTTAAAATCACTAATCTTCTGGAAAAAGCTACCGGAGAAAAATTCATCCGGATGGAAATGGGCGTTCCGGGACTGGCACCTTCCCGCATTGGCACAGAAGCCGAAATAAATGCTCTACAACAAGGAGTCGCACAATTCTACCCCATGCTGGAAGGTTATCCGGAACTTTCACAGGAAGCCTCCCGTTTTGTGAAAAACTTTATGGACATTGACATTCGTCCGGAAGGTATTATTCCGACAGTCGGAGCCATGCAAGCTTCCTATGTTGCTTTTATGGCATTGACTGAATGTCGTCAGGGCAAAGACACCATTTTATTTATTGACCCCGGATTTCCGGTACAAAAAACCCAATTGGAAGTCATTGGTAAACCTTATATTACTTTTGACATATATGATTACCGGGGCAAAAAATTGGAAACCAAACTCCGGGAATATCTTGACCAAGGCAACATTGCGGGCATTGTCTACAGCAATCCCAACAATCCTTCCTGGGTTTGCCTCACCGAAACAGAATTGCAAATCATCGGAAAACTGGCCACAGAATACGATACCATTATTCTGGAAGACCTTGCCTATTTTGCCATGGATTTCCGGAAAGACCTTTCCCGCCCGGGACAGGCTCCTTTCCAACCGACTGTAGCAAAATATACAGACAATTATATTTTTATGATTTCCAGTTCAAAACTGTTCAGTTATGCAGGCCAACGCCTCGGACTACTTTGTATTTCCAACACTTTATTCCACAAAAAATATGAACATTTAAAAGAACGTTATAAATCAGAACAATTGGGATACACCATCACCTATAAACTGATTTACACCCAGACTTCCGGGACTGCCCACTCCCCTCAACATGCCGTGGCCGCCATATTAAAAGCCGCCAATGAAGGGATACTGAATATCCTGACCGATGTGAAAGAATATGGCAAACGGGCAGAAATCATGAAAAAACTCTACCGGGAAGCCGGTTTTAAAGTCGTTTATGACAAAGACGGGACGGAAGATGTAGCCGACGGCTTTTATTTCACTATCATGTATCCCGGAATGTCAGGAGCCGAACTGGCCAAAGAACTCTTGTATTATGGCATCTCTTCCATCACCCTGAAAGGATGCGGAAGCAACCGGGAAGGTCTCCGCGCATGTGTATCACAAATCAGTTTGGATAAAATGGCTACTTTGCAGGAAAGAATCAAACGTTTCGAAAAAGACCATCGGTAAAAAGCAGGTACTGAAAATAAAAAAAATGCTCATTCCGGTATCGGGTGTGAAAATTCAAAGGAAAATGCAAAAATAAAACCGTCATTTTTTGCAGTTCTGATTTTAAAATATAATTTTATACCCGGAATTGATTACAAAGCGTAACGAAAAGATACAAATATTCGATAAATTATAATTCTAAAAACTATGGCAAAATTCAAAGGAGCTATTGTGGTAGACATAGAGCATTGTAAAGGATGCAGTCTGTGTGTGGTGGCGTGTCCGACCCATGTAATTGATTTAAATCCGGATGTAAACGGTAAAGGCTACCATTACGCATATATGAAAAATCCGGACGCCTGCATCGGTTGTGCCAGTTGTGGGCTGGTATGCCCCGATTCGGTAATCAGCGTATATAAAAAAGCAATTGAATAACAAGTACCATTATTTCAAAGTACCCTTATTCCAAATAGATATAAATTATAAAATAACTAAAATATGGCAGAAGTAAAATTAATGAAAGGTAATGAAGTCATTGCAGAAACCGCCATCCGTTGCGGTTGCGATGGTTACTTCGGTTACCCCATCACCCCGCAATCTGAAGTCATGGAAACACTGATGTTGCGCAAACCGTGGGAAGAAACAGGAATGGTTGTCCTTCAGGCTGAAAGTGAATTAGCCGCTATCAATATGGTATATGGCGGTGCATCTTGCGGGAAAAAAGTAATGACTTCGTCATCCAGTCCCGGTATCAGTTTGAAACAGGAAGGGATTACTTACATTGCGGGTGCCGAATTGCCTTGTCTGGTTGTAGATGTCATGCGCGGCGGCCCCGGACTGGGAACCATCCAGCCCTCGCAAAGTGACTATTTCCAGGCCACCAAAGGCGGCGGCCACGGAGACTATCACCTGATTGTATTGGCTCCTGCTTCCGTACAGGAAATGAGCGACTTCGTGGTGTTAGGATTTGAACTGGCCTTTAAATACCGGAATCCGGCCATGGTGCTGGCAGACGGTGTTATCGGACAGATGATGGAAAAGGTGGTTTTGCCGGATTATACTCCGAGATGGACTGACGAAGAAATCGAAAAGATTTCGGGAAGTTGGGCACTTACCGGAAAGAAAAAACGCGAACATCATGTAATTACTTCTCTGGAACTGGAAGCTCACCGTCAGGAAGTGTTCAACGAAAAACTGCAGCGCAAATATCGCGAAATAGAAGCCAACGAAGTACGTTACGAAGCCCTTTCTTGTGAAGATGCCGACTACATCCTTGTGGCTTATGGCTCTACGGCCCGTATCTGCCAGAAATCTATCCAACTGGCACGCGAAGCCGGAATCAAAGTGGGACTTTTACGCCCCATCACTTTGTATCCATTCCCATACCAACCGATTGCCGACCTTTGTTCACAGGTAAAAGGTTTCATGTCGGTAGAAATGAGTGCAGGACAAATGGTTGAAGATGTCCGGCTCGCAGTCGATGGCAAAGTGAAAGTAGACTTTTACGGACGTATGGGCGGGGTTGTCCCTACCCCGGAAGAAATTGTGGAGGCACTAAAAACTAAATTTATGATCTGATAAACGATAATTCGTCAGCAAATCAATCGTAAATCAAAAAAAACGTTTCGTATGGAATTAACAGACATTATAAAAGAGGAAAACCTCGTACTGAAAAAGAGTAAACTCCTCACCGACAACATCATGCACTACTGCCCGGGATGTACCCACGGGGTGGTTCACAAACTGATTGCAGAAGTGATTGAAGAACTGAACATCCAGGACCAGACCATCGGTGTTTCTCCGGTAGGATGTAGTGTATTTGCCTATAATTATATTGACATCGACTGGGCAGAAGCCGCTCACGGACGCGCACCTGCCGTAGCGACGGCCATCAGCCGGCTGCATCCGGAAAAATACGTGTTTACCTATCAGGGAGACGGAGACTTAGCCTCCATCGGATGTGCTGAAATCATGCACGCCTGCAACCGGGGGGAAAACATCGTCGTTGTCTTTATCAATAACGCCATCTACGGCATGACCGGAGGCCAGATGGCCCCGACTACCCTGTTAGGACAGGTGACTGCTACTACACCTTACGGCCGTGACGCCAAATTGAACGGTTTTCCGATGAAGATTACTGAATTACTGGCACAACTCGACGGCACCTGCTACGTAACCCGCCAAAGTGCCGACACTCCGGGAGCAGTCCGCAAAACTAAAAATGCCATCAAGAAGGCTTTTCAGAACACCCGTTTGCAGAAAGGGCTTTCTTTTGTGGAAGTAGTCGGCACCTGTAACTCCGGATGGAAAATGTCACCTGTAGATGCCAACAAATGGATGCACGAGCACATGTTTGCCAAGTATCCGTTAGGAGACATCAAAGACATCTGATTCGTTCATAAAATTCTCAAAGGAGTATAAACCTTAGCATTTTATTTTATGAACTTTATTACTAAAAAAACTTTATAACCCGTTTTATATGACAGAAGAAATTATTATAGCAGGATTCGGAGGTCAGGGAGTACTTTCTATGGGAAAGATTCTCGCCTATTCGGGAATCATGCAGGATCAGGAAGTATCCTGGATGCCTTCTTACGGACCGGAGATGCGCGGAGGTACGGCCAACGTAACCGTCATCATCAGTGACGCACGAATCAGTTCCCCGGTATTGAATGCCTTCGATTCGGCCATTGTCCTGAATCAACAATCCATGGACAAATTCGAATCATTGGTGAAACCCGGAGGAACGCTGATTTATGACCCCAATGGCATCACCCATCATCCGACCCGAAAAGACATTAATATTTATCAAATAGAAGGTGCACGGTTGGCAGCAGAAGGCGGCAATCCCAAAATTTTCAACATGATTATTTTAGGTGCATTTCTGAAAGTAAAACCGATTATCAATTTAGACAATTTGGAAAAAGGACTGAAAAAATCCCTTCCGGCCCGCCACCATAATCTGATTCCGATGAATATCGAAGCCGTACAAACCGGTATGAACCAGCTTGTCGTTATGAATCAGATTTAATGATGTATGTTGCGAACATTCCGCAACAACTCTTATCCTCACAGCCGAATGATATTTATTTGTATCATTCGGTTGTTTTATTTTCTCCTTTTGCAATTGATATTTAATACTATTGCCAGCCCACTACTGTTAATCATTTCTTTGATAATCGAAACATCCCATTGAATCAGCAATAGAAATCCCCCTGTTCAGACTCCGTGAACACCGGAAAAACATCAGCTATTCCAATCAAGTCCGGTGCCCGCACACATATTTCCCCAAGGAATAAGTTAATTTAGCCCCAATATAAATTCCGGTAACAAAGCAAAATACATATAAATATTCCGGACAAAGCAAATCTTCCCACCATAGCCATAAGGCCAACGTAACCAGTACAAAAACATAAAATATATAAAAAACAATGTAGCCCCACTTCCGGGCAACAAACGATAATACTTCATCTTTAATCATGGCGGTTATGTTTAATCCTGTAATAATAAAAACGGGCAACAGAAAATAAAATCAACCAAGTCAACAGCATAGTCCATCTCAATTCCTGAGGTAACCGAACCTTAAAAACAATGGTAAGCACTAAATAAACAGTCAACACAACCCGGCTAAACACATCTATAGCTCTGATAAAAACACTCAATTCCATGTTAAAACAAGTTACTTATTATCCAAATCATATCTATAAGGAATCTGTATTTCAGCCCCCTCTTTCATTTCTTTGGCCAAGGCAGCACCTCCAGGAATTAACCACCACTTACTTGCTCCCTCCGGTCCAAAACTTCCATTATCCATAGGAGGTATTTCATAAAAAGGTTGAGAAGGAACTGTATAAGTCCAATCCTGAGGATTACCGAAATTACCATATGAGGGAGTATCGTTTGTAGTAATATACTTATAGCCCTCATAAATAGCTGCACCTCCCAATATAAAAGGGATTGTTATATCATCTATAATTCCAACACCCGTAACATCATCAGCAGCTAAAGTTGCAGAAATTGCAATTGCCCCCAACATAACAGAATGGTCATTCTCAGGCTTAGTCACTGATGTTGATAAAATAGGTGTACATGTTGTTGTTATTGTTGGAACCATTCCAGTACATTCCACACTACTAATAATAGGATTCTCTGAAAAAGTTTCTGTTTTCACTACTGAACTTACTTCATTACAAATACAAGTCTCAACTGGCAAAGGAACAGGCGAATCACTAAAACAAGAACCTGAACCTCCAATAATATTTCTTTGCTCATTTTCATTTAATTCCGGTAATAGAGTTGCAATAACATCTAAATTGCATCATACAAGTTTTTTCATATTACTTCATTTTAATTAAAATTTAAGATATATATTATTACAAATATAACAAGAATTCGTGAGATTTTGGCAGATTTTGGCGGAATAAAGTAAGTGGTTGGATACTAAAAGAATTGGGTGTTGAATGGCTGTATTTTTCCTTTCTCCCCCAAAGCGGGATATCGAGGAGTTGTGAGGTAATTTTGCTACCTATCCGTTGTCTTTTTTAGTGTCGAATGACATCGAAAATTGTAATAGTCAAGACTTAATCCGACAATCACGGATAAAAACATAACCTTTGTAAAAAGAAAAAGATTAAGCCATGACTATTACAAATTAACACAATCCGTCTGTAGATTTCATTCCTGACCATATTTTCTAACGAATAAATCCTGATTTGCTTCTCCCCATGTAATCATGGCATCAAGGATTGGCAATAGCGATTGTCCAAGCTCTGTAATGGAATATTCCGAACGTGGCGGCAATTCGGGATAAATTGTTTTAGCTACAAGTCCATCATCCACCAGTTCTTTTAGTTGTAAATCGAGTACGCGCGGTGTGGCTTCGGGTAGAGCCTTGTGTAATTCACTTGGACGCATTGACGCATTACGCAACTCATCCAGTATGCAGGATTTCCACTTGGAATCTATCAAGCTCATCGTCAACCGAAGAGGACAACTCAAATCGACGGGTATTTTTCTTTCGTACATTTTTTCTTTTCGCTATTACAAATGTAAAGGTAAGCATAATCTCTCACAATAGAGATATACCGAAAAATAATTCAGTATATGAATAATTTTTCGGTACTTGCCCATACCAGCATTACCCTGTAACTTTGCAGACGATTAATAAAAACAATAAAAACATTATGAGAGATTCTATTAAAGAATATGAAGCAGTACAAGAAGCTGCAATGAAATTTGTAAAGAGTGTGGCTGAAGGCGATAGTAAATATGCACGCGAGTTATTCACCGATGATGCTGTGCTGTTCGGTTTTCTCGATGGAAAACTGGAACACGGTTCCATCGAACAGTTTTACCACAACGTGGACACTGTCAGTGGAGGTGAAGCATTTAAGGCACGTATTGATGTGGTGGCGGTGGAAGAAACACTGGCGGTTGTTCGTGTGCTTGAAGAGGGCTGGGGAAATCGTATTGATTTCACGGACTATCTGCTTCTTCTGAAAATTGGCGGTGAATGGAAATGTGTAGCCAAAGCCTATAATCAAAACTCAAATACGATACAAAAGAAATAGAAACAATGAGCAAAAGAATTGTCATATTAAACGGAAGTCCACGTATGAAAGGCAATACGGCTGGACTGGTGGAAGCCTTCAAGCAAGGTGCGGAAGAAGCTGGCCATACGGTGAAAGTTTTCAATTTACAACGGATGGACATTCATCCTTGTTGGGGATGTCTGGGCGGTGGACGTGATTCAAAAAGCCCTTGTCTGCAGAAGGATGATATGGCGAAGATTTATCCGTATTATGAAACGGCAGACGTATTGGTTCTGGCCTCGCCGATGTATTACTGGAGTATCACCGCACAGTTGAAAACCGTCATTGACCGTTTGTTTGCCGTGACGGAAAAAAGTCCGGAATATCATACGCCTATGCAACATTGCGTCTTACTCATGGCTGCCGAAGGCGACACACCGGACAACTTCGAGCCTGTGGAGCATTACTACCATGCTTTACTCCATCACCTCGGCTGGGAAAACTTAGGCGAAATATATGCTGGCGGCGTTATGCAGATTGGCGATATTACTGGACATCCTTCGTTAGAAAAAGCATATTCATTAGGTAAAAACATCTGAAACCATGAAAGTATTACTGATAAACGGCAGCCCTCACAAAGACGGATGTACTTTTACAGCATTAACTGAGGTCGTTCGTACTCTGCATAAGCATGATATTGAAACTGAGATGCTGTATCTTGGTAACAAGCCTGTTGCCGGATGTATTGCCTGCATGAAATGCTTTGAAACAGGGCATTGTTTTCGTGACGATGCCGTGAGGGATATACAAGACAGACTTGACGAATTTGACGCTATCATATTGGGTTCTCCTGTATATTATAGCCAACCTACCGGGCAGATAACATCATTCTGTCAACGACTGTTCTTCTGTAAAGAAGGAGAAATGGCGGGAAAACTTGGAGCATCCGTCGTATCTTGTCGCCGTGGTGGAGCTTCAGCCACATTTGAACAGCTTAATCAGTATTTCACAATTTCAAATATGCCTGTTGTCTCATCGCAATATTGGAACTCTGTTCATGGATTTACTCCAAAAGATGTTAGTCAGGATAAAGAGGGGTTACAAACAATGCGTTCTCTGGGAGAGAATATGGCATGGTTATTAAGAAGTATTGAAACTGCAAAACGATACGGTATAGAGAAACCTGTATATGAGATGAGATTGCGCACACATTTTATCCAAAACAATTAAAAAGTAAAAACAATGAAACCGAAAATTTTTTCAATGCCGCTAATAGTTTGTTGTATAGTAATGCTATTTATAACAAAGACAATATCTGCTCAAGGCACCGAAAAATCTTGTAAGATGCAAAAACAATATGCCTTAAATTGTCATTCAAATCCGGAAATGACAGGAATAGTTAAAACCATCGAATATTATGTAGAGGGTGGAAGAAAGGGCGATAGTAAAATTACAGAGAAAGCTTTTACTGATAATGCAACTATGTCTTGGTCTGAAAACGGACAAATAAGAACTGTACCGATTAAAGTTTTGTATGACATAGTAGATAAAAGTGGTGCATCAACTGCAAGCTATAAATTGTTAGATTGCAATATAGAGCAAAATATCGCAATAGTTAAAATTCAATCTCAATTTGGCCCTCAGGAATATATTGACATGTTTACACTAATAAAAGATATTGATAATTGGAAAATTGTTAGCAAAATTTACCGCATAAAAAGTTAAGTACAACCTCAATAGATATTTTGTACCGCAATATAGAATGCTATTATAAATCAAGATGTGAAATCCATACATGGTATTATCGTTTTTGGTCATATAATGATAGCATTGTTTATATGCGGTATAGTCAATACTTGCTATAAAAAGTGGCAAGAAATAGAAGCATGGGAGTCCGACAAACGTCAGATTGACGAATTACGCAAAGAAATAAATAATATTTATATTCCAATTGATAGAGTTTTCTCTATTTGATGAAACGATATTGGAATGGGGTAAGCAGACCTACGTCTGCCCGACGGTAACAGCATCGACCTGCTGCGCAGGATGCAGCCCTTTGTCATCATGACCGACTATGCCGAAGTGCATACGGCGGTGGAAAGCATGAAACTCGGCTCACTGGACTATATACCCAAGCAGTTTGTGGAGAACAAATTCGTCCCTCTGCTCCGTAGCATACTGAAGGAGCAACACGCCGGACAGAGCCGTATGCCCGTGTTCTCGCGTGACGGCTTTGTAAAGTATATTGTATCAAACAAAAATCTTCCGGCAAAAATACCGGAAGATCATTTTTAATTATAACAAAAATCATTTTTTCAGTTCCTCTTCCAACAACGCCTTCAAATCGGGATTGGAAGGCCGGGGAGCAACCGCTTCGACAATCTTTCCTTCGCGGTCGAACACCATGAAACGGGGGATGCCGGTAATCTTATAGTCTTTGGTAATTTTACTCCACCCGTTAGCAAACAATTGGATACCGGGCAACTGCTCGTCAACAATAAATTTTTTCCATTTGGCATGATTTTTTTCCTCATCAACAGAAACGCCGATAAAAACTACCTCCTTGTCTTTCATCTCTTCCTCCAACTTTTTCAGATGAGGCAGTTCACTCCGGCATGGCCCGCACCAGGTCGCCCATACATCCACCAATACCACTTTCCCTTTAAAATCTGAAAGAGACACCTGTTTCCCAGCCGAATCCGGATAAGTAAAGTCAGCCGCAACCTGACCTTTTCTAACCTCATACATCTTAGAACAGATGGCTTCAACTCGCTCTTTCTGACCGGCATTCAGGTACTTTTCATTTTCTGCGATAAACTTTTTCAACTCAAAATAAGATTTCATTCCGGACGCTTGTCCTATCACCAACTCCCCTTTCACCCGATTATCCGGAATCAGGGAAATTCTATCCAGCCCCTTACCGGCCGGACCTTTTTCCAGGGAAACATGCAAAATATAGCGGTTGACCAATTCCATCCCGTAGGGCATATCCAGAATCATGTCATCGCTAAATTTATCAGGATTGACAATAGTGGAATAATAAGCCACCCTCTGTTCTTTCTTCGGATGTTCCGCCCTCGGCGTATACAAAAAAGTAAGCGCATACAAATCTTTTTCAAAATCAATGCTCCGTTTCATCAATTCGTTAAAACGCGGATTGGAAGTTTTAATCCCGTCCCTGAACCGATCAGCACGCGGCAAAAAAACTTCAAATTCAGGGAAAAAATCCTGATATGTACTACGGACCCGGTTAAAATGAACTGCCTTTGCCTCTATATTTTTCGACAAAGCAATCCAATCAAACAACACTTCATTTTCCTCTGTATTCTTTTTTCCCTCCAGATAAACCGTATCCTTATCCATATACAAAGAAACCGTTTCTCCTCCTTTCAGATAAACCGGATACTGGTAATTCCGGTCATCCCCCACCACATAAAAGCCTTCATATTCCGGCATAAACTTAAATCCGTAATATCCGTTTTTATTATAAACCGCATCAGCAATAGATACTTTCGTACCATTTACCACTTTAAACAGATGCAATTTTTCTCCGATACCCTCACCGGTACGGCATTCTACCGTTGCCGGACTTTGTGCCTGCAAAAAACTAACCGTCAACAGACAGCATAGTAACATCACATATTTCATCATCATTCAAATTGATTTTTAAACATTCTTATTCCGCCACTCAAAAAGAAGTGCCTATCCTGTTTGAGATGCCCCTCCTGGCAGCCAATCCAAAATTTTCCTGTTTCAATTAAAAGCGGCTGATGCTTTTCACTTTCTCCAATCCCTCAAAATAAGCTCTTACCGTCAACTCGCTCGATTCAATGGAATTAGGTTCCAGGAAATAAACCTTTCCACTGTTTTCCGTCCCTCCGTAGGTAGCCGCCATGATATAAGGAGTTGTTGATGGTATACCCGTATATCTAGTCAGCAAAGAGATACTCTCTAATCCCTGAAATCCTCCTGTCACTACCCCATCCGGGTCTTTGATAGTGACCTCCCTCAACTCAGGTCCTCTCAATACATACAACTTGTTTCCCATCGACATATAAAAGAACCCGTTCATATAATCACAAACAAATTGCTCTCCTTGCTCTAACAATTCTCCATTTGTAATTTCAAACGGCTCCCCCAGTTTAGTTTCACTCCTGTCATAAGTATCGTAAGTATATCGGTAGTATTTGTTATCTGCCTTATTTTTGGCATAAACATTAGTCAGACTAAGTCCATAGGATTCCATTAAAAAGAGTTTATGATTCCGCAATTTCAGATTTTCCGGCAAGGCATATATCGGATTACCGGATAAATTCGCTGTTGTTCCCGTAAAAAGCAACATCACTTCATTGGATTCATCATATAAAAAACTTTGCATAGCGTCACCTCCTACAAAAGGAGTCATTTTTACTTTCTGGTACTGACCGGTTCCGGTTACCGAAGGAGACAGATTATTGCAGGCATCCAGCATTATTACAGAATTTCCCATAGCGTATATGCTTCCATCCGAACCGACAAAAAACCATACTCCGGTCCCATTTTTAATGACCTTTTCAAAGGTATAATCCAACCCTTTAGGCATCGCCATCAAATAACGGAGCATTTGGGTCTCTGTCCAGTCCAAATCATTCTTTCCCAACCAACCGGAACCTTCCCCGGTACCTACCATAAGATAGTTTTTGTTATTAAAAGAATTATAATAAACGAATTTCGCTCCGCCTCCCCGATAAGGAAAACCGGAACGCTCCAACACATGATGTTCATATACCCAGGGATTTTCACTGGTATTTCCCACCTCTTTCCCGTATAAAGTCAAATCGGCAATCCCCTCATTGTTTTCCGTCAAAAACAACCAGGCATTTTCATAACGGGTCTCCACCCGCAAATTAAAACTGAACGAGTAATCCACTCCTGTTTCTTTCCCCCGAACCGTATATTGAATCCGGTACGGTTCCGTCAGTAAAGGCAAATCAATAATCGTATCCAGATTTTGTGTCGTAGCCAATTCAACAGACCCGGCAGCCAAAACCCTTTGATAAGCCACCCATCGGTAAGTGTAATCTTCCGGACGGAACTCCGCCGTATCCTTTTCTGTCCCCTCCGCACCGGTCAATAACTTCAAATTGGGTTTGATGGTCAGACGCTGTCCTCTTTTTACAACCAAATCTCCCAATCCGCTATTTCCTGCCTCCAGCACAACTTCCGGAACCCAGTCATAATCGTAATTTCCTTTATCGTCATAACAGGAAAACAACGTTCCTGCTAAAAAAAGGAACCATATCCCTAAAATAGTATATCGTTTCATTTGCTTGTTTTTTATCAATCCATTTCTTGTTTATTTCTCTCCGCTGACATCGGGCCATGAATCCGGAACTTTCATATATTTTCCAAGAATACCCCTCATC
This sequence comes from uncultured Odoribacter sp., assembly GCA_910578105.1. Taxonomy (GTDB): domain Bacteria; phylum Bacteroidota; class Bacteroidia; order Bacteroidales; family Marinifilaceae; genus Odoribacter. The sequence continues at coordinate 74,373 of CAJTPD010000008.1, read as the reverse complement.
GTCATATAGCCTTTTTCCTGTTTATTGGACGGGTCACGCAAAGCAGCCTCCGGACCTTCTAACATTTTCTGTTCAATATAAGCTTGCATAATACCCGCCAAAGCCAAATGAACCATTGCATTGGGTTTGCCTTCCCAATAGCTGGCATCTTTTCCGCATATCTCGCAAAAAGCATTGTACTTGGCTACTGAAAAATAACCGAAATTATTATCCATCCACATCATTGGCTTTGTAATGGAAGAAGAAAAATTCAAGGTCATCCGGAGCAAATCAACCGTATCCGACGATACGTAAGCCTCCGGCAAATTCAGTTCAAACGTTTCATTGGGCAGCAAACGCAAATGCAATTGGTAAATCTCTTCATCATCCACAATCCGGTGTAATGGAACCGCAATATAACCGGCATTCTTTCCCGCAGGAATCACCCCTTTCTCCGGCAAATCAAAATGAACGCCTTCCATTGCCGTAGTAGAATCCATCACAAAATCGAAATAGCGGTCATAATCAGCCAAATCGCCGGTAGCCATCACCGGAATCTGAAAAACCGAATCCATCACGTTCAACAATCCGAATGAAAAGTTCATTTCATCCGTAGCCGAGCTACTTATTGCATCTTTGATATTAAAATAAATACAGGTCTTACCATTGTATAAAGGCATCTCCTCCTGCGAACAACTCCACAGGAACACCCCCAATAAAATCACGATATATTTTCTCATAATGATTTGATTTATCCGTTAATCGACTCTGTTATCGTTTTCTGCATCCGGAACCGGCAAAACGAAATAACCGGCACTTACATTTTTGGTCGTCGCATCCTGTTTCATCAACGAAGTGACACCGTTCCGCTTCAGATAATAGAAATATTGTCCCTCCGCATACAATTCCCGATTGTATTCCAAATCAATATAGGCATCCAAATCGCCGGTCACATCTCCTAACTGATAACCGCCACGATTGATGACTAGGGCTTCCAGCCAATGTTCTTTTTCCGTATCACTGGGACTGGCTTCCGCAGCAATCAGATAAAGCTCGCCTTTCCGAATCAACGGCACCAACTCATTCCGGAAAGTATACGGGTCACTCGCCACCAACGATTTCTTCTGATATTTCAAAACAGCAAGCATGGTTTCCGTTTCACTCTTATCCGCCGCCTCTCCGAATCCCCGGTATCTCATATCCAACATGTTGCTCCCGTACTTTTCCGTCCGCCATTTCTCTCCGGCCAATAAAATACTTTCCGTTGCCAAATCCAGACTAAAATAACGCCTGTACATACTTTCCCGATTGATATCGTGCATACCGAAAATCACTTCAGAAAAACACAACACATCCCTATACTTGGAAGGCATTCTCATAATTGAGGGGAAAGCCGTATTAAAATTATTTGTCCCTCCTGCCGGATTCTGCCCGTTCAACAAAGCAGAAGCAATTGCATAAGCTGCCGGTTTATCCCCCGTATGCAAGTACATCCGGGCTTTCAATGCCTGGACGGCATATACATTAAAACGGAAATGACGGTGCTGCCAGGAAACAGCTTTGTTCCCATCCGCTTGAAAACTCAATGTATCCAAATTCAGAACCGGGTCCTTGTCCAACAAAGCAATTGCTTCATCGGCATCCTCCAGCAACCGGTTCATAATTTCCTCTCCGGTCAGGTAAGGGGTAGGGGTATCGGTTTCCTTATCATAATAAGGGATAGCCCTCTGCGTTTTATTTTCTTCCGTATAGGCCGGAGCAAAAAGCCGGTAAAGGTCGAAATGCAAGAATGTGCGCAAGGCCAGAGCTTCACCCCTAAACAACTTGTAGTTCTCCGGATTGTAATTTCCCTGATGAACCGCTATTTGTTCCAGGAATACATTACAATTCGCTATCTGACGATACATTCCATTCCAAACAGACGAAAAATAAGCTTTAGAAGCATTCGTTCCATAAGCATAATCGACCAAATCTTTATACCGATGATTGGCCGGAACCGCATAATGCTCAGCCAATGCCTCTATCATACCGACTGTCAATTCGCCGCCATACAAGCTACGTTCAGCCAATCCCAGATACAAACCGTTCAAAACCTCCTCAGTCCCGGACTCCGTCGCATAAAGTTCATCTCCTGGAATCTTGTCGTGAGGAGTCTGATTCAACCAGTCGTTACAGGAGGATATCAAACCTGTAAAAAACAATAAAACAATAATGTATATAAACCGTTTCATATCTTTTCAATTAAAATGATGCATTTAGAGAGATAGAGAATGTCCGGGCAAACGGATAATCGGTACCCCGTTCAATTTTTATTGTAGAACAACGGAAAAGCTCATTCATGCTGGCATTGACAGACAAACTGCTTAATCCTGCTTTTTTCAGCCAATCCTGTCCGAAAAAACGATATCCGACCGAAAAAGATTCTCCGGAAATAAAATTATTTTTCTGCACATACCGGCTTGACATCCGTCCATCGCTGACATCCGAAATATCCCGGAATTTAGAACGGTCTCCCGGCTGTTTCCAACGGTCGTAATAGGCTCTCTTGTCCTGATTGTACTGGTCTGTATACCGGCCGATTTTTTCAATCCGCTCGAATAATATACTGTTGAACAAATCCCCTCCAAAGCCGTATCTCAGGTAAGCGTTGACACTCAACCCTTTCCAATAAAGATTCGTACCGATAACTCCCTCTAAATCGGCTGCGGTATTTCCGCATATCACTTCGTCGTTCTGATTAAAGGTAAACGTATAACTGCCGTCTTTTCTGATATATATCTCTTTACCGGACATCGGGTCGATACCTGCCGAAGGCACCGTCCAGATAGAGGTGCTGCTTCCTCCGTCCCGATAACGATAAACAGACGAACTGACCAGAGTTTCATTAAATTTATCCAATTTGTTTCCTATTCTGCTATACCTGGAAGTTTCATGGTAGCCATTCAACGAAAGACTCCAGGTCAAATCCTTTTCACGATTATCAATCACTCTTACCCCAAGGTCAATCGTCAACCCTTTGATGGTATTCCGCCCCAGGTTAGTGATAAAATCATTCTTTCCGGTAGATGGAGCCACTCCGATTTGAATAATCAACGGGTCGGTAATTTTCGTATAATAATCCAAAGTAACGCTTAATCTACGGTTAAATAACACCACATCGGCACCTACCGTAATATCCCTGGTTTTCTGCCAATCCAAATCCCGGTTACCGAAAGAATTCAATTGTGCCCCCAACCCGAAAACATTCTGATAGGTTGTATTATAAGCGTATGATAAATAAGTATCGTAAGCTTGACCATTATTCCCCGGATTTCCAATGGCTGTCCGGATTTTCAGGACATCCGCCCAATCCCCGGCAAAGTTTTCCTTATGGATGTTCCAGGCCAAACCAACCGACCACGTATTGGTCCAAAGTTTGTTTGCCCCAAAATTGGACGAACCGTCACGACGAATGGTCGCATCAATCAAATAACGTTCCTTATAACTATAATTAGCAGTCATCATCATGTTCATCGAACGTCCGAGAGATTCGCTGTAACTGGGTTTTCCATCCTCAGGATAGCTGATGGCAAATGCCGGATTATCTATTCTATCGGTCGGAAAACCGATAGCTATAAAACTGTCCCCCAATCTTTTCTGTGATTTAAACTCCCAACGTCCAATCACAGTCAGATTATGTGTTTCCCTGAAAACTTTTCCGTAAGAAACCGAAAAATCACCGTTATAACTCGTGCTGCCTGTAGTCGATTTGGTATAAGAGCCGCGTTCCGTTTGGACTTTCTCCAAAAAATCGGTATGATAAGGCGATTTGAACACCTCGGTTTTCCCGTCTGTTTTACCGATACTGATTTTTCCACTCAACCGCAATCCCACAACAGGCCGGTATTCTATACGAAAATTATTACGGAAACCGGTTGATTTCGTTCCATTCTTGTAATTCAAACTGGCATTGTAAAGCGGATTAGAACGTCTGTAGGTATAACCTGCAGCACTATAAATCTCCAAATATTCCGGATGGTCCGGATTAATCTCTTTCCGGTAATAAGGGTTTACCCGGGCATATTCCGAAAATGCAACAGGCGCATTTTCAGACTCGGTATAGTCAAAAGTAAAATCGTTTGAAATCTGCAATTTTTCAATCCGATATTGCAAATTGATATTGGCTCCCAACACATCCCTTCCCGATTGCTTCATCACGCCTTCATTTCCACTGTAATTCAAGCCGAAAGAGTAATACATCGCTTCATTACCCCCCATAGCCCTGATGTTATGTTTGTGAGTAAAACCGGTACGCAAACCTTCGCTCAACCAATAGGAATCCACTCCGCTTTGGACAAGTGCCAAACGTTTGTTGTACAAATCCTGATAATTTCTCCAATCTTCATAAATTTTTTGACGGTCATAAAAACCGGCTGCCTTTTCAAAAGCCAGTTTCTCAACGGCATTCATCATGTTGTAATCGCTCAAATCCGGTGCATCCACCGTCAATGTGCCGTTATAAGTAAATTGCAATTTTCCCGGTTTCGGCTTAACCGTTTCAACTACCAACACTCCGTTGGCGGCACGGGAACCATACATGGCAGTTGAGGCCGCATCCTTCAAAACATTGACAGAAGCAATCCGGTCCATACTCAAATCGACAATAGTCTGCAAATCAACTTCGAAACCATCCAAAATAAACAAAGGACGGTTCGGGTCATCTCCCCATTCCGATTCTATGTTCGAGATACTGCTCTTTCCCCGGATATTAATGTCCGGCAGTTTATTCGGGTCGGAACCGAACTGGTTGTTCGGAGTGATACGAAAAGAGGGGTCCAGGGTCTTCAGGCTCTGAAGCACATTCTGAGTCCCTATTTTTTTCAACTCCTCCCCTTTATAGGTGGCTACAGACCCGGTAAAACTTTCCGCTTTCCGTTCAAAGATACCGGTCACCACCACCTCTTCCATTTCGGCAGCATCCTCTTCCAAAACCACTTTAATATCCGTCTGACCGGTATATTTCACCTCTGTGGTCTTCATCCCGACAAAAGAGAAAAGAAGTATGGCATCCTTCATTTCCGGAAATGAAACGGTAAACTTTCCGTCACTATCCGTCGAAACTCCTAAGGCAGTGCCTTTCAGCAAAACCGTCACTCCCGGCAACGAATTGCCTTTCACATCTTTTACCACACCTTTCACTGTAACTTGTTTCGGTTGAGGCAACTGATTTTTAACCGGCCGGATGACTACTGTGTTGTCGATTATACGAAAACTATACCCCTCCCCCAATATCTGTCTCAAAGCCTCTTCCAAACTGGCATTCCGGCACGATACGGATACTTTCCGGTTTACATTCAACTCCTGATTACTGAAAAAGAAATCAAGATTCGTCTGCCCTTTTACAGACTCAATAGCTTTCTCACACGCCACATCGTCCAGTTCCAAGTTGATACGATAGACTTGTGCGTTGATTGTTGCACTCACCCGCAACAGCCCCAATAAAATTAAAAGCACGGTTAATTTCATAAGCCGCAAGGTTTTAATTAAAAAAATCATAATTTTGTAGTTATAGGTTTGACAAAGCCGGACCCTTGCTGCAACTTGTGCCCGGCAAAAAAACTCTATTGACGGCAACTGCTGCAACAGTTGCCGTTTTTCTTAACGCCGGTAAATTTTCACATCCCGGCCGTTGACCTGAAATTTCACATCTGTCGTCTCTTCTATCATTTCAATCAATTGACTCAATCGGTTATAGCGTTTCATCACTCCCGTAAAACGATAATAACGCACCATCACATCCGGAAAACCGATCTCCACATCATACCACCTTTCCAATTGCCGGGCTATATTTTCCATCGTCATATTGCGGAATACAAAACGACCCTCTTTCCATCCGGTGATTTCCTCCACATTTACATCGGAAACAGTCAACATATTATTGTGTAACAGAGCCTGTTTGCCCGGCTCCAATATACAAGTCTGTCTGGCATCTTTATCGGAAACCCTTACCCGTCCTTCCACCAAAGTGGTCATCCATTTCCCGTCATCCTGATAAGCACTGACATCAAATTGAGTTCCTAAGGCTTCAATCTCTAAAGCACCGGTCTCTACCCGGAAAGGTTTCATTTCATCTTTAGCCACCTGAAAAAAAGCCTCGCCCTTTAAAAATACCCGCCTTTCATTGCCTGTAAAATTAACCGGGAAACGCAATTCCGAATCTGAATTCAACCACACCTGCGTACCGTCGGCCAATACCATTCGGTATTCACAACAACGGGGCACCGTCAGTGTGTTGTATATCAACCCGGAAGGGGTTACATCTTGAGGCTGATAAATCAAATAACGACCCGTATCCACCAAAATCCCCGCACCATTTTCAAGCAACACGGAATCGTTGCCCATACGTTGTACCTGCACCACCCGACCGTCATTCAGAAACAATTGTACCTGATCCCGGGCAACTGCCACCGGTGCTGCCGACTGTTCCGGCCGGAAGTTCTGAAAATAAAAAAGCAAAACCGTACCCGCAAGGGCAGGTAATAAAACAGCAGCCACCCACCTCCACCGCCGGATAAAATTCCGCCTCCGGGAGAACTGCACATGCCTGTATATTTCCGTCCACATCCGCTCCTTATCGGGCCGGCAAGACTGTTTCCCCAAACTGTCTAACTGCCGCAAAACCGCCATTAGTTCCTTGTCCTCCATCACCTCATTCCCGGAACATCTGCTATCCCTCAGAAATTCAACCAATCGTTTATGTAAATCTTTATCTTTCATCATTACCCGTTCATCGTTATTTATCCATCATGTATATATATGACAAGTGAAAACAAAAACAGAGTGAAAAGAATAAGAAAAAAATGAAAAGAAAATTGAAAAAAAAACGGCAACCCTATAACAGTTGTTGAAACAACAGAAAAAACACAATCAATTCCTGCTCTTTCACATTAAAATCGGAACGCAATTTGGCATACGCACTTCTAACCTGAGTTTTTACAGTATTGACCGAAACATGGAGTTGTTCAGCCACCTCACGGTACTTTAATCCTTCCACACAAGCCAGTATAAAAATCTCACGGCATTTATCAGGCAAATTATCTACAAATATCCGAAGCCTCTTCCGCAAACATTCCAGTTCTTCCTGGTCAAACCCTTGCACTTCCTCCGCTTCAGAGTTTTCAGACTGAAATTTCTGCTCATACCGATTCCGTACACTCCTGTGTTCCAGATAGTTTTTACAACTATTCACCACTGAACGGGTAAGGTAAGCAGCTACAGAAGTAGAAATATCTAATTTCGCCCGGTTGTCCCAAAACCGGATAAAAACCTCCTGCACAACATCTTCAGCCACCTGTGAGTGATGCACATACCCCAATGCCCTATAATACAAAAAATCCGCATACTCCCGAAAAAAGTATTCAAGGGCAGAAACATCTCCTTGCTGCATATTTTTGAAAAGCGACAAATCCTCAGGCACGAATATTACTCCCTTAACATTGAAATGATTACTCTCTCACAGATTCCTAATTTTACAAAAATAATACTTTTTCTTCGATTGTCAACGTAGATACAACAAAGAGCTATCTCAAAAAATAAAAAAGGTATTTATATATACCTCTACACTAAATCAAATGCATAAAGCAAACAAAACGGCAAAAGAAAAATACTAAAAAAGGCCCTCCAAGTCTGATAAAAAAATTGAAAGCCTTCTGATTAGCGGACCAAAATTGTGAAAAACTTTGTTTATCAGAAACTTTGTTCCGCTAATCCGCGAAGTGCTCAGCTATTTCTAAAAGAAATGCTTATCCAGCAAAAGCTATCCGACCATAACCACCAAATACCTTGTCTGTTTCCAAAAAGCATTCACGTCATTAATCTTCAAAACCAGATTACCATCACCGTCAGCTTCCAATATATAAGAATCTGCCGGATGAACCGATAATAATTTAGCCTTTTTGCTATTCAAAGGAATAGACTTAGTCTCCCGGACATCAATATTTATAAAATCGGCTTTTTGAGCTTGCGAAGAAACAATCGGCGGACAGAAAATTCCCTGGCGTGAAATGACCTCTGCGTCTTTTAAAGCTTTCCGGCTGCCAATCAAATAATTGGCCATATGAATAGTCTGGTCCTGTTCGGCAATCGTCAACTTTTGTCCTTTCGACTCCTTATTCAGAGAATCCACATTCTGAGTCAATTGTTTTACTTCCATCACTTTCGCAGCCAATTCCTTATTGGTAGCCGCCAATTGTCCGGTAATCTCCGCTATTTTCTCCGCCCGTTCATCCAATTGGGCATTCAATCCGGCAATCAGGCGTTTAAACTCGGCCGACTGACTTTTATTCTTTCCTTCCAATCGGGCAATCTGCAATTTATATCCCGCAATGGCTTCAGTGATAGCCTGAACATCATTTTTCAGTTGAGCCAATTGTTGTTTCGATTTTGTAGCAGTTTTTCCCTCTTTTTCAGCTTCAAGCGTCAGAAAATGTTCTGCATCACGCAAAGACTGCATTCCTGCCGTAATGTCATTAATATCTGCAAACATACCCTCCAGTTCCTGATTCTGTAAGGCCGCCACATTACTCAACGAATCGGCCCGTGCCGACAAATCCTTATATTTCTGCGAACTTTCAACACAACTTCCCAGAAAAAACATAGAAGCACCTATTCCTAAAACAATAAACTTTCTCATAATTTCAATTTTTATAAAGTTAAATTCTGATTAAATACAAAAACAATAGTCATGCCTCAATTAAAATATATTTAATAATCAGACATTTATAAAATTTCATACGAAAATTCTGTAGAAAAGTGAGGAAAAAAACGAAAAAAGTGGGGAATAATTCCCCACTCAAAAGAATATCCTAAAAATCAAACATTGACTTTCTGAAAATTAACGCTCTTTTCTAAAACTGAGAAGAAGTTTTATAAATCAAACTGACCACCTCACCTAAATTCACATCCGGTGCCGTTTGCCAATACAAACGCATATTTTCCGGGCGGTTTTTCATGGCTCTTGCATTCAGGATAACAAACTGCCCGTTTTCCAAAGCACATCCTATTTGAGGTTGCCCGCCCACGGCCGCTACTATACCTTTCACAGGAGAACCGAAATGCCAGTAAGGTTTAATCCCATCCTCCGGCGACTGATAGTTATAATAATACAAATCAGCCCCCTGAGCCAATACCAAATAAGTATCAGAAACCAACATATACAACAAGCTGTTTTCATAATCAAATCCTGCCGGCATTTCCGTCACCGCCAGACTTCCAGGAGCATAAGACAATTTCTCATCTGCACGGTCTAGTTCGAAAGTTTGTTGCAGATAACGTCCGTCCGGTGTCTTCACAATCATAAAAAAATATCCTGTAGACCAATCCGCACGACCTCTGAAATAAATCAGCTCATGTTCCCCCATATCGGTCAAAGGAACGAAGTTTGCGGGCCAACCGCCATCAGGTTCCGGTAAAATATCTGCACGACCAACGTAGCTGGTACCCCAGAAACTTTTGCAATCAAACAAAGCAGCCAGCCGATTCTGTGGTTTCTCTTTGGTCCCCCGGTCATGCACCAATGTATATCCGGCTTTCCAGTCGCAATCCAGCAAATGTCCCCGCACTTCATCTTCTCCGGCCATTACGGGCTCAGTAATGAAATACCCGGAATTAAACAGATTATCGGTATATTTCAAGCGGGTAAACAACCGGCCATCCTGATTTTCAATCACATCCAACCAGTGCATCCACGTAGCTTTCACCGGATGAAAATCTTGCGGGAATTGCTGATTCACAAATGTTTCCTGTAAATAAATATCCCGTTTAAACGTATTCCCGTCTATATCCACCCCTCCCGGATTTCCTTCCTGCAAAACCAATATGGCTCCCGGTGCAACCGTGGAAAGATGTTCTGAAACCTCAACAGGCCCTGTCCCTAAATCCTCGCCGTTTATCTCTTTATAAATATCCGGAAATACCTGATTCTCCAGTACAAGACTTACCCCCAATTCATCCATAACATAATTCACAATCATCTCCCGGATAAAATTCAGGGAAGATTTTCCATTCTTCTCGGTCAATATCACCCAACCACGGCTTTTATAAGGCGACTCGATACGCAAAGGCTTATGCTTGCTATACACCAATCCGGTCTCCTCATCGGTAACCCTCAAGATAACATTATCGGCTGCCACCGTATCGACTATCCAAAACAAATCCGGTTGTTCTCCAATCCGTTTACCAGCAAACGTCCATTCATAAGTCAGCCGCATTCCCTCTCCTGTGCCGGAAGCAAAACGCAGCACAGAATGATAGCGGATGGTATCTCCGAAAGCAGCCGAGGGATAAGAATCCTCTCCGAAAGGTTCTACTTCAATCGTATTCAAAAGCCGATAATCATTATTTCCTTTATCGTCATAACACCCCACCGACAGCAAAGTCAGCAGGAAATACAAGAATATATATCTGATTTTCATAACTCATTTATTCTAAATTAATAACAAGGTATTCCATCCACCATCGGCGTCACACCATCTTCTTCCGTCAGGCCGTTACTCACACAATAACGCTTGAATTGCAAGGCATAGGCCCTGGCAACAGAAAGTTCCACACCTTCTAAACTGTTTACCCCGGTAGCTATAATAAAATGCTCCATCTTTTTGGGCGAATATGTCCCTAGAATAAGTGTCTGTAAATCTCCCTTCCACCATTCCGGCTTGCTCTTCGTATTATTAAAAGTAATTTTCACCTCCTGACGGCCTGCAAGTCCGGGCATAAAATTCTCATTGGCCACAACTCGGAAAACAAGCGATAACGAACGCTCCGCCAACACCGGATTCTCGTTTTTCACCGTGACAACCAGCGTATCCACTGTCATCCCTTTCCGGAAAATCAGACGTTCCGGCAATTTATAATCCGACACAGCAGCCGTCGTCAACGAATCCACCGTTTCCAAACGATACTCTAAGTCTGTTTCCGTCAGTTCTCCGGTCAGAAACACCCTGAAAGCCACCTCATGTGATAAGGCCCCCGGATAATTGGAAAAAGATACAAAAGCCGTATCCGCCCCTTTCTCATTATCAAAATACAGATACCTGTTCCCTTCATAAAATTCCGTCGTATGGGTCGAACATGCCCCGAACAGGAAAAAGAGCACCCCGAACAATATATAATTTCTCATAACTTTAAAATATTTTCCATGGTTAATTGATCAATTCATTATCCGGCAAAGGGAAAACAAATGCCTCGTCCGGCATTGAAACCAACGGTTTTTGGTTCAGACGTTTGAAATAAAAATACAACTGTCCCTCTTGCATAAATTCACGCCGGGCTTCCTTCAGCAACTCTTCCTTAAATTCGTCCGAACCGGAAATAGTCAGCCGGCCTTTCGTACAATCCCGGGCCACACGCACTGCATCCAATTTCTCAATCGCCTCTTGTGTCTCTCCGTTCCGATACAGATATTCCGCGCAGATATAATACATCTCGCTCACCCGAATCATCGGTATCAGGTCCTCCGTCGACATGTATACCGATGCATCATTCGCCGGCAAAATATACTTGTTACACACCCGCTCGGCTCCTAAAGGCTCTGTCAGATGAGTTTTCCGGACATCCGAATTATCGTCAAAACAACCCGGATAATCAGCTAAGAACAACTTATCATTCCCCGTCGTATAATACGGCTGATAATTGTCCACATTCTGCGTGTTCGACAAAGCAAAAATCACCTCTCCATACCGTTTTCGGTCATTTCCTTTCACTTTACCGGCATCTGTCAAAGGGAAGCAATCCGCAAGATATTCCTCAATACGGGCATCAATCACCTCCCTGGCACAACAGGCTGCCTTCTCATGCTTACCCGCATAATTATACACCCGTGCCAAAAGGGCAGTCACAGCATAATAGTTCATCCGGAATCCCCGATAAAGGAAAAACAAATCCGTCACAGAATTGGAAATATACTCATTCTTTATCCGTTTCTCGGGATGCAACATCGGTTTGCCGGAAAGGGTATCAAAAGGAGCTATCAGTTCCTTAGCCCGAAGCAAATCGCGTTCCACAAGAGATAAAATTTCCGTTACACTCTTGTCCGGTTCATAGATAGAAGGATAGTTTTCAAAGTAAGGAATATAATTTCCGGCAGGATTGGTCACCGGAGCAGGAGCAAAAAGCCGGAGCAAGTCAAAATGCAACAAAGCCCGCAATGCCAATGCCTCCCCGTGAATCATATTCTGCTCCTCTTCTCCGCCACGGAATTTCGAAGGCACTTCCCCGGTAATCCGGCCGACAATATTATTACAGTTAGCGATTGCATTGTAAGAATCCGACCAAATAGCCTGAATCAAAGGTTCCACAACCGAATTGTCATAATCATACTCCCGGACCACAATGCCATACGGATTATACACGGTCAAGCCCGTCGCAGAATACACCTGTCCCATCACATCCACCAATCCCCAGCTCATTTCCTGCCCGTACAGAGAAGGCAACGACATCTGGCGGTAAACCCCGTTCAAGGCATTCCGGTAGCCTTCGCCGGTAGCAAACAACTCTTTTTCATCCACCGTATCTTCCGGACTTACATCCAACCAATCATTACACCCGCAAACGGACAGCAATAAGACAACGGTTATTATCCAATTATATATTTTCATAATATCCAACTTTAAACATTAAAACGCAGCTTTCAACGAAAAATTAAAACTCCGGGCATAAGGATAATTCAAACCCCTTTCCACTTTCACGGACGACCAGTGGCACAAGTCATTTGCACCGATTTCAAAACGCAGCAAACTCAATCCTATCGTTTTCATCCATTTCTGTCCGGCGTCGAAATCATATCCCAAAGAAACAGAATTCAACGTCAACACGTTATTATCTTCAACAAACCGGGAAGTCGGACGCGTCCGCATAATACTGCCGCCAACTCCGCTGACCAATTTCCGGTAGCGGGCTTTGTCGCCGGGATTTTTCCAGCGTTCCGTCAACACCCGTTTATCTACATTCGAAGTGTAGACATTCACATCCTCCACCTTGTCAACCAATGTACTATTATAAATCTGACCTCCTGCTTCATACATAAAAGTCATATACAAACTCAGATTTTTCCAGGTTGCATTTACCCCGAATGTACCCTGCACTTTGGGTTCGGAATCTCCCAGTACCACCTGATCTCCAGTGTTCCATGCACTTGTGATACTGCCGTCAGGGCGTACAAAAATCTCATTTCCGGTGGCCGGATCTATTCCCAAAGAAGGCACACCCCAGATAGAGGTCAACGAACCCCCTTCAACGTACTGCGTAAAAGGTTTGGTATTCGAACCGTCAAAACGGTTACTGTTTGCAAAATGGTCTTTCACCCGGTCATTATAAGCTTTCAGACTTTCCGAAATTTTCAGAATCTTGTTCTTATTGTGGGCCAGATTAGCAAAAAGAGCAACGAACAAATCTTTCCGTTTCACCACCTCACTCCGGAATTCCAGTTCATATCCTTTATTTTCCACTTCACCGATATTATCCATATAAGTTGTAAATCCGGTAGAACTGGGGATAGTCACTGAATTTACCAAGTCGACCGTTTTTTTCTGGTACCACGTAGCTTTCATATACAACAACCGCTTCCACAAACTCAATTCCACTCCGGCATCCCAGGTATTCGTGGTTTCCCAGGTCAGACGAGAATTTCCCAACGCTTTCAACGTACCTCCGAATCCGGTTTTATACCAGCCGTCCGTAAACATTTGATAAATTGTCCGGGCCACATAAGGCGGGAAATTCACTTTTCCGGTTTCCCCGTAAGAAGCCCGCACTTTCAATAAATCCAATAAAGCCAATCCTTTCATAAACCCATAATTGTGAATATTGATACCAGCCCCAAGTGACCAGAAAGGAGCAAAACGCTTGTCGGAACCGAATTCCGACGAACCGTCCATACGGACAGAAGCATCCATCAGGTAGATGTCATTATAACTATAATTCAACGTACCCAAAAAACCAATCAAGCGGGTAGAATTATCCGAACTCACAGGCTTTTCAACAATCTCCTCTGCATAATTCGGAGAATTCAACGCACCGGAAGGGAACCCCCGGTAAAAAGCCGAAAGATTTTTCGTCTTGACCGAACGGGCATTCACACCAGCCAACACATTGATATGATGTTTTTCTATCGAACGGTTATAAGACAAAGTCGAAGACAAATCCCAATAAAATTCACTTCCCTTGTTGGTATGCAACTCACCGGAAGAAGGATGTCCGGCACTCTGCGGCTCAGCGTTTTTGGCAGACAACGGGTCTAAAAAACGCTCATTCTCGGATACTTTTCGGGTCAGACTGAATTGTGTCTTCCACAACAATCCGGTAACAATATTCCAATTAATGCCCAGATTATTAATAAATTCCTCATACTTCGCCTTATCATAATTGGCCAAAGTGGATTCATACAAAGGATTTTTACGATTACTGGTCCTTCCGTCCCACGCCGGAAGTCTTTCCAAATAATTTCCATTGTCATCTTTATACGGGTCATAAGGCTGAACACTCGTATAATCCGAAAAACTGCCATACGGCGATTCCTGCGAACGGGTATTCGTATAAGTCACCATATTCTTCAACTGAAACGAACCGATTCGGTAATCCAAATAAACACCGACACCGACCCGGTTGCGGAACGATTCCTTCATCACCCCGTCCTCATTATTGTAATTCAATTGAATGCCAAAACGAAAATTATCCGAACCGCCGTCAATATTCAGACTGTGCTTATGATTGAAAGAAGTCTGCAAAGGTTTGGAAAGCCAGTACGTATCCACACCCCTCGTAATAGAAGCCAGCTTCGCATAATACTCCTGCTCTGCTGCCAGTGGATTGGTAGCAGACCTTTCTGCCAAATCTTTATATACTCCCGCAGCCACTTCCGTTTCCAACTTCTCCGAAGCATTCATAAGGTTGTAATCCGACAAATCCGGTATAGTCACATCTCCTGTAAAATTATAGGATACATTCAGTTTTCCCGGCTTCGGAGCAACCGTTGTAATCACCACTACGCCATTGGCTGCCCGCGAACCGTACAATGCCGTCGCAGCAGCATCTTTCAATATCGTTATGCTTTCAATACGGTTAGGGTCCATATCATACAACTGCTCCACACTAATCTGAAAACCATCCATAATAAAAGTCGGCAAATTGGGATTATCTTTCAAAGCCGATTTCGTCAAAGGATCACGGTCCAGTTCCTTTACACCGCCTATACCCGAACGTCCCCGGACGTACATCTCAGGCAAAGCATTCGGGTCCGACCCCCAGTCATTGTTCGTCTGAATACGGAAAGAAGGGTCAAAAGTCTGCAAAGCCTTGATGACATTCGATTTAGATACGGCCATCAGTTCCTCTTTGGACACTGTTACCGAATTTCCCGTAAAACTTGTTTTCCGGACATTTCCATATCCGGTCACCACCACCTCCTGCATTTCCTTTACATCCGGATTCAGGGATACCAGAATTTCCGTCTGTCCTTTCCCCGCAAAAACCTGCTGTGTCTCCATACCGACAAACGAAACCAACAACATTACGCTATCCTTTTCGGGAACCTCCATACGGAATTTTCCATTCGCATCGGTCACCACCCCGTAAGAAGTACCCTTCAACAATACCGTAGCTCCCGGCAAAGCCATATTTTTCTCATCAGTCACTTTTCCACTGACCACCAACACCTTCACCTGAGGCATAGCTTTTTTTTGCCCGGGACGGATAATAATGACCTCATTTTCCACCTCATAAGTCAGGTCAGTATTCCGCAACAACTGCTCAAGAAAATCGCTGACCTCCGCATCCCGGACATCTATATCTCTCTTTCCGAACCTGTTCACTTCCTCCACCCGGTACAAAAAACGGTATCCGGACGTTTCCCGCACTTCTTTTATCACTTCATCAATAGTTGCTCCCTGCATCCCGACCGTGATGCGGGATTGTGACCAGGCTTTCGCCTGAATCGCGGTAAATAAGATGAGCAACAACAGAAATCCCGTTCTGCCTACAGAAAAATTCAACTGTAACAAAACGATTTTTCGTAAAAAATTCCACTTTTTTTTCATAATTTTACAGGCTTAGTAGTTATTGACAGTAACACATAATACTGAGTAATTTACGGAAGATTATCCCCAATAATCTTCCGTTTTTTCAGAGTCCTTTTTATATATAACACATCTATAAAACAAAAGGATGAATAGGCAACCGCTTTTTTTTAAGATATTTTTCACACTATCGCTTTTTCCGTTTCATGGTAATCCAGACAGCCCCGACCAGCAGACTAAACGGAATGAGATAAATAAAAAATCCCTTTATCCACCAAATATCAGTATGATTCAGGTATAACGCATCGTCCGTAGGCGAAGGACGCCCGTTATCTACCGGAAATGCTCCGTAAGTCATATAATGCAACATTTCCATTAACAGGCCGAAATTATTCAGGCTGACATTATCTTTCTGTATAGACACACCACCCGAACTGAACCAATCGGCATCACCGCTCACCATAATCCGTTGTTCTTTCTCTCCCAACTGCCGTCTCAAAACCAACATCAGCGTATCTCCGGCACGCTCCACCACAGGAGCACCCAAAAATCCGGAACCCGGAGCAAAAGTTAAAGCCACTGTTCCCGGGAAAGCAACCTGGTAATTCCTGGCTTTCAGCCCGGCACCGATGCCGGTCTGCCGGATTCCGGCCTCCGAAATATCCGCAACAATCAGATTTTCGGCTAAATCCGGCATATTCCCCTGCAATAACTCCTCCGGCTTATAACACACTCCCCACCCCCTCACTAACTCATTCAACGCCTTTTGCTTCTCCGGCTCTCCGGCCACAATCAGATTGCCACCCTTGGCTATATAGGAATTCAGCAATTCCAGCTCCCCGGCAGAAAAACTCTTTTCCGGGGCTGCAATAACCAGTATATCGACATCTTCCGGAATAACCTCCCGACCGGTCAGACAAAGCGTATCCACTATAAATCCCTGATTCACCAAAGCATTTCGCCTATTCCTCCGCAACAATGAATACAACCCCGTTTCATCTTTCCGGTACAGACTCCTTTCTCCGTGGCCGGTCAAAAATGCAACCTTGGGAACATCGGTAACCAAACATTTCATCGCTGCCGTAATCTCTGTCTCCCCCGGTTTGATATCCGAACCATCATAAAAACGCAGAAAAGCCTTCCGGCCATTGGCACGCTCCAACTGATAAACCACGCGGTTTCCTTCCGATGTTAGGTCAATCCTCTGCCGGATTTCCTCCGGGGATAAAAACATAGCCGGGTCTAAATCTTCATCGTCACAGGCTTTTAGCATCTGCTCCTTCAAAGATAACAGAGCCGCCTTACCGGTATAACGGGGATTATCCGTTTCATCATAAAAATAAACATATTCCAGCCGGGTATCCGGTTTAAAACGCAAAAACGGTTTCAACTCACGAAGATTTGACATCTGTCGTTCAGGCATACCCAACCAATAGTTTCTATCCAACAAATTAACATACATCGTAATCGTCAATTGATCATCCATCAACCCCATAACCCGTTGTCCCTCTGCAGTTATCGTATTATGCTTTGTTTCTGTCACATCATAATAATGCATAAACAACGGTTTTGAAGTCAGATAACCTAACCCCAAGGCCACACATACCACTCCGCCATAACGCACAACCTGCCACCCCAAAGAATAATGCTGCCGTGCCGATTGCAATTTCAACACAGACAATTCCAAAAACAAAGCAATGACCACCAAAAAATACACCACATCCTCACTACTAATCAAACCCGACAGGAAAGTTTTCGCCCGGCCTGATATCGACAGCCACCAGGTAATTTCCCGGGCCACCGGAATATCCTGCCAAAGCATACCGATAAAATTCAAAGCACTCAACACCAATAACGTACCGATAGCCGCAACAAGCTGATAGGAAGTCAACACCGACATAAAAAGACCGATAGCCGAATAGGCACACAACACTAAAAATATCCCTAACATTCCGGACAAAGCCAAAGGAACATCCAAATGCTTTACAAAAACGGCAGCAAATACAGTTTGAATTACCAAAAAAACAAGCATCACTCCTCCATACATCACCATCGCCAGAAACTTACCACCGATAACCTGCCGGTCAGTCACCGGTGACGAGTACAACAACTTTATGGTGCCCGAACTATATTCCCGGCTCATCAAAGCCATGGTCAACAAAGGAATATACAAATAAAGATTAGTCAGCATCTGATGAAATGCAGCCTTATCTATCAACAACAAAAGAATAGTCTGATAAGCGATAGAATCACGTCCTAAGGCCTTGTTCTGCAACTGAAATCCCAATGAGTCGCAAAATGCAATCCCGGCCTGAAAAGCAAAAATAATCAGAATCAGCCAGGCAATCGGAGAATAGAAAAACAAACGCAGTTCCGTTTCTGCAATTCTAAATATCGTTTTCATTTCAACACTCTTTTAAACTTAATACCTTTTTCTTCTATAACGCACAACTCCATAGGCAAAAGCCAGCAAACAAGGCAACACACCCATTGTGCCAAACTTCAGCCAAGGCATATCTTTCCGGGTCAGGTGCAAATAATTATCCCGGGAATCCGGTCTCGGAAGAGACACTGGGAACTCATTCTGCGCCAACCACCTGAACGATTCGGTAGCAAACGAGAAATTAGCTGTCCGGATTCCTTCACGCATACGGTTCAACTCACCGCTACTGATGCAATCAGCGTCTCCGGCTATCAAAATACGCTGCTCTTTTCCGTTCACTTCCCGGCTCAAGGCCACCACTACCGGCCATCCTTGCCCGGCTGAACATTCCGGACGTCCCGTCACCCCCGGCAAATCATCCGGATACACCCGGTCTGCCAACCAACTATTGCTGTCACAAGCCCAAACCACCGGAACCACCTCAAAACCTGCATCTTGCCATCTAAGACCTGCACACCGAGGCATAGAAAAACGAAAACCATACTTTCTTAACCCCCGGTAAGCCGGAAACTTTTCCGTTCCCTCCGGAGTAATCCCCGCCGCAACCAAAGAAGAAGGATATCCGTCCCGGCTCTGCAACAGCATACCTTCCCGGAATTCCACCCCCAAACGACTCACAACCGGATTCATCCACTCCTGAGCCCCCGGCTCTCCCAACACCATCAAATTCCCGCCACGGTCAACATAATCCGCAATCATCCGGAGCTCATCCTCCCGAATAGCCTCCCGGACATCCGCAATAACTAAAATATCCACCGTTTCCGGAATTCCGGTCCGTCCGGCAAGCGACAATTGAGTCACTTCAAATCCTTGATTTATCAGCGAATTACGGGAAGTGATTTCATTAGAAAAAAAAGTATACGACTCATCCCTTCGGTTATCAATCCCCCGCTCCCCATGTCCTGTCAGAAAAGCCAACCGGAGAGGTTTCACCAACAGACTTTTCAAAGCAGCAGCTACCTCTGCTTCACTGGGGAAAATGTACATATCCTTATATACCCTCAACCACACCTCTTTCTCTCCCTTCCATTCAATCCGGCGTACAAAACGATTCTGTTCTCCACTCAAATCCACCTGCTGCCGAATCTCCTCCGGAGCCAAAAACATACTCAAATCCAATCCCCTGGCCTCGCAAATCTTTTCCGCCCGTTCCCTGTCAGACAATCCGGGATACAACTCATCCAAATACTTATCTTCAACATGGTCATAATAATACACATAATCCAATTTCAGATTACGCTTAAAACGCGCATAAGGCCGGAAGCGTTCAAAATCCCTTTTACGGGCAGACGGCAGACCACTGACATAATTACCATCCAACAGATTCACATAAGTCGTTATCTTCAGTTCACCGTCCAATTGGTGCAACAAATCCTGTGAAACCTTCGAAATCGTATTACTTTGAATTGCCGTCATATCCCAATACCAAGTCAGCACCGGACGCGAAGAAAAATAGCTCACGACAACAACTCCCACAATAACACCGAGCACCCTCACCAATACTCCCTTTTTCGATTTCCTCCCCCGGACAGCCTGCACTCTCCAGACAGAAAACAACAGAAAAACCACAATCACCACCAAAAAATAAACCACATTCTCCGTACTCACTAACCCGACAATAAACGAACCCGCCCGACCATTCAAAGCCAGCCAATAAGTGACATCCCGGATAAAAGGAATATCCTGCCCGACACCTCCGACATAATTCAGAAAAGACAGAAACGCCAACGTACCGATCGCCGCCACCACCTGGTAAGAAGTCAGACAAGACATAAACAAACCAATCACCGCATACGCACAAATCAACAAATACATCCCGAGGAAGTTTGAAAAAATTAAACCCACATCTATGTGGTCAATGGTGAGTACACCCAAAACAACATATAGTAATATCACCGAAAGCAACACAGCACAATAAACCATCACCGACAAATATTTTCCCAGTACAATCTGACCACTTGTCACAGGAGAGGAATACAACAACTTCACAGAACCGGAACTGAACTCCCGGCTCATCAGTCCCATCGTCAACAAAGGAATATAAAAATACAAATACTCCAGCATAACGGGAAATACACCGTTTCCACCGGCAAATATACCGTTCGTCAGTGCAGAGCCTTCATGCCCCAGCGACTGATACTTAATCGCAGGCCAAACCACATCGCAAAAGGCAATACCGCATTGCACCGCAAATACAATCCAAATCAGCCAGGCCACAGGCGAGTAAAAAATCACCCTTAATTCCGTTCCGGCAATCCGGCCAATCATATCTAAATTTTTCAGCCTCATACTTTACTATTCTTTGATAAACGTGCAAAAATGGTATCCAGCGACTCCCTTTCTAATGTAATTTCCTCCAACTGCCAACCCTTCACAACACTCAAATCAACGACCTGCCGGGTGATATCGGCCGGAGCAACAAAAAACACCCGGAACTGTTGCGGCGTCAACACCTCCACCTCCGAAATTCCCTCCACATTTTTCAATTCCTCCGGAAGCGGCGGATTGCCGAAAGTGACCAAAAAAGAACAAGGCTCCATGTAATTATTAAACTCATCCATCGTACCCGAAAAAACCATACGCCCATGTTCAATCATCCTAATCTCATCGCAAGTCGCCTGCACCTCCGGCAAAATATGAGTAGACAGTAAAACAGCACGCTCCGTTGCAATTTCCTTAATCAAATGCCTCACCTCGACAATTTGCACCGGGTCCAGCCCATTAGTCGGTTCGTCCAGCACCACAAAAAGCGGTTCATGAACAATAGCCTGTGCTATCCCCACCCGTTGCTGATAACCGCCGGATAAATTGCCAATCAACCGTTTCTTGAAATGCGTAATACCACATTTGGCTTCCGCCGCATCTACCGCCTTACGGACCTCCCGAGGTTCAACCATCCGGAGACGCGCACAATAGGTGAGATACTCATCCACCGACAACTCTGCATACAAAGGCGGCCGTTGCGGCAAAAAACCGATAAACTTCTTTGCCGCCACCGGGTCCTTCCTCAGATTGATACCATTGATAAACACCTCGCCTTCCGTTTGATTCAATACACCACAAATAATATTCATCGTCGTTGATTTGCCTGCTCCGTTGGAACCCAACAACCCCAAAATCCCTTTCCGGCTGATTTCAAAATTAATGTCACGAATAGCCCACTGCGCCGCATAACGATGCGATAAATGCCGGGCTTCTACAATTGTTTCTTCCTTCATAATTAGTCCGTAAAATTTGTTAAGGAAAGGCATGACCATAGGCGGATAAGTGAAACACTTATCCCCTGTATGCACCTCTTTTCTATCTGATTATATAATTTGCACCACCACCGATTTACCCGTCACCCGGAACCGGATATTCGTAGATTTTTCCAACATCCGCAAAGCAACTGAGAAATCATCATATTTTTCAAGGTCACCGGTAAAATGAAAATCTTTCAGGTCACCACTCCGGTAAAGAAATGAAATATTATACCAACGGGCCAGACGATTCAGTATATTCTCCAGACATTCATCCTCAAAAATAAACTTCCCGTCTTTCCAAGCAGAATAATGATCCGACTTCACCTGCCTCATCTCAAGGGTATTACGTCCCACATGACATACAGCCTGCTGGTCCGGATACAACACCAAATGCTCCTCTCCGATGCCGATTCGCACCTTTCCCCGGTTCAAAGTTGTTCTCAATTCCTCATCCTCCGGATAGGCCTGTACATTAAATTCCGTACCCAATACCTCTACTTTCATTTTCCGGCAGGCATCCACAATAAAAGGCCGCAAAGAATCCTTAGCCACCATAAAAAAAGCCTCGCCTTTCAAAATAACCTGCCGTTCTTTTCCGGAAAACTGCACCGGGAAATGAAGTTCAGAATCCGAATTCAACCATACCCTTGTGCCATCCGCAAGCCGCAATTCATACTCTCCGCCACGCGGAACAACAACCGTGTTGTACTTCACGTCGGCACCCACCACCCGTGCCTCACTTTTCATCCGGTATTCCACCACAGAACCGGTATTACTCACCGCCACAGCTTCATCAACCTGAATGGTACGCACCAACGAATCCTGCAACACAATCTGCCTTCCCTCTGCTGTAATTAGCACAGCCTTTGAAGAACCGGGCACAACAGCCTGGACCAATAATTCTTCCCGGAGATTCTTTCCGTCACGGGAATAAAACCAAAATGCCGCAAATCCCAACAGCAAAATCACACAAGCAGCCACCTTGTGCCAAAAAGAAAAGAAAACCGTACGCTCCCGGGACACCGGTAATTTGCTCCGCACCCGCCGCCAGGCACCATCTGCATTCAGCTCCTCCACATACCGGTTCCGCTCTGCCAATTCCTGTTTACTTAAAATCCGGGCATACCATTCCGGATGCCCTTCCTGTCGGCACCATTCATCCAATTCGGCTTTCTCTTCCGGAGTAATCACTCCCATGAATTGCCTGCTGATTAAATCTGCAATCCGGTATTCTTCTCTGTAATCCATTCCTTCTACATTTCGCATTCTGTCCTAAGAACACATTATATCGTAAAAAGGATGAATAAAGAGTATATTTTTTTTGATGTTTATATGCATGTTTACCCTAAATGTACGTTTATAAGTGTAAATATGTATATAACTGCCTTATTTTTTAGAATATAAAATAAACAACAAAAGCGGGAAATAACCTTTCAGCATGGTTTTCAACATCTTCAACGCATTATACTTCAACGTCTTTACAGTCGTCACCGATATGCCCAAAATTTCCGAAATTTCTTTATTTTGCTTCCCTTCCAGGATAAGACGCATAATGTTCCCGCTCTGCCGGGGTAAAGCAACAATAGCTTTGGATATCAAACGGTAAGTCTCTTCCTGAATCAACAATTCCGAAAAAGTCACACCGCCGTCCGGCAACTCCACCTGAGTATAATCAACCGTTTTCTTTCTGTCCCGCAAATAATTAAAACAAAGATTACGTACAGAAACATACAAAAAAGTCCTCAAATCCGGGATAGATTCATAAAATTCCCTTCTCTCCCACAGGCGTACAAAAGCTTCCTGAGCGATACTCTCAGCCACCTCTTTATCCGTCAGATATTTCCTGGCCACCACACACATCGACGGATAAAACTCCCGGAACACAGCTTCAAATACCGCTACATTCCCACTCCTGATTTTCTCATAGCAAGTTTCTTCACTCATTTTTTCAGACTTTCGACGGGGCAAGTTAGAAAGAATTCTGTAATTTTCCATCATCAGAAGTCCGAAAGACTTCGCTCACCAAGAGTGAAAAACCGTCAATCCGTCTGAAAAATTCTTTTCAGACACCCTACTCCCCCTTCAACCGTTCCGTAATCAAATCCCGGTATTCCCAATAAGCCTCCTCCAATAAAGGCATTTTCCCGGCAAAAAAAGCATATATGGTTTCCCAATCAGTCTGACGGTAAATACTGACATCCGGCAATTCAAAATAAACCGCACTCACCACACGGCCGTCAATTCCGGTATAATCCTCCTCCCACTTCAGCTCCTCACCACAATCGGCAGCCATCAGTTTCCGGTAAGACAGGAAACACTCATATACCCGATAACGCTCCAAATCATTCTTATGGTCTATCTGGAACAACACCAAAGCCTTCCGGTCGTCCACATAAAACTTTAACTGGACGGACTTGATTTTCACACCGGTCAACACCCACTTGCGGTAAATCCGATGTCCGGAACAATAGCGTTTAAAACCATTCCAAAAATTAACCCTAAATTCTTTTGCCTCTTCCTTAGACCACATAAAATCGACAAAAATGAAAATAAAAAATCGAAAATTTGTATCTTTGCAAAGGTACTTTTTAATTGTACAATTAACAACCGGCAAGGACAACTCAGCAATAAAAAACAACCATGCTTGAACTGAAATACGAAACCGATTGTATAGAAGCCGGATGCGACGAAGCCGGAAGAGGGTGCCTGGCGGGACCGGTATTTGCGGCCGCAGTCATTCTCCCCGACAATTTCTCCAACGAATTGCTGAACGACTCCAAGCAACTCACGGAAAAACAACGGTACCGGTTACGTTCGGTCATCGAACAAGAAGCACTGGCCTGGGCCGTTGCCAGTGTCGACAATCACGAAATCGACCAAATCAATATATTAAACGCCTCCATTTTAGCCATGCACCGGGCATTGGACCAACTGTCCGTCCGCCCGGAACACATCATCGTGGACGGCAACCGGTTCAAAAAATACGGTGAAATTCCTCACCTGTGTATCGTCAAAGGAGACGGGAAATACATGTCAATCGCGGCAGCTTCGGTATTGGCCAAAACCCACCGGGACGAATACATGAAGCAACTTCATGAACAATTTCCCGTATACAATTGGCAAAAAAATAAGGGGTACCCGACCAAAGAACACCGCCAGGGCATTGCGGCATACGGCACAACGGACTACCACCGGTTGAGTTTCAATTTGCTTGATACCCAACTGGAATTACAATTTGAAAATTAATCACTTTTTTCCATGGCTTTTATCAATTCAATATTATCGTTGTTCACCCAAAAACGCCTGGTCCAGATTGAACACTTCAAAAACAATCCGGTCAAAGTGCAACGAGACACTCTTCAGGAACTGCTGGCCAAAGCAGCAACGACGGAATACGGCAGAAAATACCGCTTCAACACCATCCTGACCGCCGAGCAATACCGGGAAAGACTGCCGGTCATCCATTACGAAGAAATCAGCAACGACATACACCGCATGATGGAAGGCGAAAATAACATCCTCTGGCCGGAAGAGGTAAAATGGTTTGCCAAATCATCCGGAACAACAAACGCCAAAAGCAAATTCATCCCGGTAAGCCCGACAATATTGGAAGAAAGCCATTTCCGGGGAGGAAAAGACGTTATCGCCATCTTCAACAAACTCAATCCCGAAGCCCAGGTCTTTAGCGGTAAAACACTGGCACTGGGAGGCAGCAGCGAAGTCAGCCGGAGCAACAACAACTGTCAGTTCGGCGACCTCTCCGCCATCCTGATTTCAAACACTCCCTTCTGGGCCAACATGATGAAAACGCCCGACTCCTCCATTATGCTAATGAGCAACTGGGAAGAAAAAATCGAAAAAATATGCGAAACCACCGTCAAAGAAGACGTACGCTGCCTGGCCGGCGTCCCCTCCTGGTTTCTCACGGTGATAAACAAAATACTTGAAAAAACAGGGAAAGAAAACCTGCACGAAGTGTGGCCCAACTTAGAATTATTCATCCACGGGGGCATCAGTTTCACTCCCTACCGCGAACAATACAAACGCCTGCTCCCCCATCCGAAAATGAAATACATGGAGACCTACAACGCCTCCGAAGGATTTTTCGGTTTGCAGGACGACCCGACGGACCCGTCTATGTTGCTCATGTTGGACTACGGGACATACTACGAATTTATGCCCGTGAGCGAAATGGGAAAACAACACCCCAAAACCCTGCTTCTCGAAGAAGTGGAACCCGGCATCAATTACGCCATGATTATCACCACAAGCGGCGGCCTATGGCGTTATATGATTGGCGACACCATCAGTTTCACCTCAACCAAGCCCTATAAATTCAGAATCACCGGACGCACCAAACTGTTTATTAATGCATTCGGCGAAGAGCTCATCATCGACAACGCCACAGAAGCCCTCAAACGCGCTTGCGAACAGACCGCAGCCAATGTGTTTGAATTTACGGCTGCCCCCGTTTTCATGGACGAAGGCCGGAAAGGGGCCCACGAATGGCTGATTGAATTTAATACCCCGCCGGAAAATCCGGAAAACTTTGCCGAGATCCTGGACCGGGAACTTCAAAAACTCAATTCCGACTACGAAGCCAAACGCCTGTTGTCCTTAGAACGCCTGAAACTCCACATCGCCCGCCCGGGACTTTTCAACGACTGGCTGAAAGAAAAAGGCAAACTCGGCGGCCAACACAAAGTGCCCCGTCTTTGGAACGACAGGACGCACATAGACGAATTACTAAAAATGAAATAACCCCCTTTAAACAACAATGAGCAGCTTGAAAGCTGCTCATTTATTATATCACTTAAAAAACAACAACTCCCTATATTTCGGAAGCGGCCAGATTTCATCATCCACCAACAGTTCCAACTTATCAATATGATACCGGATTCTGTCTAAATAAGGTAAAACGGTCTCCGAATAAACAGCAGCCCTTTCAACCTCGTTAGGAACAGTATTGTTAGCTACTTTACGGGCTTCAGTCATATCATCCACCAACGTACGGATTTCCTTGATATGAGCCGAAATCTCCTTAATCGCTTTCAACTGCACTTCTCCCACTTCGGCATAGACATCCGGCAAAATCTCCTTTAATCCACGAACGTTATTAATCAGGGTATTCTGATAAGAAATAGCCGTGGGGATAATGTGATTCAAAGCCAAATCCCCCAACACCCTCGATTCTATCTGCAACTTTTTCAGATAAATCTCATTCTTAATTTCATAACGGGCCTCCAGTTCGCGTTCCGTAAAGATACCGTTATCCACAAACAATTTTTTAGCTTTAGGCGTCAGATAAGCTTTCAACGCCCCGACACAGTCACTGTCCACCGAAAGCCCTCTTCTTTCAGCCTCCTCCCTCCATTCCTTGCTATATCCGTTTCCTTCAAAACGTATCTTCTTGCAAGCTAAAATATATTTCCGGAGCACCCGAAAAATAGCTTCATCCTTCTTTACCCCTTTCTCAATCAACGCATCCGCTTCACCTTTAAAAGCAATCAACTGCTGCGCCACTGCAGTATTCAAAACAATCATCGCCCCTCCGCAATTGGCAGAAGACCCCACCGCCCGGAATTCAAAACGGTTTCCCGTAAAAGCAAAAGGCGAAGTACGGTTACGGTCCGTATTATCACGCATAATCTCCGGAATCTTCCCTACGTTCAGTTTCAACTCCGTTTTTTCATCCGGACTCATTCTCTTGCTGCTCACTTTTTGCTCAATCTCATCCAGAATCGAATCCAACTGCTGACCCAAAAATACGGACATAATCACCGGTGGAGCCTCATCTCCCCCCAGACGACGTTCATTCCCCAACGATACGATGCAAGCCTTCAGTAAAGCTTCCTGCTCCAGAACAGCCTTCGTGGTTGTGACCAGAAACACCAAAAATTGCATATTCGATTTGGGATTCTTGCCCGGCGACAACAAATTCACCCCGGTATCCGTCAGTAAAGACCAGTTGTTATGCTTGCCCGAACCATTGATTCCTTTGTACGGTTTCTCATGCAGCAACACCCTGAACTTATGTCGTCTTGCAATGCGCTTCATCGTTGACATCAATAACTGATTGTGGTCGACCGCCAGGTTCGCCTCCTCAAAAATAGGGGCCAGTTCAAACTGGTTGGGTGCACACTCATTATGCCGTGTCTTCGCCGGAATCCCCAAACGGTGACATTCATATTCCAGTTCATCCATAAAAGCATTCACCCGCTCGGGAATAGCACCGAAATAATGGTCCTCCAACTGCTGGTCTTTAGCTGCCGAATGTCCCATCAGGGTCCGCCCGCACAACTTCAAATCCGGACGGGCATTGAACAAAGCCTCGTCCACCAAAAAATATTCCTGCTCCCAACCCAAGGTTGCCACCACTTTCTGTACATCCTTGTCAAAATACTGGCACACACCAACCGCCGCCTTGTCAATCAAAGCCAAAGCTTTCAGCATGGGCGTCTTGTAGTCCAGTGCCTCCCCCGTATAAGCTACAAACACCGTAGGAATACAAAGGGTATTATTATTAATAAAAGCAGGTGAGCCCGGGTCCCAGGCTGTATACCCCCGCGCCTCAAACGTATTGCGGATACCGCCATTCGGGAAACTGGACGCATCCGGTTCCTGCTGCACTAACATCCGGCCGTCAAAAGCCTCAATGATGGAACCGTTCTTCTGCAAATCAATAAAACCGTCGTGCTTCTCTGCTGTAGCCCCGTTCAAAGGATGAAACCAGTGGGTATAATGAGTCGCCCCCTTCTCCACCGCCCACGCTTTCATGGCGGCAGCTACCTGGTCCGCCAGCCCCCGGTCAATCACCCCGCCCTCTGACATCACCTTCTCTAGCTTTTTAAACGCTTCTATTGACAGATATTGACGCATCTTATCAACGGTCAACACGTCACACCCGAAAATTTCGGACACCCTTCGCCGTTCCCCCACATCCACCGGCTTACGATTCGAAAGTTCCTCTAATGCAGAAAATCTGATTTTTGCCATAAATTATCATTTTTAGGATTACACCCCCCATTTTTATGATGCAAATTTAAAAATAATATCTATTTTTTGTCGCCATACCCCATAATTTTTACACATATATGCAATACATCATCTTTTCATCTTACAAAAGAAAAAGAATGACACAACAACCAAACCATTTCCGGTACGGAAAACTTTTTCATTTTTACCGGAAATAGAAATAATCGCAACGATACCCTGCAATAATTGCCGGAAAAATGAATAAATTTGTAACTTCTTAGAAGGAGTCGCCGAGAATTCTTGCAGCCCCCAAATCTTAAAATTATATCACTACATGAACTTCCGGGAAATGAGGCGTAAACGCCAACAGCTCACAAAAGAAAGGTGTATCGAAATCCTAAAAAATGCAACATCCGGCACTTTAGCTCTGCTCGGAGATAATGGTTATCCGTACGCAGTACCCATCAGTTTTGTATATAGTAACGGTAAATTATTCTTTCACAGCGCATTGTCCGGTCACAAAATAGATGCTATCCGAAACCATGACAAAGCTTCTTTTTGCGTAACAGAACAAGATGACGTTCAGCCAGAGAAATTCACAACATTTTTTCGCAGTGTCATAGCATTTGGCAAAATTCACATCATTGAATCCTCATCTGAAAAACTAAAGGCGGCCTATACACTTGGGATTAAATATAATCCAAATAATGAGATTGGTTTGCACAGAGAAATAGACAAAGGATTCACACACATGCTTATGATTTGTCTTGATATTGAACACCTGACCGGGAAAGAAGCCATTGAATTGATTGCAGGCCCATCGGGCAATGATTGTTAAATCATCAACAGACAACATTCGTTCTGCATTTCAAATCCACTTTCGTTTCTTTGTCATATCTTTACAACATGAAAAAAATCGCAGCAATTCACGACCTTTCCGGTTATGGCAGGGCTTCTCTGACTGTAGCCATACCCATTTTATCCTATATGGGCTACCAGGTATGCCCGCTACCCACGGCCATTCTCTCCGCCCACAGCGAATACCCGGACTTCCGCAGTTTCGACCTCACGGACCAAATGCAACCCATCATCGACCATTGGAAAGAACTCGATTTACACTTTGACGCTCTCTATTCCGGTTATTTGGCCTCCTATCGGCAAATGCAGATTGTGGAACGTTTTTTCAACGACTTTAAAACCCCGGACAACTTCATATTGGTCGACCCCGTTCTGGGCGACCACGGGCAACTCTATCCCGGCATGGGCGACGCTATGGTAAAAGGCATGCGGCAACTCTGCTCCCAAGCCAAAGTCATCACTCCCAACCTGACCGAAGCCGCTTTCCTGTCCGGTCGTCCCTACTGTCCGGACCTCACCCCCGAAGAAGCCTTCACATGGTGCCGCGAACTCAGCCAACTGGGACCGGAATACTGCATCATTACTTCCGCTCCCCCTGCGGAGAAAAACAAAAATATAGCGACAATCGCCTACAACAAAACGGACGGACGGATGTGGCGCGTTTGCAGCGACTATGTCCCGGCCACATATCCCGGCACGGGAGACGCGTTTGCCAGCGTAATCACCGGATGCCTGCTCAACGGTGACAGTCTGCCCGAAGCCATTGAACGGGCCGTACACTTTATCAACATGGGCATCAAAGCGACTTTCGGTTACAGCCATAATCCGCTGGACGGGATGAATCAGGAAAAAGTGCTTCACTACTTAGTGGAGCCGCTCCCTTATTTCACCTACGAACAAATCACCTTATGATACAAGCTATCATCTCGGACTTAGATGGCACGATTCTCCCCAAAGGAGGTAAAATAAGTTCCGAAACACTGGCCGCTTTCCAAAAGACAGGACAGAAAGGAATTCAACGCATCATCGCCACAGGCCGCAATTTATATTCGGCATTACAGGCCCTCCCTCCCGGATTTCCTATTGACTACCTCATATTTTCATCGGGAGCCGGGATATTAAAATGGCCGGACAGGCAAATGCTGTTCACACGCCACCTGAGCCGGCAGACCGCCCAGGAAATTGCCTGCTATTTATGGGACTATAACATCAACTTCACCATCCAGCAGGCCATCCCCGACAATCACCATTTCTATTATACCTCGATATACCCTCTGCACGAAGACTACAAACGCCGATTAGCCGCTTACAAACCTTTCGGCATCCCCATCTGCTCGCCCGACGGCATACAAAGCGAGGCGACACAGTTTGTCATGATTCTGGATGCTTCACAGATTCATTTACTGGAAAAAATCCGGAAAGACCTTGCCGGCTATTCGGTAGTGCGCTCCACCTCCCCGATAGACGCCAAAGCCGTCTGGATAGAGATATTTGCACCGGGTATCAACAAAGGCACTGCTTGCCTCCACTTGCTGAAACAACTGGATATTCACCCCGAAGATTGTGCCGGATTAGGCAACGATTACAACGATGTTGATTTTTTAGACCTATGCGGTACAGCTTTTTTAGTTGGAAATGCCCCTTTCCGTCTGAAACCTTACTACAAATCCGTTGCTTCAGACCGAAACAACGGATTTGCGGAATTTATAGACCGGGTTTTAATATCTTAAATAATTCCCTTTTCTTCAAGCAAACATGCCATATCCCCCTGAAGTTTCCGGGCCTCTTCACCGGCACGGAGCGCAAAGTTTTCGGTTTTATCGGCAAAAATGATACCGCGGGAAGAATTGACAAGCAAGCCGCAATGACTATTCAGACCGTACTTTGCCACCTCTTCCAAACTACCGCCCTGAGCTCCGACTCCCGGTACTAACAGAAAATGGTCAGGCACAATCTGACGGATTCCCTCCAACATCTCGGCCTTTGTCGCTCCCACCACATACATCATGTTCGCCTTGTCTCCCCACTCCTGGGATTTATTCAAAACCTTCTCATACAACTTCTCTCCTTCGCTATCAAAAAACTGAAAATCAAAAGCACCTTTATTAGAAGTCAAGGCCAGCAAAATCACCCATTTCCCTTCATATTGCAGGAAAGGAGTGACTGAATCTTCGCCCATATACGGAGCCACTGTAATAGCATCAAAATCAAGCGTCTGCAAAAAGGCTTTCGCATACATCTGGGAGGTATTCCCGATGTCGCCCCGTTTCGCATCGGCAATGATAAAAACTTCCGGATATTCCGACCGGATGTATTTCACTGTCTTTTCCAAACTCAGCCAACCTTCCACACCCCGGCTTTCATAAAAAGCGATATTAGGCTTATAAGCGACAGCAAATTCCGCCGTAGCATCAATAATCGCTTTATTAAACTCAAAAACAGGGTCTTCCGCATTTAACAAGTGCTCCGGAATTTTGGCAATATCGGAATCCAAACCGACGCAGAGAAAAGACTTTTTCTTTTTTATCTGCTCAAACAACTGAGTATAATCCATAATATCTGTATGTTAATTCATTTCCATTCACGATCTGCAAGCTTACAATCCGCTGGCTTTCAAACGTTCCGTATTTTCCTCGATTTGCAATTTCTCGATCACTTCATCCAAATCGCCGTCCAGGACAGCCTGAAGATTATAAAGTGTGAAATTAATCCGGTGGTCGGTCACTCGTCCCTGGGGATAGTTATAAGTACGGATTTTCGCCGAACGGTCGCCGGTGCTCACCATCGTCTTCCGTTTGGCAGAAATATCATCCATATATTTTTGGTGCTCACGGTCATAAATAAAAGTACGCAGACGCGCCAACGCCCGTTCTTTATTCTTCGGCTGGTCCCGGGTCTCCGTACATTCTATCAAAATCTCTTCCGATACACCGGTATTCGGATTTTTCCACATATAACGCAACCGCACTCCCGACTCCACCTTATTCACATTCTGCCCACCGGCACCTCCCGAACGGAACGTATCCCATTTGATTTCTCCCTCGTTAATCTGCACATCAAATTCTTCCGCCTCCGGCAAAACAGCAACTGTCGCCGCAGAAGTATGTACTCTTCCCTGAGTTTCTGTTTCCGGCACCCGCTGCACCCGGTGCACACCGGATTCGTACTTCAAAACGCCGTATACATTATTTCCGGAAACACTGGCCACGATTTCTTTATATCCCCCGGCCGTACCCTCATTAAAGCTGGAAACCTCCAGCCTCCAGCCTCTCTTCTCACAAAACTTGACATACATCCGGAACAAATCCCCGGCAAACAAACAAGCCTCATCACCACCCGTTCCTCCCCGGATTTCCAGAATAGCATTCTTGCTATCCTCCGGGTCGGCAGGAATCAACAACATTTTAATCTCCTGCTCCATTACCGGCAACTTTTCTGTCAATTCCGCCATTTCCTCCTCCGCCATCTCACACAATTCCGGATCCTTTTCCGTAGCCAGAATTTCTTTGGATTCTTCTAATGTACACAACGCGGCTTTATACCTGTCACCGGCCGCCGTAATCTCCTCCAACTCCTTATACTCTTTCGTCAGACGCACATAACGCTTCATATCCTGAATCACTTCAGGATCAGTAATCAGTTGTCCGATTTCCCTGAACCGAATATAAAAAGTTTCTAATTTCTCTAACAATGAATGATCCATCTGCTACGTTTTATGTTATCTCCGACAAAAGTATACAATAATGCGCTAATTTGAAAACCGCTCAAGCCCCTCTCTGATATTCTTTATATACCCGACAGTTTCTTCCAGCGTATGAAAACGAAAATCCCGATACCGGTTTAAAATTTTAGCATTTGAATAATAAGACCGATGCTGAGACGTGCGGGCCGTATCCCGGGTAAAGGCCGGCTTTTTTCCGGTAAACCGTCCTGCTATTGCCAAAAAACGCCATGCCACTTCACCCATCCACGGTCTCAGATAAAAACAGGGCGGACGTTTTCCATAAGCCCGGGCAATCATCGTAAACAATTCCCGGAAAGAATAATTGCCGCCATTCAGGACAAACCGTTCTCCCCGGACCATTCCGTCTTCTGCCAAACGCACCATCAACGCCACCACATCCCTCACGTCTACATATCCGGTCACACCACGCGGATAAACCGGAATTCCCCGGGCCGCAGCAGCAAATAAACGGCTACTGCTCCGGGTCCACACTCCTGGTCCCAGAATGACAGACGGACAGACGATCACAGCATCCAATCCCCGTCCTACAAACTCCCATACGATTTTTTCCGCATTGCCTTTACTCCAGGAGTACACAGAATGTTCTCTGCCCTCAATCACCGGTGTCGCTTCGTCAATCACCTCCATCTCCCGGACGGCATCCCCCAAAGCAGCTATCGAACTGACATAGCACAAACGGCAACCGCACTCCAAACAAGCAACAGCCACATTTTCCGTTCCTCTCAGATTAGTTTCCATCAACAATCCCTGCTCAGCCGCATCAAAAGAAACCATAGCAGCACAATGATACACAATTGCAGCCCTCCGTATATAACCGGCATAAGTCTCCGGTTTCAGCACATCCCCTTCCACCCAATTCACTTGCATCCACAATTGCTCCCCGTCCGAATGCTGTCTGAAAATAGCCCTGACTTCCTCCAAATCACTTTGCAAACGCCTTAACGCAAAAACCGTATGTCCGGCATCCAAAAGCCGGTACAACAAATGACTCCCCACCAACCCCGTTGCTCCTGTAACAAATATCACCATTTTATTATCTATCTATTCAAAAACCTGAATGGCATCCTCTACATGCTCTATCGCTAAATCCTTCCCCGTCAACACGATCAAGTCAAACCGGACCTCCAGCCGAATCCCTCTCGCCCTTACAAAAGCATCTGCCGCCTGACGGAGATTCCTCCTCTTTCTCACACTCAACAACTCCCCGAAGTTCTCCGCAGGACAAATCCGGGTCTTCACTTCAACAACCACCAACATATCATCTTTCATACACACCACATCCAACTCCTTATGCCCCAACCGCCAGTTGCGCTCTAACACCACATACCCCTCCTGCATCAGATAAGCTACAGCTTTATCCTCTCCCGATTTTCCCAATTCATTATGACCGGCCATTACTCATTCCACAAAAAATGCTATAATCGTATCCAAATATAGATAAATTCCGGAACGTTTGCAAAATCCAAAACAAAACCGGGAAACTCAATTTTCACCAAAGGTTTTCAATTGTGAACAATTTTGCCTATCTTTGTATGGTTTTTGGGAAACGTAACTATGGCAAAAAAAAAGATTCTTTTTATATCTCAAGAGATCACACCTTATCTGCCTGAATCAGAAATGGCCCACATCGGACGTTTTCTGCCACAAGGCATTCAGGAAAAAGGCAAGGAAATCAGAACATTTATGCCCCGTTATGGTTGTATAAATGAAAGACGAAACCAACTCCACGAAGTGATTCGTTTGTCAGGAATGAACTTGATCATCAATGATACAGATCATCCCTTAATTATAAAAGTAGCCTCCATACAATCAGCCCGCATGCAGGTCTACTTCATCGATAATGAAGACTATTTTCAACGTAAATATATCATCGAAGATGATAAGGGAACTTTCTTTCCGGACAATGACGAACGGGCCATCTTTTTCGCTCGGGGCGTCTTTGAAACCGTAAAAAAACTAAGATGGGCTCCCGATTTAATCTACTGCCAGGGCTGGATTACAGCTTTAGTCCCGTTGTATCTGAAAAAAGAATACAATGAAGACCCGATGTTCGCTCATTCAAAAGTTGTTTTCTCCAGTTACAATGACCAGTTCAAGGGCACTTTACACCCGGACTTTGCAAAAAAAATAACCGGTGACAACATTACATTAAAAGACATTGAAATTCTTAAAAATCCCACCCACACCAATATCAGTAAATTAGCCTTTGACTATTCCGACGGAATCATTTTCAACAGCCAGGAAGTAGCCCAGGAACTGAAAGAATATGCAGCACAATCAGGAAAACCTATAACAGAATATACCACTCCGGACGAATACATCGACAACTACTCCCGCTTTTTCGACCAGATTCTGGAAGAAACTGCTGTAAAAAAATAAAAAGGAAAAAAATGTTCTAAAAAACATTCGGAAAACAGACAAGTAGTTCCCAAAAACGGACAAAAGAAATTTTTCAAATTACTGATTAAAAAATTAAAGTTTCTGATATCAATACTTATCAGAAACTTTAATTTTATTCATTTGAAGACACTTATTTCATCAAATGCTTCTGCCATTTCCACGCATTGGCCAAAGTCTCCTCCAACGAAGCAACAGCCTTCCAACCTAACTCATTATTAGCATAAGAAGTATCAGCCCACACTTTTTCAATATCCCCTGCACGACGGCCGACAATCTTGTAATTCACTTTTTCCCCGGTAGCTTTCTCAAAGGCCTTTATCAAACCCAAAACCGACACCCCATTTCCGGTTCCGATATTAAAATACTCGTAATTATTCCTATTTTTTCCCTCCAGCAGGCGGCGAATGGCAACCACATGCGCTTTTGCCAAATCAACCACATCAATATAATCACGGATAGCCGATCCATCGGGTGTATCATAATCATCACCAAATACACTCAATTGCTCCCGGATTCCGGCTACGGTCTGAGTCAGATAAGGAATCAGATTATTCGGCACCCCGTTCGGCAATTCACCAATCAAAGCAGACGGATGTGCCCCGATCGGATTAAAATAACGTAATGCCAGCAGATTCATCTCTTTCTCCACTTTCGCCACATCACGCATAATATCCTCACACATAGCCTTAGTATTTCCATAAGGAGACTCAGCCTGTTTGCGAGGCGTTTGTTCAGTTACCGGCAACACATCTGCCTGACCATAAACCGTACAGGAAGAAGAAAATACCAGATTTTTCACACCCGTTTTCTTCATGGAAGAAATCACATTCATCAAAGAATTCAGATTATTCCGGTAATATTCCAAAGGTTTCTGTACCGACTCACCAACAGCTTTCAAAGCCGCAAAATGAATAACAGCCACAATATCTTTATGACGGACAAAAAAATCTTCTACTTTATCCGCTTCAGTTAAATCTATCTTTTCAAATTCAGGACGTATGCCCGTAATCTTCTCAATACCATCCAACACAGCAATATTGGAATTGGAAAGATTATCTACAATAACCACGTCGAAACCATTTTGTTGTAACTCAACAACCGTATGCGAACCGATATACCCGGTACCACCTGTAACAAATACCTTCATAAGACAAGATTTATTATTCAACTTGAATGTGATGCAAAGTAAGCAATAAATCACCAATATTTCTAAAAAAACAAACAACTTTATTAAATAATTTATTAACCCTCCATTATCTGCGGAACTCCTTGATAATAAATTAAAAAAAAAGAAAGAATTTTCTACCAAGTTATTGGATTTATTTTGATTTTTCATACTTTTGTAGCATGCATCGGTTTATAGAGTATATATCTGACTTGTTATTTTTGCACGATTGTGTGATTATCCCCGATTTCGGAGGATTTATCTGCAACTATAAAAGTGCACACATTGACGAGGAAAACGGGTTGATTTGTCCTCCCGCAAAAGATATTTTGTTCAACCGCAATCTGACCCACAATGACGGACTGTTGGTAAACTGGATTGCCTGCAAAGAAAACATCACCTACGAAAAAGCCACCGTTCAAGTGACATTGTTCTGTGAAGAACTGAAAATCAAATTGAACCAAAGGCAAAGAGTCGTTTTCGGAGACATAGGTGTTTTTTATACAGACCGTCGGTTTAACATCATCTTCGAACCGGACAAAAATAATTTCTTTGCTGAAGCATACGGTATGGCACCTTTAAAAGTACCAAAGCTGGAAATAACTCCGGTAAAACCAGTTGTAGTGCCCCCCCCCAACACCCCGGTGCCCGACATATCAGCTTACATCAATCTGGAATCGTCAGGTAATTTCCTGCACCGTCTTTTAAAATACGGATTGGCAGCCGCAGTAATAACAGGAATCATAGTTATAGCACAATTCTTCCTTTACAACAACGGACACGACTATTTCGGCATGGAAAGAAACCACTCAAACGTTCAGCCGGAACTGCCGGTTATGTCCTCCCCGAAAATCAAATGCAACAGTGTAATTTCTCCGGTTTATGATTATGTAAATTATGACCCGGTCAACGATTTAGGCTGGTAAATCTCATCAACGCCTCCCCTGCGGCAAAAAAGACGTAAAGCGGAATAATTAAAACAATCACCGCCACCTTTATCAGGATAGCCAATACAATTAAACAAATAAAATAAAGAAACCTTGTCCTGTTTTCTTTCCAACCCCAACCTGTAATTTTCAAGGAAAACATAGGTAATTCACTGACCAGCAAAACAGATAAGATTAAAACACTTAATCCTAAAACGTAAATATTAGCAAACCATCGTTCATATAATTCCGGAATATAAACCGCCCCAAAAACCAATGTTACCCAAAACAAAGCATTCGCAGGAGTTGGCAACCCGATAAAAGAAGTAGCCTGGCGGACATCCAGATTAAATTTTGCCAACCGAAAAGCAGAAAAAACAGGAATCAGCAAAGGAATAAACAATATACCCCAATCAGCAATAGTAAGCAAAGCAATATCCCCGGCTCCCTCGGGAAACAACAAATCGCGGATCAACAAATGTGCCAACAAAGCCGGTGCCACTCCAAAACTAATAACGTCGGCCAAAGAATCCAACTCTTTCCCTATCTCGGATTTCACATGCAGCAAACGGGCAGCCATACCATCAAAAAAATCAAAAACCATCCCTGCAACAATCAAACCGGCAGCCCAAACCATTTCACCATACAAAGCCATAAACACAGCCATCATGCCCGAAGCAGCATTCAACCCCGTTATCAAATTGGGTATATGTTTTTTCATCTCCTTACCATTAAAATTCTCCGCCATAAAGATACAAAAAAAAACAAAGTATACCTCCGCTAGTCAACGCCCCGGAAGAAAACAGAAAGCCGACCGGTTCTTTAGCCCAAAGCTTTTTTTCACCAGGCAACTTTCCGCTTCCTGTATTTCCGGCAACCTATTCTATTTCCCCGTAAAACCGGAGTTTCAAATCCGGAGCAGCAGGACTATTGGTGATAACACTAACTACTGCAGTCACCTTACCTTTGTCCGCACCAGCCACTGTTCTTACCACAACAGCCGTAGTTTCTCCAGGCTGCAATTCCTTCCTGGCAACCTCTGCCACAACACGGTTATCATTGGAATAAACCCGCCGAACCTTTAAAACACTCTTACCCGTATTTTTCAACTGATAAGTAAAAGTAGCCGCTTGACCGGAAGTAGTCTGACCAAAATTGTAATATTTCTTATCCGCCTCTGCAACAGGAGCTGTAGCAACATTCACCCCGGCAAAATTTTCCTCAATATATACCGAAACCGGCAAATCATATTTCTTACCGTCAACCACCATCGTCACATTTTCCCTGTTCAACCCATATTCTCCATGCAAAGCCGTATTATAAGAAGCCTTCAGAATACCCTGAGCTTTATTGGCAAACTGCTGCGGTTCCATACTAATCTGTATATGAGCCGGCAAACCGGAAAAACTGACAGCAACCTGTTTCCCGGCATTATTGAAAACACCAATAGTTCCTGTTTTTACCTCACCTTTACGCGCTTTCATCAATGAAATTTCTTCTATAGGCAAACGTATACCGGAAGGCAACTCATAAGGATAATCGTCCAATATTGTTCGCGTTTTTCCTTCCACAGTCCCCCTAATCTTCAATTCAACCACTGGCGTCCGGGCATTGGAATACACGGTAATAGTCTTATCAAAAAAACCGGGACGGTCCTTCGGATTAAAAGTTGCTTTAACAAAACCTTTCTTTCCCGGCAAAACAGGCTGTTTTGTCCACTCCGGAGAAGTACAGCCACAGGAAGATTCTACATTCTTAATCAAAATCGGAGCACTCCCCCGGTTAACAAATTCAAAATCATAAGCCACAGCACCATTCACTTCCTTTATCGTCCCAAAATCATGAACCCTGGAATCAAACTGAATAACAGCCTGGGAAAATGCAGCAAAACCCCAAAACAGCAAAACAATTGATATTATTCCTTTCATACCAAAATATTTAATTTAACCATTGAATTACACACAAATACGCCACGAAATTAATTCTTTTTACATAAGATTTCCATGATTCAAGAATAAATTTTAACTTCGGTAGTCAAAAATAATCCCATATAACAATCATTAACGAGGAGATAATATGCAATTATACAGAACATTACACATATCTGCATCAACATCCCGGACTCAATTTTCAGGAAAAATCAACCTCTAACTGAAATTTAAATATGGCCAAATTTCTGATTATCCGTTTCAGCTCAATAGGTGACATCATCCAATGCCTGGGAATTATCAGTGGCATCCGGGAACACTTTCCGGACGCTGAAATCCACTGGATTACCAGAAAAGACATGTCGTCAATTCTCAGGATGGACCGGCGAATCAATAAAATATGGGAATTCGATAAAAGTGCAGGATTAAAAGGACTGCTTCGTATGGCCCGGCAATTGCGTAAAGAACATTATGATTATATATACGACGCCCACAGTAACATCCGGTCAAATATCCTGAAATCTATCTTATCCCCTTGTCCGGGGAAACCTCATCTCCTTTTAAGAAACAAAAAACGATGGAAGCGGTTTCTGCTCTTCCAATTGGGCATCAACCATTTTGACTGGCCGTTCAAGGGAGTGGAATCTTTCAGAGAACCTCTGAAAAAGTGGGGAATCCGCCGATTCCCGGAAACAAATCAAAATTGGTGTTTTCCGGAAGAATTCAAAACCAAATGGCAAACAATGATCAATAAAACCACCGTCACCCTTGTTCCTTCCGCCAATTGGGAAATGAAACGCTGGCCCGTCCGGCATTGGCAAAAATTGGTTGCCATATTATCCGATTATCAGTTCATCATCCTCGGCGGACCGGAAGATACATTTTGTGAAGAAATTAAAAATATTGCTCCCGGACGCATTAACAATCTTGCGGGACAGACCAGCCTGTCCGAATCCTGTTATCTGATTCAGCAATCTAACGTCGTCGTTAGTGCCGACACAGGATTCATGCATGCAGCCGATTTATTCCGGATACCAACCCTTGCCCTGATTGGCCCCACAGCTTTCGGTTTCCCCAGCGGTCCGACGGCTGAAACACTGGCAATCAATCTCCCTTGCCGCCCTTGCACCAAAGACGGACGGGGGAAATGCAAACAAAACATCTATCAAAAATGCATGGCAGACATCACACCGGAAAAAGTAGCAGACCGCATCAGACATTTGCTTCCGCTTTAAAGAACTGCAAATCCGTCTGAATCTTTGCCTTCAACCGGGTCTTTCTTTTTTTCAAAGTCTCCATCGTCAAAGCCATAATCCGCGCCATAGTCTTATTATCAAGCTTCATCTCAATCATTAATAACAACAAGACATCCTGAGTTGATAAACTGGGATACTGGTCATACAATTCACGTATGTCTCCCGGACGGTTTTTACTAAAAATAGTAATCAATTCATCAATATACAACTCCCGCTCATGCTTATTCAACGCCTGATACTTCTCATAAAACTCCGGATTCTTAATATTAATTTTATATTCTATAATCAGAGAATGTACATCCAGAGTCGTACTCAAAGCCGCCAGCCGGATAATGTCTTGTACCGTAATATCTATTCTATCCTTTCTCACCCAGCCAGCAGGCTCTTGCACCTTTCTTCCAGCAAACCAAAACACACCTCCGGCTATCATACACCCGACTGCAATCCCTGCAAAAATAAATCCCAATGCCATTTATACTTTTGTTTTATCCCGAAAACAATCCAATACAACAAAAAATTCCGTACCTACATTAATTTCCGTTGTAAATCCGATTTCGCCGCCAACCCCCTCCACAATCTTCCGGCAAATAGCCAGCCCCAATCCCGAACCACTGGATTTAGTCGTAAAATTAGGCTCAAAAATTTTCTTCCGGACCTCCCGGGGAATACCGCATCCGTTATCCTTCACCCTAATTTCCACTTTACTTTCCACTTGCCTGACCATCACTTTTATTTCACCCCTTCGTCCGGCAACAATACTCTGTTCCGCATTTTTCAGCAAATTAATCATCACCCTCCTCAACTGCTCTTTATCAGCAAAAACTTTCACCCCGCTATCCGCCTCACACTCCAGAACATCAACATTATTTCTGAATAACAGGGTACAATTCCGGACCAATTCGTCAATCCCGAATACATCATTATGGGTTACCGAAATCTTCGCAAAATCAGAAAATGCCGAAGCAATAGCAGCCATATTATCAATCTGTTCTATCAACATGCCGGAAACATCCCTGAACCTCTGTTTAAACTTTTCCGGTTCTTCCATCTGTAAAGACCGCAACATAAACTGAATATTCAATTTCATCGGAGTCAGCGGATTCTTGATTTCATGAGCTATCTGACGAGCCATCTCCCGCCACGCATTTTCACGCTCAGAACGCGCCAGTTGTACAATACTTGCATCTAGTTTATCTACCATATTATTGTACTCCTGCACCAACACCCCAATCTCATCCTTATATTTATATACGATTTTCTCATTTTTACCACCGAAATGCATCTTCTGAAGCTTTTCATTCACCATTTGCAACGGCTTTGTCACCCGTTCTGCCATCAAACCGGAAAGAATAAAAGCCAGTACAATCACAACAATAGCAATATTTACCATAATAACAATCATAATCAGAATGTCGAGATTCAACTCATCATTCTGAGCAAAATAAGGAATATTCAAAATATAAGACTTGCCATTATCTAAAACCAAAGGCATATAAGCAGACATATATTCCAATTCCCCTATCGACTCGTTTACTATATAATTGGTTGCTCCATTCTCTACTATCTGTTTCCATGCCAGAGGGTTAACCAAAACTCCGTCAAAACCATATTGAAAAATTTCAGGCCGCGACGTCGACACCAATTCCCCCATCGAAGAATAAATATTAATATCAATCATCAATAACTCGGACATATTAGACAAAGTTTCCAGAATATCCGAACACTGATTCCAATCCACACAATCCAGCCGCTCCAATTCCTTATTGACATATTTCAGCAGCTCCAATGCTTTAGCCTTATGCCGGTTCTCAAAACTTTTCGTATTCATATAAATACTCAGACATGTCAATAATACCAACAATAAAAAAATCAATGAAATAACATTATTCTTAATCCTCGATTTTAAAGTACCCCTCTGAAAATTTATATTACGGTTTACATTAAAAAACAAACCATAAGAAGAAAGAAGAATGCAAACAATAAAAGCATACAGCACATTCATATAATACAAAGCAAAGGTATTCTCCGGCAAACTGATAACCAACACATTATCATCATCAACAGGAATAACCATGTGAGAATATTTATCCTTATCCAAAAAACTGATTGCACTTTGTTTCTCTCTCCCGAAACCTTTCAGTTTTTTGTAATACACAAAATTTCCCGAAGAAGCCACCAACTCCCCGTGAGAATATTTGGCATAGGAATAAAAATACACATTATTCTTTCCGTCACCTGATTTACGCGACAAGATTTGCGGATATCCCAACCCTTCATCATCTTTAGCCGCATCAAAACGAAGATAAAGGTAAATATCACCATAGCAAAACCGACCGATATAAGTCACAAATCCATCAAAAATTCCTATAGAATAAAAATGAGAATCATCAATCCTGTATCCATCCTTGCGAATAATTTGCTCAAAATAATCACGACAATCCCACTGCTCATCCGTATCTGTCAACCATAAACTATCCCCCTGCCGACAAAAGGTAATGTCCGGATTGTAATTGTATCCCGTCATATCCAGCAGTTGTTCCCGTAAAAGATATTCAGCTCTGCCCTCTTCACCTGCCTCCAGTGCATTCCGCAATTCTTCAGATCTTTCCAGGCTTTGTTCCATCTCTACCAACCGTGTCTCAAAATTATAATCCCGCTCCTCAATCAATTCAGTTGCATAATCCATCCGCTGCCGCATCTCCTTATACCGCTCGTATTTTTCAGAAATCATCACTACATAAACCGACAGTAAAAACACAACCAGAATATAAATACTCCGTTGAATATCTCTTTTTAAAAGATAGCGGTTTACAGCTATCAGCATAGTAATAATCCAGATAAAAAAACAATCCCAGAAATTGGTATACAAATTAAAAACATTGCAAATCAACCAAAGAACCAGACAAATAACCGTCACAACTTTTACAACCTGCCCAAAAGATAATATATGCTGAAAAACGGAAACAATACCGAAAAGTAAAACCAGAATAATCAGGCCTCCCAGACTAATGGCAATAAAAGCTAAAATAGAAGCAACCCCCACATGAACCAAACTCGCAACATTCAGGTGGATATTCATATGCTCAATCACCAAATCAATTGAAAAATTGAAAAAATCGATATATAAAAATACAACTAAGAACAACACACCGGCCAGAGGATAACGATAACGCCGGAACCTTTCATTTTCATAATTTATCCGAAGATTCGAAAGAGTAATATAAACTAACTGAAAAATACAAAAAGCAGTCAAAATCAAATCGCCAATAGACGTAATAAAAAACTTCCCGGTAAACTGTCCGGCAAAAATAGGTAAACGATAAATTGCCAAAGGTAAACGGGAAGCCTGCATAAAAAATCTCAAGCCCATCAGCAGAATCACAAAACCACCAAACCACAACAATTGTTTCTTCCAGGACACCGTATCCCTAAGAATCAGGTCATAAACATAAAACAAACTCAGAAATACCAGTAGATATAAGGATATCAGTAAATAATCAGGCACACGTTCCTGATAATTCTCTCCAAAAATCAAAAAGAAAAGTACATG
Source organism: uncultured Odoribacter sp. (assembly GCA_910578105.1). Lineage (GTDB taxonomy): Bacteria > Bacteroidota > Bacteroidia > Bacteroidales > Marinifilaceae > Odoribacter. The sequence continues at coordinate 29,860 of CAJTPD010000008.1, read as the reverse complement.
TCCCTCCTTATCTTTAATAAGCTCCCCTCCTCCGTCTGTTACTGTAGAAATCGTAAGCTGGTCTACATTTTCTTCAGATATCATTAAAAAATCTGCAAACTTATTTTTTATATACTTACTCGTATAAGGATAAAGATCCAAAATCCGGATGAAAGCAAAATAATCCGTATCTTTACACTTTCTGCTCCTGACCTCATAATAAGTATTCCCCAACTTTACAAAATTGTCTTTCTCGTTCAATCGCTCGTACAATCCCGGGGTTCCTGGCAATTCATTAGTCCAGAAAAACAATTTTCCCCGCCGGAATCCGACAAAACTCAGGTCATCTCCCCATTCATTGCCAACAACACCGACCGAATCACAAAAAGAATGCAATATCTCATCAGCCCGGAGCTCCTGACGATGTAACCGTTCCTCCAAATTGTGAACCCATACCTGCTTATTCTGGCGATAAAACAGATACTCCGTCAAAATTGTCGCTCCTAAAACAATAACTATCAGAAATGATATAACGAATACCCTTTTCTTTATCATAAAAATAGTTTATTCATGGTGATAAGGCTCACCTTTCAAAATAGTCATAGCCCGATATATTTGCTCCGCAAAAATCATCCGCACCATCTGGTGTGAAAAAGTCATCCTGGACAACGACACTTTCTCATTCCCCCGTCGATAAACAGCCTCAGAAAACCCATAAGGCCCTCCAATCACAAATACCAGTCGCTTAATCCCCCCTAACATCTTCTGTGACAAGTAAGTCGAAAACTCTATCGAACTATATTGTTGTCCCCTCTCATCCAAAAGGACAACTACATCACCCGGCTGCAATTGCTCCAAAATCAATTCCCCTTCCCTCTCTTTTTGCAAACTTTCACCCCTGTTTTTCACATTCTTCACATCCGGCAAAACTCTCATTTCAAAAGAGATATATCGTTTCAAGCGTTTCTCATATTCCTCAATGCCCTGACGGACATACACCGCGTCCGTTTTTCCGATAACAAGCAAACAAATTTTCATTTAATCAGTATTACACGCTGAAAATCAACCTTTACTATATCCAAACTCCTATTTAACTCAACGAAAATAACATTTTTTTCCCACATCCTTTGTAAAAAACCGGATTTTATCCCTATATTTGCACCCGTCAAAAGGAATATTCCCGCATTGACGCACGGAAGTGCAGGTCCCATAGCTCAGTTGGTTAGAGCACCTGACTCATAATCAGGGAGTCCTTGGTTCAAGCCCAAGTGGGACCACGATAAAATCCACATAAAATACTATAACATAATTAGTTATAGTATTTTTTATTTCCACTTGGTAAAACATAGGTAAAACAGTGTTGTTTTTCTATTATTCTGAATATCAATTATTTACATTTGCAAATATAAGAACTATTTTATAACTTTACGGGAGTATTTCAAAAAAACACATGAAAACAAATACAAACGTGGAGTTAGTCCCAATAGATAATTTACAGACTATTCAAAAACAGATATTCGATAGTTTGGATGTAACGGAGAATACACGCAAAGAATACCATGTGCGGATAAGACAGTTTATTTGCTACATACAGACACATGGTATTAATTATAATACTTATTTAAATTATAAACGCTTTTTAGGGAATACAGATACTTTAAGTGTTTCAACTAAAAATAAGTATTTGATTACAGCAAAAGTGTTTTTAGACGGATTATACCGATTACAGTTATTACCGATTAAAATAACGGATAACATCAAGGGATTTACACAAAGCCGATTACACAAAAAGGATGGATTAGATGATGAAGCTATATATAAAATACAAAATTATTGTTCTGCTTTAGAACCGACATGTACGAATTTACGATTAAAATCCATTTTGGCATTGCTTATTTTTCAAGGATTACGACAAATTGAAATTTGCCGTTTGAATGTAACAGATATTGATATTAAAAATAAAACTGCTTACATTATGGGGAAAGGGAGAGATGATAAAGAAATCATCCATTTACACCCTCATGCGGTGAAGGTTCTTAAAAACTATTTATCCAAATATAGGTTTAAAGAAGGGGCATTGTTCCGAAGCGAAAGCAATCATTCCTATGGCTCACGACTAACTACAAAATCCATTAGGGAAATAATAAAACAAGTTTTTGCAAATTTAAATATAGACGGAAGTACCCACGGCTTCCGTCATTTTTTTGTTACTAAACTCATCAGACACTACAAAGGAGAATTGCTTACCGTTTCAAAATACAGCAGACACAGAAGTATCCAAATGCTGGAAGTTTATAATGATGAGGTTATCCGAAAAGAAGATTTACCCAAATTCTATCACGTTTTTAATGGCATTGATTTATGAAAAATAATAACGCAAAAGAGAAGTTTATTTATTGTCTGGAAGGTAACTGGAGTAAAAATCCAAGAAGCCTGCAAAGCATAAAACCCATTTTGGAATTACTCTGCAATTTTTCTAAAGTGAAATACATATACCATAAATACACAACGAAGGAGGAGTTTGTAAAGGGCTTGCAAAAGTTTACACAGAAACGATATGACAATTATTCCGTTTTGTATATCGCTTATCACGGACATAAGAATCGTATTTGTTTTGGCAAGGAATACATTACCTTAAAAGAAATGGCCAATATTTTAGAAGATAAGCTAAATGGAAAAATTGTGCATTTTGGAAGTTGCTCCACACTGAATACCACAACTAAAAATATAACAGATTTTATTCAACGAACGGGATGTGAATTTATTTCGGGATATAAAAAGAGTGTTGAATATATTGACAGCACTGCTTTTGAATTAATTTATTTTGAAGTATTGCAAAACTGTTATTCCTTTCGGAAAATTAGCAGGGCTATATTTAGTAAATACTCTACATTGGCAGAAAAATTAAAATTTGCAATGTATTAATGTGTACACGCACAGAAATGCGCTTCACCGTTATGCGTCTTTACCTGTGAAAGAAGCTCCCTTATATCGGGAGCGTTCTTTTCAAGTTTTTCCCTGTCCACGCACAACTTATCCCCTATCCGGCATTTTACCGTGTCCATGTATATGCGTATGACGTTGTAACTCCGCAGTTCCATTACTTGGACTTTTTGATTTCTTTCCGCATATCCTCTTTGAGTTTCGCTTCCCAAAACGCTTCCTGTAAAGTCTTCTGCCGTACCGGAGTATTGGATTCTAAGACACTATTATAGTAGCTTTCGACACGTGCGGCCCTGTCCTCTCTGGAATCACCGGATAATACCCGTTTCGTATAATCATGTAAACCGTCATAGTATTCCACCTTTCTCAGTGTGTCGTTAACCAAAGTATGCCAATATTCACCCAGATGGTCGCCACGCAAAACAACATACACCCTAAATGACTTACTACTATAGTGGTCATTGTAAACCCATCGGATGGAATCACATGATATGTCGGATTCCTTGGTACTCTTTCCAATCAAATGTTGATACCATGCTACACACGTGTCACGGTAAACTGGCTTGTATTCGTTTGTCACAGTGTCCTTCACGTTTTCCTGTGCCGATGCAACGAACGGCATAACCATCAATGCCGCAAAAGTAATTAATCTGATAATTGTTTTCATCTCTTTTTAGTTTTTGTTTTAGTTTTTGTTTTAGTGGGAGCAACTTTATTGCTCCCGGTTAATTTATTTTTCTATTTTTACCCACTTATCGAGTTTCAACAATCCGATGCCATTCCCATATTCAATCCCGTCATCGGTGGATGTGATGGTACGGATACTTAATCTACCTGCGAAAATTTTTCTTTTCTCCGGTTTACGTTCGATAATTGTAATTACAGAACGTTACTTGAATTAAAGTATAAGTGCCCAATATTCATCCAACAATTCTGTATTTTTTAGATATTTAATCTTAATTTAATATGCATCTACTGTTGTATAGCGACCTGCTTCAACATCATAATTCATGATTAATGTAGCCGTATTAAGAACGTAAGCACCGAAACCATTTTTGGCTCTGTAGGGTACGACACATTTCCAACCCTTTGTGGTTTTATATACCTGTATGTCATCCCTATCAATCTTCAAACTGCCCGGGTCATTTAATATTTTTCGTAAACCTGTTGTCGCATCTTCCTTTGCCCAAAATCTGATATCAAATACATCACCATCTCCGTATAAATCGAATTTTCTACCTAAGCTATAGTAGCGGTCTCCGGCTTTAGTCCATTCCTTTGTAGAATAAGGAAGACCTTTATCGTCAGGATCCAACTTATCCATTGTATTCAACCATTCTTGAAGCAGATTTCGTATTTGCTTATGACAATTGGCAAGTCCTTCCGATGGTCGTTGACCTTTATCAACTTCTACAATTATATTGTAAAGCGAATCAAATTGATGTTTGTAACATATAACTAATGCTGTATCAATCGGAATAGTAATTGTATAAATGCTGTCTTTAGAGGTCTCTTTTTGCTGTTTTTTAATTTTTTTCTGTTGCTTTTTGACTAACTTGATAGAATCACGCACAAATTTTCCCCATTGCTTTTCCACCTTTTTTATGGAATCTTGAATGGCTTGTTCTCTTCGTTCCGTATAATATTGTTCCCGTTCCTCATTAGTATAAATATGCTCTATTTTGTAATTTTCTAAAATTCCTATAAACATAAGAATTATAAAAGAGGATAATATGAGTACAAAACGTCTTCCTGTAAATTTTCTTTTAAGTAAGAAAGAGGGCTTAAAAATTCCAATGAAAAATACACTTACAGCTCCTATAAAAATCAAAAATTGCAGTATTAATACAACTGTTTCCATTGTAATTATATTTAAAAATTATTTTTACACATTCTTCTATTTTTCAATTCTTCCAATACAGGTTGTAGGATGTACCGTTTGAAATCTTCGGCGCATCGGTTTATTTTATCGGCGGAAATAGTGTCATCCACATCAAACTCCATTAAAATGCCGTCAAAATTTTCAAAAGGAATTATTCGCCATTGGGCAGGAATATTTTGTTTAAGTGCATCCAGTAATTCTTGCTCTAAAAATGATTTTTCTGAATTATCAATCAATTGGAAAAAAATAACATGTTGGCTTTCATCATATACATGCCCGTCGTCACAGATATAGCCCAATTGAATACAAAACTTCTTTAAAGAACGCTTTGAGTTCTTTTCCATATTTAATTCATACATGATTTCCATGTAAGGCAATGGATTCACTAATTTGTGTTTAGGATTATCGGTAAATAAATTGAGGTTTTCTGTTTTCTTTCTATCCGTGCATGAAAAGGAATCTTCCTCTACCAATTCTTTTATACTGTCATAAATCGGGGATAATTGAATTTTCAATTCTTCCAAAGTTGTTGTCAGAGTGTCTAACAACATTGGCATGTTTGCCAAACATTTCTTGTTTAGTAAAGATAAGTCTTCCATGATTAGTAGATTTTAGATATGACTTGATTAATAAATGAGTTATAATCGTATAATGATGTGCTTTCATTGTATAGCTGGTCATCAAATTGTTTGTGATGAAACAACAAGGAATAAAGTACCTTTAAATAATCTTGTATTATTTCATAGGATTCGCTGTATTTGAGCAAAGATTTCATGACCGCATAGTAATCCATGTATTGCCACTCAGTCCGGTTCTGTGCATAATATTTGTTATTACTATAGCTTAAAAGAATATATAATTGCTTATAATCGGGATAGATACGTTTGCAATAATTTTCATAGATTTCCAATTGGTCACGACCGCTTTTTTTGTCTGCATGTACTTTTGAGTTAATTTTATTCTCAATACAAATCATCCATTTGTGCTCATCATCTTTTATGAGCAAATCAATTCTTTTTTTACACAAATCATGTTTTCTGTGTTTACCAGTAGAATGTTCCGTTTCTATGGTATAAGAACTTGTTTTTATAAGGTTATACCATTCCGTTTCTATATTTATCATTTTCAGAAAATCAGTAAGAACCGCACATCCGGATACGAACTGACAATCCCAAAATTTTGCAAGAAAACGGGAATGAAAATTTTCTTCTCCTTCTTTTTTCAAAACTCCGAGAATATTTTCTTTATTAAGAAAGGAGTATTTTTCAAGAAAAGGATAGATATATTGATTATACAGCCGTTCTTTTTCTTGTTGGTATAAATGATACAGATTATCTAAAAAATTGAAACATAGAATTTCTTGTACACGTTGTTCCAGTTGCTTTTCACGTTGCAAAAACTCTTTTTCTTGTCTGGCAAATTTTATTTCTTTTTCTCGTTGTGAATAAAGAATACAGAGTTCTTTTATAAATTGTAGACGGGTATTTTCTTTTACTCGTTGAATATATTCCTGCCCTTTTTTCTCCTGTAAATAAAGCAGGCGAAGTTCTTCAATGAGTTGTAATTGAATGTTTGGCATAAAAAAGCGTGGATTTACTACATTTGCTATTAAGGTATCGCCAAACACCGCGCTGTCAAATGAGTAAAGCCCACGCTAATTTAAGCATGGGCATTAACGCTTTACTCTTAACAGCTAAAAATTGGCGATTCTTAATAGTAAGAATAAAAGCTAATGCTTTTAATCAGTATGTTGTATTATTAATTACTATCTGTTTTTCTTCTGTAATTTTAGTTTTTGCAAATATATGAAATAGTTAGTTATCCCACAAATAATAACAAGTCGGCTCAGTTTTCTAACAATAACTCTAATCTAAGCGGACTACCACGCCCCTTTCTAAAATCAAACCTCATTTAAGGGTACCCCTTGCTTTCAGTTCAATAGTTATTTTTAAGAAATAACAAGATGTATGTAGTTACTACCCATAAAATAACTATCTATTCCGTATCTTGTACTCTATTTAGTGGCAATTTCTATCCACCTTACCCACCTGCAAGGTTGAGTAAGTTTTGGGACACACAAACGTATATTAATAGACACTCATGTATATTTACTATTTATACTATATACTATCTAATCACCATCATTTATTTCCCGCAAATCCGGTTTCTTTTATACACATGAATACACTTTTATTTAAAACCGCATTTTTAGGCGTTTTTCTTTAGGGTGAGTTACTCACCCTCATGTTAGTAATGGTGTAATACGCCTTACCGTTCCTATGGTTTGGAGTGTTTTTGTTGTCACTGGAAATTTTCCCGTTTTTACCGTAAATTTTACGTCCTGAAAAAATACAAAAATGAGGGTGAGCAACATTTTAGCACTTATAAATAACTCCATATTTTCTAAGAAGTGCATTTACTCTATCTTTTTGATATGAGCAACACCAACTTTGTTTTAATAACTCTACAACATCTTCCGCTCGGTAAAGAATGACTTTCCGGCTGAGTTTATAATATTTTAGTCTTCCGTCCGAACGGTAATTTTGCAGAGTTCGTTTACTAATCATTAAGATGGTTGCCACCTCATCGGATTTTAAAAACAATTTAGAGCCTTCCATAATTACAGATTATTTAATACGTTAATCGCTTCCTCTTTCTTTTTAGATACCACTTTTGCATATATCTGAGTAACCCGTACGTCACTATGCCCCAATAGTTCTTTTATCACAGAAATATTCACATCACCGGTTAATAACATGGTAGCAAAAGAATGCCGGGCTACATGGGTTGATAAATTCTTTTTTATATCTGCTTTTAATGCTATTTTCTTCAATTGTTTATTTATAAGAACCGTTGCAGAATTAATTGCATTTAAAGCATCTTGCGCCGACACCTTCTCAATATCTACCTTTAATATATTAAAAACATATTTATCGGCATAGTTATGCCATTCATTGTGTTCTAATATATGACGACGTTTCTTTAATATGGATTTAATCACATCATGTAAGGGGATAGTCAAATGCTTACCTGTTTTACGCATACAAATAGTAAGATTTTCATTATTTACATTTTTCCACTTTAAAGTTAGAATATCAGAAATACGCAACCCGGTAAAACATTCAAATAAGAACACTTCTCTTGCATCATATAACGGACTTTGCAATTTAAATCTTAAATCCACAATTCTTTTAACTTCATCTATTTCCAAAGGTATTCTAATCGTTTCTTCCCATTTAAACTTTATTTTTCGGAAAGGATTATTAGTTTCATCTAAATCATAATACTCTATAATATCCTTGACTAACTTAGACAAAGTTTTCATATTAGAAGTAACCGTATTTCTACTATTATCCAAATTATGCTGCAAATGATATTCATACTGCTTTATAAAATCTGGAGTAATACATTTTATCGGTAGTGTATCTTTCCCTACATACCAACGTAATTTTTGCACAATACTCTTTTTCTTTTTATAAGTAGCATATTTCCCTGTCCTATATAATTCTTCCAGATACTTATGGGCATACTCAAACAAATCAAAAGAGGTTCTATCATTAATTTTATTTCGTATTGTAGAAATATTCACATCCTCATTGGATAGTGTTAATAAACAAGTTTCTTGTACAAATTCCGCTCTTTTTTTAGCTATCAATGCATTTAAAAACTCTGCATTAGGATGCTGTTTTTTTACACATTGACCTTTAGCATCCCAATATTTGGGTTCTACGTGTAATAATGTCTTATACGTTATTTGCCTGTCTTTTGTAATTCGCAAACAAATAGGAGCCTCATTGGATGATTTAGATAACTTATCCAATCTAATCACCACTTTAAACTTTGCTACACTCATCATTTATAAATTTAATCATTAGTATCAAGTTCAAAAAAGACGGGTAAAACATTGGTAAAACATTTTACCTTCGTTTTCCACAAATTATAGAAACAAATTATGTAATTTGAAAATCGCATCTTCATAGAAATAGTTGAAAATGAGCGACCAAATTATTTTTGTTAAAAAATGCAAGAAAATAAAAGAAACCCACTTTAGAACAAGTGGGACCACGAAAATAAAAGTCAATCATCTAAAAATCAGATGGTTGACTTTTTGTTTGTGGCGATTTATGAAACATTCGTGAAACATGAAACGAAAATAAGCGACTGGTTAGAGCCGCTTATATACACAATACAAGTAAATGATTAGTTGCCGGAGAGCTGTTTTGTGTCTTTTCTGCCCTCTCCTTCTTCCAATTTTTTTTTACGTTTTTGAATGTGGGAGATTCCTAAGGTCAAAATTGTAAGAATGATGTCCCATAGGGTCGATTTCCAGTTGTTTGCCATGATTGCCTCCTTTCTTTTGTGCGGAATTGTTCCGCGGGTTATGAGCCGGATGTCTCTCCGGCTATGTTTGTGACTGTGGTCTGACGGGCGGATGCGTAACCGCTGAGGGTGTTGATTGCATAGATTTGTATCTGTACTTTGTCACCAGTGGCAGGTGTTCCGAATTGTGCGGTGTACTTTTCGGTGATGATGGCCTCGGATGTTCCGCTGGCAACGGTTCCCACCTGCCTCAGTCCGTTTATGTTGGTGCTTTGACCGACAGATAACGGAGTGATCCGAACTACCAGCACATCGTTTTCTTCAACGTTTCCCTCCAAAACGATTTTCAATTCTGATTCTGAAAGGTTTACAGCTTTAAAGTTGGGGAGTAAACCGGTCATGTTGTCGACGGGTGCCGTTAATGGCGTGTTGATTCCGATGAGTTCGAGGTTCATGTTGCAACGGACGTAAAGGTTGAAGCCGCTGATTTTACCGGATATGCCGTAGTAGGTGCTGGAGGCAGAAACGATTTTTGCTTTTTCTGCCCAAAGGGTACGTTGTGCATCGGTCAGGTCTTGCCAGTTTTTAGCAAAGCGGGTGAAGTTCTGACGGACTACGCGCTGGTATTCTGTGTCTGTGTAGGTCGGAGCCACTTTGTTGCGTACAACCAAGTGGCCGGCAGAGTGAGCGGCGGTGATGTTACCGGTTGAGCCGGTGAAGTCTTCAAATAGTTCGTTTGGTTTTGCTTTCATTGGTGTTGATTTTATAAGGTTATTAAATGGATGTTCACAATATAGAGGTATTTATGTTGTGTTGTGGTCTGTGGGTTTGGGTTTAACATGAGTGGAGGGATAATGCGCAGGGGGTGTTTGGTGTGAGTGATGCCGGTGGTATGCCGGAGATATGCCGAAGGAAGTAAGGCCATTTTATTATGTGTTTTTGCGCCGGGAGAGGACGATGGAAGAAGTACGGAGGTGGCTGTCGGCGCAATTGCAGGACGGTGGAAAAGGCGGTGCGGATGGGCGGGTTCGGGGGATCGTGTGGTGGAGGTAGTCGTGAGGGGAACTCGGACAGAAGGGTGCGAAGCGGGACAATTTGACGTGGCCGGTGGAGGGGATGGCCTGAGGCGGTGTGGCGGGGTGAATGGGGATTTGGTGTGGTTGTTTTCGATTGTGGGGAGGTTGTGGGAACAAGCACACGAAATGAAGCGGAAGGGTGAACGGGCGTGCGGAAAAGCCCGCGAGAGAAGGATGGCAAAAGAGAGGAAGTGAATGGCGGGCGTAGTTGCATGACGGTGGTAAAAGCGGTGCGTGAGGGAGGGATGGGATTCGGTGCATTATCTCCGGGAGATGTTGATGCACCAGCCGAATGGCTTTGCGGAGGAGCGGGTTATGCCGGCGTAAGGAGGTGGAGAAAAGAGGTGTAGTTTTGTTTCCGGCATTGCAGAACGGTGGCAGATGCGCAGAGGAGGGCGCGGTGTGGAGGTTCGCGGGGTATCAGGGCCGAGGATGGGACGGTGTGACGGATGGGTATGGCTGGGATGGCGGAGGGCGGTATCAGGGGTTTGCGGGTATGGCAAGGGTGGCGCGGAGCTTTCTGGAAACATAATCGTAATTAAATTATAGGACACGCGGAGCGGAGCGAGCATGTTCTATAATTTTGATTATGTTAGAAGGAAGCGGATGGAATAATGATGACTAAAAGTGAAATGTTCTTTGCAAGCAAGAGCATCAATTTATTGCCTGGCCAGAAGGTCCGCAATTAAAAAATCTTTTACAGTAAAATTTGTTTCCGTAGCCACCATACATTTAATATATGAATTAACGGAAAAAAAGCGTTGATATACTCTGATTGTACCTATGGGTTTTGTGACATTGGGTAATAACGGTTCATAAGGAGCCGGCAAAAACATTGTTGTATTAGGAATCAATTTGTTACCTGCTTTATTTTCAAAATAAGCCTGATATTTGTTATCGTAAACAGAAAATTGCGGAGTTACTATATAAGGTTTTAATTCCGGTTGTATTTCAACAAAACAATTTATGTAGTTAGCAGCAATCATTCCTTTGTTGCTAAGAAATATTGTAATATCAAAGGTATTTGTCGGACGTGACAATATATCAACCAGAGGTTTGACAGAGAGTGAAATTTCTATTTCAGGTCTATTTTGACGATTTATGATGTCTTTTAATTCCCAATCATCCATTGCCGAGGCCATAAAATTATACCTTTTATAATATTTTTTATCGGGAGCCTGGTGAGCCGTATTGCTTTTCGGAATATCAAGAATAAAAAACCAAGAGCCATCTTCTGCAGTCAATTTCGTTATTACAATGTCTTTTATTTTAGGAGTTATGTTTGAACAGATTATTTGTTCCAACCATTCTTTGGTCAATTTCGGATCAGTTATAGAGGTAAGTTTGTCAGCTTTGCCCCGCAAATCTTTATCTTTAGTTTCCTGAATACCGAATATAATTGTTCCGCCATTAGAGTTTGCCATAGCGGAAATGTCTTTCATTAATTCTTCTTTTTCCCGTGGTTTCAATCTTGCATTGGAAAGTGCATCAGCATCTTTGAATTCTAATGTGTTGGTTTCTTCTTCTTGGTTATTAACCAATTCCTGAAGATTTTCGATTGTCCATTTCATTGTCCGATATAATTTTATCTTTATGCAAAACAAAGGTAATGACTTTCCCAAATAAAACAACGGCGGGTTATTCTGCTGGTGGTATGTCGGTCAACGGGAAAGGCGGAATCGTTTTTGTGTTATCGGTTTGACAGAACTGTCCGTTTGTATTTCTAATTGTGGCGAATTCGCCATAATTAAAATCCGGATTGTACACTTTTTCCCAAATACCGATATATTCAAGCGTATTACGGTTACGCAGCCAGTCCGTGATGAAGAAGTCTCCATCTTTGGCTCGTAGCATATCTGTCAGGCAGATATAGTCTTCGCCATTGACTTTTACAATATTGATTTCTGTATTTTGAACCGTAATTTTCATTATAGTAAAAATTGTTTCTTTCACAAAGTTAGAAAAAATTGACACATGAGGACGGGATTTTACTTTGAGAGGAGGAAGATGTGAATTTTTATCTGCAATGGTTTGATGAGATGGAATAAAGTTGTATATTCAGAGGGAGGAATTTGTTATGAAGGCGGAAGAATTGGTTTGTTTAATTCATGGTTTCACCGATAGTACAAAATTGTTGCTCCGGGCGGCGTTTTTAATTGTACCGAATCCGGTATAATTAAAATCGGGACGCAAAAGCCCGGTGGGTTCCTGAAAGTTAAATTTGAAACAAGAAGATACAGTTATTTGGACAGAATTTTTTTTATTCGTAATTTTGTAATGCTCATCTATAAATAGAAGGAGTTTCGAGGCTCGGTTTATCATGATATAAATCTGAGCCTTGCGTTTTTAATATACTACCTTTAATCTGTTGCTTAATTTTTGTTTCATCTGTTTTTCTCCGTAAGTTTCATTCAGATAATAGGCCGATAGTAAGTAATAGGCCTGACTATTCCTGAGTTGCGGCTCTAAAACTATTACGTATTTCCGGGTGATATTATAAATATAAGTCCTGTATATATCTTTGTGTTTTTTGGGGTCCCGTTCTATTGTAGAGAATATTTCAAATATACTGTCACTGACTTTTTCTTCTATATGGTTTTTTATCCAATGTAATCTTTCTGAACGAAAAGGATCGTAAACCCGTTTAGGGTATTTTTTTCCTTCGCTCTCTTCGATAATTTGTTTACAGGTTAAATGTTTGAATTCCCTCTCCATATCAATCATTCCTTCTGATTTTACCGGGTAAATTTTTTTCCCCCTAAAAGAGAAATCCGGGTTATCAGCAATATCACGATTAAAAATTCTTTTTAAAGAGTTTATCCTGTCGGTATCACTCAAATGATTTAGTTCCAAAAGAGCCGGATATTTTTTAGTCAAATTAAAGGTCATAGGAATAGTTTATTTGAGTGAAATGAAAAACAGATTAAATTTCTTGTGGGATAAGGGAGTGGTCCGGGCTAAGGAAATATTTGTGTGGGACTGTATTTTCTCTACAAGTTTTCTTTTTGCTATAACTTTGCCTTTAATATCGCCTTTTTCTATACGCAAGTTATAGTTTATCGCCCCCATTAAAATGTCTGCAATTTGCAAAAAACAACTTTCATGTGAACGTATGAACTGAAAATTTCTGATTGAGGTATTCCAATGCAAAATATCTTTCAATTTGTGCAGTTTTTTATGACTGCAAGTGTCTTTTATATCAAAATAGACATTGTAATTGTTTTCTAAATCAGTCAGTTGATGTAATAATTGGAAGTACATCCTGAAATAGAAGTCATTGAATGTGTATTCCGGACGCGTTTCGTCAATCTGACTTTTATCTATGATGACTGCACGAAAATTTAAGTCTGTCATTAAAAAATATTCCAGGATTTCATTATACATCGGGTAGGTTTTATCGTGTACGTTCGTCCATTTTAGCTCTCCCCGGAAATGGTATTTAGTTTTTATCAGTTTTATTTGCTCTTTTGCCATTTTTATCTGAGGATAAGCAATACTGACGTAGCCTAATAGCATGTAAGGATGATGGTCGTTTTTCAAATGTGTGCTTTCGTCGCAATATATATTAAATGTTTTTTGTGCCATGCTTTTTTTGTTTGGTCTCTACAAATGAACAAAATAAACCTCAAAGAGACAATCATTTATTCATTCTTTTCTGTAAGAGGGTGTTTCTTTGTCAGAAAATATGAGGTGTTTTTTGTATTACAATTTTTTGTCTTTAAGGGTTTGGTGAGATGGAATAAAGTTGTATATTCAGAGGGAGGAATCTGTTATGTAGGCGGAAGAATTGCTTTGTCAGCCAGAGAGGACATTTCAGGTCTGCCAGTGTAGCATACGGTTCTGTACCCCGTGGGAAGCATTAATGTGCCCCCAGCCTTCTGGGTGTTAAGCAACGGGAAAGGCGGAACCGTTTTTGTGTTACAGGTTTGACAGAAAAAAGACGTCATTTCGCTGTCCGTTTGTGTCTTATGATTCGTTTTTTTATTCTTTCATGACGATGAGTTTGATTTTGCCGCTTTCCGCATCTTTTAGTATTGCTTTTATAAATTCGTGTGCATCAATGGATATGACTGTTGTCTGTTTTTTTATTTCATGGGTGTATTTTATTTCTTTTATTTTTACCGGTCCCCAATAGGTGGTATCTATATAGGCATCCAGAAAGTTGAATGTGAAGTCGGATTCTTTTTCAAATTTTTCCGGCAGTTTCCTGTCTAATTCATCAAGGGTTGTAATTGTCTGTCCTTTCCCGTCGCGGATTTTCCTGTCTTTGGTTCCTAACGGAATATGTGTCGCTTCGCTCCATCGGATGGGTGTGCGCCTGGGCGGCCAATCAAAGTTACTCATGAAATCAAGGTTTTCTTTGTATTGCTGAAAATTCAGATTTTTAGCTTTTGCCCATTCTTCATCCACTAAAAACAAGCAATGGCGGATTTTTGCGTCGATATTTAATGTTGTTTCTCCAATGATTCCTTCTCCTTTATTGGGTGCCCTTAGTTCCATCAGGTTAATATCATAATGAGAGGCGTATTTTTTTGCACCTTCCTGATAACCTATTTTCGTTACCATGATGCCGGCAACATTGTTTAAATCGATTAAAACGCCATAAAAATCCCGAACCTTTCCAAGAGAAACCGCCTTGTTGTAGTTTTTGCATTCTATGGCGACTTTGCGCCTGACTCCTTCTATTTCATATTCCCAATAAACATCTATCTGGTGTTTTTGTCCTGATTTGCCAGTCAGCTTGACGTTATGTTTAACTTCTGTCGTTTTGACTACATCAGCATCAAGTAATTTTTGATAGACTTCCCGGGTAAATTTTTCGTATTCGATATTGGGGTTCATATACTACTGTCTTAAAATAATGTGATAAAGATAAATATAAAAAGAGAAGAAAAACAGATAAGGATGTAAAGATGCAAACAGATAGATACGAAAAAAAGGGAAGTAAAAATGAGCTTTTCGCTTTTGGATACACAGGGACGGGAGTTGAGGTAAAACTCCTGCCCCAGGTGTCATACAATTAATGAAATTTTGAAAGTTTCACCATTTATTTTTAGAATTAATGAGTGGTTATCCCTGTAAATAATTTCGCGTTTACCCAAATCGAATTCTTTGTGGTGGTTAGGACATAAGAGCAAAATGTTTTCTAAAGTTTCTTTTCCTTTGTCACATTTGGGGTCAATATGGGCAGCCTCAACGTAGTAGGTGCCATCCCGTTTCAGAATGGATTTCCCGCAAAGCTGGCATTTAAATTTCCTCAAATATTTGATTATGGCTATTGATTCATTGTCGCGTTTATTTCTTATCCCTTTGTAGGTTTCGGTTCTGTCTTGTTGATTTTGGCGTTTGGATAAGAGGTTTAATAGCTGTTCTTTTGTTTTTCTTGATTTTCTTAGTTTTTTTATGTAGCGTTGTTGTTCTTTTTCATTTGTTTCACTGTTGAAGTCAGTATCTATGGATTCTGTTTGTACGATTTCTGATTCGGAAGGAATAAATGACAGGTTAAAGATATTGTCCTGAATTTTAGTGAATTTCAGTTTGGGGTATGGTCTATGTTGAGTATCGGGATACAAATCACTGAATATTTTCCCCAAGTTGCTGAACCATCTGATTTGCACCCGAAAACTTCTGTTGTTTATGATATAGGCATTATAAGAATGCCCATTAAATTTGAGCATAATTTCTCTTTTTTGCCCTGCTAAAAAATTTTTTGCATTGAAATAATCCAAGACCTCAAAAGGGATACCTGAGCCTTTATACTTGAAAAAAGATTTATCACAGTTTTTTATTACAGTTTCATGATTCACAACTTCCCATGAATGATATATCTTTATTTCAGGCTCTTTCATCGTTGGTAAATTTAAGTAAGCTAAAGATAAATATTTTTCCATTATTATAATGTTTTTATCTATGGATGTTTGGTGAGATGAAATAAAGTTGTATCTTTGAGGTGCATGTCATTAATCAGAGAAGCAGTGAACCTGCTTCAATTTCAGTAGCGGGATTTTTTATGTCCGCTAACTCGATACACGGTTCCGTACCCCCGTGGGGAGCATTAATGTGCCTCCGGCTTCTCTGAGGTGACATGCAACGGGAAAGGCGGAACCGTCTTTTTATTTCCGCCCTCACTCCAAATATCAAAAATTATGAGTACCGTTGATTTTACACCGGAGAAAAACAATGGACCGCAACGGCTGACGCGAGGTCAGAGGCGGTTGGAAAGGCTGTTTAAGATGGCCGGGAAGTATGCTTTGACGAGCAAGAAGGGTTATTCACATTACAGGGATGCGCTGGATTTTATGCAGGATGATGCGGGAATGATGGAGGCGTTGTTCCGGACGCTGGATTGTTCGTGGACAGAGGGGCTGGCAGAGATTCAAAGGGCCTGCAATTATTACATTATGTATGGCGGATGCAGCCGGGAGGAGAAGGAGCGGGTTGGATGGGCTATGGGGAAATGGATGGTAATGGCGGCAAAAATCGGGTCGTTCAGCCGGTTGATTTCGGAGAAGCTGTATTATTATGAGCAGATTGGCAGCGAGCTGGAGGAAATTATGAGGATAAGGGCCAAGAATGCGATGGTTTAGTTGTTTACCTGTAAAATATGAGAAGTTATGGCAAAGGTTGATGTAAGGAAAAACAGGGCAGAAATGCCGGAAAGGAGAAATGTATTGAGGAAGGTAATCAGCCCGACAGTGGCCGAGGTGGCTGTGGAGATTAAGACGGAGACTCCGGAGGTGCATTATCTGAAGGTGCAAGGTTTGTTTGAGGAAGGAAGAAAGGAGGTTCCTTTTTTACGGTTGAAGGGGAAGTGGATGAGGGCAGCCTTCGTTGTGTGAACCCTTTGTGAGCCAATTATGAGCCCATTGGTGAAAAAATATATTTTTACAAATCACTTACAATCAAATATATAGAAGTATACATACATATAAGCATGTAATTGACTTATGATTTTGTGAGCCCATTGTGAACCATTTATTTTTTGAGTGTTTTTATTTCGCGCTGTATGAATTCGGCGAGTTGTTGGGGCTGGGGCAGTTCTATGAGGTATTTGGAGACAAAGAGCTGGGTGTCGAGGCTGGCGGTTGCGTATTCGACCATTTTAGGACCGGCACCTGTGCAAAGGAGGATGCCGATGGGCGGGTTGTCGCCGGGGGCCATCTGGGTGTCGCGGTAGTAGGAGACGTAGGCGTTGAGCTGGCCGAGGTGTTCGTGGCGGAATTCGTCGTTTTTGAGTTCTATGATGATGTGGCAATGGAGGATGCGGTGGTAGAAGACGAGGTCGGCAAAGTAGTAGCGGTCGTCAATGATGATGCGTTTCTAGCGGGCCTCAAAACAGAAGCCATAGCCGAGTTCGAGGAGGAATTCCTGTAAATGGTCGATGAGTGCCTGTTCAAGATCGGTTTCTTCGACGGTGTCTTTTGCTTTTAATCCGAGAAATTCAAAGATAAAGGGATGTTTTATGATGTCGGCAGGCTGAGGGTTGTTGTTTTGAACCGCGGCAATGAGTTTTGAGGGGTTGAGGCTCATGCTGCAACGTTCGTAAAGCTGGGTGGCGATTTGGCGGCGGAGTTCGCGAACGCTCCAGTTGCATTTGATGGTTTCTGTTTCGTAAAAAAGGCGTTTGAGGGGATCGACGATGGGCAGAAGTTCCGCTATATGGGAGAAAGAAAGGTGAGCGATCAATTTTTCCGGCGGGAATATGAGCGTTTGGTTATCAACGCTTTGTAATTCGTCCGACAGTGTCGGACAAATTGGAGAAAGGGGTTGTAATTTGTGTGACAGTGTCGCACGAATTGATGAAATGACAGAATCCTGCGAGAGTGTCGCAGAAATGGCGTTTAGTTGATCTGTAATAATATCCTTTATTTGTGGATAGGTGATATAGAATTGACGGGATAATTTGAAAAGGGTTTCGGTAAGCCCGCGGGTGTTTATTTGTTTTTCGAGTGTTTTGAGGAGGTTGGTGCCTTATTGGGCCCGGTCCTCCCCTTTTTGCTCAAATTCGACGATGTAGAATCCGATGAGCCAGTTGCGGAGGGTGAGGTTGCGGTTGATGGCTTTGATGGCATTGGATTGCAATGCGATATGGGTTTGGGAGATGGCGGAGGAAAGGTCGGGTAGTTTCATGGTGTTGATTATTATTTTGATAATAACAAAAATCAAAAAAAATTCTTGACTTCTCCACCTGCTTTAAGAATAAATAATGAGTGAAATGAATAATATACCATTTCATAAATTCAAGAGCCACTTCCAAACTGGAATAATCTCGATGACTTTATGGTCTATCTCTAGGACTTGTTCGGAATCACGCGTGATCACCATTAATTTTTTACATTCCAACACATTCGATAGCTTCAATAAAGCACTTATTTCCCGGTCAAAAGTACCATCACTATTATCAAGATTATAGCAAACTTGAATAGCTACCGCTTCATCCGGAATATAAAAATCCACTTCAACTGCCTGGTTATAAAAAAACACGGCATCATTTCGTCCATATTTACGTAACAAATTGATGGCAACGAGATTTTCCAGCAATGAAGTTTCTCCGTCAAGTAAAAAAAGATTCAGAATCCCGTTATCTGTGAAATAATACTTAGGATTAGTTTCTTTGTCAACAAGCTTACCCGCTATATTTTGGAAGGAAGAAATCAACCAAGCATCTTTCGCATATTCAATATAATTGATGATAGTTGTTTTACCGACTTTTACCCCTGTCGAGGAAACGATATTAGCAACCCGGGTAAATGACATGGGTTGCTTTACACTTTCAGCCAACTTTTTAAACAACACACGCAACGCAAAAGTATTATCAACCGAATGGCGGGCCGCAATATCTCCCAAATAAATTTTTTGATAAACACTGGTCAGATAATCACGCTTGGCCGAAAATTCTGCACCTTCAGGAAATCCGCCATAGTAAAAATAATCATTGAATTTTCTCAATATCTCCGCTCTGGTTTCAGTCGCAAACAAAGAACGATCATCCACCCTGATATGATTTGCATTCAGGAACTCCTTAAAACTATACGGGTAAACATTAATCGGAATATAACGTCCGCCTAAAGTAGTTTGTATGTCCTGACTCAACATTTTAGCGTTACTTCCGGTAATATAAACCCGGTGTTTGGTATCAGCCAGACGGCGGGCAAATTTTTCCCAACCTGCAACATTTTGAATTTCATCCAAAAAAAGGATGGGCTTCTTTCCATACATTTCCAAATGTACTTCCAAAAGCAAATTCAAATCTTCCAAACACATGCCGACAAGACGCTCATCTTCAAAATTAACGTAAAGCATCTCATCCCAATGAATCCCTTGCGCCAGTAATTGTTGCATTCGCTGATAAAGCAAGAAAGATTTTCCAGCCCTCCGAATACCCACAAAAACATAATTCCCAAACTCCTCAAAAGTGAAATTCCTCGGTATTACCTGATATTTCGGAACCTCTACCTGATTATCTGTAATGACTGATTTTAAAATATTTTTGTCCATCTTGCTACATCTGTCTTGCATACAGGACAAATATAGGCTATTTTTGTCTTGTATGCAAGACAACCTAATTATATCTACACAACTCTCCTAATAAAGACCTAGAAGTAACATCATTGAATGTCTTATAATTATACATTTTCTACAAGTTCTATTGTTAAAATTTACAGAACTAACTATTCACACTATTAATTAACGTTATCAACGAAGAAATTATCCAACTCAACTTTCAAAATACTATCTTCTAACAACTTCAATTCTCCACAATTCACATCACAACGACTAACCTCTGCATTACATCAAACAACTTAGTATAAATAAGTATTAAAAATTAAAGTCAGTGAAAACTTTTCAAAAAATATATAATTCTTACTACGTTCCATTTCCTTAATTCACACAAAATTTCATCAGGTTTTTCATATAGAATCAATTCGGAATACACCTATTTTTTAATTTTATGGAAAAACATAACAAAGACGAACCCTTGAATTTCATAAGTTTCATATCTGCATCCTGAAAAACCCATGTCCTGCCCTCCCATTGGTCTTTTAAAAGTTGTGGTAATTCTATTTCTTTATTAAACATACCTGCAAGACTATTGGATTCTTCAAAAGATTTTACTAACCGATTGACGATAATCTCTACCTCGCGGAAAGGAAGCAATGGTTTCGTATCTTGCCTTTTATAGATGATTATAACAGTTTCGTCCTCTATTTTTCTTTCCAGCATATAATTGAAGTACCCGAAATATCTGTGAGAGCCTTTAATGTGAGTGAGTGTATAACCATTTAACTGTTGCGTATCAATGACTGTTCTTGCGGAATAGTCCGACATAATCTCATTTAGGTGTTTTTTCCCTGATTTCTGGTTATCAATTATACATGCATTAAAATGATTGATAAATTCATCTATTGAATACACTTGTGTATCAAAACCAAACAACTCATACAAAATTTTGCTTTTCTGAGTAAGACCAACATCATTACTAACCAAACAATCGCAATAGGAGGCAAAAAAACTATGATAACTATCCACTTGTACATTATGGAAACGAACTGTTTTCCCTTTTTCTCTGCTTAATCCCAACATATCCAATAATGCATAAGCCATTATATAGACCTCAAAATCGTTATCTGAGGAACGACCCATTTGTTTTAATGAAGCTCTTATAGTATCAATAAATGATAATCTTAAAGGAGTATTTTTTAATTTATCATTAAAATCGGTATTATTATCAGCAATTTCAATGGTGGGATTGTACTTTGCTTTCATATTATCTCTCACCAATTTGTACGGTCCCTTTTGACAATATAAGCTGTTTGCAACACATCTTAATATGGAAGTTACAAACTCTTGATTTACTTGGAGCTTATCCGCATGGATTGGTTCCCGGTCGCTTAGCCAATTGACATCCAATTGCCCGCTTATACCTTTAATAAATAAATCTATTGCATTAGAAAGCATATTTATCTGTTCTGTATTAAGCTGAGAGAAATCAATGACATCAATATCACCTAATTTTTTTAGGGTGTTAAAGATGTCCTTAGGAACATCTTTTAAAAGATTTATCTTTCGGCCATCCAGCATCAATCGGTTACTATCCACTATTTCTTGCATAAATTCCATCTCAGCAAATTTCCGTTCTGTGTTATCTTTCTGAAGATCGAATAAATGCGCATCTGAATAGAGAAAAATAAAATCGTCCTTATGAGATAATATTTTTTCTTTTAAGGCTTTATACTTAGCTTCATTGCTCTTGAACAAATAGCTGAATATCTGTTTATCTAAATAAATAGTAACCATTAATCATATTAGTTTTATATCATTCCTTTGCTTATATTGTTTATCGCATCAATAGTAACAGAGTATATGGGTCGTCATGCAAATTTATTGCCATGCACCAAATTCTATTTACTAAACTTCACGAAGAAAGTGATGTACAAAATGTTTTGTTTACCACTCTATCTCTCATCAGCTTCATATCTGTAAAGTTCCTGCAAATATTCTGCACAATATCGAGATAATTATCCGACCCGTCTTCTTTCTGATGATAAAATGGCTTGATTGAAACACAGTTTTTATGCTCAAAAAGCGTATTGAGTAAGGTCCGGTCAGAATTGCCACAAGAGTGTCCCATAATACACACCTGAAAAGGAGCAGATTCTATAAAAGAAAGCATATTACGATAATTCCCTGACTCTGAATATCGGATGGTTTTCATATTGCGCAAGTATTCATTCTCATCGAGTTTTAATAATTCCTTATAGCCTTCATCCAATTCATCCCCATAACCGAATATCACGCTTTCCGGTTTTGATAATTCTCCATGAATATGATTTACCGTAAAACAATTTGCCTTAGGTAAATATGCATCTGCTGTTTGGGTATAATTAAAATTCAGTAGCATTATTCTATCGGGAAGCAGGAACTCTTCAGGAAGTTCTTCTTCAGGCACAATTTTTATTCCCATGAGTTTAGTTAATTCCCAGTACTTCTCTTTGAAAGAATTAATCCTGCATAATCTGTCGTAAACATCGCTTTCATTATAACTACTTAGTAAGTCTTTCCACAAGTTTTGTGACAGTTCGTATCTGCTCTTTAGGAAATTTACCCAAATCTCCCCCGCATTTATAGAAATGTCTTTTGATGTAAATGGAGAAAAGATTTTCTGTTTTATATTATCATTCTGGGGCAAATCCTGTATGTACTCTCCCTGAATCGAGGTTAAATATTCTATTAGCCTGGATTTAATAAAATCCAATTCCCTGTTTAGAATATGGGGATTGTCGTATTGAGACTCAGCAAGAAAAGAACGTAAGAATTTATAGTATTCATTTTCAATATCTACCCACTTCTTTTCGTAAAGTGATTTACAAATCTCTTTAAAAAAACGACATTCCTCGATAATATATGTATCAGGATTTCTTCTAATCTCTTCAACAAAATCTTTTCCTTGAGGTTTATGTAGGATAAAAGGTACTCGGGCAAATAAATGGCTATGCCATGTATCCTGATGAGAAATCAGTGTAAATTTACATAAATCATCCGATTCCATATATGAATGACAGAACCTTAGCTTAGAAAGCCACTGCTCCCAATACCAATTTACAAAATCTTCATACCTTGTTTGAAATCCATGAGCCAAATCAAAACCGTTACCGACGAGAACAATTCTATTCATTATATGTATTTTCAGTAGTTTACTCAATTCATACAAATAAAATCCTTTATTCCAATTGCATACAATGTATCACCCTGCACACCTGTCACATAATCCCCGCTATTAATCTCCGGAAATTCACCTCAATATTTTCCTCACTCTCATTCAAATACTTGAGCACAGAATTAATATCATGTCTATTATTGAATGGAGAGTCACTCTCTGTCAGTATTCTATCTTTAGGAATCGCTGCTATTATCTTCTGCCCATTAGGGGTTAACGTCATTGCTTCGTTTACCGAAAAATAATAACCTTGAGCAATAATATCCTTTACTAAATTTACGGAACCCGAATACCAATGAAAGATAACATTCTTTGCCTTATACTCATTTAATAGTTCTAACAGGACCTTTTCCGCTCTACGGGAATGAACACTGATAATCTTATTTTTCCCTTTTATTGTGGCTAATATATGACGTAAACATACTATCTGTCTGTCTTGAGTATGATAGTTATTCTTAGAAAAATCCAGCCCTATTTCCCCGATATAAGAAGTCGTATCAACCAGTTGGTCGAATAATCCAAGCTCATTGACTGATTCTGCCGCCAACTGTGGATGAAAGCCCAAGGCTAAACGGATATGCTTATATCCATTCAGATGACACCTTCCCATCTTATAATGACTTGGTAAATTAGTCATTCCCAAGATAATATCACCACGTTTTTCTGCATTACGGATATATTGCTCCGGATTGGGCATCATATCAAAATGGCAATGTGTATCTATAATCATAATATTCCTGCCATTTTCTTTATTTGTGAAGTCCCCTTTCTCGCTATCCAATCTTTAACTTGCTTGTATGAATGTATGGCAAGAGCCACATATTCATCGAGTTCTTTCCTGTCATATATTCCATTCATGATGAGTTCACGTCTTATTATTTGTTCGCTCATTCGGTTTTTCAGAAAATACAATAAAGCGCGGAAATCTCTATTACGCTTTTGCTCAATCTTTGAAATATTATATTTTACTCCATGCATAACATCTGTACCAAGTTTTTCCGGAAAATCTAATCCGACAACATCAAGCGAAACTCTACGATAAAGGCATGGTAAACACATTCCACAATGGTTGATACCGCTATCATGTATCTGAATACCATTTTTATCCCAGAAACTGTTATGTCCCCTTTTTGCGCAAGAACACGACAAAGAATAAAGATCACGCAGAATCGGTCCCTTTATAGCATCTTGATCACATTCATACATCATATCAGCTTTGGATTTTAAACGATACGGATTATAAAACTTGTTATTAATACCCACTAAGTGCAAAGCCTCTTGTAAACGTTTAATAAACGTCGGATGGGTAGTTCTTGTGCTACACGCACTTCTACGTCCGCTATCCAATGGGATATTAATTGAGATAGTTCCATTTTCAGGAACGATCAACGGCAAATCCGAATTTATATGGGATACAGCATAGATACCAGCAGCAAAAAATAATAACGACCGAGAGCGGAATGTACTTTCTGTAGATGTTTTTATATTCCAGGATCTCTGTTTCAGACCTGCATTCAAAAGTAATTGATCATATTTTCCCTCAAAAATATGATTAGCCCGACAATATTCCAATATGCTTTCCTGATCGCCATGCTCTTTTCCAAGTTCCATATGTGAAATAAGAAGAATCCGCCCATCTCCTTGCAGAGTACTTGCCTCATCTATGAAACCGATCAATGAATCAAGCCCGCCTGAAAAAAGAGCTATCTTTTCATATTGCTGAATACTGAATTGACGAACATTTTTTCCTGGATTATATTGATAAGGTAAAGCCTGCACAAAGTTAATCTCCCAATCATCCCCCGTCAAAAAACTAATAGCTCTGTTAAATGCTTCGCGACCCCTATTCATAGCTTCCAAATTAATCACAGGTACGTCCGCTAACTTCAATTGCCTTCGCCAGCCTTCCGACGAACATTGCAGTCTGTTAACAGCACGGTCTACATTATATATGATCAGAGATAATATCAAGAAATCAAATGCTACTGATGTGGTATCACGAGAAAACTCCCATAATTGTTTTGGATCGAATTTTATATCAACTGAATGTAATAGTCCATCCACTCCATGGAATGATAACGTAAATACACCAAATAATTCATTATTAGCAGATGCAGTATAATTAACATTTATTATTGTCCCCATATCTCTATAATATCAGCGGTTAATGTATCAAGAATTGCTTTACCAGCAGAAGTTGTCAAATCGTATTTAGAAAGATTATCTTTCAGTCTATCATCCAATTCGTTATGTAGCCAGTTCCGTATCTGATTCTTTATACTTTCCGGATTAATGCCCTTATCAAAGATATGACTTTGGAACAATTCTGCTGAAAACTCCAGAATATATTCTATTTCAAAATCTATAATCCAACGATGAATATCATCATCTGTAGCTTCACAGAATCTATCCTCTATTTCTTGCGAATCGTTGCAATCTTTCAATATTTCATTCAACAGACAGTCCATTGCATAAGCAGCGGCCCCATCATCCATATTGGAATCGTTTTCGCCAACGATCTGTTGTAAGATTCTGTCTATAAAGTCACGAGGTGTTTGAGGCTGTTGTTGTTGCGATAAATCAGTAAAATTAAGGACACCTGCTAATCCCTTATTTCTGGTGTCTGAAATGAAAGAGATAAAATTCGTGGCTGCTCGTCCACCTGCCCGTCCGAATGTAGAACTATGCCCTTTACGACCACC
The DNA here is from genome assembly GCA_910578105.1 of uncultured Odoribacter sp. Classification (GTDB taxonomy): domain Bacteria; phylum Bacteroidota; class Bacteroidia; order Bacteroidales; family Marinifilaceae; genus Odoribacter. Next base: position 4,240 of record CAJTPD010000008.1, on the reverse strand, counting down.
AGCTGACTTACCACGGTAAATTCCGCTACCTAATGCAGAACCAAGACTTCGCATAAACTTTATATTGTTCTTGTCTGCATTTCCCGTTCCATTAGCAATACTCGTGATTGCACGCTTCGCAGAAGACCAATTAGGAGTAGATTTCAAATTATGTGATTGTGATGTTCCCATTATCAAATATTATTTTATCATTTTTTGCTTTACTTTTATAGCCTTCATTAATGGGCCTCCTTTCGGCAACGATTCTATATAATCATGAATTTCGCCTTCGATAGACAGCATTGCAGTAAAAAACGGAGCTGCTTGTGGATCTACTTTGTCTGTTTTTACATGGTGAAATAGGAGTTTTAATCGATCTACATTATTATCAACCAATAAATTATTCTCATCTCCAACCAAAATACGCCAACAGTCAATTGCTTCCGAATTTGTGCAAAGTTTCTCATTAATAAGACGAATGAGCATTTCTTTTTCTGAATCATCACAATCCTTCAGCATATTCGGCAACTCTTTTTTAATTAAACTCGAAGATTGCAAAACACACAATCTTTTAAACATAAGCATTACTTTTGAGGTTACAAGGGATGCAACAGGTTTTTCATTCTTTAAAGCATCTCGTGCCACCCAAAAATAATTTTGAAGATTTATCCCATCCAACGAAGGTTTAGCTGCCAACCAACGTCTCAAATAATCGGATGACCAATCTTCTTTCCACAATGGATCCTGCACTCCTTCTGTTGTTGTTGCCTGTTCTTCAACTTGTGCAATCTGTAACATACCCCCATTTTCTCTCTGCTTCTTGTATAAGTCCTCAAAACGCAAAGCATAAAGAGTATTGTATTCCAACACCATCAACTTCACAAGCACATCAGGACGTATTCCATCAAATCCGGCCACCTCTGCCAACTCTTTACGAACATATAAAGTATTCATAAATCTTTTAAGTTGACGAGGATTTCCGTTGAGAAATTGTTTGATTAAAGGAACTATAGGCAGCATATATTCTATATGCTGAAAATCAACGTTTGGAGAACCTTTTTTTATATCTTCAATATTATATTTTGAATGCTTGTCTGACTTGCGAAACTCTTTATATTTTTTATGTACATCGTCAAAATCCATACGCCTGAGATGATTCTTGCACAGGAGCAATGTGATATATGTCTCCTGCTCATTATCTGATAGCTTAGGAATCTTATAAGGCAATTGAATAAGTTTCTCCAGATAATCAGAAAAAGGGCTTGAAATGTCCTCTTTCTTCATTTTAATAGGGTAATGTTGACTAATAGCATATTCAATTATGCGTTCGTCGGCTCCAATCACAAAGGCCGTTCTATCTACATTTACGAACAATTTTACAGCCTCCAGACATTCAATAATCCTCCTCGGATCACACCTATCCAAATCATCTATATAAACAACCACTGCTTTATAAGCTGCATCTTTTACCAACTCTTCGAAAAGATTACGGAATGTCTCTATAAACTTAGATGTATTGCCTTTCCCTACATCTTCCATTAGCTTATTATACTTGTCTTTTCCTGTAATTACATCCAGTTCTTCTTTTGAGGGCAGCCATTTCTTTATACAATCCGGTGTAAGATTCTCATGTACCTTTTTCAAAATAAAGACACCAGCTTTTAAGAATTTGATACGAGCAAAAAAATCATCAGCTTTTTCAAATACATCTTTTTTCTCATTAATATCGTTGCTAAGTGCATCAAGGATAGTTTCTATCATTGTAAGCTTTGTGGAGTCATAGGATTCAAATTGCCAACTGTTGAAATTTACCTGAAGGATTTTATCATTCTCCTTTACCCCATCTGCCGGAAGGGCTTTGTTACTTTTTTGTATTCCTTCAATCCAACTTTCTATGCCTTTCTTTAGCAGAAGCATAAGACTACTTTTGCCAGATCCCCAATTTCCAAACACTCCGATGGAAATAGGCAACATCGATTCATTAAGAATTATTTTCTGCAATAAATCAGCATGAACCTGATAACCCAACAAATCTTGTGTAGTTTCATTATCTGACCACATCTATCTAACTTTTTATTTCGTAAATCTTTCTTTTCAGTTTCTCCACCAATCTGTCAAAATCACACGGATAAGCTTTAAATATATTTTAGGGAACATGCACTCCTTAATCACCGACAGCACGAATATCGGACTCATCGACCCCAAAAACATTATTCATTCGTTTGCGCAAATCCACTTCTAAAATACTGATGTTGTCCAAAATACATTCAATACCTTTTATATTTTCTCCATAATATTTGCCGAAAAACACTTATTTATCCCCTATATTAATTACCCAGTGTCCATATGTCTTTCCACCTTCACGTATAAGTTCGATCCCAAGTTTTCTAATTGCAGCAAAATCACGCTGCACAGTCTTTTCTGACACTTGAAGTCTTTCCGATATTTCCTGGCCCGTCATTGTTGGTGCAGAATAAATTAATTCCAATATAGTCTTCTGGCGTTCAGTAAGTTCCTTTAGGACATCCTTTGAGACATTCTTTAGGACATCCTTTAAGACATCTGATATGACAACTGTCTCTTTTACAAGAGTCTCAATATGCAGAATCAACTTCACCTGCATTAGTTCGGGCTGCTCCACAAGTTCCGGCTTCAACCAGTGTTTTTCATTCCATGCACTAAGAATAAGAGGAAATCCAGAACCAAGGTTCTCTCCATAACCAATCATACGGAGCATTGCCTGCATTCGCTGGTTACGGGCTTTCGACTCGCCACCTGAATAAATCTGTTCAATGGGCAGTTTTAGTAAACCCGGATTAGTAAGAACAAAACGATCATCATACTTTTCTATCTTTAGTGTGCCGTTAAGCATCAAATCTGCATGAATAATAGCATTTGTTAAAGCCTCACGCACAGCCTTATGTTGCAGAGTATCATCCTTCCGTACTACACCTTCCATATTAAATGGACGGGGCAAATCGCGGGTCAAACGTGGAATAACCATACGGACAAAGTTGAACAGGTTATTCTCCCAGGTCCCGTCATACGTAAGGCGGTCACTATAACGTTGTTCTCCGATAAGATTTGACTTGTCGATATAGTCCATTCGTAAATTGTCAAACCGGTCACGGATAGGCAATCCCTTGCCGAACATCAGTAATCCTGCCATTGTCAAGCCCTCCGTACGTTCCTTGCGGTTCACGACATACCCACCAAGCTGTATCAGAAATTCCTTATGGTCAAGACCGTTCCATACATGCTCAGGATGGTCGGTTTTGAACAATATACGATACCGCTCCAATGAAGGGATATCAATATCATCCATTGTATAATATTCCAATAACATACGATCATTGCCCGCTTCATTGGCATCACGCAGCATCATCTTCAATTCCTGTTCCGTACAATGATAATCACCTTCGTGATTACGCTTATAAGTTCCTCTCAACAGATTATTGTTGATAAACACCGGACGGATAGTATAATCTGCACGTGGCACGCTTATCACTATTAGCTTCTTACCCTCCACATCTACCACCTGCACATCCCCATCATGTAGTAAATTGACATTTACCTTTTCGTGGTTATTTACAGTATTCCACAAATCCTTACAAACTTTGTCTGCATCCTCCACTCCGGTAATGACAAACCGCTTTGCACACTCTTTCTGTGTCATATCCTCAAACACACCCAACAGAATTATTCCACCATATGTATTGGCAAAAGCAGAATAGGTTTCCCACAGGGAATTGGGCACATTATTCTGAGCCTTTTTACATTCCAATGTCACCCGCTCCCCTTCAGCAAGCAGTTTGTGTATATTTAGTCCGTTCATTTTTACTGTTTCCCTACTGTTGATACGCTCCATAATGCATTTCTATATTACCCAAGCAAATTCTCTACATCAAATTCAAGAAATTTTATCATCTCTACAAAAGTACCCAATTTTACATATTCTTAAATACTATTTTTCAAAACTGTGTCAACAAACTTGCATTTTTCTGCCTCTCCTCCTTTTCAAAACTGGCTAAATAAGCCTCCGTTGTTTTCAAATCACTATGTCCTAAACTCTCCGAAATATAAGATATATTGGCTCCTGAACGTTTTAAAACCGTCGCAAACGAATGCCGGGCTACATGGAAAGTGATAGGCTGTGCAAGGAAAAGCGGACAGGTGAAGATAAAACGTAAACCGTTTGAAATGAGCTTTGTTTCAGCATTCTGCCAAGTGGAGAAAATGCAAATAATAACGGAATATTGAG
>CAJTPD010000007.1 GCA_910578105.1 uncultured Odoribacter sp. | reverse complement strand
GATGAACCGGCAAACTGGGCGTCGCTGTGCATACGTCCGAGGGTGTCGGTCATACCGTATGATGCAGGTCCGGCAGCCATGTTGTCCGGGTGCAGGGTACGTCCCGTACCTCCGCCTGAAGCTACTGAGAAATAAGGTTTTCCGGCAAGTACGCGTTCTTTTTTATAGGTACCTGCCACCGGGTGTTGAAAACGGGTCGGATTAGTAGAGTTTCCGGTGATGGATACGTCTACGTCTTCTTTCCACATAATAGCAACACCTTCGCGCACATCGTCAGCACCATAGCAATTTACCTTAGCCCGGGGACCGTCGGAATATGCTTTGGTTTTCACTGTTTTCAGTTCGCTGGTGAAGTAATCGAATTCTGTCTGAACATAGGTAAATCCGTTGATACGGGAAATAATCATTGCAGCATCTTTTCCCAGTCCGTTTAAGATTACCCGCAACGGGTTTTTACGTACTTTGTTTGCCATTTCAGCAATTTTGATGGCTCCTTCGGCTGCAGCGAAAGATTCGTGGCCTGCCAGGAAAGCAAAACACTGGGTTTCTTCGCGAAGCAGACGGGCTGCCAGGTTTCCGTGGCCGAGACCTACTTTGCGGTCGTCGGCAACCGAGCCGGGGATACAGAAAGCCTGCAAGCCTTCGCCGATGGCTTCGGCTGCATCAGCAGCATTTTTGCACCCTTTTTTGATGGCGATAGCTGCACCCACTACGTAGGCCCATTTTGCATTTTCAAAACAGATATTCTGTGTTTGTTCACATTCTAAATAAGGATCGATGCCCTTTGCCTCGCAAATCGCTTCGGCTTCTTCAACGGATGCGATGCCATAGGAGTTTAATACTTTGTTGATCTGGTTGATCCGACGATCCTGACTTTCAAATTTTACTTCTCTTTTTGCCATTGTATGTTCCTCCTATTTTATTCGTGACGTGGGTCAATATATTTAGCTGCATTGGCGAAACGTCCGTAGTTCGCAGTGGCTTTTTTCAATGCTTCGTTGGCATCAGTCCCTTTTTTAATCAGGTCCATCATAACGCCTAAACGTACAAATTCGTATCCGCAAACTTCGTCATCTTCATCTAAGGCCAGACGGGTAACGTAACCTTCTGCCAGTTCCAGGTAACGCACTCCTTTTGCTTTGGTGGAGAACATGGTACCAACCTGGCTACGCAGCCCTTTACCCAAGTCTTCCAGACCGGCACCGATAACTAAGCCTCCTTCAGAGAAAGCACTCTGGGAACGTCCGTATACGATTTGCAGGAATAATTCGCGCATGGCTGTATTGATCGCATCGCAAACCAAGTCAGTGTTCAATGCTTCCAATAAGGTTTTGCCCGGCAGGATTTCAGCAGCCATAGCAGCAGAATGAGTCATGCCTGAGCAACCAATGGTTTCAACCAGAGCTTCTTCAATAACTCCTTCTTTGATATTCAGGGTTAATTTGCAGGTTCCTTGCTGCGGAGCACACCAGCCGATGCCATGAGTTAAACCTGAAATGTCTTTGATTTCTTTCGCTTTCACCCATTTGCCTTCTTCAGGAATTGGGGCCGGTCCGTGATTCGGACCTTTTTTTACAACGCACATGTGTTGTACTTCCTGTGAATAAATCATCTTTAACGCTTTTATAGATTAATATATTGCTAATTACCACTTATTGAGTACGCAAACCTGACAAAGATAATTTTTTCACTGAAATAAAAAAAGAACTGAATAAACATATAATTGTGCAGACGTTTGCAAAATAAGGATAATTTTGTGGTTGATATCTGCTGTATTTTAGCAAATTCACTCTATATTTGCTCAGGTAATTTTGGAAATTTATGAAAAAAATAGTCTGTTTTTTAATGTTGGCAGTGGTTATTGTTGTGTTGTTTCCGCAATGCCGGCAAGTTCCTAACGAAAAGAAAGCCAAATATGTGTTCTATTTTATCGGAGATGGGATGGGAGTGAATCAAGTGAATGGAACAGAGATGTTTTTAGCCGAAAAAGAAGGGAGTATTGGGGTAAAACCTTTAAATTTCACTCAGTTTCCGGTAATAAATTTTGCAACTACCTATTCAAAATATAATTCGGTAACTTGTTCTGCTGCTGCAGGAACTGCATTGGCTACGGGAACGAAGACAAAAAACGGGACCATAGGCATGGATAGTCTTCGCAAGGGGCCTCTGTATAGTGTGGCTGTACAAGCCCGGAAAGCCGGGAAAAAGGTGGGGATAGCAACCAGTGTCAGTATTGACCATGCAACTCCGGCGGCTTTTTATGCCCATCAACCGGACCGGGGGATGTATTATGAGATTGCTACCGATTTACCGGAAACCGGATTCGATTTGTATGCCGGTGCAGGATTTTTACAACCTGAAAATAAAAAAGATTCTGCAGCACCGGTGATTTATGATGTTTTCCGGGATTCCGGCTATGTGTTGGCAAGAGGGGCGGAAGAGTTTTCTGCTAAAGCGGGAAACGCTTCTAAAATTGTGTTTATCCAGCAAGAGGGAGCTGATAAAGGAAGTTTGCCGTATGCTATAGATCGTAAGGCCGGGGATTTGACTTTGGCTCAGATTACCGGGAATGCTATTGATTTTCTAAGCCGGGAGAATAATAACGGCTTTTTTTTAATGGTTGAAGGAGGAAAAATCGACTGGGCATGCCACAACAATGATGCCGCTACGATTTTTAATGAGATTGCCGATATGGCAGAAGCTGTGCAAAAGGCTTTGGATTTTTATCAGAAACATCCGGACGAAACGTTGATTGTGATTACAGCCGATCATGAGACGGGCGGAATTTCTTTAGGTACCGGAGCGTATGCGTTGAATTTGAAAGTGCTTGAACATCAAAAAGCGTCTGAAGAAGAGTTGACAGCCAAAATAAAAGCTTTGAGAAAAGAAAAGAACAACAAAGTGAGCTGGGAGGATATCCGGACATTATTGACCGGGAACCTGGGATTTTGGGATGCTGTCAGGTTGAGCGATAAGCAGGAAAGGGAATTGCGGGAAGTGTATGAGGAATCGTTCAAGGGACAGGAGGTGAAACTTGAGAAAAGTTTGTATTCTTCCAACGAACCTATGGCGGGAAAAGCTATCCGGATGCTGAACAAAATGGCGTTGGTCGGTTGGACCAGTGGCGGACATTCTGCCGGAGTGGTTCCAGTCTATGCCATAGGGGCGGGTGCGCAGCTTTTTCAAGGCAAACTGGACAATACCGACATTCCGCGTAAGATAGTTGAAGCTGCTGGTTATGAGCGTGATAGGAAAGAAATTTAACTCTATTTGTTTTTTTGTCTGGATTACAGATTGAACAAATAAACAGAAGTGAATAATTCTTCTCAGAAAGAATATTACTCAACTGACCGTAGTGATGCAGATTATGAAAAATGTTATTTTGTGGGTTGTGCTTATCATTTTTGGTACAGGATTATTATCCTGCCGTGATAATGCAAAAGATTATAAGGATGAACTTCGTGAGGGAGTCTGGTATGTTGCTGATATAGATTCGGATTATAAGTTTTATACCGGAATGACTCCCGGATTGCTACGGTATGTCCGTTATTTGATGGACGAAAAAAATCTTTTGTTCTGGCCCGGTGACCAGCTTATCTTTTCCGGCAAACGGTTGAAGGTAATGTCGCCGGGAGGTGTTAGCTATGGTTACGACTATTTTTTTGAAGGCGGATATGTGCAAATCGGGAATTATGGGGTTTATTATGGGTTGAAGCCCGACGGAGATAATGAACGGATGGTTTTGGAATTTGACAAGACTTCCCTGCGGAAATTACTGAATGAGCAGGGAGAATATGAGTTACTGGAAGAAACCGACAATTTGAAGAGATTTCATATTACCTATGAATTACAACGGCCTGTTCCTCCGTTTGCCCAGATGATGTCCGGTATATATGCCGGAGAATTGTATGACGGGACAAATCAATTGATTTATGAAAATGCATTTCTGAATTTTTTCTGGGATGGGATGAGTCTGAATTTGAGTATGGACGAACAGATTATTCTGGAAAACGGGTCCCGTATCTATATTGAAATTCCTGATTTACAGGTTTGGGAAGGATTTACGCCGGATAGTTATGAATTTGCTGCTTCCCGGATACTGAATGATCCGGTTTCCGGGAAAATCGAAATTCAGGTTGAAGGACGGTATAATGCGGCCCGGACTGTAACAATGAATGTTTATATTTATCAGGGAGAGCAGGTTTATCAGTTACAATTTCTGAGAGGAGTCCGGCAATGGGATTTAGAGGTTGCTGCCGTAAAAAGTGCATCTCCGGGGATTATTTTGAAAGCGTCTTCCAAATGATGTAAGATGAAGAAGGTTATTTTTTGCATTCTGTTTTTGGGAATTCTATGGGAAAGTTTCGGCCAATTGGTACGGCGTAAAGATTATGATGCGGCTTTTGCTTTGCAGGTTGGAGGAGAGACAAGTGCATTGACTGCTTTTCAGAATGCCGGTTTTTTGTTGCGTCCGGTGGCCGGGTTAAAGATGACTTTCCCTTTTACACGCAAATGGTTTTTAGGCGGTGAAATCAATTACAGCGAACTGAAATACAGTTTTGCTGGTCCGCAGCAGACCGATTTTCATATAAAACAGTTGCATGTTCCCGTCTATTTAAAATATATGCTGAATTGTAACAAAGCCAGTGTGTTGTTCGGGTTGTACGGTAGTTATGTTGCGGACGGGCATTGTTTTACCGGATTTACAGATTCTCCGGGCTATACGGATATATCCGGGGATTTGGAAACCTGGTCGGCGGGGGTTACTGCCGGATTTGAATATCGGATGGTAAAGCGTCTGCATGTGATGTGCCGGATTAGCGGGGGTGTGAAAGAGGTAATGAAAAAACAGCCGTTTTTTAAGGATAAGTTGTTTCCACTGCAAGCTTGTATCACTTTAAGTTATGATATTCTGCGGATTGGAGATTGCGGATGTGATTGAAAAAAATATATTCCTGTTAAAAACATCTGCAGAGAGTCTTCCGTACCTATGGGAAAAATTAGGTATGAAAGAATTTTTATTGAAATTAGTGGTTTCCGACTGGAAACATTTGAATGGAGGATTGTTGTTGTTGCGTTTATTTGCCGGAGGAATGATGCTGACGCATGGATGGGCAAAATTGTCTTCTTTTACTGATTTGTCTGTAACTTTTCCGGACCCGCTGGGGGTTGGTAATACTTTTTCTTTGGTTTTGAATGTATTTGCAGAGGTCGGCTGTTCTTTATGTCTGATTCTGGGTTTTGTGACCCGTTTGGCTGTTTTGCCGCTTATTTTTAATATGGCAATGGCTTTTTTTATCATTCATGGTGCGGATGCTTTTGCTGTAAGGGAAATGGCGTTGCTTTACCTGGGGATGTATGTCGTTGTGTTCTGGGCAGGCGGAGGGAAATATGCCGTTGATGAAATCATCCGGCAAAAACTTATTCGCCGGGTGATTCCATGATAACAGCAGGAACGTTGGTGGTTTCGAGATTCTCATCTTCTACGATGATTGTACGGGCAAAAAGCCAGTAGAGAAGCAGGACGCAAACCAGAATGATTCCGATGGTCACCCAAATGTTGTTTTTTCTTTTTTTCATGGTTTAAAATCGTTTTTATTTCTGTAAAACGGAAAAAAGAATATTTGGTTACTGATTTTGCAGAAGATGTTTTCCGGAAAAATAAGACCGTTAACGGAAAGACTTTTGCAGATTCCGGGAGAGAATCTGCATCAAATCTTCAATAATATCCGGATTGAAAGCCATATATAAGATTCATTATTGTATCTTTTATGACGATAAAACGGGTATATTGTATACAAGTATCTGAAATTATTTTTCCGTTAAAGATAGTATTTCAATCCAATAGCCATCCGGGTCGCAAATGAAATATAATCCCATGTCCGTGTTTTCATAGCATATGCATCCCATTTCCCGGTGGAATTCCCTGATTTTGTCATAGTCTCCGGGGATACGCAGACAGAGATGAAATTCGCTTTCTCCGAGGTCATAAGGTTCTTTCCGGTCCCGCAGCCAGGTGAGTTCTAATGTAAAATCGGTCTGCCCGTCTCCCAGATACACCAGGATAAAGGAACCGTCTTTTGCCGTTTTCCGGCGTACTTCTTTAAGTCCTAACGCTTTTTCATAGAACCGGATGCTTTTTTCCAGGTCCAGTACATTGAAATTGAAATGGTCAAATCTGCCTTTTATTTCCATTGTTTTTTATTTAAGTTTCGTGTCGTCTTCCAGTTCTATGCTTTCTCCCGGCTGGTGGATGGCTATGAATTTGCTTCCGTGTTCCTCTATACCGGCTTGTATGGCATTCGCTTTGTCATATTTTTCCCAAAAGTGCATAGGTGCGAATTGCCGTGTCCGGATCCGGCCGGTGAATTGAAGTGCTCCTTTTGCATAATTTTCTCCCAGCCGGGAGTCTGCCGGAAACAAGGCTAAATCTACAGAATCTGCATTTTGAGCCACAATTTCTAATTCGTTCAGGAAATTCGTTTCGGCTTCTGCTATTTCTTCCGGCGTGGATTCCTCCTGCCAGTGCCAGTTATTTAAATCTCCGGCGTGAAAAATCCGTTTGCCTCCGGCATCAATCAGAAAAGAAATTCCGGCATCTGTGGACCCCAGTGCTTTAATTTTTACAAGGTTGTCATGCCATACCTCTCCTTTCCTTAAATAAACGATGCCGGAAAAACCGGGTAGGTTTGCAGTCCGTATATCTGCTGAAAAAATATATTGAATATCCGGGCGTTTATTTTTCCAGGTCAGGATTTCCGGATTGAAATGGTCGGCATGGACATGGGAAGCAAGTACATATAATTTTCCGGGACGGTTCAAAAATTTTTCGTGCACCACCTCATCAGGAGTATCCCGGTAATAATCAATTAGTAAGGTGAAATCTTTCCCTTCCAGAATAAAGCCGCTGTGATAAACATAGGTCAATTTCATAAGACAAAGATACGAAAATAAACTGTTGGGGCGTGTTTGTCAATTAATCAATTGTTTAACGAATTCTGTTTTGGGGCATGCTGCAATTTTTTCGGGGGAATCGTCTTGTTCGATGTGTCCGTCTTTCATAACAATCACTCTGGTGCCCAAAGACAATGCTTCCCGGATATCGTGAGTGATAAAGACAATGGTAACTCCCAGTTCCTGATGAATACGGGTGATTTCGGCCTGCAGCATTTTCCGGGTGATTTCATCCACGGCCCCGAAGGGTTCGTCCATTAATAAAATTTCCGGATTTGCCGCCAATGCCCTGGCTATGCCTACCCGTTGGCGTTGACCTCCCGAAAGTTCTGCGGGATAGCGGTTGAGCATCTCCTGTTCCAGTCCGACCATTTGAATGAGGCATTCTGTTGTTTGCCGGATGTGTTCTTTATTGCGGTGGTTTGACAGACTGAGGACGTAGGCTATATTTTTCCGGATAGTCATGTGCGGAAACAAGCCTATGCCCTGGATGACGTAACCGATATTCCGGCGCAAGAGGTTTTGATTTTCTCTGGCTATGTTTTTACCATTAATACAGACGGTGCCGCTGTCCGGGGTGAGCAAACCGTTAATCATTTTGAGCAGAGTGGTTTTACCGCTGCCCGAACTTCCGATAATGGTGATAAATTCACTTTTCTGTATGCTTAAATTAATGTGTTCAAGAACCGAGTGATTCCTGTATGCTTTACTGACGTCTTCAAAGCGGATGATGACCGGTGCTGCTTCCATGGTATATTGTTTTGAGTTATTCATCTGTTGAGGCCAGTAGTCCTTTCTTATTGAGAAAATTTTTAGCGACAGTTCTTTCCGGTATTCCTTCCATGTCGACCTGATAGTTCAGTTTGGCCATTTCCTGGTCAGTACAAATGTTTGACATTTTATGAAGTATTTTCTTTAACTCCGGATATTTTTCCAGAGTTTCTTCCCGGACCACTGTGGCACAATAATAGGCCGGAAAGAAATGTTTATCGTCTTCGAGTACGACTAAATTGGCATCGGCGAGTTGTCCGTCTGTCGTGAAAATAGTCATCACATCTACTTTCCCCGATTTGATGGCTTCGTATTTTAACCCGATATCAATGTCTCTGGTTTTCTTGAATTTGAGGTTATAATATTGACAGAGTTCCTTATACCCTTTGTGAATTTCAAAAAAATCATATTCGGCACCGAAAGTAAATTGTCCGGGAAAACGGGCCAAATCGGAAAAGGTTTTTAATCCGTATTCTTTGGCTTTTTCCTGATTGATTGCCAGACTGTATGTGTTGTTAAAACCATAAGGAGGGGTCCATACTAAATGATATTTTTGCCGGTATTCCCGGCAGAGTTTTTCATAAAGTTTATCTGCAGGCAGAAGCGTGTCTTTTTTCAGTACCACTAACCATCCGGTACCGGTATATTCGGGATACAGGTCAAATTCTCCCTCCAGCATGGCAGGATGAATATTGCTGGTTCCGCCTCCGATGCCTTTGGTTATTTTCACGGAGAGGTCTGTATTTTCTTCGATGAGCAGGCGCAACATTTCTCCCAGGATAAATTGTTCGGTTACGGGTTTGGTTGCAATGCGGATTGTGTCGCCTTTGGGTTTGCATCCCTGACTTATCAAAAGAGAAAGAAGGATGAAAAGGCATAACTTTGGCAAATTCTGAGATTTCATGGCTACAAGAGTTTACGTTTTTTCTTAAAATGATTTTCATATCGTCCGATGAGGCAATCGGTCAATAAAGCCAGCAGGGCAATCAGCAAACTGCCGGCAATGGTTAATGCCCCGTTGTTGGTGGTGATGCCCCGGTAGATGGCCACTCCGAGTCCTCCGGCACCTATAAAAGCTGCAATACCGGTTAATGCAATGGTCATCACGACCATATTGCGGAGTCCGGAAAGGATAACCGGGAAAGCGAGAGGGAGTTGTATCCGGAAAAGTATTTGTGCGGAAGTACTGCCCATCCCTCGGGCTGCTTCGATGATTTCGCGGTCAATACCTGTCAGACCGGTATAGGTGTTGCGGACCATCGGAAGCAAGGCGTACACGGTGAGGGCAATGATGGCGGTGAAATTTCCGATTCCTGAAAAAGGTATCAGGAAACCGAATAAAGCGATGGTAGGGATGGTGTAAATAAAATTGGTCAGTCCTAGAACCGGGCTGCACAGATGCCGGTAGCGACTGATCAAAATGCCTAATCCCAGACCGATAATGATGGCTATGACGATGGCTATCAGGGAAATTTCCAGATGCTGGATTGTCAGATTCAGAAAAAAATGCCATCGTTCGGCGTACAGATGAAAAAGATCTTTAAGCATATCCGGGGATTTAAAAATAATAACCGATGTTGATATTAAAACGGGAGTGCCAGGAATTGCTGCCCTGTCCGGGACCGAATGCATCCCAGTCGGGGCCTAACCAGGCGTGATGTTTTCCCATGGCATAGTCAATGTATACAGCAACCGGTCCCATAGTCATCATCAGACCGCTCACATTTTGCACGCTGTTTTTGAAGCAGCAATTCCGTTTTTGCAGCAACCCGAAATCATGGTATAGTAATATATTTTGGAGCCATTGGGATTTCAGGGGGAAATTGTGTGAGAAACTGAGGGTGTATATGTTTGCTTTGGCTGCAACCTGGTAAGGAGCACCATAAGCTGTCATACTGACCAGATTGCGGTTTTCGCCGGGAGCATTTTTCGGATGCAGTGCATAAGTGGAAAACTGAGCTTTCAGATTCCAGTTTTTCCAATCGATGACATAGTGGAGGGCAAAAGCAAAGCGTGTCCCTTTTTTGCGGGTGTCCAGGTTGTAAAGCTGACCGAATAGCCCGGAGACACCGGCTTTTTGTTTGGCTGTTGTTCCGAATTTGCGGATTACCTGGGCGTTCCATTGGTTGACCTCTTTGTTGCGGCCGGCTACATCATAACCATACCGGTCGTCGGAGGTTTCGTCGTTGGCACTGAATAGCAGTTCGTCGGCATTTTTGAAAAAGGCTGCCGCATATTCCCATTTCCCGTCTTCGTGCACATATTTGATTCCCATGTCCGAATCGTCTTCCAGTCCTACATAGTAGGAAATCTGAAAAAAGAAGTTATTGCCGCTGGCCGGGTGAATGCCGAAAGGTACTTTCGTCAATCCTACTTCGATGTGGTCGTGTTCCGAAAATCGGTAGCCTATCCAGCCGTATTTCAGCATAAATCCTCCGAAAGCCGTGCTATAGAACCGGAAATCTGCGTCCAGCAAGAAACCTTTGTAAGAAGCTGTCGGATGGAGCAGAAACACATCGTAGCCGAATTGCCCCCATTGGTCCCGGTGAGCCTGATTCCAGTCGGAATAATTGTAATTAAATCGTAAGGCTCCGCCAATATGTACCTGTGGACGTTCCGGATTTTGTTGGCTTAAAACGGGGTGTGCCGTGAAAAATAGTAGAATATAAAACAAACTCTGGTATTTCATAATACATCAACTTTTAGATGATGAATCTTCTTTGCGTTCTTTATTTTGTATAACGAACGTTTGCCGGGCAGGTTACATCCTTTCTGAAGTGATTGCGGAAGCACGGATTTCAGATATTTCATAAACGGCATGTTTGTAAATGTTGTTTTTTAATACAATAAGAAAGATTAGAATATTTACATTTTTTAAATTTATTTTGTATATTTGTAATATTAATATAAAAAATGCTATAGAAAACAATCGGGGTATATATATATTAATGCCAGAAGATTATAAAGCATCTAATACATCTTCTTCTGATTATGGAAGTTTTCTTTATTCTCATGCCGTGAAAGCGATTGAAACAGTAGATTTATTACATAATACGGTTATGGATGATGATTTTGCTTTTGCTATTGGTAGTTTTGCTATATTGATGAGTATGGAGGGAGAGTTGGAAGTTATAGATCAGAATAAAGGAGTCGTATTAGAACCACATTTGCATTATCGTTTGTGGGATTCTTTTGATTTTGTAGAAGAGCAATCATTAGGAAATTGGAATGGAGATGTTTTTGATGCTACAAAAGTGAGTTTGGTGTTCACTAATGTGCCTATTAACAATAGAGATTTTAGAGAATTATACCAAAAATATACAGGTAAGATTCCAGAGCAAGATAAAACGCCATGGGACTTTGATGTTGTAACTAAGAATTATTCTTTAAAGCAAGTATGGAAAGAGATAAGTTATGAGATAAATAATAAGGAAAAAATTGAATATAAATTAGTAAAATAGTATATATGAAAGAGAGTTCTTTTCGTTTTCGATTTATTCATTCTCAATCTTGGAGTTTTTGCCAAAAGTATCGATATGAATTGATAATATTTATGTTTGTACTAATGTTTTTAATAGAGGGATATCGTTTATATTGTTATTATAATCGTTTGGAGCTAATCAATAAATTTGAATACAATAATAATGTTTTTGAATTTTATCAGGATTGGTCTAAAAGTACGCATTATTATATGAAATATAGTGAAAGAGTAAATGCAGATAATTATTATGTGATAAAGAAAAATGGGGAATTATATTTTAGATATCAACATAATTATCCATTTGCAGAAAGTTATCAGGCTTTTTTTTTTAAAAAGATAGAGCAAGATAGTTTAGTTTTTGTACAAAGAGGGAGCGAGCATTATGGTGTGGTGTATTTGAAAATGCCTTTAAATAAGGATAAAATAACAAAGAAAGATGTACGTATTGTAGCTATTTATGTTGATATATTGAAAAATGGGAAGCAAGTAACTCTTAGTGATACAACTGTATATTTATTGGATGATTATAAAAAAGTTCCGAAAGAGGTAATTGATTATGAACATGTAATTTCTGATTATTAGAGAGAGAAAATATAATTAAATAGTTCTTTGAAAATTTGCATATAGTTGATGCAGCGACTGGGTAGTTGCTCATCTGGATGTTCATGGTAGTGGAGTGGACCCGGCTAAGGTGCGTTTTGTAACTCGTGGGGGAACGGAGTATACGCCTGAGAGTTTTGATGTGGAGAGCGGGGATTACGTCTTGTCCTTGGTCGGCGGCCGGGAGAACGACGGTCAGGAGTTGTATGCGGTTTATCCTAAGCCTGACAGCGGTTATTACAATTTGGGCAAGCTTTTGGTATTGAGTTATCCCTCGTATCGTTTTTCCGTAAAGGTTGTTTCTGTCGGTGGTGGTCTTCCTTCCGGGGAGTTTTCCGGGATTCGGGATTACCTGTCTGGCTTTTTTTCGCGTTACGGCATAGCATGCGATGTTTCCTACGATGAGACGGATTATTCCGACCTTCAGCTTTTTGACAAGGGCAGCGGCATCCTGTTTGCTTATAACAGCCGGATGAAGTCATTCCAGCGAGACTATGCCTCGACGCATGAAATAGATGCTTCCAGTAGTTATCTTTTTATCTTTCCTGAGAGCGGTCATAAGGGTAAGCGTGATTTCAGCGGTTTCATGCCTCGTGGCTGCCAGTTCGGTTACGTTTTCCGTCAGGACTTTCGAGGGTTTGATTCTTTTTGTCTTGCCGTTGTACATGAACTGTGTCACGGTCGTTTTGTTTTGAAACATACGTTCGACAGTTCTTACGGCTTGGTTAAGGGTTCTACAGACAACCTGATGGACTACACGGAAGGAGCGTCTCATTTGGCGAAATGGCAGTGGGACGTGATTCACGACCCCGGGGTTGTTGTGAGGATGTTTGAAAGGGATAAGGATGAGGCTATTGTAGACAATACGATGGAAACGGGGGATTTGGTAAAAGGCGAAAATATAGGTCTGACGCCTGCCGGGAAAGTTATCTTCAGTGTCCAATCCTTGGTTAAAGGGGAAAAGGTTATTTTTCTGCTCAAGCCCAATATGCCTTACATATATGGTTTCAAAATATATACCGATAATTCAGGAAAAGAAGAGATTCTTGAAGAATATTTTTGGACGGGAAATACCTATAAATCGTCCAATGGCAGCATAGAGCAGTCATCTAAGGTAAGACTTACTTACAATGACCGTGATGATATAGAAACTTACATTTATCGTATAGTTGATGCCTGTTATTATCAAAAAGCACCTGTTAAAATCAAGGGGGTGGACACAGGAAATCCCATTGTATTAAATTCTCAGGCAAAGCAATGGAAACAACTGAAGAAACATGGGGGAAATTGTCCGGAGATTTCTGACACAGAGACCTATTTTGCGTTGGAAAATCCGGTGGCAGAAGAATATCTCCGGTATGCCAAAGAAAATGCGATAAAAATTAATGACCAATTATGGCAACATAATTCAGTTGTAGAAAAATTGGTTGAGATCGTGAAAACTTCCCGGGGGTCTTCGGAAAAATATAAGCAGTTGTTGGGAAAAGTTATTGCGGATAAACTTTATACATACGAACTGGCGCATCCGGATAGCCGTTTTATTGTGGCTTGTTGTCCGGTAAATGTCATATCAACGGTCCAGTCGTCATGGAGTCAATTGGCGGAGAGTGTTTTTCGGCAAAGCGGGCTTTCAGAGCATTCCATATTGATAACCGTTCCTTACGTCCATACGGCAGGAATCGGGCAAGACAAAGGGACTTATTTCTTTATGCCTGGTATAGCCTGTGGTAAATCGGTGCAACTGGACCGTCGTGAATTAGGAAACCGGAAATATACGAACACGCGAAGAGTTGCAGAATATGAGGCAAAGAATGAAGAAAAACTGCCATTTGCGGATTTCGTTTTTAATGTTTTTAAATATACGGCAAAACCGGAAATAGTCTATTCTTATTTTCTCGGTTACCGGGGAGAAATAGTTGCTACTAACCGGATGGAGAATCCGGAGCGTGTGACAGGTAAGGAATATATCTATAAACTGATTGTAGCAGAGGACAGCCGTATTGATGATTATGTGGCGGCATTGGAGAAATTTTACGCTAACCGTAATGTTTGTATCAGCGAGAATCCTTTTACGGGTCAGCTATCCGCCCGTACAACTTTGCCTTCCGCCTACCGGAATTATGCAGAAAGCCAGGAGCGGTTATTGAATTTCCTTCGCGATCATCCAGCCGGTATTTTCCGTGAAGTGGAACACGGTTTGTTTGATAGTGCTGTAGAAACCGAGGACAGGGAAGCCCAAATTGGCAAACAATTCGTTTTTTGGTACCGGGATCATAAATTTTCCGGGTATTGCAGTCAGATTCATAAAGGAGTAACAGTCTCTCCGGCTCACCATTATTTTGTCAGTGGAAAGAATGCTGTGGTTTATCGGGAAACATTATCCGGCATAGACGCATTAGGGGCCTTGTTGATGCCCTTCGGGCTTGATTTTGTGGCAGACGGAGCCGGAGCACTTTATGCCGGTTATTACGATGACTGGGAGAATATGGCAGTTTACAGTTCGGCATTGATTATACCGGTAGCTCCGGCTATTGCCACGAAAGGTATAGCGGGCGGCACCAAAGCCGTGTTAAAATCGGCTAAAGGGCTGGAACTGGCAGATAAGGTGGCTAAGGCGAACTGGAATGAGCGGATGTTCTCCCATTTGAGTAGGGAATGGAAATCGGAGGGGGATTTATTAACCAAATTGGAGGGGGATTTGGCTTCCACTCCTCAGTTATTTGATATTTTTGCAGATGAATTGAAAATCGAAGGGGCTTATGCCTGGCGTATTGTCAACAGTTATGCCGATTTGCGGAAGAACCCGAAAATATTGGAAGTAGTCAGTAATTTGCTTTCGGATGAAAGGTTTTGTTCTTCCGGTCTTACTCCAGAATTACTGGAAGGTTTGATTAGCGGGAATCATGGCGTTGGTGCAACGGCTTTGGAAGAATTGCTTTCCGGCTATAAAATACTGGTAGCTTCCGGCACTAAATTTGAGAATATCGGAGCAATGATAGCAGAGTTTAAGAAAGGTTTAAGCTTTGCAGAAGGTGAACGTTGGATCCAACGTTACTTTCTTAGTCATCCGGAGGAGTTTAAGGGGCATGTTATAACTTTTGAGAGCCGTTTGGAGTTAGGAAAGACTACGAGGATTGTGGATGTAGTAGTAGATGCGAAGTCAGTATATCCTTATTATTATGAGTTTAAGTCCGTAACTAATATTCCGCCTAAAAATTTTGCAGAACAGTTTCTGAAAGATTTGGAAATTGCGGATGATTTAAGTCAGATAAAATGGTATTTTGATGGGAAAAAGATATCTACGTTAAATAAGGGATTGTTTTTACAAGAATTGGAGAAAGTGGAGATAAGACGAGAACTTATAGAAAAATGGGTTGGGGAAGCAGAGAAGCCATCAAAGGAAAGTTTGCTTGTCTTTATTGAAGAACATTTTGATGAGATATTTAAAATTAAGTAATTATGAAAAAAATAGCAGAATTAGCAGGCATAGATGTGATTGAAGGTTTTTATAATGGCAATTTGTTGGTGTTTGATGTTCACAATCATCTTCTTTTTATTTCCGAGCGAGATGGAAGTATTGTAAATTCAATACTTTGGGAAGATTATTGTATTATAAAGATAAAGAACAATCATATATTCTTATTGGATGATGGGATTTATAAATATGATGAGGCAAATAATAGCTTTGAACTTTATCGATCGTCAATAACAGGAGGAAGTGTAAATTGGTTTGGAAACAATGTGATGGAAAATAATTATATGCGTCCGTCAAAGTCAGTTTGCATCACATTGTTTGAAGGAGACAGTGATAAAAAAGTATGGGAACGCACATATTTAAATAGGAGGCATTGGGATAGTAGAGGAAAATATTTATATGTAACCGATTTATCTTTTAAATACATTGATTTTATCGATGCCGAAAGCGGTGAAGTAAGAAATACGTTGCATTTTGAGAATCCACCCATTTCCAGATTTATTTATTATTATGAAGATACTCTGATAGTTTCATTGAATGTTAATCGAGGAGAGTTTCATTTACTCGGTTTGGATGCGGTGACAGGGGAGGAAAAGTGGAGAATAGAAAATGCTTTTTATATATACGCCCCAGATAATTCTACCGGTTTGTTTTATGCTTTAAGCGGATACTTTTATCAAGTTATTGATGTAAAGAATGGTAAATTGGTATGCGTGGACGACTTGTCTGCTGAAATGTCAAAATTTGATGTGATACCTGAAGCTGGTGGATGCCTGACAGAGGATGGCATTTATTTTCGTGGACGAATGAGTGCCAAATTTGGTTTGTTGAATATTCATACCCATAAATTTGAGTTTGTTGAGGATTTGGGAGCGGGAAAAGATGTATGGACAACGAATATACAATATCATAATGGGAAAGTATATGTGTTGGACAGTAAGGATGTTCTGCATATTTGGGGTAAGTAATAACACATTTTGATGGGAGGGAGAACGTTGTACCAACGTACTTTCTTAGTCATCCGGAGGAGTTTAAGGGGCGTGTAATAACTTTTGAGAGCCAGGCGTATGTTGGAAGTAATGTAAGAAGAGTGGACGTAGTTACAACGGGAGAAAATAACAACTCTATATATTATGAGTTTAAATCTATAACTCATATTCCTCCTAAAAACTTTGCCCGACAATTTCTGAAAGATTTGGAGGTTGCAGAAAATCTAGAGCAGATAAAATGGTATTTTGATGGGAGAAAGATATCTACGTTAAATAAGGAATTGTTTTTGGAGGAATTGGAAAAAGTGGAGATTGATGATAAGTTAATCAGTAAATGGACATCTAATTTACAAGAATCAACCAAAAAGAGTTTTTTAGAATTTATTGATGATAATTTTAATATAATTTTCCAGATAAAATAAGTATATACGATGAAAAAAATAAATGAAATTAATGATATTGAATCCATCTCTGTTTTTCATAAAGGAATGGCTTTGGGATATGATAGACAGAAAAATGTTCTTTTTATATCAGAAGATATTGGCGATGTCATTTATAAAGTTCCTTTTAGGAGGAATTTATTGTCAATTATAGAAAATAAGTTATTTTCTTTTGATAACAATCTTTATGTATATGATGAAATTCTGAAGGAGTTTGTTCTTTATAGGGAATCATTGGGAGGAGGAAGAGTCAATATATTTAATGGCAATTTTATAGAGAATAAATATGAACGCCAAGACAAATTCGTGCGAGTAACAATGTATAAAGGAAAAAGTAATATTAAATTATGGGAAAAAAGTTATTTTAATCGAATAAGTTGGTTTTGTCGGGATAGTTATTTATATGTAACTGATTTATCTTTTAAATACATTGATTTTATTGATGCCGAAAGCGGTGAAGTAAGAAATACATTGCATTTTGAGAATCCACCCATTTCAAGGTTTATCTATCATTATGAAGATACTCTGATAGTTTCATTACAAATTCGACCTTTGGAGGAATATATTTTGCTTGGCTTGGATGCAATGACAGGGGAGGAAAAATGGAGAGTAGAAAGTGTTAATGATATTTATACACAAGACCCAACCAATGGTTATTTATATGGAATAAGTGGTAATTATTTTCAGGTAATTGATGTTAGGAATGGAAATATGTTGGTTCACGAAAATTTGTCTTCTGAGAAAGAAAAATACAAAATATTTTTTCAAGGTCAGGGATGTTTGTCTCCCAAGGGGTTCTATTTTAAAGACAATCATTTGACCTGTAAATTTGGCTTGATTAATTTACAAACTTTTAAAATAGAGTTTGTTACTGATTTGAACTTACCGACAGGAGTAAAGATAACGGACATGTCCTATCATAACGGTCGCCTTTACGTTGAAGATACCAATGATGTGTTGCATATTTTTGCAGAAGAATGATACAAAGGGACGGGCTTTGTGTCGTAATGAAAAGGGTTTAAGGTAATTAAAAAGAAGAAATCAGACATAGGAATAGATATGAAGTATGAAACTGCGAAATGAGGTATATTTGTTGTTTGCCGGAATTCTTGCGTCGTTACATGTCGGGTATGCTCAGTCCTTCATAAGGGATTATAATTTTTCCAATGTCGGGATGACTTTTCTTTCGGTGAGTACGGATGCCCGTTCCGGAGGCATGGGAGAATTGGGGGTGGCGACTTTGCCGGATTGTTACTCCCATCAACAGAATGCTGCCAAATATTTGTTTATTGATTCCCGGCATAAAGGCGGGATCAACCTTTTTTATGTTCCCTGGTTGCGGAAATTGGTTGATGACATGAGTATAGCCGGTATTTCCGCCTATTATAAAATCGGTCCATTGCACGGTGTCAGTGCCTCTTTCCGCTATTTTTCACTGGGAGGCTTGCAGAAAACGGATGAGAATATGCAGGCCCTGGGAGAAGACACTCCCCATGAAGTAGCATTTGACGTGGCCTATGCCCGTCGGTTGGGTGAATACTTCTCTATGTCTGTTGCTTTTCGTCTTGCAGTGTCCGATATTGTCCGGAATTACCGGAAAGCCCATGCCGTGGCGTGTGATTTGTGCGGATATTATGAACGCCTTTTTTATACCGATAAGATAGCATACAAACTGGGTGTGGGTTTTGCTTTGAGCAATATCGGCGATAAAATAGAATATGGTCCGGAGGATAAACTCTTTTTGCCGTCCGATTTGAAAATGGGCGTAAACTGGTCGGGGACGTTTGCCCGGTGGCATGGTTTATCTGCCGGAGTGGAAGGAGGTAAATATTTAGTGGCTTCCGGTGAAAACAACCGGGACAATTCTGTCCTGAAGAATATAGGAAGTGCATTTGCTGCCGGAGAGATTCACCGCGTTTATTGGAAAACTGGTCTTGAATACAATTTCCATGAACTGTTGTTCGGGCGTGTAGGATATTACCATGAAGGTAAATCCGGTCTGCAACGTCAATACATGACTTTTGGTGCTGGTATCTGTTTTATGCGGATTCATTTTGATGTAGCCTGTTTAGTTCCTCAGTCCCGGCGTAATCATCCCATGGATAATACTTTCCGGTTGTCTGCCGGTATGTCTTTTTAAGTAATTTCTATATTCCACAGCAGATTTTAGATCCTATGAACAGATTTATACCTGCCATCGTATCTCCGGCACCTTTATAGACACAAAACCCCTGTTGCCATGTATCATTTATATTTTGATAGATGGTAATTTGTAGTTTCCTGAAAAAGGTTTACTTTGGGAGTGGTCAACTTTTTCAGGATTATACTCGGTGGATGTAACGGCACAAGCACTTTTTTTACTTTTCCATGGAATCTTCATCGTATCTTATAAATCTGATTCGGGGGTGTGCTTTCCTTTGCCGGTCTCTAAGTTTCCAAAAATCCAACGTTTTATTATCCTTGCCTGTGGCGCATTCTTTTTGAAACACTATCAACACTCCCGGGGAGGAATAAAGTCCACCGATTTCACCTGTTTTTGCTGCTTCATTTTGCTGTATTTTCGGTAAGTCGGGAAAAAGAAAAACTCCTGAAAGCCTTTGTTTTCAGGAGTTTGCTTTGATTTTCTTCTTGATTTTGTGGGTCCTGAGGGATTCGAACCCCCGACCCTCTGGGTGTAAACCAGATGCTCTGAACCAACTGAGCTAAGAACCCGTGCAGTCTGTCTTGATTGCGGAAACAAAAGTAGAGGAATTTTTTGTTTTTGCAAAATATCCGGGTATTTATTTTTAACTATTTTGCAAACATACGGCAAATGACGGACCGGAAGCAAGACCCGGGGCCGGAAATTTGTCCGGAAGAATTTATAGTTAAAGAAATTCATTTCGCGCGGAAAATTTTCTTCATAACCTGCATAGCGTAACTATTACGTTCTGGAATTTTAACTGTATTTTAAGATTTTAATTAGCTATTATTTGCAATTAAAATCTTGCTTTTTGAAATAGGATTTTTACCTTTGCACCGTCTTTTGAAAAAAGATTGTTTTTCATAAGTTTGTATGGTTTAGGTTAGTAGTTAGTAAATGGTTAAGGGTCGGTTTTCCGACCCTTTCATTTTTTTATATTGAATATAATTCGTAAAACCGGATGAATACCGGACGACAAGATTGTGACTTTATAAACTAATTCAGAAAAATGATGAAAGGGATACTCGAAATTGAAGGTATGGAGTTTTTTGCTTATCATGGTTGTTTTGAAGCGGAACAGGTGGTTGGCAATAAATTTACGGTATATGCGTGTTTGCATTACGATTGCAGTTTGTCTGCAAAATCCGATTGCATTGATGATGCTCTGAGTTACCAGACGGCTTATGAAATCATAGCCGGGGAAATGACCAGGCGTTCGCATTTGCTGGAACATCTGGGGCGGCGTATACTGCATGCTCTTTATGAGGCTTTTCCGCAATTGGAGTATGCTAAGATTAAAATATCAAAAATGAATCCTCCTTTGGGCGGACAAATTAAATGTACCAGTGTGACTTTAGAAAAATAATTTTACGGATTGTTTTGGAGATTAACGAAAACCTTCTATCTTTGCATCGCAAAATGAAACGGTCGGTTGGCCGATAGGTTAGGCAACGGTCTGCAAAACCGTGCAGAGCGGTTCGATTCCGCTACCGACCTCTGAAAGTCAGTCATTTAAGATGGCTGACTCTTTTCTATTCTGTAAGTTTTTTTTTAATTCATGCTTCTGACAGCGACGGATGGGCCGGGTTGAAATTTCTTATGTGATGAATCTGTAGCCATAAGATTTTCTGTATGTTTTTCAAACGGGTTGTTATCGGTAAGTACAGAGGCCGTTTATTTTATATCGTAATATAAAAACAGTTGCTGTTTGTTCCGGATGATAAAAGGTAATTCTTCCTGTCCTTCCGAATAGTTTTGCAGCCAAAGCAGTGTATTTTCCGGTACGTGGTTAAATTCCAGGTATTCATATCGTGCTGTGCAGGTGCCGCAGCTTTTCCAGCCGTCCTGCCAGTACCATAATTCATACAGGTCGTCCCTGCGGATTCCGTTGTCGGCATGCTGGGGAGCGAAGCGGATGCGTGTGACTATTTGCGGATGTTTCAGGTGAAAGGGGATGGTTTTGGATGAGGCTGCCGTTTGCATGTTGCCATCAAATACTGCTCTTTTTTGCATTTTTTCAGGAGAAGGTTCCTGAAGCATCACCAATGCAGTGTCTTCCTTTTCCCGGAAAGTTTCTTCGGGACGGAGGATGGCAGCCGGAGACGGTTCGCATGTGTTGGTATAACCGTATTTTTTTTCACTCAGAAACTGGAGTTCGGAAATGTGTGCTCCTGAATACTGTTCCGGTGCTACGAAGCGGTAAAACTTGTATGCTTCGGGATGGGGCAGGATAATATCCTGCAGGTAGGGGCCGGGGGGGTCTGTGATGGTACAGAGTGTCCGTGCGTCGGAGAAATTTTTCCGGTTGGCACCTTCGAAAGTGCCTCCGACCAGATTTCCTGCCAGTTTTTCCATATTCGGTTTCCGGGGAAATTTCCGGGTGAGTACTACCGATTGCAGGTTACTGGTGTCGCCGGGGAAAGAAAATAAACGATATCCTCCGGAAGCGAGGGAGTCTTTTTTGATATAAAAAGGCGGGCCAAACGGGCAAAGTTCCTGGCCCCGGTAATAGACGGGGAAATACAGGCGTCCGGTCATGGTTTGGGGGAAACGGACTTCCCGGTGTTCTTGATTTATGATTCCCCAGGTGACCGGAACCAGTTCTTTTCTGGAATCGAAAGCTGCCAGATAGGCCAGATGGTTGGTTGTTGTATCCGGAAAAGGCAGGGTGACCAGACATACCTCCAGGCGTTCGGCTGTAATTTCTTTGATGCAAGGAGTTGAAAATAAAGGGGGCAGGTGTTCGTCTTTATTTTTCAGGAAATAGGGAGAATCCGGTTGGGCTCCGTAGTATTGCCGGTATAAATTCATGGTGGTTCCCATTCTCCATTTCGTGTTGTCCGGCAGAGTGGATTCCGGATTAAAATATTTCCAGATGTTACCGGAATCCCTGACGGCACAATAAAAATGCCGGCCGGTGAAGTCCCGGTAAGTGTTGCAGAATTCGATTATGGCAGGTATGCCGCACGACCGGAGTATGCTGCAGCCGAAAGCTGCTACGTCTGTACAATCATGTCCGTGGAAAAAAAGGTTGTAGATGCCGCAATCTTTCATTTTCTGCCAGCCGAAAAAATACCGGATACCTGTAAGCCGTTGGTTATACCGGTTGATGCGTTGTGTTAAAGAGGCTGTAGTGTCGTAGTTTACATATTTGGCAAACCATTGGTTGAATTCTTTTCCGGAGTAAAGGGAAGGATACCCCCAGACGGAGCGGTAGGGGAGGATGTATTCGCAAAATTCCGGAAAAGTCAGTTTCCGGGCGAAAGGGGAGGTTTCCCATTGACGGAAGGCATTGTCAATGTGGGTGATCAGGAAATTGCTTTTCAGGGAACGTAAATCGGCTGCAATCTTATACTCTACAACGGGCTGGTGAAAATCGTATTTTTTTGCGGAGTCAGCCAGCCAGCGGTACCGTTTATTCAGTTCTTTCATGCATTTACCCAGTGAATCCGGATGTCCTTTTTTTTCCTGATAAATGGCAAAGTAAGCGGAGTCTGCTTTCCGGCAAAAACGGGCGTAGTGTTTATCTATGTTGCTGATTTGTTTATGGCTGGCATGCCATTTCATATTTCCGATCAGAAAACAGGCTGCTTTGAATTTCAGGGAATCCTTGTCTTTCCAGCTATAGTGGCGCAATACTTTTTTCAGTTCACTTTTATTGGAACCGGCTCCTTTCAATGTTTCATTGATTTCTGCCGGAATACTCCGGCAAGAGAGCAGGGAAAGCAATATCCAGATGAAAATAGATTCTTTCATGAAAGTTTACTTTTCAGACTTTTTCTTATTGTAATCGCAGATGAAAATTTTGTAAATATACATCTATTGGTGTAAAAAGGGTGATTTGTATGGTGGTTTTATTATATTATAGCGTGTCGTTTACGGGTAATGGCTGATTTATAGTATTTGTTTTGCCGGTGAATGATGCCGTAAAAGACGGCAGTGGCGGGAGTTTGAATGATACGAAAGCAAGGTGAAATGCTTTGTAATAAGCTCATAATGTATTAATTTTGTCCGGTTACTATTTTTTTATCCGTTTATGACAGAAGTTATCTTATATACAGACGGAGCTGCCAGCGGAAACCCTGGTCCCGGCGGGTTTGGTGTTGTGCTGAGGTCGGGAATTCACCGGAAAGAATTGTCTATGGGGTTTAGAAAAACTACGAACAACCGGATGGAATTGTTGGGGGTGATTGTGGGTCTGGAAGCCTTGAAAAAGCCGGGTACGGTAGTTACCGTCTATTCGGATTCCCGTTATGTGGTGGATGCAGTGGAAAAAAGATGGGTTTTTGAATGGGAAAAGAAAGGATTTAAAGGGAAGAAAAATCCTGATTTATGGAAGCGTTTTCTGACAATTTTCCGGAAACATCAGGTTAAATTTATCTGGGTGAAAGGGCATGCGGATATTCCTGAAAATGAACGGTGTGACCATTTGGCCGTTCAGGCTTCCAAAGCTCCCGGCCTACTGATTGATTTGTATTACGAGGCTGAACAAAATAACAGTGCGGGAATTTTTACTTAAACGGTAAAAAATATTTTGAATTTTATTTTTGTAAAATTTTTAATTTATACATTTGCCGACGATTCGGTGGTATAGGTGTGCCATTGAATGAAAGCAATTATTTTTAATTAAATTCTGCAATGAAAAAAATATTAATCGTTGGTGCCGGAGGGCAAATCGGATCTGAATTGGTTCCTCATCTGAGATCAATTTACGGGAATAATAACGTTGTGGCAGCAGATATTAGTGCTGAAAAATGTAAAGCGTTGGCGGATGCCGGACCATTTGAGGAATTGAATGCGCTTGACGGCGAAACCTATGCTGCCATCGTTAAAAAATACGGTATCGATACGATTTTTAATCTGGTAGCTCTTTTGTCGGCTACAGGAGAGAAAAATCCGAAATTGGCATGGGATATAAATATCGGTGCGCTGACTAATTCATTGTATATTGCCAAGGACAACAATTGTGCCGTGTTTACGCCGAGTTCTATCGGAGCTTTCGGAAAGGATACGCCTAAGGATAAAACTCCTCAGGATACTTTGCAGCGTTCGAATACGACGATGTACGGAGTTTGTAAGGTGACCGGGGAATTATTAAGCGATTATTACTACTATCGTTTCGGAGTAGACACCCGTAGCGTGCGTTTCCCTGGTTTGATTTCTTATGTGACTTTGCCTGGTGGGGGTACGACGGATTATGCCGTGGAGATTTATTATGATGCTATCCGTAAAGGGGCTTTCACTTGTAATGTGAAAGAAGGGACTTATATGGATATGATGTATATGCCGGATGCTTTGAATGCTGTGGTGAAATTGATGGAAGCTGATCCTGCCAAACTGAAACACCGGAATAGTTTTAATATTGCTGCCATGAGTTTTGAGCCTGAGCAGATAGCTGCCGAGATTCGTAAACATATTCCGGATTTCAAAATGGATTATCAGATTGATCCTGTAAAACAGGCTATTGCAGATAGCTGGCCGAATAGTATGGATGATACCTGCGCCCGGGAAGAGTGGGGATGGAAACCGGAATATAATCTGCAAAATATGACTGTGGATATGCTGGCAAAAGTGAAAGAAAAATTTGATAAGGGATTAATTAAGTAATCATCCGGTTCAAATCATAAAACAGGGAAGGTGGTGCGATACTACCTTCCTTTTTTTTATGGAATTAATTTTATTCTTTAAATTCTGCGGTTTGAAGCATAAAAACACTAAATTTAGGGCACAATAAATGTGTTGATGTGATAACCGGTTCCGGAATAATTGGAATATCCTTTGGCATGTTGTTATATTTTATTATTATGGGGAAACATAGAAAGAAAATTGAGCCTATGATGAGCAAAGCAGATGTGAGGAAACGGCTCAGTACAATGATGGCCAATCATCCTGCCGAGAGTTTTAATTATAAACAACTGGCTATGCGTTTGCAGGTGAAAAGCATGGACACAAAGCGGCAGATTTCAGAAGTGCTGAAAGATATGGCCGGGGATGGTGAGTTGGAAGAAATTTCAACCGGACGTTACAAAATAAAACAGTCGGGTTCTTATATCACAGGGGAGGTGGAGTTGACAGCCCGGGGAACTGCTTATATTATTTCTAACGAAAGCGAGGAGGATGTTTTTGTTACTTTTTCCAATCTGAAGCATGCGTTGAACGGGGATAAAGTAAAGGTACTGGTATATGCCCGCAGCCGGAATCGCCGGCCGGAAGGCGAGGTAATAGAAATTCTGGAACGGAAAAAGGCTACTTTTGTGGGCGTTTTGCAAAAGTCTGCAAATTATGCTTTCCTGATTCCTACGGGGAAACAGTTTCCATATGATATATTTATTTCTACGGAACATTTGCACGGAGCGGAGAATGGTGATAAAGTGGTGGTGAAGATAAAGGATTGGCCGGAGAATCAGAAAAATCCGGTGGGGGAAGTGGTGGAAGTATTGGGACGTCCCGGTGATAATGATACGGAGATGAATGCCATTATGGCAGAGTATGAGTTGCCTGTAAAATTTCCGGCGAATGTGCTGAAAGCTGCTGAGAGAATATCGTTGGAAATACCTCAGGGGGAAATGCGGACAAGGAGGGATTGCCGGAATATAACTACTTTTACGATTGACCCGAAAGATGCCAAAGATTTTGATGATGCGTTGTCGGTCCGTCAATTGGAGAATGGTTTGTATGAAGTCGGGGTGCATATTGCCGATGTCAGTTATTATGTAAAAGAAAATACTGTTCTGGATAAGGAGGCTTATGCCCGGGCTACTTCTGTTTATTTGGTGGACCGTACTATTCCGATGTTGCCGGAGCGTTTGAGCAACGGGGTTTGTTCTTTGCGTCCGGGTGAAGATAAATTGTGTTTTTCGGCCATTTTTAAGATGGATGCTCAGGCTCGGGTATTGGAGCAGTGGTTCGGCCGTACATTGATTTGTTCCGACCGCCGTTTTACTTACGAAGAAGCTCAGGAGATAATCGAAGGGGCTGAAGGGGATTACAAGCCGGAGATTCTGTTGCTGAATGATTTGGCTCAAAAGTTGAGGAAAGAGCGTTTCAAGGCCGGAGCCATTGATTTTGACCGGGTTGAGGTGAAGTTTAATCTGGATGAAAAGGGACATCCTACCGGTGTATATTTCAAGCGTTCCAAAGAGGCCAATAAGCTGATAGAAGAGTTTATGTTGCTGGCCAATAAGAAAGTGGCCGAACGGATCGGGAGGCCGAAACCGGGGAAAAAAGCACCTGCGTTTGTGTACCGGGTTCATGAACAACCGTTGCCGGAAAAACTGGAGGACTTCAACCGGTTTGTTGCGCGTTTCGGATATGGGGTGAAAACCGGTAGCCGGAAAGCGTTAACTACTTCCATGAACAATCTGATGCGGGAGGTAAAAGATAAGCCGGAACAGAATATGATTGAAACGCTGGCAGTCCGGACAATGGCGAAAGCTGCCTATTCCACCGATAATATAGGACATTATGGGCTGGCTTTTGATTTTTATACTCATTTCACGTCACCAATCCGGCGTTATCCGGATGTGATGGTGCACCGGCTTTTGCAACGTTATCTGGATGACGGTCGTTCTGCCAATAAAGAAAAACTGGAGGAATATTGCAAACATTCGTCTGATATGGAACAAGTGTCTGCCAATGCCGAGCGTTCATCCGTCAAATACAAGCAGGTGGAGTTTATGGCCGATCGGCTCGGGTTAGAGTTTGAGGGAACTATTTCGGGGGTTACGCAGTGGGGATTTTATGTGGAACTGGAGGATTCGAAGTGTGAGGGTTTGGTGTCTATGACTGAGTTGGATGATGATTTTTATGAATTTGATGAGAAAAATTATTGTATTACCGGCCGTTATCACCATAAGACTTATCAGTTGGGCGACCGGGTGACGGTCCGGGTGGCGAAGGCCAATCTGGTTGCCAGACAGTTGGATTTTGAACTCGTGAAGGAAGAAGGAGAAACAGTAGTCAGGCCGCAGCGGAAACCGGACGGGAAAGCAAGAGCCGGAAGTGCAAAAAAGCCGGTGTCAAAGTCCGGAGTAAGGCAAAAGGGAAAACGGAAAGAAAAGCCGGTTGGGAAAAAAACTGTAAAGGGTAAGAAAAAATAACAGAGAGGTATTCAACGATTAAATATTTGCCGGAAAATGTATTCATTTACCATTTGTTTGCTGATTCTGATTATCGGTTACTTTATTTATGGGCGTTATGCGGAACGGGTGTTCGGTCCGGATGCCGTGCGGGCAACCCCGGCGTTGACCAAGGCCGATGGTGTTGATTATATTCCATTACCCGCCTGGAAGATTTTTATGATTCAGTTTTTGAATATTGCCGGCCTGGGACCTATTTTCGGGGCTATTATGGGTGCTAAATTCGGGACTGCTTCTTATGTATGGATTGTTTTGGGGAGTGTGCTGGCTGGTGCAGTTCATGATTATTTTTCCGGGATGTTGTCTATCCGGCACGGAGGGGAAAGTTTGCCGGAGCTTACAGGGCGTTATCTGGGTATGACGACAAAACAGATTATGCGTGTTTTTACGGTTGTATTGATGATACTTGTGGGAGCTGTTTTTGTTGCCGGGCCTGCCGGCTTGCTGGCCAAACTGACTCCCGATTATATGGATGTGACTTTTTGGATTGTAGTGGTGTTTATTTATTATATTTTGGCCACTTTATTGCCTGTCGATAAAATTATCGGCAAGATTTATCCGGTTTTTGCCATTGCTTTGTTGTTTATGGCAGTGGGCGTTCTGGTTATGTTGTATGTTCACCATCCGGTGTTGCCTGAGTTGTGGGAGGGGATGCCAAATCTGCATCCCGATGCATTGGATTTGCCGGTGTTTCCTATTATGTTTGTCAGTATAGCCTGTGGTGCTGTTTCGGGTTTTCATGCAACCCAATCTCCGATGATGGCACGATGTATGAAAAGTGAGAAATACGGACGTCCGGTGTTTTATGGTGCTATGATTACGGAGGGTATTGTTGCTTTGATTTGGGCGGCAGCAGCTACTTGTTTTTATCAGGAAAACGGAATGGGAGAGAATAATGCTTCTGTAATTGTGGATGCTATTACTAAAAATTGGTTGGGTACTATAGGCGGTATTCTGGCAATTTTAGGAGTTATTGCCGCTCCTGTTACGTCCGGGGATACGGCTTTCCGGTCGGCCCGGCTGATTGTTGCGGATTTTATGGATATGGAACAAAAAAGCGTCCGTCGGCGGTTGTATATTTGTATTCCTATGTTTTTGGCCGCTATTGGTCTTTTGTTGTATAGTTTGCAGGATGCTGCGGGGTTCGACCGGATTTGGAGGTATTTTGCCTGGTCCAATCAGACGCTTTCGGTTTTTACTTTATGGGCAATTACGGTGTATTTGGTTTCTGCCGGTAAAAATTATTGGATTACTTTAATCCCTGCTTTGTTTATGACGTGTGTCTGTTCGACTTATTTGTGTATCGCACCGGAAGGGTTCGGTTTGCCGCGGCTCATTTCTTATGGCACCGGATTATTGTGTGTTGTTGTAGCTATTGTTTGGTTTGCAACGTGGAAAGTAAAAAAAAGGAAATAAAACAATTCAGTAATATGACAAAAAAGAGACAAATTATTTTTTCTTCTGTTTTGGGATTAGTACTATTGGTAGTGATTTTTATGCCTAAAGGACGGGATGCAGAACCTTTGGATGAAGTAGAGGTGACTGATTCGGCTGAAGTAAAGGAAATTGTTTATAAATACGGTATTCCTGTTGATGATTACGATGTGGATTACGGGATTGTGAAACCTGCCCAGAGTTTGTCTGTGATTCTCGGAAAACACGGGCTTTCTGTCCGCGAAGTGCATCGGTTGACGGAAACGGCCCGGGAGGTGTTTGATGTGCGTAAAATCAGAAGCGGTCAGGCTTATGCTGTTTTTTCCACTAAAGACAGTATTCCGGAAACGGCTTTTTTTGTTTATGAGGAAGATGCTAAGTCCTATATTGTTTTTGACTTAAGGGAAGATTACCGGGTAAGCAGGGGGCAGAATCCGGTGGAGTGGAAAAGAAAAGAGATTTGCGGTGAAGTGGAATCTTCCTTGTGGGTGGCTATGCAGAAACAAAATACGGACCCTCAGTTGGCAGTGGTTTTTGCTAATATTTTCGGTTGGACCATTGATTTCTTCGGTGTACAGAAACAGGATGAATTCCGGGTGGTTTACGAACAAGAGTATGTGGATGGTAAAAGTCTTTTGAATTTTAATGTGCTGGGGGCTTCTTTCCGGCATAATGACAGTACTTATTATGCCATACCCTTTGAGCAGGACGGGGAAATGCTTTATTATAACGAGAGAGGGAATAGTCTGGAAGGAGCGTTTTTAAAAGCACCTTTGGATTTTTTCCGGATTTCTTCCCGTTTTTCCAATAGCCGTTTTCATCCGGTGTTGAAAAAATACAGGGCTCATCATGGAGTAGACTATGCAGCTCCGAAGGGGACTCCGGTGTATGCCATCGGGAGCGGTAAGGTAATTGCCAAAGGGTATCAGGCCAACGGGGGGGGGAATTATCTGAAAGTGAAACACAACAGTGTTTATACTACTGTTTATATGCATTTGTCGCGGTTTGCCAAAGGTATAAAAGTGGGGTCTTCCGTAAAACAAAAAGAGGTAATCGGTTATGTGGGAGCTACCGGTCTGGCTACTGGTCCTCACTTGGATTTCCGGGTGTACGAAAACGGCAGGCCTATTAATCCTTTGACTATTAAATCCCAGCCTAAAAAACCGGTTAGTAAAGACAATATGGCCCGTTTTGCAGTGGTCCGCGATTCTGTAGTCCGGATGTTGGACCGGATTTCCTGTCCGCTTCCTGCCGGACAGGAGAGTGTAGTGGAGACGGTTACTTCCGGTGGGGATGTGATGTTGCACTTTGATTCTTCATTTTAAGGGGATGCCTGTGTTTTAGAAGATATTATATCTTTGCTATTGAATGTCGGTGTTTTTTTAATGATACTACGCAATAAGCTTCAAAACTTGCGTGAATGGGCGCAAAAGAAAATCTTCTGCTGCAGCTGATTTGATGTCCCGATGAGCGGTTAATACAATTTTGACCGTTTAAGCAAATAAGGGAGCAACACATGCTGAAAACTTTCGTTAATATCGGCTTCGACAAAGTCGATTTGGAATTGACCGCAACGCAGTTTCAGGTCTTGGTAAAAGGCTGCTATTTGCTGTTTATAGGTTTCCCGGATTTCGTTCGGGGAGAATTTGATTTCCCGGCCGCTTTCGAGGTCGACAAAAATGTGGGGGCGGTTTGAGAATTCGAAATTCTCTTCCATCCGTTTGTCTTTTACGTGGAAAAGAATGATTTCATGTTTGTTGTATCTCAGGTGCTGAAGTGCGGAAAATAAATCTTCGCGATTGCCGTTTGAAAACATGTCGGTGAAAATGACCACCAGTGAGCGTTTGTGAATGGTGTCTGCCAGTTGATGCAGGACTTCGGCTGTGGAAGTCGGTTTATTGAGTGGTATGGCACCTTTTTGCAGCAGTCCTTGCAAATGGGCGTATAGCATTTGAATATGAGTACTGTTTAATTTAGCGTCGGTCAATGTTTCAATCCGGTCGCCAAACAGGCATATTCCTGAAGCATCCCGTTGTTTGCGGAGCAGATGGATGAGAGCTGCCGCACAATATACGGAAAAATGAAGTTTTGAGACTTTGTCTGATTGGTAAGGAAATAACATGGAAGAAGAAGTGTCTAATACAATGTAAGAGCGGAGATTTGTTTCTTCTTCATATTGTTTGACAAATAATTTTTCCGTTCTGGCGTATAGTTTCCAGTCTACATGTTTGGTTGACTCGCCTGTGTTGTATACCCGGTGTTCTGCAAATTCGACGGAAAAACCGTGATAAGGGCTGCGATGTAAACCTGTAATGAAGCCGGAAACGATTTGAGAAGCAATAAATTCAAGGTTGTCAAATTGTCCGTATTGTACTATTTCTTCCAGAGAGTTCATAATTCTGAAAAACGGTAAGTGATAAATGATGAACGAGTAACGATGAATGAAAACGCAGATTCGTTCATCGTTACCCGTTTGCCGTTCATCTGTATCAGAGAAGTTTTTCGATTTTTCCGACTAATGAAGCTTTTGGAACTGCGCCTACTTGTTTGTCAACAACAGAGCCTCCTTTGAAAAACAGGATGGTAGGGATGTTCCGGATACCGTATTTGGCTGCCGTTCCCTGACTGCTGTCTACATCCACTTTTGCTACGGTAAGTTTCCCTTCAAACTCTTTGGAGATTTCTTCTACAATCGGAAGCATCATTTTGCATGGTCCGCACCATTCTGCCCAGAAATCAACCAATACAGGCTGTTCTGATTTCAATACAATCTCTTCGAAATTGGAATCATTTACTGCAATAGCCATAGTTTTATCTTTTAAAAATTAGTATTTCTGTTTACTCCGCTAAAATACAACATTTTTGTCGGAAAAGAAGCATCCGTTTTATAATAGTACGTTAAAATTTATCTATGTTGTTTTTGTTTTTGTTTTTCAATTGATTTTCATCCTTATGGAATCGTTGTTTTCGAAATATTCGTACAGTTCACGGGATTTTTTGATTTTGCAGGTTCTGGAGAACATTTTGACGTTGTTTCCCTGCCGGTCAAAAAGCATGAAATTCAAAGGAATTTCAGCGGGTCCGGAAGCAGGTTCTTCAAAATTTTCCGGATTGCTTTCTTTGCTTGTTTTTTGTTCTGCCGCTTTTTTCCGGGCTTCTTTATAAGCTTCACTGCTGACATCTGTGGTGAAAAGTTCGTGAATTTCCGTTATCGTATCGAGAGTTAGTTTTTCAATGTCGACCTGTAAAGTGATGGACTGGATGGCGTTTTCGGTAATGGTTTCCAATAAATCTACTTTTTGAATGGTGAAGGCCAGTTCGTTTCCTTCCCTTCCCCATTTCGGACCTACTTTTCCTTTCACATAAATGGCCGTTTCGTCAATAAAATACTGGTGCCAGTCTGCATAGTCTTTTCCGAAGAAAGCCAGTTCATAGGTTCCGCTGAAATCTTCAAGGGTCAGAATGCCGAAATCTTTACCGGTCTTTGTTTTCCCTTCGCGTCTGGCAGTGATGATACCGGCTATGGTGATTTCCCTGCCTTTGAAATTTTCCAGTCCGTTGTTCAGTTCTTCTATGGGTGTGCATAGTAATTGCATTTCCAGTTTATGGGGGTCGAGGGGGTGCGAAGTCAGGTATATGCCGATCAGCTCTTTTTCTCTTTTCGATTTTATATAATCGTGCCAGGGTTCACAATCCGGAATGTTGGGTTTGGCTACTTCAAAACCTTCCAGTTCTCCGAATAGTGTGGCCTGCATATTTATGGAATCCTGCTGATTCTTTTGGCCATAGTTCACCAATATATCCAGGATGGTTGTATTGGGGTCCGTTTGTTTCATATATTGCGCCCGGTGATAGCCGAAACTGTCTAATCCGCCTGCTGTTACCAGATTTTCCAGTGTTTTTTTGTTTACAGCTTTGTAGTCGATACGTTCAAAAAAGTCGTAAACATCTTTGTAAGGACCGTTTTTTTCCCGTTCTTCAATAATCCTTTCAACGGCTGCTTCTCCTACTCCTTTGATGGCTGCCATCCCGAAACGGATCTGACCGTGCGAATTTACGGTGAAATCATTATAGGATTCATTGACATCGGGGGCGAGTACATTCAGTCCCATGCGTTTGCATTCGTCCATGAAAATGGTAACCTTGGTAATGTCCGAAAGGTTGTTGCTTAAGTTGGCAGCCATGAACTCTGCGGGGTAATGGGCTTTCAGGAATCCCGTCTGGTAGGCAATGTAGGCATAACAGACAGAGTGCGATTTATTGAAAGCATATGATGCAAAAGCTTCCCAGTCGCCCCAGATTTTGTCTACCAGGGTTTCTACTTCTTTGCCTTTTTCTTTGGCACCTTTTACAAAATCCGGGTTGTTTTTACAGCCTTCAATAAATTGCCCTTTCAATTTGGCCATCGTTTCCAGTTGTTTTTTACCCATTGCTTTCCGCAGTGTGTCGGACATTCCCCGGGTGAAGTTGCCCAAGGCGCGGGACTGAAGCATTACCTGTTCCTGGTATACGGTGATGCCGTAAGTATCTTTCAGGAAAGGTTCCATCATCGGATGGTCATATTCGATGGGTTCTTCGCCATGTTTACGCCGGATGAAGGAGGGGATATATTCCATCGGTCCCGGGCGGTAAAGTGCGTTCATCGCAACCAGGTCTTCAAACCGGTTGGGTTGCAGTGCACGCAGGTGTTTTTTCATTCCGGGCGATTCGAACTGGAACAAGCCGGTTGTGTCTCCCCGTGAGAATAGCTGGAAGGTTTCTGCATCATCCAGCGGGATTTCGTTTTCATTTAAAATAATATGTTTGGATTTTTTGATGTTTTCCAGGCAGGTTTTGATGATAGAAAGTGTCCGCAGTCCCAGAAAGTCCATTTTAATCAGTCCGATCGGTTCTACGAAATGACCGTCGTATTGGGTGGTCATCAGGCTTTCTCCTTCGGTTGGCATAATGGGGATGTGGTCGGTTAGCGGGTCGCGGCTGATGAGGATACCGCAGGCATGTACTCCCGTTTGGCGGATGGAGCCTTCGAGGGTTTCTGCAAATTGTATTGTTTTGGATATAAGCGGATTCTGGGATTTTTTTTCTTGTTCCAGGTCCGGATTTTCTTTGTAAGCTTTTTTGAGTGTCATTTTCGGGGCTTCCGGGACCATTTTGGCCAGGCGGTTTGCTTCCGGAAGTTCCAGTTTTAATACCCGGGCAACGTCTTTGATAGCCATTTTTGCTGCCATGCTACCGAAGGTGACGATGTGGGCCACCTTATCTGCTCCGTATTTTTCCGTAACCCATTCCAATACGCGCTGGCGGCCGTCATCATCGAAGTCGACGTCAATATCCGGTAGAGATATCCGGTCGGGGTTCAGAAAACGTTCAAACAGCAGGTCGTATTTAACGGGGTCTATATTTGTGATTCCCAGACAATAGGCAACGGCACTCCCGGCAGCGGACCCCCGTCCGGGGCCTACAATCACGCCCATTTCTCGGGCTGCCCGGATAAAATCCTGCACGATCAGGAAGTAACCGGGGAATCCCATAGTTTTCATGATGTGCAACTCAAACATGATACGTTCCATTAGTTCCGGCGAAGGATTGTCACCATAGCGTTTTGTTACGCCTTTCAGGGTCAATTCCTTCAGATAGTCAGCTTCCAGTTTGATACGGTAAAGTCGTTCGTATCCTCCTAATTTTCTGATTTTTTTGTTGGCTTCTTCTTCGCTTAGGACGACATTGCCTTTTTCATCCCGGGTAAATTCATTAAAGAGATCTTCCTCAGTAAATTTTTGCCGGTATTCTTCTTCCGTACCGAGTTCTGGGGGGATAGGGAATACAGGCATCAAAGGGTCGGAATCCAGTTCATATTCTTCCACTTTGTCGGTAATCTCCTGGGTATTCGCGATGGCTTCCGGCAGATCGGGAAACAGGTCAATCATCTCCTGAGTAGTTTTGAACCATTCCTGCCGTGTATAGCGCATCCGGTTGGGGTCGTCAATATCTTTACGTGTATTCAGACAAATGAGCAGGTCGTGGGCTTCGGCATCTTCTTCGTTCAGAAAATGCACGTCGTTGGTGGCTATCAGTTTGATGCCTAATTTTTGCGCTATCTTTATTTTTTCTTGGATACAGAGTTGTTGATTGTCGTATATTTCTGTACGTTGTTTGGCATCTTGTGCCGGGTGACGCATCACTTCCAGGTAATAATCGCTACCGAATAAATTTTTATACCATTGGGCTGCCGCTTCTGCGCCTGCTATATCACCGGCCATGATTTTTTGGTCAATTTCACCTCCTAAACAGGCCGAGGAGATAATCAGTCCTTCGTGATGTTGTTCCAGCAAGGCTTTGTCAATACGCGGACGGTAATAATAACCTTCTGTAAAAGCTGCCGAAGTCAGTTTAACCAGATTTTTGTATCCCGTCAGATTCTTTGCCAATATAATAAGGTGTTCTCCCGAGCGGTCGACGGGCTTTTCTTTATTGAACCGCGAGACCCTTGCGACGTAGGCTTCGCAGCCTAATATCGGTTTGAGCCCTTTTTTGCGGCAAATGTCGTAAAAGAGCTTTATGCCGAACATGTTGCCGTGGTCTGTCAGTGCCAATGCAGGCATTCCGTCGGCTACCGCTTTGTCTATTAACCCCGGAATGCTTGCTGCTCCGTCAAGAATGGAATATTGGGAATGGACGTGAAAATGGGTGAATTTCATGATTTGTTGAGTGCTAAATTCGTAAACAAAAATATAATATCTTCCCGAATAATCTGTTGCCGGAAGATTTTTTCACCCTAAGAATTTTCAGACATCCTGTTTATTTGTATTATGTCCTGCTCTGTAACGGGATGTTCTTTCCTGTTATCCGAAAAATTAGACAGCTGTTTCGGTTAGGATATATGTTCCTGACTTTCCGGGGCAGTTCAGGGGTTATACCTCTTCTTCCGTGTTTAAAATAGTTTTTTCTATGATTTCCGGGAAATAGCGGTATTCTAATTCATGTATCCGGGCGGCGAGGTCATCGGGGGTGTCTGCCGGGAGCACCGGACATTTGGCCTGGAAGATGATGGCACCTTCGTCGTAGTGTTCATTCACATAATGGATGGTAATGCCGCTTTCTTGTTCACGGGCGGCGATGACTGCTTCATGAACATGGTGGCCGTACATGCCTTTGCCGCCGTAGGCAGGAAGAAGGGCCGGATGGATGTTGATGATGCGGTAGGGGTAGGCAGCTGTGATACAGGGAGGCATCAGCCACAAAAAACCGGCCAGGATGATAAAATCGGTTGCTTCTTCCTGCAAATGGTGCAGGATTTTTTCCGGATTGCGGAATTCTTCGCGGTTAAAAACCTGTGCAGGCACTCCGTATTTTTTTGCTCTTTCCAAAACATAGGCATCAGGGACATTGCAGTAAATCTTTTTTATGCAGAATTCCGGTTTTTGGGCGAAATACCGGATGATATTTTCAGCGTTAGAACCTGATCCTGAGGCAAATATTACTAAATTTTTCATATACTAATCAATTAAAAATCAAGA
Organism: uncultured Odoribacter sp.; assembly: GCA_910578105.1. Taxonomy (GTDB): domain Bacteria; phylum Bacteroidota; class Bacteroidia; order Bacteroidales; family Marinifilaceae; genus Odoribacter. The sequence goes on along the minus strand of CAJTPD010000007.1, from coordinate 137,559 downwards.
TTATAAAGGTAATTAAAGTTTAATTATTGGCAAAAAATTTTCCAGTGAAAAAAATAAAGGCTAAATTTGCCCGCAGAATTTAGATAAATATGCACATCTTTGTGTGTAGAGTGAAATTAAAAAGAATGTCTAATTAAAATTTTAAGCTATGTCTGACATTACTGAAAGAGTACAACGGATTATTGAGGAAAAATTAGGTGTAGATGCATCAGAAGTTAAACCCGAAGCTACTTTTACCAATGATCTGGGTGCAGACTCTTTGGATACGGTTGAGCTGATTATGGAACTGGAAAAAGAATTCAACATTACCATTCCGGACGATCAGGCAGAAAAAATCGTTACTGTAGGTGATGCTATCTCTTATGTAGAAGCTAACGCAAAGTAATTTAATATCATTTTTATGAATCTGAAACGAGTAGTAATTACAGGTCTTGGAACGATCAACCCTTTAGGTCATAATGTGCCTGAGTTTTGGGACAATTTAATGAAAGGCGTCAGTGGCGCCGGTCCTATTACTCGTTTCGATGCATCAAATTTCCGTACGCAGTTTGCCTGTGAGGTTAAGAATTACGAACCGACCGAATATTTTGACAAGAAGGAAGTTCGTAAGATGGATCTTTATACTCAATTCGGTATTATTGCCGCAAGAGAGGCTATTAAAGATTCGGGTCTGGATCTGGAACAGGAAAATAAAAGGCGGATTGGGGTGATTTGGGGGGCTGGAATCGGTGGTTTGCAGACTTTCTTTGAGGAATGTGATACATTTTCCAAAGGGGACGGAACTCCGCGCTTCAACCCTTTCTTTATACCCAAGATGATAGCCAATATGGCCGGAGCTATGATTGCCATAGAAAACGGATTGAAAGGTCCGAACTATACAACGGTTTCCGCCTGTGCTTCATCTGCACACGCTATTGTTGATGCATTGAATTTAATTCGCTTAGGAAAAGCTGATGTCATTGTTGCCGGTGGTTCTGAAGCTGCTGTCACCGTTCCCGGTGTCGGTGGTTTTAATTCTATGAAGGCCCTTTCAACCCGTAACGATGACCCGAAGACTGCATCCCGTCCTTTTGATGCTGACCGTGATGGTTTTGTAATCGGTGAAGGTGGTGCGGGCTTGATTCTTGAAGAGTACGAACACGCTGTAAAAAGAGGTGCGCATATTTATGCTGAAATTGCCGGTGGTGCGGGTAACTGTGATGCTTATCATATGACAGCTCCGAATCCGGAAGGTGCCTATGAAGTGATGTTGCTTGCTCTTGAAGATGCAGGGATGAAGCCGGAAGATATTGATTATATCAATGTTCACGGTACTTCTACCGGTTTAGGAGATATTTCCGAACCGACAGCAATCCTCAAAGCGTTTGGTGAACATGCTTACAAGTTGAATATCAGTTCTACGAAGTCTATGACCGGTCACCTGCTGGGTGCTGCCGGTGCTGTTGAAGTGATAGCTTGTACGCTGGCTGTAAAGAATGATATTGTTCCTCCGACCATCAATTTCCACAATCTGGACCCGGAATTGGATCCGAAATTGAATTTTACATTCAATACTCCCCAGAAGAGGAATGTGAATGCGGCCATTAGTAATACTTTTGGTTTTGGCGGACACAATGCATGTGTAGTAATCAAAAAATAATCGCATACTAATTTTTGGGACTGTGATTAGGCAAATCATTCAATCCATAAAACTTTACCTGAATCGGAACGGGAAGTTTTATGGATTGTCTATTTCTCAGATAGGCTTTGTCCCGAATAACAAAAGTCTTTACAGGCTGGCCTTGTTGCATAAATCTGCCTCGCGTGTGACTGCCAATGGGGTGGTGCTTAATTACGAACGTCTGGAGTTTTTGGGAGATGCCGTTTTGGGAGCGATTGTTGCCGAGTTGCTTTATAAATTCTTTCCCAATAAGGACGAAGGTTTTCTGACCCGGGTCCGTTCGAAAGTGGTCAGCCGCGAATCTCTCAATGATTTGGCCATTCATATCGGATTGGATAAGGCCGTCGTAGCGAAGTCCGATATTTCCCGCAATAAACATATTTATGGCGATGTGTTTGAAGCTTTTATAGGTGCCATGTTTTTAGACCAGGGGTTTATCAATACCAAACGGTTTATTGAAAAATTTATTTTTCCGAATTTTTTTAATATCAAGGATCTGGTTTCTGTCGATACCAATTACAAAAGCCGTTTGATTGAATGGGGACAGAAAACTAAAGTTGATATTCGGTTGGTGACGGAAGAACGCCGGGGACGCCGGAACCGTTTTTGCTGTCTGATTACCATTAACGGGGAGGAGAAAGGCAAAGGCGAAGGTACTTCTAAAAAAGAGGCTGAACAGAATGCTGCCCGGAGCGTTATTGATATTCTGCAAAGGGAAGCTGACGGGAATGTAGAGATTTAAGGTTTACAAATAACGGCATTTCTTTATTTTAGTCTGCCGGACGGGAAAAGAGACCATGACCTCAAAGGTGCCGTGGGAATATTTTTACAGGGCCTGAAAGTTGTTTTGATATTGTTTGACGCATCTATGCCGTAACTGCGCGGAATGGATAATGTCCGGTAGCGTCCGGCTTCGTTGCTGCGTCCCAAATAGCGGGTCCGGTAGCGGGCATAGGTGTATTCTATTCTTATGGTGGCGTTCCATTGTTTCAGGCCTTTCAGGATTTCATCCAGCAAAATGGGGGCATTGTCGTTTCCGGCGATGATTTTGCTTTGGTCAATGCTCTGTGTCTGATAACTGCCGGCGATGCCGAAGTTTATCCAACTGTCGTGTCGTACGGGAAGCATGTAAGCATAGGATAAGGCCAAATCAAGGGTGTTGATGTATCCGATTTTGTCTTTCAGTATCTTTATTCCTCCTTGTGTTCTGTATTCCTCTGCATAAAAAGTACCTGTGGCGAAAAAGGTTGCCGGACTTCCTTTGAATCCGCTCCATTGCTTCCGGCCCGATATGGCTTTGGAATGATAAGTATCAAGTACAAAAAAGATAGTTGGGCATAACGGTAAACCCGACGAAAGGAGTATATTTGCCAAATAATGTCAAGACATAAAAGATTAAATAAATGTTTTCAGGGTGCATTAAAGAACTTCGTATTCAAAACCGGATGCCGCAATGACGATTAGCTGCGGCTTTGGACATTGACACCGCTACATATTGCAAAATAGAGAAAGGTGAAAGGAAAACCAGAAAGCTAGGGGGGAACAAGTAGAAATAATAGCTCAGGTATTGGATACAGATAAAAATGAATTTGTAACCTTATGGTTGGCAGATAAGGTTTATGATGTTGTAGGGGATGAAATCAATGCAAAGATATACTCAATGTTGTAAATGAAAATATTGTAAGATATGAGCAGAATATATAAAACTATAGATTTATTTGCAGGTATTGGAGGTATTCGATTAGGTTTTGAAGTATACGGGTGTGAAAATGTTTTTTCTTCAGAATGGGATAAATATGCCCAAATGATGTATGAGGCAAATTTTCATGAAAAGCCTTTTGGGGATATTAATGATATAGCACCAAAAGATATTCCTGAACATGATATTCTATTGGCTGGATTCCCTTGTCAACCGTTCAGTATTGCAGGCAAAGGATTAGGCTTTGCAGATACAAGAGGTACGTTGTTCTTCAACATTGAAACAATACTTAAAGTGAAGCAACCAGAGGCATTTTTATTGGAAAATGTAAAAAGACTTACAACTCATGATAATGGAAATACTTTTATGGTAATTTTGGATAGATTGAATAAATTAGGATATACGGTTTATCATAAGGTATTTAATTCGTTGGATTTTGGTGTTCCTCAAAAAAGAGAAAGAATTTATATTGTAGGATTTAAAAATCCTATACAATTTAAATTTCCGAAGCCTTTGGGGTATTTTAAACCTTTGTCTGAAATTTTGGAGAAAGATGAAGATATCCCGACCTCATATTTTTTATCAGAAGCAATGAAACAGAAACGTTTCTCTGCTCTTAAAACGATACCGCCTAAACCTTCTATTTGGCATGAAAATATCGGAGGTAATATATCGCCATTGCCGTATTCTTGTGCATTAAGGGCTGGCGGAAGTTATAATTATTTAGTTGTAAACGGAGAAAGACGCCTAACCTCACGCGAAATGTTGCGACTTCAAGGATTTCCCGATTCGTTTATTATAAATATTCCGTATTCGCAGGCACGGAAAGTGGCTGGCAATTCTGTATCAGTTCCTGTTGTACAAGCAATAGCCGGGGAGATGATTAAAGCACTTGATGAACAAAACAGCTGTAAAATATAAAGAACTCAATTTATTCGGTGATTATGACTATTTCGGAAGCAAAGCAAGCATTAGATAAAATCATATCTAAAGGTAGAGTGCATTTGTATAAGCCTATTCAAATTGCAGAAATTTTATACCGGGATAGAATTGACGGAGATATTGATTTATCTGATTTGAGTACTTACAGAAACGCCTCAAAAAGGTGGCGCGATATAATATGTTTACGTTTTTTAGGAAGAACATCTACGTCTTCAGCAAGATATCAGGATGACGTATTCAATGAAAATGCCGTACCGCCTTCAGTCCTTGAAATATTAGGTGCTGAAAATAGAAAAAATAATGGAGTCGTCGAAAAGTATATTTATGACCGCTTTGAACAACGTTTCTCACAAATGTCAAGCGGTTTGAATTATTGCATTACGCATGATAAAAACAGTTTTCAAGTTATAGAATTTATCAATCTTTTTTGGAATGAGCCTGGATTGAGACGAAGTGTTGATAAAATATATGAAATAGTGGTATACGCCTTATTTTCGGCTCTTATAGAATGCCTTAAAGTTAAGGTTACAGTTGAAGCTGGTGAGGAAAAACAACAATTATTGGAAGAATTTTCTGATTTTGCCAAACGTGTAATCGGATTATCAAAGGAACATTCAAAAGTAACAGTCAATGCCCGGGTAAATCGTGTGGGGGTTACCAATGCTGCCGATAGAGGATTGGATATGTGGGCTAATTTCGGTATGGCTATTCAAATAAAACATTTGTCCTTGACTGAAGAACTTGCGGAAAATATAGTATCATCGGTATCGTCCGACAGAATAGTTATTGTGTGCAAAAACTCTGAAGAAAAAGTAATAATCTCGCTTTTGACACAAATCGGATGGAAGTCTAAAATTCAAAGCATAATAACAGAAAATGATTTAATATTATGGTATGATAAAGCACTTAGAGGAATTTTTGCCGAAGAAATAGGGAATAGAGTGTTATCAACTTTATATGATGAAATTTTATTGGAATTTCCTGCAACTAATTGCGACGATTTTAATGCTTTCAAGCGTGATAGAGGTTATGATTCTATTTTGCTGAATGAAGTTTGGGGTAATAATAATTAAACGGGTTTAACGTTATACGGAGTCCGATACTCTGAATTAGTCAGGGTTTGTCCTGACTATTATCGGACAAAAAAATCTTGATTATTAAAAACTTAAACCTGGCGACTTATCCCGCAATGAATATTTTGTAGTATTCAAAAAGAAACCGTGATAAAATTTGTTTTTATCACGGTTCCTTTTGTTATGGAATGTTGGTGTTTTATCGTACTCTTTCTACGTATGAGCCGTCGGCAGTAGAGACGCGGATTTTTTCGCCGGTTTCCACGAACAGGGGTACCATTACTTTGGCTCCGGTTTCCACTTCTGCCGGTTTCAGAGCGGTAGAAGAAGCTGTGTCGCCTTTCAGACCCGGTTCGGTGTAAGTAACTTCCAGTACGACGCTCGGCATCAATTCAACGTAAAGCGGTGTTTCCGTGTCGGCATGTACCACCATTTCCACGGCGTCTCCTTCTTTCAGGAACTGCGGGGCGTTGATCAGATCGCCTGAAATGTTTACCTGCTCGAAAGTTTCGGTGTGCATCATTACATAATCTTCCCCTTCTTTATAAAGGAACTGGTAGGGACGTCTTTCAATACGTGCCGTATCGATTTTTACACCCGAAGTGAATGTATTTTCCAGAATACGGCCGGTTTTCACATTTCTCAGTTTTGTTCTGACGAAAGCCGGGCCTTTTCCTGGTTTTACATGTTGAAACTGTACGATTGTATATAAATCGTCTTTGAATACGATACATAGTCCGTTACGGAAATCTGCTGTTGTTGCCATTTATTCTGTTATTTTTCAATTAATATTTTATTTGAGGTTGCAAATATAGAAAAAACGGATTAATGCAGCAAGATAAATGCTTATAGATTCATTTTGTGGGATTTATCTGCATTTCTTAAACGGAGTGTGAGGCATGAAAATACCCCTGGAGAAATTATAATTTTTCCAGGGGTATTTGTTGGATTTCAGTTCCTGTTTTATTCGGCTTTAGGAGCTGCCTGATAAGTAGCTTCTCCGAATCCCAGGATGGGGAAAAATACGAAACTAAGAAGTAACAAACCAATGGTGAATCCTATACCTTGACCGAATCTTTTGGCAATTTCATGAAACAGCATGATAGCAAAGATGATGTTTACCAGCGGAATAAAGAACATAATAGTCCACCAACCCGGTTTTTGAGCGATTTGAGTCATCAAATAGATGTTGTAAATAGGAATAATAGCTCCCCAGCCCGGTTGTCCGGCTTTTTCGAATGTTTTCCATATACCTGCAACTGCCAATACGAGAATGGCCAGGTAAATAATAGATACAATCATAAATTTAAAATTAAAGTTAATGTAATAAAAAGCACACGTCCTTTTAAAAGACGCGCAAAATTATATAAATTCATTTTATTTTTATAATTAAAGCAGAAAAAATGTTATTTATTGTTTGGTGAGGTACGTGTAGTCTTTCAACACGGTTTGTATAAAAGTGAGGTGTGACATGTTTGTTTGAATGCCTGTCAGTGTTTTCACTCGTAATGCCAGAGGGGTGAGCAGTTTGTAATCTTTGTTTTGCTCTACTTCCTGCATGATTTCCTTGATGATGGAAATGTCCTTGTCTGTCAGCATAGCGACTTGGGGATATACCGCCTGGTAATCTTCCGGCGTATCGTATAATGAAAGTTGGCTGAAAGAAGTTCCGTTTTTTTCCCGGACGACAATGGTGCCTGCTGCCAGGTCTCCCAGTCGTTGCATCCGGGAGCTGATGACGATGCTACTCATGGCAACGATTCCCAAACTGGCACTAATATCGACGAGGCGCAGTGCCCAGCGCAACATGCAATCCCAAAAAGACAGTTTTTGTCCATCCAGTCGGACAACTCTTATCCGGCACATCATTTTGCCCGGGCTTTGCCCTTTTGCCAGATATTCGAAAAGCAGATGATAGCATAATAGAAGAATAAGGGTGATATACATAAAGTATACGTTTGTGATTGTAGAAAGATAGGACACCAGCAGGAAAATACCGGTCATACAGATTGAGTCAAGCAAGGTGGCGCAAATCCGGTATGCCAACCCTGCCGGTTGACAGACTATATTGACATTTTGTGCTGTGTTGATAGAAAGATGCATGATTATTTATTGTTTTTTTTGCAAACATATGTTTTTTTAAATAAAAAATATAATTTTAGGCTGAATAAAGAAAGGCCGGGATGAGGAGAATTTTTCATTATTGAATCCTTCCGGTTTACGGAAAACTGATTTCATGAAAGAGGCTAGATTTATTTCCATCAATAAAGAGAAATGGTTGAAAATGGAGCAGGGACGGCAATTGGACGCAGACCGGTTGGCTGCCAATTTTGTGGAGTTGTCGGATGATTTGGCTTATGCACGGACTTTTTATCCGGGTAGTGATGTGGAAAAATACCTGAATCATCTGGTGGCAAGTTATCTGACTGATATTAATGTCGGACGTCCTGCACATACCAAAAAATGGTGGGTGTTTTGGCGGACAGATTTTCCGCTTTTGTTATTTGAAAAACGAAAAACCCTGGGATTTGCTTTTATTTTCTTTTTATTATCCGTTCTGATTGGTGTTTTTTCGGCTGCCCGTGAAGAGTCGTTTGTCCGTTTGATTCTTGGCGATGCTTATGTGAACATGACTTTGGATAATATCGCAGCAGGTAAACCAATGGGGGTATATAGCCAGGGGGATGCTTTGGAGATGTTTTTGCGGATTACGACCAATAATATTAAGGTTGCTTTTATTGCTTTTGCCTGGGGATTGCTTTTTTCGGCCGGTACGCTTTGGGTGCTGTTTCAGAATGGGATTATGTTAGGGGCCTTTCAATACTTTTTTTATCAGAAAGGTTTGCTGTTGCATTCCGTTCTATCGGTGTGGGCGCATGGAACTTTTGAAATCACTTCCATTGTTATTGCCGGAGGTGCTGGTCTGGTGTTGGGAAACAGTTTTCTTTTTCCGGGCACTTTTCCCCGGTTGCATTCTTTCCGGACAGGAGCTTTACAGGGTATAAAGATACTTGCCGGTCTGATACCTTTTTTTGTAATTGCCGGGTGGATAGAAGGTTTTATTACCCGTTATGCAGATGCACGGCCTGTAATCGGTGCTGTCGTTATGGCGTTTTCTGTGCTTGGCGTTGCCGGATATTTTGTGATTTATCCCTGGTGGCTGGTGCGCAAACAAAATCCGGAAACGGGGATTCAAAATAATTTGGAAAATCAGTGATTTAGTGACTTACAATATGCAGACAAAAAGAATTAATTTATTAGAGAAAAGGACTTTTAGTGACGAATTGACCGTTACTTTTCAGTTTATTAAACAAGAGTTTAAATCGTTAATAAAAGCATTTTCGGCAATTGTGTTGCCTTTGATTTTTGTGGAATTATTTCTTCAGGGTTTTTTATTGAGAGATATTTTAGGGGGTGCGGCCAGAAATGCGTTTGCAGACGGAGGTTCGGGGTGGACAACCATGTTGGTTAATTATTTGCTGGCTATTTTTGTATTTGCCTGGTTGCAATTGTTTGTGTTGTCTTATTTGCGTTTATATACGGACAAATATTTGCAGCAGGAAGAGATAAAAATTTCATTTCTGGAATTATTGAAGGTGATGGGGCGTAACTCCGGCCTTTTTTTTGTGCTTGGCATTGTTTATTTGTTTTATGTAGTGATGGGATGTGTTATTTTTATTTTGCCGGGTATTTATATTTCCGTAATTTTTATATTTTCTTCTTGTTTTCTGATTATTCGTGACAGGAAATTGTTTTCTGCTTTTGCAAGTTCTGCGGATTTGTGCCGGGGGCAATGGTGGAATACATTCGGATATATATTATTGTGTTCCCTGATAGTGTCTATGTTAGGTTATGTTTTTAATTTGCCTTATCTGGGTATTTTTTTGGAGGCCTATTTGACAGGGAATCAACCGGGGTTGTTTGAATTGACGCTGGTTAATTCTGTCGGGACTATCGGACGCTATCTGATGAATATTGTTTTTATAGTTGGGATTGGCGTCCGTTTTTTTAGCAGACTGGAAAGGAAGGAGCACCGGACTTTGCTGGATAAAATCGGACAGATTGGTACAGAAGAACGGACAGAGGGCGGTGAAGATGGGGTGTAAATATATAGGGGTTATTGTTTTTCTGCTTTGTATGCAGGTTGCTTTTGCCGTATTTCCGCAAGGTGAAAATTTTGTTGCGGAGAGACCGGAAGATTTTCAGTTGCGGCAGCCTGATGAAGAGTTTTTGTCGCGCTTCAGACAGGACCCGGCGTTTGATTACACTTACAGAACATTTGATGCCGGATGGCCGGATAGTTGGAGGAAGTGGTTGGAAAAACATCTTCCCTGGTTGCGTTCCTGGCCCCGGAATGGCAGATGGCTTTATATTTTGGTCGAGATAAGTGCTTTGGTTATCCTGTTTTTCTTGGTTTATTATTTGGTGCATAGCAAATACCGTCATTCTGCCAGAGGAAAGCAGCCTGATTTTGACCGGTATATCGGATCGGAGATGGAGCAGGTAGATGAAATTTCGTATCCTGTTTTGTTGGAGCAGGCATTGGATGAACGGGATTATAAACTGGCTGTCCGGATTCATTTTTGGTACGTTCTTGGATTACTGGAGCAACAGGGATTGATTTGCCGGGATTTGCACCGGTCCAATGCAGTTTATTTGCGGGAAATATCCCGGCAACCATTACGGGAACGTTTTGGGGAATTGGTCCGGATATTTGATTGTGTGTGTTACGGGGATTTTCGGGTGGATGAGATATTGTATGAGTCTATCCGCAAGAAGTTTAATGATTTTCAACAAACACTGGCAGGATGAAGTATAAGCAGTTTATCGGAATTTTCTTTTTGGTGTTGCTGACATTTGCGTATGCCTGGTACGAAGCTGAGAGGCCGAAGGAAGTGGATTGGAGCAGGACTTATTCGCGGGAAGATAAAATTCCGTACGGGACTTATATTCTTTACCGGAGTTTGCCGCATTTATTTCCGGAAGCAAAGATAATTTCCGCGGATTTTTCTTTGTATGATGAGCTGCAGAAAGTGAAAGATAAGCGGAATGCCGGTTATATTTCGGTGTCTTCCGGCTTTAAGACGGACCGGGTGGAGCTGGGGCGGTTATTGGACTGGGTTGGACAGGGGAACTGGGCTTTTATTGCTGCAAGCAGCCTGCAAGATACATTGCTGAAAACTTTTGATATAGAATTGGAATATTTGAAGGAGGCCGGAAAATTCAGGTTGTCGTATGGCGGGATGGAACATAAAATATATCCGGAGGACGGAAATTATGCTCCTTATTTTAAATTGCCGGAAAATTTTGCCGGAGAAATTCTGGGGGAAAATGAGGGCGATACTGTGCCCCATTTTATCCGGGTTCCTTATGAAAAAGGACAGTTGCTGCTGAATGTAAAACCTGTCCTGTTTACAAATCACGCTGTGTTGGATAGTGTAAGGGGGGATTATTATTATAAGGCACTTTCGGCTTTACCGGTAAATACGGAGATAATCATTTGGGATGCTTACCGGACAAAGCCTCCGATGCCGACACCTTTGCGTGTGATTTTGAAATATCCGGCATTGAAGCTGGCATTGTATCTGGTTTTGGCAGGTGCATTGCTGTATGTCCTTTTCCGTATAAAGAGAGAGCAGAGAGCTGTTCCGGTGATACTTCCTCCAAAAAACAGAATGCTTGAGTTTGTATCAACGGTCAGTTTGTTGTATTACAAGAAAAAGGAACATGTTTCGGTGGCTGTAAAGAGGATTGATTTTTTTCTTGACAGGGTGCGTACCCGCTACTTATTGCCTACTGATTGTCTGGATGACAGGTTTGCCGGACAGCTGGCAGAACGTTCGGGAGTGGCGAAGGACAGGGTAGAAACGTTGGTGCGATTGATTATTAAGCTCAGGGAAAGGGGACAGGTTTCTGAAAGCGAACTGGAACAATTGATGGAGGAGACGGAAGAGTTTATCGGGACGGGGGAATGTATGGATATGGAAAACATTGTAATTATAGAATGACATGGAAACGAATTTTGAATCGCGGATTGATTTTTCGCAGTTGAGTGAGAAAGTAATGTTGTTGCGTGAGCGTATGGCCAAAGTGATAGTGGGACAAAAAGAGGTGGTGGATTTGCTGCTTACGGCTTTGCTGGCGGACGGACATGTATTGGTGGAAGGTGTACCCGGAGTGGCAAAGACTTTGATGGCTAAGGTATTGGCCCGGTTGATTGATGCCCGGTTTTCCCGGTTGCAGTTTACTCCCGACCTGATGCCCAGTGATGTGATAGGTACTTCCGTGTTTTTGCCTTCTGCCGGGAAGTTTGAATTCAGAAAGGGACCTGTATTTACGAATATATTGCTGGCGGATGAGATTAACCGTTCGCCGGCCAAGACGCAGGCTGCTCTTTTTGAGGTGATGGAAGAAAGGCAGATTACCTGTGACGGGCTGGAATATAAGATGGAATTTCCGTTTATTGTGGTTGCTACTCAGAATCCGGTGGAACATGAGGGTACTTATCGTTTGCCTGAAGCTCAGCTGGACCGTTTTATGTTTAAGATATTGGTGGATTATCCGGAAAGAGAGGATGAGATTGCAGTGTTGAATTTGCATCATGAAGGAATCATACAACAATGGACTGAGGAAAAACCTGTTCTTTCTGTGACGGAATTGGCGGCACTCCGGGAGAAAATCAAAGAGGTGCGCGTGGATGATAAAATAAAGTCGTTTATAGTGGATATTATCAGGACGACAAGAAATAGCGGCTGGCTGTATTTGGGGGCTTCTCCCCGTGCTTCGATTGCTGTTATGAACGGAGCAAAGGTATATGCTGCGGTTCAGGGCAGGGATTTTGTTGTTCCTGAGGATGTTTTGTATCTGGCTCCGGCGGTGTTGAGGCATAGGGTACAGCTTTCTGCTGAGAAGGAATTGGAAGGGCTTGTGGCGGACCAGGTGATAGCGCAGTTGATGGCTAAAGTTGAAATTCCCCGCTGATGCAATTTTGAGATTTCAAAGTTCGTTAACACGATTGTAGACTGATGAATCTGCGTATTTTTAAGTCCGGCTTTTATTTGCACCAGCGTTTTTTTAAACTTTTGGTTGCGGAAGTATTTGCTGCCATTCTGGCTTTTATTTTTCCGGTGTTGTATGTCTGGGTATTGTGGTCGCTTTGTCTTTTTGCGGTTGTCTTTATGACGGATATTGTTCTTTTGTATGGTTTTGGAAACAGGATGGAAGCCGGCCGGGATATGGGAGATAAGTTTTCGAACGGTGAAGACAATCCGGTAGGCCTTTGTCTGAGAAACCGTTATCCTTTCCGGGTGCGGGTACGTATTTTGGATGAGATTCCTCCGGAATTCCAGTTGCGCAATCTGCAATTATCCGGCGTACTGAAGGCAGGAGAAAGGTGCAGAAAGACTTATTGGCTTCATCCGGTGAGAAGGGGGGAATATATTTTCGGTAAACTCCGTGTTTTTGTTGCTTCGCCTTTGTCGTTGGCGGAACGCCGTTATTCGTATGAGGGAGAAACGACTGTTGCGGTCTATCCGTCGTTTATGGCGATGCATAAGTATGAATTACTGGCGTTTACGGGACGGTATTCCGGCAGAGGAGTGAAAAAAATCCGGGTGGCCGGAGTGACTACGACTTTTGACCAGATTAAACCGTATGTACAGGGTGATGATCCGCGTGTTGTCAATTGGAAAGCTACGGCGAAATGCAATCAATTGATGGTGAATACTTACACAGAAGAACATTCGCAAGCTATCTATTGTGTAATCGATAAGGGGCGGACAATGCAGTCGCCGTTTCATCAGATGACTATGCTGGATTATGCCATAAATGCAACTTTGGCATTGTCGAATGTTGTTCTGAAAAAGGGAGATAAGGTAGGGTTACTGACGTTTGCTCATAAACCGGGTACTTTTATTAAAGCTGATAACCGCAGGCTACAGCTTAGTCATGTCAGCGAGGCTCTTTATTGCCAGCAGACAAATTTTCTGGAGTCTGATTTTGAACAACTGTGTGTCACTTTGTCCCGGCAAGTGCATACCCGGAGTATGTTGGTATTGTTTACTAATTTCGAAACTGTGACAGGTATGCGGCGGCATTTACCGGCTTTGAGGAGATTGGCCCGGAATCATTTGGTTTTCCTTATCCTGTTTGAAAATACTGAAGTAAATAAAGTTCTTACCCAGCCTTCCCGTCAGTTGAAAGGAATTTATTTCAAGGCAGTTGCCGGTAATTTCATTTTGGAGAAAAAAAGAATTGTCCGGGAACTGAGAAGGGCCGGTATTTATACTCTGTTGACTGAACCGGAAAAGCTTACTGCCAATACCATCAATGGCTATCTTGAATTGAAAGAACGCGGGGTGGTGTAACGTCCGGGACAGGTGTATAGCGTACCGGAGTATACCGGTTTCTTATAATCCCAGTTCTTCGTTAATCAATATAATTTTGATTCTTCCGGCAGGATAGCATTTTTCCGTGATGCTCCATACATTGCAAATCCGGTCCGGACTGTTACAATCCATACATATTCCCGTTTTGTGACAAGGGGTCCGGAAATCTTTATGTTTCATTGCATTTCGCGGTGCTGCTATAGTCCGTATGCGTTGCATGGCGGTTTCTAAATCCGGAGTGATTTTGTTGATGCCAATAAATAAGACTACGTGTACCGGACCGAAAACTATTCCGCCTGTACGGTTTCCAACCATGTCCAGATTCACGAGTTGTCCTTTCCGGGTGAGAGCATTGCAGCCTGTAAGGAATAAGTCGGCATGCAGGGCCTGACGCCGCCAATACAGTTTTTGGGCACGGCTCATTTCCGGACCGAAAGTTTTTATTACGGATATTTCCGGGTTCCGGCGGAGTTCTTCCAGAATTCCGGTTGCTGTCATTGTTTCCGAGTCGCCCCAGGAAACAGTTTTTACAGGTAGTGCCGGAAAAATGTCCCGGAAAAAAATTTCACGGGCTTCGGCTGTGTTAGCTGCAAAGAATACATCAAAGTGGTTGTGTTTCAGAGCAGACAGAGTTGTTTCAATAATCACTTTATTCATTTCCGTTTTGGAGTGTATTTCCCTTGTTGCAGTTGGTTTGATATGTTTTAGGAGAAACGCCGAACAATGCTTTAAAGCAGGAGCTGAAATAGGAATTGCTGTTGAATCCTATCCGTGTAGTAATTTCGGATATGGTTAACTGGCTTTCTCTTAATAGTTGAGCTGCGCTTTCCAAGCGTATGTTCCTGACCATGTCCATGGGTGAAAGGTCGGTTACCGTATGTAGTTTTTTGTAGAAATTGGCCCGGCTCATGCCCATTTCCTGACAAATGAAATTGACATCCAGATTGGGATTGGTGAAATTGTGCCGGACGATTTCAATGTAGCGTTTCACAAAAGTTTCATCTATAGAGGTTACTTCAATGCCTAAGTTTTCTAAGGAAAATTTTTTGCTGAAAATGCCTTTTAATTGTTCGCGGTTGGCAAACAGGTTGCGGATGCGGCTTTGCAGCAGGGACATCCGGAAGGGTTTGACGATGTATTCGTCTGCTCCGGCTTCGAAGCCTTCTTCAATTTGCATGCTCATAGAGCGGGCGGTGAGGAGGACAAACAGGATGTGACACAGGCGGATATCTTTTTTTATGAGCCGGCAAAGTTCCAGACCACTCATGCCGGGCATCATGATGTCGCTGACAATCATGTCCGGCAGTTCTTCCTGTATGGTTTCCAGGGCTTCCTGTCCGTTGCCGGCTGTGATAATGTGATAAGACGGGGACAGGTGCCGCCGGAGGTAGGACAGAATATCCCGGTTGTCTTCTACTACCAGAATTTTGTATCGTTTATCTCCGGCAACCGGGATTTCAGTAGCGGCTTCGGAGACGATGTTTTCCTGTTCGCTGATTAAATCGAGCGTGTTAATGTCTGACGAGGGAATGGGATGGTAAGGGAGCAGGATTTTCATATCCGTACCTTGCGGATGAACAGGTGTCACGTGGATGGTACCGCCATGTTGTTCTGCAATCAGTTTTGTGATACTTAAACCGATGCCGCTTCCTGTAATTTCGCCGTACAGGTCTTTGCCGGAATAACAGAAGGGGTCAAATATCCGGTCAATTTGTTCTTTTGGGATGCCGGTGCCGGTGTCGCTGACATGAACTTGCAGCCAGGACGGTTGACCGGTGACGCCGGATTGAGACTCCGCATTTGTTTCTTTGTCGGTTAAGAGTTCATACGACAGGGTGACGGAACCTTGCGGCGGAGTAAATTTGCAGGCATTAGAAAGCAGGTTGAAAAATAACTGTTCCAATTTTTTCCGGTCGTAGCTTACTGCCAGGATGTCGTGCGGACATTTCAGTTGCAGGTGAATATTTCTCTGGTCTGCTAACGTTTGGAAAGAGTATAGCATTTCGCGCAGAAAGACGATGAAATCGAATGTAGTATATTTCAGCTCTTCTGGTACGGAGTTTTGTTTTTGTATGTCCATCAGGCTATTTACCAGTGACAGCAACCGTTCTGTGTTTTTCCGGGCAGGCCGCAGGATTTCTTTCATACCTGCTATATGAAAAAATTTCCGGTTCAGGTCGTCCAACAGGTTTATAATTAAGGTCAGTGGTGTGCGGAATTCGTGAGTGACCCGGGTAAAAAAACGCAGGCGTTCCTGATTAATTTCTTCCAGTTTTTTTTGTTCCAGTTGCTTGTGGAGGAGGGAGGCTTCCAATTCGTGTTTCCGGTGACGGATTTTGACGATTTTGTATGTTGTAAAAATTACTATCAGCCCGTAACCACACCAGGCCCACCAGCGAAACCATAATGGAGGCAGCACGGTGAGCGTCAATTGTGTACTTTCGTTGTTCCAGTTTCTTCGGTTGTTTGAAGCAATGACGCTGAATTTGTATTCTCCCGGTTTCAGGTTATTGTAAATAGCTGCCCTGCGGTTTCCCACATAATTCCAGTTTTCGTCGACCCCTTCCAAGCGGTAGGCGTAATGAGTCTGTTCGGGATAAAGGTAATTCGGAGCAGTATATTGAATTGTCAGGTTAGTTTGGTTGTGGGAGAGGACAATTTGTTTTTGCAATTGCAATTTATTTTTTAATAACCGGCTTTTGCCCGGGATTTCCTGTTGATTGCCGATGGAGAGGGTGGTGAGCAATACTTGCGGCACTTCTTGATTGTCGTGGATTTGTGTGGGTGTGAATTTCAGAAACCCATTGGATGCCGGCAGGTAAAAAATGCCGTCAGAGCTGCAATAGCTGGAAGAGGGAGTAAATTCCTGCGGGATTAATCCGCTTTTGGAATAGGCCACATCCAGTTGTCCGTTGTTTTTATTCAGGCGGAATATTTCCCGGGAGGTTGTAAGCCATATTTCTTCGCGGCGGTTTATCAGGTTATAAATACATTCGTTTGTCAGTCCGTTGTCCCGGTTATAGTTTTTAAGTAGTTCCAGGTTGTTGTTGAAACAGAATAATCCGGCTCCGTTGGTGCTGACCCAAATTTTTCCGTCCGGGTCTTTGCTGATGGCGGTGATGTGTATTTTGTCTTTGCTTGAAAATCCGAAGGCTTTTCCGTCCAGATTCCGGCATTCGTTTGTCGTTTCGTTGATAAATACCAGTCCGTTTTGTAAGGTTCCCAGCAGAAACTGGCCTTTGTTTATTTCTGTGATGACTGATATCGGGCTTAACTGAGGAAATTCGGAAGAGATATTCAGCGACGGAACAGGCCGGTTGTTGTCCATAACTACTAATCCGGCATTTGTATTGGTGGGAATCCAGAGCCGGTCCCGGGAGTCGCGGTAGAGTGTCTGGATGTCGTTGCGTTGGTAATCGTAGAGTAATTGAAAGGTTTTGCGAATGGTAGAGAACCGGAAGACTTGCCCGTTGTGTGTGGTGCATAAAATGTGCTCTCCTTCACGGAGTGTCGATTTGATAATGTTTTGGGAATATTTTCGTTTGTCGTTATAAATGGGGAATAATTGTTGTTGCCGGGTTGCCGGATTATAAAACAACAGTCCGTTTCCTTCGGTGGCAAACCATAGATTCCCCCGGGAATCTTCGACGGGTAATCCTACTGCACCTGTGAATTGACGGCAGGGTATGTAGTGAAATTTGTAGCTGTACGGGCTGTGATAGTTCACTCCGCCGGAGTAAGTGCCTACCCATAGATTTTTTTTGTTGTCCTGATACAGGGACAGGACGGAAAAGTGGCTCAATGCGCCTTTTTCTCCGATGTTCATGGAAATGTAGGTGGGTTGCAGGGTGCGTTTATGAAGGAGGGCAAGTCCGTGAAAAGTGCCGGCGAGCAGAGTGGAATCGTTGTAATCCAACAATTGACGTACATTGTCCAGATGGTCGATGTGTTTTAATTCTTGCCGTTCCGGGTCCCAGCAGGACACTTTGTTGTAAGAGGAAACAATCCATATTTTCCCTTCCCGGTCGGTTGTTAAAAAAGAAACATAGCCGTCCGGCAATGCTTCCGTTTTTTTTGAATCTGCGGGGATGTGCCGGACAAACTGACGGTGGTGGTCGTAGATATAAAGTCCTTTGGAAGTGCCTAAGTAAAGATTGTTTTTTGAGTCTTCGGTGGCACTGCGTGTATATATGTCTTCCGGCAAATTTTCAAACCGGTATTGCCGCAGGGAGTCGCCTGCCCGGTCGTAAATCCAGTTGGCTTTGTCGGTGAAAAACAGCAATTCTTCGTTTGAAGTACGGAACAGGGCTTCTATGCTGTGGTTGCCGGGCGAGAGGTAACGGAAAATTTGTCCGGTTTTGTAATCAATCCGGTTTATGCCTTCAATGGTGCCAATCCATATATCTTTGGCCGAATCCTGTGTGATGCACAGGATTTCATTGCCGCAGAGAGAATGTTCGTCATAATAGTTTTTCCGGAACACTTTGAAGTCATATCCATCATAACGGTTTAGTCCGTTCCGGGTGCCAAACCACATGTATCCGTCGGTGTCTTGAAAAATAGCGTTTACGGTTTGTTGCGACAATCCGTTTTCAACACTCAGGAAAGTGAAAAAAAACGGGTTATTGCTTTCCTGGCCCCGAAGAACAAGGGCAATATGTATTGTGATAATCAGGATTAAAACACGCTGATACAGAACAGGATTTTTCAGACGTTTCATATGCACCGATTTTCTGCTTGTAAAAATACAATTTTAATCAATATCAAACACATTTTTGTATTTATTGGAATTTATGCGTAGTTTTTTGTAATATGGTGATGATGCGTATTGAAATATCCATCTTTGTCAAACCATTATAAATAAATATAATTGAGATACAATGAGTTGATTTCAGGGTGATGGTTCTTTCATGTTTTTTGATTTCACGGTTTGAAAGAAGTTGTTAGTACGTCTGATCTTGTGAATGAACGACAAACAGAGAGGGGTATTTTTTATTTTGTTTTTCTAAATTAAACGGACGTTATTTTGGATATGATTTTATGATTATTAAGAGTATTTTTATAAAGAAAGGGAAGAAAAACAAATACTTATTAACAATGTATGACTAATTTCAAAAGCCGTTATTTTTTGAATTTTGCAATAAAACAGAAGAGATGTCGATGGATTTTCGATGAAATACTTTAAATTTTGTCTTTATTTTTTTAAAATCGTTCATATTATTGATTTTATAAAAAATTTTGTAATGACGTACAAATAATTTACTTACTTTTGTGCAATCGATAGCGGAAAGTTTTTTTTACTAAAAACTATTATTTCTGCGGTGCTAAATTATGAAGGTAAAAGTATGTAATCATTATCGTTTTCTGAGTTGTATTGCAGAACGGTCATTTTGCCCAAAGGAAACGTCCGTTTAATTTTGGTAAAATGATTTTTACAAGAAACGTAATAAACTGATATTAAATATATTTTAAAATCACAAATAGATACATAGTATGAAAAAAAACATGAGTTACAGACTTTTAATGTTATTGCTCTTCTTGCTGTCTTTATGGGGTTGCGAGAATGAGATGGATAAACATTATGAACGGCCGACTTGGTTGAAAGGCAGTGCTTATGAAGTGTTGCAAGGGCAGGCGGATTATTCCTTGTTTGTATCGGCTTTGGAAAAATCCAGTTTTTTTCAATTGGTCAAGGGACAAGGTTTATGTTCTGTATTTGCTCCTGATAATCAGGCAGTAAATGCTTATTTGGAAAATAATGGCTGGAGTAGTGTAGACGATATTCCGCAGGATGTATTGGATTTACTGATAGGTTGTCATATCGTGCGTTATTCTTATCGTCCTGTTGATTTTATGAATTTCCGGCCGGAAGGTGATTTGGAAGCGGGAACAGCGAATAAAGGTATTTATTTTAAGCATATTACTTACGGGCAGGAAGCGGTACGTCGAGTTACTAATCCGAAAACGGGTGCAGTGATGACTGTCTATGAGCGTGAAAAATATTT
This sequence comes from uncultured Odoribacter sp., assembly GCA_910578105.1. GTDB lineage: Bacteria > Bacteroidota > Bacteroidia > Bacteroidales > Marinifilaceae > Odoribacter. The sequence continues at coordinate 117,793 of CAJTPD010000007.1, read as the reverse complement.
ACCGGTTTTAAATACGAATCTGTTTAAAACACAGGGTGTTCAGGACTATACTTATAATTATTCTTATTTTTTCCCCGGGAAAGTTTGGGAAGGGGATGATAATTTTTGCGCGGCGAATGCAAAAATTCATGAGAACGGGAATGGTTTACTAACGGATAACGGGTATGTATATTTAGTGGATGATGTAATTCGTCCGATGCGTACAGTGTATAATGTATTGGAAGATCAGGACAATCATTATTCTCTTTTTAAGCAATTGTATGACAAGTTCACGGATATCACTTATAATAAAGATTTATCATCGAAATATGCGGCAGCCGGTGACAGTCTGTTTTTGTATTTTCATAAGGATCTTCCTAAGATAGCAAGTCAGTGGACTTTTAATCAGGAAAATGCGGTCCTGCACAATCTTTATCTGGCTTGCGGGAACACATTCAATTCCTTTATTCCGAATGATCAGGCACTGACTGTTTTTTTAGAGGATTATTTTTCCAAATACCCGACATTTGATGATATCCCTTTATTGCAACTTTCGTTTTTATTGGGAAATCATATTCAATCGCGTGCATTGGTCCTTCCGGAAATGTTGAAAGAGAAACGGGTAAAATCAAGTTATGGTGATGTTTATGATTTTGATGTTGACGGGGCAGAGGTAAAAGAATTTTGTTCAAACGGGGTTTTTTACGGTACGGATAAAGTAACGGTTCCGGCCATGTTCCGTTCGGTGACAGCTCCTTTATTAAATGATCCGAATTATTCCATTTTTACAGAGATTTTGAATAAAGCCGGAGAGATTATCCAGTTGATAAATCCGGATGTGAGGTTTACGTTGTTCGCTCCGACGGATGAGGCTTTGCAGGCTATGGGATATCAAGTGGATGTGGGTAAGGCTGATGTTTTGGGAGATGAGAAAATTCAGTTGTGGGATGATGAAACAGAAAAATACAAGGATTTGAATACGGCAGAAATCAGTGCGTTGGCCATGAAGCATATCGTATTGCAGAATAAGATTACGGATTTCTCACAAAAGAAAATCTACCCAACGAAAAAGGGATTGTCTTATGTTACGGTTTTTGACGGAGGAGTGGGATGTGAGGCCAATACGACGGAACCTTTCCAACCGGTGAAATTGGGTGAATATTTTAACGGGATTACATATAGTTTGGATAATGTATTGGGAAATGTGGATGTGTCTTTGGCAGAGGAATTGGAAGCTAATTACAGTGAATTCTGGAAATTGATGAAGAAAGCGGGTCTGGTTGAAAATATCAATGGTGAAGAGGTGATGACTTTTATTGTCGGCGAGACGGTGATGGCTTTTTTACCGGATAATGATGTTGTGAAGGCACAGGCGGATATTTTACCTGATGATCCGGAGGAACTGAAAAATTATCTGAAGTATTTCTTTGTATCGATAGATGCCAATAAATTGAGTAATTTCCTTTTGCCCGGAATCGGGGAGCCTGGAATGTATCAGACAACTCAAATCAGTCCGGAATCTACTTTATATGATACTTTTTATTCTCAATTAGGTATTTATCCGGATGAGCAAAAATTTAATCTGGTGTTAAGGAATGAGGTCGGCAAGGAGATTGAAACTCCGGAAGGCGTTTTTCCGGGTTTTCTGAGTGATGCACTCATTTATAATATTAATACCATTGATTTCCAGTCGAATAATAAATAGAATAAGATATGAAAGTTATTTATAGCTTAAAAACAGTGGTAATTCTGTTTTTGCTGTCTTTGCCTTTCTCGGTTTATGCTCAGCAAGTCCTGACAGGGATTGTGCGGGATGCTGACGGACCGATGGTAGGGGTTACGGTGAGTTTGCAGAACGAAAATAACCGTATGTTGCTGGGGGCTGCAACTGATATTAACGGAGAATATTATTTAACCGTTCCGGCTAATGTGAAGGGCGTGGCGGTTGTTTTTTCATTTATCGGTTATAAAACCGTCAAATTCCCTTATAAAGGGCAGAAAGTGCAGCATGTAACCATGCAAATGGATATCAGTGAGCTGGAAGAGGTAGTTATTTCTGCGAAACGTATTCATACAGATGATAATGGAATTCCAATCAAGGATGTCGGTGTGGCCCGTCAAAAAATCGATATGGATGAGATGAAAGAAATGCAGGTGACTTCGGTGGAAGATGCGTTACAAGGCCGTTTGGCAAATGTGGATATTATCGCTTCATCCGGTGATCCGGGTTCTAAAATGTCTATTCGTATCCGAGGTACCAGTTCGTTAAATGCCAATAACGAACCTTTGATTGTGGTGGATGGTATACCGTATGATACGGATATTAACGAAGATTTTGATTTTCAGACAGCTAACGAAGAAGATTATGGCGCATTGGTGAACATTTCTCCCAGTGATATCGAATCGATAGAGGTACTTAAAGATGCGGCCGCTACCGCTATTTGGGGGTCTCAGGGGGCGAACGGTGTGTTGGTGATTACTACGAAGCGGGGGAGTCAGGGGAAAACCCGTTTTTCCATCAGTCAGAAAGTCGATTATAAAAAAGAGCCAAGAAGAATCCCGATGCTGAATGGTGAGCAATACATTACTATGGTGCAGGACGCGATGTGGAATCGGCTGCACGACATCGGTTTTTCCTGGAATGAGTTGGAAAAACTGACTTCTTATCCGGAAATCAATTATGATCCGCAGTTTAAATATTTTAAAGAATATAGCCAGAATACCGATTGGCTGGATTTGGTAAAATCGGATGTTCTTTCCAGTGAAACGAATTTTTCGATGAGTGGTGGTGGTGACCGGGCTCTATACCGTTTTTCTTTAGGTTATCTGACGGAGCAGGGAACCACTAAAGGGACTGCTTTTAAGCGACTCAGTTCGCGGTTGAATATCGATTACAGATTTTCCAATCGTTTGCGGGTGGCTGCCGGTTTTTCTTACACTCGCGGTGCACGTGACAACAATTGGATCAATCCCCGGGCGCATGCCAAGATTAAAATGCCGAACATGTCGCCTTGGTTGCTGGATGATGATGGCAATCCTACTAATGAATATTTTATTCCTACGGCAACTTCCAGTTACACTCCTTTTCAGGGAACCTGGAGCGGTTCATTCAATCCTTTGGCTATGGTGAATGATTCTTATAACAATACCGTATCCAATGATGTCCGGATTACCTTTAATTTAAAATACCAGTTGCTTCCCGGATTGTCTTATGATGGTAATGTAGGAATTGATGTAACTTCTTCTAAAAACAAAAAGTTTCTGCCACAGTCGGCTACCGGTGTAAGTGCTTCGCATGCCGACTTTAACCGAGGGGAGGATTTGATGTCGGATCATATTGCCATCAATATTTTTAATAAATTGATTTATAATAAGACATTCGGTGCTCATAAAATCATTGCTACCCTGCATTCTCAGATTTCACACAGTGCCAATACCAACCATTCTTCGGCGGTCAGCGGTTTGGGGTCTGACAATATGATTGATCCTACATCAGGAGGACGTATCACTACCCTGGGGTCCGGTGCATCGAAAAACAGAACGGTTGCGTTTTTGGGAAATCTCCATTACAATTTCAAAGAACGTTATTTGCTGAATGTCGGTTTCCGGTATGAAGGTAATTCTAAAATGGGAGTTGATTCACGCTGGGGCGGGTTCCCGAGTGTGACGGCGTCGTGGCGTTTGAATGAGGAGAACTTTTTGAAAGAAGCGGAATGGATTAATGAGTGGAAGATGCGTTATGGCTGGGGACGGAATGGGAATTCGCCCGGCAGTAGCTATGCTTATGTGGGTACTTTCTCTCCGGTGGGCGAATATTTGGGAAGTTCTGCGGTGGCTCCCGATAATATACAGATGAATAATCTGAAATGGGAAAAGGGTACCCAGCACAATATAGGTATGGACTTTGTCGCTTGGGAGAATAAGGTGGATTTAAAGTTTGAATACTACATTAAAAAATCGGATGATTTGTTGCAGACCAATGTGAATATTCCTTCTTCAACCGGTTTTTCAACCGTAAAATTCTTCAATTCGGGTAGTATGGAAAACAGGGGTTGGGAGATGATGCTGGCACTGAATAATATACTTGAAGTGAATGATTTTAAGGTGTCTTTCAACATGAATCTGTCCCGCAACCGCAACCGTGTGCTGAAATTGCCGGTAAATAAGAGTTATTGGAATTATAATAGTGTGGCGAACGGTACGTATGCCCAAAATGTGGTGGAGGGAGATCCGTTGGGGTCTTTTTACGGATATAAATATTTGGGTGTTTACCAGTCGGAAGATGAAACAATAGCCCGGGATGCTGAGGGGAAACAATTGATAGGTATGGATGGGAAACCGGTATATACCACCATTAACAATGTGCTGGTGCGTCCGGGGGACGCTCATTATGCCGATTTGAATCATGATGGTGTGATTGACGAGTATGATATCACTTATTTGGGCAATTCCATGCCGATTATTACGGCTGGATTCGGTTTGAATCTGCGGTGGAAGGATTTGCGTTTACGCACGTTTTTCCAGTCACGTATCGGTCAAAGTGTTGTGAATAAAACCCGGATGGATTCGGAGAGTATGTATAATGCCAATAATCAGAGTACGGCTGTATTGAAAAGATGGCGGCATCCGGGAGATCAGACGGATATCCCGAGAGCGATGTGGGGACGCGGATACAATTATTTAGGTTCGGACCGTTTTGTTGATGACGCTACTTTTTTCCGTATGAAACAATTGACTCTGTCTTATGGATTACCGCGGACAATGTTGAAGAAATGGGGCCTGAGCCGTACGGAAGTGTATCTGACTGCTTATGATTTATGGACGCTGACCCGCTATAAGGGGCAGAATCCGGAAGTAGGTATACCGGGCGGCGTTTATCCGTTAGCAACGGACAATGCGGATACACCGCGTCCGATTCGAATCGCATTAGGGTTGTCAGTTGATTTTTAAATATTGGATTATGAAAAAGTTATTTCGAAATATAATCGGGTTTTCCTGTTCTTTTCTGTTGATGACCGGAATAGGCGGGTGTAATCATTTTCTTGATTTGTTACCGGAAAATAGCCAGACGAGTGATATGTACTGGAACAATAAAGAAGATGTCGAAGCGGTGGTACTTTCATTGTACAAAGGGATGCAGGGATGTCTGGAGCAGTATGTGGAGTGGGGTGAATTGCGCGGGGATGCGCTTGCCTTGAGTGACAAGGCTACTCAGAATGAACAAAATATTGTGGATTTGCAGATTCATGCCGATAATGGCATTTGTAGCTGGACCAATCTGTATAAAGTCATAGGACGGGCTAATTCGGTATTGAAGTATGCACCCGAAGTATTGGAGAAAGATCCGACGTTTATGCCGGAGGTGCTTAATTCTTATTTGGCAGAGGCAAAATTTGCCCGGGCATTGTCCTATTATTATTTAGTGCGTACTTTTCAGGAGGTTCCATTGGTTACAGAGCCTTATGTGAATGATTCGGAGCCTTTTATGAAAGAAAAAAGCGTAGAGGCGGAAATCATGGAACAGATTTTTTCCGATTTAACCTCTGTCATCAATACCATTAAGCCGGGGTATGGGACTGTTATTCAGAATAAAGGGCGTGCGACCAAATGGGCAGCTTTGGCATTGTTGGCGGATGTTTCGTTGTGGAATGGACGGTATCAGGAGTGTATTGATGCCTGTGACCAGATTTTTGCAACCAATTCTTATCAATTGGCAGAAAAAGACGAGTGGTTTGAAATTTTTTGGCCGGGAAATTCTTCGGAAAGTATTTTTGAATTGCAGTGGGGAACCGGAAACGGTGGAACCAATAATTTGCCGGTTTGGTTTTATACCACGCCCCGCTATGTCATTTCGCAGACTACATTGGAATTGTTTACCAAAGGGCGTGAGACGGATGCCAGGGGAACTGATGTCACTTATGTGGGTGACAACAACAAAGTTTGGAAATATATCGGCAATCGTCCTTATTACTCCAGTGATGCGCAGCGTTCCGGAAATTCCCGTTACGGCAATTGGATTTTTTATCGTTTACCGGAGATTTATTTTATGAAAGCCGAGGCTTTGGTGATGTTGAAAAATAATGCGGAAGGTTTTCAGGAAGCTTTTGATTTGGTGAAAATCATACGTGAACGTGCCGGTTTTACTATCCATCCGGCAGTTCCCGATAATCAAAAAGATGCATTGGACTTGATTTTAAATGAGCGGTTGTGTGAATTTGTCGGAGAAGGAAAACGTTGGTTTGATATCCTGCGTGTCGCTCACCGGGATGATTATAAATACAAGGATATGCTGATAGAATTATTATTGAAGAATATCAGTGCAAAATTCCGTCCCATTTATATTCAGAAATTACAGGATCCGAGAGGATATTATCTGCCGATTGCTCAGCGAGAAATCGATGCCAATAGCGGAATCCTGACGCAAAATCCTTATTATGTTGAAGATTAAAATGCTGTCGCTATGAAAAAAATATGTTATTTGTTATTCGTTGTCTTGGTGAGTTTGCCGATTGGGTGTAATGATCCGAACGAAGGAAATGATTATGCTGTCCGCGAAGGAGAACCGGCTGGAACCTGGTTGGAGGAAAACGGTAATTTTTCAGCATGGGTGAAGTTACTCCGGAGAGCAAATATGTTCAGCATATTGAATGTGAAGACGACTTTTACCTGTTTTGTACCGACAGATCAGGCGGTAAACGAATATTTGGCCGGTAAGGGATACCAGAGTGTGGATGATATTCCTGAAGCCGAGGTCCTGCATTTGGTGAAATATCATATCTTGGCCGGGAATGAGTATCAGACAAAAATCATGACTAACGGTCGTTTGGGAGATACGATGGTTTCCGGAGATTATCTGATTTCCAAATTTGTGGGTGGTGATATATATATCAATGATTATGCCCGCATTATGAACCGAGATATTGAAGTATTGAACGGTTATATTCACGTGCTGGATAAAATGCTGGATCCGGAAATACGTTCTGTATGGGAATTGTTACAGTCGAATCCCCGTTATTCTATTTTTACGGCGGCTGTGGAGAAAGCCGGTTTGCAACCGATTCTGCACAGAACCGGACGTTTGCATACTGGTGGAAAATCTTTTGTAACTGCGATGGTTGTGCCGGATGAAGTGTTTAAAAAAGCTGGCATGAACGGGGTGGACGATGTTGTCCGGGAATATTCTCCGGAGAAGGATAACTATACGGAGGTTTCCAATCCTTTTTATAAATATATGGCTTATCATATTTTGTCAGGTATGCAGTCATATAACGATTTGGTGGATTTTGACAAAGGGAAAAATGTCAAAAACATAGAAACTCTGGCCAACAATGAAATGATAATGGTGGAGGATGTGGACAATGAAGTGGTGATTAATCGTGATGCTGATTTGGAGCAATATGTGCATTTGGTAGACAGTGCCTATAACAGGCAGGGAGTGAACGGCATTTATCATGAAATTGATCATTTGATGCCGGTATTTGTGCCCAAATTGTCAACCGTTAAAATAGAATTGTCTGATAAAAATTATTATCCGGAGTATGCTTCTATTCCTTTTTACCGGAGTGGTGGCGGGACATACGATTTAGATACCGTCAGTTTTCCTTATGTGCGTTGGCGTACTATTCCGGAAGGTGGCGGAACAGTGCAGTATCACAGACGTACGGGATGGGGAATCGCTTTGGATTATACTGATGTTGTTCAGGTTAGTCTGGGAGCAATCGGTTGGGTCGAATTTGATTTGCCTACCATCGTGAGGGGGAAATACAGGGTGAGTGTTAATTATCATTATGCGCCGACCCGGGGATGTTATCAATTTTCTTTTGACCCGAAGAACGGGGATTCCGGTAGGAATATCGGGGCTCCGGTGGATTTCAAGAGTACGGGTTATTCCGGAAAACTGAGTGCATTGGGAATCATCAACTTTACGGAAACAAGTGGCCATACGTTGCGCGCAACGGTTGTCCGTAGCGGTTTGATGGAACTGGATTATATACTTTTTGAACCGGTAAATTGATTTTAAAGATGAGAAAATTGGCAATATTATTCACATTCGGCATATTCGGTCTGATTTCTTGTGAAAATACCTGGGATAAGCATTTTGAGAATGATGAACAGGGTGAAGGTAACCGTTTTTCCGGCAATTTATATGAGTATTTGCAGGAAAAACCGGAATATTCAGAATTTTTTAGTCTGATTCAGTCTACAGTTGCGGGACAGGAACTGGCGAAGAATCAGATTCTGACTTGCTGGACCATCGGTAATGAAAATATGCCGGATCTTTCCGGTCTGGATTCTGTTGGCCGTGAGATGTTGGTAAAGAATCATATCAACAATATGGCTCTTTACACTCCGAAATTGTCCGATGGGAAGATTATCAAGATGTTGTCCGGTAAGAATCTGGTGCTTCGGGGAAATGCTCCGGATTATGCTTTGGACGGGATAGAGGTGTTAAATATGAATCAGCTGTGTGCTAATGGGGTGATTCATGAAGTGGCTGAACCAATGCTGCCTCGCCAGAGTATATTTGAATACATGATGAATGCCGGCGAGGAGTATTCGATATTCAGGAATTATTTATTGTCGCAGAGTGATACATTGTTCCGTCCGGACCTCAGTTTTCCGATAGGTGTCAATGAAACGGGAAATACGGTGTATGATTCGGTTTTTTCTATTAATAATTCTTTTTTTTCCAAGGCTGACATTCAGGATGAAAACAACGATTATACGCTGTTTTTGCCCAGTGATGATGTCGTGCGGGAGGCCATTACGGAAGTTTCTGATTTCTACGGACGCGGATTGACGGAGTCGGATACGCTTGAGTTTTTTGACTGGATAATGAAGGCTGTTTTCTATAACGGAAAAATAGAAAATTATGATTCTCACGTTGCTTTAGAGTCGGTATTTCAGAAAGACTGGCGTACGGCTTATCAGAAAATAGCCGGCTCGCCTTATGAAGCCAGCAACGGTTTAGTCTATAAGATGGAAAAAATGCATGTACCGCAGAATTTATTGGTCAAGAGTTATGAAAATCTGCTGTCGGCCGCTTATCAGAAGTTGGATGACAATCAGAAGAAAGAGTTTGTCACACTGACCAATATTAAAGATAATTTTAACTCTGCTTATACCTGGAATAGCAAAAAATATATATCCATTTATTATGTGGCGAACGCGCCTGAACGTTCGTTTACCTGGACGATGACCGATACGGATGCCCGGGGAAATACGGTGGCCGCCCGGGTGGTTCCGGGGACGTATAAGGTACAGATGGCTTTCCGGCCTTATCAGTGCGGAAAACAAACGATAAGTATTAATGGTATGGTGGTTACGAAAGAATGGAATATTGGTAGTAAGACTGGTCAGGATGCCAAGTATTTCGATATGGGTGAAATTACTATACCTGCGGAAAGCGGTTTGACGGAAGTGAAAGTTAAAACGGAACATATTTCCGGCGGAGATGCCCGTCTTATCATTTATGGAATAAAACTGATTGCCGATCCGTCGTCAATCTATTAATTGAAGATATTATGATGAACAAGATAAGTTTTATAGGTACGTTGTTATTTCTTTTTCTGGTGACTGTTGTGTCGGGCCAGGAAAAAATCGTCGTGACCGGAAAAGTATATCATTCGGTCAGTAAAACTCCCCTTGCGCAGGTCCGGGTGGCGGGAAGCAATTTGAATAAATCCGCCATTACCGATGAGGAAGGAGCTTTTCAGATAGAGGTTGCCGATGCTCATGTTGTATTGACATTTGAACTTCGGGGATTCATGCAAAAACAGTTATTTTTAGGCAAACGTACACAATTGGAAGTGTATTTGTTGCCGGAAAATACGTTGCGTTATACCAACAAGACGCTTTCTTCTGCCGGTATATTGGATGTGTGGGATAAAAAGGGAAGTTCTTTTTCCATTAACCGGAAAGACCTTTATCAGGGAAATGCGACTCCTGATGAAAGCATCTACGGTATGATTCCCGGGGTCTCTGTCCTATCCAAAGGAGGTATGCCCGGTGAAGGTGCCGTTATTAATCTGCATGGAATCCGTTCGTTAGTTTCTTCAAATATGCCATTGATGGTTGTGGATGGTGTACCGTATATTGTGGACAATAACGAATCGCAGATTATCAGCGGTTTTTCCAGAAATGTTTACGGTATGATTAATCAGAAAGATATTGAAAGCATTTCTTTTCTGAAAGGTGCTGATGCTTTGAAATACGGAGCCATGGGTTCTAACGGGGTGTTGGTGATAAATACTGAAAAAGCGACCGACCTGGAAACAAAAGTAGAATTTCATACCGTGGATGGTGTGTCATGGATGAATACCCGGATGCCGTTGATGGATGCCGGAAGTTTTAAAAGTTATATTGGTGATATCGGCGAAACCGTTACGTTCGATATGGCTGCGCTGGTGGACCAATTTCCTTTCCTGAAGGACGACCCGTCTTATCACTATAATTATGTGTATGATAATAATACGGATTGGCAGGAAGAAATTTATGATAAAGCGATTTCCACTGAAAATATGTTGAAAATCAAGGGTGGGGACGCCATTGCCAATTATATGCTGACCGTAGGCTATATGAATACGCAGGGGGTATTGAAGAATACGAAGGATTCGCGTTATTATGCCCGTTTTAACGCAAATATGAACATTACACAGCGGTTGAAAATGTTTGCTTCTGTCGGTTTTTCATACAACGAAACCGATATGCTGGAACAAGGCATCAGTCCGAAGACAAATCCGATTCTGGCTTCTTTTCATAAATCACCGTTATTCAGTGTGTATGAAAAAAATGAGACAGGACGGTCATTAGGGACTTTTTCAAAAGTGGAGACTTATGTAAACGGTGTCCGGAATCCCCGGGCCGATATTATCGGAGTGAGTAATCCGGCGGCATTAGTGTCACAGGTTGAGGAAAACGGCCAGGTTTATAACGTATTGGTGAATTTGGGTCTGGATTATCAGTTTAGCAGTAAATTTAAAATTGGCGGTGTATTCGGATTATATTATAATTATAATCATGAACAGGCTTTTATTGGTGGGAAGAGTTCTTTGGCGATAGCACCTTTGAGTGAGGGCTTGGCTAAAAATACGGTGAGAAGTGCTGTTAATCAGGGTAGAAACATTTATTTTAATGGTTTCGGCGAATATCATAATGTATTCAGAAATATTCATCAGGTAGATGTGATGCTCGGTTATCAGATGCTGACCAGCCATTGGGAGTCCGATTGCGGGACGGGGACCAATACCAGTTCGGATTTTTATAAAACGTTGAATAGTGTTACCGGATATGTAGATAAAAATATTTTCGGATACATCAACACCTGGAACTGGATGAATATATATGCTCAGGCGCAATACGATTATAAACATCAATTGTTTGCAACTTTGGGCCTGACAGCGGATGCTTCTTCGTCGACCGGTGAGAATGCGGCTCTTTTCAAATATTTGCCTTCTGTGCAGGCCGGAATCCGTTTTGCGAATACTTCTTTACTGAGGGAGGTGAGGGGAATTGATGAGCTGACGCTCCGCGGGGAATATTCCCAGTTGACCAACAGTCGTTATTCTTCTCATTACTCCAAATATTATTATTCCAGTAAGATGTTCCGGGAGATTACCGGTTTGGTTCGTGGAAATCTACCGAATACGAAATTAAAACCGGAAGTGGTACATACGACTACCATCGGGTTGGATTTTGCCACTTTGGCCCGTCGTTTGAGTTTTTCTGCCGAAATTTTTGAAGAACGTACCCAGGATATGCTGACGAAACAGCAAGTTGCTCCTGTCTATGGTTTTGGACATGTGTATGACAATGCGGGAGAAATTAAGACGCGTGGCATTGATTTCAGTTTGCAGACTTCTTTGATTCAAAACAAAAATTTTGAATGGACTATAGGAGGAAATATAACTCATTATAAGAGCGAAATTGTAAAATTAGGGAAAACAGGGCAAGAGATTGTTCAATTTTCTGACGGGACGATGTTATTGAACAAAGTCGGAGAAGCTCCGTATCAATTTTATGGCTACCAGGTTGAAAAAGTTATTGCCAGTGAAGCGGAAGCCAAAGAACTTGCTTTGGAGTCCCATGCGGGAGTTAGGTTTAGTGCCGGAGATATTCAATTCCGGAATTTGAACGGAGATAACCGTATTGATGAAAAGGATCTGGTGTGCTTAGGAACAGCTGCGCCTGATATAGCCGGTGGTTTTTTTACCTATTTCCGCTATAAGGGATTTGATTTAATGGCTCAGTTTACTTATAGTTATGGAAATAAAATTTACAATGCCACCCGCCGGAGTTTTGAATCTCTGAACGGTTACGAGAATCAGTCCTCAGTGGCTGAACGTCGCTGGTCGTATGACGGGCAGCAGACGGATATTCCGCGGGCTGTGTATGGGGATGCTATCGGGAATAGCCGTTTTTCTTCCCGTTGGGTGGAAGACGGTTCATATTTGAAGTTGAAGAATGTTACGTTAGGATATACTTTTACGGAAAAAGTAGGATTTTTCAATCAGATACAATTATATCTAACTGCTCAGAACCTGTTTACCCTGACTAAATACATCGGTTTTGATCCGGAATTCAGATATTCTTATAGTCCGGAATATGCCGGTTTTGATCTTTGTAAATTTCCTTTGGCTAAATCGGTGAGATTAGGCGTTAAGTTGAATTTTTAACCTGTGTATCTATGGAAAAGAGAAATATTTTAATCGGTGCTTTCTTACTGCTGGTGCTTTTTTTTACATCTTGTGATGATTTTTTCAGCGCAGATGCGGATGATATATTGTTAGGTGAGGATCATTTTCAAAAACGCTCGGAACTATATGCTGCTTTTATCGGGAATGCTGCCTTTTTTCAGGATGCTGCCGAACAGGCCCTTTTTATTACGGAATTGAGGGGAGATTTGATGGAGCCCACCGAAAACGCTCCGGTGGATTTTTGGAATGTATATCGTTACCAGGATGATGAGGATAACAGCCTTACACAATCGGATGTGTTTTATAAAGTGATTTTGGAGTGTAATGATTTTTTACGGAATGCAATAGTGTTTCAGCGTAACAATCCGGGGGTGATAGAAGATAATATTTACAGAGGGATGATTTCTGAAACGCTTCGTTTCCGGGCATGGGCTTATTTGATGTTGGGTAAAATTTATGGAGAAGTGGCTTGGCATGATTTTTCTTTTTCAGATTTTTCCGAAGAACCGGCTGTGACCATGGTGAAGTTTGAAGATTTGTTGGATTTGTTGGTCAGGCACTTACAGACTGGTGTCGGGGGAATAGACGGAATGGTTACACTGGATTGGAATTTAATCACTTATACCGAGGATAAAGGTTGGAATCGCATCGGAGTACATCCGAATGCGTTGCTGGGAGAAGTATACTTGTGGAAACAGGAGTATAAATTAGCTTTGGATCAGTTTTTAAATTTGATTCGGGATAGCGGGGACGAGAACACCTTTACGGTGGCAGCCTTTGCGGCAAATGCCACTCAAAGTAAATGGCGGGATATATTTTGTGCGTCTGTTACCAGCGCGGAAGCTGAAATAATAACGGGGATTCCTTATGATTATACCCGTCAGCAGGTGAATAAGTTGCATTATTATTTTTCTCCGGTCACTCCGAATGTTTATTACTTACGGCCTACCGACCGGATGGTCGCTCTTTTTGGCGGGCAATTGACCACGACCGGAAAGAAGGGGGATAACCGGGGTGTGTCTTGTACGTATTCCCTTTCCGGAGGACAGAAGTACATTCTTAAATATAGTTATGGGAAAGCCCCGGAAGAACGGGATGCTACGATTCCGGTCTACCGGGCTGCCGATGTTCATTTGATGATAGCCGAATGTTTGAATCGCTTGCACTTGTTTACCGAGTCGCTTGCTTTTATGAACGGATTGAAGAGCTATTGGAACAATGGCGGTTATTTTAATAAACCGTTTAATAATCCTATTTTTCCTTCTAATTTAAAGTCTTGCGAAGGCGTTCGCGGCCGGATGCAGATGGCTGCCGTCAATCCGGTAACGGATGGCATGACGGAAGATGAAAAGGAAAAAGCCATAGATAGCGTAATACTCAATGAGGTGGCATTGGAATGTGCTTATGAAGGGAAACGTTATTTTGCTTTGATGCGCTCTGCACAAAGATGGGGAAAGCCGGAAATTATGGCTGAACCTTTGAGTGCAAAATTTCCTGAAACAGAGCGTGAAGTTTATAAAGAGAAATTAATGATTCCTGAGAACTGGTTCCTGAAACAAAATGCGTTAGGTAAAAATTAATACATATAAGTCATGAAATCTTTGATGCAAAAAATAAAACTGGTCTGTTTGACCGGTATGGTGGCGGCCGTTTCCGTTGCCTGCGAGAAAGACCGTCTTTCCGAAAGTTCGTTGCTTTGGGTGCCTGAAGCGCAGGATTCGACTTTATTGCCCGATTGGGTGGAAAAAATGGAGAATCCGATGATTGATTGGGTAAAAATTTATCCGGGAGAGGTGGATGAGTCGGAACCTCGTATTGCCAGTGCCCGGGTGAAAATCAGCCCTTATTATAAAAATGCCGCTCCGTCCATGAGTGCCAATCCGACAACACCGTTGTTCAGTACGGGGTATTATGCCGCTCCGGCAGAAGTGATTACCATTGTTGTTCCTCCCGAACTGGAAGGAAAGAAAGTGAATTATATCATTAACATAAACCGTTGTAATTTGGAGAGGCCTTGTACCGGAGGCGGAGCTGTAGGTGAGCAGAAACGTTATTCCTATGTGCGGGAAAGCGGTGCCTTGAAGGTGGGGGAAAACCGGGTTTATAATTATTTTGGTGGCGGGATTTACCTGACTTTTGAAGCCGGACTTACAGACGAGTATGAATTTGAAATCCGGGGAGCGGTTAAATCACCGGATTTTGTAGAAGGAGATGATGTACAGGCCTGGAGAGAGATGATTGCCAAAACAAAAGTCCCTTACGGGGAAATCCGGGCAAAAAGATATATTCTGACAATCCGGACCTCTGATTTGCGGAATGTGCCCGATCCGCAAAAAGTGTGTGATTTTTACAATGAATTTGTACGGGTGTGTTATAATGATTATTTTGGTTTTATTGAAGACGATACGCAACCGGCTACAGTTCCTGACAGCAGGCGGGCAATCATGGTGCCGTGGAGAAGTTATTGTGATTTTCAGATGTGTGGCGGTGCTGCGCATTCGGGGTATCCGACCGTATTTGGGCAAAGCTATGAAAAACGGATGGTGGATGTTGTGGAATTGAATAATGCCGGGCATTGGGGATTATTTCATGAAAACGGACATAATTTCCAGAACGCTAAATGGAAATGGAGCTCTCAGACAGAGGTGACTTGTAATATCAATATTTTTAAATGGTATTATGCGAAATTGGGTTATTGGGCATCAGGAACGCGCCTGACTGCTTTTCAGGGAGTAACTGCCAATTATGTTTCCAAGGCGTCGCCTGACAAGGACTTTGAAAAACGTTCCGGTGATGAGCAGATATGTCCGTACATCCAGTTGGCATACGGATTGGGCTGGGGAGTGTATAAGTACTTGGGTATACAGAATCGTATCAGTCAGGATTATGAAAATAATGACCAGGGAAAGAAAGATTTTTTTGCCAAAAGAGTAACCGAATATGCCGGAGCCAATATGTTGCCTTTTTTTGATGATTGGGGAATCTCTCTTTCCAAGGCTGCACGAAAATACATTGCCTTGTTTCCGGATTGGCTGCAAACCGAAAGAGGTCAGAAAATGGGTGAGTTCTGGAAACATTTTGAATATGGTCCTGTAACTGATGTTACCGAGTTTGACTTTTACAACGAACCGGATGCAACTACTTTCCCGGATGTCAATTTCGGAGAAGCGGATCGTAAGAATTGGAAAGTTACTGCTATTGAAGGTGCTAATGTAACCGGCGATAAGGACGTGGATGGAAGAAAAGAATGCTTGATAGACGATAATAACACAACCTGTGTCATGTGGGTGAAACCGGGAGTAACGTATAGTGGTTTGAAAGGGGTTAAGCCCGTGACGGTGACGATTGATATGCAGGAGGCAACTTCTTTCAATTATTATAAATTACGTAATCGGACTACCAGTGGGAATGCGGCTTTTAATCCCAAAGCTGTTTCTTTGTATGGCAGTAATGACGGCAGTGATTTTACACCCATACAAAAGGCCTATGTGATTTCTAATTATTCGGATACTGAAATAAGTATATCGTTGGATAAGATGCAGACTTACCGTTATCTGAAGTTGGAAGTGGAGCAATGGACAACGGGGACCCGTTCCTGCATTGCTATTGCAGATTTTAGGGTGGGAATTGAATAAATCGGGAAACCGATAAGATTGTGGAGACGTCAAAATCCGTATTAAGATGTTGGCGTCTCTTTTTTTTGAGATAAAAACGTAACAATTTGATACGCTATCGAAATTACCGGAAGGAAGGGAATTTTCGATTTTACTTACTTTTGCTTGTCTGTTGTCGTGTTTCAATTTTGTTTTGCCGGAAGTGCAGAAACATTTCTATAAAAATTTTGTATAACATTTAATATGAATTTTATGAAAAAACAATTGGTTTTTGTTTTGTGTTTGTTTTTAACATGGGTCACCGTAACGGCTCAGGCACAAGAAGCTATTCCTTTAAAATACGGGGCACAGCGAATCGGAAAGCGGACGGACCCGGCGATGCAGCGTTGGCGTGACAATCGTTTCGGGCAGTTCATCCATTTCGGCTTGTATTCCATTCCCGGCGGTTACTGGAAGGGGAAATGTTATAACGGTGCAGCCGAATGGATTAAGTCCGGGGCACGGATTCCCAATGCCGAGTATGAAAAACTGACGGAACAAATGGTATTACCGGAATTTGATGCAAGGGAATGGGCACGGATTGCTAAGAATATGGGAGTGAAATATTCGGTGATTACTACCAAGCATCATGAGGGATTTTGCCTGTGGCCCAGCAAGTATACGGATTACACGATTGCCAATACGCCTTTCGGACGGGATTTGCTGAAAGAGTATGTGGATGCCTATACGGCCGAAGGAATTGATGTGTATTTTTATTTTTCCATCATTGACTGGAATCATAAAGATTGGAGAGGTTCGGTAAAATCCCGGGAAGACAGTCTGGCTTTCGAACGGTTTAAGACGTTTACCCTGAATCAGGTGTCGGAATTAATCACCAATTATCCGGAGGTGAAAGGATTCTGGTTTGACGGGACATGGGACCCGTCTATGGTGAAGAGCGGTTCATTTACGTATGATATTGAGCAGAGAATGCATGAATTGAAACCGGACATTATTTGCGGCAGCCGTTTGCGGGTGGATGAGAAGGGCGCACGTCATTTCGATTCTAACAAAAACCTGATGGGCGATTATGAGCAAGGATGGGAACGGAGTTTGCCTGATGCTGCGTTGCCTAACGACTGGGAGGCTGTGATGACTATCCCTGAAAATCAGTGGGGTTACCATTCCAGTTGGAAAGGGCATATTAAAAATGCCAATGAATTAATAGAAATGATAGCGAAAGCTACTTCTTTAGACGGAAATTTTGTATTAAATTTCGGCCCGAAAAGCGACGGAAGCATCCGCAAGGAGGAACAGCTATTGGCTAAACAAATCGGCGGATGGATGGCGAAGAACGGGGAAGCCATTTATGATTGCGGAATGGCGAAGTTTAAGGAACAGAAGTGGGGGTATTTCACGGCTAATCCGAAAACCAATGCTTTGTATATGGTGGTTACAAATCATCCGGCAACCGGGCAATTGAAAGTGAATGTGCCGCAAGGAACCGTGATAGACCAATGTATTCCTCTCGGTTCTTCCGCACCCTTGAAATTAGAAAAGAGTACCAAGAACGAATATGTAATTCAGGCACCTAAAGCAAAGAGCAATGAGATTTATGTGCTGAAGCTTACATTAAAGAAAGGAGATTCCGTTGGTAATTATGTAGCACCAAAAATGTGATGAATAAGCGATGAAATATCTTGTAGTAACCTTTTTGATTATAAGTAGAGTATGGTGGGGAAATCCTGCGGCAGCCCAGATTGCAGGAGGTGAAAAAGAGCAATTCAGCTGGAAGATTTCCGGCCGGGTGTTTTTTGACGGAGGAGTGATAAACAGGGATTCTACGGTTACCGGTTTTCAGGTGAATGATATCCGCATAGGAGCGAATGTCCGTTTTCTTGAGCATTGGGAAGGGAAAATTGAATTGGGTTACGGGGATACTAAAATCGCATTCAGAGACATATATCTCAATTATACGCTGGGAGACCATATGTTCCGGCTTGGGTATTATTTCGAGCCGTTCGGGAATGCCCGGGTCGGAACAGCCAATTTCCGTTTTTTGGCCAATGCAACTGCCGATAAAATTTTGGGGGATAAACGGAAAATGGGTTTCACGTATGCGTATAACCGGAAGTGGGTAAATGTTATAGCCGGGATATTCAGCGACGGAGACATTGACAAACCGAAGCCTTTGAATCAGGGGTATATTCTGGCGGCCAAATGGGTGGGACGGCCTTTTATGAAGGATAAGAAGCTTGTTCATATCGGAGTAGCTCCCCGCTTTTGCAGTAATGCTTCGGAAATCAGCTATAGCGGCGGTGCTCCTACCGATTTGTTATCTAAGAAAGAGAATACAATTTTGGATGCCCGGGTGGAGCAGGTGATAAACCAGTGGAAACTCGACCTTGAAGTGATTTTGCTTTACAACAAATGGTATATGCAAGGACAGTATTTCCTGTCTCATCTGAACCGTTTTGCCGCTCCCGATTATAATGCAGAAGGGAGTTACATACAGGCCGGTTATATGATACTGGGAGAGAAACACAATTATAATTCCGTAACCGGAATGGTTGTCAATCCGGACCAGGGAAGTCTGGAAGTCCTGGTACGTTACGACAATGTTAATCTGAATGATGCCGGTATACGGGGAGGCTGCATGTCTGATGTCTCTTTGGGTATGAATTATTTTATTAATAGATTTGTGGCTGCCAAGATAAACTATATCCGGATGATGCCGGGCAGAACGGCTTTAGGCGGAAAAAATAGTTTTGACGTAGTTCAGGCGCGTGTTCAATTTAGTTTTTAATCAATAATATCATGAAAACATTATTCTCAGCCTTCTTGTTATGCCTCACTCTTGCTTTTACTGCTCAGGCACAATCATCCGCCGACAAAGAATATCAGGCTGCTATGACGAAAATGTTGGAAGTATCCAACAGTTTGGATGCGATGAAACAAATGGCACCTCAAATTGTTGCAATGGTGAAGCAACAGGCTCCTGACGCGCCTCAGGCATTCTGGGATGACATGGAAAAAACAATGAACACCATGTATGATGAGATTATCAAAGCGATTATTCCCATTTATCAAAAATACCTTACTTTGCAGGATATTCAAGGCATTGTCGCTTTCTATGAATCACCTGTAGGCAAAAAATTGGCAGCATCCAATACCAAAATTGCTATGGAAACGATGCCCATTGCCCAGCAAATCGCTATGCAAACTATGCAAAAGCTGATGGAAAATGCTAAAGCCAAAGGGTATATAAAATAAGATGCTAATGTTTGTAAAGTTTGATGGTCCCCCGCAGGGACCATCAATTATACTTTAGTCTTTTATTTCTTTGCTTTCCTACCCGGTTTTTGTTTAAGCAGCGGATGCCGCATATCGTACTTTTCTTTCCCGTAGGCCGGAGTTTCATAGACATCGGCGGGAATCTGCCTGCCTTCTTCCTGTGCCCTTTTGATCAGGTATTCCAATGCGGTGGCATAATAATAGTGTGGCATGGCTTCATCGCGGTCATACATATTATAGGCAACATAGCGGGTATATTTTACTTTTTTCGCCAACTGCTCGAAAGTCAGTTTGTTATCGTTATAATCCGGATTTACCCGGGTATAGAACGATAACAGTTTGACGAACTTAGTTTGATCGATTTTCGGGTCCTGTGCCAGCTGGTCCACCATTTCCCAGGCTTCGTCGTATTTATTTTGACGGAACAGACCGCTCAGTTCAGCCGTTTTCAGGTTATAATACTTACCGTCAAACTCGGGCAGCGATTGGGTAAATTCGATCGGTGCGTATGCTGTTGCTTCGGTGAGTTTTTCGTCTACTTCTTTTTTACCGAACAAACGGACGAATTCATCATAATTATCGGCCACTTCTTTCACATACGGATTTTGGTAACCGGTGATACATTCCCGGTAAAGGTCCCAGATTTCCCGTTCGGTCAGCTTGTGTCCCATGTTGATTAATTTGTCGAAATCCTTTTGCAGATTACGGTTTCCGGAGGTTTTCTGACCACGGATATAATCAATCAGAAATTTGTCATCGTAGTTGCCGCTTTTGTATTTTTCAGTCAGATAGACAGAACTGAGTTTGGGATTCAGCGCACCTTTGGTGTCTGCAATGAAATCGGCAGCCGGTTTATTACCACCGCTGCGGTGTATCATTTCCTGGTTTTTGGGATTGATAAAGATGTAGGACGGGTAGGAATGAATTCCGTATTTTTTTGCTAATTTGCGTCCTTCGCCCTTTTCCGCGTCAATTTTCAGGCAAATGAAATGTTTGTTGTAGGCTTCCCCTACTTCCGGTAACGGGAATACTGTCAGTGCCATGTTCAGGCAGGGACCGCACCACTCCGTGAAAAAATCCGCGAAGATTTTCTTTTTCTCTTTCTTTGCCAATGCTATGGCCTCGTCCCACGTTCCGTGGAAAAAGCGGATTCCGCTTTCCTGCGCATGAGCAGGAAGCAGAATTGCAATGAGTAATAAAATAAATAATCCTTTTTTCATGGTGTTATTTTTTTGTTACAATTTTGAATGCCCTTGCTTTAATCCAGCCGAAATATTCGCTGCCGGCGTTTTTTGCTTTATTCGGCAATATAACGTTGTCGCTGAAATTGTAGCAATAGATGGTTTTGGTGTCTGCACCTTCTTCTACTTCTGTCGTGGAAGAGAAAAGGTTGTTTTTTTTAGTCAAAAGTTTATAAAATACCTGAAGTTTATCAAGTGTTAAACTTCACCGGATGATTGATTCATATTTGTAAATAACCGGTCTGTTTTTTTCTTAAAATCAAGCACTTCATTTTAAATATTTTGCACTAATTTGTAACGCACACTTTCTTTTGTTGTTACCTGTTCATCTTTCGTCAGTTCGTTAAATTTTGCGGATTTCCGCAAAATTTAACGAACGTTTTCCCAAAGACAAGTTTATATTTAAAAAGGGTGGTTGTGTGTATGAGGAAAATATAAGATGTTTATATACATCTTTATCTTCTTATTAAGAAGTTGGTATTTCAGGGGGATAAATAGTTGATCGTGAAAAATTGTGTTTAAGTGTTTGGAGATGGTTAAAATACAGATGGGTTTATGTAGTACATTACCAGAACCGGGCTTTATTATTTTCCCAGGTAAAGATTCTTTCTTCGACTCCGGCGGTAAGGTTCCGGAGCCAATATAGTGTGCCTGCGGGCACGTTTTTATAAGTCAGTGAATAAGTGGTGGCTACTTGTTTCCCCATAGATACCCAACCTTCGGGGAAGCAGTAGTAAAATAATTCGTATTCGTCGCCCGGAAAAATACCATTGGCGTCGTTCCGGGGCAGGTAACGGATTTCCGTAATGTTTTCCGGTTGTCCGAAATCCATGCCCAGCCAGTCCCATATGTATACATTACTCAGCGGGTCATTGTCGAATAATACCTGGGTTCTGATTGAGTTCGGACTGAATGGTTTACCTGTTTTTAACCGGCCTTGCGGGTTGAAAAACTGAAGTTCTGCCAGATAGTTTCCTGTACCCGGAAATACCACCCGCCAGTATCTTTTGGGAACGGGATTGGTAATTTTAATGCTATTGATGCTGTTGTCGGGTTGTTTTTCAATCATGGCTGCTGTCTCTGCCTGTTTAAAGGCAGGGTTGTCTGCCCGTTCGAACCGGGTGTTTATTAATGCTTTGGTCCAATAGTCCGATAAACTTTGAAACGGGTATTTCCTTTTCAGAATCAGAGTTTGTAAGGAATCCCGGCGGCAGTTGAGGTATTGTATGGAGCCGTTTTTGTGAAGGATGAAAGGAGGGGCAACGGGTTGCATTTCTTCGCGGCTGTCATAACATACCGGCAGATAAACGATGTGTTTGCCCATGTTTTTAAAAGTGGCGCGTTTCTTTTTGATTTCTGTATAAGCAATAGGTTTCCATTGCAAATCATTGAAAGTGGCCAGATAAGCGTAGCGGTTGGATGCCGGATTTCGGATTTTGAGCCGGACGTCGCAGGTTTGCAGGTAAAGTGCGGTAACATCTTTTTGGAACGGATTCCGGAAAAAAGGAGGGATATATTCTTTGCCTGTGTATTTGGGGGTAGGTTGATGAGCGTAGGTCCGGCGGTATATTTTGCCTGTTGTGTTTAGTTTAACCTGATAGCATTCTGCATTATTGACCCGTGGGTCTATGGTGGTTGTCCAGTAATGGCGGCCGTTGTGATTGGCAAATCCCGGGGTGAAGTCTATAGCTGCCGGTATACCGATGATGTACATGGCGAAAAGTTCTGTCAGACTGGTAGAAGTACAGTCGTATTGATAATTCTGGTACAGAGGGTCTATCACTTTATGTGGCAGATTGTTGTTGAAAAGGAAAAACATATTGGCGAATTCCTGCAAACTGCGCTGGCTGTTGTCATACCATTTCAGGCATTCGTTGATATGGTCCTGAAAAGCAGAGATGGAATCCCGCCAGTAATCCAGCGGTTCATATTCAATCCGGTAGGGCAGAAGATAATCCCGGAAAGTTTCGTAATCCGTATCTTTGAGCCACGGGTTTTCGTGCCATTGGGAGAAGGCTTTGTCTATGCGTGAAATCAGATAATCTCCCCGGATGTATTTTACGTCTTCCCGGATGGTCATTTGACTTCGTTGTTCCGGATAGTGGTAGGGGATAGTTTGCATCATTTTTTTGACGTGCTGTTCGATTCCTTTTGTTGAATCCAGTTTATCCCGGTATTTTTGAAGGGTTTCGCTTTCCAGCGTATAGTGTCCCGGCATGTTTTCAATTAGAAACAGAGCTGCCCGGAGTTTCAGGCTGTCTTGCGGATTCCGGGAATAGTGGCGGAGTACTTTTTCCAGTTCCGGCCGGTTTGGTCCGCTGTATTTCAATACTTTTTCCACCCGGGCGGAATAGTTCCGGCAACTTCCGCAGAGCAAAGAAAATAGGATAATAAAGAAAAGGATTTTTTTCATGGACTTTTATTTTACCGGAATTGTATTTTTTGGTCTTGGATGGTGAAAATATTGCTGTATTCATTCCGCTCTGTATCGGCTAAGCGGTAGAGAAATCCTGCCGGGATTGCCGGGAATGTGATTTCTTCGCCGGGAGCTGTGCGGGCTGCTGCGCATTGCCACCGGCCTTCATAAAAATAAAGCAATTCATAATGGTGGTTTTTGCGGATTCGGTGCGGTAAGGTCAGCAGGTAGCGGATTTCAGAAACAAATACCGGTTTCCCGAGGTCTACGCCAATCCAGCCTTTATATCCTTTATAGGTATCCGGGTTGTTGTCGGTTATGGTTTCCGCATTTTGAATGTCAGGACCGAAGAATTTGCCGGATAACACCTGGCCTGTGGTGTCCAAAAATTGTAATTCTGCCAGATAATACGGGAATCTGGGGTGACCGGTGTGCCGCCAGTAACGTTTTTGGCAGGGCGGAGTTAATTTGATTCGGCCCCATTGGTAATGAGGGTAGTTGATAGCATACTTGTTTTTTCCGTTCTTGAATGTGGCATCATCGGCACTTTCGAAGTGAGTGCCGGGAAAATAGTTGTTCAAGCGGTCACTGTTGTAGTAATAAGGGCGCATTCTGTTTATTGTCAGGTTGACGGACGTTGTGTCTCCGGTGAGATAACAGATTTTTCCGTTGGTTTCCAGTATAAAGGGGGCGGTCCAGGTTTTTGGCAGCGAATCCTGATAATATACCGGCAAGTAGATGTTTTGAGTACCTAATTGCTCAAAACGGCAGTGATTGTCTGCGATTTTTCCCCATGCTACCGGTTGCCATACACTATCGTTAAACATAGCCAGGTAAGCATGCTGTGCTTTTATTTCGTTGGGAACGGGTAGTGTAACTGACCGGGTATGCAGGTATAATGAAGTGACGTCTTTTTGGAAGGGATTCCGGAAGAAAGACGGTATATATTCTCCGGGTGCAGGCTGGGGGATGGGTTGACGGGAGAAAGTTTTCCGGTACACTTTCCCGGTGCGGTCTGCATGCATGTAGTTGGGCATTTGTGGTTGAAGACGGTCGTCGGGAATGAACATCCAGGCTTTTTTCAGGTTTTCCCGGTTGGTGACCGGAAGGAAGTCGATGGTGGCCGGAATTCCTAAATCCCGGAGGAGCGGAATTTCGGGTATGATTCCGGCTACTGTTGTCTTTTCTCTTTTTGCAGGGTCTTTTAAAAGGAGTTTGACCAGTTGGTAAGAAGAGTTCAGGCAGTCATCATAATGTGTGATGATGTAATTGAATCTTTCCCGGTAAGGATTTGACGGTCCGGTCCGGGTGCTTTCCGTTTTACAATCTATGTTGTCGGGCAGAAGGTATTCGCTGAAATTTTCAAAACTGATACCAGTTAGCCAGGGACATGAGTCCAATTGGTGAAATTTGTGTTCGATGTGTTTTATAAACTGATTTTTGGTCAGAAGGCTGCTGTCCGGTTTGCCGGTGTTGCTGTACTGATGTTGTTGCAAATGGCTTAGCAGAAAACAGGCTGCTTTTGTTTTCAGGGTGTCTCTGATGTTTTCGGAATAATAGCGGAGTACAGCCGATGAATATTCCGGTCCGTCCGGTATTGCCGGAGGATTATTCCGGTGGCAACCGATGATAAAAAACACTAAAATTCCCGGCAAACACAGAATTTTCATAAAGTTTATGTTTTTGTAAATTAAAAATACGCTTTTTTCATTCAATTTTGCAAGTAAAACTACACTTTTCTCAATTTATTTTGTCTGTTTGCAGAAGAGTTGCCGTTTGAAAAGCAATGAAGAGAATGAAATCCGGGATATTCCGGTGAATGTCTTTGCGCAGGAAAGCGTAAGCTTTTTTGATGTGGTCTTTTACGGTATTTACGGATATGCCTTCCTGGTCGGCTATTTCCTGATATGATTTGGCCTGAACGATGCTCATTTCAAGAATCTGACGCCTTTTGGGAGGAAGTTTTCCCAAGGAAGTCTGTACTTTTTGGATAAATTCGTCGGGCCGGTCATCCGTGGCTA
This sequence comes from uncultured Odoribacter sp., assembly GCA_910578105.1. Taxonomy (GTDB): domain Bacteria; phylum Bacteroidota; class Bacteroidia; order Bacteroidales; family Marinifilaceae; genus Odoribacter. Next base: position 92,554 of record CAJTPD010000007.1, on the reverse strand, counting down.
TTTGTTTCAGGTATTCCTGCTGGTGTTTGGTGATGACTTGCTGGTGTTTCAGATGATTTAAACAATGGTTTTTGACAGCATATGAAAGGTAGCCTTTCAGGTTGTCTATCGTTTCCAGTTGCTTCCGTTTTTCCCAGAGTTTGGCAAAGACTTCCTGGGTAATGTCTTCGGCCGTTGGCAGGTCGTGAATATAAAACAAAGCAATTCTTACCATTCCGGGATACAATTCCCGGAATATAGTTTTAAATGAGGGTAGAGTACTTTGGCTCATATCACTGAATGCACAAACCTATGGTTCTGTTGGCTGTAAAGTTAATTACTTTTTAGATTTTCTCCACATTCGGATGTTTATTTTCGTCCAGAACGATGATTGCATTAAAGCTGTTGCCTTCAGCTGTTTTAAATCCTGATATTTTTCCGGTTCTTCCTTTTTGTACAAGCGTTTCGACCTGTTTTTGGGTCAGCTTTTTCCCTTGTATTTCCAAAGGAATGAGAAAATCGCATGATTTCCGGTACAAGGTGCATCCCCAGGCGGTTTTTCCTTTCACCACCTCGCCTTGCCCGCATTTCGGACATTTCAGCTTTTCCGGTTCTTTTTTTTCCGGCTTGTCTTTTTTTTCTTTTTCCGTTCCGGTTTCTTCCACGGTGATTGTTTTGGTAGAGGCATACCGGACAAAGTGGACAATTTCGTTTACCATGACTTTCAGTTCCTCCATGAAGTCCGTCACCTGGTAGGTGCCGTCTTCAATCATCCGCAGTTTCTTTTCCCATTGTCCGGTCAGTTCTGCGGATTTCAGCAGGTCGTTCTGGATGGTATCTATCAGCTCTATGCCGGTGGAGGTGGCTGATATCCGTTTTTTGTCTTTGCGGATGTATTGGCGTTTGAACAGGGTTTCAATGATGTTGGCGCGTGTGGAGGGACGGCCGATGCCGTTTTCTTTCATCAGGTCCCTGAGTTCTTCGTCTTCCACTTGTTTGCCGGCCGTTTCCATGGCTCTTAATAAATCGGCTTCTGTATAATATTTCGGAGGTTGTGTTTGTTTTTCCTGCAATTCTGGTGTGTGGGGGCCGTGTTCTCCTTTTTCGTAAACCGGCAGCACGTTTTCTTCGTTTTGTTTGTCTGTGTTGTTGCCGAAAACCACCCGCCAGGCCGGATTGATGATTTGTTTTCCGGTGGCCTTGAAATCTTCGTCCCCGATTTTGGCCATTACCGTTGTGTTGGCCATTTCGCAATCGGGGTAAAACACGGCAATGAAACGTCTGGCCACCAAGTCGTAGACTCTTTTCTCGTCCGGCGAGATGTCGTAACTGAATACGCCTGTCGGGATGATGGCATGGTGGTCGGTAATTTTTTTATCGTTGAACACTTTGGGGGATTTGCGTATTTTACCGCCTTCCAATACCGGTTTTGTCAGGGCCTCGTAAGGTTTTAATGCCTTTAGGATTTTGGGTACTTTGGCATATTGGTCGTTGGGTAAAAAACTCGTGTCTACACGGGGATAGGTGGTCAGTTTTTTTTCATACAGGGATTGGATGATTTTTAACGTATTTTCGGCCGTGAAAGCGAATTTGCGGTTACATTCCACTTGTAACGATGTCAGGTCGAAAAGTTTGGGAGGATGTTCCATGGCTTTTTTACGTTCAACGCTGAGAATTTCCAGTTCCTGGGGTGTGATTTTTTCCAGAATGGCTTCTGCTTCTTCTTTTTTATTGAAACGTCCGCGCTGGCAGGAAAATATACCGTCCCTGTAATTTGTCCGGATTTCCCAGTAGGTTTCCGGTTTGAAATTCTCGATGGCTTTTTGCCGTTCCACGACCAGTGCCAGTGTGGGTGTTTGTACCCGGCCGATGGACAATACATTTTTGCCGGTGCCGTATTTCAGGGTATATGCCCGGGTGGCGTTCATGCCCAGCAGCCAGTCGCCGATGGCCCGGGCGGAACCGGCTGCATACAGAGAATCAAATTCTTTGCCGTCCATGAGTTTTTCGAATCCTTCCCGGATGGCTTCTTCGGTCAGTGAGGAAATCCAAAGGCGTTTGACCGGTACGCTGCATTTGGCTTTTGTGAGCACCCAGCGTTGTATCAGTTCCCCTTCCTGGCCGGCATCCCCGCAGTTGATGACCATTTCAGCCTTGGAAACCAATTCTTCAATGATGGCGAATTGTTTTTTTATTCCCTCGTCTTCAATCAGCCGGATACGGAATTTGGAAGGAATCATCGGTAATGTTCCCATGTTCCATTTTTGCCATTTTTCCGTGTATTCTCCCGGTTCCTGTAAAGTGCATAAATGGCCGAATGTCCAGGTCACGCAATAGCCATTCCCTTCGAGATACCCATCCCGCCGGTTCGTAGCTCCCAGAATATTAGCGATTTCCCTGGCCACACTCGGTTTTTCTGCAATACACATTTTCATAATTCCGCACAGCTTGATTCTGGCGGCAAAGATAATGTAAACCGGCAGTAGAACGAAATGAACCCGTTCATTTCTGTTGCCGGGGTACAGTTTATTTTTCCTTTACCACTGTTCCCAGAAAGCGGCTTTCCGAAAAAATATTCCGGTATTTGTTTTTGAAAAAAGCAAACAAATGGATTTCCTCACCTCTTCCGGCCGGGAGGGTAAATGTATATTCCCCTGTAGCCCGTATTGTTCCGCAATGTTCCAGCCAGTATATTTCGCCGTCGTCTATCCTGGTTTTGTCGTAAATAGCTATTTGTAATAAATCGTCGCGGAACCCCGGATTTTCATACCCGGCATCCCATTCCAGACGGATAAGGTCCGGAGCGGTATATTGCATTCCGAAATGCTCCGGAATATAAAGCGGGCCGTAACATATTTTCAGACCTGAAAATGCGGCGGGTTCTCCGGTCTCTGTGAAGTTATGGATATTTTCTTTTATAAACAGATTATATCCGCTGATGTTTTGCCCGCGTGTGGCGTCGCTCCAGGTCATATACATCGGCATTTCCAGTTTGTGATAGAATGAAGCTGCCCCTTTAAATCTGTTCTTCTGTGCCTTTTGCCGGCTACTTTTCGATTTTTTATACCGTCCCGTCTTACTCCTCATTCTCAGTTGTCCGTTCACTTCATAAAGGATAATGTTTCCGACACTTCCTTTCAGGTGATTCAATAAGTTGGATTTTGCTATACCCATATCCCGGTTTTTTATTAGAAAACGACAAAAGCTTCCGATGGCAATGCTTCCCTTAAAGTTCCCTCAGGCATTAGCCACTATAAAATTAATAAAAAAATAATTAAAATCCGAATTTAAACCGGATTAAAACAGGTTTACTTAATTATTGATCTGATTATTTTCAGGATTTATACTGGATTTAATCCGGATTTGTCTATACACATATCTTGCCTTGGCTTATGCTATCAGCGGACCCGGCAGTTACAGGTATATAATAAAAAAAGTCCGATTAAATCAGAATTTAATTGGACTTTTAACAATTCCGATAACATTTATATTTTTGTAATAAACTTCGTTTGTTATTGGGAGAACATGACAGTTATCAACAAAGAGGTCCAGGGAAGGATCATTGGTTATGCCAGGGTGAGTACGCGTGACCAGAATCTGGATATGCAACTGGATGTGTTACAGCGTCAGGATTGCGTACAAATATTTTGTGAAAAAATTTCAGGAGTAAAAAAACGGCCTGAATTAGAACATTGCCTTTCTATATTGCAGGCCGGAGATGTATTGGTTGTGTATAAATTAGACCGTTTGGCCCGTAGTTTGTCTGAAATTGTCCGGATTTGTTCTGAACTTGAAAGTAAAAAGATTCGCATTAAATCAGTAAAAGACAATATTGATACGACAGATTATATGGGAAAATTCACTATGCATATTTTTGCAGCATTGGCAGAATTTGAACGGAATGTCATTATGGAAAGGACACGTGAAGGCCGGGAGGCTGCCCGTAAAAGAGGAACAAAATTTGGAAGGCCTCAGGGCTTGAATGTGGTTACTCTGCAAAAAGTGAAAAAGGCTGCCACACTATATCGAAAAGGATATACTGTAAAACAAATTTGCCAACAAATTGAAATTAAGAGCAAAAGTACATTATACAAATACCTGCAATTGGAAAATGTTCCATTAAGATATGTTCCCCGAAACTGAAAAGGCAAAATTTTGTTTGTTATGGGGAAATAAAAGTTTACTTTTGCATTGAAAATTTGAATGGTTCTTCAGTAAAATATGACACTGAGGACCGCGGAGCGTACCTAAACAGCTCCTTTTCTAAAAGATAATCGTATAGAAATCAAGCAGTAAACTGAATTTACCCTGAGTTTCGTTTGAATAAATTCAGTGGGATAATTTGTACTAAAAAAGTCCAATTAAATTCTGATTTAATTGAGACTCTTGGTTTGTAAGTTAGGTAACTACATACATCCTTGCAATAAATCTAAGGTGATTAACTAATTTCTGTTAATATATATTATTCAGGTATTTCGTTAGGGTTATGACAGTTAGCTTCATGTTTATATGAATATAAGAGCTAAAATATCTCATTTTTGGAATAATCCGGATGGGCGAACACAAAAAGTGAATAGGAATATTTCTTATTCACTCATTATAAAGGGTTTGGGAATCTTAGTATCATTACTTTTAGTTCCTTTAACTTTAGATTATCTTAATCCTTATGAATATGGTATATGGATAACTTTGAATTCTATATTGACATGGATAAATTATTTTGATATAGGATTGGGTAATGGATTACGAAATAAACTTACAGAGGCTTTAGCTATTAAAGATTATAAAATGGCTCAGACATATGTAAGTACTGCATTGGTTTTGTTATTCTTTATCGCCTTGATATTATATGTTCTTTTTCTGATTCTGAGTTCTTTTGTCAGTTGGTACAATATATTAAATGTAGAATCTTCCATACGTAATTTGGATGCAATTGTCATGATTGTCATGTTTTGCTTGTGCATCTGTTTTGCGTTCAGAATTATAGGTGCAATTTTTTTGTCTTACCAGGACACATGGGTAAATGATTTTCTGACTTTCGCAGGTTCATTTCTATCTTTTGTATGGATATATATTTTAACTTATACCTCTGAAAGTAGTCTGATGAAAGTTGCGATAGCATTTTCTTTATCTCCTGTAATCGTATATATAATAGCGTTTCCGATTACATTTTTTAAACTTCATAAGGAAATAAAACCTCGTGTAAATGCTGTTAAGTTTAAATATGCAAATTCCCTTGTTGGGTTGGGAATTCAGTTCTTTGCCCTTCAATTGTCTGGTCTCGTGATTTTTGCTACGTCAAATTTTATTATTTCAAAACTTTTCTCTCCGGCAGAGGTTACCCCTTATAATATTGCATTCAAATATTGCAATCTTGTTGTTATTGGGTTCAGTATAATAATTTCGCCATTATGGTCTGCCATAACCGATGCCTATGTAAGAAAAGATGTAAAATGGATTGTTTTGAGTATGAATAAGATGATTAAAATTTGGAGCCTTTGTAGTTTTGCTTTGCTATTGATGGTTTTTATATCCCAGCCCATTTTTCATATTTGGATAGGTTATGATGTCTCGATTTCATATTCATTATGTTTTTCATTGGCGATTTATTCTTCCATATATATGTGGAGTATATTATTTGCTGCATATTCCAATGGAACTGGTAGGTTAAAAATCCAAATGATAACCATGTCAGTTGGAGCTATATTTTTTATTCCGATAGCTATTTTAGCCGCAAGGCATATCGGGTTAATAGGGATAGCATATTCTATGGGGGCGGTTTTATTAATACCTGGAATTGCATTAGCAATAGAATATAAATTTTCTATTGGAAAATTAAAAAATGAGTGTTCTACGTAAGTTTTTAGAATTTAGATTTTTGTTTTTCCCCCTTTCATCAGTAAGAGACAAATTGGAAAATTTTGGAAAAGTTAAGTTGAAAGGTTATGGGATTAACATACGTAACACTTGTTTTGAGGGACATAATATGATAGCAGGTCATTCTCAAATTGATAGTAGCGTGATAGGTTTTGGTACTTACATAACCAATAATTCAACGATTGTAAAAACAAAGATAGGGAAATATTGCAGTATTGCTGATCATGTTAAGACGGGATTTGGAGGTCATCCGACCATGTTTGTATCAACTTACCCAGCGTTTTATTATGATACGACAATTCAATTAGGTTTTAATTTGTTATCTTCTGAAACAGAGGTAGAGAAAGATGAATATTCTGATAATCTTTACACCCCTTTCAAATTTGCAGATTCCGCCAAGAAGTATTTAGTGATTATTGGTGATGATGTGTGGGTAGGAAGTCATGTTTTAATTATGGATGGAATAACTATTGGTACTGGTGCAATAGTTGCCGCCGGTGCCGTGGTTACGAAAGATGTTCCGCCCTATGCTGTTGTCGGCGGAGTGCCGGCTAAAATAATTAAATTCAGACATGATGAGGAAACAATAAAAAAACTTCTTGCTTCTGAATGGTGGAATCGGCCTATTGAGTGGATAAGACAGAATGCACCCCGATTTTTTAAACCTGATATTTTCTAAAAATACAATGCGTTCTTTTTTTTCGATATATAAAAGTATATATAAACGGTTATCATCAATAGTTTGGAAATTTCGATTGGAATCGTTTGGTCATAATTCATTCATATATAAACCATTATATATCTCTGGGACGAATATCCATATTGGTGATAATGTTTATGTACAGTATAGGTCCTGGTTGGCATCAAAATCGTTTGCTGGTGGTGAAAAAGCTTTATTAAAAATAGGTAACGGATGTGTTATAGGTCATTTCAATGAGATATATTCTACTCATTCAATAGTTATAGAGAATAATGTACTGACGGCTGATCGTGTATATATTTCAGATAATATACATGGATATGAAAATATTGAAATTCCTGTATTATATCAACCAATAGTTCAGAAAAAAGAAGTCAGGATAGGGGAAGGGTCTTGGCTTGGGGTTGGCGTTTCGGTTATTGGGGCGTCTATTGGCAAACACTGTATCATAGGGTCAAACGCTGTAGTTACCAAAGACATTCCGGATTATTGTGTTGCTGTTGGCATTCCTGCGAAAATTATTAAACGATATAATCCGGAGATAGGGAAATGGCTTAAAACTAATCCCGATGGGTCTTTTAAAGAAATGAAATCAGGTAAGATATGAAACGTATTTTGATTACCGGAGGTGCCGGTTTTATTGGTTCTAATTTAGCTTTAGCTCTTTTAGGTAAAGGGTATCAAGTTACAGTTTTAGACAACCTTTCTCCACAGATACATGGAATAGATGCAGAACAGACATCTCCTCTTTATCGAAACATCATCGGTAAGGTAAATTTTATTAAAGGCTCTGTTACTTCACGTGAAGATTGGTTAAGGGCATTGGAAGGACAGGAATGTGTTGTCCATCTGGCAGCAGAAACAGGAACAGGACAATCCATGTATGAGATTCAAAAATATGTGGAGGTAAATATTGGGGGAACAGCTTTGTTGTTAGATATTCTTGCCAATACAAAACATCGTGTAAAAAAAGTAGTTGTAGCAGAATCCAGAGCTATATATGGGGAAGGCAGGTATTATAGTGAGGAATTACAAGACTATGTCTATCCTGCCTTGAGGGAAGAAAAAGATATGTCTGAAGGAGATTTCGACGTGAAATACCCCGGCTGTCGTCAGCCTTTGAGGTTGGTTGGAACCACGGAAAATTCTTTGATACACCCGACTTCAGTATACGGGATTACAAAACAGGTACAAGGCCAATTAGTGCATCTGATCTGTCCCTCAATAGGAATCGCATCTGTTTCTTACAGATATCAAAATGTGTATGGGCCGGGGCAATCACTTTCAAATCCGTATACCGGTATTTTATCTATCTTTTCTACCCGTATTAAAAATGGCAATGAAATCAACATTTTTGAAGATGGAAAGGAAACCCGTGATTTTGTTTATATTGATGATGTGGTAGAAGCGACTATTTTAGGCATAGAAAAGGAAGAGGCAAATGGTCATGCTTTCAATATCGGAACAGGGGTTGCCACAGATGTACTTACTGTGGCCAGAACTTTGATGAGGAGTTATGGTATAGCAGTGCCGCTTCGTGTGTCGGGTAACTATCGTATTGGTGATATTCGGCATAACTATGCAGATATCTCTCTTGCCCGTAAAATTCTTGGATTTGAACCACGAATAGATTTTGCAACAGGCATATCGCGCTTTACTGCATGGGTTGACGGACAGTCCGTTCAAGAGGACAGATACGAAGAGTCTATCGAGGAAATGAAAGCAAAAGGGTTGTATAAATAGCATTAGCGGTATAGAATGCATACTAACGTAGGCAAAATACATGATTGTTATGGATGTGGCGTATGTGCAGCTATTTGTCCTGTACATATAATTAAAATGGAGCTAAATTCCAAAGGATTATTAGAACCTTGTATAACGGATCAAAATAAATGTATTGATTGTGGTATTTGCTTAAGTAATTGTGCATTTAATTGTAACCAGCGAAGTATAATCACAACACCTATACGTTCTTTCGCAGCTTACAGTAAAGATAGAAAAATTCAAAGAAAATGTTCTTCAGGGGGAGCGACATTCGAAATTTGTTCAATGTTGATTGAAGAAGGCTATAAAGTTTGTGCAGTTAAATACAATGTAGAAAAAGAGTATGCAGAACATTATATTGCAGAGAACAAATTAGAGCTCATTCCATCTATTGGTAGCAAGTATATCCAAAGTCATACGGTAAGTGCATTCTCGTCTTTCAAAAGAGGCCAACAATATGTTATAGTGGGGACACCTTGTCAGATAGATTCCCTGAGAAAGAATCTGCAAAGGCTAAAAATAGAACAAGATTATATTTTAATAGATTTTTTTTGTCATGGAGTTCCATCGTATTTTGCATGGAGTAAATATTTAGATTTAGTCAAAAAAAGAGTCAATCCGATTACAGATGTTACCTGGAGAAATAAGAAAACAGGATGGCATGATTCTTGGGCAATCGGGATTGATAATAAAAATACCTTTTGTGATTTAAGAGATTCATGGGATAATTTCAGTACGTTGATTAAAGAAAAAGATTACTTTATTAACTCCAGATTATCTAAAGGAGATTTATTTTATAACCTTTATCTTGGAGATTACTGTATGTCGCAGGCATGTTGTAAATCATGCAAATATAAGTATGACAAAAGTTCTGCGGATATACGTGTAGGAGATCTATGGGGATCTACTTATCAAAGCAATCAGGACGGAGTTAGTGCGCTCGTCACGTTCACTGAAAAAGGAGATAAAATTGCCGATAAACTTCGGAGTAGGTGTGTCTTAATTGAGGATTCATTTGAAACAATAGCTGAAGGACAAATGAAGTCTAATTCAGAGAATTCTATTTTTTATCCTTTAGTTATGAAATGGCTGAGCGATGAGAAGTTGTTGCCTGTATTTAAACTTAAATTACTGTTTGCCCTGAAAACAGTAAATGATTTTCCGATAAGAGTCTTTTATAAGATTTTAAAAGTTGTAAAAGTCCGGAAATGACGGTCAAAGAGAAAATTAAAAATAAACCTATTGGCATCATCACCATGCATAAAGTGCTGAATTTCGGATCGGCACTTCAGGCTTATGGATTACAATATGCTATTAAGGAATTAGGATTCGAAGTGTGTATAATAGATTATGATTTTCCTAACGAATTTCATCATCGAAACACGCCTAAAAAGAATATCATAAAAAAATTATTTGATGGTAATTTTTTCAGAAAACTAAAATATAAGTTGGCAACATTACTATGGCTTGATTGGAGCGAGCAAAAAACTCAATTCATAGAATTCTACCATAAATATTATAATCTTAGCCGTCCTTATAATACCAGGGCGGAATTATTGACTACGTCTCCCTCTTTGGATGTTGTTGTGGTTGGGAGTGACCAGGTGTGGAATCCGAATCATATGTGTGGTGATTCAGTATTTTTTGGCGAGTTTGCTTTAAATATTCCCAGAATTTCATACGCTTCAAGTTTTGTTGTCTCCCGGATACCCAAAGAGTTTAAGAGTCTATATAAAAGCTATTTAAATAAATTCACTGCTTTGGGAGTACGGGAGCAGAATGGTCAGACTATAATAAATGAATTGACGGGGAAAGCATCTCAAATAGTGTGTGATCCAGCCCTATTATTGGGAAAGCAACGTTGTCTTGAATTGGCAAATAATTCTAAAATAAGTATACAGAAGCCCTATATATTAGCTTATATACTTGATTATAATTTTAATCCACATCCAACGATTGATAGATTAATCACCAAGTTAAGTAAAAAATATAATTTAGATGTTGTATATCTTCAATGTGGAAGTATCCAGGGGACCAAACGAATAGGTAAACAGATTTTCAATGCCGGCCCGATAGAATTCTTATATCTTATTAATCATGCAGAAATTGTGATTACCAGTTCTTTTCATGGAGTGGCTCTTTCCGCTCTGCTTGAAAAAGATTATTATACTGTTATTGACAGTAAAAAAGATGATGATAGAATCCTTAGTTTTTGCAATAAAATTGGTGCCTCTGACCGAATTGTCAGACAAGGTTGCAAAATTTCTTCGATTAAATTCAGCTCTATGAACTGGGAGCTTATAACACCTGAATTAAATCATTTCAGGGATGAAAGTATACGTTTCCTAAGGGATAGCATCCAGAAAGCTTTAGAGAATGTTTAAGCAACGTATTATTTTATTTGCACCTCTCTTTTATGGGTATTGGAAGTATATTAAAGATGCCCTTGAGAGGCAAGGTTTCGACGTTTCTTTTGTAACTTACAGAATGGGGAAATGGGGGGATACATTTTATTCTTTAAAATCGCCGTCGAATCAAGAGAAAAAATATACTGATGTCATTTTTGAAAGGCTGAAAAAACTGAAAGGCAGATGGGATTATTTGATAGTTATCAAAGGTAATTATTTTACTGAAAGACATTTAGCATATTTAAAGAAACAAAATCCTGCTCTCAAGACCATCATGTATCAATGGGACTCGATTAATAACAATGATTATACAGGCTTAGCTTCTCAATTTCATAAGGTTTTCACTTTTGATTTTAAGGATGCAGAGGATTACGGATACAATTATTTGCCTTTATTTTATACAAATGATATCAATCCTATTAATTCCGGATATTCTGAAGACATAGATTTATTATTGGTTGGTTTGTATAATAAGCCCAGATATGAATATTTAAGGCGATTAGAAGAACTAAAAAATATAGTAAATGTCAGGACATATATAGTAGTTCCTCCCATGTTATATCTGAAAAAACAGTTGTTACATAATGAACTTGAAATCAAACGGCTCTATGATATTCATTTTACGCCTCTAAATAGACCACAGTTAATAAATTTATATCAGCGTTCTAAAGTATTTGTCGATATTTGCAGAGAAAATCAAACCGGGATGTCTATGCGGACAATAGAAGCCTATGGGATGAATAAAAAATTATTAACGTCTAATAGAAATATAATCAAAGATCCTTGGGTAAAAGAAATTCAGGTATTAGACAGTAATGCAGACGATAAAGCAATCATATCGTTTATCAACAGCCCGGTCAAAAAATATAATAATCGGATAAAACTTTCCATACAGGAATGGGTTAAGGCGTTATTATCTTGAGCTTATTCCAAAGATATAAGTAGAGGTACTATATTCCTAATAATTTAAATTGTGCTAAGTATAAAAGTAAGCAAGCAGGCCGGAATAACGTTCTTACTATTTATGGTTTATCCTCTTTTGTCGTTACCCTTGATATTAAAGGGGATGCTTGATAATAAAAAGTGGGGATATTTCTTTTTTGCATGCTTTATGGGATTGCTTGGTATGCTTTATCCACCCACTGGTGATTTCTATCGATATACGAGAGATTATATTTATATCAAGGATTTTAATTGGGAACAATTTCAGAATTTCTTATTGATAAAACAGGACTGTCTTTTGCCGTATATATCTTATTTTTTTAGTCGTCTGAATATACCTTTTGATTATTCAAGATTTTTATACAATTTTATTGCATATTATCTATTAGGACTCATCTACACAGACGAAATAAATAGAAATTGTTACTATATAAAAAGAAATTCTATCTATTTTTTAGGGATGTTTATGTCCGTTTCGTTGTCTTTATATTTATTTCGTTTCTTTTTCTCTATGATATTATATGCCTTTGGTACATATAACATTATATATAAGGGGAAAAAATGGGGGTGGATATTTGTAATATTATCCGTATTTAATCATTTTTCATTTTTTATATTCTTGGCGATTTTAATCCTAACGAAATTATGCCGTTTTAAATTTAGGAAATGGATAGTTATCTTATTATGTGTTTTGACATTTACGATTAGCAGTGATGTACTAATAAGTTTGTTTACATTTATGCCGACAGATATAGTAAATCATTATTCTACATATTTAGATGGGTATTATGCCGGTGATTATTTAAAAGATCATTCAATCAGATATCGTATTTCAGTATTGCTTTCTTCTGCGATTACATATGCTGCTGTAATAATTTACGTAATTACATATAATAAAAAATCGGTAAAAAGCGGAAGTATCGTGAATGGAGTGTTATTAGCAACTCTGTTATCATCACCTTTTTCAACTATTGCATATCGATTTGCAACAGTATTGTTATTATTTATAAAAATACACTTTCTAAATACGTTTAACGGAACAAGAAAACAATGTAGATATCTTTTGATTCTATTTTTGTTAACAATGCTTTTTAATATAACCGACTTATGGTCTTCAAGAAGACAAATCTGTATAAGTGATTTATCGCTAATTTGTTACGCTTCTGCTCCGCAAATCCTAATGCATACTTATTCAGAACAATGGATTAATAAAAATGTTTATGAAAATGGTGATTTTAATCACGATTAAAAATAATTATTACTTATAGATAGATGGATAATTCAATTTCGTTTAACAAGCCATGTGTAGTTGATAAAAGTGAGGAATATCTAATTGATGTACTTCATTCCGGAAAATTATCCGGAAACGGAGACTACACAAAAAAATGCCATTCTTTTTTCGAGAATAAATATGGCTTTAGTAAAGTTCTTTTGACTACCTCAGGTACGGATGCTCTTGAAATGGCAGCATTGCTGATTGATGCTAAAGAAGGAGATGAAATTATAGTGCCTTCCTATACGTTTGTTTCTTCTGCGTTAGCCTTTACACGACAAGGAGCAAGAATAGTGTTTGCGGATAGTGAGGAAAATACGCCAAACCTTGATATTTCAAAGCTGGAAGTTTTGATTACTCCCAGAACTAAAGCTATAGTCCCTGTTCATTATGGTGGAGTTGCAGTGGATATGGGGCCACTTTTGGAATTAGCAAAAAAACATCATCTGTTCGTCATCGAAGACGCAGCTCAAGCCATAGATTCATATTACAAAGGAAAATCTCTTGGTGCCTTAGGAGATTTGGGATGTTTTTCTTTTCATGATACAAAAAATATAACAGCGGGAGAAGGCGGGATGCTTGTAATAAATAATCCTGATTTTTTTAAAAGGGCAGAAATTCTTTGGGAAAAAGGAACAAATCGATCCGAATTTTTTCGAGGAGAAGTGAACAAGTATGGATGGGTAGATACAGGTTCTTCATTTCTTCTGTCTGAGTTGAATGCAGCTCTCCTTTATTCCCAATTAGAAAAAATGGAAGTAATACAAGGCAGAAGAATTGCTATTTGGAATAGATATTACAATGGATTAAAGCCATTATCGGAAAACGGTGCGTTTTCTTTACCATTTATACCTTCATATGCAACGAATAACGCGCATATGTTTTATATTACGACAAAAACTTCAGAAGATCGCACAAACCTTATTGCTTTTCTAAAAAACAATGGGGTTCATGCTGTATTTCACTATTTGAGCCTTCATAAATCGCAGTTTGCAGAGAACCATCATATGGGGGGGATGAATTTGCCGATGTCAGATTTCTATACTGAACATTTGCTAAGATTACCTATATTTTATTCTCTTATGGATGATGATGTCGATATCGTAATAGATCTCATCAAAAAATTTTATGAGTCGAAATAATATATCATTGGAGAATCCTATTATGGGATTTTCCAGCTACACCTTTTTTCCGGGGCAACATTGGGCTCATTCCTGGGAACGCCAGCATGAGATTATTTCCAGATTCGCAACCATTCTGCAAGACAAGCGAATATTTGTAAGTTCTCCATTGGGATTATTAAACCATAATCCTTTTTCTATAGACTTTTTTAAAAGGATAGTTTCATATAAGCATTCCCAAAAAAATGCGGGAATCCAGAATCCAATAATGGACAATATGGAGTTGGTCAGTGCAAAGCATTTGCCTTTTCATAACAACATAATAGGTAAAATTAATTACACTCTTATGAAAAGTGCAATGTCAATGTCGGATAATAATTTCTTTTGGGCAACTTATATGAATCCGACAATTTATGAGTTCTTCAGGAGGTCCAAATTCAAGATATACGATTTGGCGGAAAGAAGATCTACAAATCCCCATTTGAATAACCGAATTCTAGAATGGGAGAGAAAAGCAGTCAAGGAATCCGACCTTGTAATTGCAGATAACCATGCAACAATTGAAGATTATAGACTTTTGAATGATAATATTCACTATATACCTCAAGGTGTTAATGTTGATTCATTTTTTAATATAAATGATGGAGCGCGTGAATATATAGGATATATCGGGAATCTTCATTTTGCTATCGATTACATTTTCTTAAGAGAATTAATATTAAAAAATCCCAAGGAGAAGTTTTTAATAATAGGAGGAATACTTGAAGATGCAGCCAGGCAGATTTTGGAGCTTCCTAATGTTATCCATATAGGACAACTTCCCAAGATGGAATTGAACAATCATCTTGCTCATATGAAAATGGGACTTATTCCGTATGTAGTAAACAATCATACAGTAGGTATTTATCCAACCAAGTTATTTGAATATTTGTCAGCGGGGGTTCCGGTAATCTCGCTTCCTCTCCCCGAAGTTGTACAATATGCAGATGACGATTATCTTAAAATAATAGAGAAGCCAATTGATTTATCAAACATCAAATTCTCGATGAACAAGGCTCAGGCTATAGTGAATGATAATACTTGGGATGTGCGTTGGAATAAGTATATTGAGAAAATAGAATTATGCTTAAGGTAACTATCGTTTGTTCTTCTCTTATTCGTCGAGGGCCGACAAATGTAATTTTTAATATGCTTGAAGCGTACTATAATAGTAATATTCAAGATGTTAAATTTTCAATTGTGACAATCTCTTCTGAATCTGAGGAATCAAGAATGCAAGATTTTGTAAATCTTGGTATTGAAATTAAATCTGTAAATGTGAAGCCAGGAATTGTAGGAATCTTGAGTCTCTCAAAGATAAAAGATGTAATTCTTTCAACGTTGCCTGACGTTGTCCATTCATATGGTTTTAGAGCAGATGTATTATTAGAATTAATGCGCTTAAGTAAAATACCGATTGTTTCATCGCTTTTTAATAATCCCCATGAAGATTATTGTATGCAATTTGGAAAACTCAAAGGGAGACTGATGGCTAAATTTCATCTGCATATATTAAAATCATTCAATAAAGTGATTGTATGTTCTAGATTTATCGAGGAGAAGGTAAAAAATGATAAACTTAATTTAGTTACAATATATACGGGAGTTCCTGCAAATGTTTTTGTGCCATTGGTGAAAGATGAAGTAGTAAAGCGGCGATTAAGTATGGGGATTCCTGCAAATGCAAAAGTTTTTTTGTTTATCGGGAATTTGATTTATCGGAAAAATCCATTTTTTTTGATAGAAACATTTAAATCAATGGAATTTGATCATGAGAATTACCTTATTATTATGGGGGATGGACCATTAATGAGTGAATGCAAAACTTTAATAGGAAACAGTACGCATATAAGATTAATTGGAGCTCAACCTGGAACACTTCAATATTTACAAATAGCAGATTATTATATTTCAGCATCTTACTCAGAAGGTTTCCCAACAGCAGTACTTGAAGCTTTAAGTACTAATGTATTGCCAATATTATCGGATATTATGCCTCATATTGAAATGATAAGAGGACTTTCTTCTAATTGTATTTTTAAAAATAATGATAGTAATAGTCTTATTAGCTTGATAAACCAACTTAAGTCCCATGATTTAACACCTCGTGAATATTTGCTTCGAAATTATTCATCTGAAATAATGCAACGTAATTATATTAACGAGTACCATAAGTTGATAATCTTTTAATTAACCAATATAATGCTTTCTGCATCTATTGTTACTTATCATACCTCTTTTGACGATTTATCAAGAGTGATTAATTGTGTGTTGAAAAGTTCTGTGAGTGTGCTTTATGTGATAGACAATTCATCTAATGATAAATTGAGAGAAGTAACGGCTTTGTCTGACAAAATAAAATATATCCATAGCATTAATTTAGGATATGGTTCCGGGCATAATATTGCGATTCGCGAAGCGATAGAGAGGAGAGCAACGTACCATGTGGTAATTAATCCGGATATTTATTTTGAAGAACATATATTGGAATATATATCTGATTATATGGACGCGAATGATGATATTGGATTGGTTATGCCTAAAGTATTATATCCTGATGGCGAACTTCAATATTTGTGTAAATTATTGCCAACGCCAGCAGATTTATTTTTGCGGCGTTTTAATCCTTTGAAAAATTATGCCAAGAAACAAAATGAAAGGTATGAATTGCATTTTACGGATTATAATTCGATTATGGAAGTGCCTTCTTTGTCGGGATGCTTTATGTTTATGCGGGTTTCTGTGTTGAAACAGATTGGAGGGTTTGATGAACGTTTCTTTATGTATGCAGAGGATCTGGATTTATGTAGAAGGATAGGAGAGGTGGCTAAAACGGTATATTATCCCAAGGTATTTGTATATCATGAGTATGCAAAAGGTTCTTATAAAAATAAGAAACTGTTGAAATATCATATTCAATCAGTGGTAAAGTATTTTAATAAGTGGGGGTGGGTTTTTGATAATAAGCGGAGGTTAGTGAATCAGCGTTTTTTAGCTAAATATCGTTCGGGAAATTGAGCGTTTTTTGAAAAAATCCTATATTTTTGTAGGAAACAAATAAAAGATTATGCGATTGACTCATGGGGAAATAGATACGATTGTCCGAATTGCGCGGGAGATTTATGGTTGGTGGGGTAGAGGTGTTTTTGTTTGGTTCGCGCACAGACGATAGTAAGCGAGGAGGGGATATTGATTTGTTGATTCGAAATGCAGGGGAAAAGAAAGGAACCCTGGAACGGGTACGCATGATTGCAAAATTAAAGATGGCATTGGGGGATAGGAAGATAGATGTGATTGGGGATTATGAGGATAATGTGGTTGTGCAGGAGGCTTTGTTAAATGGAATACGGTTGACATGAGGGATAAACGACAAGAATTGAAAGAACGTTTGAAAGAGAGATTTTTTGCTTAGCGTTATGCCGTCTGAGACAAATCGAATAGAATACAAGCAATGTTTGACGGATGATCTGGAGAAAGAAGCGGTGGCTTTTTTGAATTGTCCGGAGGGAGGGGTGTTGTATGTCGGGATGTATAAGACGGGAGAGCCGATAGGGGTGAAGGATATCGATGGCGATATGCTCAGAATTAAAGACCGTTTGAAGAACAATGTCATGCCTTCGTGCATGGGGTTGTTTGATGTGGCGGTGGAAGTGATGGACGGGGTGGAGGTGATTAAAGTGACGTTTGCCAGCGGTACGGAGAAACCTTATTATATCAAGAAGTTGGGAATGTCGGAGAGGGGAACATTTATTCGGGTGGGGTCGGCGGCAGAGCCGATGCCGGTGCGGATGATTGAAACGTTGTTTGCCAAGCGAACGCGCAATTCCATTGGAAAAATCAAGTCGCCCAATCAGCAGTTGACTTTTGAGCAGTTAAAGATCTATTATGAGAGTGCTCATAAAACGCTTAATCAGCAATTCGCCGTCAATCTGGAGCTGTTGACTGATGACGGACGGTATAATTATGTGGCTTACCTGTTGGCAGATGTGAATGGTATGTCTGTGAAGTTGGCGAAGTATGACGGGACGGATAGGGTGGATTTGAAAGAGAATAATGAGTATGGCTATTGTTCTTTGGTGAAGGCGACTAAGCAAGTGCTGGACAGATTGGAAGTGGAGAACAAGACGGTAGCAAAGATTACTTCCAGGGAGCGGATTGAAACGCGCTTGTGGAATCCGATTGCATTGCGTGAGGCGGTGATTAATGCGATTGTGCATAATGATTATACACAGGAAGTACCTCCGAAGTTTGAGATTTTTGATGACCGGATAGAGATTACTTCTTTCGGAGGTTTACCACAGGGTATGGCGGAGAAGGAATTTTTTGAAGGGTATTCTGTACCTCGCAATAAGGAATTGATGCGGGTGTTCAGGGATTTGGATTTGGTGGAGCATTTGGGATCGGGTGTGCCGCGTATTTTAAGGAGTTATGGGAGGGAATGTTTCAGGTTTACGGAAAACTTTTTACGTATGACGATTCCGGTTACCCCCCAAGTTACCCCCCAAGTTACCCCCCAAGTTACCCCCCAAGTTACCCCCCAAGTCCAGGAGTTGGTCAGGGTGATGGATAGGGAGTTGAACCGGCAAGAAATATTGGAAAGATTAAATCTTGCAGATAGAAAATATTTACGTTTGAAATATTTGCGTCCGGCTTTGAATCTGGGTTTTATTGAAATGACAATTCCGGAAAAACCTAATAGCGGTTTGCAGAAATACCGTTTGACGGAGCAGGGGAAAGAATATAAGGAGGCAGGAGAGAGTTTTAGTGGAAGATAAGGTTGACTTTTCGTTGGTATAGGTTTATATAAACACTTAATCTTAATTATTTATGAAAGGAATAGTGCTTGCCGGAGGTTCCGGTACGCGGCTGTATCCGATTACAAAAGGGGTGAGCAAGCAGTTGCTTCCGATTTTTGATAAGCCGATGATATACTATCCGATTTCCGTGTTGATGCTGGCGGGGATTCAGGAGATACTAATTATTTCGACACCTCAGGATTTGCCGGGATTCCGACGGTTGTTAGGAGATGGTTCGGATTATGGGATGAGGTTCGAATATGCGGAGCAGCCAAGTCCGGACGGATTGGCACAGGCGTTTATTATCGGGGAGAAATTTATCGGGGAGGATAGTGTGTGTCTGGTGCTTGGGGATAACATTTTCTACGGGCAGAGTTTCACGCGTATGTTGGAAGAGGCGGTGCAAACAGCCGAGGAGGGGGAGAAAGCCACGGTATTCGGTTATTGGGTGAATGACCCGGAACGGTACGGAGTGGCGGAGTTCGACAAGGAGGGTAATGTGTTGAGCATCGAGGAGAAGCCGAAAGTGCCGAAATCCAATTATGCGGTGGTGGGCTTGTATTTCTATCCCAATAAGGTGGTGGATGTGGCGAAGCATATCAAGCCGTCTGCGCGTGGTGAGTTGGAGATTACGACGGTAAATCAGCGATTTTTGCAGGATGGAGAATTAAAGGTACAATTATTGGGACGTGGTTTTGCCTGGTTGGATACCGGTACGCACGATTCACTGAGTGAGGCGTCTACTTTTGTGGAGGTGATTGAAAAAAGACAGGGGTTGAAAATTGCCTGTCTCGAAGGAATTGCTTTGCGGAAAGGCTGGATTACGCCAGAAAAAATGCGCGAGGTAGCTCAGCCGATGATTAAAAATCAGTATGGGCAATATCTTCTGAAGTTGGCGGATGAATTTTCCGGAAGGGGGAAAAAATAAAAATCGTTTGGAATTTGCTTTTTTTTGTTGTAAAACGGGATATATAAGATTATGACATAGTTAATTGTTACAATAGATGATTTGGAATTAGTGTCGGATTTGAAACGTGTAATAAAAATGTTGCGGGGTGAGAGATATTATTGTACAGGAAACTGTTGATGTACCGAATAAAACTATCCAGCGAGCCATTAAGGAATTGAAGGAGGGTAAGACTAAGACTATAAAATGTAGGAGTTTCGAGGAATATTCGGCAAAGGTGAAATGATAGGATATTCGATAGAATTTACCCATCAGTATTTAATCGATTAAAATATGGAATTAATTGAAACTGGAATACCGGGTGTTGTTGTTTTGCAACCCCGTATCTTCGGCGATGAACGCGGGTATTTTTTTGAGTTGTTTTCACAACGGGATTTCGAGGCAAAAGTTTGCCGGACGGTGTTTGTGCAGGACAATGAATCGAAGTCGTGTTATGGCGTGGTGAGGGGATTGCATTTTCAGAAGCCACCATATGCACAGTCAAAATTGGTTCGGGTAGTGAAAGGAAGAGTTTTGGATGTAGCAGTGGATATCCGGAGAGGTTCGCTGACCTATGGAAAACATGTGGCAGTGGAATTGAGCGAGGAAAATAAACGGCAGTTTTTTATTCCGCGTGGTTTTGCTCATGGTTTTGCCGTTCTAAGTGAGGAGGCAATGTTTCAGTATAAATGCGATAATTTTTATGCACCTGAATGTGAGGGGGCATTGGCATGGAATGATCCGGATTTGGGAATAGACTGGCAATTGCCGGCTGAAAAGGTAATTCTTTCGGAGAAAGATCGTCATCATCCTTGTTTAAAAGAGGCGGAATGGTTGTTTGATTATAATGAGAATTTGTATGAATGAACGGATATTAGTAACCGGGGCAAACGGACAGTTAGGAAATGAGATGAGGTGTTTAGCCCGGCGAGCAAATGGAGGGTGTTTTATTTTTACGGATGTAGCAGAATTGGATATCACCGATTTGCAAGCTATCCGTCGTTGTATGAACGAAAATCGGATTTCGGTAGTAGTAAATTGTGCTGCTTACACGAATGTGGATAAGGCGGAAGATGATGTGGAAATGGCTGACCGGCTTAACCATCTGGCGGTCGGAAATCTGGCTGTTGTCTGTAAAGAGACTGATGCCACTTTGATTCATGTTTCGACCGATTATGTGTTCGGTGGAAATGGGAATCTGCCCTGCCGGGAAGATGAACCGACGGACCCGCTCGGGGTATACGGAAAGACTAAGCTGGCAGGTGAGCGGGCGATAGAAGCCAGCGGATGCCGGCATCTGATTTTCCGGACTGCCTGGCTGTATTCTGTTTTCGGGAATAATTTTGTGAAGACCATGCGGCGTTTGACTGCGGAACGGGACCAGTTGTCTGTTGTATTCGATCAAGTGGGAACGCCGACTTATGCCGCTGACTTAGCCGCTTTGATTATCCACATCCTTGAGACAGGAAAATACAGGCAACACGAGGGCGTGTACCATTTTTCCAATGAAGGCGTGTGTTCGTGGTATGATTTTGCCCGGGAAATTGCTACATTATCGGGAAATACTTGTGACATCCGGCCTTGCCATTCGGATGAGTTCCCGAGTAAAGTAAAACGTCCGGCTTTCTCAGTGTTAGATAAAACAAGAGTGAAACGGGATTTTGATTGTGTCATTCCTTACTGGAAAGATTCACTTGTGAAATGTATAAATGAATTAAAACGGATATGATGGATTTTAAGCGGAATATATTGATTACGGGAGGAGCCGGTTTTATCGGTTCGCATGTTGTCCGGTTGTTTGTAACGAAATACCCGGAGTATCATATTGTTAATATAGATAAGCTGACTTATGCAGGAAATCTGGCTAATCTGGCAGACATCGAACAGCAGCCGAATTATACTTTTGTAAAAGCAGATATCTGTGATTTTGAAAAGATGCTGGAATTGTTCCGGCAGTACTGTATCGACGGGGTGATTCATCTGGCAGCGGAAAGTCATGTAGACCGCTCGATCAAAGATCCGTTTACCTTTGCACAGACGAATGTGATGGGGACCCTGTCTTTGTTACAAGCTGCTAAAGTAAGCTGGGACGGACAATATGATGGGAAACGTTTCTATCATATCTCTACCGATGAGGTGTATGGGGCACTGAAGTTTGATGGTACATTTTTTACGGAGACAACGAAGTATGATCCGCATTCGCCTTATTCGGCTTCGAAAGCTTCTTCCGATCATTTTGTGAGGGCTTTTCACGATACTTTCGGTATGCCTACCATTGTGACGAATTGCAGTAATAACTACGGTCCTTACCAATTCCCGGAAAAGTTGATTCCTTTGTTTATCAATAATATCCGTCATAACAAACCGTTACCCGTTTACGGGAAGGGGGAGAATGTGCGGGACTGGTTGTATGTAGTGGATCATGCCCGGGCCATTGATATTATTTTCCATAAAGGCAAGATTGCCGGAACTTATAATATCGGAGGTTTTAACGAATGGAAAAATATTGATTTAATTCGGGTATTGATCAAGACGGTAGATCGTTTGCTGGGACGCCCTGAAGGGACTTCAGAAAAACTGATTACCTATGTAATGGACCGGGCAGGACATGATTTGCGTTATGCTATCGATTCAACGAAGCTGAAGAATGAATTGGGTTGGGAACCTTCTTTGCAGTTTGAGGAAGGGATTGAGAAAACGGTGAAATGGTACTTGGATAATCAGGAATGGCTGGAGCAAGTGACTAACGGGGATTATCAGAGGTACTATGAAAGAATGTATGGCGACAGATAAGCAGGAAATACTCTGTTGGCATGCCGTTTTTACTGCTTCGCGGGCAGAGAAAAAGGTGAGGGATCGGTTGACGGAGGCTGGCGTGGAGTGCTTTTTGCCGGTGCAGACGGTGGTGAGGCAGTGGACTTACCGGAAGTCACGGGTTGTGGTGCCGGTGATTGCCGGGATGATTTTTGTACGGGTGAACCGGCAGGACCAAGTGAAGGTGTTGCAGACTAAAGGGGTGATTTTGTTTTTGAGATTGAGGGGGGAAAAGGGACCGGCGATGATTCCGGATAAACAAATGAAGGAGTTCCGTTTTCTGCTGGATTTCTCGGAAGAGACTGTTGAGATGGTGAATGAGGATGTTGAAGAAGGGGATTTGATTAAAGTGGTTAAGGGACCTTTAAAGGGTTTGGAGGGTGAATTGGTGAAGTTCCGGGGTGTTACTAAGATAGCAGTACGAATTGATATGCTGGGATGTGCCTTGGTGGATATTCCGGCGAGTTTTGTTGAAAAACTGAATAAATAAGTGACGGTTTATGATGGATGGGAAAAGAGGAATGAAAGGATTTTCGGTTTGTTATGACAGGTTTTGCATAGGACGGTTTTCTCTTTGTTTTGATGAAACGGGTGAGTTGGTTGCGGATGCCTGCTCGGGTGCTTTTGAGATGTATCTGTTGGGTATGTGGAATGACGGGATGGTTGTGACGATGAAGGGGTATAATGAGGAGGAAGATGAAAATCAGTTTGTATTGTTATTTCCGGATGGCAGTGAGCGGTTGATGGCTTACTCTCTGGAAAATGGGTTTAAGGTATGGCATTGGCGGAATCCGGGTGAAGGACGGTTTGCATATCTTCTGGAATTTTTGAGGGGATTGGAATATAAGGGATACCGGGGATATGAGGAGTATGATGAAGATGAGGGGATGATTGTCGGTTCTGTTGTAATTAATGACAAGTCCCTGATGTATGGGGGTAGTTGTATGAAAGAGGTTAAAGAGGATTTTATCCGGGTAATAGAAGAGGAAACCGGGGCTCTTTAGTGTATGCGGAGAGTACCGGACAGGTAATTTGCAACGGTTTCTGTGGAAGCGTGTAAACAGTCTTTGGATGTTTACACGTTTTTTTATCAGGTTTTGTCTGAAATTTCAAACTTTATTTGCGGAAATGCGAATAAGAGTGAAATAATTTATTCAGAATTTATGGAACATAAATCAAAACAAATTTTTCGGTTGAGAGTATGCTCCGGCTACAGGTGTGTATGCCTGAGTGTATTCCTGGGAGTGACAAGTATTTTGTTGTGGCCCGGACAGGTAATGGGTAACCGGACGGGGGGTAGCAAACAAAGTGTGCCTCAGGAACAACGGGTGATCCGCGGTAGGGTGACTGATAGTAACGGGGTTCCCATTGTCGGGGCGAATGTCTGGGTGAAGGGGACGACAGTGGGGGTTGCAACGGATGTGTACGGGGATTATTCGTTGAGGGTTGGTCCGGAGGCAAAGTTGCTGAATGCTTCGTTTGTCGGATATGTGCAGGCGGAGAAGGGTCTGGTGCCAGGAGTGGAAGTGTATAATTTTTCTTTGCAACCGGAATCCCGTAATCTGGACGAGGTGGTTGTTGTAGGATATGGTACTACCCGGCTGAAAGATTTGACGGGTGCTGTGTCGTCTGTTAATGCCGGACAGTTGGAGAAAGAGCCTGTTATGAATGTTGCATCGGCTTTGCAGGGAAAGGCTCCCGGTGTACAGGTGTCAATGGCTTCTGCCAAGCCCGGGGAACCGGCGAAAATCCGGGTGAGGGGGTCTACTTCTCTTGAGGGAACAAATGAACCTTTGTATGTGATTGATGGTATTCCGGTTGAGCAGGCGGATATGATTGCAATTAATCCGGATGATATCCAGTCGGTGGATATTCTGAAGGATGCTTCTGCAGCTGCTATTTATGGTTCGAGGGCGGCAAACGGGGTGGTTTTGATTACGACTAAACGGGGCATGCAGAGTGAGCAGACGCAGTTTAATCTGAGGTATTTCACTAATTTCGATACGCAGATAGAGAATTTCAGGATTCTGAATGCGGACCAGTTCCGGGATGTGATGATGAATGCTGCGGTGAATACGTTGAAAGTGGATCCGACCAATAAGACTGCTCTGAGTATAAAGGAGGGGACTATTCTGAGGGATGACAGTACAGACTGGTATAAATTGTTGTCGCAGAAAGCCTATACCAATAATGTTGAATTGTCTGTCCGGGGTGGTAGTACAAAATTGAAATATTTCACCTCTTTCGGAATGAGTTTCCAGAATGGAGTGTTGAAAGGAGACGATTTGAAACGGTATACCGGACGTATTAATCTGGATTGGGATGTCAGTTCTGTTTTTAAGTTTGGAACAAATATCAGTCTGGCTTATACCGATCAGGCTTTGGAAGGACAGGGGTTGTGGCAGATTAAGCAATTCCGTCCCGATATTCCGGTTTATGCCGAAGATGGCAGTTATTATAAGATTGGGACGACGGATAATCCGGTGGCTAAAACGAAGATTACCAATAAGAGGGATGCTTACCGGTTGAATGGTACTGTTTTCGGAGAGTTGCAGTTGGTCCGGGGGTTGAAGGTGCGTTCTGCTTTGTCTTTGGCAAAGAGTTTTAATTTTTCGCGTCAGTATTATCCCAGTTTTTTGCAGGAGGGAAATAATTACAATAGTTATAGCGGCAGGGCTGTTGAGGGAAGTAGTGAGTCTGTCCGCACTTTGTGGGATAATACGCTGAGTTATCAGGGGACTTTTAAGGATATTCATACTTTGGATGCTTTGTTCGGGGTGTCGTTTGAACGTTATAAGACGGATAATTTTGATGCGACCGGTGTGGATTTTCCGATGGATCGTATTCTGACTAATCTGAGTAGTGCAACGACTCCTTATGATGTGGGCGGGGATGGTTCGCAGAATGGACTGGTGTCTGTTTTCGGCCGGTTTAATTATAAGTTGATGGAGAAGTATTTGTTTACTTTTACTGCGCGTTTTGACGGTTCTTCCAAGTTCGGTTCGCATAACCGTTTTGGTTTTTTCCCTTCCGGAGCCATTGCCTGGAAGCTTGACCAGGAGTCTTTTATGAAAGATGCCGAGGAGGTAAATGAATTGAAATTCCGTGTTTCTGCCGGAGTGACGGGAACTCAGAATATCGGTAATTACAATAATAAGGATTTGTACGGACCGAATGATTTTTTGGGGAAACCGGGGATTGTGCCTACCACTTTGGGAAATGACGATTTACGCTGGGAGCGGACAAAGCAGGTTGATGTTGCCGTGGATTATGCTTTTTGGGATTACCGGCTGAGTGGTTCTGTGGGTTGGTATTATAAGAATACAAATGATTTGCTTTGGTATATTCAGTTCCCGCTTTCTCTTCAACCTTTCCAGGGGATGTATAAGAATGTCGGCCGGGTGCACAATAAAGGATTTGAGTGGTTGCTTAATGCGAAAATTTTCCGTGATACGGAGGTGAAATGGGATTTGTCTTTTAATTTATCTGTCAACCGGAATAAGGTGAAGTCTTTGGTGTCTGAAGGTTCGCAGAATTGGGCCGGACGGGGAGTGGTGCAAGGGTCCGGAACGGAAGTACTGGCCGAAGGTTATCCGGTGGGAGCTGTTCTGGGTTATCTGACGGACGGAATTTTTCAATCCCAGGAACAGATTAATGAGTATAATTTGCGGGCTCAGGAGTTGTCCGGAGGTACGGCGAAATATTATTACAGCAGTACAACCAAACCGGGACAAATCATTTACCGGGATGTGAATGGGGATGGTTATGTGAGTGTGAAGGACAGGGTGATTATTGCTAATCCGGAACCGAAGTTTCAAGGCGGCTTTTCGTCTGACGTGACGTGGAAAGGTCTGTCTCTTTATCTGATGTTTACTTATTCGGCGGGAGCTGAACGGTTGTATAACAATACCCTCCAGAATATTTCGGGCTCGCTGAATAACCTGATTGATTATAATTTGTATAACCGTTGGTCGGAGGAAAATACTTCTTCCGTTCTGCCTGCGTTGTATGTGGATGATCCGGTGCCGGCCACCAATAATTTGTCTGTACACAAAGCTTCTTATCTGAAGTTGTCGCATTTGCGGTTGCAGTATAATTTGCCTGTTTTGTGGAATGCAAAATATTATAAAGGCGGACAGGTTTATTTTGCTGTTGCCAATCTTTTTACCATTACCCGTTATCCGGGTATTGACCCGGCTTCAGTTGGCAGTGCTACGGCTAATTATGGCGGTAATTATGATAGTGATATTTATCCGGGGGTCCGTTCTTATACGATAGGTTTACGACTTAATTTTTAATCTTTTGAATGTGTATTTATGAAAAAGATATTTTTCCTTTTGATGATTGGCGGATTACTGTTTTCCTGTCAGTTGACGGATGTCCTGGAGCAGGAACCGCCTCATAATCTGACTCCTGCAAATGCAATAACAGATGAAAAGTCGGCGGAGACTGCTTTGACCGGTATATATGGGGAACAGATTGGTTATGAGTCTTATATGTCTATTGGCAATTTTGCTATGACTGCCGGAATTTTACAACGGAATGATAATCCCGGGGTTGTGGTCAGTATTTATTATATTGAAAATCGTTTGCCGGAACTGAATCTGGTCAGTGCCGCCTATCTTCCTTTCTGGAATGCTTTTAATACGATTGTCAATTCTTCCACTCAGTTACTCTCTGTAGTAGAGGGGATGAACGACCAGGTTTTTACTGCCGGGCGGAAAACTTCCATGATGGGGGAAATCCGTTTCCTGCGTGGTATGTATTTGTTTGAATTGCTGAGAATGTTCGGGGAATATGATAGATTGGACAGTAAGTATGGTATGATTATCCGGGAAACGCCGCCTGATGCTGATGATGTGTATAAAGCCCGTTCTACCGTGGAGCAAACTTATGATTTTATATTGAGGGACCTTGAATACGCCATTGTGAATGCTCCGGATTTTACTTCTTCGGATTATGCTTCGAAAATGGCTGCCAGAGCATTGAAAATTAAGGTGTTGTTTTATATGGGAAAATATCCGGAGGCTTTGGAAGCGGCCAATACGTTTATTGCCGGCGGCGAACGGCAACTGGTGGCACCTTACTCTGCTGTGTTCACTGATTTTTCTAATTCAGAGCTGATTTATACCCGTGGTTTTGCCGGTACTGATGAAGTGAAGTATCAGGTTACCCGGGTGCAGGCTTATTACAATGAGGGAAAATGGGGACCAACGGAGTCTTTTGTGGGTTTGGTTACCGGTGACCCCCGTGAAGAGGTTATTTTGAAAGATGGGGTTGGCGAGGTGTTCGGACCGCAGAGAACCATACGGAAAGCTGCTAATCAGGAAGGAACTATGCCGACTTATCTGATGCGTTATTCCGAAATTTATATGATAAAGGCAGAATGTGAGGCCCGTACCGGACAGGGTGATCCGCTGGCCACTTTGAATGCTTTGCGTTCCGGGCACGGTCTTGCTCCGGTTGCGGAGGCAACGGATATTCTGCAAACTATTTATAAGGAATGGCTGTTGGAAATGGGGTTTGAAAACGGGCATGAATGGTATGCTACCTGGCGGATGGGAGTAGACCAGCTTTTGGAGATGAATCAGGCGGTATTGAAAAAGATGAATGCATCTGCCGACCCGGCGTTGTATAAAGCCAATTTGCCTTATAACCGGATTTACCCGATTCCCGGGGATGAAATTAGTGCCAATAAGCTGATGGTGCAGAATCCGGGATATAATTAGTTGGAAGGTTTGTGGAGTTTAATGTTTGTAAGGTTTGTGAAGTATTGAAATTCAGATCTTACAGACATTAGACTTTACTATTTTAAATTCCCCGGATATGGTGAATTTGGGCAAAAAGTGCAATTTGGTGGACAAAGGAAAAATCTGTATCTTTGAGGTAGTTAATAACTAATACCATTTGTCATGTCTACACCGAATTTAGTACGTTTTGATTGGGCGATGAAACGCTTGTTGCGCCATAAGACCAATTTTGTCGTATTGGAAGGTTTCCTAAGTAGTTTGTTGGGTGAGCAAATTCATATCAAACATTTATTGGAAAGTGAGGGAAACAAGGAGGATGTTACCGATAAGTTTAATCGGGTGGATTTGCTGGCAGAAAACAGTAAGGGGGAACTGATTATTGTGGAAGTGCAGAATAATCGGGAGATTGATTATTTTTTGCGGATGTTGTATGGTGTGTCGAAAGCAGTGACAGAGTATATTAAAGAGGGGGATCTTTATGAGAAGATTCGTAAGATATATTCGGTGAATATTGTCTATTTTGATTTGGGACAGGGGGATGATTATGTTTATCATGGCAAGACTGAATTCCGGGGTATTCATAATCATGATCTTTTGAAATTGTCGAAGCAACAAATGGAGAAATTTATCCAGCATACGGCAGGTGATCTTTTTCCGGAGTATTATGTTTTGCGTGTCAATGAGTTTAACGGGAAGGCTCTTTCTTCTTTGGATGAGTGGGTCTCTTTTTTGAAAACCGGAGAAATCGGTGATGATGCTAAAGCTCCCGGTTTGTCGGAAGCCCGTGAACGTTTGAGGTTTTCCGGTTTGACAAAGGTAGATAAAATCGCTTATTTGCGGAATATAGAGGATTTGAGAGTGCAACGTAGTGTGATGGATACGGCAATTCGGGAAGGAAGAGCTGAAGGAAGAGCTGAAGGAAGAGCTGAAGGTAGAGCTGAAGGTAGAGCGGAGGGAAAGGCAGAAGGAGAATATGAAGCTCAGCGTAAAATTGCCGGCAATTTAAAAAAATTGGGTATCTCTATTCAGGATATTGCAACTTCGACCGGTTTGTCACCGGAGGAAATAGATTTTCTTTAGATTAGGGGAAAATATATTTATTTTTGATTGATATTTAACTGATAGGGAAACCTTTACTTTTATTACAACATTGGTGTATTTGTGACGTGAATATCTGAAAATGCCACAGGAAATTGAACGTAAGTTTTTGATAAAAGGTGAATTTAGAGCGCAGGCTTACTCTTCTGTCCGGATTATGCAAGGATATTTGTCTTCTGTCCCGGAACGTGCTGTAAGAGTGAGGATTTGTGGGGAGCAAGGGTTTATTACGGTTAAGGGAAAAAGTGATGTCAGTGGTTTGACACGGTATGAATGGGAGAAGGAGATTCCGGTGGACGAAGCCCGGGAGTTATTGCAGTTGTGTGAGCCGGGAGTTATTGATAAAATCCGTTATTTCGTATGTGTGGGGGAACATCTTTTTGAGGTGGATGAGTTTTATGGCGAAAATGAGGGGCTGGTATTGGCGGAAGTAGAATTGTCTGCCGAAGATGAGTTTTTTGAATTACCGGATTGGCTTGGTGAAGAGGTTACCGGAGATTTACGTTATTATAATGCTATGCTGAGCCGGCATCCGTACCGGGAGTGGAACTCCCGGGAGGAATAGCTGATGTACTTGATTTATTCTGTTTGTTTTTTTGTATCGAGTGGCAAATGATCGTCGAAGCCGCTAGCTATGTGGGTACCATCGCAAAAGGGTTTGTTGGCGGAAGCTCCGCAGCGGCATAGGGTTACGCGGTTGCGCTGTTCGTAGGCCGTGTCCGTACTGTCTATGGGAATGCCTCCTTTTACCCAAAGCGGACCGCTGCATTTCTTTTGAGGGTCTTCAATGAGGCTTATTTCCGGTTTTAGAGGAGGTTCAATGTAGTTTCCTGTTGCTTTGTCCCGGATTTTTAATCTTCCGGAGGGGCAGAGGACGGTTCCGTGAACGGCATTGTCTTTTGCTTCTGTCTGGTCGGAATGCCGGGTGTTTTTCCAGACTGTATGTTTGGCCATGCAGATGCGGACATGGGCACAATAACCGGGATTGTCGGCTAATTCTAATGTGGGGCCATCATATGATTCCGCTTTTTCCAACAGGGGGCTGTTGCTGGCTGTGAGGGTGGAATCCCAGGTGATTCGGGTATGCGAACCGTCACAATACGGGTGATTGCCGGAATGGCCGCAACGGCATAAAGCGGTGGGGTTTCCTGGCGTTGAATAACAATGGCCTTTTGCATATTCCCAGGGGATTTCTTCTTCATTTAAAGTCAGTATTTCCTGTTGTATGGTCGGGTTGCCGTATACCAGATAAGGTCCGTTTGGAACGATTTTAATACGGTATTTTTCATCGGGCAGTGAAGTGCCTGTTTCTGTAAGACGTTTCTTTTTTTCCATGTTATTCCGGAATGATGTAGTTTGTTTATTATACATTTTTTGCCGGAAAGATGTTTTGCTGTTTTTATAGTTTTGTTGTGAAAAAATGTGTAGAGGTGTTTACCAACTGCCGCTGGCTCCTCCTCCTCCGAAGCCTCCTCCTCCGAAGCCTCCGAATGAGCCTCCTCCGCTGTGAAATGAGCCGAAGCTACTGCCTCTGCTGCTGCCGAAACCTCCGAAGAAAATCGGGGGAAATCCGTCATTGCCGTGGCTGCCTGTTGTGTAGCCTTTGCGCTTACGGATGAAAAACGGTATGATGAAAACTATCAGGAACGGGATGAAGAGCCAGATGCCGCTGTCGGGTTTCTTTTTTCCGGCGTATTGTTCTGCTGTAAATTCTCCTGCGGAAAGTTTCATCAGGACGTTTGTGGCTTTGACAATGCCGGTGTAGTAATTTCCTTGCTGGAACTGAGGAATGATTTCGTTCCGGATAATTCGTGAGGCGATGGCATCCGGAATGACACCTTCCAGTCCGTAGCCGACCGCTATGGCAACCTGTCCTTTTTCGTGCTGGCTTTTGGGTTTAACGAGGAGGAGGATTCCGTTGTCTTTGCCCCGTTGACCGATGCCCCATTTTTCAGCCAGGCGTTGTGCATAGTCGTTGGGGTCGTAACCATAGATTGAGGGTACGGTTGCAATGGCTATCTGAGTAGATGAAGTGTCATTGAAACTTTTGAGTTTCCGTTCTAATGCGTTGTTTTGTTGCGGAGTGAATAAATTGGTGAAGTCGTTTACAAGACGTGCCGGTTTCATAGGCTCCGGAAATTCTCCGGCTATTCCTGAAAAGGAGAACGTGAACAGAAGGAGGAAAAGTGTCAGAATTTTCATTGGATTGGTTTTAGTCTTTGAAAGAGATGTCGTCCGGTAGTTCGTTTATGTCGTTTTCTGTACAGGGGAAGTAGGTTTTTAGTTGTTGTCCTACAGCAAGTACTGCCTGACATAGCCCTTCGCATACTTTCCCGGCCTTGAATTGTTCTATCATCTGGTTTTTGATGTTATCCCAGAAATGGTCGGGCACTTTGGCATTAATTCCGGCATCTCCCAATATTGCCAATTGATGGTCTTGCAGTGCGACATAGATTAGCACTCCATTGCGAAGAGCTGTTTTGTGCATTTTCAGTTGGGCGAATACTTTAGCCGCTCTGTCAAGTATATTGCCGGTAAAATGATTTTCGATGTGTATGCGGATTTCGCCGGAAGTGTTTTTCTCGGCTTTCTGTATGGCAACTACCATGGCTGCTTTTTGCTCAGATGTAAAAAAATCCGATGGTTTCATGGAATTGTTTTAAAATTCTACTTTGGGTGCATTTTCGGCTCCGGCGTTGGCTTCGAAATAGGGTTTCGGAGTAAATCCGAACATGCCGGCCAGTATATTCCGGGGAAATTGCCGGATATAGGAATTATAATTCCGTGCCACGTCGTTGAATTTGCGTCTTTCCACGGCAATCCGGTTTTCGGTTCCTTCAAGCTGGGCTTGTAAATCCAGAAAATTCTGATTGGCTTTCAGGTTGGGGTAGTTTTCGGAGATGGCCATCAGGCGGGAGAGGGCGGAAGACAGTTCACTTTGCACATTGTTTAATTTTTTCAGTGTTGTTTCGTCCAGTTGGTCGATGCTGATTTGCATTTGCGTAGCTTTGGCCCGGGCATTGATGACTTCGGTCAGGGTATTTTCTTCGTGGGCTGCATAGCCTTTGACGGTACTGACCAGATTGGGAATAAGGTCCAGGCGGCGTTGATACTGGTTTTCAACGTTGGACCATTGTGCTGCTACGTTTTCACGGGTGTTTACCATGTTGTTGTAGGTTCCTTTAAACCAAAAGAATATACAGAGTATGACTGCTACAATGACAATAAGAATGATGTAACTTTTTTTCATTTTCTATGGATTTATTGTTTTGATATTTGCAAATTTAATGAATTTTGGGTTTTGATGGTTTTGATTTTACTGTTTTCTTCCGGCGGGTCAGGTGGTTTTATTCAGAATGAGGAACAAATATCCCAGATAGAGGGTGAGTAAAATGCCTCCTTCCCAACGGGTGATTTTCCGGCCTTTGCCGGTGAAGATAAATAGAAAGAGCAGAGCAGAGGCTATGATGTTGACCCACAAGTCAGTTGTACTGCCTTCCGGTGCTTTTAACGGAGTGATAACGGCTGATGTGCCGAGTATCAGGAAAATGTTAAAGATATTGGAGCCAACCACGTTGCCAATGGCAATGTCTGCATTTTTTTTGTATGCGGCAATGACTGATGTAGCTAATTCGGGCAGTGAAGTACCTATGGAGAGGATAGTTAATCCGATGATTCTTTCGGAAATGCCTGAATCCTGGGCAATTCGGACAGCTCCCGTTACAAGCAGCCGCCCGCCTGCTATCAGACCGGCCAGACCCAGTCCTATGAAAAGCAGGGACTTGCCTATTGTATGGTTTTTGATTTTTACTTCTTCCCCATTGCCTGCGCCGCCGTATTTGGCCAGTGCGAAGGTGTATAACAGGAATACTCCGAAAAAGCAAAGCAGACAGATGCCTTCTGTCCGGGTGATGAGTCCGGGAGGTGTTCCGTTTACAAAAATCAGTATGAGTACGGCGGCAAAAATTGCCAGGGGTATTTCTATCCGGGTGGTCGTTTTATTGACTCCCAGTGGTACAATTAAAGCGGTAATTCCCAGTATGGCCAGGGTATTAAATATGTTGCTTCCCATAACATTTCCTAAGGCTAATGCCGGACTGCCTTTTATCGAAGAGACTATGTTGACGACTAGTTCGGGTGCTGAAGTTCCGAAGGCTACAATGGTCAGACCGATGACCATCGGTGATATTTCCAACCGGCGGGCCAGTGCAGCTCCTCCGTCAACCAGCAGGTTGGCCCCGTATATTAATATCATTAATCCTGCGGTCAGAAAGATAATGTTCAGTAACATGGATAATTGTTTTGTTTACATAAAACGTGTTTTGCTTTGAAAGGTTATTCTTTTGTCCAAATCCGGAGATTCAGATTGAGGTCGTTGATGATGTTTAATAATGCAATTAAGGTGAAGAATTCTTCACGGAGGGAATTATTCCGGAGTTGTGAATGCCAGATGCTGGCTTCGAAATGGTTTTTAGAGTCGGGAATTGCGATGATTACCATAGAATTGAGGAAGCTGACGGTGATTCTGCCGGGGAATTTCCGGTCCAGTTCCAGTAATTTTTCCATCAAAGACGGGGTGAGAATGTACCTTGCTTCTATCTGGTCTGTTGAGAATGTATCGAAGCTTTTTTCAAATTCGGGATTTTCCAGTTTTACACGTTGTTTTCCGTTGCCTATTTTTAACCAGGAATTCCGGTAAACGACGGTTTGTCCCTGGAAGTCTTTCTGAAAGTCGGCAATGAAAAAAAAGCCCCTGAAGATGTCCACCCACCGGGTCCGTGTACGTCCTTTAGAATCGGTGGTTATTTGTTTTTCTTCTGCTACAATTTCGGAACAGCAGAAGTAGGTTTTATCTATTTTGCCGTTAATCAGGTCTTCCGAGTGATAACGGTCGGGGGATGTTCCAAATAATCCGCTGGCTCTGAATGTTTGTTCCGGAATTCCGTTTTCCGGTTGGAAGCAGGCATTTTCACACAGTTGGGAAATGATAGCTGAGATGATGTTTTGTTTATAGAATACAGATAACTGGCCGGATTTGCAGGAAATGCAGTTATACCAAATAAAGATTGCAATCATTAGTGAGATGGCGATGCCTGTCCACCCTATTCCGCCGGACAGGCTGATGAATAATCCGGCAAGAAAGGTGATTGCACCAAAAATCATTCCGTTCCGGTTGCCTTTTGCTTTTAATTCCAGTCTTTGTTTTTCCAGTTGTTTGAGGGAGGGATACAGTTGGGCATGTATTTTGTCAAAATCTTGTTCCATATTTTTGTAGGGTACCTGGGTTAGTCTGTATACCAAGAGGGTGTTTTAGCGATACTGTTGTGAAATAATTTTTGAATATTCAGGCTTTGAACAAGTCTTTTACATTGGGATTTGCCCTTTCTGCCTCCGGTATTGTAAACACTTCTTTTTTAGTAAATCCGAATATGCCGGACAGCAGATTGGAGGGAAAAGTCATAACAGCATTGTTGTATTCGGTGATACAGGCGTTATAGGTGCGGCGTGATGCGGATAGTTGTTCTTCGGTTTCGTTCAGGGTCCGCTGGAGCTGGATAAAATTTTCGGATGCTTTTAATTGCGGGTAATTTTCAGCAATCATGAATAAGTTCCGGCTGGCTGAAGTGAAACTCCGGTCGAATTCTGCCTTTTCGGTTTCACTGAGGGTGTTGTAGCTTTTAGTCCTAAGGTTGGTGATGGCTGAGAATGTTTGTTTTTCGTGTTCGGCATATTGCTGTACGGTAGCAACCAGATTCGGAATCAGGTCAAATCTTTTTTTCAGCATGGTGTCAATGGAACCGAAAGCGTTTTCCACATTATTCTTTTTGCGGACAAGGTTGTTGTAAGTTACGGTTAAAAACAGTATGATTACAATGGGAATGATGATTGTGAGCATGATGTCGTGTTTTAGTTCTTCACAAAAATAGCTGTTATTTTGAAATGTAGTATTTTTGTTTTATTTTTTGCTCAAAATAAATTTGAATCATTTATACATTTTCTATGAAATATTTACTTCTTATTATTTTCTTTCTTGTATCACTTACGGTTGTCACTCACAGTCAGATTGTATTTCCTTCTCCCAATCAGGTGAAAATGCGGAAAGGGAATCTGACATTAGGAAAAGAGATTTCTATGTATGCTGAAGATACTACCATGTTTTATCTGAATTTTTTCCGGACGGAAGTGCTTTGTAGCACATCTGTCAGATGGATGAAAAAGGAATCTGAAGCTGACATTTGCTGGATGACCGATTCTTCTCTGTCTCCTGAAGGTTACCGGATAAATATCAGTCCGCAACAAATGGTGATTATGGCCTGTGACGAGAGAGGGTTTACTTATGCTGTGCAGACCTTACGGCAATGGGTTACCGGTTCAGGGGGAAATCTTATTTTCACTTGTGCTGATATTTCCGATTTTCCTCGTATGCAGTGGCGTTGTTTTCTATTGGATTCGGGGCGTCAATATCATAAAATATCCACTATCAAAAAATACATTGATATGGCTTCGTTGCTTAAAATGAATTATTTTCACTGGCATTTGACTGAGGGATTGGGTTGGCGGATTGAAATCAAACAGTATCCGCGTCTTGCGCAAATAGGCGGTTCGGTAGGAAAAGGAGAAGAGCAACAGGGATTTTATACGCAGGAAGAAATACAGGAGGTCATTGAGTATGCCAGTCAACGGAATATAACTATTGTTCCTGAGATAGATATGCCCGGGCATGCTGAAGCTGCCCTTTCTGCTTATCCGGAATTCAGTTGTTTCGGTTTGCCGGCAGAAGTACCGCAGCATGGATTTTCCCAAAATATATTTTGTGCGGGGAAAGAAGAAGTTCTGCATTTTCTGAAAAATGTATTGGACGAGGTATGTGCTCTTTTCCCTTCTCCTTATATACATTTGGGGGGAGATGAAGCTCCGAAAGGTAACTGGGATAAATGTCCGGATTGCCAAAAGAGAATCGCTGAGATGAATCTGAAAGATAGTCACGATTTGCAATTGTGGTTTGCGGCACAGATGGCGGATTATCTGAAATTGAAAGGGCGAAAGGCCATATTTTGGGGGGATGTTGTTTATCACGACGGATATTTGTTGCCGGATAATACAGTTATTCAATGGTGGAACTATCGTGGACGCAAAGATTTGGCTCTTCGGAATGCACTTAATCATCATTATCCGGTTATTTGCAGTTCCAATTATTATACATATCTGAATTTTCCGGTAACTCCTTGGGAAGGATATACGGAAGCGCGTACTTTTGATTTGCAGGATGTGTATCAGAATAATCCCTCGGACAAAGTTATCAGTGAAAAGAATCCTTTGGTTATCGGGATGAGTTGTGCGTTATGGACTGATTACGGAGTTACGGAACGGATGATAGACCGACGTTTGTTTCCCCGTATCCTTGCGTTGTCAGAACAAATGTGGTATCAGGGGGAACTACTTGATTTTCCCCGGTTTTACCAGAACATCCTTCAAAGAAAAGAGTGGTTTGAACAACTGGGATTTGAATTTGGTCCGTTTTTTAAAAGCAAGGAAAAGGGAGATTACAGTCGGGATTAGCCGGGGGATATTTGCCCGGTATTTTAGGGTAATGTCATTAGAAAAAATGTATTTTTGCAAAATTTAAATGTTTAAATCGATTGAATATGAATGTAGTGTCTCAATTCCGGCAAGTGGAACTTTCGGGTTTTAGTGTCCGGACTTACGGGTTTTGCTTGCTTTTTATTGCAGGTAATATTTTGTTGCCTCAGTTGTGTCATTTGATTCCTGACGGAGGGAAGATTTTACTGCCGATTTATTTTTTTACTTTGATTGCCGGTTATAAGTTTGGTTTGAAAGTCGGATTATTGACAGCCGTTTTGTCTCCTTTGTGCAATTATTTGTTGTTTGGGATGCCGTCGTTGACTGTTTTACCGGTATTGCTTGTAAAATCTTCGTTTTTGGCTATAGCTGCTGCCTGGGTGTCCGGTAAGACTGCAAAGTTATCTCTTTTGCATGTTGCATTGGTGGTATTGGTCTATCAGGTTGCCGGCGGATTTGCAGAATGGGGGTTGACGGGGGAATGGAGTATGGCACTCCGGGATTTCCGATTGGGTTATCCGGGGATGTTATTGCAGGTTTCTGTCGGCTGGTTGGTGTTAAGATGGCTGTCGGAATATGAATAGTAAAGATTTTGAACAGGTCAGGCAGCGGTTTGCAGAGGTGACTTTTGAGGAACCGTTTGATTTGATTGTGGCGGTAGCTAACGGTGGGATAATTCCTGCGGCGATATTGAATCAACGTTTGAATCTGGATATTCAGTTGCTGAAATTGCATCTCAGAGATGCCGGGCAGAAACGATTGTACGACCAGCCTCATTTGCTGGAGGAGATTTCGTTTGATGTGGAAGGGAAAAAGGTTTTGTTGGTGGAAGACCGGGTAAAGACGGGGACGACTCTGAATTATGCCCGGAAATTATTGCTGGAGAAAGGAGCTGCAATGGTAAAGACTTTTGCTGTTAACGGTAATGCGGATTATTGTCTGTACAATGAGACCTGTTTTCGTTTTCCCTGGCGAACAGATTAATGAGGAGGGGAGTTTATTTTTACAGTTTTATTAATTTGCGGACTTAAATTATCAATTTTACGATTATGGATCGACGGGAATTTTTAAAGGCTTTGGCATTGACAGGTGTTGCAGCGACGTTAAAGTGGGAAGGTGCAACGGGAGTGATGGCGCAGACTGTCCCGGGAGAGGGAAGCGGATGCGACCTGGTTGCCGTGATGGGGGGTGAACCTGCTGAAATGTTCCGGAAAGCAATTGCTGAGTTCGGGGGAATGGGTAGATTTGTAAAAGCCGGTCAGAAGGTGGTGGTTAAACCTAATATCGGTTGGGATAAGGTTCCGGAATTGGCTGGTAATACTAATCCTGAATTGGTGGCAGAAATTATCAGACAATGTTTTGCGGCAGGCGCGGAGGAAGTAGTGGTTTTTGACCATACCTGCGATGACTGGCGGAAATGTTATAGGAACAGCGGTATTGAAGATGCGGCAAAGGCTGCCGGTGCGAAAGTGATGCCTGCGCATGAGGAATCTTATTATCGGGAAATTTCTTTGCCACGGGCCAAAAGTCTGAAGACGGCAAAGGTACATACAGCCATTCTGGATTGTGATGTATGGATTAATGTGCCTGTCCTGAAGAATCATGGTGGTGCAAAAATGACTATTTCGATGAAGAATCATATGGGCATTGTGTGGGACCGCGGTTTTTTTCACAGGAACGATTTGCAACAGTGTATAGCTGATATTTGTACGATTGCTAAACCGGCGGTGTTAAATGTTGTGGATGCTTATCGTATGATGAAGACTAATGGTCCCCGGGGGAAATCAGAGGCTGATGTGGTGCTGACTAAAGGTTTGTTTATGTCTCCTGATATTGTCGCTGTGGATACGGCTGCTACCAGGTTTTTTAATCAGGTGGAGACCATGCCGCTTGACGTTGTAGGACATTTGGCAAAAGGGGAAGAATTGAAAGTCGGGACTATGGATATTAATAGTTTGCATGTAAAGAGAATAAAGATTTAGGGAGACAGGAGGGGATAAATAAAGGATAGCAGAATATGTTAAAAAAAATACGTTTCGGGTTGGCAGTGGTTGTTGGTTGTCTGATTGCTTTTTA
Organism: uncultured Odoribacter sp.; assembly: GCA_910578105.1. Classification (GTDB taxonomy): domain Bacteria; phylum Bacteroidota; class Bacteroidia; order Bacteroidales; family Marinifilaceae; genus Odoribacter. The sequence continues at coordinate 53,390 of CAJTPD010000007.1, read as the reverse complement.
TTTTCTGGATTTTACTGGTTTGACAACCGGATGGCCGAATTTGGCACGGATTCAGTTTATTCCCGCATTGCTGGCGGGGAGTGCAGGTGTTGTAATTGTGTTGTTATTGTTAACCCTGTTGTTTGGGCGGGTTTATTGTTCTGTCATTTGTCCGATGGGAATTTTTCAGGATTTGGCGGCCCGGATGTCTAAGAGAGTAAACCGGAAGAAAAAATATAGTTTTTCTCCGGAGAAAAAAATCTTGCGTTATGGTTTTCTGGGAATTAGTGTTTTGGCATTTTTTGGGGGAGCAACTGTTGTATTGAGTTTATTAGAGCCTTATAGTGCTTTTGGCCGGATGATGGTGAACGTTTTCCGGCCGTCGTATATGGCTATGAATAATTTGCTTGCCTGGATTTTTAATAGTTTTGGCAATTACACTTTTTATCATATGGATGTGTATGTGTTAAGCGGAGTTGCCTTAGCTGTCGGTTTGTTTACTTTTGCCGGGATTGCTTTTTTGGCTTGTCGGTTTGGGCGGACCTGGTGCAATACGGTTTGTCCGGTGGGGACTGTGTTGGGATTTTTTTCCCGTTATGCTTTGTGGAAGGTCAGGATAGATGCTGATGCTTGTGTGGGTTGCGGAAAGTGTGAACATGCCTGTAAGGCCGGTTGCATAGACAGTAGAGTAAAAATGGTTGATTGCAGCCGTTGTGTGGACTGTTTTAATTGTCTGTCGGTTTGCCATAAAGGTGCCATAACCTATCGTTTGCCCCGAAAGAAAACGGATTTTTGCGGAGCCGAAGCGACAAATTCTTCCAGAAGACAGTTTATGGCGACTGTGGCTGCTTTGTCTTTGGCAGTTCCTCAGGCTTTGGCCCGGGAGAAAGCAGTGATAAAGAATAACAAATCCTGGGAAAGGAAACATCCTCTGAGTCCTCCGGGGGCCCGGAGTGCGGAGCATTTGTCAGACCATTGTACGGCCTGTCATTTGTGTGTAACCAAATGTCCGTCGCATGTGCTGAAACCGGCTTTTCTGGAATATGGATTAGGAGGAATGATGCAGCCGAAGATGGATTTTGAACATGGTTTTTGTAATTTTGATTGTACTGTTTGTGGGGATGTTTGTCCCAACGGAGCTTTGTTGCCTTTGACAAAGGATGAAAAGCATCGGTTGCAGGTGGGCCGGGTGGTGTTTGTCCGGGAGAATTGTATTGTTAATACGGACGAGACCAGTTGCGGAGCCTGTTCGGAACATTGTCCCACTCAGGCAGTGAGTATGGTGCCTTATAAGAACGGGCTGACTATTCCGTCTGTTAACCCGGATATTTGTGTGGGTTGCGGAGGTTGTGAGTATGTTTGTCCGGTTCGTCCTTTCCGGGCAATTTATATTGAGGGCAATCCTGTCCATCGGCAGGCAAAGGCTTTTACGGAGGCTGAAAAGAAGGAAGTGATGCTGGATGATTTCGGATTTTAGTTTTGTGTAAAAGGGTGGTTTGGGAATAAGAGAAATTGCCGTTTTTTATTAGTAAAAAAGTCTCCGATTTATCGGAGACTTTAGTTTTAGTCATTCAGAAGTCTGAAAGATTTTTCTTATCGGGGCAGATGTGTGCGGATAATCTCAATTTGTAAATCTTTCGGCTTTTTTGAGTGCTTCATGTATATTGCTGCAAATGTTTTCTTCTCCGACTATTTCAGCTAATCCTGATTTTTTGAGGGTTTCGTGTACTTTTTCATTTACACCGGAAAGGATAATTTGTATTTTTTCTTTGGCAGACAAACGGTAAAGGCTTTCGAGGTTGTGTAAACCTGTTGTATCCATAAAGGGGACTTTCCGCATGCGGATGATGCGGATGTGTGGTTTTTCGCCGATGTTTTTCATACACTCGTCAAATTTGTTGGCTACTCCGAAGAAAAACGGTCCGTCAATTTCATATACTTCAACTCCTTTAGGTACGGTAAGTTTTTCTTCTTCGTGATAGATTTCTCCTTCGTGTGACAGGTCTAATTGTTCTTTGGCGACAGTGATGCGGGTGACTTCGCTCATTCGCTTCATGAAAAGAACCAAAGCGAGGAGAAGTCCGATTTCAATAGCTATGGTAAGGTCGAAAATGACGGTTAGCAGGAATGTGGTCAGTAATACTGCTACATCCGACTTGGAATTTTTCATTAAAGATTTGAAAGTACGCCATTCGCTCATGTTGTAGGATACGATGACCAGTACCCCGGCCAGGCATGCCATCGGGATGTGTTTGGTCAGAGGTCCGAGAAACAATAGAATCAGTAATAGAACGACGGCATGAATTAATCCTGCGACGGGAGTCCGTCCGCCGTTATTAATGTTGGTCATGGTGCGGGCGATGGCACCGGTGGCGGGAATACCTCCGAAGAAAGGCACTACGATGTTGGCTGCTCCCTGTGCTATCAGTTCGGTATTGGAATTGTGTTTGTGGCCGGTGACGCCATCCGCTACGGTGGCAGACAATAGTGATTCGATGGCTCCCAGAATGGCAATGGTGAAGGCTGCCGGGAGTAGTTCATTGATGGTCCCGAGGTTAAAATCCAATCCATTCGGAACGGGTAACGAGGCTTTGATTTCAAAGCGGTCGCCGATGGTTTCCAGTCCGGTAATGCCCATATGGTTGCGCAATAGGTAACTGACGATGGTCATGACGATGATGGCAATCAGGGAGCCTGGTATTTTTTTTGAAAATTTCGGGGTAACTACAATGAGCAAAATGCTGCCAATACCGACTGCCAAAGCAATCCAGTTGGTGGTGCCGAAACTTTGGAAATAGGCACTCCATTTGGAAATAAAATCGGCCGGAACCTTGTCCATTGTCAGGCCGAAAAGGTCTTTGATTTGGGTGGTGAAAATGGTAAGGGCGATACCGCTGGTAAAGCCTACGACAATGGGGTAAGGAATGAACCGGATGATTGTTCCCAGTTTAAAAATTCCCATTAATAGGAGCATGATTCCAGCCATGACGGTAGCGATGGCCAATCCTGCGGTGCCGAATTGCTGGATGATGCCGTAGACGATAATGATAAATGCGCCTGTAGGACCTCCTATCTGTACGTTGCTTCCTCCCAGGAAAGATATGATGAATCCGGCGATGATGGCTGTAACCAGTCCTTGTTCCGGGCTGACTCCGGAGGCTATACCGAAAGCAATGGCCAAGGGCAGGGCTACAATCCCGACAATGATTCCGGCCATCAGGTCGGTGAAGAATTTTTCTTTGTTGTAGTTTTTAATGGTATCGAATAATACCGGTTGAAAATCAATATGTTTCATGGTAAGCACACTTTATTTGACAAGGTGCGAAATTAGTAAAAAAACTTTTGTGTTTTGTGCTTTTTTGTAATTTTGTCATTCTAAATCAATGACTACAATTATATGAGCGGTTTTTTTGGTTGCGTGTCACGCAAAGAGTGTGTTGCTGATGTTTTTTACGGTACTGACTATCATTCACATTTGGGGACGAAGAAAGCGGGTATGGCTTTTTACAACGGTGAGGATTTTGTCCGGTCTATCCATAGTATTGAGAGTGCCTATTTCCGGAATAAGTTTGAACCTGAACTGGACCGTTTTATGGGTTCTAACCTGGGTATAGGGATTATCAGTGATATGGAATCCCAACCTATTACGGTGACTTCGCATCTGGGGCGTTTTGCTGTGGTGATGGTTGGGCGTATTGATAATTTGGAAGAAATTACTGCTCAATTGCTGGAGGAGAAGATTCATTTTTCTGAAATGTCGGGTTCTGCTATTAATCCGACGGAGGTGGTCAGCATTTTAATTAACAGGGGCGGGACGTTTAAGGAGGGGATAGAGAATGTATACCGGACGGTGAAAGGTTCGTGTTCTTTTCTGATTCTGACGGATAGTTGTATTTATGCGGCCCGGGACAGATTCGGACGTACACCGATTATTATCGGTAAGAACGAATTCGGTTATGTTGTGGCCAGTGAGAGTTCGTCTTTTACGAATCTGGGTTACGGCATTGTCCGCGATTTGGGGCCACATGAAGCAGTGCGGGTATCGAAGGATGGGATTACGCCTATTATTGCTGCCGGTTGCCGCAAACAGATTTGTTCTTTTTTGTGGGTTTATTACGGGTATCCTTCTGCTTATTATGAAGGGATTAATGTGGAAGATGCCCGTTACCGTTGTGGTGCTGCTATGGCCCGGAGGGATAAGCTGATGCCTGATTTTGCTGCCGGTATTCCGGATTCCGGAGTGGGACATGCTATTGGTTATTCTAATGAAAAAGGTGTTCCTTATAAGCGTCCTTTTGTAAAATATACTCCGACCTGGCCGCGTAGTTTTATGCCTCAGAATCAAAGTATGCGGGATTTGGTGGCTAAGATGAAACTTTTGCCGAATGAAGCTTTTACGCGGGATGCGAGGATTGTGTTTTTGGATGATTCTATTGTACGCGGAACGCAGTTGAAAGATAATGTTGTCAAATTACGGGAGTGTGGCGTGAAGGAAGTTCATATCCGGATTGCCTGTCCGCCGCTGATTTATCCTTGCTGTTTCCTGAATTTTTCAACTTCGCGTTCAACTTTTGATTTGTTTGCCCGCCGGGTTATCCGTGATTTGGAAGGGACTTCAGAGTTGACAGATGAGCTCCTGAAACCTTATGCGGATCCAGATTCGGATAAGTACAAGGAAATGGTAAAGGTGATGTGCCAGCATTTGCAATTGGATTCATTGCAGTTTCAGCGTCTGGACGATTTGATTGCTTCTATCGGTTTGCCGAAGGAACAGCTTTGTACCCATTGCTGGGATAATTCCAGTTTTATGGAGTAATGATGGACGATAGGAAACTTGTTATAAATACTAAATAAATTATCTATGCGTAAATTTTTACTGTCTGTTTGTGTGTGTTTGTCAATGACAACATTTGCAACACGAAAAGAGTGGCAGGACCCGCAGGTTAATGCTATCAATCGTGTCCCTATGCGTGCTGCTTATTTTGCTTATCCGTCTGTGGAGGCGGCTCAGCAAGGTTGCAGGGAAAATGCTTCTAATTTTTTGTCTTTGAACGGGCTGTGGAAATTTAACTGGGTGAAGAATGAAACCGAACGACCTGTCCGTTTTTATGAAGAGGGTTTTGAAGACCAATATTGGGTGGATTTTCCGGTGCCGGGATTGTGGGAGTTGAACGGATATGGTGATGCGGTTTATAAGAATGTCGGTTATGCGTGGGCCAATCAGTTTGCTCCGAATCCTCCTGAGATTGAGACTGAAAATAATCATGTGGGGTCTTACCGGAAAACTTTTGAATTGCCTGCCTCCTGGAAAGGACAGCAGGTGTTTTTGTATGTAGGTTCGGCGACTTCCAATTTGTGGGTGTGGGTGAATGGCAAGTTTGTTGGCTATAGTGAGGACAGCAAGATGGCTGCGGAGTTTGACCTGACAAAATACCTCCGGCCCGGAAAGAATCTGATTGCCATGCAAGTTTATCGCTGGTGTGATGGCAGTTATCTGGAGGATCAGGATTTCTGGCGTTTGTCCGGTATCGGCCGGGATGTGTATTTATATGCCCGGAATCCGATGCATATTGAGGATATTTTTGTTGTTCCTGATTTGGATGCTGCTTATCGGAACGGTACGTTGGATGTGACGGCTAATGTGAGCAGGAGTGGTGGAAGTGTTGATTTGGAGTTGAGGGATATGCAGGGAGAGGTTGTAGGAAATAAAACTGTGAAGCCTGATGCGAAGGGGCGGATTCATACTGTTTTTGAAGTCCGTAATCCGGCAAAATGGAGTGCAGAGTCTCCCTGTCTTTATACATTGAATTTTATTTTGAAAAATGGAGGCAAGGTGATAGAGGTAATTCCGCAACGGGTAGGATTCCGGAAAATTGAATTGAAACAGGATTTGGGACAAATATGGGTGAATGGGAAGCCTGTGTTGTTTAAAGGTGCTGACCGGCATGAAATGGATCCGTTGACCGGTTATGTGGTAACCCGTGAACGGATGATTCAGGATATCAGGATTATGAAGGAGAATAATCTGAATGCTGTGCGTACCTGCCATTATCCGGATGATCCGGAATGGTATAATTTGTGTGATGAGTATGGGCTGTATGTGGTTTGCGAGGGAAATATTGAGTCTCACGGCATGGGGTACGGGGACCGTTCTTTGGCAAAGGAGCCTGCGTTTGCGAAAGCTCATTTGGAAAGAAATCAACGGATGGTAGAGGCTTTTAAGAATCATCCTTCTGTTATTTTCTGGTCGTTGGGGAATGAAGCCGGAGATGGTCCTAATTTTGAGGCTTGTTATAAGTGGGTTAAAGAGAGGGACCGTAGCCGGGCTGTACAATATGAGCGTGCCGAAGAAGCTGCGCATACGGATGTGGTGTGCCCTATGTATTCCGGGTTACAGCATATGGAGAATTATGCAAAGGATGCAAAGAAATACCGGCCTTTCATTATGTGTGAGTATGCTCATGCGATGGGAAATTCTGAAGGCGGATTTAAGGAATACTGGGATTTAATCCGGAAGTATCCGAAATTGCAGGGCGGTTTTATCTGGGATTACGTGGATCAGGGACTTCGCGGATTTGCTGCCGACGGTTCGATGATTTATACTTACGGAGGTGATTTTAATCTGTGGGATGGTTCGGATAATAATTTTAATTGTAACGGTTTGATTAGTCCGGACCGGGTGTTGAATCCTCATATGTATGAGGTAAAGAAAGTTTATCAGTCTATCTGGACTACTCCGGTGGATTTATCGCGGGGTGTGGTGAATGTGTTTAATGAGAATTTCTTTACCGATTTGTCCGATTATTATATGGAATGGCAGGTTTTATCTGACGGAGAACCGGTGTTGAGCGGAGTGGTGGGTGAGTTGAATGTCGGGCCACAGGAAACGAAAGAGGTGGTGCTGGGGTATCAGTTGCCCCGGACTTCGCGGGAGTTGTTGCTGAATGTGGCCTATAAACTGAAACGGAGCAAGCAGTTGATACCTGCCGGTTATGTTTTGGCAGAGGAACAATTGTCTATTCAGCCTTATTCCGGGTTTGACGCAACGATAGAGCCGGGACGGCAGGCGGTGAAAGTCTATGAGGACTTGGTTCATGTTGTTTTGACTACTACCAATGGGATAAAGGTGTCGTTTGATAAGCGGAGCGGATGGATTCATGAACTTTCCATGAATGGGTTGGAGATGATGGAGTATGGTTTTGCTTTACGTCCGAATTTCTGGCGTGCTCCGACGGATAATGATATGGGGGCCGGATTGCAGTACCGTTTTGGTGCCTGGAAAAATCCTGAGCTGAAGAAGAAAGGATTCAAGGTTGAACAAAAGGGAAATAATGTATTGGTAACGGTGGATTATGAGTTGCCTGCTTTGTCTGCCGGTTTGCAAATGGTTTATGAGGTGAATGACCGGGGGGAAATCCGGATTTGTGAGGCTTTGAAAGTGGACAAGAGTAAAGAAAAAATGCCTTATTTGCTTCGTTTCGGTTTGCAGATGGTGATGCCCGGCAGTTTTGACCGGATTGATTATTATGGCCGCGGACCTGTAGAGAATTATATAGACCGGAATTATAGTCAGAATTTGGGACGTTATCAGCAGTTGGTGGAGGAGCAGTATTATCCTTATATTCGTCCTCAGGAATCAGGTAATAAGACGGATATCCGGTGGTGGAAGGTGACGGATGTGGATGGCCGCGGTTTGTTGATTCGTTCTGATGTACCTTTTTCTGCTTCTGCTTTAGATTATTTGCAGGAGGATTTGGATGATGGTGCTGTGAAGGACCAGCGTCATTCCGGGGAGTTGAAAAAGCGTGATTTGACGACTCTTTCATTTGATTTGAAACAGATGGGGCTTGGGTGTCAGAATAGCTGGGGTTCATGGCCTTGGGAGCAATATATGATGCCTTATGATGATTATACTTTTAATGTTGTCATTGCTCCGGTAAGGAAGCATTAAAGGTTTTGTTGCGGAGCATTTTTCCGGAAGTGGAAAAATGTTTCCGCAGATTGACGGACTTAAAGTACCTGGGAAATGTTTTGCAGGTCTTTAAGACTGTTTTGTAATATTGATTGAGATAGGGAGAGTTTATATAAACGAGCGTTTTTTTCAGTAAAATAAATTACAAACCAACCGTCATATGTACTAAAAAACAATACTGATTATCAGCGATTAAAAAAATATCAGTATAATTGTAATTTGATTAGATTTTGTATATTTTTGACCAAAATTTACGCTCATTTGTTTTTGTTATATGTAATTAAATTTAAATTTTTTGAAAATGAAAAAGTTTTATTTTGCTTTAATGGCATTATTTTGTGCTACTGCCTTGTTTACAGGGTGTTCTAATGATGACGATGATGAGAAAGGAAACGGACAGGGTTCCGGGAACGGTTCCGGCGTGGAAATTTTGTCTAAAAAGATTGTGAAAATAATAAGTCATAATGAAACTGAAAGCGAGAAATTTATTACTCTTTTCCAATATGATGCAAATAACCGGCTTTCGAAAATGACTGAGATTGAGGAAGATGGTACGGAAAAAGAGGTAACTGATATTATTTATGAAGACAATAAAATTACGATTACAACAACTTCTACTGAAAATAAATCGGTTATTCAATTACAGGATGGTAAGGCTGTTAGTTATATAGAATATGGGGAGGGTGATCGTATTGATTTTGTCTATAATTATTCCGGAAAATATTTGTCAAATTATACTGCTAAATATTTTAGAGAGCGTAATTCTTGGAGGGAAGAGGGGGTAGCGAATGTTGTATATACGGTTAAAGATGCTAATTTGGAAGAAATGTCTTATGTTTATACCTCTCATTATGATGAAGATGCGAATGAAAAAGTGAGCAATAAGTTTGAGTTGGGGGTTTTGGATAATAATACTAATCTTAATCTCTATTCTTTTATTTTGGATGATAATACGTTTTTGTTTGATGTTGTAGGTGACCGATTCAAAAAATTGCCTGTAAAAATTATTTCAACGGATGAAGGTAAAGAAGATATAACAACTTATACTTATGAAGTGGATAAGGATGGTTATATCACTAAAATCATAGAAAAGATGGACAATGAGGATGGATATACATTTGAAATTACTTACGAATAATTGAGAAATTGTTTTGAATTGGCCGGGGACATGTCTATATCAGATATGTCCCCGGTTGTTTTTTGTCAGTAATCAGTATTTGTTTTCTGTTTCTTTTATTTCCCGGATATCTGTCGTTTTCCGGGTCATGCTTCTCCAGGCATGCCAGATATAAGCAATTACGACGGGAATAATTAAAGATACCCAGGACATGGCTTTCAGAGTGTAGAGTGAAGAAGAGGCGTTGTAAATGGTTAATGATGAATCCGGGTCTGCAGATGACGGATAGAATGCTGTATTGTTGAAGCCGGCAATAACAAGCAGGCCTATGACAGTTAGAATGGTTCCCGTTCCTGTATACCAGATTCCTTTTTTCCATTGCGGACGGAAGATTGTGCGGATGATGCCGAAGAGTACACAGGCAATACCGATGAGGAGAATTGCCGTATTGAATGGCATAGCGATTAGGTTAGAAAAGTATTTGCCGGGTATGAGTTCGATGTTTCCTGTCTCATTAATGGCATAGCCTTTTCCTGTAAAGACAGAGCCGAGGAACAGCAGGAAGAAAATAACGAACGGAACGGCATTATACAAGACTTGCCGGTGGCTCCGATGCCGGATATTTTCGTTACCGATAGTAAGAATAAAATACAGGGCAGCCTGAGTCCGGGCTAAAAAAAGTACGGCTAAAGCCAGAAAATAATTGGTTAGAACGAACAGGGCATCCAGTCCTCTCCAGGGAGTCTGCCATTCTACGTCGTGCATAGCCCCTAACCGGAAAGGGGAGCCAGTGAAGAAGGTGGCCACTGCAGCCCCTATGAGGAATGGTGCGGCAAATCCGTTGATTATCAAAAATATTTCATAAGTGCGGCTGCCTAAAAAGTTGTTTTTTTTGTTCCGGTATTCATAGGATACGGCTTGTATCACAAAACAGAAAAGGAGTAGCATCCAAACCGCATAGGCACCTCCGAAACTGGTGGCATAAAATAGCGGAAAACTGGCGAAAAAAGCACCTCCGAATACGACTAATGTGGTAAAAGTGAGTTCCCATTTCCGGCCCATCGTGTTGACCAGCAAGTCCCGTTCGTCTTTATTTTTGCCGATGGTGTAGAGCAGGCTTTGGCCCCCCTGTACGAATAGCAGGAATACGAGGCATCCGCCTAAAATGCAGATGAGTATCCACCAATAGTGTTGTAATATATTTAAATCCATGATGTTGTTGTTTTTATGTGAGTGGTCTGTATGCTGTTTATGAATTTTGCAGTGTTTCTGAAGTTTCTGTTACTCCTTTGCGGATTTGGGCGAACATGATGCCGATTTCTGCAATGAGCAATAAAGTGAATAATGTGGCAAACATCCAGAAAGTGGTGATTACCCAGCCGGAGGCGATGCGGGTGATGGCGACATTTGTCGGCATCAGGTTCTGTACCACCCAGGGTTGACGGCCTACTTCGGCAACAATCCATCCGCATTGGGAGGCAATGTAGGCTAAAGGAATACAGAAAAGGGCCAGATAGGGGATAATCCGGAATTTTTCGAATTTTCGTTTTTTGGCGTACCACCATGTGAGGACAAACAGCAGTACAAATAATACGCCGGCCCCGACCATAATCCGGAAGCTGTAAAATACCAGGGAAACGGGGGGGATGATGTCATATTTTGAGTTCAGGTAGCCGTAACCGAAATCGGCATAATTTTTTTTCAGGGTGGTTAAAGCTTCCTGTGCCAGTGGTTCGTTTTTTTCTTCGACGGCTGTTTTATAGGTTTTCAGGGCTGCTATGGCTGTCCGGCCGTTAGCCATCCTTTGTTCTACGGAGGGGTAAGTTTTGCCTTCGAAAGAGGTGTAGCCATTTATGATATTTTCGATTCCGGGAATAAAAGCGTTGGAATTGTGGTATCCTAAGAAAGAAAGCATTTTGGGGACGGCGATACCATATTTGACGGTTCGCATCCGGTCTGAAGCAAGCCGGGAATCTTTTGCCGGGAATCCGAGGATGGTAAGTTCCATTCCCTGGCCGCCTTGGTTCAGTCCTTCCATTGCTGCTAATTTCATAGGTTGGGTACGGGTGATGTCTTGTGCACTGGTGTCACCGGTGAAGATGGTTGCAATGATACTGAAAAGTCCGAAAACTGATGCTAAAAGGATGCTTTTCCGGGCAAATCCGAGGTGCCGTTTTTTGAGGATAAACCAGGCACTGACCCCGATGACAAAACAGGCGGAAAGGGTATAGGCAGAGGTTACGGTGTGGAAAAATTTATTCATGGCTGTCGGGGAAAATAGTACGGCCCAGAAGTCGGACATTTCATTCCGGGCTGTCAGTGGGTTGAATTCCATGCCTACCGGGTTTTGCATCCAGGCATTGGCTACCAGAATCCATAAGGCAGAAATGTTAGACCCCAGGAATACCATCCAGGTGGAGGTGAGATGGAAGCTCTTGCTTACTTTGTTCCAGCCAAAGAACATGACTGCGAAGAAAGTAGCTTCCAGGAAGAATGCAAATAGTCCTTCGATGGCCAGCGGAGCACCAAAGATGTCTCCTACGAACCAGGAGTAGTTTGACCAGTTGGACCCGAACTGAAATTCCAGAATGAGTCCGGTGGCAATGCCAATGGCAAAATTGATAGCAAAAAGTTTCATCCAGAATTTGGTTGCATGTAACCATTCTTCTTTTCCGGTTCTGACCCACATGGTTTCCATGACGGCTAAAAGAAAAGAGAGTCCCAGTGTCAGGGGAACAAACATGTAGTGATAGATTGCTGTCATGGCAAATTGCCATCTGGACCATTCGACCAATGTTGTAGTAAGTTCGGGTGCCATAGGTTAAGGTTTTGTGATTAATTCGTTTAATACATGATTACTTTTTTCCTGGTCGGTCGTATATTGACTATTCAGGTAGTCGGGCATGAAAAATAGTTTTATTACGGCAAACATGATAAACAGTTTAGCCAGGACAATGGCTATTACTATTTTTCCCCAGCGGGGCAGGTGACGGAAACCGTCGTAGTATATGTTCCAAAAACGCCTGAACATGTTTGTTGGTTTTAATTTTATCTGAAATAAACGTAATAAAGATATAAATGTTTTTATAAAATCAGGGAGAAATAATTATTTTTGAAAAATAAAGATATGAGTGTACCGGAAAACTGGAAAAATCAAGGAGGAATGAATACGTTTACTAAATATTTGCTGGGATTTATTGCATTGTCAGTTGCCATATTTTTTTCCTGGTATTTTTTTTCTATCATTATTTATGTTCTGGTGTCTGCTGTTATTTCTTTCATAGGTAAACCCATTATTGATTTATTGGCGAGGATTAAAATCCGGGGATATGAATTGTCTGACAGCCTGAAAGCTGCAATCACAGTGGTTTGTCTTTGGTGTTTGTTTATTTTGATTTTCAGTACGATTATTCCTTTGGCAGTCCGTGAATTTGAATCTTTGGAGAATGTGGGTGTAACTAATATTGTCAGCCGGTTGGAGAGTCCTGTTCAGGACGCCGGATATTTTTTGAAGCATTATGGTTTTTTAGATGCGGATGAAGACGTGAATGCCTGGCTTTCGGATGAACTGAGTGATGTATTGAATATTGCCCGGTTAAAAAATTGGTTCGGAGTCGTTGCTGGTACGATGAGTGATATTTTTGTGGCTTTGTTTTCCATTACTTTTATTTCTTTCTTTTTTCTGAAAGACAGCCGTTTATTTTCGGGTATGGTTATGGCGGTTATACCTTCCCGTTATGAGGAGCAGGCCCGTAATGCATTGGATTCTATTCAAAAATTGTTGGTCAGGTATTTTGTGGGTTTGTTACTGGAAGTATTCGGGGTAATGATTTTGAATACTTTGGGTTTGACTATCGTGGGCTTGAATTTCAATCATGCTATTGTTATCGGACTGGTTACGGGGGTATTGAATGTAATTCCTTATATTGGTCCTTTGATTGGAATTTGTTTTGGTTTGGCAGTGGGTATTGTTTTGAATCTGGATATGGAATTTTATCACCAGATGTTGCCTTTGTTGATTTATATGACGATTGTTATGTTGTTGACTCAATTGGTAGATAATGTGGTTTTCCAGCCTTTTATCTATGGAAATAGTGTACATGCCCATCCTTTGGAAATTTTTTTGGTGATTTTGATGGCAGGCAGTCTGGCCGGTATTCCCGGTATGATTCTCGCTATTCCTTCTTACACTGTTCTCCGGGTTATTTTGAAGGAATTTTTCAATAAATACAAATTAGTGAAAAAGCTTACACAGAGTTTGAGTGAATAGGACGCGGGGCAAAGCCGGGGATGAATGAAGTTTTAAATGTTAAACATGGAATATTATGGAAGAAGTCAAAAATCAGGAACAGGGAAAGCAAACTATTATCATTAATCAACAATCTCCCCGTTCTAACGGAATCGGAGTGGCTGGTTTTGTACTGGCTTTAATTGCTTTGTTTTTGGGTTGGGTTCCTGTATGGGGGTGGTTATTGTGGTTATTGGGTCTTATATTTTCTTTCTGTGGGATTTTTAAGTCTCCGCGTGGTTTGGCTGTTGCCGGGTTGATTATTTCCTTAGTGGACTTGATTTTTCTGATTTTGTTGTCGTTGGGTATATTTGCGGTACTCTCGGCTTTGTAACAGTGACTTATTGATAAAAAACGACAACTCCGGACGGGAGTTGTCGTTTTTCAGGAAATGGGGGAACAACTCAGAGAAGTGCTGTTTTCAGAACTTCTGCGATAGAGTCTACATAGTGGAATTTCAATCCTTTCAGGTATTCTTTTTTAATGTCATCAATATCTGTTTTATTTTGACTGCAAAGGATGATTTCTTTGATTCCGGCGCGTTTTGCAGCCAGTATTTTTTCACGTATTCCTCCAACGGGCAGCACTTTGCCGCGGAGGGTGATTTCCCCTGTCATTGCAATGGCTTTTTTTACTTTCCTCCCGGTAAGAGATGAAACTAAGGCGGTTACCATTGTGATGCCGGCAGAAGGTCCGTCTTTCGGTACAGCTCCGGCCGGGACGTGGATGTGAATGTCGTTTTCTTCGAGTGTTTTTTCTTCGATACCGATTTCGTCTGCATGGGATTTTATATATTCCAGTGCCAGTGTTGCCGATTCTTTCATGACATCCCCCAGATTACCGGTGAGACTCAGGTGTCCTTTTCCTTTACTATAGCTGGATTCTATGTATAGAATTTCTCCTCCGGCGGCTGTCCATGCCAGACCCGTGACAACTCCGGGTAGTTCGTTGCCCTGATATTCTTCGCGTGAGAAAATGGGGCTACCCAGATATTCCTTTATTTTGGCTTCGTCGAAAGTTATGGTAAACTTTTTGTTGGCAGCTACTTTGCGTGCAACATGGCGCATAAGTTTGGCTATTGTCATGTCCAGGCTTCTTACACCGGACTCCCGGGTATATTTTTCTATCACCAGGTCGATGATATCATCCGGAATGGTTACGTTTTCAGCTTTGATGCCATGATTTTCCAATTGTTTGGGAATCAGGTGACGTTTGGCAATTTCTCTTTTCTCTTCAAGCAGATAGCCGCTTACTTCTATGATTTCCATTCTGTCCCGTAAAGGAGGGGCTATCGTACTCAGGTCGTTTGCAGTAGCGATAAACATCACTTTTGACAGGTCGTAATCGATGTCAAGGAAGTTGTCGTGGAAATTGCCGTTTTGTTCCGGGTCCAGTACTTCCAGCAGGGCTGATTGCGGGTCTCCCCGGAAATCGGTGCCTACTTTGTCAATTTCGTCCAGTATAAATACGGGATTGGAAGTTCCTGCTTTTTTTATGTTTTGCAAAATCCGGCCCGGCATGGCTCCGATGTATGTTTTCCGGTGGCCGCGGATTTCTGATTCGTCATGCAGTCCACCCAGTGACATGCGGACAAATTCGCGGTTTATAGCTTTGGCTATAGATTTTCCCAGGGATGTTTTTCCGACTCCCGGAGGTCCGTACAGGCATAAAATCGGGGATTTCATGTCTGCTTTCAATTTTAGTACTGCCAGATATTCCAAGATTCTTTCTTTCACTTTTTCCAGTCCGAAATGGTCGGCATCCAATATCTTTTTGGCATGGTTCAGGTCCAGATTGTCCGTGGAACAGTGGTTCCAGGGGAGGTCCAGCATTTCACGCAGATAATTGGATTGTACTGAATAATCAGGTGCTGCCGGATTTAATCTTTTTAATTTATTTAATTCCTTGTTGAAGATTTCCCGGACATTTTTATTCCATTCCTTATGGTTTGCCAGTTCTTCCAGTTCCTGTATTTCTTCATCTATCGGATTGCCACCCAGTTCATCCTGTATGGTTTTCATCTGCTGATGTAAGAAATATTCCCTTTGCTGTTTGTCGATATCCATTTTTACTTTTTTCTGGATATCGTTTTTCAATTCCAATAAACTGACTTGTTTGCTCAGTATTTCCAGTAGTTTGATTGCTCTTTGTTTCAGGTTGCCAATTTCCAGTAATTCCTGTTTGTTCCGGTAATCTATATCGGTGTTTGATGAAATGAAGTTAATCAGGAATAACATGCTTTCAATGTTTTTGAGCGCAAATCCTGCTTCATTGGGTATGTTACTGGAATATTTCACAATTTTCCCGGCCATATCCTTTAATGATTCGGAAATAGCATTGTATTCCGGGTCATTTTCGGGAAGGCTTTCTTCTTTTTGGGTCCGGATTTTCCCGACATGATAAGGTTCGTCGTACAGGATGTCTTCGAGTTCAAATCTTTTTTTACCCTGTATGATTGCAGTGGTGGTTCCATCCGGCATTTCCAGGATTTTCAGAATAGAGGCCACTGTACCTATTTTGTACAGGTCATTCATAGTCGGGTTTTCAGTGTTGGTGTCTTTTTGGGCAATAACACCGATCATGGCATTTTGTTTATAAGAGTCCCGGATGAGTTGCAGGGATTTGTCCCGGCCAATATTTATCGGGATAATTACTCCCGGAAATAAAACCGTATTGCGGAGTGGTAAAATTGGCAGGGTGTCAGGAATTTGCATATTGTCATTCAGCAGCTCTTTTTCATCCCCCATGATGGGCAGAAAATCTGCCGAATCTTCTCCGATATTCTCTAATAACACTGCTTTCAGATTTATTTTATCCATTTCACTTTTCCTCTCTTGTTTTAGTTGTTATGAAAATTCTTTGCTTTTGAAAGACTGACATTATGTCATCTCTTTCCATAAAAATCGGCTTCACTACTTATAGCGCAAATCCCATGCCATTGCATGTGAATCATGGTTATAATGTGTGAATTATTGAATGTGCTGAAAGTTGTGGTTATAAAAAAACGCTGCCCGGTAAAGAGCAGCGTTTTCAATATATCGTCCGGAAAGAATTTATTTCTTTCTTTTTTCCATGTGCTCTTTGTAGCGATTCATGAATTTATCCACGCGACCGGCAGTATCTACTAATTTAACTTTACCGGTATAGAACGGATGTGAAGTATTGGAAATTTCTAATTTAATCAACGGATATTCAATGCCATCAATTTCAATGGTTTCTTTGCTTGTTGCAGTCGATTTAGTGATGATAGTCGTACCATTAGACATATCTTTAAACGCTACCAATCTGTAATTTTCAGGATGTATGCCTTTTTTCATTGTATGTAAATTTTATAATTATTCCTTTCATTATCGGTCCGCAAAGATAAATCATTCATTATAAACTGCAAAGAAAAATGAAAACTTTTTTCAGGACATGAAGCTGTTGATTTTCTGGTAAAAAATTTCAATCGGTTTCTTTTTTCAGAAATTTGATTTGTTCTTTTAGCATAAAATATTCAAATTCTTCGGGTGTCTGGCTTATGTCTTTTGATTTGATGGCATTGAGAGCTTCCGGTCGGTCTTCGGAAAAAATGATGAGTAAAGGTTGGTGGTGGCGGAGAAACAGGTAGTTCATGCTTAGCATTCCGGTTTCGGTGTTTCCTTCGCCAAAAGGTTTTATGTGTGCAAATTCAAATAGGTAATGTATGCCTGTCTTTATCAGAGGAATAACTTTGCCTTCCTGGGATTCAGCATTTACTTTCCGGCAGAGTGCATTTAATAGTTCCGGTATTTGGGTATAATCAGCGATGGGATAAACGCTGTTGTAATCTTCTTCCAATCTGAAATCGCCGAGTGAACTGTCATAGCGTCCTATTGTGGTGGTGATTTCTTTGCCGGTATGTTTCATTACTTTGGCATTGATTTTTTGTATCAGTTCCATGCTGAATGTCTGGTGTTTGTCCGCCTGTTCTTTTGTATAAAGCCAGGCTTGCCATAAGTCATAAACCCGGAGTTGTTCCGGTTCGTGCGGACGTTTGTTATTGTGGATGATATATTGAAATTGTTCTTCGGGCAGCAGATGACCTGCCAGTTTGAAAATTTCATACAAAAAATGATCCCGGAGGTATTCCCGGTAAGCGTCATTTTCTGCGACAATTTGTTTTAGGTAGTTTTCCCGTAAACGGATAAATTCTTGCCACATAATTTTGAAATTTGATGATTTTCTGATTTGTTTTTGTTCTACGAATTTAGGAATTGAAAGTTCTCTGAATTACTTTTGTCTTAAATATGAAAAGTGATGCGATATAGAGGTAATGGAGAATTTCCGTTTTATCAGTTTCAGCATTTGTCTGCCTGCCGGGGAATAAATCACTTTGTATCTTCCGGATTGAAAAATATCGGATTTACAGAGTTTGCGGAGTCCGGATTGGTTCGACAGAACCGTTTAAGTTTGGCGAAGGCTGTTGGTTTCCGGGCGGATTGCCTGGTGACAGCACATCAGGTTCATTCTGCTCATGTATGTGTTGTGACTGCCTGGGATGCTGGTTGTGGCAGCTTGGACAGGGAGAGCCGTTTGCCGGAGACGGATGCTTTGGTAACTGCTGATGCGGGTGTGTGTCTGATGGTGTTGTCGGCAGATTGTGTCCCTGTTTTGCTGTATGAGCCGGTAAGGCGGGTGGTAGCTGCTGTGCATGCCGGTTGGCGGGGTACTGTTGCCCGGATTGCAATGGAAACTGTGAAGGTGATGCAGCAGCAGTTCGGATGTTGTTCCGGAAGTATTCTTGCAGGGATTGGTCCGTCGATTGGGAAATGTTGTTTTGAGGTGGATGAGGAGGTAGCTGTTTCTTTTAAACGTTTATTTCCGGATGCGGGAGAGGTTGTGTTTGCCGGTAGAAGTCCGGGTAAGTTTCAGGTGGATTTGTGGGCTGCCAACCGGAAAGAATTGGTGGATGCCGGTCTGAAGCCGGAGCATATTGAAGTGGCGGGTATGTGTTCAGTCTGCCATCCGGAGCATTTTTTTTCTTATCGCCGGGATGGGAAAGCTGCCGGAAGATTCGGGGCAGGGATTGTTTTGCAAGAGTCGGATTTATAACATAATAATATAGCAGTTGATATGTTGTCTGGTATTTTTATTATATTGCTTTTTTTTGTTCTTGGTGAATGGGTCGGTTGGTTGATTAACGGATTTATTCCCGGGAGTGTCATAGGAATGATGTTGTTATTTGCCGCTTTGTGTCTGAAGATTGTAAAGCCTG
The DNA here is from genome assembly GCA_910578105.1 of uncultured Odoribacter sp. Lineage (GTDB taxonomy): Bacteria > Bacteroidota > Bacteroidia > Bacteroidales > Marinifilaceae > Odoribacter. The sequence goes on along the minus strand of CAJTPD010000007.1, from coordinate 34,798 downwards.
AGCGGATTAAGCCTGTTGCAAAGTTCCTTTGTGATAATATGGCTCTTTTTTTTGTTCCTGCGGGTGTGGGCATTGTCAATGCGCTTGATATTCTCTCACAGTTTTGGCAGGCTGTGGTGATTGCCTGCGGGGTGAGTACTGTGGTTGTTATTGTGGTGGTTGCTTTTGTCCAGCAATGGTTCGAAAAGCATCGGAAAGGGGCTGAGGACAGATAGGGGAAAGAGTATTGTTTGTGAATCTGAAGTAAAATGTTTTTATGAAACAATTATTAAATTCTGAAGTTTTCATTCTGACCCTGGTGACAGGAGTTTATCTGGCATCTGTTTGGTTGTTCCGCAAGACCAGGCTCAATATATTACATCCTTTGTTGGTGTCTATTCCTGTTTTGGCTGTAGTTATTCATGTGTTAGGGATTTCTTTTGAATCTTTTGAAAAGGGAAGCCGGATTATTAATTTTATGTTAGGTCCGACAGTGGTAGTGTTGGGATATTTATTGTATGAGCAGATTGCCCGGCTGAAAGAGAATGCTGTTTCCATTATTACGTCAATTTTTGCCGGATGTATTACGGGTATTGTAAGTGTCATTTCTATTGCCCGTTATTTTGGTGCAGACCAGGTTTTGATAGCTTCTTTGGAGCCGAAGTCTGTTACTACTCCGATAGCAATGAGTATTGCAGAACGTTCGGGGGGAATTCCTTCTATTGCTGCTGTAGTGGTTATTGTCGTCGGAATTTTCGGAGGAATTACCGGACCGTTTATTTTGGAGCGTTTGGGTATAAAAAGCCGTATTGCCCGTGGCTTGGCTTTGGGTTCGGCGGCTCATGGGCTCGGGACGGCCCGGGCTATGGAACTGGGGACTATAGAAGGTGCTGTCAGTGGATTGGCTATAGGAGTGATGGGGATTATGACTGCCATTTTTGTACCCGTCATAGAATGGATTATGGAAGCCATAGGTTGAGGTTGGTTTAATATGTTTGGGGTGATGTTTGGATATTTATATGCATTTTTATATTAATTATCATTATTCTTTTGTGTTCTTGAAATGATGTTCGGGACGTATATAAATATCATTTTTACAGTAAATTAAAGTCTCGAAATAATTTCGCGGAACAGGGCAGTCATCCGGGGCTGGGCCGTTTTTCCGATGTCCTGGACTTCTGTGTGATTGGTTTTGATTGCTTCGGGGGAAGCAGTACTGTTGGTAATCACTGATATGCCGAAACATTCCATGTCCATGTGGCGCGCTACGATGATTTCCGGAACGGTGGACATTCCTACTGCATCTCCTCCGATTACACGAATCCAGTTGTATTCGGCCGGTGTTTCAAATGAAGGTCCTTGCAAACCGGCATACACTCCGTGCCGGAGGTTTATATTCAGTTTCCGGCCGCATTCTTCCGCTATTCGGATGAGTCGCGGGCTATAAGCTTCTGTCATTCCCGGAAAACGCGGTCCCAATTCGTCCAGATTTTTGCCCCGTAGCGGATGTTCCGGAAACAGATTGATGTGGTCTGTGATAATCATCAGTTCTCCGGTCAGGAATGAGGTGTTTACTCCTCCTGCTGCGTTGGAAACAAATAATTGTTTTACACCTATTTCATGCAGGACTCTTACCGGGAAGGTAACTTCTTGCATCGGATAACCTTCGTAGTAATGGAAACGTCCTTGCATGGCAATGACATTTTTGCCTCCGAATTTTCCAATCAGCAGGTTGCCTTTATGGCCTTGTACTGTGGAAACCGGAAAATTCGGGATGGCGGCATAAGGAATGGTGTGTTTTATTTCTATTGATTTTCCCAACTCTCCTAAGCCTGTTCCCAGTATTATACCAATCGTATATTTTTCATTTTCAAGGAAGCGTGTGATGTAGTTTGCGCTATTTTTGATTTTTTCGTACATATTCTGATATTTCGTTTAAAAATGAACTTTCATTTTTAATAAATACGGGTACTACGGGGATATAATAAATCCGTTTTTTAACTTCTTCGGTCAGATTACATGTTTTCAGGCGAACCGCATCTTTTTCAGTGGTGAAAATGTATTTTTTTTCGTGTTTGATTTCCTGAAAGGTTTTTTCTATGTGCTGGATGTCTTTCTTGGTGAAGTTGTGATGGTCCGGATAATGCAGTTCCGTCACGTGAGAGGTAAAAGTTTTTAAGTATTCAATGTAAGGTGCCGGCCGGGCAATTCCCGTTATACACAGGATTCCGGAATCTTTTCCCGGTTGGATGTGTATGGCCCGGGAGGAAAGTCCCTGAATATTTCCGTATTTGAGTGTCGTAAAAAACAGTTGTTGGTAAGGTTTTATTTTCAGGTGTTTGGACAGGATGCGGCGTTCTATGGGTTGTAAGTTTGGCGGACATTTGGTGACGATAATGTAATCGGCCCGTTTCAGAGCACTTGTGTGTTCCCGCAGACGTCCGGCAGGTAACAGGCAATCTTCGTGTACAGGCCGGTTGTAGTCCACCAATACGATGTTTTTGTCGGCTTGAACATAACGATGCTGGAAAGCATCATCTAAAATAATGACTTCCGGAGCGGGATTTTGGCTTAGTAGTTTTTCAATCCCCCGGATTCTGTTGCCGTCGCATGCAACTGTAATGTCCGGAAATTTGTTTTTTATTTGCATGGGTTCGTCTCCGATTTGACGGACCGTCGAATTGGCACCGGCCAGGACAAATCCGGAGGTTTTTCGTTTGTATCCTCTGCTCAGACAGGCAACTCTGAATTTTTTTTTCAATTCGGCTATCAATAATTCGGTATGTGGTGTTTTTCCGGTTCCTCCTACCGTGATATTACCGACACAAATGACAGGCACACTGAAGCTGCGGGATTTCAGGATTCCGATGTGAAAAAAGAAATTCCTGGTTTGAACGACGAGTCCGTAGATGATGCTTAGCGGCAATAATAAGACTTTTGTGTATGCCATAGCCGTAAAATTATTAGTTAGAGATGTCGTAAGGTATCCGGGCCAGAAGTCCCTGATTGCGGATTGTGTTTTTCAACTGTTCCCAGGCGGGATACAAAGTACCTAACTCTTCTTTCAGCATGCTGGTTTTGACATTGCCTGTCAAGTCTGTAAAAAATTCTTCAATGGGATTTTTGAGTACCGGATATTCGGCGATATTGTATTTTTCAATGCCTGCTTTGTGAGCTGCAATCTGAATGGCATCTTCTAATCCTCCCAATACGTCAACCAATCCTATTTTCCGGGCATCTTCGCCTGTCCATACCCGTCCTTCGGCAATGACGTCCAGTTTGGTGCGGGATAGGCCACGGCCTGCCATTACACGGTTCAGGAATGTTTCATATCCCCGGTTGACATAGTTTTGCAGAACATTTCGTTCATATGTTGTCAGGGGGCGTGAACTGATGGGTATTGGCAAGGGATAGCTGCCTCCAAAATTGCTGTGTTCGTTTGTTTTTACTGTGTTTGTATGGATTCCGATTTTGTCTTTAATTAGTTTTTCTCCATTGAAAAACATTCCGAAGATACCGATGGAACCGGTCAGTGTAGTCGGTTCGGCAACAATGGTATCGGCAGCGCAGGAGATGTAGTAACCTCCTGAAGCGGCAACATTGCCCATGGATACAATCAGGGGTTTGGTCTGACGGGCTAAGTTGGTTTCCCGCCAAATAATGTCGGAAGTCAAGGCACTTCCGCCCGGTGAGTTTACCCGCAGGACAATGGCTTTGACATTATTGTCTTCACGTACTTTGCGAATGGTTTTCGCCAATTCCGGTCCGATAGTATTGGCTGATTGTTCCATGCCAATCTCTCCTTGTGCATAGATAACCGCTATTTTTTCTTTGGTATATTCGTTACCGGGGACAGGAACAGATGCCTTTTGATAATCTGTCAGTGACACTTGGTTTAATTTCCGGGAAGCGGGTAGGTCGCATTTTTCCTTTAAAATGTTGAGCATCTGGTCTTCGTAGACAATGCTGTCAAAATACCCCCAATCCTTGAATTGCCCCGTGGTGTATATATCAAAATGGTTAGCAAGCCTGTTGATGGAATCAACCGGAATATTGCGGCTTGCGGAAATCGCTTTGGTGATTGTGCCCCAGGAAGAATCGAGATATTTTTTTACCTGTTCGCGGTTGGCTTCGCTCATCTCGGTGGAGATAAAGGGTTCTACTGCCGATTTAAATTTGCCGACTTTGACTACTTCAGCCTGTATTCCTAATTTTTCTAATGTTTCTTTGTAAAATGAGATATTACTGCTCATTCCCGACAATAAGAGCGGAGTCTCCGGATTTACAAAGATTTTGTTTGCTATGGTGGCCAAATAGTAACTTTTCTGGGAGTATCCTAAATTGGAATAGCTGTAAATGAATTTACCGCTTTCTTTGAATTTGGCCAGTGCGTTCCGGATTTCTTCGGTGAAAGCCAGTGCCCCGAAATTACCTTGTATTTCCGTAAGGTCCAGGTATATTCCAGTGATTCGCGGGTCTACGGCTGCATTTTTTATGCATGCCAGGATTTTGTTCATCCCCAGGTTTTTCTTTGGGGTCAGAGAAAAAAGGTTAATATTATCCAGAGGATTATCTGAAGTGCGGTCCAGAATTTCGCCGTCGAATTTTATGGTGAGGATACTATTGTTTTTTATATCCACATTTTTTTCAGAGAATGCGGCAATCGCGCTGATAAAGAGCAGGAAGATGAAAAAGATGATTATGTTAACGATAATGACTCCGACAATGGTGGCTAAAGTGTATTTCAGAAAGCTTTTCATGGATTAATCTCTTTATTTTCAAACATTATTTTACAAATGTAGCTATATAATTTGTTTAAGCCAATATCTGTGAAGAGTTATTTTTGTAGTGTATTCTTTTTTTATAATTTTGAAAAACATTCGGAGAGGGAAAAAGTGCAGGATGTAAAATGTTGATGAGCAAATGAATAATAATGAAAAACGGGGACTTTTGTCTTGACGTGATTTGATGACTTGTAAAGTTATGAGTAGATTTGTAATTACCGGCGGGAGGAGACTGAAAGGAGAACTTTGTCCGCAAGGTGCTAAAAATGAGGCTCTTCAGGTGATTTGTGCTTGCCTGCTGACCCAGGAAAAGGTAGTGATTTCCAATGTTCCTGAGATTCTTGACGTTATGAAGCTGATAGAATTGCTTCAGGGCATGGGTGTACAGGTTGAACATCCTGCTCACGGCGAATTTGTTTTTCAGGCTTCTGACATTGATTTTGCTTATTTTGAGACGGAAGATTTTTATAAAAAGGCAGTCAGTTTGCGGGGGTCTATAATGATTTTGGGGCCTTTGCTGGCGGTTTACGGTTGCGGAATAATTCCTAAGCCGGGGGGAGATAAGATAGGCCGCCGGCGTTTGGATACCCATTTCCTGGGGTTTGAGAAATTGGGTGCGACTTTTGATTATAATAGTTCTGAGGGGTATTTCCGGGCTTCGGCAGAAAAGCTGAAAGGTTGTTATATGTTGTTGGATGAAGCTTCTGTAACGGGTACGGCTAATATTATTATGGCGGCTGTGCTGGCAGAGGGGGTTACAACTATTTATAATGCTGCTTGCGAACCTTATATACAGCAGTTGTGTATTATGTTGAAGGCTATGGGAGCCCGTATTTCCGGTATTGCTTCCAATTTGCTCACCATAGAAGGGGTGAAGGAATTGAAAGGGTGTCATCATCGTTGTTTGCCGGATATGATTGAGGTGGGAAGTTACATCGGTTTGGCAGCTATGACGCGGTCGGAGATTACCATTAAAGATGTTAATTTGCGGCAATTGGGAATTATCCCCGATGCTTTCCGGCGTTTAGGTATCCGGGTGGAGGAGAAAGGGGATGATCTTTACATTCCGCGTCAGGAGCATTATATGATAGAGGATTTTATTGATGGTTCGATATTGACGGTTGCAGATGCTCCGTGGCCGGGTTTGACGCCTGATTTGCTGAGCGTTTTTCTGGTTGTGGCAACTCAGGCAAAAGGAAGTGTCCTGATTCATCAGAAAATGTTTGAGAGCCGTTTGTTTTTTGTCGATAAGCTGATTGATATGGGAGCGAAGATTATCCTTTGTGACCCTCACCGGGCTACTGTTATCGGACAGAATCATGAGGCACAGCTCAGAGCAACGAAAATGACTTCTCCGGATATACGTGCAGGAATTGCTCTGTTGATTGCGGCACTTTCGGCACAAGGAACAAGTTCGATACATAATATCGACCAGATTGACCGCGGATACGAGCAGATAGATGAAAAGTTGAATGCCATCGGTGCGGAAATTCAGCGTTTTTCGTGATGAAATCAGACCGGAAAAATATCTGATTTCTTTACTTGCAGCCGGTCCGGGGATTCTGTCAGAAGGTTGGCTATTGTTTTTCCCAGGACTGGATGGACAAAATCCGGCATAATTTCTGCCAGAGGAATCAATACGAAATTCCGTTCGCTCAGGCGTGGATGTGGTAGGGTTAAAGTTGGTGTATTTATGATTTGGGAATCGCAGAATAGCAGGTCAATGTCGATGGGACGGGGGGAATAGCGCGGACCGTTTGATGTACGGACCCGCCCCAGTTTTTTTTCAATATCGAGACAGGTTTTCAGGAATTCTTCCGGTGATAAGAGGGTTTCAAAGACTGTGATTTGATTCAGAAAATTTTCATGACATTTAAAGCCCCAAGGTTCGGTTTCATAAAACGATGAACTTAGAACAATCTCTCCTGTCTGGGAGAGCTGACGGATTGCCTGAATGATTAATTCCTGCTTTTTGCCTGAATTGCTTCCGAATATGGTTACTGCCTGCATGACAACTTTTAATTCCCGTTGTTTTGTTTTTTATAGAATTGCCGGTTGTTATTGCCTTTGTTGTTATTGTTTTTCTGGTAGTTTTTGTTGTTGTTCATCGGCTTGTTTGAACTCGGTTTGCTTTTTTTCTGGAGTAAGTCTTTGGGGTTGGAAAGTGTCATTCCTTCCGGAAGGATCAGGGTGCTGCCGTATAATGTGTTGATGTCGTTGTAAATCTGTTCGTCTTCCACGCTGTCTTTGTTCCAGGTCAGGAAAGATTTTTTCATATGATTGGCTGTCAGTACAATCAGAGCTCTTTTCTGTTCAGGGTCTTCTTGCCGGCGTATTTCTTCAATCAGTTTTTCGACTAATTTCCCGTAATGCCGGTATTTAATGTGTGCTGTATTGTAGGGTAGTTTTTCTGGTTTTTCCTGGAGTTTTTCCATGGATGGAAGCGGGTAAGGGGTGTCAATATCCAATTTAAATTCCGACATGATTGCCAGGTGGTCCCACAGTTTATGACGAAAATCGGGTACATCCCGGAGATGAGGATAAAGATTGCCCATGACATCAATTACTGTTTTGGCGGCTCTGGTCCTTTCTTCCCGGTCTTCAATGGTTAGCAGATAATCAACCATTTTTTGTATATTTCGTCCGTATTCGGGGAGTAATAGTTTTTTCTTTTGGGTATTATATTCGAGTTCTTCCATTATAAATGATGGTTTTATTTTTGCGCAGGTCGACTGCAATTTGTTTTTCAGGGTGTTTAAAATGTTCAGTATCTGTACCTATGATTCCGGAATACTGGTCTTGTTTTTTGTGTTAGTGCATTCAAGTTCCCTTCCCGGAAATGTGAATAAGTTAATGGACCTCAGATTTATGCGGCAAATATAAGATTTTTACTTGTTCCTGTGATTAAATTTATTCTTGTTGTGTGTATATTTTTGCAAATTTTAACAATAGGGTTTTTGCTCCCCCTTCTTTAAATATAACTTTTGCTTTTTTCTGAACTCCCAGACCTTCGAGGTTGATTACTTTGCCAGTTCCGAAAGTGGGATGAAAAATAATCATTCCGGGAACGACCTGATTAGCTTCAATGGGTTGTAGCTTGGACCGGTCCAGGTCGGGAATGTCTGTTTTTGTAACAGGATTCAGGGAGATCGTAGTTTTTTTGGGGTTGCCGGCGGTGGGGGTGTTTTTCAATTTGAAAGACGAAGGTGTATTCCGCAAGGGGATATGCCCCTCCAGGAATTCCTGGTCAATTTCTTCAATAAACCGGGAAGGCCGTGAAGATACAATCTGTCCGTTTTTATATCTTGATACGGAATATGATATGAAAGCACGTTTTTCTGCCCGGGTAAGGGCAACGTAGAAGAGACGCCGTTCTTCTTCCAGTGCTGCCGGATTTACCGTGCATTGCTGAGCAGGAAAGAGGTCTTCTTCCAGGCCTGTGATAAATACATTGGCGAATTCCAGTCCTTTGGAGGAGTGGATGGTCATTAAAGTGACTTTGTTGTGGTCGCTTTCTTTTTCACCGTCCAGGTCGGTAAGGAGGGCGACTCCTTCCAGAAAAGCAGGCAGTTTGTCGTCTTTTCCTTCTTTGTAGGCTGTTTCGCTGAAGTCCTTGATACCGTTTAAAAGTTCCTGGATGTTTTCTTTCCGGGAGATTCCTTCCGGAGTTTCATCGTTGGAGAGGTCGTCGATGATGCCGGAAGAACGGGCGATGATACCGGCTGCATCATAGGCATTTTCCTTGGCGGTCAGTTCTTTGAACTTTTCTATCATGCTTCCGAATTTTTGCAGTTTAGCAATGGTTCCGGCATTGAATATATTTGCTACTTTATTCAGATTGCAGAGGACAGTCCACAGACTGACGTGGTATTTTCCGGCGATGTCTTGTATTTTTTCAACGGTGGAATCTCCTATTCCCCGGCGGGGATAGTTGATGATTCGCTTGAAAGCTTCTTCATCATTTTGGTTGACAGTGAGCCGGAAATATGCTAAGAGGTCTTTGACTTCTTTGCGTTGGTAGAAAGATTGGCCTCCGTATATTTTGTAAGGAATATTTCTTTTCCGGAGTGCTTCTTCCAGGATACGCGATTGAGCATTAGTCCGGTACAGAATGGCAAAGTCGCTGTATTCCTGCTGTTCGTAGTTGGCCAGCCGGAAAATTTCATGGGTTACCTGAAATCCTTCTTCTTTGTCGGATAGAGCCCGGAGGACTTTGATTTTTTCGCCTTCTTCATTTTCGGAAAAAGTCCGTTTAGGAATTTGTTCTTTGTTTTTACTGATGACGCAATTGGCCGCATCCACGATGGTTGTCGTAGACCGGTAGTTTTGTTCCAGTTTGTATAATTTATAATCCGGATAATCGTTTTTGAAATTCAGTATGTTTTCGATGCGGGCTCCCCGGAAAGAATAGATACTTTGCGCATCGTCCCCGACAACGCAGAGATTCCGGTGGTTTTCCGATAATTTTTTTATGATTAAGTATTGGGAATAGTTCGTGTCCTGATACTCATCCACCAGGATGTAGTTGAATTTTTGTTGGTATTTGGCCAGGATGTCCGGATGGTCGCGCAATAAAATGTTGGTTTCCAGCAACAGGTCGTCAAAATCCATGGTATCGCTGTTTTTACACCGTTGCTGATAAATTTTGTAGATTTCACCCAATAGGGGCCGTTTGGCTGCTGTGTCTTCGGATAAAATCCGTGAGGACTGGCAATAGCTCTGGGCGACAATCAGGTTGTTTTTTGCCATGGAAATGCGACCTAAAAGGACGCTGGGTTTGTAAATTTTATCATCCAGTTTTAATTCTTTGACGATGGTTTTTATCAGATTTTTAGAGTCTTGGGTGTCGTAGATGGTATAGCTGGATGTGTACCCAAGTTTTTCGGCTTCAAAGCGCAGGATTTTGGAAAAAACAGAATGGAAAGTTCCCATCCACAGGTTGGCGGCAATTTCCGAACCGACAAGTTCTGAGATACGCTTCTGCATTTCCCGGGCTGCTTTGTTGGTAAAGGTCAGTGCCAGTATTTTGTAGGCTGGTACACCCTGGCTCAGCAGTTGGGCTATGCGGTAGGTTAATACACGGGTTTTGCCCGAACCCGCTCCTGCAATGACCAGAGAGGGTCCTTCGGTATTTAAAACTGCAGCTTGCTGATTACTGTTCAGCTCATTGATAAAATCCACGTCTTAATAAATTTTAATTGTTCATGCATTATTTGTTTGCATGCGGATGAAATTGGAGTTTTTCCGGTCTTATCGTAAAAGATAAATATTTTGCTGAAATCTGTTTTTCCGGTGCAAAATTAAAAATTAATCCCTAAGCAGGCAATTTAGACGCCGGAATGTTTATTTTTGTAACGGAATATACTTCAATCAGGATGAACACATGAGACGTATTGTTTTTTTATTTCTGTTACTGGGAGGATGGAGTCAGATTGTTTCCGGACAGATTCGGTTTGCCGGATGCGGAGAAGTAATAAAAAATAATTATTATGGTGAGACTTTGTATGCCATACAAGATCAAGCTAATACAAAACCTTTCGGACGTATTGTTTTTACTCCTGAAGAGGGAGGGCATCCCTGGCGTTTTTCCTGGAGTTATAATGGAATTCCTCAACCGGTGTCGGATTCGGATACTGTTGAGCTGGAAGTTGCTCTGTTGGGCGACGGGGTTTATGCTTTTCAGGCGGAAAGAGACGGGGTGGTTTCCAGGTCTGCTCCGGTGTTTCATGTATTTTTTGATTATGTGCCTGAATTTTCAATTCATTTGACGGACCTTTTTAATTGTAAGGCTGTTTCTATTGCTGAAATTACAGATTTTCAGATTCCCGTTTACCGCTATGGCAATTATCAGCCTTTCGAGGGAGATAAATCACATGTTTATTATCTGGTTTCTGATAAGTCTGTTCCCCGGGAGTTTCCGAATTATGAATATGCTTTTAAGCCCAAAGAGGAAGCTATTGCGGTGGATGAGCATGATATGACCGTGACGGTTACAATTACGGACAAGTTCGGTTTTCCGTGGATAAGCAAACCGGAGAAGTACGTGTCGGTGATTCCGAAAGCAGAGGCAGAACCGGAACTTTTGAATACAGTGGATATTGTCGGTGAGGTGGGGGAGCAGATGGGACAGGCTCCTTTGGAGGTTTTTTTTCATAATAATAGTGTGAATGCCGATTCGTATGAGTGGTTGTTGTTTAAGGATACTACGGATATGGAAATGTATATGCCTTATCTTGCTGATAGTTTGCTGGACGGTCAGATTCGTACTCAGGAGGAGTTTTCGTATGTTTATGAGCATACCGGAAGATATAAAGTGCTGTTGATTGCTGTAAATGAGCAGGGGAATAAATGTCAGGATACGACGAAAGCTCATTACGTTAATGTGATAGAGTCTATGGTGGATGTTCCGAATGTATTTACTCCCAATGGTGATGGAAAGAATGATGTTTTTATGGCCAGAGCTCTTTCCGTTGAGGATTTTCATGGAGTGGTCCTGAATCGTTGGGGACGAAAGATTTACGAATGGTCTGATCCGGGAGGTGGATGGGATGGAAAGATTAATGGAAAATATGCCAATCCGGGAACTTATTATTATATTATTACTGCCCGTGGACGCGAAAAGAATAATCCTCCCCGCTATGTGAAGAAAGGGGCTTTTATGCTAATCAGGTGATTTTTTTGTGTCCCCCAAATTAAAATGTCATAATTGTACTTTTTTGTTTCAGAATTGGCAGAAAAGTTATATATTTGTACCGTTCGACATATTCACGAAGGCAGGGAAACTTGTTTGTTACATTGTAGGTAATTTTGCCTGCTATCTTGGTATACGGTTCCCGCACCCCCGTGGGGAACGTTAATGCGTCCCCGGCCTTCGTGGTGTCGAACAACGGGAAAGGCGGGACCGTTATTTATTTTTCACTTACCGCTGTGTCTAAAATCATGCACTATGAATACGATAAATGACAAAACTCCCGGTGTTCGAGCCACACAAGCACAGCAAGGTGAATTGCCTTTTCAGGTGTTAAATGAACGGGAAATGAGACAGTTTTATCTGAATGAGGCCCGGATGATGTGCCCGACTGCAACGGAAGCCCGTTCTGAGAAGGCTCGTCTGGAAATACTTCAGGTTCGGGTCAGACGGTTGATAAAAATGTTTACTGATTTGCATAATTTTCAGTGGAACGAGGGAGTTCGTCAAATGCAGATTGGATATGGCATTTATATGATGGAGCATAGTATTTCTTCAAAGGAAAGGAGAAATGTGAATGATGCCTGGGCTCAACGTTTGTCGGCTATTGTCGGGATGCAGAGCTATAATGATTTGGTGAATCATATGCTTATGCATTATACCCGGCAGGGGAGAGACCTGGAACAGTTGCTGGCCGCTTATAGTGCTGATGGTTTTAGTGCCGAAAAGTGTGGTGATGACGGAAGTCTGTAATTGTTTGCCTGCTTTCAGGAATGTTGTTAAAGTTGATTCTGACCCTCTGTGTGTTGTGGACATAACAGGGGGTTGTTTTTGGGGAAGGATGAGCGTTTTTGCGGACCCGACGAGGACAGTCTTGCAGATTTTTAATTGACGGATTAAAGTTCTGATGGATAAATATTAATTGAGGAGTTTTTGGATAGGGAAAGAAAATCGCGATAAAATATGCTTTTATCGCGATTTTCTTTTTATTGAAATTTAGCTCTGATGAAATAGTTGTCAGAGTTTTCTGTAAGTTTTACTCGTTGATGTATTGTATTCTGAGGACACAACGGGCGATGTATCTGTAGCTCGGAATTCTCCATGCGTATTTCGAGGAATCGAGTTTTCTCATTGTTATTGAGGTAGCATAAGTATCGCCTGCTGAGAATGAAGGAGTAGAAGTCCAGAATTCCTGATACTTTTCCATGCTGCTTTCTAATTCTTGATTCCCTGAAGATTTTAAGGCATTGTTAATGACGTCTTTATTGTCGTTTAGGGCATTCCATACTTCATCTTCATATCCAGCCGCAATGTACCAGCCGTTTATTTTGGTTTTTTCTTCTATTTCTTCACAGTAGGTTGCAATGGTATACTTTTCTTTATAGTTTTCTTCGGCTTTTAATATTTCCAGGGCTTTTTTCCCGTCTTTGTTGTCTGTTCTGATATACACTTTATTGTCAGTGCCATTAGTAAATGGTATTTGACGCTCTTCTGTCGAAATGATATAAATGTTGTTGTTTGCTTCGTCTTTGTTGATGATGACACCGACGGCTGTACCGTCTTCTCCCAGATATAAATCGCCGACGTTGAAGGAGGCTCCTGTCTGATTTACAGTGACGGTGGTTTTAGCATCGTTCAGGGAGAGCAGGATGGTACCGTTTCTGTCGGATTCAGTCAAAGTGGCCCGGATTACCAGGTATTCGCCTTCTTTGGACGGACGGAGCCAGGGAGAGTTTTCGTCGGCTACAGCTTCCCAGTTTTCGTCGGTGGCAGTTATTTTGATTTGGATGGCTGTACCGAAACCGTTCAGGGTTACCTCTTTTGTTTCCGGGGATAATTCAGTGCTGACTCCTTTCTGGATGACTGTAATTTCTTTGTTTTCATTCCCCGAGGTTACTTTAATTTTTGCTGTACGGTCTGTTTTTTCAGAGAATTCGCCTACTTCTATTTTAAGGGTATCATTTGCTTTTGTTGCTGTACACCAGGTCTCGGCAGGGTCTGCTGTAAATGTCCAACTGTTCAGTTTGGTCGAAACGATGATTTTGTCATTTCCGCCTAAAGCTGAAAATTGTAGTGTTTCAGGGGTAACAGTTAATTCTGCTTTGATTTCGACGGGGTCGTCGTCGTTATCGCTGCAAGAGTTGAAACTAAGTCCTAAGCTCATTAAGAGCACGAGCATTGTGATGAATTTTTTCTTCATAATGATAAAATTAAATGGTTAGTTTTTGTATTGGATTATTAATCCGGTATTTAAATCCGGAAGCCATAGCCAGCATTTTTCGTCTGTTGTTTTCAGTGCGACGGCTGTATATGTTCCTTCGGTTATATCTTCGATATCTTTGGTATGAATGATTGCTGTCAGGTTTTTGCCGGGGACGGCATTTTCGTTTAGCCGGCAGGAAAGGTATTGTTGCTGGTTGTCTGTTTGTATGCGCCAGCTTTTTCCGTTACTGGTGTAAGCAAGCTGGTGCAGGTCGGACTGAAAGAGAACGATGGGGTTATCGCCATTGTATATACCTATTTCGTTTTTTTGCAGAAAAGCGTTGCGTTGTTCTGCTGTCCGGTGTTCCAGGTCATCGTCTTTGCATCCCCATATCAGAGTTATTGACAGTAGGTAGGGTAAATATTTTTGCATGTTATTTTTGTTTAGGTTTTACAGTGATTTGCCGGATAATAGTCTCGGTGGTTCCGTCGCCGGTTGTGATTTCTGCCTGGAGTTTGTGTTCGCCTGCCGGCAGAATCAGGTCGCTACTTACCGGAAAAGGTTTGTCATCGAGTTTCCAGGTAATGCGCCGGACTTCTCCGGGAATGTTATTTACTACCGGCCAGAAACGGTCTCCTTCCGTCCAATCGGCCCGAATGCCGTGGATGACCGGAAATTGTCCTTCGAGGGGACGTGTCCTGAGTGTTTGTTTTATGAGTGGTGCGGTTTCGTTATCGTTTATTATGGCTGTGATTTCCACTTCATATTCTGTATCCGGTTCCAGTTGGTTGATGATAAATAGCGTGGTATCGCTTTCCAGAGTCTGAAAGTTTTGATTTTTTTGTTTTTTCCATTTAATCACCCATATTTGAGGTGTTTCCGGTTCTGGCCATGCGATTCTGATTTCTCTTTGTCCTATGTCGAATTTTTGGTTTTCTTCGAGGTTGCCGGCATGCACAGTGACAACGCAGGATGCCTGTGCATTTCCGTCGGCTGACCGGGCGGTGATGGTTGCTGTACCCGCCTGGGTGCCGGTTACAAGTCCTTTGTCGTTAACCCGGGCAATGGAGTCGTTGGAACTGCTCCAGATTATTGCGGGGTTGCTGACATCTTCCGGAAGCAGGGTGGCTTCCAACTGAAGGCTATGGAGAATTTCGACTGTGGCTGACCGGGAAGAGAGTGTTACCTGTTCTGCCAGGGTGGTTGTTGCATAGTAGGAAAAATGAATAATGTCGTTTTCCAGTCTTATCCTTTCCAACCGGTTTTCCAGCACTTCGCCGGACCAGGGAACGAAATTCAGTTGGGTTACGTTTTTATTTCCAGGGAAAAACATATTGTTTCCGGGATCTCCTTGCTCGTAGTTTTTTTTGCCGGAAGCCGGGATGAGCCGGAAACAAGGATGCGCAAGTACGTTGTTTATTCCGCTGTATTCCCAGCGTTCTTTGGCTGTCCGGCCATTGACCATGTTTTCAGAACGGTCGACGTGGTAGATTAAAAGTCCTGTCCCTTGGTCGGAAGAATTGATATGCCGGTCCCAGGGGTTGTTTGCATTGCGGTTTTCCAGTACGAAAAATTCTCCTTCATTTTCGGTGGAGAACATATAGGCTTTGTTTTCGGAAATCGGCGGAAGCTCGTAGTTTTTAATGCCGGCATTCAGTTCTTCCAATTCCAGCCAGCCCAGCATGTTGCGTTCTACGGCATTCATTGACGGAGGTGTTCTGCCTTCGTTGTTGTAGTTTCCGTTTGACATGAGAGAAAATGAAAATAGCCCGGCTGTTGCCCCGTCTGTTGAGCTATTCAGGTCGTAAACATCCGGCAGTCCCAGTACGTGTGAGAATTCGTGGCAGAATGTTCCGATGCCGCAGAGCTGGTTGGAAGTTGAACTGCCTTTCAATTCGGAAGTACAGGCGTAGTCTCCCAGTAATATTCCGTTATAAGTTATATTGAGGTTGTGCATGGAGGACCGGTGTGGCCATATTGTATTGGCTTCGCCGGACTCTGCCTGGTTGTGGCCGGCAAAATAGATAAAGAAGTTATCGAGGATGCCGTCGCCGTCGTTGTCGAATTCTGTGATGTTCAACCCCATTGCTATTGCTTTCGGGAATATTTCAGGAATGACTTTGAACATGATGTCTCCTTCGTAGAAATCCCGTGAGTGCTCTAAGGTAACCGGACCGAATACAATAAATTCGGGGTCGAATTGTCCGGAGGAATTGTAACGGAAGTAGTCGCGGATGCTTCCGGTGGCTCCATTCTCGGAGTAGCCTTGTTGGTTGGCCATTTGGTTGAAAGTTTGTTGGGGGTTGCTGACCGTGAATTTTACATCAGCGTATTCCATTAAGATAATCAGGGCTTTTGGGCTTCCGGTCAAGGGAATCGTGTTGTTGCCTCGCTTTGACTGAGCAGTTTGTCCCATTCCTGAACGTTTGACTGTGGTGTAAGTTGCTGCCGGCAGATTTGTAGCCCGGGAATTTAATCTCAGGCTGGCCTGTTCGGCAAGGCTCCGGTTGCCGGGGTTGTGAGCTCTGACGGTGCCTGTATTTTGGGTTCTGTTGCCCGATGACTGGATGTAGTAATAAAATCCGTCACGGCCTTGTTTTATAAGATAACCGTCGATGGTGGTGGTGTAATGAAAATGTTCATCGCCATAGATGCGGATGGTTAATGATGTACCGTCCGGAAGCCTGACTTCCACTGGCCGCGTTGTGGCTTGTATTGCCTGTACTTTTTGTGGGTGTATGGTAAGTATACTGTATATAACCGAGACTATCAGGAGTATGTATTTCATGGTATGCTCATTTAATGTTTTATTCGGGGGAAACAGTGTCTTCGTATATGTAGCTGTAGATGTATCCGGAAGTTTGATTGCCCTCCGGGTCTGTTATTTTTCTGATGATTTTCGATAGTCTTCCCTGGCTGTCGGTTTGATAGTCGTAGTTGTCTGTCGTAATCTGGTTGTTTGTGTAACTTACATTTTTTAAATGGATATAACGGCTTAAGAAAATGTCTTGAAACGGTATATTTACCTGTAGAGGCACAAACATTGAATGGGGAAGGTCTTCAATGAAGCTGGGGATTTTAACTGTACAGAAGTCGCTGGCTTTGGTGCGGTTGTCGTCCCGGATTTCCGAAAGATTTGTATTCCAGATTTCGGCCAGAGGTTTGCCCAGAGCTCCCAGGTTTTCATAGGCTATGTTTTCGATTGTTGTGTTACCGGTGGTGTAGCCTGTGAGTTGTTGTGCGTCATAATAGCATTGGCTGACCTGGATTTCGGAGGTACCGTTGTGGTCTGTCGTTACGGTTTGCAGACGTTTTTGGGAGTCGTATTCATAGGTGTATGTCATGACATCCTGTTGTGTGTCGTAGCCTGTTTGGCTGATTTGTGTAATAAGATTGGCAGTTTCGTAACGGCCGTAAGTAAGAGTAAATTTGTAATGCCCAATAAGGTCGATTCCGGTGATTTTTCCGGTTTCTTGGTTGTATTCCAGTTGAAATTCGTATTTGTCTTTGTTTTTTTCACAAAGGATTTTTATCGGTTTGTCCATTCCCGGAATTTTTGTAAGGGTCAGATGACGGGTGTGTTGTCTGCCGTTGATGTCTTTTACCTGGAGTGTGATGGTATATTCTTTCAGGTAGTTTAATGAAATGGACCGGTTGAGGGTGTATGCTGTGATTTGTTCTTCCGGCAGGGGAAGATTTTCCGTTTTTCCGTCGATGGTGAAACGGATATTGGCAATGGGTATTGACCCGGTTGTGAAATGAGCCCGTATTTTATATAAAGGCAGGTCTGTAAATAGTTTGTTTCCGTCCGGAAGTGTGATTTGCGGTGTGGAAAACGGTTTGATATGGAAGATGAAAGTTTTGTGCCGGCAATGGGCCTTCATATCATATACTTTCAGGGTATAAATCAGGGTGGTGTCTTGCAGAAAATCGCTGATGTCTATAGGATAATCGAATTCCAGGAGGTGCATCCCCCGGTATTTTTCAATTATGTCCAAGGGAGTTTCCGGGTCGGTATGGTATATTTCGATACGGTCGATTTGGTCAGGTAAAGAGACAGACATTTGCAGGTGTGCAAAATTGGCGGTGTCTCTTTGCAGGGTGGTAATGTAAGTTGTAGTATCGAATTGTAGTCCCGGAATTTCGGGATCGGGAGTTTCCGGGTCGTTTTTTTGACACGAAATGAATACTAATCCGATGCAAAGCCATAGTACAGAGAGACACTTTATTGAATGGTGCATATTATTTTCTTTGATGTTTTTTATTTAAAGCACCGTTGTTTTATTTTTGTATGACAGAAAAATGAAAAATTATTATTATTTATTAATGATTTTATAACCGGAATTTTTTGCATATCTTTTTGAATTTGATGAATATTGCAATGTCGATTTTTATTGTGTGTGATTCTGCCTGCGGTTAGTTTTTAAAATGGGGATGATGGACAGAGATGATATTTTGATTTTAATGAAAGAGGGGAAAGAGTGTGCTTTCCGTTATCTTTTTGAAATTTACTATGAAACTTTAGTTATGTTTGCCAATTATTGGCTGAATGATCCGGAGGCTGCGGAGGATACGGTGCAGGAGTGTTTTGTGGATTTTTGGGTGAATAAACGTTTTGAAAATCTTTCGTCGGGTCTGGATAAGTATATTTTTGCTTCTGTAAAGCATGCTGCTTTGAATTATTTACGTGGTAACCGCCGGCGTGAGGAAAGACATGCTGTGGTCGCAGGCAACTGGAAAGAGGACGGAGGGGAGGTTGCTGAATTGAATGAGGAAGAGATTGAGTATTTGTATATGACGATTAATCGTTTGCCGGAGGAACGGAGGAAAATTTTTATGATGGTTTGTCTGGAGGGAAGGAAGTATCAGGAGGTTGCCGATTTATTGGGAATCAGTGTCAATACAGTGAGAACTCAGATGGGGCGGGCCTTTCAGTTTTTGCGTGTTGCGCTGGATAAACGCAGGTTTTCTATGTTTTTGCTTATTGTATTGGAGCGGATACGAGGTCGGGAAGCCCGGAGGTTGTTTTCGAGGGACCGGGAGTAGGTTTGGGATTTTTGTATTTTTTGTTTGTGCTTTTCTTGAGACGGGGCATGTTCTTTGCCACAGGTATGTCATGACTTTTGGGATTTAATTTTAAATTTTAAGTAAAAATTTTTCTTTTTCTGTCATACAAAATCGTTTGGATGGTCCTTTTAGTTAAAAAGGGCAAATGATGGAAGAAAGATTATTGAGTATTATTGCTGCACAGTTTGCTGGTGAGATTTTGCCGGAAGCGGACCGGGTTTTGCTGGAAGAGTGGTTGGAGCGTTTGCCGGAGAACAGGAGGGAGTATGGCAGATTGGAGCAGTGGTATCAGAGTAATGCCGGCTTTAGGGTGCGGAAAGGTATCAATTGTGAAGTTGCCTGGGAAAGTATCTTGGAAAAGAAGCGAGTGGCAGACGGTTTGCGCAGACGGCGGTTGTTCCGGCGGATGGCCGGGGTGGCTGCTGTTTTGGCATTGTTGGTGGGAACAGGTGTTTGGATGCGGGAACAGGGAGGTGAAGAGCAGTTTTATTCGCTGAAAGTGCAAGAAGTACAACTTGAATTGGGCGACGGGGAAAAGATAGCTTTGCCTTCCGGAATGAAGGATTTGCCTCTCGCTGTTTCCGGAGTAAATGCAGTTTGTGATTCTAACAGATTGACTTATCGGGCCGGAATTTCTCCGGCTAAGGACGAAACAGTTGTTTATAATAGATTGATTGTGCCTGTGGGAGCTGAGTACCGGTTGGTGTTGAGTGACGGGACACGTGTTTTTATGAATGCTGCGTCAGAGCTTCGTTATCCGGCTGTTTTTCCACAAGGGAAGCGTGAAGTTTATTTGAAAGGAGAGGCGTATTTTGAGGTGAGCCGTGATACTTCGAGCCGTTTTACGGTGAAGACTGCGGATATGGATATTGAGGTTTTGGGAACTTCTTTTAATGTGAATGCTTATACGGAGGGGAGTTCGACAATGGCTACCTTGATTTCGGGAAAGGTGAGGGCGGTTTGCGGGGGCCGGGAGTATGATTTGCAACCCGGCTATCAGATTTCGAGTGACCGGGAAACGGGAGAAGTAAATGTGAAGGAGGTGAATACACTTTTGTACACAGCCTGGAAAGACGGATATTATTATTTTGAAGCTCAGCATTTGGAGGATATCATGCAAATGGTTTCGCGATGGTATGGGTTTAGGGTGGTTTTTCAGGAGCCGAAATTGAAAGAGCTGGAATTTTCCGGGCGGTTGCAGCGTTATGAGGAGGTTGGGCGTTTGTTCCGTAAGTTCGAGCAAGTAGAAAATATAAGATTTATCCGGACGGGAGATTCTGTGGTGGTTTGTGAGTAGTGAGGTTTGCCGGTTGAAAAAGAGAGTTGAATTATTAACAATAATAGGTATGAAAAAAAGGGGAATATTTCTGGTTATATGTTTGTTGTTGTATCCCGCGTGGGGGATATATGCGGAGGCTTTTTCCCAGTCGAAGGTTAGTCTGAAGATGCAGAATGTGACATTGGACAGGGTGTTTCAGACGTTGAGCAAGCAGTTGAATTATGAGTTTTTGTATAATCACACGGTTGTAAAGCAGAAGGGGAGTATTACGGTGAATGTGGTGAACGAGAATCTGAAGGATTTTTTGGATAGTTTACTTCAGACGGTGGGAATGGAGTGTTTTGTGGACGATAAAGTGATTATTATCAAGGAAAAGCAATCGTTGCCTCAGGTGAAATCTGTTGTTGTTAAGGGTAAGGTGAAGGATTCCGGGGGAGGGCCTTTGCCGGGAGTTTCTGTGAGTATCAAGGGAACTACCTGGGGAACAGTTACGAATTCCGAAGGTGAATTTTCAGTGGAGTTGGCGGATAGTGAAGATATTGTTTTGCTTTTTTCTTTTATAGGAATGAAAAATGTTGAGTTGAAATTTGCAGGTCAGAAGATGTTGGAGGTTACGATGTATGAGGAAATGCAAACGTTGGAGGATGTCGTGGTGACGGGCTATCAGGTGATTGATAAACGTAAACTGACGAGTGCAATTTCTACGGTTAGGGCAGAGGAGCTGGACCGGATGGGAGCTTTGACGGTGGACCAGATGTTGGAGGGGAAGGCTCCCGGGCTTATGATAGTGAATGTGAGCGCGCAGCCCGGTGCTGCTTCGAAAATGAGGGTGAGGGCCGGAGGTACTTTTACCGGTACGCGGGAACCGTTATGGGTGATTGACGGGGTGGTGTATGAGGATCCTGTTCCTTTGAGTGCTGCTGATATTAATAGTTTGGATCAGATTAATCTGATTGGGAATGCGATTAGTGGTTTGAATCCCCAGGATATTGCCCAGATTGATGTTTTGAAGGATGCGTCGGCTACTGCTATTTATGGTACCCGGGCTGCGAATGGGGTTATTGTGGTGACGACGAAGCGGGGGAAATCCGGTTCGCTTTATTTGAATTATTCGGGAACAGTGAGTATTGTCGACCGTCCCCGCTATTCGGATTTTCAGTTGATGAATTCGAAGGAGAGGATTGATGTTTCGCGTGAGATAGTGCAGAGGAATTTGCATTATCCGGATGAGGTTCGTTCGTTTGTAGGGTATGAGGGAGCTTTAAAAAAGTATTATGACCGGGAGCTGGATTTTGCCGGTTTTCAGGATGAGGTGTCGCGTTTGGAGAGAATGAATACGGATTGGTTCGGGGAACTTTACCGTGTGAGTGTAAAACATTCGCATGGCGTGAGTGTTTCAGGCGGAACGGATAAGATGAGGGTGTATGCCGGTTTGAATTATGATAACCAGGAAGGTTCAGAGATTCATACCGGTTTGACGCGTTTCAGCGGCCGCATCAATACCGATTTTAATCTCCGGAAGAATATACTGATTTCTGTCGGTTTGAGTGGTAGTTCGCAGAAAGCCGATTATAACCATTCGGCGTATTCTATTTTTGATGAGGCTGCCGGAAAAAGCCGTGCTGTGCCTGTACGGGACGAAGAGGGGAAGTTGGTCTATCAGGATATGATTTATCATACGTATGGTTTGGCTGTGCCTTTGAAGTATAATATTCTGGAAGAGTTGGATAATTCCCGGCATATTGTCCGGAATAAGGACTTGAATATGAGAGCTTCCGTGGATTGGGAAATTGTCCGGGGCTTGAAGGTACGTTCTCAGTTTTCTTACCGGAATACGACTAATATTGATGAGGAGTGGATGACTGAAAAGACGAAGTTGGCCCGTATTGCCCGCACGTATGCTTTCCCGGAGGATAAGAAAGATGAGAATGTTTTGCAGTTTTCGATGTTGCCTTTCGGAGGATTGTATAAGAGCGGAACGACCAGTTCAGAGTCTTATACGCTTACTACGCAGGTTAATTATGGCAAGTCGGTGGGTGAAAAGCATCATTTTAATATAAATCTGGGGCATGAGGTGATTTCGACAAGTTATAAGGGAGCAAGCGGTTGGGAGGCTCCCGGTTATAATCATGAACAAGGCCGGACTTTTATTAAGTTGCCGAGTTTGTTTGTCTATGCTTATGACACGAGTCAACAGATTTATGCTTATCTGAATATGATAAATTGGCTGAGTGATAAATCCAATACGAATAATTTATTGGCAAGTCATGATATTTATCCGGATATAACGGATTCTCAATCCAATACGCTCTCGTTTTTCGGAATATTTAATTATCAGTATAGTGACCGTTATATTTTTAATTTTAATTTACGGAGTGACGGTTCCAACCGTTTCGGGCAATATGAGCGTTATAAGTTCCGGCCTGCCTGGTCGGCTTCTTTCCGTTGGAATGTACATGCAGAGGGATTTATGGAGGAGTGGACGAATACTTTTCTGGATGAGTTGGCGTTTCGGGTGTCGTATGGGTTTCGCGGAACGGTTCCGAATGCTTCGCCTTATCTGATTATCAAGGATTATGGTCAGACTCATGCCGGGGTGTCTCCTGAGTTTGTTTCCAGTTTGTCGGATTTCCCGAATGCCGATTTGAAGTGGGAGAGAACAAAGACGGTTAACGGCGGTTTGAATTTTTCTGTTCTGGGCGGACGGGTTAACGGGGCGGTGGATTATGCTTATTCCAGGAGTCTGGATTTGTTGCTGACACGTCCGGTGTCGTTGGTAAACGGAAAAGCCAGTCATTTATATAATGGCGGAACGAAAGAGGATCATACGATAGAGTTTAATGTTATTGCTCAGGCGGTGAAGTTGCCAAAGTTCAGATGGAATGTGAATTTTAATTTTTCGCGGGTAACTGAAAAGATTCTGGAGGGATTTGACGATAATATCGGTTTGAATAGTGTGCAGGATTTTCTGAACGGGACGATTTACCGGAAGGGTTTTCCTTTGGATGGTTTTTATTCTTATCGTTTTAATGGGTTGAATGAGCAGGGTGAACCTACTTTTGTGAATTTTGCGGAATCGGCTCAGTATAATCCGGGACAGGAGTATGATAATGAAGTTATTTTGCGGGAGCTGGAAAAAGCTTTGGTGTATGAGGGGAACCGGTTGCCTAAGTTTTACGGTGGATTCGGTACTGAGTTCAAGTATGCCAACCTGACTTTGTCTGCCGGTTTTTCGTATAAGGTGGGACAGAAGGTGCGTTTGTTGGAGTTGTATCCCGGAGGTAGTCAGAATATGCCGATGCCCGAAGGAAATATGTCGTCGGTGTTCGTAAATCGCTGGCGTCAACCGGGTGATGAAGCGCATACGGATATTCCGGCACTTTCTAATGCTGATTTGAGTAATAATAATACGAGTGCTTATTTGGCGAGTCCTTATATTCTGCCCTGGCAATCTACTTTGTGGTGGGCTTATGATCAGAGTGATGTGCGGACTGCCAAAGGAAGTTATATCCGTTGGCAGAACCTTAGTCTGTATTATGATGTGCCGGATAAGAAACTGAGGCGGCTGGGTGTTTCGAATGTGAGAATCGGTTTCCAGACGCAGAATTTGTATGTGTTTACTTTCGATAAAAAGTTGAAGGGGATGGACCCGGAGCAGGTGAGAAATTTGGGGTTGCCTGTCTTGCCTTCTTATAATTTCAGTCTGAATTTTAGTTTTTAAAAGGTAAAAATGAGGGATATGAAATATTTGGTATTTTGTTTTTTAGTTGTCTTGGTGTCCGGGTGTAGTCATTTTCTGGATGAGGTATCGAATGATTTGATTCGCCCTACCAAGGTGGAGCATTATGCTTCTTTGATGTTGAATGAGTGTACGTTGGAAGCTCCTTATTTTAAGGGGGTGCATCATATGACTGATGATGTTACGGAGGATGCTTTGGCGAAGACTAAAAATAAGAGTGGTTTGCAGACTATTTACACCTGGCGTCGGGAGATTGAGATTAAGGAGAATGGAGAGCGGCAGTCTGTGAATGAGGCGTGGGGGAATTTTTATAGGGTGATTGCTATCCTGAATGATATTCTGATTGAGATCAGGGAGAATGCGGGAACTCCGGAGGAGGTAGCTTATGTGAAAGGGGAGGCTTATTTTTTGAGGGCGCATGCTTATTTTCATTTGGTGAATTTGTATGCTTTGCCTTATCAGCCGGCAACTGCACGGATGCAGAGGGGTGTGCCGTTGCGTCTGGACCATGCTGTTGAAGTGACGTATGACCGGGCTGACTTGGAGTCTTGTTATGAGCAGATTGAGAAAGATTTGTTGGCCGGTTGTGAGGAGTTTGCTAAAGCGAAGCTGGAGAAAACGGTGTGGCATCCTAATCTGGCTGCTTGTCAGTTGTTGTTGTCGCGGGTGAAACTTTTCCGGCATGAGTGGGAGGATGCAGTCCGTTATGCGGGGGAAGTGGTGAAGCAGGTTCCTTTGGCTAAGTTGTCTGAGAAGTCGGCTTTTGTGACGGCTTCCAATCCGGAAATTATTTATTCTTTTATGTATGACAGGAGCGGTTTGTCTATCCAAGGGATGGAGTCTTCGGGCTATGGAATGAGTGCGGATTTGCTGGCTTGTTACGATGCAATGAATGATATCCGCTATGCGGCTTGTTTCAAGTTGCAGGGAGGGGCTCAAAAGACTGTGATTTATAGTACGAAAATGGAGGATAACTATACGGAATTGGGGGCTTTTAATTTGCGGGGTGCCGAAGCTTATCTGAATCGTGCCGAGGCTTATGTACATCTGAATGATTTGGAAGCGGCGAAAGCTGATTTGAGGGAGTTGATTGCGAAGCGTTACCGGAATCCGGAATCGGTTGTTTTGCCCGATTCGCAGGAGGAGCTGTTGCGGTTTGTCTTGGATGAGAGGCGGCGTGAGTTTGCGTGGGAAGATCATTTCCGCTGGTATGATTTGCGCAGGATGGAAGACCGTCCGGAAATCCGGCATTTTTTTACTTATGTGAATGACGATGGTTTACGGGTGAGCCGGGTGAGTTTTCGTTTGCTGAAGAATGATGCAAATTATGTGTTGCCTATTCCTTTGACGGAACGGGATAATAATCCTTTGATTGTGAATAATGACAGATTGGAAAAAATTGCAGAACCGGTAAATTAATGAGTTATGAAGAATTGTATTGTATGGTTGTTTTTGGGCGTGTTGCTGGGGATTTTTGTGGCTTGTGACAGAGAGGAGGATTTAAAACCTTCGGGGCTGGATACGGAACGGCTGAGGGATTCTCTGGATTTGGAATACCCTTTGGTGCGGGAGTATTATGAAAAGTATGGTGTGGCTGTTTTACGGCGGTTTGATGAGATGTTGGATTTGAAATTTGATTTTCATGATAAGGATTCGCGCAAGTTCTGGGATGGTTTGATTTTGAGCAGGATTGTCCGGCAAACGGAGATGGATTCGGTGATGGATATTTTGGAGAATAGTATTTTGGCGTGTTTTAAAGACGAATTTGAATGGAATGGGAAGGTTTACCGTGGCGGTTTTGTAAAGAAGTATTTCCCGCCTAAGATTTTGCTGGTGAATAATTTGGTATCGGAATGGGGGGCAAGCAAGTCTTTTCCGACAGAGTCTGTGAATGCGGCGAGTGAGAGTTTGCAGGGAACTATTCATGGGGCCATTAATGATAATGGGATTGTGATGAGTTTGAATACCAGGGTGATGTATTCGTCGCCGGAAAGTTTTCAGAAATACAGGAATGATATTCTTTATTTTTTGCTTGCTTTTATTGTGGATAAATATGAGTTGTATGATCAGGTTCCTGAACGTTTTTATCAGTTTAGTGAGGCTTATTACGGAAAGGAAATTGCGGAGTTGCTGGAGGAGTCCGGGCAGATTGTGGATGAGGTGACGGGCGATACAGTCCGGTCTATTTCAAAGGCGGCGTATGTCCGGAATTATGGGGTAATCAGTAATAGTGTTTATCCTGTTATGGGGGCAAAGAGGGAAATTGCTACTTTTTGGGAGGTGGCGGACCGGAAGAGGGATTTCAGGCTTTATTTGGACCAGTTGATTACGCCGGAGATTTTAGACGGCGAAGTGCAGCCTGCCTGGAATATGACGGCTGTCACCCGGCAGAAGATGTGGTATGTGGGGCATACTTTGCTGAATCTGGGTATTGATGTGCGTATGTTGAATGATGATCCGGATTTTCTGAATTTGTTGAAATTGACAGAGGATGAACTTGTTAATATTGAATGATATGAAAAGAATTAAGATTATATGGATTTTTTTATTGCTGGCCGGTTTCTGGGGTGCTTGTGAGAATGAACCTGAGTTTCCTGATCCGAAATTCGATTCTTCGGCGACGAGTGAATATACGGTGAGACGGGATACTGCCGATGTTTTTTATTTAAGTTGCCGGATGGAAGTTCCGAATGGGATTGATTATGTCGAGGTGATGGATGTGTCGGATAATTATAAGGTTTTGGAACGGCTGGAACAATATCGTGGTATGACGCGGTTAGAGTTCCGTTATCCGGTGGATTTGACTTCTTTTGAACAGGATACTTTGCTGGGATTCGTTGTAAAGATATGTGATGTGAAACAACGTACTTATAATAAAGCTTTTCAAGTGGAAGTAAAAAAACGTTCTGTGCCTGAGATTCATTTTACGAATGGTGAGTATATATCTGCTATGTTGCCTTTTATTGCGTTGCAAGCGTCGTTTTCGACCGGAATGGTGCCAATCCGCAATATTGTGGTGAAGTTGGACGGACAGGTGAAGAAGACGATTAAACCGGAACGGGATACGTGTGATTATGTGATTTCTAATTTGATTTTGCAGGGTTTGTCGGAGATGCGTCCGTATGTGCTGGAGCTTGTTCTGGAAGATGTTCAGGGACGGCAGGCTGTAGCTCAGCAGCATGTTTACCGGATAAGTAAGATTGAAAAGCCCGTGAAAATTCTGGTGGCAGGGAGTATGGAGGGGGAGATTGTGCTGGATTATGATGAAGAGGAACGTTTAGAGGGGATTGAGTTGCTGGGACAGTTCCGGATGAGGCTGATTTATAATGAATCCGGCGACCGGATTATTCGTATCGAGGAGGAGGAGTACGGGAATTACAGTGACCGGATTAATTATGATTTTGAATATGATGAGTCGGGTTTGCTGGTGTCGGCTAAGGAAACAGGATATTCTTCGGCTATGGCATCGGCTATTGAGTATGAAAATGATGCCCGGAATAAGCGGTTGAAGCAGTTTGTTTCCGGTGCGGCTTTGTTGGAAAATATAGCTTATGAGGAGGGTTTTAGTTCCGGTGAGTATATTTATTCCGAAGAATGGCCGGCGACAATCCAGAATGTGTATTCGGGTATCCGGTTGCGCATGACCGGGTATCATCCGGTGCTTATACCGACTTATCTGGAGGAGCTGCCTTATCCTTTGATGAGGGTGATGCGCTGGCCGCAATTGTTCCATGATTTGTTTCTGACTCAATATGTGCATATGAAAACGGTGAATTACCTGGATGAGAATCAGGTGAAATATTTTTATACTTATTCTATGGATGACAAAGGGCGTTTGTCCGAATGGCAAAGGTTGTATACGGATATTGAGCGGGTGGATTATTATAAGTTTATTTACCGTTGAGCGGCGTGCTGACGACAGAAATTTAGTTGAAAATATAAAGTAATTTTTATGGGAATAGAAACACCTATTGTAAAGATTGAGCATTTGTCACACCGTTATGCTGTCCAGTGGGCGGTCAGGGATATTAATTTCGAAATTCATCAGAAAGGAATCCTCGGTTTGCTGGGGTCGAACGGTGCCGGCAAATCGACTACGATGAATATTATCTGTGGTGTGCTGAATCAGACGGAGGGAGATGTATATATCAATGGAATCAATATGAGGGAGAATCCGGTGGAGGCCAAGAAATATATCGGTTTTTTGCCACAATTCCCTCCTTTATATCCGGAGTTGACGGTGGATGAATATTTAGTGTATTGTGCCCAGTTGCGCTTGATGAAGGGGAGCCGTATCCGGAAAGCGGTGGATGTGGCGGAAGAAAAATGCAGCATTACTCATTTTAAGGACCGTCTGATTGGAAATCTTTCGGGAGGATATAAACAGCGGGTGGGTATAGCGCAGGCTATCGTGCATAATCCCCGGTTGGTGGTGTTGGATGAGCCTACAAATGGGTTGGACCCGCTTCAGATTGTGGAAATCCGTAATCTGATTAAGGAGATTGCCCAGGACAGGGCTGTGTTGCTTTCTACACATATTTTGCCGGAGGTGCAGGCAGCCTGTGACTGGATTAAGATGATTGAAAACGGGCGTTTGGTGTTTTCCGGAACGATTGATGAATTTAATAATTATGTGGAGCCTTCTTCTTTTCTGGTGACTTTTTGTTCTCCGATAGCGGTCAGTGCTTTGCAAGCTCTGGAGGGAGTGACTGAAGTGGTCGCTTTGTCGGACCGGCAATTCCGGGTTTATTTTTCTGCCATGCCGGATATAACGACCCGGGTCATTGAAAAGAGTGTGGCGGAAGGCTGGCAAATGAAAGAAATTTTGCTGGAGCGTGAGTCGGTGGAGGATATTTTTGAACGTTTGTCCAAAGGTGCTTGAGTTTTGTAAACAGGTAAATATGAGATTAATTTTTAAAATAGCCCGGGCGGAACTTTGTAAGTTATTCAGTTCTCCTGTGGCGTGGTTGATATTGTTTGTTTTTGCGATACAATTCGGAGTTCAATTTTGCGGAATATTGATACGTCCGGTTAAGGACCAGGCCTTGGGTAATCCTTGGTATAGTCTGACGTCGGAGCTTTTCTGGAACAGGTTTTCCTATATACGGGGGTATCTTTATTTTTATATTCCGTTGTTGACAATGGGGTTGATGAGCAGGGAATATGGCAGTGGCTCGATTAAATTGTTGTTTTCTTCTCCGGTAACGAATTTTCAGATTATATGGGGAAAGTATTTGTCTATGATGCTGTTCGGTTTGTTTATGTTGGGGATGCTTGTGCCTTATGTGGTGTTTACCGCCTGTGTGGTTGAAAATATGGATTATGGTTATTTGTTTTCTAATTTCCTGGGTCTTTATTTGTTGATTTGTGCTTATGCGGCAGTGGGGTTGTTTATGTCGGCTCTGACGTCGAATCAGGTGGTGGCAGCTATCGGGACGCTGGCGGTGCTTTCTTTTTTGAGTCTTATCGGTAAAGTGGGGAGCGATGTATCTGTTGTGCAGGATATTACTTACTGGTTGTCTTTTTCCAAAAAGTCGAGGTATTTTACTGATGGTTTGGTTTGTTCGGAGAATGTTATTTATTTTCTGACAGTGATTGGATTCTTTCTGACCCTGACTTTTTGGCGTATCAAGAGGATGCGGATGAAGCAGAGGTTTTCCTGTGTTTTGCTGAAGTATGCAGGTTTGTTTATGGTGACGATACTGATTGGGTATGTGGCTTCGCGTCCTGCATGTATTTTTTATTGGGATATGACTTATAAAAAGAGCAATACGGTTTCTCCGGTTACTCAGGAATTGATTGCGGCATTGGATGGAGAGTTGAAATTGGTGACTTATGTGAATGTTTTGGGTGGATTCTGTGACCGGGGATTGCCTGCCAACCATACTTCCCATGCAGAGGATTTCCGGAAGTATATCCGTTTTAAACCGGACCTGAAAATGGAATATGTGTATTATTATGACGGAACGGGAGATGCTCGTCTGGATGATTTATATCCGGGCATGACCGACCGGGAGAGGGCGGAGAAGATATGCCGGGCGAAGAAGCTGGATTTTAGCCGGGTGTTGCCGCCGGAGGAGTTGTACCGCCGGATTAATTTGTCGGAGGAAAAAGGACGGTTGGTGTATCAGTTTGTGTGGAAAGACAGTACAGCGGCTTTTCTGCGTTTATTCGATGATAACCGGATAATTCCTTCGGAAAGGGAAGTTGCCGTTGCTTTTAAAAGATTGCTTTCCGGTCCTGTACGTGCCGGGTTTCTGACCGGACATGGTGAACGTGGTTTGCGTCATACAGGGGATGCCGGATACAACCGTTTTTCAACAGCCAGGACTGTTCGGCAGGCATTGATAAATCAAGGGTATGATATTTTTGAATTGCAGTTGGAAACGGCGGAGGTGCCCGGGAATACGGATGTTGTGGTGGTTGCTGACCCGCAGAAATCTTTGTCCGACAGGGAATTAGACGCATTGAGCGATTATTTGCAGCAGGGGGGAAATATGCTGGTACTTGGTGAGCCGGACAGGCAGGCTGTTCTGAATCCGTTGCTGAATGAAGTCGGTATTCATTTGTCAGGTGGTCGTTTGACGCGACAATGTAATGGGGAGTCCTCCGATGTGATTGCGTCTGGCCTGACTGTGGAAGCAGCGCGGGCATTCCCTTGGTTCGGGGGATTGTACCAATCCGGCTTACAGGCGGTTATGGCCGGATGTGCAGGGCTTGTTGTGAATGATAAGGGTTTCGATTATTTGCCTTTGGTACGTACAAATATTTCGGATACCCGGAATGAGGAGGAAGCGGAGGTTTTGTCTTATCCGGTGTTGGTCGGTTTGCAGCGGATGGTGGGAGGCCGGCAGCAACGGATTGTGGTCGGTGGTGATGCCGATTGGCTGAGTAATGGAGAATTGTTCCGTACAAGGGATGGATTTTCGAACGGGAATTTTAGATTGCAACAGGGGATATTCAGGTGGTTGTGCCAGGAGAAATATCCGGTGGAATTGACCTATAAGCAGCCGATAGATAATCATATTTCTTTGAGGCAAAGGGATGTCGCCCGGGTGAAAATGGTTGCTCTCGGAGGCTATCCGTTGATTATCCTGCTCTTTTTTGTGGTTTACCGGAGCAGAAGAAAACGAAAATAAACGATAAGTTATGAAGACAGTATTTCATATTGCGTATGCGGAATTGCGCATGTTATTTTATTCTCCCATTGCTTGGTTGTTGTTGTGTTTGTTTACTTTTCAATCGGGGATGGCATTTTGTGATGCGTTGGGCAGGTTGTTGGAAACCCGGGAAATGGGAGTGGAACACCAGCAGTTTCAGACTTATATTTTGATGATAGACGGTGTTTTTTCTGCAATAATGGGGAATTTGTTGTGGTATATTCCTTTGTTGACAATGGGATTGATGAGCAGGGAATATAATCTGGGGTCGGTCAAATTATTATATTCTTCGCCGATAGGCTGTGAGAAGATTATTTGGGGAAAATACCTGGCTATGATGGTTTTTGGCGTGGTGTTGCTGGCTGTATTGGTGTTGTTGGGTGTTTGCGGAGCCTGCTGGGTGAAAGATTTCGATATTCCGTGGGTGATTTCCGGAATTGCAGGCATTTATCTGCTTTATTGTACGTATGCGGCAATCGGGTTGTTTATGTCCAGTCTGACTCCTTATCAAATTGTTGCGGCAATCGGGACTTTGTTAGTGCTTACCGTGTTGAATTATTTGCAGGGGGTGGGGCAGGATATTGATTTTGTAAGGGAGATTACCTGGTGGCTGGCTTTGTCCGGTCGTAGCGGAAATTTTGTACAAGGGCTTATCGGACTGGAAGATGTTGTTTATTTTGTGGTGGTGATTGTTTTGTTTGTCGTGCTAACTATTTTGAAGTTGCGCTCGGAGAGACGAAATGATTCGAAAGTGGTGAAGGTTCTGCCTTTTGTACTGGTGGTGGTAGTGGCTCTGTCAGTGGGTTATCTCTCTACCCGTCCCGTTTTGATGAAGTATTGGGATGTCACTTATATCCAAAAGAATACGATTCCGGTAAAGGCACAGGAGTTTATGGCTGAGTTGGATGATGAAGTGACTTTTACGTTGTATGTGAATCTGCTGGACCGTCGTTTTAAGGAAGGGATGCCGGCGTTCCGGATGAAGAATTACGCTATGTTTAAACCTTTTATCCGTTTTAAGCCGGATATAAAGTTGAATTATGTCTATTATTATGATGATTGTGATGATATGCGTCCGGATTTGGCAAGGACGGATTGGTCCGTACAGGATAAGATGCTGAAGATTTGCCGGGAGGAGGATTTGGATGCGGATGAATTTCTGACGCCGGAACAAATTCGGGAAAAGCTTGATTTGTCGAAAGAAGGGAATCGGTTGGTGTATGTGGTGGAACGGGAAAATGGCAGGAAAGCTTTTCTTCGTTTTTTTGATGATAATAATTATGTCCCGTCTGAAAGAGAGATTGCAACTGTTTTGAAACGGTTGGTTACCGATGTGCCGCATGTTTGCTTTTTAACCGGACACGGGGAGCGTAGTATTGCTCATACGGGTGACCGGAATTATTATTTGCTGGTGGTCCGTAATGACAGGGGTGCATTGAGTAACCAGGGATTTGATTTCGGGGTAAGGGCAATGACCGGGGTGGGTGAGAATCTGGAAGGAGTGGATATTCTGGTGATTGCTGACCCGCAGGAGGAGTATACTCCGGAAGAATTGCAAAAAGTAGAAGCTTATCTTGCAGCGGGAGGGAATGCGTTGGTGACGGGTGAAATGAACAGCCGGAGGATATTGAACCGGTTGTTGGCGGGTACTGGAGTACAGTTGGATTCTGTATTTGTGCATCAGCAGGAGTTGCCGGATTATGCCCCGGAACTGATTCCCGGTGAGATAACGGAGATTTCCGTAAAACAATTGGGATTAGGGAAAGATTTGTATAAACACCGGGGGAAAGTGGTGTTGGACGGTTGTCTTGCTTTGGAGACCAGTGACAGTGATTTTGAGTGTATCCCTGTTGTTGAAGTTCCGGGTTCCGGAGAGCCTTTGGTGGTAGCGTTGCGGCGGACGGTTCAGGGTAAAGAGCAGCGGATTTTGATTGCCGGGGATGCCGATTTGTTCAGTGCCGGCGAAATCAGAAGGGAAAGAACAGGTATAAATGCCGGTAATTTCAGTTTTATGACCGGAGCGTTTTCCTGGTTAGCTAATAATGAATATCCATTGGATATGACCCGTCCGGAAGCGATTGATAATACGCTTTATTTGAGTACCAGGATGTTTGGTGTGGTGAAAATAATCCTGATGTGGGGAATACCGTTGTTGATTGCTGGGATTGCTGGTGTGGTACTCGTCCGGCGGAAGAGGAAGTAAATGAGATTCTCTGTCTTTGCATTGCTTTGTTGGATTGTATTTCAATTCTGATGATAGGTATTACATTACCAGGTGTTTGGATTGTAAAATAAACACATAGCGAAATAGTAAATCTGAGAAAAGCGTAGCGAATGTACTGGAACAGCGTTCGTTACGCTATATTTTTCTTTCGGCAAAAAGCCAAAGAAAACCATAATATAGACAAATGACGCAAAAGTTCAGTTACCACATCATTACCCATGTGATGATGCAATTTTTTTGCGAAACCTAAATTTTGCATCGTTTGGCGTCATTTGTCGTATCTGTCGGTAACTCACTATAAATTAATTTTGTAACCAAAAAAATGAGTGAGTTATGAGAAGTACTTTTAAGGTCTTGTTCTATGTAAAGAAAGGCAGTGAGAAACCCAACGGCAACTTGCCTTTAATGTGCCGCCTTACGGTGGACGGAGAGATTAAGCAGTTCAGTTGCAAGATGGATGTTCCATTGCGACTGTGGGACGTGAAGAACAACCGTGCTTCGGGCAAGAATGTCGAAGCGCAGCGAATCAACATTGCCGTTGATAAAATCCGAGTAGAAGTAAACCGTCGCTATCAAGAACTGATGCAGACGGACGGATATGTTACTGCCGCCAAACTCAAGGATGCCTATCTCGGTATCGGTGTCAAGCAGGAAACCCTGCTAAAACTCTTCGAGCAACACAATACCGAGTTTTCCAAGAAAGTGTAGCACAGCAGAGCAAAGGGAACGTTCCAGCGTTATGTGACCGTTTGTAAGCACATCCGTGAGTTCCTGTCCCATACCTACAAGCGTGAGGATATTCCGCTGAAAGAATTGAACCTTACATTCATCAACGACTTCGAGTATTTTTTGCGCACGGAGAAGGAATGCCGTACCAATACCATTTGGGGCTACATGATTGTGCTGAAACACATTATCTCCATAGCAAGGAATGACGGTTGTTTGCCGTTCAATCCATTTGCAGGATATATCAATTCGCCCGAAAGCGTGGACAGGGGATATATCACAAAGGATGAGATACACACTATGATGAACACCGATATGCCCGACAAGACACACGAGCTTGTCCGAGACCTGTTCATCTTTTCCACCTTTACAGGGTTGGCGTATTCCGATGTCAAGAACCTCACGGAAAACAACCTGCAAACATTCTTTGACGGCAATCTATGGATTATCACCCGAAGAAAGAAGACCAACACCGAATCCAATATCCGACTGTTGGACGTTCCCCGAAAGATAATAGAGAAGTACAAAGGCATGACAAGGGACAACAAGGTGTTCCCCATGCTGAGCAACACCACCTGCAACAAGAAGTTGAAAACTATTGCCGAGTTGTGCGGTATAAAATCCCGTCTGACCTATCATGTAGCAAGACATTACGAATTGTCTTTATCGCTGAATTTGAATAGTTTGCAAAGATTTGTTTCTTGATGGGTAACGATTTAGAAACAAGCGAAGTTCTGTATTTTACCTCGTTTTGCATTAAATCAAAAGAACACTTTTTCTAAATGCAAATATAATACTATTTTTTGAAAAAACATACTTTTGTGGGTAACTAAATTCAGCGAATTATGGACTATGATTGCTGAAATTTATACTTCAATCCATATTCTTCCAGTTTGTTGTACAGCGTCGTACGTCCTATCCCGAGCAGTTCGGCGGCAACCTTGCGGTT
>CAJTPD010000006.1 GCA_910578105.1 uncultured Odoribacter sp. | reverse complement strand
TGTAAGAACTCTTTCTTTTTTTTATTCCGTCGCCCAACAACCTTTCTTGAGGCGAAAGCGGATGCAAAGATAATGCTTTTGTTTTTTCTTATGCAAATTTTTTACAATATTTTTTTCTGAATTTTTCAACAGAAAACCGTTAATACCATATTATAAAACTATTTGCCGCATCAATTTGCATCAGAACTATTGCTAAAAAAAGGAAATTTATTCCCTCTCCTCCCAAAAGCGGATGCAAAAGTAGAGATTTCATTCATTATATACAAATTTTGGGGGAATATTTTTCTTGAAAATAATTATACTAATATATAAGTCACTGAAATACATCTATTTACCACCACAAAACTACCATACGAAAGTCTCAATATATACTGTGATAACACTACAATAAAAAGAGTCCGGTATAATTCCGAACTCTTTTCTGTCATTAATGATTAACTTATTTCACTCTGAATTTCATTCTCTCTGTCGTCCCTCCCCCTCCTCATTTATACTATTAAAACAATCTACAACTTCTATTTCACTCCTTTAACTTCTTCAAATCCCTTTCCAAACACTCCCATTACCGTATTCATGGTCATAAATACATCCGGGTCCACTTGTTTGGCTATTCTCAGTACATCTGTCGCTTCACTCTTCCGGACAACAACAATCAACATTTTCTTTTCCTGTTTACTATACCATCCTCTACAATCCACAACCGACACCCCGTGATTCACTTCTGCTGTA
The DNA here is from genome assembly GCA_910578105.1 of uncultured Odoribacter sp. GTDB lineage: Bacteria > Bacteroidota > Bacteroidia > Bacteroidales > Marinifilaceae > Odoribacter. Next base: position 185,557 of record CAJTPD010000006.1, on the reverse strand, counting down.
ATCCGTTCTGCAACCAAATCATACTTGTCAGTAAAAATAAACAACTGAGCCGATTGTTTTTTACCGGTAAGCACAAAATCCACTGTAAATGAAACAACCCCCATCATCACATAACCATACATCAAACCCTCTATATTAAAATTAATGACCAAACTACAAGCAATAATCAAACAATCGCAATACATGATCATTTTTCCGGGACTGATATTCCTATATTTGGTCACAATCATAGCCACAATGTCGGTTCCCCCTGTACTACCTCCTTCTGCCAAAGCCAAGGCAATACCTATTCCCGTCAACATTCCGGCAATAACCGAACTCATAAATTTATCAGGTACGAAAGCCGCCGGAATTAAAGGTTGCATAATACTCAGAAACGCACTCCCGATAACAATGGCAAAAACTGTCTTGATACCAAATTTCGGACCCAAGATTTTCAACGCAATACTGACCAGCAAAACATTGATGAGTCCATAACCAATACCCACTGGTATAGCTTTGTCCGTTAAATAATAAATAATGGTACTTAAACCTGTTGCCCCTCCTCCTACAATCTTATGGGGCACCAAAAATCCAAGAGCCGCGATGGAATAAATAAACATTCCAAGAGTTATCATCAAATAAGAGCGAAGCTCTTTTTTCATACTACGCATTTTCATAGCCTCTTCTAATTCTAGTATTATCCTTTTTGTGTCTTTATCCAATTATCTTTCAAACCCACTGTTTTATTAAATACCAATTGACCTTCTTTCGCATCAGGGTCTACACAGAAATACCCCAAACGCTGAAACTGGAAACGGTCTCCCGGTCGCGCTGTCTTTAAACCAGATTCCAATTTACAGCCTTTTAGTACTTGTAAAGAATTTTCATTGAGAAATTCTTTAAAATCAATATCCTTATGCCCTGCCGGATCTTCGTCTTTGAACAAACGGTCATACAAACGTACTTCTGCCTCAATAGCGTCTGCGGCAGATACCCAGTGTAAAGTACCTTTTACTTTCCGGTTACTGGCTTCACTGCCACTTCCGCTCCGGGAATCCGGATCGTAAGTACAATGAATCACTGTAATATTCCCGTCAGCATCTTTTTCTACACCCGTACATTTAATAATATAGGCTCCTTTCAAACGCACCTCCTGTCCCGGTGTCAAACGGAAAAATTTCTTCGGAGCATCCTCCATGAAATCTTCTCTCTCAATATAAAGTTCACCGGAAAAAGCCACTTGACGCGCTCCGGCAGCCGCGTCTTCCGGATTGTTTTCAATCTCCACATATTCTATCTGACCGGCAGGATAATTGTCCAACACTACCTTAACCGGATTCAATACAGCCATCACCCGTGGAGCTATCTTATTCAAATGTTCACGGACACAATATTCCAACAAAGCCATATCCACCACAATTTCCCTACGCGCTACTCCCACTTTCTCTGCAAACATCCGAATAGCTTCCGGAGTATACCCCCTGCGACGCAAACCACAAATAGTCGGCATACGGGGATCATCCCAGCCTGCAACATATTTCTTTTGTACCAATTCCAGCAACCGCCGCTTACTCATCACTGTATAGTTCAAATTACGGCGGGCAAACTCAATCTGACGCGGACGATATTCTGTATCAGTCAACTGGTCCAGGAACCAATTATATAAAGGCCGGTGAATTTCAAATTCCAATGTACAAACAGAATGGGTAATTCCTTCCAGATAATCACTTTGTCCATGCGTAAAATCATACATTGGATAAATACACCATTGCTCTCCGGTTCGGTGGTGACTGCAATAAATAATACGGTACATAATCGGATCGCGCATCAACATATTAGGACTCGCCATATCTATTTTAGCCCGCAACACCCGGCTTCCTTCCGGAAACTCTCCGTTTTTCATCCGGCGGAACAAATCCAGATTCTCTTCAACCGAACGTTCCCGGTAAGGACTGTTGATTCCTGGTTCCGTTATTGTCTTGCGACCAGCACTGATTTCCTCTGCAGACTGGTCGTCCACATAAGCTTTCCCTTCCTGAATCATTTGCTCTGCCCAATCGTACAATTGCTGAAAATAATCCGAAGCATAACGCACAGGACCATCCCACTGAAAGCCCAGCCATTTAATGTCTTCCTGTATGGCATCTGTAAACTCCACGTCCTCCTTCGAAGGATTAGTATCATCAAAACGCAAATTACAAACACCATTATACTTAGCAGCCAAACCAAAATTCAGGCAAATAGAGGTAGCATGTCCGATATGCAAATACCCATTCGGCTCCGGCGGAAAACGGGTATGTACCTTACCACCATTCTTACCTGCAGCAATTTCTTCCCCGATAATCTGCTCTATAAAATTCAAGGCCCTCCCTTCTTCCTCAGGCTCAACAGCCGTGTATTGATTTTTATCCATAATATATAATGAGTTTATTAACACGATTTTTGAAAGGACAAAAGTAACTAATTTATGAGAGTTTTAAAAGTTTACGTATATTTGCAACGATGAAAAAATTTGTTTGTATTACAATATTAGTCATATTTCATTCAATTTGCCTCGCCCAGAGCGAATTTGATAATTACGGGGACTTCCCCCGGGAATACGGAGTACAAGATACAATAAACAAACAGGACTCTATCCCGGCATCCACAATTCCTCATTTCCGCGACACCTGGAAATGGAAACACAACGGTGTTTATCCCGAGGCAGTTCCTTTGGACACATTGCTTGACGGAATCCAAAATTTTAACTATATTTTCAAAAAAAGCATTTCGAATACTTATTTGGGAAATTTCCCCTCCCCCTATGAGGCAAACATTTTCATCACCCGCAATACTGTCCAGGATTTTTATCCGTTGACTTATATACGTGCCTTTCTTTTCCGCCCGGAAGACGCCTTATATTTTAATACAACCACCCCTTTTACCCGGCTCAGGTATTTTACCGGAGGGGGAAAAGGAAAAGCTGAGAATCTCCTGGACGTTTGGCACGTACAGAATATTCTCCCCTGGTGGAGCGCAGGAGTACGCTATAATCTAATCTCCAGTGACGGACGTTATTCCAATCAAAAATCCAAAACTTATAATTTTTCCATATTCTCCGCCTATGAAAGAGAACGTATCTCACTCACATTTTTCCTTAACCAGAATAATGGTCACTTTCAGGAAAACGGAGGTATAAAAGACAGGTCCTACGTAACAGACTCTACAGACCAACAAGCAGAAAACTTGCCAATATGGCTAAACGGAAACAACTCTAAAAACAGCTACCGCAACACAAACTTTAACTTGCAGGCACAGTATAACATAGGTAAAGCAAAACCGATTGTCACCGAACAAGACACTTCTTACACATATCCCGCCAAAACAGTACTCAACATCAGGGCAGAAGGCAACGAACACTGGTACAGGGAAACATCCATCAACTACGATTTCTTTCCCAACACCTACATAGATAGTACAGCAACCTACGACCACATTAAAAATAAAATAATAGACATATCTGCCCGGTTTGTATTAAATGAACATCCCAAATATAAATACCTTCCGGGTGTATATGCCGGTCTGGATTTCAAATACGAGAATTACGACCAACGTCTGGACTACGACACAATCCGGCATTTAGAACGTTTCGGAAAAGCAAATTACTCCGGAACCTATCTGACAGCAGGAATTTTTAATGTCGACTCCAACTCTATACTCAATTATGATGTCACTGGAAAGTTATGCCTGGTGGGACATTATGCCGGCAATTTTAAATTCAGCGGATACATCAGTCAAGGATTAAACAAGAATAAAAGCAGTCTGCTCCGGGCAGATGCCAACATTGAATTAAAAAGTGTGAATCCTTTTCTCGACCGATATGTGGGCAATCATAATATGTGGAAAAACGACTTTAAACCCATTAAAACAATTCAGGTTGAAGGACGATATATAAATTCTCGCTTAAAAACAGAATTGGGAGCAGGATTTTGTAACATATTCAGTTATGTTTACTTTGACACTGCAGCCGTACCTCAACAGACCAATAAAGCTTTAATGGTGCTGACTGCCTGGGCAAAAGAAAATTTTCGAGCAGGCCATTTTTATTTTGACCAAACAATATATTTCCAAAAAAGTACACAAGAAGATATTCTTTCGCTTCCGGCCATTTCTGTCTATTCCCACAATTACTATCAGAATCAGCTTTTCAAAAAAGCACTGGAACTTCAAATAGGTATTGATTTGTTCTACAATACAAAGTTCTATTCAGACAATTACATGCCTTCTATTATGCAATTCTATAACCAACGGAAATACAAAACCGGCAACTACCCGAAAATAGATGTATTTCTGAACCTTCACATCAAACGGGCCATGCTATTTGTTAAATATGAACATGTAAATTATCATATCAAAAAACACGGAAATTATTTCAGTGCAGCCGACTATCCGATCAATCCCGGAATGCTGAAATTTGGCATTCAATGGGACTTTTTTGACTAACAATCTTATTTCACATTTTTTGATTTTCACAAGATTATACTTTTACCGGATGACAATAACTAAAATTGCAATCTATATTGTTATTTTTTTCTGTTACTCATGTCATTCAAAACAGAAATCACCTTCAGTATTTATATGGCCGGAACCTTCCTGTCTGGAAAAAATTCTGGAAAAAGGTACTTTAGATATTTCTACTTTTTACAATACGACAGACTATTATGTATATCAAGGTATTACCCGAGGTTTCCACTATGACCTTGCACAAGATTTTGCCAATTATCTGGGAGTAAAACTACAGATTATCGAAGTCAACAACAATATCGACTCTGCCATACAAAAATTACAAAACAATCGTTATGACCTGTTGGCTGTCAGCCTCACCCAGACTCCGGAGCGCAAAGAATATTTACATTTTAGTCAACCTTTCTTCCAGACAGGTGAAGTTTTGATACAAAACAGGAGTAATTCGCTTATAAAAAATATGGCAGAACTGGATGGAAAAGAAATCTTTATTTCCAAAAGTGCAAATTCTTACAAACAAGTGTTGCAACAAATCCAGGACTCTCTGAATATCCGCATATACATTACAGAAACAGAACAATATTCAAACGAGGACTTGATGCACCTGGTTGAAACCGGAAAAATTAATTATACCATTATTGATGAAAACATAGTTCAAGCCTCCCGTTTTTCCCTAAAAAACATTGATTACTCATTCAAACTACAGGACAGCATCTCTGTCTCATGGGCCACTTCTCCCAATGCCCGACTACTAACGCATGAGATTAATGACTGGTTAACACAAATCCGAAAAAATGGCAAATTAAATTATCTTTACAAACGTTATTTCAACAACCATCGTTCAGTTCCTCTTCACACTTCCAAATATGCCCTGCTGAAAAAAGGTAAAATCTCCCCATTTGACCATTTGCTACAACAGCAAAGTAAACGGTTAGGATGGGACTGGCGGCTCCTGGCAGCTTTAGTTTTTGCAGAATCTCAATTTGTTCCCGAGGCAAAATCCTCTGTAGGAGCCTATGGTCTCATGCAAGTCATTCCCGAAACAGCAGAACACTTTAAAGTATATGATTATTTCCAGCCCGATAGCAACGTGTATGCAGGCGTATCTTACCTGAAATATCTGGACAAATATTTCACCAGTTATATTCCGGATTCCACAGAAAGAATAAAATTCATACTGGCCTCCTATAATGCAGGTCCGGGACATGTTCTGGATGCAATACGTCTGGCTGGTAAATACGGAAAAAACCCGCAAATTTGGAACAACAATGTAGATTACTATCTGCTGCATAAAAATAAACCTGAATACTATCAGGACCCTCTGGCAAAAAACGGATATTGCAATGGTCCCCAGACTTATCATTACGTTGAACGAGTTCTGGAAACATACAATAACTATAAGAATATCAAAACACCACATAAAAATTAATTAAAATCATTTCTACGAATATTGATTTAATCATTTATTTTTCATATCTTCGCAGCAACATTAACCACAGTTCATTTAAAGCATAAATTCATGCCTTACAGAAGATTACCTAATACAGATGCAGCGAGGATCAGGGCATTAAAAGCTGCCTTGAGAAAAGGACAGCAGGAAGGAATAGACACAATTGCCTATCCTTATGCCTTAAAACAAAAGGTTGAATTTTTCCTTCCTAAATTTGAAGTAGCCATTGCCAATTCTAAATTAGCCAAAGAAAAACAATTTGATAACAGCCCAAAATTCTCAGAATATACCAAAAAAGCCAGACTTTATATTTCTCATTTTATTCAGGTATTAAATTTCTGTATTGCACGGGGAGAACTGAAACCCTCAGCAAGAACTTTTTATGGCCTGGAAGAAAACAGTTCCAAAGTACCTTCACTACTTACCGAACAAGACTTGCTCCAATGGGGGGAGAAAATCATCAGCGGCGAACAAAACCGGCTCAGTAACGGAGGCGGTAATCCTATTTACTGTCCTTCAATAGCACTAGTAAAGGTAAACTACGAAAACTTTAAAGAAAATTATACACGTCAGAAACAATTCCAGAATAATTCTGCCCGAGAAAGTGGCAATGTTGCTCAATACAGAAATGAAGCCGATGCCTTGGTTCTTGATATCTGGAATGAAGTAGAGCATTATTTTGAAAGGGTTAAAGACGAAGAAGAAAAAAGATATATGTGCGAGGAATACGGCTTAGTCTATGTATTCCGCAGAGGAGAAAAAGACAAAATCAGAAGACGGAAAGAAGCTGAAAAAATTACACTCAAGTTATTTTAACTTTTACAAATCAATCAATTCATTTCCCGTTTTTTCACACAATTATTTTTCAGAGGACATGAACTACATTCCGAAGTGTCTTTGCTTTTTCGCAAAATCCTGATTTTCCGGAAAATATGTCTTCCTAAGCCCCCTAAAGCCAAAGCAACAATGATATATACAAGAATACTTTGAAGCATTATACCTCATCTCACAATAAACTTCCAATCTGATATACGCAAAACGAAACAAACCAGGCTAAACTTGTTGTATAAAAAATAGTAAAAAGGGCCCACCTCCACCCTGCCTCTTTCCGAATAGCAGCAATTACCGCCATACAAGGAAAATAAATCAGAATAAAAAGCATAAAAACATAGGCCACCAACGGAGTAAATACTTTTTCCCCCCGTTCATTCACCTGTTTTCTAAGATTTTCTGCCAGTCCCTGCATATTCTCTCCGGCATCAGGCACATGATACAAAATCCCCATCGAACTAACAACAATTTCTTTTGCAGCTAACCCTGTTACAATACTCACACCCATTTTCCAGTCAAACCCCAAAGGCCGGATAGCAGGCTCAATAAATTTTCCAATATGCCCGATATAAGATTCTTCCAGATGTTCGGCCGCATCAACATTTGCACTCCGGTTCAACGGGAAATATCCCAAAGCCCAAATTAAAACAGAAGCAAAAAGAATAATTGTTCCCATCTTTTTCAGGTATTGCCCTGCTTTTCCCCACATATGTATTACCGTATTCCGCATAGTCGGCATTCTATATGGAGGCAATTCCATGACAAAAGGCTCAGAAGATCTGGCAAAAATAGTTTTTTTCAACAACAAGGCTGTACCTATACTCAACAGAATACCGATTAAATACACAGACAACAAAACCAGTCCCTGATATACAGGAAAAAAAGCAGATACAATCAATATATATACCGGCAACCTGGCACTACACGACATAAAAGGAGTAATCAACATCGTCATAATTCGGTCCCGTCGGCTCTCCAGTGTACGGGTTGCCATAATTGCAGGTACATTACAACCAAAACCTATCAACAAAGGAATAAACGACTTTCCATGCAATCCGATTTTATGCATCATCCGGTCCATGATAAACGCCACCCGTGCCATATAACCAGTGTCCTCCATTAAGGAAATAAAAAAGAACAGAATCAGAATATTCGGTAAAAACACAATTACTCCGCCAACCCCGGCAATAACCCCATTCACCAGCAAATCATTCAACGGACCTTCCGGCATAACTCCGCCAACCCAATTACCCAACGCTTCCACTCCCGTTTCAATCCAATCCATCGGATAGCTGCCCAACGAAAAAGTAGCCTGAAACATAACCCACATGAAAAAAATCAAAAAAGGAAAACCGAACCACTGATGCATAAGCATAGCATCTATAGCATTAGTCAACTGACGCTTATCCTTTTCACCCGATTGAAAAGTCTCATGCAAAGCTCCCCGGATAAAACCATATTTCACATTAGTGATAATTGTCCGGGAATCTTCTTTATATCCTTTTTCCAAACGCTGTATCTCTTTTTGAGCAACCTCCATCACCTGCTCATAATTGAATACAGAAGATAATTGCTCCTTCATAATCCGGTCGTCTTCCAATAATTTTATAGCAACATACCGAGGAGCAAATTCATCAGTAATATGTTTATTCGGTGCTATCTTTGCTTTTATCCGTTGGATAGACTCCTCTATTTCCTGTCCATAATTGATATGTACATGCCTGGACTCTTTGGCATGGTCTTCAAATACTTCAATGATTTTGTCCAAAACCTCAGAAATTCCTATTCCCCGCGAAGCCGTAGTCGGAATAATCGGAATCCCCAGCAACTGCCCCAGATAATTATAATCCAGTCTGGCCCCTTCACCTGTCAATTCATCATACATATTCAGTGCCATCACTACGCGGATATTCATATCAATCAACTGGGTCGTCAAATAAAGATTACGCTCAAGACACGATGCATCTACCACATTCAACACCAAATCCGGATGATGCTTAGTGATATATTCCCGGACATAAATTTCTTCCGGCGTATATTCAGTAATTGAATACGTACCCGGCAAATCAACTAAATTGATTTTATACCCTTTATGATAAAAAACACTTTCCTTAGCATCAACAGTTACTCCGCTATAATTTCCCACTTTTTCACGCAAACCAGTGGCGCGGTTGAAAAAAGAAGTCTTGCCGCAATTCGGATTACCCACCAAAGCAATATTGATCGTACGTGATTTTTCAGTAATTTGTCGGGCAATCTCAGATTCCGTAAAAGTACCGTTAAATCCATCCCGCTCTTCATTGGATATTCGCACCACTTCAATCAGCCGGGCTTCACTCCGTCTCAAAGAGATATGACCATCCATCAATTGATATTCTATCGGATCGTGCAAAGGAGCATTCCTGATGACAGTAACTTTCTCTCCTTTTACAAATCCCATTTCTACAATCCGGTTTCGGAAACTGCCATGTCCATGTACTTTCACTATCACACATTCCTCACCCGTAGGTATTTCAGAAAGTTTTAAATAATTATTTTCCATTACACCTCCAAATTATCATACAAAGATAATCATTATGACATGAAAATGACATACCTAAAAATAGGTATTAAAAAACCGGAAAATCATAATTTAGAGGCGATGGCAAAGCAACTCTACGACTACTGGTTTGTGCAATTTGACTTTCCGAATGAAGAGGGTAAGCCATATAAATCAAGTGGCGGTAAGATGGTTTGGAATGAGAAGCTGAAAAGAGAAATTCCAAAAGAGTGGTGCGCCATGACTATTGGAGAAGTTGAAAATAATATCATAACTGGCAAAACTCCGTCATGTGCCGATGAAGATAATTTCGGTGGAGATATTCCTTTTATAACCATAGATGATATAAGAGGCAATTTATTTGTATTCAACCCGCAGCGTACCCTTTCCACCAAAGGCGCAGAAAGTCAAACAAAAAAATACCTACCGAGTGGATCGCTTTCAGTTTCTTGCATTGGTACAATAGGGGTTATGGGATTCATTGCAAAATTATCACAAACAAACCAACAGATTAATTCTATAGTTTTGAGAATGAACACAATAGAGAATTTGTATACTTTGCTTTGAATTTATATTTTGAGAATGCAAAAGCCAAAACTGGTAATGTATTTGCCAATATGAGTAAAGATGAATTTGCTTCGATAAAAGTGGTTTATCCGCCAAAGCAAATCTTACAAGAATTTCATAATAAGGTTGTTGCCATATTTGATAATATAAAGAATAACATTGATGAAATCAATGCTCTTACTAAGCAGCGAGACGAACTCTTGCCTCTCTTAATGAATGGTCAGGCAATGGTAAATTATGATTTAGCTGACGATTAAGAACCATTTTTTGCTCGATTTTGAGTAGTGTTTCGGCAATGCGGTTTTGCTGTTCAAGTGTGTAGTCAGGTATTTCAATGGCTTTTAATGCGTTATCCAACTGCAAGTTTTTTAGTCCCGAGGTTTTACCCTCGAAATTAAAGAATATATTGTTGTTGTAGATGTGGTTCCAATATTGATATACAAAGTAAGGATTCCATCCGGTCTTTACTCTAAAAGCCACACAGAAATTGGTGCATACCACTGTCCCTTTTTCTGTTATTAATGCCTCTGAAACATAGGATATACGCCCTGTTGATTGTGTCGGACTACCGCCTGATTTTTCGATAATCATATCTCCAGCTCGCAACGTCTTTTCTTCAAAAGATTTGTCACTGACATACCGCAAGGGAATATCGCCGAACTCACCAATGGATATAGGAACAATGTCTGCGCCTCTGACACAATACACCGCATTAGGAGTCTCTTCACTCGGATTTTCATTGCCCCAATCTCCGGCAATGAATACATCGATAATATCAGCCAATCTCATTCTTTATCCTCCAACTGATTTTCAATATCTTCGATTTGCGGCAGTGCGGATGCCACATCTTCAAAGAGTTTTTCAGTCTCATATTGCGCAATGCCCAACGGTTGTGTGATACCTCGTAGAGCGAAACGTGCTTTGGTATCGCTCTTTGAGCGGCACAACAACAAACCGATAGTCGGTTTATCTTCGGGTGCTTTTACATATTCATCCACAGCCGAAATGTAGAAATTCAGCTTGCTGACAAATTCAGGAACAAACTCTACGGCTTTCAGCTCCACTACTACATAACAATGAAGTTGAAGGTGATACATCAGAATGTCGATGTAATAGTCATCGCCGTCCACAGTCAAATGGTACTGCCTTCCGATAAATGCAAAGCCTTTGCCCATTTCCAACAGGAAATCGGTAATCCGCTGTGCAAGATTCTTTTCTATATCGAGTTCACGTTGTAAAGCCACCGTACCTAAGAAACTGAAATTATACGGGTCTTTGAACGCATACTGAGCCAAATCCGATTGATAGGCAGGTAATGTCTGCTTGAAATTTGTAATTGCATTACCCTTGGCTTTGATATAACCGTTAGCCACTTGCGAAAGCATTACATCACGACTCCAACCGTTAGCGGCAGTTTCCATGATATAAAATGCACGTTCGGTATCTGTCGGAACTTTGGTAATGAGCGACATATGATGATACCACGATATTTGCGCAAGAGGCACTTGCGCAAATCCGTTCTCATCGCATGGCAATTCGGCAAGTGCGGCTTTCCGAATTGGTAACAATTCTAATTTGGCAAGCGGCACTTGCCAAATTGGGAAAGAGGGATATTCACTTGCGAACTTTTTCATATTACGCAAGTTACGCTCAGAGTAACCTCTATCATTAGGAAAACATTCCGAGAGATCTTTGGATAATTGCGCAATGACTTTCGCTCCCCAACCTTGCTCTTTTTGCTTAGTCAGAATGTCGCTACCGATTCTCCAATAAAGAGCAAGCATTTCGGCATTGACGCTAAGGATAGCTTTCACTTTGGATTGCTCTATCAATGAGATAATTTCTTTCCTCCAATTATTGTAATCTTCGGGAAGTATATCCTGTTTTTCAGTCTTTTGCGGTACTATTATGTTATTGTCCATTGTCCATGCGTTTAGACTGCAAAGGTACTGAAAGTTAGCCGATTTTCTATTCAGTTAAGTCAAGTATTTGCGATGTGCTATTTTTACATTGGTCTGATTGACCATGGCGTAACGCAATGTGGTATCAATCTTGACATGACCGAGCAACCGTTGTACCTGCTCTATCGGCATCCCTTTGTCAATAGCCATTGTAGCCAATGACCGTCTGAATTTATGCGGGTGAACTTTTGCAATGTTCGCTATCCGCCCTATTTTTCGCAAGCGTACCTCAACTCCACTAATCGTCAGCCGTCTATGAGGAGATTTGAGTGAGACAAAGAGCGCAGGATTATCATCATTCCTGCTGTTGAGGTATTTCTTGAGATGGATTTTGGTTCGAGCATTGAAGTACACCTCACGCTCTTTGTTTCCTTTGCCAAATACTACGCATTGCCGCTCTTGGAAGTCTATATCCTCTCTGTTTATCTTTACCAATTCACCTACACGCATACCGGTGGATGAAAGTAAGTCTATTATTGCCACATCACGCAACTCAATACAGCTATCTCGTAGTATCTCAATATTTTCATCTGTCAAAACCTCTTTTACAAGACTGTCTGTCCTCACTTTATGTATTCTTCGCACGGGACTTTTGGGAATATAATCTTCATCTTCTAACCATGCAAAGAAACTTGAAAATATGCGCCGTAAATTGTCGATTGTCACTTTGCTCAAATTTCTCAATCGTTGATTCTCTGCCAAATAATTACGAATATCATTCGTCGACATATCGGTAACATTTTTAACAACGCTCACAAAAAGTTTTTCTACCGAAGACTGATAATAATGCACCGTTTTTTCAGAACACCCTTCGATTTTCTTAGCAGCTAAAAACGCTTGAAGCAGCTCGCCATTTTCCCTTTTGCATTTTTCATCCGATGTCTCCTTGCGGATAAGTTCATACTCCTGCATACACTCTAAAAGCACACCGCCCAACTTCGCGATTTGCTCTTGTGATAAGAAACCGCCTACGGATTCTTCCACTGATTTGATAAATTGCTCTTTCATTTGCTAATGGATTTGTTTCCGTAATATAGCAATGTTCACAAATCCATAAATCAATAATTTTCCGGCTATAATCAACTAAAAAAACAAAAATCAGGTATCGTTTTCAAACAGATACCTGATTTTTAACATAAAGTAAATTTTATCGAATCTCCTTATAACGCACATCTTTGATTTTAGCGTATCCGGAATATTCCCAACCCGGTTTTAAAGTCAGTCCCATCCCTGATTCACTAACATCATAAAAACGCAGCACACCTCCGTTATTATCCGTAGCAGTGTTCTTGTAAGAGCCGACAATCAACTGATTTTCCCGTTCCTGATAAATAGGCAGGTATTCTCTATATTTATTACACAACTGTTCAACTCCCCACGGGTAGTCGTAACGATTAAATTTCAGACAAGTAATTTCTTCATCATCCAAGGTAATCACCGGTTTGCAAGTTTTTGTTCCCAGATTATAAGCATAGACTTTATTACCGTAAGCATAATAAATCACATAATACTGGGAACTGGCAGCAAAACAACTGGCCTGAGCAAAATTTTCAGCCGTAATATCCAAATGACAGGCAGTTTGTTTAATTTCTCCGCTACCTAAATTAACTTCATAAATATGCCTTTTACCGCCATCTTGCATGATGCTATACACTGTCCCTTCGGAAAAATTAGTACTAAGCATGCATACCAAATCCATATTACCAGTATTGTAACTGAATTTTTTATTCTCCGGCTCTTCCAAAGGACGCAATACTTGTTTTCTTCCTTCGTCCGCATCTCCGCCTTCACCACTCCAATAAACAAAACGGTGGTTATCGGCATCAAATAACAAAGCAATTCCATATTCGGCAGCAAACTGCCTTTTCAATGTCGTCCCAACATAAGGTGCCACCCGGTATTCTGGTGTTCCTCCCCGGCTCGAAGTATTAATCGGATATTCAAATCCCGTTTCCAACACTACTGTATTCCAGGCATACGCATTACCTTCCCGAGATATACAGATAACAGCATCATGCTCCGGTTTGTATTTACCATAATAAGGCACAGTCACAAAATTTACAATATGGTCATCAGTAGTTGTCAGAAACATCGATGATTTTAACTCATGAAAACTCTCTACCTCAACAAATCCAGTAAACCCCTGAGCATCTCCTGTCGGCAATCGGTAAGCAGCATCTTCGGACATCATAATAATCCTATTGCCAGTCGAACTCCCGGTGGAATAGAATCCTAAATTTGTTGCATGATATTGTTCCGGCACACCTTGTCGCCGGATAACATCATAGGCAGGAACAATCCGGTCAATCGAAAGTTGTGCCAACATATCCAGACGGACTCTTTCTTCCGGTCCTTCATTACACAGCAACATCCATCCTTCAGAAGTAATAGTTGTCGCATTGACATAAAACAATTTCAAAGTCTTCACTTCCGTCCGTCTGTCAGTAACTGAAAAAAGAAACGAATGCGTACCAGCATCCAAAGAAGCCAGCATATAAAGGTCTTTCGTGTTCCCTACGTCCACCCATTCTCCCTCTGAATTTTTCCGTTGGTAACAAAATTCAAAATTCGTATTCTGGTCATCAATGACTCCTTCCAAATTGGAAGTAACTACCGGTTTCAAATCAATATATTCTGCTCCGGCCAATACCGCCACCCTCTGAGAAATGCCATCAATAGTAATAACCGCTTTATCCTCATAGGTGTAATTTCCTTTGTCATCCGCACAAGCCGTCACCAATAGACAAAGCCATAAAACGCTCAGACGCGAAATTTTCAAAATATTCATTTTTCTGTATTTTAAGGTTTTAAAACAACATTCGAGTAATCAACACTATAAGCATCAGGCAACTGCATATAAGAGCCATCTTCATCATACACTGGATCACCGGCATCTGCTCTCCGCTGCAGTTCTTTCTGCAATTCCCGGGCGTAAAAAGACATTCTCCCTGTACCGATTTTTCCGGTAGCCCAAGTCCAATCCTTTGTAGTAAAACCGAATAAACCATTTATATAAGCATACCGGGTCGCATTCCAAGCCCCAAAATAATTACTGGCCGAAACTCCATCCCACCTGCCCGGCTTTGTATAAATTTCACTGAGCAGAAAAGTAAAACGAGAACCATCAATGGTGTCTACTGTCGTATTATCCCAAACATTACTGGATTTATATTCATCGAGCAAATCGAAATATTCATTCGCTTCTAACTTCAATACCAGAGTATCCACCCGTTTTTTAATCGATGCATTTCGTATAAAACGGACACCGACAATCCCTTCATTAGCTCCGGCCTTTATTTTCAAAGTATCGAAATCCGCTACATATCCCCCATCGGGATTCGTTACAGCATCATAAGGTGTCATTGTCGTACGCACTTCATCAACAACGACTCTTACTGACCTATCATAGTCTTTCACCTCCCCCAATAACTTCACCTTGGCATTGAACACCACCGACGTATAAGTCGCATCATAATCAACAAATGAAAAACTAGTGATATTCGTATATCCTTCAGCACCATTTCCTCCCGAAAAATTCTGTTCCTGAAAATATACTTTACTGTCATTACGGCCATACACGCCAACTTCCTCTTTTTGGCAGCCGATACATATCCCTGCTACGGCAACGGCCCATACCCATTTATTTATTTTATTCATAGTGAATTCATTTAACGATTATCCAATTCATCTTTCGGTAACGGAAGCACAAAACGTTTTTCCTTTTGCTCATCAGTTGCTTTGTCTTTTGTATCATATGTCGGAGGGATAAATGGCGGGAAACCAGCATCTGTCATCACTTTTACTTCTTTCTGACCGTTATAATCATTATCAAATCCCATATTGCGCCGTTTGAAATAAAAGAACTTCTGACCTTCACCGACAAATTCACGGATATATTCCTGAGTCAGCCAATCCTGTAAATACACTTCTGCATTTTCCGGTCCCCAATTATAGTTTCCTCTGTCAAGAAACATCCGGTTCAAATATCCCCACGCAGCCGGAAGATTATATACTTCAGACCCGGTCGTTCCCAGACATTCTGCGGCAATATAATAAGCCTCACTAAGCTTGATTAACGAAGAAAAAGAACCATAGAATTTCTGTGTTTGCAACAATTCATTTTCATCCTTGTTACCAATCACCTCATCCCTTCCGGAATCAGTTATCTCTTTAAACTTAACCATTTGATAACTATCATTTCCATCCAAAGTCTTTCCTGCAGTCCACTGAGACTGAAAACGCCAGTCTCCGACCCAATACTGCCCGCCAAACAATATTCCATCCACATATCCGGTCCGGGGCATCAATAAGGCTTTGCCGGTATTCCCCCCTCCAAACGAATAATCATAAATCAATCCTCGGTTTTTATTATAATAACCAAACAAACATTCGGTCGAAAACATCCGGTCGGGATCAGAACTGTTTCCTAACAACTTACCCGACTCAACAACCGGGAAGAACTCCCTCACCTGCGAATCATCAGTCAATTTGCGTGCTTCAATCAAGGCATTGCTGTAATCTCCTCCCCACAGATAAGCCCGGGCTGTCAACAGCACCGTTGCATAGTAATTCAAACGCAACTGACGATATCGCATGGAATTATCCATATTCACAAAATCATATTCTGCCCGAGGGCCATCGGTCAGCACCGGGTCGGAAACCAGCAACAAAGCTTCCGCCTCTGTCAAATCACGGATAATATATCCGGTCAGCACCGTACTGGCAGGTAAAATAGACAAAATTTGCGGTTCAGTACTCTCATTATAAGGAATACCACGCCCGTCCGGATTTTTCGCCATAATCGGTCCGAACAAACGCAGCATATCCAGATGCAGCATAGCACGGGCTGCCAACATTTCTCCCTTGAGCATCTTGTATTCCTGCTCAGGCAATATATTATCACCAACAGCATCTTCCTCGATATTCTTCAAAACAACATTGATATTCATAATTGTTGAATAGGCTTCGTTCCAAATACTACCCAACACATTTATAACTGACTCGTTAGAATAATCCCACTCTGCCAGAGCCCGCAGATATTTGTAATAATCACTTTCATCCGATTGTTCTACTGCATAATATTGCCCTAAAATATCAATCGCATCATAACTCAGGTATTTTCCGTAAAGCGAATTACCGGACATTCGAGTGTAAATACCATTGACTGCGGCATAGAATCCCTCTTTGGAAGAAAACTGCTGTTCCTCACTCTGTTTATCACTGGGCTTGTAGTCCAGCCAATCAGTACAACCGCACAATAACATGCAGCTTAACAGAAATGGAAAAATGATTATATATTTTTTCATGACATTAGATTTATAAAGTTAAAGAAAGTGCGAAAGACACACTACGTGCAAAAGGATAAGAAGTCCCACGTTCCTGCCGGATAGTCGACAATCGGAAAATATCATTCATATAAGCATTAAGACGCAATGAACCCAATCCCCACTTATGAACAAGCTCCGGAGCAAATTCATATCCTACACGCAAAGACTCCAGACTCAATGAATTATCTTTCTGTACAAAACGGGAAGACATCGGAGTGGAAGTCGAATTGGCTATATTTTTGAACTGAGCCTTATCACCCGGTTTTTGCCAACGGTCGTAAAGAGCACGTTTGTCCTGATTGTAAATCAACTGGTCATTACCAATATTTTCCACTTTATTGAATAAAACGGAATTAAACGAATGACCGCCAAGCCGGTAACGGAAATCCAAATTACAGGAGAAACCCTTCCAGGAAAAATTAGTTCCCAATATTCCTTCTATTTTCGGACGGCTATTAGCAACTACAACCTCATCATCATATGAAAAATCATAAGTCAATTCACCATTTTTCTTAATAAACAATTCACGTCCGGTTGACGGATCGATTCCTGCCGAACGGACAGCCCAGATATCATCGGGATCAGCACCATCGTAGTAACGTTTCGTAGATTTGTTTTCGCCTTCCCGCTCCTGTGAATTATACATTTCCAAACGATTACCGATACCGGACAACTCATTAGTACCATGACGCAAATTTCCCCGGACCGACCACCAAATGCGTTCGTTCATCCTGCGTACAATATAGTATGTAGCCGATGCTGTAAAACCTTTAGAGGTCTGTTTCCCGAAATTCTTGTAAATCATATTATCAGTCGCACCCGAAGACGGAGGCATAGAAATAGCAATCAACAAAGGGTCGGTTGTTTTATAATAATAATCTCCGGTCAAAGTCAAACGGTCATTTAATACCGTAATATCAAAACCGATATTCCGGTCAAGTGTCGTCTGCCATTCCAGATTGGGATTCCCCAACTGTGCCAAAGAAGTGGTCATACCGAAATAATTAAAGGAATTGAAATTATAACGGAAAGTAGTAATGGTTGCCGAAGAAGAGAAATTCTGATTTCCCGGATTACCGATAGAAGCCCTTAATTTCAACATAGAGATTCCGTCAAAATTATCGGAAATGAATTTTTCATGGTGTAAATTCCAAGCTAAACCGACGGCCCATGTACCGATATAATGTTTGTTGGTCCCGAACACCGACGAACCATTGACACGATAACTGAAATCAAGCAAATAACGGTTATCATAAGCATAATTTCCTATTACATACGCACTCAACGAACGCGTCATGCTTTCACTGTATGAAGGAGTTCCTCCCTCAGGATAGCCATTGGCAAAAGAAGGAAGCGTGAAATCCCCCACAGGAAAACCTATTGCCGAATATCCTTGAGATTTCGCCTCTAAAGCAGAAAGATAACCTCCCAATACAACATTGAATTGGTGTACATCTTTTAAGACCTTGGCATAAGTAAAAGTCAGTTCCCCTTCATACTTATTACTTTGCGTTTCTGTATGACCATATGAACCACGCTCAGAAAAATCCGTTTCAGCAAAACGGGTATCCAAAGGAGAATAAAAGGCTTCCGCTTTGGTGTTCTGATGCGTAAAACCAAAACGGGCACGCAATTTTAACGATTGCATCGGAGAATATTCTACAATAAACTTATCCGACCATGACAAATTGCCGCCTTTATTATAACTATTTTGCGCCGCATTATAAAGCGGATTCGCCGCTTTGATATAATCCGTATGCTCCAGCCATCTTTCCACCTCACCGTTCTCATTATATTTTGTATAGTAAGGATTAGCATCAGCATATTGAGAAAAAGCAACAATCGGATCTTTACTATCCGTATTGTTCATATCAAACTTATTCATAAACTGAAATTTCTTCAGCCGATAAGTCAAATCAATATTTCCACTGATATTATCCCGTTTGGATTCTTTCATTACACCGGTAATCCCATTGTACGACAATCCTATACCAAACATAAACGCACCTTCTCCTCCATCCACATACAAGGAATGCCGGTGATTCACTCCGACACGCAAAGGCTCTGCCAACCAATAGGTATCTACTCCACGGGCTATATCAGCCAATTTATTATTATAAGATTTTTTTAATTCGATTTCTTTCGTGACATTATTTGATTCCTCATACCTGCCAACCAGATTTTCAAAACGTAATTTTTCACGGGCATCCATCAAATTATAACTTGTCAAATCAGCCCATGACACATTTGCTGTTCCATTGTAAGACAAATTCAACTTTCCTGATTTCGGACGAATTGTTTCCACAACCACCACTCCGTTGGAAGCCTTTGAACCGTATATAGCTGTCGAAGCAGCATCTTTCAATATGGTGATAGAAGCTACCCGCGTCATATCCAGATTATAGATAGCCTCCAAGGAAGATTCAAATCCGTCCAAAATAAATAAAGGCTGATTCGGATCCTCACTCAACTCATCCCGGGTACTAATCAGACTTGACTTGCCCCGTATTTCAATATCAGGCAATTTATTCGGGTCAGAACCGAATGCATTATTTTCCAACACATTAAACGACGGATCAAGTGTTTTTAAACTGGCAATAACGTTTTGTGTACCCACTGATTTCAACTGTTCTCCGTCAAAAGTTGCAGAAGCACCGGTAAAACTATCCTTTTTGCGGTTGAAAATACCAGTGACAACTACCTCCTGAATAGTTTCCACAGCTTCTTCCATCACAATCTTCAATTCCTTTTTCCCATCAACAGCCACCTCTTGAGTTTCCATTCCAATAAACGAAAATATCAAAACAGCATTCTCTACCTGAGGTAAAGTCATTTTAAATTGCCCGTCTGTATCTGTAGTAACACCTAATTTTGTTCCTTTCAACATAACAGTGACTCCCGGAAGAGGTTCTCCGGAAGAATCGATTACTTTTCCCGTTACTTCATATTGCCGGGCCTGGGGCAATCCAGTTGCAATCGTATCCTTACGGAAAACCACCGTATTATGAGTAATCTCATAAGTTAACCCTGTATTATATAACACTTCTGCTAAAATTTCATCCAGAGTTTTGTCTTCCGCCTGAATATCAATGCCGGCAATATGCTCAACATCTTGCACGCTGTAGAAAAAAAACATTCCGGTTTTCTTTTCCAAGGTCCATAAAACACTCTTCAAAGAAGCATTATGCATCTCCAAAGCCATCTTTTCATTTTGTGCATTTACCCGGGCAGAAACCTGAATAACAGCACACAATAAAAAGCACACACATAATTTCATAATCATCAGAATTTTTCTACTCCACATCTTCCAGGGCGGAGTTGTTTGACTTTTTTTCATTGTAGTTCGGTTTGATTACTTGATTTATTTTGCACTAAACACGATTGTTTTCCCTTTTACATCAACATTCAACTTATGAGTAGAGCGGATTACATCTAATATCGGTTCGATAGAACCACTACGATTTATTTTACCGGCAAACTCTATATTTTTAATCCATTCGTCCTGATAAACCACATTGAAATCATACCATCTTTTTAATACAGCTATGATTTCAGCCAAACGCTCCCCTTTAAATAAAAATTGCCCCTCTTTCCAGGCTATAAACGGAACAACATCTACCCGTTTTATTTCCAATTTCCCTTTTTCCAAATCCAATTCTGCTTGTTGCTCGGGTCTCAGTTGTTTCTGTTCAGTCCGACCTGAACCTGTAAAAACAGTAATTTCGCCTTGCACCAACGTTGTCTGTACCCACTTTTCGTCTGCATAAGCCTTAACGTTAAATTCGGTACCCAACACCTTGATATCCATATGCTCTGTTTTTACAACGAAAGGTTGCTTTTCACGAGGAGCCACCTTGAAATAAGCTTCTCCTTCAAGACATACTTCCCGTCTATTTTCCCTAAATTGCACCGGATACTCTATCTTACTCTCCGAATTGAGATATACAACTGTTCCATCTTCCAAAGTCATGATATACTCGCCTCCTTTCGGAATGACCAGCGAATGCCGGACTACGGCAAGCGGACCGGTCTCGTCCGCCTCATATTTCAAACCTCCGGCATCATCAGTAATAACAGTTCCATCAAAATCCAACCGTTGTTCCTTATAATTGGTGCCTCCCAATTCTACAGTCTTACCATCAGCCAAAACCAAAAAAGCTTTAGACACTCCAGGTTGGATTTGTTCCGTCTGCACCAAAACTTCAGCAGGTCCTTGTTTCATCCACCATCCCGCAACACCAATTCCCAGCAAAAGCAAAACAACAGCCGCATAACTCCAATATTGCCGAAAGAGATTATTGTTCGTCCGGCCCCGCAGTTCTTTGTCAATTTGTTTCCAATATTTCCGGACATCTATCGAATTTCTTTTTTTCTCCTGAACGCTCAAATAGTTCGGTTCCCTGATTTTGTCAAACAATTTCTGATTCTTCTCCGACTCTTCCTGCCATTCCTGCAACTCCTGTTCTTCATCAGGCCCCAAGCCACTACTTAATTTCCTGGCTATCAGTTCGCAAATCCGACAACAATACTCTATATCTACCATTTTAACGTCCATTTTTATTAGTCAAAGTTTTTTCAAGTTTATAACATCCATTTCTTCTGCGGACGTTTTATTTTCTATTCATTAACGGACAGACCTTCCTTTAATTTCATTCTGAAAATCAAACATTTTACTTTCTATTTATTCACACTTTTCAGATTCACACCTAATCATTCCCCGTTATTTTATTACCGTTTATCGTGTCGGATAATATTTGCGATTTACTGCAAATATTATCCGACGTTATCCATTGTCAAACAATAACAACTGAAATAAAAAAAAAGATGAATGGGAATTAAAAAAAATCCATTTTTAACACAACAGGAAGAAGATAAAAATGCTCTTTAAGTATTTTTCTCAACTTTTTATAAGCATTCTGTTTAAGAGTACGGACAGAATTGACAGATATATGTAATTGTTCTGCAATCTCCTGGTTGGAATACCCCTGAAGACTGAGCTGTATAATTTTTCGGGATTGTTCAGCCAACTGATTAACAGCTTTATGGACCAACTGATAAGTTTCTTCTTCAATAACCTGATCCCGGAAAAAAATATCAGTTTCTTTTTCCTGAATTTTAACATACTCCTCCACAATACGATCATGCTTAAGATGATTTAAAGCCAGATGCCGGGCTGTTGTATATAAAAAACCTTTTACTTTCTCCAGCGACTCAAACTCCCCCTCAAAACGCCATAACTGAATGAAAGCTTCCTGTGCGACATCTGCTGCCAAGTCCATATCTTCCAAATACTTATCTGCAAACATGACTAAAAACGGGAAATTTTCATCGAAAAACTTCCCAAATACTCTGTAATTCTTTTTATTTAAAGCAACGAGCAATTCCATTTCGCAACAAGTATAATACAAAAATATTTATTTAAACAATGTATTAAAAAAAAAGAAGATTCAGAGAAACAAAAAACCGCTCCGGAAAATCCGGAACGGTTAACCCGAACAAATCAGTTTATTTGTCTTCTCTTTTGATGTATCAAATTATGGTTTCAGTGCATTCATCACACACTTTTCCAATTCTTCTCCTCTCAACTTTTCGGCAATAATGCGATTACTTTCATCCAATACGAAAATACAAGGAATACCATGTACTTCGTACAAATCGGAAGCGATACTGTTCCAACCTTTCAAGTCGGACAAGTGTATCCAATCCAAGCCATCTTCCCGAATCGCTTTCAGCCAAGCCTCTTTCTTAGTATCAAAAGAGACACTGACTACTTCCAATCCGGCTGACTTATATTTTTGATACATTTTCCGCACATTGGGGTTTTCTGCCCGACAGGGACCACACCAAGAAGCCCAGAAGTCCAAAATCTTCACTTTGGCTTTGACATCATACAAAGAAAGCGAATCGCCTTCCGGGGTAATCATTTTAAAATCAGGAGCTGTTCCTCCGACAATAATACGCGACTCTTTATCCACATAAGGTTTCAGCAATAATCCCGGAACCGTACTTCGGGCCGTATTTCCCAATAACGCATATTTCTCATGCAAACGCTTTTGTTCATAGAGTTTTTTCCTGCGACCAGCCACAATTGCCGCACTGACTATATTATCGTTCTGACGGAGAAATTCATCCTCCGCCTTGTCGTAAAGGGTATCTATCTTTATCAATAAACCACGAATTTGTAAACGACCGAAATAATCATCTTTTCCGTATATTTTCTCATATTCAGCTCGCATTGAATCCTTCATCGCTTTTATCTCCATCTCCTTTTCCCGGAATCCATTCCTTAAATGCTGCAAATCTCCTCCACCACCAACCACATAATCCGCAGGATGCGCAGCATCAGCCTCTACCGTGAAAATGGCATTTTCCAAAAGCAAAGGTATGCGCAGATTCGCATTAACAGCCAGTATTTCGGCTAAAACAGGTTCAGTCAATTCACCACTGAAAGTAAATGTCCCGTCCGCCGACAACACACTTCCTAAGGTATCCCAATCGCCTGTAACTTTTGGTGTCAACAATAACACCCGGCCTTCATAACCCGACACCCGGCCTTCTACCGTATAACGGGGAGTTGATTGACAAGCAGCAAACAACAAACAGCTTATCCACAATACACGTCTCATAACTTATTTTCTTATTGGTTCTTTATAAATAATATCCACAATCTTTCCCAATCCCTTATGTTCCTTTACTTTGGTCAGAGGCCCCATCAGATTAGGCACATCATAAGTGCGCATTATACCGCACTCCGATTCATCCACCCCCTGAAGGCTTGTTCCAACTACTAACCGATAACCGCGTTGACGCATCCATGAATTGGCCGCACCATAAGCATAATTAGAAATCAAAGGTAAGAATTTAATGACTTTCACCTCTTCCCCGGGAAAACTCAACACCGGTTTCGCCTCTTCCTCCGGATATCTCATATCGAACTGATAAATTTGATTATTACTGAGATAAAAGAGGTAAGGATAAATATTATGAAAAACAAATTGTGTTGCTCCTGACAAACCGGCACCTTTTACTTCTCCATAATACTGCTGTTCATTTTTCTCATCATAGTCCATCAAAATACCATAGAAATAATATTTCCCTGTATTCGGATCTTTCAGAATCACATAATTTGTTCCATTTGCACCAGTTTGATAAGTACTTTCTCCAGCTACAAAATCTTTACCAGTCTGTGCCTCAAATAATTTCTCTCCGGAAAATTTCATCACCGTAGGATAAATATCCCCGTTTTTAATCGCTAAAAATTGTCGATGGGTTGCATCATACAACATGGTTGAAGTAGGATTTGCTGCTCCTGCTATAAATTTCCATAAGTACATTACTCCGACAAAAGGAGCTGCTACAAAACGCTCTCCATCTAAAACATTGACTGGATAGCCGAAAAAGCCTATTCCACTGTTCACTGCCTCGGAATAAACATCTCCTTGCCCGGTAACTACCGTCCAACGATCATGCTCTATCGAACGCTGTGAAAATTTGGCAGCCTGAATATGTATGGCTTCCGGAATCACACCGAATCTCCATCTGAAATCGGTATCTTCTCCTACATGTAAATCTGTTTCATCCAATTCATAAGTACCTTTTTCCGATACAAACAATACCCGTGAATGCTTATCCCGAAACCAGCAAGGAATCAATCTTAACGGCTTTCCCGTCTCAAATTCCTGATTGACCCACAGATTATGAGCAACAATATCGTCTGTCTCATTTTCATTGAAAATAAGATCCAAACGGGCCTTGTTTTGCTCTTCGCAAAGAATCAGCCAACCTTCACTTGTCAAAGTCCTCACCTGTACAGAAAACCGTCCTCTTTGAGTAATTCCCGTCGACTTATCTTTCACCAAATAAAAACCATTGTAAATACCGGCCCCCAAAGTTACCGGCCATTCCAGATTTTTATCCCGGCCAATGATAAAATCTACCCCCTCAGCAACCTCGCTGATATCAATACCGTTGGGAATCAGTTTCCATTCATATTCATAATCAGAATCATGTTTTTCCAATGAAGAAGTAATCTGCGGATTCAACCGAAGCGTATCTGCATAAGCAATAACCTGATAAATGGTATCCATACCACCGGAAATTGTCACTTCGTTGATTTCCCAATAATCATAATTTCCCTTGTCGTCGAAACAGGAGGTAAAGGCCCACCAGCCTAATAATATATAAATAAGATATCTTTTCATATAACTATAATTTGAGTACACACATCAAAACTATTCCTGAAATTCCGACCCCATGGTCATCAGTTCTCCATTATCTTCATATTCCGGATGTTCCCGGAGGTAATCATGTAAATATTGCCCCACCCACCTCAGGTAATTCGCTTCCAAAGGACTCTCAGCCAACGACGCCACAAAATCTTTCCGGTCAATACCCATTTTATCACATATAAATTTACATTTCTTCGTTGAATAGGTACCGAAATACCTCGGACCGTAATTTTCGTAATCCCACCACACCGGCACTTTAAAACGTTCATCCATATAAATCACGCGTTGGTAATCAATAGGACGCAAGCGTTCATCCCCCACCCATAAAGCAGAATCTAATGACCAAAAACGGGAATATAAAAACTTTAATTCCGGAGTTTCTTCCAATTGTAACGTAAAACGCCGCGCACGTTTATCCAGGTCAGCCGCACGCAACAACTGCACTTCCACCAAAGTTTCTGCTTTCCCGGCTGGAATAGCATATTCTTCCTCCAAAATACGAAAATCTTCTCCCTCAACTGCATGCAAAGGATCACCTTCCTCCGTTATCACGCGAAGATTGAATTTCCGGTCATAGTCTGCAACGTCACCCAATAAACAAACTCTCAGTTTCAATTTTTGTTCTGTCACATCCGAATTTTCCAACCCCCAGGGAATTACAATTGTGTCCAATACCGCCCCTTTCGTATCAAAATAAATACCACATTCCCCCTCATATACATCTATTTTTTCTTCACAGGCCCAAAAAGCTATGAGCAGAAATAATATAGCAATAATTGTTTTCATAGTTATCGATTTTAATTGTACTGTGTTTCACCATCCGGAACAGGAAGCACATATTTATATGTACTGATTTTTTTTGTACCATAGGGATCATAAGCGGAACGTATTTCTGTTTTCATTTTCCGCTTATAATAAAAAAACAATTGTCCTTCTCCGTACAGTTCTCTTAACCATTCTTCTTCTAAATAGCTATCCACCTGTGAATAATATCCTTCCGGAAGAGCTCGCAACCCACGGTTATTACGCAGTATATTGAGATATTCAAGTGCTTCTTCCTTCTTTTCGGCCACTTCTGCGGCAATCATATACATTTCACTGATTCTCAACATAGGAATCATCTGATTATACAATGAATCCTGTCCCTGATAACGGTCGAAAACAGCATAATTAACACCAGCAAAATCAGCTGATGAAGACAAAAAATACTTATAACGGTAATCGGATTGATTTTGTCTGAACACTTCTCTCACCACATCCCAGCGGGGAATAAGCAAAGAGGTCTGCAATTTTAAATTTTGTGCATCAAAAAGAGAGGTGAAAATAGAATTACGATTCAAATGCTGCAAGGAAAACAATAATTCGGATGAAAACATACGATCGGGAATATTTCCATTACCACCGACTGCCAGGTCATCTACCCAAGGAAATAGAGTTTCATGTATACCAATAACTTTTTGAGCATACTCCATTGCCTTATCGTTTACTCCCCTATACATCCATACACGTGCCAATAAAGCCTGAATGGCATAATAATTCAAACGCAAATGACGATACTGAAAAAAACTGTTTTTGGGATTCCCGGCTATACCGTAGGTAATAATCGGGTCATTCTCCAACTCATTCTCTGCCTGTGTCAAATCATCAATCACCGATTGCATAAAAGCAACTCCGGAAAGTGAAGGATTCACTTCCAAAGCAAATTCCTTGTAATAAGGAATGGAAGTAGCCACAGAATCACGCCCATAAACAGGACCAAACAAACGGAATAAATCAAAATGCAACATCCCCCGCAAAGCCAACGCTTCTCCCTTACACAGATGATAATAATCGTCCGTCAACACCTCCCGGTGCAATTCGCAGTTTCTCAATAATAAATTAGCGTTGGCAATTAAATTGTAAGCCTTTTGCCAAATGGACTGGATTTTACTTTTAGCCACGGAACCGTCATACTCAAAATCAGCAATCGCATAATTACTTTTGCTCTCCTCGGCAATCGCATAACGTTGAGCCAGCATTTCCACAAATTCACACGAAAGTGAACGGCCGTAGAGCGCATCGCTGTTCAATTCCACATAAATACCGTTGAGTGCTTCCTCGAAACCCGCAACCGTCGAAAAAGCTGTTTCTTCCGATATCCTGTCACTGGGTTTTACATCAAGCCAGTCGGAACAACTACAGTTTATTCCAACAAGCAACAGGATAACAGATATATATTTCATTTTCATAATCATTTATATTAAAAATTAACCGAAATAGCAAATGTCACGCTTCTTGCAAACGGATAGTCGATTCCCCGCTCATTTTTAATAGTTGAAAACCGACAAATATCATTCATATAAGCACTGACAGTCATCCCCGAAAAACAAATTTTTTTCATCCATTCGTATGGAAACTCATAAGAAAGACGTATCGATTCCAAAGTCAGAAAATTGTCTTTCTGAACAAAACGGGAAGACATTGGCGTTACATCTGTCAAAGCAATGCCTTTAAACCTGGCCTTATCTCCGGGGTTCTGCCAACGGTCGTACAATGCCCGTTTATCCTGATTTTGCTTCAAACCTTCCGTAGAGATATTCTCAACCTTATTGTACAAGGTGGAATTGAAAGCATCCGCACCAAAGCTATAACGGAAATAAATATTACAAGAAAATCCTTTGTAATAGAGCGTATTACCAAATACTCCTTCTAAATCAGGACGAGTATCTCCCACCAGCACCTCATCGTCATAATTGTGCTGAAATACTCTCCTGTCATTGACATCCCAGAAAATTTCTTTTCCGGTAGCCGGGTCAATTCCGGCAGAACGTACAGCCCACAGAGCACTTGGACTACCTCCGTCATAGTAACGGGACAGATTCTTTCCGATATTTTCATTATTATATTGGCCCAATTTATTTTCTATATCATCGTAATACGCATTGTTTCTGCCAAACGTCAGGCTTGTCGTCCAATTAATACGCTTTTTAGGTTTATAGACAAAAGCATATTTAATTGTACCACTGAAGCCTTTGTTCACTTGTTTCCCTATATTGGTCAAGCGGCTAGATACCCCGACAGACAAAGGCATACCGATGGTTGCCATCAATGGATCTGTCAATTTATGATAATAATCAAAAGTCAGATGAAAACGGTTATCTAACATACTGATATCAGCACCGATATTTTTATCCAAAGTTTTCTGCCAATCCAGATTCGGGTCGCCGAAAGCATCAACCAAAAGCCCCGTACCAAAATTGTTCAGCATCCAGTTATTGAATTTATAAGTCGTAATGGTATTGAAAGAACCGAAATTCTGATTCCCCGGATTACCAACCGAAGCTCTGATTTTCAACATTGAAAAAAGGTCTGTATGATTTTTCACAAAAGCTTCGTTATGGACATTCCATGCCAAACCAACGGCCCAGGTTGTGGTAAACTGCTTATTGGAACCAAATACTGACGAACCGTCCGACCTTAAATTAACATCCAGTAAATAACGATTTTTATAAGCATATCCGCCATTAAAATAGAAATTGGCACTCCGCTTTTTGTAATCGCTATAAGAAGGCTTACCACTCGTCGGATAAGAATTGGCAAAACCGGGAGTTGTAAAATCACCCCGCGGAAAACCGATAGCAGAAAAAGATTTTGCATCATTTGTATTTTCGGCAATAGAGGCTCCGAATACCGCATTGATTTGATGAGCATCGGCCAGTAACTGTCCGTAAGTAATAGTCAGGTCTCCTTCATAGCCGAATGATTCGGAATGGTTGTCCGCATAAGAACCTTTTTTCAGTAATTCCGTTTCGTCAAAAGAGGTGTCTTCCGGAGAACGAAACCTTTCCTCATTCGATATTGATTTATTTACTCCAATCCGTCCTCGAATCCAAAGAAATTCCCAAGGACGATATTCCAAATTCAAATTATTACGCACAGCAAACGAATCACTATCATCATAACTATTCAATGAAGCATTCCACAAAGGATTGGGCACATAAATACCTCCATCTGTCGATTGGGTGTCATTGGCTGTCGGAGTCTCCAACCATTTATCAACACCACCGTACTCATTGTATTTGGGATAATAAGGATTAGCCCGTGAATATTCAGAGAAAGGGACCACCGGATCGTTCGTTTTGGTGAAATCAACTGTCAATTTATTCTGAAAACTCAATTTTCCTACCCGATACAACAAATCCAAATTCCCGCTAACCAGTTGACGGCGAGATTCTTTCATTACTCCGTCTATGTTCGTATAATTGACTCCCAAACCGTAACGGATTTGGTTATCCCCTCCTTGCACATAAAGATTATGACGTTGATTCAAAGCTACTCGTAATGGTTCGGACATCCAATAAGTGTCCACACCCTTTCTTACATTCGTCAGTAAACGGTTATAACGCATTTGACATTCTTCCTGATAAGTCACAATATTAGACGTAAAGTTTCCTGCCAAACGTTCGAATTCCAGTTTTTCTTCCGCATTCATCAAGTTATAATCCGTCAAATCGGCAAAAGAAATATCAAAACTTCCGTTGTACGACAATTTAATTTTTCCCTGCTCCGGTGCTTTCGTTTCCACAACCACCACCCCATTGGCAGCCTTCGCCCCATAAATTGCCGTCGAAGCCGCATCTTTCAATATAGTAACTGAAGCTATCCGGTCCATACTTAAATCCATTACTGTTCGCAAACTGCTTTCAAAACCGTCCAGAATAAACAAAGGCTGGTTGGGGTCTTCGCCGAATTGTTCTTTAAAACCAACAATACTGCTCTTTCCGCGAATCTCAATATCCGGAAGACGGTTAGGGTCCGAACCATATTGGTTATTTTCTATAATGGTAAAGGCAGGGTCCAAGGTCTTCAAACTTTGCAACAGATTCTGATTTCCTGCCATTTTCAACTCTTCAGCTTTATACGTCTGCGAAGAACCGGTAAAACTCTCTTTCTTCCGGGAATAAATACCAGTAATGACCACTTCATCCAAACCTGCCGTTTCTTCTTCCATCACAACATTCAATGGTTGGTCATCTTTCAAGACTATCTCTTGAGTTTTCATTCCAATAAAAGAAAATACCAGAGTTACTTCCCGGGCATCTGTCAAAGGTACCCGAAAATTTCCCTTTACATCAGTAGTGACTCCTATTTTCGTATGCTTAATCATTATAGTTACTCCGGGCAATGAGGTCCCCGTCATATCTTTTACATGTCCGGTGGCAACCCGTTCCCTCACCTGAGGAAACGCTCTGGTTTCCGCCGGCACAATCACCAACGTGTTTTCTACTTTCCGGTAAGATAAACCGGAACCGTCCAAACAATGCTTCAATACGACATCCAAAGCCACATTTTCCACATCCAGGGTAATTCGTTTAAGTTGATTGACGTTCATGTCATTAAACAGAAAAGTAAATCCGGTTTGGCTCTCTATTTCACGTGCCACCTCACGGAATGTGGCATCTGATACCCGAATGGAAAGTCGCTGTGCCACTACTTTTGCCTGCAACTGCAAAGTAGTCAACAACATAAACGCTACAAAAAACTTCATTCTCAAAATAGATTGCAATAAATTCCCCCTGATCCAAAAGGCGTATTTTTTCTTTTTTTTCATAAATTTGTAATTGGGTTAAACTTAAGGTTATTTACACTTTGAGTCCGGAGCAATGGATGTGGGGACATCCGTTGCTCTTTTTTATTCCGAAATTAAAATCGTCTTTCCATTGATTTTGAAATGAGCCATTCCGGTCATTTCCAGTAATTCGATAATCTTATTGAAACTATCGTAACGTTTCAGGTTCCCGGAAAAAGTCATCCGCCGCACAGCTTCACTCTCAAAAAATATTTGAATATCATACCAACGGGACAAAGTATTCATCATATTCTCCAATGTCTGTTCCTGAAAAATAAAACGCCCGTCTTTCCAGCCGGAATATAATGTGACATCTACTTTTTTACAGGTCATCTTACCGGAAACAAGCTCAAGGACTCCTTGTTCCTGAGGTTGCAGTACCAAGTTTTGCCCTCCGGCATCCAATAAAATCCGGCCTTCCGCCAAAGTCGCATAAATACAGGATTCATCCGGATAAGCCCGTGCATTGAAAGAAGTACCCAATACCTTGACCGCAGCTTTCGACATATCTACAATAAAAGGCATGTCTTTATTCTCACTGACTTCAAAATAAGCTTCTCCTTCCAGATATACCCGCCGTTCCCGGCCATAAAATGCCACCGGAAACTTTAACCGGCTTTCCGAATTCAACCACACTTTCGTTCCGTCAGATAATATCAGACGGTACTCCCCTTTGCGGGGAACTTCCACAATATTAAAATCCATTTCTGAACTCCCAGCCGATTCTTGCCGATAGTCTATCACTTCCCCGCTAATATTTAAGCGCACCTGAGTTCCGGGTATAATGGAATCTTTTACCTGACAGTTCAGTTCGATTCGTTGTCCATGCCCTAATATCAGAATAGCCTGGCTTTCTCCTGCGGTCAATTGTACCCTGTCATCCCCTGGTAATTCAACAGAACGGGATAAGCACATCCATAACAAAGACACCCCTACTACCACTACAATAACTGCTGCCATCCCTCCCCAACGGAACATTCGTTCCCGGAATAAACGACGATGACAACGAATCTGCACTTTTCGAAAAGCAGCCTCATCATCATATAAATATTGTAACATTTCCTTTTCCGAATAAAAACCACGGCGACAAACCTTTCGCCATAATTCCTGATTCTTGATATCAAAAGCCAACCATCGCTCCAGTTCTGTATGTTCTTCTGACGATAATGTATCTGTAATATGACGGGAAAGTAAATATGCTATCCGGTCTGCCTGTTCTATTTCCATTTTTCAACTTTTATATTAAAAGCGACCAAATGGTTAAAAAGTGTCACAAAAATTATTTTTTAACAAATTTTTTGTTTTCACCGACTAAATAAGGCATACAACAAAATGAATCCCTTCAATTTCTCCTGCAATATTTTTTTCCCTCTTTTTTTATGGGATTTGACTGCATCAACAGACAAATGAAGCATTCCGGCAATCTCTGTGTTATCACACCCATCCAATACCAATTCAAATATTCTGCGAAGCGGGCAGGGCAATGAACTGATAGCCTTCTTTAATAAAATGTAAAGCTCATCTTCCAAAAATTGATGAAGGAAAAATTCCGAATCTTCTTTGTGCCGCAATTCCTGGAAATATTTTTTCTCAACCTTCCGGTGTTTCAAAATATCCAAACACCGGCTACGCACCATACGATAAAGGTAAACTTTCAAAGAAATGAAATTCTCAAAATGCAACTTCTTAGTCCACAACTCATAGAGAATATCCTGCACAATATCCTCTGCAACAGCCCGCTCTTCTACAAAATGAAAAGCAAGATTTCCCAATCGGGCATAAAACAAACGGAACAATTCACGATAGGCATTGTCCTCTCCTTTTCCCAACTCCTGCAACCAAATCTGTTCATTCACCAGCATCGTACCGATTGATTTATTTGTTTTTCTTAAACAATTTTCCCAAAACCTGAATCAGCCCATCCATACCCTCTATGTGGTTAATCATTGAAATACTGCGAAATGTACTGATTTCTTCTCCCATCCCCAACTGCACCGGATAAACCAGAATACAATTGATTGTATTGAAATATTTATTAATATACGTCGGAACATACTCCATGTGCCGAGAATATGAAGGACAAGCCGGACGGCTCATCACCAACACCAATGCATCATTATCCTGCATCTCATGAGACACATCCACAAACTTTTCCCAATCTGTAAATTCACGGAATTCAGCATGAATTACATGTTTTGCATGAACAAGTCTCAAAATATCCAGTACATGGGTATTTCCATAAAAAACAAACTTAGCCCCCAAATTCTTCCCCATATTCCATACACTAATCAACCAATAAGGAAATCCCACCTCCTTCTCTGCATTCTCAGGAATCACGACCACATATCTTTTTACTGTAGACATAGGCTGCATAGGACGGTAAGCCAGTGTCGTCGTTGCACATTTACTCAACACTTCCTCTGTCAGCTTACCCAAAAAGGTGTCGGAAATATCTTTCTGTGTCCGCAATCCCAATACAATATCCGTAATCTTATGCTCCTTGGCAACATTCCGGATACCATTGACAATATTCAAATCGTAACGCAATACAGGCTCCACATGATGTTCTGCTGCTGCTGCTACTTTTGCAGCCTTTTCCAGCAGCAATTCGGAAACTTTTTCCGCTGTACGGTCAGTATTGTCGGACTTGATAATGCTGACCGCAACCATCTGTGCCTTATTTCTGCGAGACTTAACAGCAATACCCAGATTTATCAGTTCTTCCACCGTTTCCGTATTGCTCAAAGAAATCAAAATTCTTTCCTGCTCGTCATCACCCTCCCCAATCCGGTCACCACTCATCTCCGAAATAGCAATGTTCTGTGCAGCTCGCTGAGTCACAAATGAAGCTATGGTACAAGTAAATAAAATCATAATGATGGTTCCGTTCAACACATCCTCATTCAACAAACGGATAGGCTCACCCGTAACATCCGTTCCCAACACCACCTTATACCCTATCAACACTGCAGCCAGCGTTGCAGCAGCCTGAGCATTACTCAATCCGAATAACAAACGGCCTTCGTCCCGGGTTAATTTAAAATTCTTTTCCGTAACCCATGCCGCAATAAATTTCGAAGCAGTCGCAATAATGGTCATCACCAAAGCAACGAACAATGCCGTCCAGCCATTCGTAAAAGTACGGACATCCACCAACATACCTACTCCTATCAAAAAGAAAGGTATAAAAATAGCATTCCCCACGAAATCAATCCGGTTCATCAAAGCCGAAGTATTCGGAATCAACCGATTCAATGCCAATCCCGCAAGAAAAGCCCCGATAATCGCCTCCAAACCTGCAGCTTCCGCTAAAAAAGACGCCAAAAACACTAAAGCAAGCACAAAAATATATTGACCGACAGAATCCTCATAACGTTTAAAAAACCAACGTCCAAACACAGGAAAAATAATCACTACAACAGCAATAAACGCAATACTTGATACCCCTAATTTCATCCAAAACCGATGATTAATTTCTCCGGTAGACATTCCTACAATTACTGCCAACACCAACAGAGCCAGAATGCAAGTAACCACCGTTCCGCCAATAGCAATACTTACCGCCCTGTTTTTTGTAATGCCATATTTACTGACAATCGGATAAGTAATCAATGTATGAGAAGCATACATACTGGCAAGTAATACCGAAGTCGGCCAGGAAAAATCCAGCCAATAAACACCTGTCAGCGTACCCATAATCATGGGAATTATAAAAGTATAAAATCCGAAAATCAATGTCTTCCCGTAATTCTTCCGCAAATCGGCCATATCTATTTCCAGCCCGGAAATAAACATAATATATAATAACCCAACTGTCCCGAATAATTCCATACTACTGTCTCTGGACATGATTCCGAAACCATTAGGTCCGATAATTGCACCGGCAAGAATCAAACCTATCAGATCCGGAATTTTCAGACGATGCAAAAGCACCGGTGCCAACAAAATAATAAACAATATAATGGAAAAAATCAGTACCGGATTTGTCAAAGGCAAATCAAAAACATATAACAGCATAGGCCAGTAAATTATTTTCAGACAGACAAATTTAATAAAAATGCCATGTTTATAAAATAAATTGCAAACCGAACACAGAGGGCAAATTTATTTGTACTATGTTAAGGTGCAGGATTTATTGCAGATTGAAAATCTAACATACACATTCCGGATTCCAAGCACCCGTACAAAGAGAATCTTTATCCGGCAGAAGAAAACAGCCTCTTAACAAATCGGCGGAATTAAATTCCTTGTGACCTACAATCTCATCAAGAAATTTAATTCCGCCGATTAACTCTAAAAGAAATTTTTAATACCCGTCAACGAAAGTTTATCTTTGTTTCCTGTCAATCTTCATACCGGATAATCGTTTGCTCCCGGTCCGGTCCCACCGATACGATTTTAACCGGAACCCCCAACTCCTCTTCCAGGAAATTTACATAAGCATTAAATTCTTCCGGAAATTCATCCTCAGACGTCATCCGGGTCATATCAGTTTTCCATCCCGGCATTTCAATATACACAGGTTCCACTCCTTCACTGATATCAAACGGAAATTCTTCAGTTTCCTGACCATTTATTTTATAGGCTACACAAGCTTTTATTGTATCAAAATCATCCAAAACATCACTTTTCATCATGATGAGTTGGCTAACTCCGTTAATCATCACAGCATACTTTAATGCCACCAAATCAATCCATCCACAACGACGTTTACGCCCTGTTACCGCACCAAATTCATGTCCTAATTTACACAATTTTTCCCCGGTTTCGTCAAACAACTCCGTCGGGAAAGGCCCGGCACCTACACGGGTACAATATGCTTTGAAAATACCGTACACCTCACCGATATTCCGGGGGGCAATCCCCAAGCCGGTACAAGCTCCTGCACAAACGGTATTGGAAGAAGTAACAAACGGATAAGAACCAAAATCCACATCCAGCATAGTTCCCTGGGCTCCTTCTGCCAGAACGGACTTTCCTTCTTTCAGAAAATTATTCAGGACATGCTCACTGTCAATCAAACGGAAGCGTTTCAGATATTCCAAAGCCTCAAACCACTCTTTCTCCAGTGCTACAATATCATATTCATATTTTAATCCGCTCAGGATTATCTCATGCTTTTTCTTTGCCTGTGCATATTTTTCATCAAAATGATGCAGAATATCTCCCACCCTCAATCCATTTCGGCTAACTTTATCCGTATAGGTCGGCCCAATCCCCTTACCGGTTGTACCGATTTTTGCAGCTCCTTTTGCAGCCTCATAAGCAGCATCTAATACACGATGAGTAGGCATTATCAGATGTGCTTTCTTGGAAATACACAACTGTTTGGTAAGGTCATGTCCGCTGGCAGCTAAACTTTCAGCTTCCTGCCGGAACAAGATAGGATCCAGCACAACACCATTACCGATAATATTCGTTTTTCCACCTTGAAAAATTCCAGAAGGAATAGAACGCAGAACATATTTCTGCCCCTCAAATTCTAAGGTATGCCCGGCATTAGGCCCCCCCTGAAAACGGGTAACTATGTCATATCCCGGAGTAAGTACATCCACAACTTTACCTTTTCCTTCATCTCCCCACTGTAGCCCAAGTAACACATCTACTTTCATTTGTATCTTTAATTTTTGATTTCACAAACGTACAAAATTAGATAATTTTTCTTTTTTCCAGAAAAAAACAATCAACATTATGACCACAATACACCATTCAACAATTATTCTTCGGAACGACAAGCTTCACATAAACCATAGATATACAGTAAATGATGATGTACAGAAAATTGGTATCTTTCCTGGATACGTCCTACCACCTCATCTATACGAGGATCAGAAAATTCTTCCACCCTCCCGCATTTCTGGCAGATCAGATGTTCATGGTGCTGATTATTAAAAGCTTTTTCATACTGAGCAATATTATTCCCGAATTGATGTTTTATAACCAATCTGCAATCCAGTAAAAGCTCTATGGTATTATAAAGTGTTGCCCGGCTTACCCTGTAATTTTTATTTTTCATAAAAATATAGAGCGACTCTATATCAAAATGTCCTGAGTGAGAATAAATCTCATCCAGTATAGCATACCGCTCAGGCGTTTTCCGGTGTCCCTTTTTTTGTAAATATGCCGTAAAAATCTCCTTTACCGTCTCCTTTATCTTTTCCATCATCAAATATCTTTTCCCCTTCCTTAAACAAAAACTCTTTCCCCGGCTAATTTTCTGCTTCTATCCTCATTACATTCTCCACACCTTTCACCTGAAAAATCCGGGAAACAATATTATTCAAATCTGCCGTATTATGCACATAAAGATGAATTATTCCCTCAAAAATCCCATCCCGGGTATCAAAATGAATCATCCGCATACTCACTTTTTCCTCCTTAGCTATCAACGTAGCAATCTCACCGGCAATACCCGAAGTATCAATACCAGTTATTTTAATCACAGCTAAAAAAGACATCAGTTTATGGCTCACCCATTTTACCGGAACAATCTTATCTCCGAAACTGGCCATCAACCGGATAGCCTCCGGACAAGAACGTTTATGCACAGTAACTTTTGTACCTGCAATATTCAGTCCCACCACATCATCTCCCGGAATAGGGTTACAACACGGAGCAATCACAAAATCAGCATCCGGATCAATAGGAACGTCTGTACGGTGTTTTTTCTTTTCATCTCCATCTTTTCCACTCCACAAGAATTGCAATTTCCAATATTTGACAAACCGGTTTTCCGTCCTTTTCCGGAGAACTTTCTCCAAATCATCCTCTGTAATATTATGCTTTCCTATTTCAACATACAAATCATCCCGGTTGGTCAGCACATAATCGTTCAACACTTTATTCAATGTCTCTGAAGTAGGAGGTAAACCCAGCCTTTTCACCAAAGCCTCATAAATGGTAATCCCGTTCCGTAACAATTCTTTCCTGTATTTTTTAAAAACAGCATTGATATGAGTACGAGCCTTTGCCGTAACCACGAAGTCCAGCCATTCTTTCTGAGGCCTTTGCTTGTCACTGGTCAGTATTTCCACCTGATCTCCGCTGGCGAGTTTATGACTCATAGGCACCAGCTTATGATTGACTTTCGCTCCAATACAAGTGTTACCGATTTCAGTATGAATATCATAAGCAAAATCCAAGGCAGTAGCCCCTTTGGGTAAAGTTCGCATATATCCTTTCGGTGTGAATACCCGGATTTCCTTAGCAAACAAGTTCAGTTTAAATTCATCCAGAAATTCTAAGGCAGTGGCATCCGGCTGATCCAATATTTCTTTTATACCCGCAAGCCATTTGTCCAACTCCGAACTTTCTCCTTCATTTTTATATTTCCAGTGGGCAGCCAACCCCTTCTCCGCAACCTCATCCATTCGCTCCGAGCGGATCTGAACTTCGAACCACTGGCCCTCTGGTCCCATAACCGTCAGATGCAACGCCTCATAACCATTAGCTTTGGGTACACTCACCCAATCCCGGATTCGCTCAGGTTTCGGACTATATATGTCAGTAATCAAAGAATAAATATTCCAACATTGCCATTTTTCCGGCTGATCTTCTTTTGGTTTAAAAACAATACGTACAGCCAGCAAATCAAAAATTTCATCAAAACTAATATTCCGTCGCTGCATCTTCAGCCACACAGAATAAACACTCTTAGTACGGGCCGTTATGGTATATTCATATCCATTACTGCTAAGTTTCTGCCGGATGGGGTTGATAAACTCCGTAAACAAAGCAGAAAATTGCCGCTTATAAGCCTCTATTTTCTGATTGATCACTTCATACTCCTCCGGATGTTCATACTTCATACTCAAATCCTCAAGTTCTGTTTTAATAGCATGAAGTCCCATCCGGTGCGCCAAAGGAGCATAAATATAAAGCGTTTCACTCGCAATCTTTACTTGTTTGTGCTCAGGCATTGAAGCCAAAGTCCGCATATTATGCAACCGGTCTGCAATCTTTATCAGAATTACCCGGACATCATCCGCCAAAGTAAGAATCATTTTTCGGAAACTTTCTGCCTGCTGGCTTGTATCAGAACCCATCACCCCGCTAATCTTAGTCAGACCATCAACTATCGAAGCTACTTTAGGACCAAAAAGATTAGAAATATCTTCTACCGTATAATCGGTATCTTCAACAACATCGTGGAGCAAAGCTGCTATTACCGAAGTGGTTCCCAGCCCAATTTCACTGGTAGCAATCTTTGCCACCGCCAAAGGATGCATAATATAAGGTTCACCCGATCTTCTCCGCACGCCTTTATGAGCCTCATTAGCAAACTCAAAAGCTTCCTTTATCCTTTGCCTGCTTTCTTTCGAAGTATCTTTCCGTAAAGATTTCAGCAACTCTTCAAAAGCCTCTTTGATATGTTCCTGTTCTGTCATATGATAATCGCAACTGGCAGTATTTTACTTTGTTCAAAGATATAAAAAAAATAATATGTAAGCTCGGTCTTCAACATATTTGCACATTAGCACATTCAATTTCATATCCCATAAATATCCCTGCCATCTGCTCAAAAAGTTCAGCCTTGTCCGTCGTATAATAAGAAACACTTCCCCCACACCCCAACCTTCTTTCCATCTCAGGATGCCGGACCAAATAATTAGCCAAACTATCGGCCACTATATGCCCCTGTCCGATAATTTTTACGTGCGGCGGAACAAAACGGGCTATCAATGGCCTCAACAAAGGATAATGAGTACACCCCAACACGATCGTATCAATATCAGGATCCAAAGTAAACAATTGGGTCAGATACTTGCGGATAAAAAATTCCGTACCTTCACCGGTCAACTCATTGTTTTCTACTAAAGGCACCCACATCGGACAAGCCAACTGAGTAATCTTAAACCGACCAACACCATACAACTTTTCAATTTCCATCGGATAAGATTCCGAAGCCACTGTCCCACGGGTCGCCAATATACCGATATGTCCGTTCGAAGAATAGCCGGACAATGCCTCTATGCTTGGACGGATTACTCCAAGCACTCTTCTGGACGGATCCTGTCTGGGTAAATCTACCTGCTGAATAGTCCGGAGAGCTTTTGCAGAAGCTGTATTGCAAGCCAGAATAACCATCCGGCATCCCATATCAAAAAGCCGGTTCACTGCCTCCCGGGTATAATGATAAACAACTTCAAAAGAACGCGTTCCATAAGGTGCCCGGGCATTATCTCCCAAATAGATATAATCATACTGAGGCAGCACTTTTATAATCTCCTTCAATATTGTCAATCCACCATAACCGGAATCAAAAATTCCTATATTTTCACCTTTTGACATAAACATCCCTTCCATTACATTAGACAAAACAAAAATAACGCAACATTTCAAAAAAAATATCTCTTTCTGATTGAATCCCAATCAAAAAGAGATATTTTATTGTCCGAATAGCGGAAATCCACAAGTAAACTTATTCAGGACAGATTACTGCAAACCCAGCTTCTTCTTTACCAATGGCAAAATATCCTCTGCCGTTTCAGCAGTATAAAGCAAAGCTCCGTTATCATAAATATAAGTAAAACCATTCTCTTTACCAACTGCTTTAATTGCATCCATTGCTTTCGTAACAATCGGATTCATTAATTCTTCCCGGGTCTTCTGCAAATTTTCTACAGCAATCTGCTGAAAACGCATGATACGCTGCTCCATTTCTTGTATTTCTTGTTGCTTGGCAGCAAGCACTACATCAGAATAAGTTTTGGCATTCTTACTATATTCTGTAGCCTTAGCCTGAAATTGTTCCTGCATATTAGTCAATTCCTTTTCTATTTCAGCCTGTTTTTCCTCTAACTGCTTCTGAGCAGCAATTGTTTCAGGCATAGTTGAAACTAATTTCTGAGCATCAATATGGCCCAGTTTAACCTGTGCAGAAACTCCCATTGCAGTGAAAGTAAACGCTAAAAGCACAATCCATTTAATTGTATTCTTCATAATTCTGATTTTTGTTAATTCATCTAAATTTAATTCTCATTTATCACTAGATCTGCGATCTGTTATTCTTCCTGTTTTTTCACAGAATAGCCCAACTTTCTCAATACAAGATTACTTTTATCCAACTTGGGATCAAAATAAACAACCGAATTATCTGCAGCCACATCAATAATCATTCCGAAATTACCTTCTTTAGCTACATCCTTAATCACTGCCAATACCTCATCCTGCAAAGGCTTTACCAATTCTTCCCGTTTAGCAAAAAGAATTCCGTTTGTTCCAAAATACTGCTGCTGCAGCAAGCGGGCTTTATTTTCTTTCGCTGCAATCTCTTTTTCCCGTTGCTCCCGCATAGAAGGCGTCAAAAACACCTTATCTGCATTATATTTACTCTGCAACTCTGCCACCTCTATATATACAGCATCAATATCAGCCTGTAATTTCAGGGAATAATTGTTTAATTCATCCTGCGCCTTCGCATAATCCGGTATACTTTTTAAAATGTATTCCAAATTGACAAAAGCATAACGCGTGACACTCTGTGCATTAACTTCAATGAACAAACAACACAAAAATAATAAAATAAATCCGCTTTTCAATTGTATATGCCGCATTTTAAACATGAAACATAAAACATTAAAAGAATTTTAATCCCTTTCAGAAATTAAAACTCTTGCCCCAACACAAAATGAATCTGAGAACCGGCAGCACCGGAACGTCCCGGAACAGGGTCAAAACCATATCCCCAATCTATTCCCAATAAACCGAACATCGGCAAGAAAACACGCAAACCTACTCCGGCAGAACGGTATAAATTAAACGGCTCAAAATCTTTCAGTTCATACCAGGAATTACCAGCTTCCAGAAAAGCCAAAGCATAAATTGTAGCCGACTGTGCCAAAGAAATCGGATAACGCAATTCCATCGTCAATTTTGAATACAGGCTGGCATCCGAAGCATCAGGAGCAATAAAACTGGAACCGGCATTTGTCAATGAGCCATTCTCATATCCCCGCAATCCAATATACTCACGACCATACAAACTATAACCGGACATTCCGTCACCTCCCATTTCAAACCCTTCAAAAGGCGAACGTTTGTTTTTGTTAAAATGTCCCAGATAACCATATTGAGCTCCAGCATATAAAACAAACTTCTCTTTCTTATCCAATGGCATAAATATCTTACCCTGAAATTTCCATTTATGAAATTCTATCCAACGATACTTATCCTTATCCTTAATATTCGGACTCGAATAATCCCTGTCGGTAAACCAGGAATAAGGCGGTGTGAAAGTCAACCCAACCGTGAAAGTGGAACCTTTCCGGGTATACAGCGGATTATCAATAGAACTTCTTTGCAAAAGAACTTCAAACGAAAGATTATTAGAATTACCATTGCTGATAATATAATACGGCCAATTCTTCAACGAATAACGTTGGTAAGATATAGAGGTAGACATCATAAAGAAATCATCCGGCCAGGTAATACGCCGCCCCAGACCTGCAGTAACTCCAAAAGTTGTCATCAACTGATCCGTATCATACATTTTTGATGCATTTCCGGCATAATAAGACTTATAATAACTCCGGGAATAACCAGTCTGGCGGGAATAATAAGCCGAAACGCTCAACGAATTCGGTTTCTTTCCTCCCAACCAAGGTTCACGAAAAGACACACTGAACGAAGTATAATATTTACCATTCGTCTGAG
The DNA here is from genome assembly GCA_910578105.1 of uncultured Odoribacter sp. GTDB lineage: Bacteria > Bacteroidota > Bacteroidia > Bacteroidales > Marinifilaceae > Odoribacter. Next base: position 142,906 of record CAJTPD010000006.1, on the reverse strand, counting down.
CCTTCAAAGACAAAGTCTGACCATCTCCCTGAGGCAAAGGCCGGTAAGATTCCCAATTAAAAATATTACGCATGGAAAAATTGGTAAAAGTAAGACCGACAGAACCAATAATCATTCCGGCTCCCCAACCCCCGGATATTTCAATCTTATCATTGGCTTTTTCTTCCACATGATATTCAATATCCACTGTACCCGCTTCCTGATTCGCATTCACAGGCTTCGGCTCCAGCTTCTCCGGATCAAAATGTCCCAAATTAGCCAACTCCCGGAGACTACGCATAATATCATCCCGGCTAAACAACTCGCCGGGATAAGTATATAACTCCCGCCGGATTACATGCTCGTGAGTGCGGGTATTCCCCTTAATAGCCACCCGGTCAATCGTCGCCTGCGGACCTTCAAAAATACGAATCTCCACATTGATAGAATCCTTACCAACAACCGTCTCTACCGGCATGGCCCGATAAAACAAATACCCGTTATTCCGGTAAAAATAATTCCCGACACCATCCTCATCAGCCTCCAACCGTTCATTAAAATACTTCTTATTATAAACATCCCCTTTCTTCAGATTCAGCAAAGCAGAAAGCTTTTCAGAATCTATCACAGTATTTCCCACCCAAGATATATCATTATAATAATACTTATTCCCTTCCTCCACATCCACATAAATCTTTACCCGGTTCGGAGAAACCTGTACAACACTGTCAGCAACAATAGCAGCATCCCGGTACCCCAACTCATTATACTTATCCAGCAAATTATACTTATCATCTTCATAATTTGCCTCAATATATTTAGCAGAACGGAAAAAATTCACCAAAGACTTCTCCTTGGTCTTTTTCATTGCTCCTTTCAGCTTCCCCGTTTTCACCTCCTCATTACCGGTCAGGACAATTTCGCTGATTTTTATTTTATTTTTACGCTCTACAGTAATGTCCAAAATAACAAAATTTGGTTTTTCCGGATCATCTCGTTGTACAACTTTTATGTCAATGTTGTAATATCCTTTTTCTTTGTAATATTTTTCTATAATACGTTTCAGATTTGCAATCATATTATCAGTAACCTGACTGCCTGGCAAAGAATTGATTTTCTCTTTCAGCTTATTCTCCTCCGCCTTCTTAATTCCCACATAATTAATCCTTGACAACTTATGACGTTCAGCAAGATGCAAAATCAAAAACACTTTATTTCCCTGATAACGGTCTACAGAAATAGTCACATCAGAAAACAACCCCTGCTCATACAAACGTCTGATTGCTCTCGTAATTGCATCACCCGGAATTTGAATCTCACTACCAACAACCAATCCCGACAACTGTATCAAAGTTTCAGGGTCATATTGCACCCCAATTCCCGTTACTTCAATTCCACCAATCTCATAGGTTTTTGGGCTTGAATAAAAGACTTCCGGCTGCTTCACTGTATCTGTCGACTGTGCCACACTCCGGCAAATACAAAGCAAAGCTATCAGAATTCCAAGAAACGCTTTTCTAACCATATATCTTCTTTTGGCAACAAAGTTGCATTACTGATACAAATTATTATCTACCAACTCCCCCCCATATCTATTTTCACAAAAAATTCTGCTCCGTCCTTACCTGTTCCCCCGTCATTCCAAACCTCCTTTCACGGTTCTGAAAATTACGGATTGCCAAATATAAATCATCTTTTTCAAAATCAGGCCAAAATTTATCGATAAAATAAAATTCCGTATAGGCACACTGCCACAACAGAAAATTACTCAAACGGCATTCACCACTGGTTCTGACCAACAAATCAGGATCCGGAATCCCCGCTGTCGTCAAATACCTATTAAAACAAAGCTCATCCAGATGCTCTAAATTCTCCAGCTTTCCTGCCTTATACTCTTCAGCTACAAGCCGCGCAGCACGAAGAATTTCCCAACGGGCACCATAACTCAATGCCAGTATTAAAGTCACACCAGTATTGGCAGCAGTTTCCTCAATCAGTTTGCTTATCTTCTGCCACACTCCGGCAGGTAAATCTGTCGTATGCCCAATCACCTTAATCCTCACCCCCTGACGCATAAGTTCCGGAGTTTCCCGGACAATGGCTTCAGCCATTAATCCCATCAGAGCATCCACCTCTGTCCTCGGACGATTCCAGTTTTCTATGGAAAAAGTATATAAAGTAAGATACTTCAACCCTATATCCCGGGCAGCTTCCACCACCTTCTTTACGGTATCCACTCCCTGTTTATGCCCATAAATACGTTCCAGTCCGCGTTGCCGTGCCCACCGGCCATTACCGTCCATAATAATAGCTACATGTTCCGGCAAGCCCGCCGCTATAATTTCTTGTTTAATATCATTCATCATTACTCATTCATCCTACATCCCTAAAAAAAACATTCCGGATTCATCGGAAAACGATAAGTCAACGTAATCCCGGCTACAAAAAACCAATCTTTGTTAAAAATAAAATTCGTTTCACCTGTCCCCCAGGGGTCAGACAATTGGTCTACCTTATCTGTAAACAATTTCCGGGTCGTCCATTCCACCCCGCACGACAACTGACGATATAAATTAAATTTCACTCCAACACCCAACGGTATCGACACGCTGCCTGCATCTCCAGCCTTAAGTAATCCAACTCCTGCCAACATATAAGGACTCCACCAGGAAGATTTCTCTATTTTTTGAACCATAAAACTCCGGAAATTAAACTCCACCATAGCTGAAATATCTTTTACTTTGCAATGAAATCCATCCGGATAGACCTCTGTCCCATTAGATAGTAAAGGTACTCCCTGAATATCTATTTTTGAAAAACCGGCATTCAAACGCAAAGCAAAACGATCATTCAGATTGTAACGGTACAAGCCCGCCACATAAAACTGCCTGTTCTTAAAATGCCCTGCATTATATTCCCCCAAATAATAACTTTCTCCTCCTAAAATCCCCACTTCTGCTCCCGGCTGACAAAAACTGTTCAAAGATACACACAAAAGCGGTAACAGCATATACAGAAAAGTGAAAAATCGGGTAACAAATGCTAACAAACAATAACATGCAGAGAAGTGTTCTGTCTTCTCTCCGCACCACAAAATCTTATTTTCATCCATATCCCTCATTATTCATCGTCCATTTCGCCTGTCCTCCCCCCACATCAGCTTATTCCTCAACGTCTCATAATAATTATGTCCTTCCAGTGTCACCACTTTTATCCGATGCCCATTCGTCCGGATTTTCAACCGATGCTTATCCTCCAGCTTTCTGATTCTGGAATCCATACTCAGAACAAAATCTCCGGAGCGGCTTTCCACCTGCAAAGTAATTTCCGCATTATCCGGTACAACCAAAGGACGCATACTCAAATTGTGCGGACAAATCGGAGTCAGGATTAAATTCCGGCAATCCGGACTGACAATAGGTCCGCCGCCGCTAAGAGAATAGGCAGTAGAACCGGTCGGAGTCGACACCACCAAACCATCCGCCCAATAAGCGGTAAGATAAACCTCACCAATATAAGCATGAATATTCAGCAAAGAAGAAGTAGCTGCCTTCAATACCCCCACTTCGTTTAAAGCATAATCGTAACCGGGCAAATTCTTATTATCTATCTGCAAAGCAAGCATTTCCCGCTGCTCTGTCGTATAACATCCCGTAGTAATACATTCCACCGCCTTTTCAATCTCATCCGCCCTGACATTCGCCAAAAATCCCAGTCTACCGCTATTGACTCCCAGAATCGGTACTTCACTATCTTTGACATATACGACGGAATCAAGAAAAGTACCGTCTCCACCTATGCTCAACAACATAACCACCTCATCCACACCAATCCCTTCCCGGCCAAAAGTCCGGCTAAAACCGGGTGCATAAGCAAATCTCTCTCTTAACAAACGGGCAAAACCCTCTTCACAAATTATAGAAATATGACGCTCCTGAAGACTGGATATCAAACATTTCAGATAATTCAAAAATTCTGTTCCGATATGTTTCCCGTATATTGCTACTGTCATTAAAACTGAAAATTAAATCACGCGCACAGGCAAAGATAGGGCATCCAAAGCAATTTTTCAATCACATCGACAGGTATTTCATCAATAACCCGTAGCGTTCCTGAAAACTATCCTGCCCTTCCTGTCCCATTACAAAACTATCCTTAATAGTATAACCGTAACGGATAAAAGTATCCATCAAAGGATCAATATAAAGAGTATTAATCTTTAAAGTAAGTTTCGCCTGCCTGGAATCCTGCGGACAGGAAAGATAACAACTTAAAATCTGCAACTCGTTGTATTCTACAATCTGTGCAATTTCAGTCATTGAATAATCTGCCCGGTTTACTTCCAAAACAATAATTCCACCCGGTTGCTCTGCACACAACAAACTATCCAAATGTCTTAAAATATCCGTGGCCCTCACCGAACCCCTGAAATTATTTTTCAAATCCAATACCGCAACTACAGACAACAAATGTGAAGAAACCAATCCGATTACATCATAAATATGATTATTTTCATAAACAAAAGTTCCTTCTGCCGGAATCTGCAACACTTCCAATTTATCATTCAGATTCCCGTGCGAATAAATCAGCTCATCAGCAACCAGCCCCAGATAAGTTTTCCCCTCCACTATAGGAAGGTGGGAAACCCGGAACAATTCCATCCAGCTCAACGCCTGCAAACAGGTGTCTTCCCGTTTCAGCACCGGAACAACATTTGATATTAACTCTGCGGCAATCATACAACACCATAAACGGGGTGATTCCCGGTAAAGTTACAAATCTTCAATAACTCAGATTTCAACAAGCACTAAAAATTGAGAATACTTTTTAATTCAGATGCCTTTTGCCGGCGAACCGAAGCAGGTACTGAGGCAGACCTGACATATGCCGACGGATTGGCTATCCCGGAATAAAACTCTCCTCCGTTCCGATGCAAAATATAAGCATCCTTAAAACCTCTGGACTGCGCTTTGGATAGTTCCGCATACGCTTCTCCCTCCGAGTCAAAAAGACCGGCACAATACATATACTTTCCTTCGGAAACAGCAAAAACATCTATATTATTTATCCCCTGAAAAGCAGACGGATCATATACCTGATTGGCAGACATCAAGACAACCGTATAGCCGGTTTCCGGAGCATGATATTCGCTATTCAAAGGCTTATTCAATACTCGGGGAACAGGCAATTGCTGTTTCTTCTTCTCCAATAATTTACCTGCCTTTTCAAAATTCTTTAAACGCCTCAATAACAATTCATCATCACTGATATCATCTCCTTTCACATCATGCTGAATTTTTCGCTCGGCCACATAGCGTTCCACATTCATTACAAAAGCATCACTGATGTCTTTCCGCACGTATTGCAATTCCATCTGGGCCAATTGTTCCTCCGGATACTCTCCCACCGTATAACGGTAAATATTGTCATACCCCAGATACACTTTTACATTCTGGAATTTCTCAAAAAACACACGCGGCACCGGATTACGGAAAGCTCCGATCTGTATTGCATACCGATAATCAACCGAAAACATCTGATCCGCAGGTACAGGTTGTTGCTTTTCCGCTTGCTGGGCCGGCTTATCAGCTAACACCTTTGGCGACGCTTTATGAGTAGGCAACAAACGCAAAGAAAACAGAAAATCATTATAACCGGTTCCTCCCCGGTTAGAAGAAACATAGCCATCTGTACAAGTGGTATCACGAAATACCAATGCAAAATCATCCATAGAAGAATTCACCGGACGTCCCATATTCATCGGCATACTCCAGCTACCATCAGGAAGCATCTGCGATACAAAAACATCCAAACCACCCAAACCGACATGCCCGTTAGAAGCAAAATACAGCCTGCCATCTTCAGCCATAAAAGGAAAAAGCTCATCGAACATAGTATTGATTTGCTCCCCTAAATTCCTGATTTCTCCACATTCCGCACCATTAACCTCTGTCACATAAATATCTTTTCCTCCGATTCCTCCCGGCATATCCGATACAAAAAACAACAAAGAATCCCTGTACAAACAGGGATGTGCACACGAATACTCCTCTGAATTTATGTTCAATTCCTCCACATTTCCCCATTTACCTCCTTCTTCCGTAGCAGTCATCAATTTCAGAATACTGGTCCCGTCTTTCTTCAAAATTGTACGGGTATAATAAATCCGTTTAAAATCACGGGAAAAAGTAACTGCCCCGATATGATATTTATCTGCCAGCTCATTCGCAAAAGGCAACAATCTGCCACTCGCCCCGTCCCCGGTAAATACAGCATTATACAAACGCGTCACCTTATATCCACGGCTATCTTTCACAGCCTCTTCTCCTACCCCGGGAGCAGCCAGAATAACCCCCCGTCCCTTGTAATAAGTCACTCCCGCAGAAAAACCGGAAAAATCAATCTTTGTTTTCTTTGCTGTATATACAGACTTCTCTTTTGCAACCATAGCAGCAAACTCACAGGAATTCTTTATCCTGTCGACAACCGCAGGATCAGCTCCCAATGTCTCTGCCAATTCTATCTGTTCTGCAGCCTTATTATACTCCCCGGAACGTAAAAGAGTAATTGAATAATAAGTCAAATCCTCTGCCCCCAGCAAATCCGGATTTACAGTCTTATATACCTGTCCGGCGCGGACAACATCATTCAAATGAAAAAAACAATTTGCCACTCTCATCTTCAGCAAATCCTTTTTCTCACCACTTTCCTCTCCGGTATTCTCTAATTCTTTCTGATATTGCTTCAAAGCTTCCAGATAATCCCCCCTCTCAAAAAGTTTATCTGCCCGCGTCTGAGCCTCCAGGCCCGGAGTGAAAAAAACAACGAGTAATAGAATGCCCAGTAATCTCATTAGAAATAACGTATTGAATTGATACTTTCATCTGCTTTCTCCTCCGTAGCCGAAGATTTTTTACCTTTCTTGCCAAAATGGAAAGTTAATCCGATTTCCTGTGTTGAATTGAACTTATTCCCGACATCGGCACTATTTCCTTCGAAAGAATAGCCTAACCACAAATCTTCAAACAATCTCACCCGCAACAAAACTCCAAAAGCTTCTTTCGTCCGGTATTGCAAACCAAATTCAAAAGATTCCTTCAATATCAATTTGGCCCCCAAATCTAATTTCATGTCTTCGTACTCACAATACGACAAATAAGCGTAGGGCATCAACTGGGTAGTCTTACCTACTTTAAAACGAAAACCTCCGTACATATAAATCTTCATCATCTCCGAGGCCGTCTCACTGATTTTATCCCCGTTTTCATCCAGGGTATTATAACGAAATTCCGGAATAGATGCCCCTACAAAATAATTCTCGGTCTCAAAGTGCAACCCAAATCCGAAATTCGGCTGGCTATAATTATCGGAAAATACAGTTTCCTCCTGCGACACTTTGTATTCCCCTTCATTAGAAACATAATTAATACCTGCCTGCAAACCGAAATATAAATTCTTTCCTTCGTTCACTTTCAGCTTATATGTACCGGCAACATAAAGAAACAACTTTTGATAAGGCCCGTATTTATCAAAAATCACAGAAAGGCCACCTCCAAAATTTTTATCCTTCAGAATGGAATTAATATTAAAAGCTCCGGTAGAGGGCCAATAATCTGTTTTTTCAAAACGGCTACGGTAAAGCAGCAAACCGTTAGCTCCGCTCTCATGTCCCATGGCTGCCGGATTGATCAATGGCTGAGCCGCACCATAATCTGTAAATGTCAAAACACTATTTTGCGCATATCCGACACAGGTTGTCAGCACTAAAAACAAAATCAATACGCTCTTCATACCCATAATTTTTATAACCCTTTCATATCCTCCAAAAGTCCGGACACCCGGAAAACTCCGGATATCCGAACTTTATTCTGAATATACTGATTGTTTATCTCTCGTTTATCTGTAATTTCTTCGGTTTAAATTCGCCCGGATTTCAATCCAGGATTTCAATATGGTTTTGTTCTTGTCTCCCAAATCAATGATATAAGTATATACGCCGTTCACCAAATTAATCTGTCCGACATATCCGCTCTTTGTCATTCCCTTGCCATCCCAGTCATTCTGATAATTCCGGGCTTCAAATACAATCCTTCCGGTACGGTCGAATACTTGTATCAGATGGTTCGGATATTCACTGAGGAAATCCAATTCCCAAGTATCGTTGATACCGTCACCGTTCGGCGTAATCAGGTTCGGCACAAAGAAACGATCGTTCTCCTGTACTGTGATGTAAATATATCCCTCAGCTACAACCGATTTATCCTTCCTATTTACGATAACATATTTCACCTCATCTGTACCGACAAAACCAGCCATCGGCGTGTAATTAAACTTACCGTCCGTAGTGATGGAACCAACACCGAATTTTGCAGTCTCGTCAATTTTGAACAATACCGTAGCCAAATCATCCCCCTCCTTCACCATATTCAAATCTTTCACTCTTTCATTTTTATAAATGACAATCATCGTATCCCGGTTCACATTGCCATAATCCACAATGATTTCATTTGATTTGATACGAGTCTGACAAATCTTTTCACCGCTTACCAGACAATATACGACAGCCCCCTGAGCTACCGAACTGGCAATATACTCTGATTCCGTACACGGAGCTTTCATCTCATCCACATACCACTCATACCGGGGTTCACCCAACAGATTCTTTGTCTCCGCCTCAAACACCAACTCATCCCCGAATTCCTTATCCTCCATGTCACAACTGATTCTCACCTCGGAGCTATCCCTGAAAACATTTATCTTAATAGCATCTACAATAGGTTTAGTCTGGTCCCAACAGATATCATTCGAAGGAGTCATGGTACATTTCACCCAAACATCCTCTTCATCTACAAACACAGTTGCAAAATAATCTGTTCCCAAATTCCAGTCCGGAAATGGTGCTCCAATACTTCTCTGCCATTGGAAAGTCGGATTTGCTCCCGCATTTGACTGAACCGCCAGCATCGAAACAGAGTCTCCCCGACATACCAGCGTGTCTGAACAGTCGATATGCAATACAGGCTCCATCCAAGGTTTCTTCTTCATAAAAAGAGTATCTATAATCACAGGCTCTTTCACGCATATTTCAGCCGACGGAGTCATTACTACGCGCATCCAGGTATCTTCCTGTCCCATCACCAAGGTCACCTTTGCACTGTCATAATATACAACCTCGTTCTTAGGAGATTCCTCTTCCGGCAATTCAAATACATCGTTATACCATGTATATTGAGGGGATTTTCCGGCATTCCGGGTTGATAACCAGAAATTAACGGTATCACCGGCACAGAAACGGTCCTCCGGATCTTCATCTGTCATAATTTTCAGGGCAACATCCTCAAACTCGCGGGCTTTCAATCGCAAACGTTGCGGATAAACTTCTTCACAAGCCCCGTCACAATAAGCAGCAACTTTCACGACAATATCATCTTCAGTAAATTGCGGAATCCATGTTAATATCGCCGTGTCTGAAACCAATTCCACGTGTTCTTCCGGAAGGTCCAGACCGTCAATGGTCCATTTATAATGCGGATTCTCTATATCATATCCTTCTTCTGAAGTAATAACCGCTTTCAAAGAAATCTTCTGACCACGACAAAACCATCCGTCAATCAGATTCCCCGGATCTTCATCCGGAATAATTCCTGCATCCATCACCAATTCCGCAGTAATCTCAAAACATTCTTTGACACTCAACTGGAAATCCATGCTATCCGCTCCACAATCACTGGACACCACAACCCTGAATTCTGAACCGTCCCAACTCTGAGGAACAGTCAACAAACTGATAGAATCCGTATGACTACCGATAATGATAGGTACACTGTTGGTTACATCGTCTAAATCTACCCAAACATCATTCTCTTTTTTCTTCCACTGATAAGTCAGGTTTTCCCCTTCTACCGACACTGCAAAATAAGCATCTTTTCCAATAGCAATATTTCTCGGATTCTTGGAACTACGCCAAATCTCAGGAGCAGGATTTACAACCACTTTTACCGAATCTGTTGCCGTACATCCCCCGTCATTAGTCACAGTCACTTCATAAGTAGCTGTCAGGGTCGGTTTAAACGGCACATTATTATCTACATTATTGGACCACTTAATATCCACCACATCCGCACTACCGGTAGCCGTCAGCGTCACCAGTTCGCCCGCGCATACTTCCTGCATAGGCGGTGCCTGCACAGTAGGCCTTGGACGTATCGTAACGTCTACTGTACTGGTTCCCGCACATTGTGTAACAGGATCCGTACCAGTTACCGTATAGGTTGTGGACATCGTAGGTTCAAAAGGCACACCGTCCGTAACACCATTATCCCAAGTATATTGTAATCCTTTCTCATCACTGCTTCCTTTCAAAATCAACTGGTCTCCCTCGCAATGGTCGATATTGGCTAAACCATCTGCATTGGCTTTCACATCCGGAACGGGATCAAACATGGCTGTTACAGGTGCCGGAATGTCACCGGTAGACTCTATCCCGGCAATTTTATATTTAAAATCTGTAATTTTATAAGTACCGGCTGCATTGGTATATACCTTATAAGTATCCCACGAAGCCTTGTCGGTTACTGTCATTACTGCACTATTGGATTGGTCACGCAATACGAATGAATAAGTATTGGCACCGTTTCCTCTAATCTCAATAGTCAGGAACTCTCCGGCATAAGCACATTTTTTGTCCACCGACATCACTAAACTGACCACTGAAGGATCAGTAACAATCACACTGAAACATTTTTTCACTTTATCCCCCGCACTACTTACCTCTACACAGACCTCTTTCGTTCCGGTCGTTGATGACGTAATAGAGACATTACCGTTTCCTTTATCCTGAATAGTCACCGTAGGATCATTAGAAGTCCACGTGTAAGTATAATTACCATCACCCCCGGAAGCTGTTACCCCCGTATTGATAGGAGTATTCACATAACCATTGGGAGAATTGGCCGGAGGAGTCACCGCCAAAGCATCACCCGTTACGCTCACAGTAATCGCCTTGGAACCCTTACAACCCATATTATCCGTTACCTCCACTTCAAAATTACTTCCTTGGGTCATATTATTCGTAGTAACTCTATTTAAAGTAGCTCCGCTCGTACTACCGTTGATATCTCCTTTCCAGCTATAATTGTTAGCCGTATTTCCGGCAGGATTGAAAGTCGGGGTCGCTGTCAATTGTACCGAACCACCATATGAAGCTGTCGGAGGATTGGCAGCGATGTTCACCGATACGGTATGTACAGTCACTGTTACTTCTTTCTTGCTACTGTTACATCCGTCCTTCACTGCTATAACCCCATAAGTGGTCGTTGCAGAAGGAGACACACTGGCAGTGGCCGCATTTCCTGTAGCATTGGTCCAGGTATAAGAAGTTGCTCCGGACGCATTAGCCGTCAAAGTTACTGCCTCTTTGGCACAGACATCATTTTTCGAAGCAGTCAGGGAAGTCAGCGTCGGAAGAGGTTTTACCGTCACCGTCACCGTCTTGGGATCGCTTGCACACCTGGCACTTGACGTTCCAGTTACTTCATAGGTGGCATTACTGGTTAAATTTCCCGTTGATAATTTATTGGAAGTACCCACCTGAGCCCCATCTTTTTTCCAAACATACGTATTTCCGGCTGGATTCAAACTTGCCGTTATTTGTGTACCGCTACCGCTACAAACACTCGGAGTGGCCGGTGAGAAAGTCAGCGTCGGTTTCGGATTTACTGTTACCGTATAATTGGCAGAAGTTGCCACTACAGTACCTGCCGCATTTTTCAATTTGGCCTGCTTATTAGTCTGAGTTGTTGTCACCTGCGCCGGATTAATGCTTCCGGTTGCACCTGCTGTTGCAGAAATCGCACCGGAAGTGGTAATTCCGGCAATTCCCCAATCAATGGAATATCCGGTCATATCCGCAGGAGCGTTCGTAAAAGTCGCTTTTACCGTTTTTCCGGTTTCTCCCGCGCATAATGATGTTCCGGTTACATTGATCTCAGGTGGAGGTGCAACAAAATTAAGACCGTATTTTTTCGCATTAACATCACTTAAATCAATAATATCCCCTTCGGTATAACCAGTAGTATTATTGTGTGGATTTAAATAGAATTTGGGAGTCCCCATTGCTAATTTAAACTTCACCAAAGCGGTCCGTCCATGAAGATCTGTTCCAGGCGCATTTAGTGTTATTTTTAATGATATAATATCACCGGCTTTCGCACCAGGAACGCATTTATCAAAACCGGCTGTTGACATAGTTATTATATTTCGAGTTCCTGTTTCCGTAACTGCTAAAGACATAGCAATTCTATCAGCCTCAGTTAACGTACATCCTAAAGTCTCATCCGTAAATTCCATTGTAAAATTGGAAGAGGTCAAAACCAAATTCGATCCTGAACCTTGAACTCCGTCTTTGAATACACCAAAAGCCACCGTAACATCATCGGCTTTTGCAAAAAAAGTCGTTCCCAATAAACAAAAAAGATAAAATATCTTTCTCATACTAATATTCTATTTATTTCCAATTAATATCTGCACCTGTTTCATTACCTACTCGAATCGGCAATAATCCTTTTAAAGGAAACACATTATAAAATTCTATCGGATCTGCACTTTCCGGATCATCCTCTTTGGGATCATAAAAAATTGTCGATGCGTCAAACGCCTGAGAGGCAAAATTCCATGTCACAACAGTAGCAATCTTCATATTCAAATCACTTATTATTTCAGAGGAATTTTTTAAATCCATTCGAAATGGTTGAATAAAGCTACAGGAAAAACGAGTAGATGGCGTTGCAGTTCCTTTCAAATCAAATTGAATTGGTTTCGGCAATTTACCATATTGCAACAATTGCCCATTTTCAGCAATACCGACACGGATAACAGACTCATAAGGCAAATCAAATACGTTATAAAATTCTATCGGATCTGTACTTTCCGGATCATCCTCCTTGGGATCATAGTATATGGTTGCAGCACTCCATTTTTGCTTTTCATATTCCCAATTTGCCAACAAAGACAATACGTCAAGATTTTTTTCCAAGAAATCTTGAGAAGTGACTATTCCTTTGTCACTCATATCAAAATACAACGGATACCACTCCAATGAAGTTCCTGTTGTATTCAACTTCACATCCATCAGATGATACCCCACCGTATCACTCGTTTGTGAGTAATAAGTCGTACCGCAGACATTCTTATCAGCAGTTACATAAAAGAATTCAAGCGTATCCATGTTGTCAACCGCCCATTCGAACCGGGTGGTAGAAGTTCTGTTTGTATAAGCTCCTCCATCGGCAGTCGTCAGGCAATACGGATCCCATTTACGGCTCCAAACCGTATAACCGTCGCTAGCAGTCACATTACCCCATGACAACTTGATATCCAAATGGGTAAGATTGGTATCAATTTCCACCTTGGGTGCATCCGGGATACGGTAAATCATCGCCGTATCATTCGTACTACATTGTGATTCTGTATTTGTTGCAATCAATATATAACGCATATCCTGCTCACCCATTGTCACTTCACAATCCTGACCGGTACCTTTGTCTGTCGGTGTTTCCCAGTCAGTTCCATAAACACTCTGCTGCCAAAGGTAATCACATTCATCGGAATTTGCAATAGTTAACACAAATACCGAATCTTTATGAAGTGCCACGCAATGTTCGGCCAGACTGACATTCGGAGCTTCGGCAATCGTCAACAACACGCTTTCCTCCACTTTATTTGTATTGTCACCCGCATCAGACACCGTAATGGTAAAGGAATATAAACCTGCTGCAGCTCCGGCGATATCTACCGTCGCATTGGCTGTATTTTCATCCGACAGCGGCAATGAATGGCCATTTGCTTTCCAGGTGTACGTAACTGCATCCGGACCCGCTGTTTTCGTAACGGACAATGTAGCTGTTCCGGTTCTGCCCGCCGCCACAGCACAAGCGTTCACATCCTTCACTTCGATTTCAATCGGCTGAGATCCGTCACGGTTCACCGTTGCTTTCAGCGTGTCACTTTGGCAACCATAGAAGTCGCTCACATAAACCTGAAAATCGTAGTGATCCTCTGTCGGCGTCTGTACGCTATAACAATCTCCGCCCAGATTTCCCGCTACATCCTGCTGGTTAGGTTTCAACCAATGATACATATATTCCCCTTGCGTTTCGTTTGTCAACTTTACGGAAACCAGCAACGGAGTGGTTATGCTATAGCCGTCCTGTGGAAGATCTTTCCAGGCAATCTCCGGCAAACCATGAATTGTATAGGTATTTTCCACCGGTTTCACCTCACAGCCGTTGTCCGCCGTAGCCGTCACTTTCACTTTCTGATTCTCTCCAATACTCGGCACATATTCCGTTCCGGCAACAGTAACCTCTTGGTCATCGACGAACCACTGGTAAGCAATCACCGTACCCTCTTCCGCTCTCACGGTAATCTTATCTCCGCTACATGCAATCTGATCAGATGAAGACAGAATCAATTTCGGAGCCGTTTTGTCCTCCACCGTTACGCTCACTTTAGCCGCAGCCATACGTCCACCGTCATCGGTCACCGTCACCACAAACTCCTGCGTACCTTCCACCGAAGCCGTAAAGAGTGGATTCTTAATATCCATATCGGAAAGACCGGTTACTTCGCGCCACTTATAGGTTACGTTCGCGCTTCCCTCCACGTCTGCCGACAACTGCACCTCGCTATTCCGGCACAGCGAGTTCACCGATGCGGAAGCCAGTACTTTCAAGCCGTTCACGTCATCCACCACAACTCTTCCGGAAGCCGATGCATAACAGCCACTGGTTTCATCTTTCACTAACACCGTATATTCCGTATCTTCAGTCAATACCTTAGTCTCGGGAACAACCAAATTCACCTGTCCGGCATCTTTCAAGTTCTCCATTTTCGCCCACTGATAGCTGAACGTACCATTCGTAGGAGTCACATTGGCTAACAACACGGCAGACAGACCTGTCCGGATCGTCTGCTCCGGAATGACCACCGTTGGGGCAATCCGACTATCAGACATAGTAATGGCCAAATCGGCAGACTTGGTCTGTTTACCGCCATCGGTCACCTCTACCTTATACGTAGCGGCATCGCTCACCGTAATAGAGACGGTAGTATCACCGACCATCAGTACATCATCCTTATACCATACATACCGATAAGGAAGTTGTCCGCCGGTCACCCCTACTGTCAGTACTTGCACACCATTCCGGCAAATCTCATTTTGCTCATCGGCTGCCGTTACATTCAACACCAACTCTCCGCCCATCGGCATTACCGTTGCCTTATCAGCAATCTCTTCACTCCGACAACCGTTTGCGTCCGTCACATACACAGCCAAATTTTCCTCAGGCATCTGAGCATCCGTCAGGCGGAAACTGCTCTGATCCGACTGAATAGGCTCGTCACTATTACGTTTCCAAGTATAAGTATAAGGCTGTGTAGTCGAAAGATCAAGGTTGACGCTCCATGTACCGCTACCACCGGCAGACAAAACTCCCGGTTTTTGATTCCATACCAATACTGGCAACGGATGGACGGTCAATTCCTGGGATGCCTCAGCCGAACAGCCGTTGGTACTCTTTACTGTTACCTTGTAAGTAGCCGTAGTGGACGGAATTATCGTTATCGCTGCTGTCTTTTCATTTCCCGGACTCCAGGTATATTCCGCAGCACCGGTAGCATCTGCCGTCAAGGTCACCTCCGTTCCGGCACACACCGCAAAGACTCCACCGTTGATGGCAAGGTCTACGGTTGGTATCGGCAATCCTTTCACGGTCACCGGCTTGAGTTCAGAAACACAGTCTCCCACTTTAACCCGGACATAATAGCTCTTATCCCCTTCTTGCTCCACGGACACTGCCGAAGAAGACAGAGGTTGCGTTGCCTGATCGTCTTCAAAGCATTCCAAATTCCCGTCATACGTCTCAAAGGCCCCTTTCAAGTCCACCGTACTGTTCAGACATGCCGTCAACACTCCATTATCCGCATAATTCAATACAGGTGCATCCTTCACATCCAGTTCGATATTGGCCGTATTCTCACAACCGTTCTCTGCTGTTCCGACCACGGAAAAATCCTTGTTTCCCAAGGTAGGTCTCACCGTATAGCTATTCCCGTTCGCCGTACCTCCGTTATTCCCCCAAACATAAGTTAAGGCACCGGTAGCCGTCAAGGTCACTTGTGAACCGGCACATACCAGCCCCGGATTATCAATCCGCACATTCGGCAACGGTTTCACTGTCACGGCCGCATCTGCCGTACTCTGACAACGATAGCTGTTTTCCGCCGTCACCGTATAAGTCGCCTGACTATTTGTGATTCCGCTATTAGCCGGCTTCACCGTCCAACTCGTTCCGGACGTTCCGTTATAGATAAACGTCGGTGTATCCTCATCATCACTCTCTGCGGTCAAGATCACTTCTGTTCCGCTACATACATCCGACAAATTGGCCAGGACACGGAGCGTAGGCAATTCATGGAATATCGCTTCCACCTTTTCCTCATTGGAAGAACACCGATCTCCACCGGCATCCAAATAAAGGGTGTACGTTCCGGCCTCAGAAACCTTTGTGTCGCTCAGCAGCGTTCCGTCAGCCTTTTTTACCCTCAATGTCAGACCATAAGAACTCTGATTGGTATTCACAGCATCGGCCAAATTCACCTCTCCCTCCTGACAGCCGTGTATCGTCTTGTCTTTCAGTACCAGTTTCGGAGCCTCTATCACTTGAATCGTCACCTCACCGGATGTCGCCTCACAACCGTTCGCATCCGTACCGTTGACGATGTATTTCATATTTACGGCCTGAGGTATCATCAACGTGTCGTTTGTCCTGCCTGCCAATACACCGGAACCGTCAGACCATTGGTAATTCGCTCCGTTGGAAGCGGTCAGCACTACCAGCGATCCGGCACACACAGCAGTACCCGGATTGGCCGTCACGGCCAGTTTCGCAGGGGTATACACATCCACCGTCACCTCTTGCCTGGCCGAACACTGGGTATCGTTATCCTTATAGTTAACGATATAAGTACTTCTCTTGTTAACAGTTGAGGTCAGTGATGTACCGGAACCAGTTGCAGCCCCGCTCCATTTCACATCAGGGTCATCCACACCGCTCACCGCAGCCTGCAAGGTAATTTCCGTATCCGGACAAACCTGACTCACCTCGTTTCCCGCCAAAAGTGCCTTCAACGTCAACTCCGGCAAGGCGTTCACAGTCACTGAAACAGTCGCGCTATTGGAGCAACCGGCATATGTTGCCGTCACCGTATAATCCGTTGTTGTTCCTGCATCTTTTGTAGAAATTGTAATCTTGGAAGCCGTTGAACCTCCGTCCCAAAGATAAGTGTCGTCACCGCTTGTCACTCCGACCACACTGGCGGTCAATTCGGTCTGTACATTCTGACAGGCAAGCACCGTTCCTCCGGAAGATTCACCGTTAATCTGCACTTCCGGCAGCGCACGCACCTCAAAATAAAGTTTTTTGGTTGTCGTATTGACACCATCGCTTACTGCCACGCTCACCTCGTGTCCGGAACCGGGTGTAAGTTTGTTATAATCGATTGCCGTAATTTTCAAAGTATCCGCATCCGTCGCCTCCACCGTCATACCATCCGGCACTGTCCAAGAGTAGGTGTAATTCTCCCGTCCACCGGTAGCAGAGACATACCATTTCACCGGATTCTCACTCAGTTCCTCGCCGTCACAAGTTCCAACCCGGCTACCAACAGCGACAATCTCTGTAACATTAAACGGATCGGTCACCACTTCAACCTCGCCTTCGTTCTCCGCACTCGTCACCGAACATCCCTCCTTGGTCACCGTCACCCGATAGATCACATTGTCAGTCGGCGTATCGACCGCCTTTTTCGTAGTTGCTGTCCAGTCGGCATCCGTACTTTTTTTCCAGGAATATGTAGCATCCGTATCACCCAAAGCCCCCCCATTCCATGTAGCAGACACATCCAAACTCACCTGTTGTCCAAATTCCACTCGTCTCGGATTAAGGGTCACAGATTGAATTTTCAGGTCATTCCCATTTACATCCATGTTTGCCGTAGCTGTACAACTGTTGCCATCGGTCACGGTCACGGAATAACTATTCTTTCCACCTGCCAGCGTTGCTGTTGTAGTAGCAGTATTGGCCGTTGTTACATTACCGTTCCAAGCTACTGTACCGCTACCGCTTACCCAAGTCGGATGAGCTGTCAACGTCACCTCACTGCCGGCACAGGAAGCCGCCACCGGATCGATGGTCACGGTCGGTGCCGCCTTACCGGTAAAGGCCAGCTCATTCGAAGTACCCGAACAGTTGTTATTGTCCACCACTGTCAAACTGTATTTATTTTCCGTTCCGGCAACAATCACCGCTTTCCGCTCCCACTTATTGGCTATGGCATCACCGCCACTCCAAGTATATGTTTTGTAACTGGCATTGTCACATTGCAAAGTAAGTTCCATTCCGGCACAAAATTCGCTGCCGCCCGAAGTTGGATTTTTCACGGCAATTTTTGGTGTCGGGAGCGGATGCACGGTTGTGGTCACCGCTTTTGCTTCGGAAACACAACCGTTTCCGTCGGTCTTGGTCACGTAATAAGTGCCGTTCCCCACTTTAGTCGGGTCAGTTACCAATACGGACAATTGATCGTTCGTATAATATTTGAACGTACCATCACCGCTTTGGACGATGCTCACCGGATCACCGCAAGAAGCGGCCGGATTGTTCACCGTCAATTCAGGCAATGGATTTACGTTAATCAACAGCGACCCCGCTCCGCTGGAAGGACAACCGTTCAACTCCGCACTCACTGCATAATTGGTCTGTGATGTCGGAGAATCAGTCTTGCTATTTCCCGTCCCAAAATCGACACTATTCTTAGTCCATTTATAGGCAATCGTTCCAGTATAGTTGCCAGTCACCGAAGCGGTCAAGGTCAGACTCTCTCCAGAACAAATGGCCGTTTTATTCGGATTGGGCGTAATCTGAATAGCACCGCCGGGAATAGAAGGAATAACCGTCACATTCACTGAAGCGGTGTCCTTACAATTACCCACGCCATCTCCCGAAGTCACATAGACAGAATAAGTAGCATTGATATTGACCGTTGTTTTATAAGTATCCCCTGCATCAGCTTCCAACGCAGCATCTCCGCTATGATAATGAAACCCATTGGTTTTAGTCACAAAACTGTTTACGTTTGTCGTTTTCAAGGTGATTTCCGTATCGTTGCAGACAGCAGTTTTGCCATCACTCAAGGCTAACGTAACCTCCGGTTTCTGCCAAACCGTCACCTCGATTGGCTTCACTTCAGAATCACCGTCACTGTTAGATGCCTTAGCATAGTAGGTAACGACAGATTTATGATTGGTATTATTCGGGTTAGCGACCGGCATGGCAACTTTAGTCGGATCAGAAATCGGACCAGTTCCGTCTGCGTTCGTATAATACGTCACTGTCGCATCCGCCGGCGTAACAGTTACTTGATTCGTCAAATCAAACGTTCCCCCCTGCGCCCAACACCCGGCAATCAAATTCCTAACCTCCAAGGTCGGTTTGTTAGACGGCTCCTCCTGTGTCGGATCAATGATATCAACAAAAAATTCATTTGCCGTCATTAGCTGTTTACCAGAAGATGCCCCATATCCTGTTTTTGTATTAACAACAACTATTTCAAAGTATTCAGGAGCTTCGTTGTCACCATAATCATCCCATTCATTACAATATGAAATAAAATCCAAATAATTAATTTCAACCCCCATCCCCAGATAAGTCGTTTGTGACACATCAGTTATCGGAGATATTTTACTCTTTATTGTTTCACTTGTTCTTACATATGTACATTGTCCATCACTTGCGATGTTTGACACTTGAATCGTTCCTATTGTTTCATATATTGCATAATCAACATATTTACTAGCACCTCGTCCTGTATAATGAGCACTATAAAGTATTGCATAAAATGCGTAATCAGACATCGTATTTTCTGGTATCATCTTACCATTCAGAGTAACAGTAACACCTGTTCCACTTTGATTGTCATTTGCTCCTCCCCCTTTATTATGTCCAACATATGATCCCCCATCATCATAAGAATCAGAAGTAATATCACCATCTTTAGGATAAAGATCATCACCATCCTGCCACTGTCCATAAATGGAAGAGCCAAACAATAATAATAAACATATTATATATATCCTCTTCATAATAATTATTGCTGAATCAATATTTCCAATCCTTTATTGTTGAAATTCCAGTTTTTAATTTTACTCGCAATGGTCTAAATACTGTTATATTAAAATCACCCATAGTACCCATCCAACCATTTGTTAAAGACGTTGAAATGCCCCAACTTTGAGAACTTGAATTAAAAGACGCTATTTGGTTTATTCCTGAAATTTTATCTCCAACAAGATAACGTGTTGTACTATGAGCAAATGTTAATGGGGTTAAAATATAGGTATACTCATCGTTACCTTTTATCTCATAAGAGAATTTCACTGGCAATTTTCCATAAAGTAACATCTCTTTATTTCCTATTTTTCTCAATCCCATTCGATAAACCTTTCCTGGGACTAATTCAGAATCAGTTCCCATAATTCCACTAGATAACGCTCGTAAAACAATCCACGATCCATCAGTATAATCAGCTATAGTATATAAATTCCACAATCCATTATTATCTTGACCTAAATATTTTATTAAATCACTCTTATGGCAAAATCCTTTTGCAGTCATATCAAACGGATAAGCAATATAACAATATTCGTCATTTTTTCCTGCAGCTGAAATTACCCACTGCTTAAAATACCCCACCGTATCACTGCTCAACGAGTAATAACTTCTGCCCATTTCCGGGATATACCGGCTGGCGTTGATATAGAAGAATTCCAGGGTATCCTTGGAGGTATCGATAATATACTTCTCGGTCTCACCTTGTGCCATCGCCAACGGCTTATAGTAAGACTCAACCGCATAGCCGTCCCATTTGATATTCATCACGCGGACGGAATCGGCTGCGCCTATACTATCCTTACTCCAAGCCAAATACAAGTCACCGCTGGTTTCATCCTTATCGATTCCCACAGGGGCGGCTTTCGGTATCATATATCCCCAAACGGTATCCGTTGCATAGCACTTCGCATTCGCCTTGCTGGTCGCCGTAAAAGTATATTTGACATCCTCAGTCATCGGATAGGTCACCACCGACAACAGATTAGTCGCTCCATTAATCTTGCTGTCCGGAGAACAACTCCAGACAAAGTCGTAATCCTCTACCGTCAGTCCGTCCGTCTGTTTCACCCGCAGGATATTCACGCTGTCTGGATAATTGACAAATGAACCGCCGGCAATTTCCACCTCCGGAACAATGCCCAACTGCGTCTCTACCGAAATACTATCGGACAAACAACCGTTAGCAGCCACCGCATGTACCCCTACCCTCTTCACGCTGGCATCGGCCACAACCAACCGTTCTCCGGTCTCGGCCACTTCGATGCCGTCCACGCTCCAAACATACCGCTCCGCCGCCTCACCGTTGTTGATCAGTATCAACGTGTCATTCACACAATCCCAACGTCCCTCCAAAGCCAATATCGGCGCACCGGCATCCTTCACGTCCACCGTTGCCCGGGCAACCGACTTCAGCTGACCATTCGTCACCACAACCACCCAATCGTATTTTCCTGCATCCGTCGGTATAAAACGTGCCGTATCCTTATCGGCCGCACTTAATAAAGCGGTCCGGTCCGCTGGCAACCAAGTATATTCCAAATCGTAACCATCAGGCTTACCACATGTCACCATTGCATTCATAAGCACCGTATTTCCCTTGCAAATTTCAGAAATTTCCGGCAAAATATCAACACATATACCGCCAATATTGTCCACATCCACCAATGTCGTTGCCGGTACGCTTACACAAGAGGCCGCATCAGTCACATATACTTGGTAGTTCTGGTCTGCCATTAAGGCTGCCGTATACGGATACTGCAAGGCCGTGTCGGCAAGGTTCTCCAACCTATCTGCCGGACTCCAGTGCCATGCGTACCCCGGCGTTCCTCCGCTCACCGAAGAAAACAATACCGTCTTGCCACCCTCCGGAATAGTCAAAACCCGTTCGGTCTGCACTTCCGGAGCCTGTTTGCTTGCACTCACCGTTAATCCGTCGATCTTGGCCGAAGCCAAAATCGGGGAAGTGGCATTCCGTTTCACCTGTACCTTATAATCTCCCACTTCGGAAGCTTTAATCCACAAGGTATCGAATTCCGAGTTCTGGGCAGCACTTCGACGCACACTGACAACACCTTCCTTGTACCATTCAAACAAACACGGCTGTTCCACTCCTTGTGCCCGAGCCACCAACATCGCCGCACCACCCGCACAAATCTCCTTACCGTAAACCGAAGTTATGGCCAAATCCACTCGTCCACCATCCACTGTTACACTCTTCTTCAGCGTGTCGCTCATACAACCGTTAGCATCCGAAGCGTACACCTCAAACGCATAGCTAGCCAGCGTAGCAAACTGAGTAAAGGTTCCCTCGGTCACCGCTTTGGCATCCTCCGGCTGCAACCAATGGTAGAGATAAGCCGGTTTCCCGCCCAATGCGGAAACAGCTGCCGTAATATTCGTATTGACCTGCAAAGCATTCATCGGTTCCGTTGCCCACTTCAGCAGTTGCGGACGGGCATACACCTCTCCCGCTATACTCCGTTCTGCGGTACAAACTCCGTTCGATGCTTTCACGTTCACCTCATATTTTCCTTCTTTCGTAATGACATACCGATTGTCCACACCGCTCTCCACCTCACCGGTCGGGTTAGCTGTCCAGGTATACCCTGCCGTAGCCCCCGTAGCAGTCACTTCCAACACCGCCCTACCGCAACTATCCGCCTGTTCCAAAGCAGTAATCACCGGAGAGGCAGCTACCGTTACGTCTGCAGACTTCCTCGTCGAACCGCAACCACCGTTCGCTGCCATCACTTCCACTTTATAATCGCCAGTAGCCGACAGAACATAATAATCCGCATCGTTCGCCACCGTATTTCCTTTCACTTTCCATTCCCAGGTATCCGCCTTTACCGAACCGTCCCGGTAAACCATCTTCACAGTATCGCTCTGACACCCGCCGGTTACGGCTAAATCAAACGCCGGCGCGCCAGCGTCTTTTACATGAATCTCGCTCCGCAACGCCATGTGCCTGTCACCGTCCTCCACAAATATGGAGAAAGTATAATCTCCCGCCACAGTCGGATTGAAAACAGCGGAATCCCGCTTCGTGTTCAATGTCAATGTCACTTTCGGATCAACCGTCCAGGTATAGGTAGCGTTACCGCTCACATTGCCCAACAAGTCCTTCACGGCAATCTGGCGTTCCGTTCCCAAACAAAGGGTATCCTTCTCCGGAGTTACAGCCAGCTCCAGACCTTCCGTTACCGGAGGCGTAGGCAATCCCTCTTCCGTTCCGTCCAAAGGCAATACATACACCACTACTTCATCCGGCTGACTGACACAGCCTTCCGCATTGCTCACATACAATTGATATTTCTGTGATGTTGACAGAACGGCAGTCATCGGATACTGCTTACCGCTCTCACTGACAGTTTCCAATTGCTCTACCGGCAGCCATTTCCAAGTCGCTACATCATCGCCACCCCCCGCTTTTAAAAGAGTCTTCAAGCCTCTGCCGATAGTCATGTCCGGACCCGCATCCGCAACCGGAACTGTTCCCTCTTTCATCGTCAGAGCAATCTCTTTGTTGGCGATACCCGGTTTCACCTGCGCATCCCGGACTTTCACCACATAGGTGACATCCGCCTGCGGAGCCACTGCCAACGTATTCACAACCGATGAGGTCGTTACTTGCTGTACAGCAATCATTGTTCCCTTCACAAACCATTCATAGGTATAAGGAGCCTGTCCTCCATTCACCGTTGCCGTCAGTAATGCGCTACCATCCTTACAAATTTCCGTTCCGGTTGCAGATTCCAAGACCACATCCAATTCCCCAAATCCGGTAACCTGCGTCGTTGCCGTCAACGTATCGCTAACACAGCCCAATTTATCGGTCGCATAAACGACAAACTCATATTCCGGTTCCTTAGCAGAAAAATTCGCACAAGCCCCCGTAATCGCCTGATTCAAAGGAGACACCCAATGCCAGGTTATATCAGCATCAGCACCTTCAGCCGCTTTCACACAAGCCCGGATATTGTTACCATAACCGACTGTAGCCGCTGGTGCGGGATCCCAAGCCAACTGTATCGGAACAGCAATGTGATACGTTTCCGTCACCGTATCCGACACGCATCCGCCGGCCACCTCAGCCACCACTTTCACGGTATAGTCTCCACCATCTGTAAAGACATACGCTGCTCCTGTCACTGCAGTCTCCTGTTTGCCATTGACAAACCAGCGATAAGTCAAGTCTTCCATGGCGTTTACCTCTTCTGCCCGGATCGTATCACCGGCACATTGGGTGGTGGTCAGTACCAACTCGGGACGTCCGCCCAAGGTCACCGTTACCTTTTCAGGTGCTGTAGCCACCGGAGAACAACTGGCATCCTCCACCTGTACCCAAAAGATATTGTCTCCATCTGTCAGGTCTACCCAATTATCCAACAACCGCTTGCCATCTTCCAACCAAACAATAGTTCCACCGGTCGCATTTGCCTGCAACTGATAAGGCGTACTACAAGCCGTCTGACGACTCTGCAAGTCCCTTAATTTCGGCTGCTCGTTGAATTTCGCCTTCACCTCTACCGGCTCCGATTCACAGCCGTCCCCCTCAGCATATACATATACCGTCTGTTCCTGTCCGTTCATAGCGGACAAGCGCGACTCTATCTCCTGTCCTCTTCCGTTCAGCCATATCAACTTACCGTCCGAAGTCGAAGCCTTCATCGTCAATTCCGTACCACAAGTGGTCTGCAACGGCTCAACTGTCACTATCGGCTCCGTATGGAATTGTACAGTCACCGTCTCTACCCGGCTCTTACACTTGCCGTCCAAGGCATATACCCGATAGCTGTCGCCCATATCCGGAGTGACGGTTGTCGTATGCAACTGCGCACCAGTCTCGTTTTCCCATACCACTACACCGGCAGTAGCCGTCGCTTTTAATTCCAATGCCTCTCCGCAGGAGGTCTGCAACGGCTCTACCGTCATCACCGGAGGCACACCGAACGCCACCTCCACTTTCACCTTCTCGCTCATACAATCCTTGCCTGCATTGGTGTACACATAGTATGTCTTGATTCCGGTACCGTGTACCGTTGTAGAAGTCAATTGCTGATAATTTTCGTCCTCCCATACGATATTGCCGGAAGAGGCCGAAGCCTGCAGCGTGTAGACCGTATCGCAGGAGGTCTGCAAGGTGGCCACTAAAATCTCCGGAGCGGCACCGAATTTCACGGTCACCGGCTTTCGCCCTGAGGTACAGGTGCCGTCTACCGCCTCCACATAGCAAGTCAGTGAATTGCCACCATCCGTCGGTTTCATCGCTACCGCCGGCAAAATCGGCGTACCGTCCGCCAAAGTCCATTTCAAATCACCGCCCGATGCGCTCGCCTTCAATTCCACCGTCTCCCCGCAGGAAGTCTGCACATCCACCACATTCAAACGCGGTTCCGCACCAAACGTCACGGCAACTTCCACCGTATCGCTCGTACAACTGCCGTCACCGGCATATACATAGAATATCTTGCTTTCGTTTTTCTGGCCGCTCACCTTTGTAGAAGCCAACGGAGTCTTGTCGCTCTTCAACCAATAGATATCTCCACCGGTAGCCGTAGCCTGCAACTCCGTTTCCGTAGAGCAAGCAGTCTGGTCGGTCAACACTTTCACGGAAGGTGCCACTCCGAAATGTACCGTCACCTCATGCGATTCGCTCGCACAAGAGCCATCCTCATCCCGGGCCTGTACATAGTAAGTGGCCATATCGGCATCCGCCGGTTTCTTCACTAATGGTGAAGCCAGTTCGTTGTTCTGACTGTCAGTCCATACAATACTGCCGCCGGTTGTCGTGGCCGACAGTACAATCTGATCGCCACAGGTAGTCTGCGGTGTAGTCACAGCCACTAACGGCAAACGACCGAATACCACCGTCACTTTCTGCCGGTCACCGACACAATCACCATTCCACGCTTCGGCATAATATTCCGCATAGTCAGCATCAGCAGGTTTCCTTACCACCGGAGAGGTCAGTTTTACCTTACCGGTTTCCGAAGCGTACCAATCCACCACACCGCTGGTCGCTTCCGCTTCTAAGGTATATTCGTCTTCGCAAGTGGTAAACACGTTCGAAGACAACAATACTTGCGGCTTCTCACCGAAACGCACTTCCACCCGCTCCGTCACGCTCTCACAACTGCCGTCCACCGCCTTCACATAATAGTAAGCGTTCTCCCCGGCTGTTCCGGTAGCCATCGGAGTAGCTAATTCCGTACCATCCGCAGTCATCCATACCGCCTTACCGGCCGTAACAGATGCCTGCAGCGTTAAGGATTCTCCGCAAGTGGTCTGCAAATCCTTGACATTTACCACCGGAGGCTGACCGAATGTCACGGTCACTTTCACCGGACTGCCCTCGCAATCCGCTGTCTTCGCATATACATAAAATACCTTACTTTCACCTTCCTTGCCGGTCGCTGTCGTGGAAGTAACATTCTTCTTGTCATCCAACCATATCAATTCGCCTGCCGTAGCGGTAGCGGTCAGTTCGTGCGACGTACCACATGCCGTCTGGTGCTCTACGACCAAAACCTCCGGCAATACACCGAATTCCGCCGTCACCATCTCCCTCGGGCTTTCGCAACCGTCACCTTTCGCATAGACGAAATAGGTAGCTTTCGTACCCGCCGGAGCGGTTACCTGGGTCAGTTTTATCTCCTCGTTGTTGGCGTTCAGCCATACTAACTCGCCACCGGTAGTCTTGGCCTCCAATTGTAGCTGCGTACCACAAGTGGTCTGCGGAGTGACCACCGTCACCACCGGAGAGGTTTCAAACACAACATTCACCGTCAACTCCTCGCTCGCACACTCTCCCTCGGTTGCTTTCACCTTATAAACATTTCCCTGACTCTTATTGACAGTCAGCGAAGTCAACGCCTTTCCGGAAGCATCGGTCCAAACCAACGAACCATTAGTAGCCCGGCCTTGCAAAGTCAGAGACTCACCGCACGCGGTCTGCAATGCCTCCGCTAATACCTCCGGTCTGCCACCGTAGCGTACCTCCACTTTCTCCTTCACACTCGAACAACTCTTGTCCTCTGCGTGTACATAATAATATTTCGTTGTTGGAGCTGTCTCTTTCTGTTGAGGAGTAGCCAAAGTCTTGCCGTTCTCATCCTCCCAAACCACTCTTCCGCCGGTAGCCGTGGCTTTCAATACCACCGTCACCTCCTTGCCCGGATCGGCACAAGCAGTCTGCGGAGTCAGCACCTCCAACATCGGGTCCGCACCAAATTCCACCGTCACCTCATATTCCCGGCTCTTACATGATGCATCCTTTTCTGCATACACATAATAGCGGCGCGATTCCCCTTTCCGGCCTTTCACCATCGTGGAAGACAACGGATTTTTGTCGGCATCCAACCAATGCAACGTTCCATCGGTAGCCTGTGCCTGCAACTCATAGCTGTCCGCATCGCAAGTAGTCTGCAACAGCTCGGCCAACACCCTCGGTTCTGTCTTGAACAGAGCCATTACCTTGTGCTTCATGCTCTCGCATTGGCCATCCTGAGCACAGACATAAATCTCTTGTGGTTTTCCAAGTTTATTTTCAATCTTGCCACCGGTAATTTCCGTTTTCTGGTCATCAAGCAACCATTTCAACGTACCGGCGGAAGTCTTTGCCTGCAAAGTCAGTTCCGTTCCACAAGAGGTCAAGGTATCCAGCACGGAAACTATCGGAGCTACGCCGAACGCCACTGTCACTTCAGTCAAATCGCTACGGCATGCGCCCTTTTCCGCATATACCCAATAGGTTTTTCCCGTATTGGCGTCACCGGAAACAACTGCCGACTCCAAGAGGGTTACCCCGTCCGATGCCAACCATTTCACATGTGCGCCCTCTGATGCGGTCGCTTGCAAGGCATAATCGGTCGTTGCACAAGAGGTCTGCAACTGCTCCACAAACACTTCCGGTTTCGCACCAAAATCCAACTGTACCATCTTTTTACCACTCCAGCAACTCTCATCGTCCCGAGCATTCGCCGCATAGACATAACAGGTCGTAATGCCGTCTGCAGCCGTCACCTGTGGCAATAACAAAGGTTCGGTTCCACTTGAAGTCATTTTCTCCCAAAACAACTGTCCGCCTGTTGCAGTAGCCTGTAACTGAAGTACATCCTCACAGGTAGACTGCGGGGATTCAATAAATACTTCCGGAGTTGTACTGAGTTTCACCTCAACAGCTACCGTATCACTAATGCAATCCGGAGCCTTGGCATATACATAATAGGTACCGGCTACGTTCACCGTTGCTGAAGCCAATTCCGTTTTTCCGTCCGTATCCAAATAGTGCAGTATACCCTCCGTTGCCGTAGCCACAATATCTAAAGAAGTGCCGCACGTAGTCTGCACTTTCTCACAAATTACCGCCGGGCGACTTCCGAAACGGGCCGTCACCTCCACGGAAGCACCTGCACAAGTCTCATCCTTCGCCTGTACATAGTAGACATAATCACCGGAAACCGTCTGGGTTACCAATGGTGTTACCAACAATATACCCATGGCATCACGCCATTCCAACTGACCGGCTGTAGCCTTAGCCGTCAGTTGCAACTGTGAACCACAAGTCGTCTGCGGATTCATCGCCTCCACAATCATCGGTGCCGTACCAAACATAACGTTCACCTCTACCGTATCGCTGTGACAATCCACACCATTCTCGGCATAGACATAATATTTTCCGGATGAACCAACTGTTCCGGAAACAGTTATACTCGTTAATTCCGTCCTCCGGTCGGCCGCCAACCAATGGATTACACCATCAGAAGCGATGGCTGTCAATTCATGCGACTCACCACAATCCGTCTGTACCTGGTTGACATCCAGTTCCGGCCTTACACCGAAATGTACCTCTACCGCCTTTTTCACGCTCTCGCAAGCCCCGTCTTGCGCATAAACATAATAATGCTGTATTTCACCGGAAGTTCCAGAAACCTGAGGTAAATCCAATTTTGTTCCGTCTTCTTTCGTCCAAACCACCTCGCCCGCACTGGCCGAAGCCTGTAAGGTCAACGACCCTCCGCAAGTAGTCTGCAATGTGCGATCCAGTTCCAACAAGGGAGCTGCATCAAACAATACGCTCACTTTTTCCTTATCACTAACACACTGGCCATCCCGGGCCTCCACATAGTAAATCATCGGCGCACTGCCCACTTTCTTCACGGTCGTATTGTCCAAAGAGGTTACACCGTCCGCCAGATACCACGTCAATTCCGCCTTTCCGGTAGCCCGGGCCTTCAATTCATATTCATCAGCAGAACAAACTGTCTGCAAGTTCTCCACAAGCAATTCCGGAGCTTTACCGAAATCTACCCGCACCGCCTCCTGCTTGGAGAGACACTGGCCATCCTGAGCTTGTACATAATAAAACCGACTGGTCCCCTCGTCTCCTTCCACCGAATTCGAAGCCAGCAGATTGCCGTTCGCATCGCTCCATATCAAATTCTTCACACTGGATTCGGCCGTCAGCACCGCAATCCGTCCGCAAGTAGTAATCGGATCCACTTTCAATATCGGTGATGCACCGAAATGCACAGTCACTTCAACCATCTCTCCCTCACAATTCTGACCGTTTTCCGCATATACATAATATCTCTTGGACGAACCGGAGGTGCCTGTAGCAACCGTCACCGGTGTCTGCATGTCTTCTTCGAGCCAATGAAGGGTAGCAGACGGATCGGATACTTCAGCCGTCAGCACATACTCCTCACCACAAACCGTAATGTCTTTTTCCACGATAACCTGAGGCATTGCTCCGAAACGCACTTCTACTTTCTCCTCTGAACCAATGCAGGAACCGTCTTCCGCATGTACATAATACACATCTTTCGCACCGGCAATTCCGGTCACGGTCAAATCATTCAAAGACGAGCCGTCCGCTTTCTTCCATACGGCAGAACCACCGGAAACCGTTACGGACAGCATTATCGAATTGCCGCAAGTGGTCATCGGAGAAACTACTTTCACTTCCGGCAGGGCCCCAAACGCCACTTTCACTTCAGTCAGATCACTGCGGCATCCCTCCCGATCGGCATATACCCAATAAGTCGCAGAACCACCAGTCGTGCCGTTCACTGTCTCCGAAGTCAGTTCTGTATTTTTGTCTGCCTCCAACCATTTGATGATTGCATCATCCTCTGCCTGGGCAGTCAAATTATGCACTTCTCCGCAAGCGGTCTGCAAAGTGGCCACTTCCAATTTCGGCTTGTTCCCGAAGTGGATGGTCAATTCCTTCTCCGGACTCTTACAAGTAGCATCCTGAGCATAGACCACATAAGTCTTGGATGTACCGGCTATACCTTTCACTTGTGGAATAGGCAACATCTTGTCTGTCCCTTTTTCTCTCCAATACAAGCTACCACCTGTCGTAGAGGCCTCTAATTTCACCACATCCTCACAAGTACTGATTTCCGATTGTAACGTCACGGTCGGAGGTGTTCCGAAACGAACCTCCACTCTTGTGTCACCACTCGCACAATTACCATCCACCGCTTGCACATAGTAAATGCCATTCTTTCCCGTACTACCTTTTACAAAGGTGCTGATTTCCTGGCGGTCTCCGTCTTGAGATGCAAACCATTTCAGTGTACCACCGGAAGCCGTTGCCTTTAAAGTGTATTCCTGTCCGCAAACAGTCTGCACCGGTTCGGCGTTCACCACTGGAGTCTCCCCGAATTTCACCTCTACCTGTTCCTTGGTACTTTTACAACTACCATCCTTAGCATATACATAATAAATACCCGCCTGACTGACCAAAGCAGAAGAGAGTTCCGTACCATTAACATCCTCCCACACAAGCGTTCCTCCGGTAGTCGTAGCTTTCAAAGCTATCGTCCCGTTTGCCCCACAAGCGGTCTGTAAAGGTAACGCCTCCACATAAGGATTGCTGTTGAAAGCCACACGTACATCTTTTAGCGGACTAACACAACTGCCATCCACTGCTTTGACATAATAAGTACTCACCTCGTCCGTCCCCTCGTCCACCGTCAAGGATGCCAGTGGATTCTTACCGGCAGCATCGCTAAACCACTGCAACTTTCCGGCAGAAGCACTACCAGTCAACGTAAAACGGGTTCCGCAGGTCGTATAGAGATTATTTGCCAATACCTCCGGATTCGCACCAAAACGTACCTCCACAGTCCGGGTCTCCGACTGACAATCACCGTCTTGGGCATATACCTGATAATATTTGATTTCACCTTGATTTCCCGTTACCTTGGTTAGCAACAACTCCCTATCGGCTCCCGACTCTTTCCATACCGGTTTGCCACCGGTAACTGAAGCCGCCAATTCCAACTCCGTACCGCAGGTGGTTTGCAATTGCTCAACTTCCAACGCCGGAGCGACACCGAATTTCACCGCTACCTTTATCCGGTCGCTCTGACAGTCCTCGTCATCATACGCGCAAACCCAATATTCCCGACTGCTTCCTGACGTACCTGTCACTGTCATATCATCCAAAGGAGTGACAGCCGAAAGGGATTCGTACCACCTTACTCCTCCTGTACCGGTAGAAACCGCCTGTAAAACAGCACTCTCACCACAAGTCGTCTGTAAGGCCTGAGCCAAGACTTTCGGAGCGGCCCCGAACGTCACTTCAACCTCTTTCACCCCACTCCGACATCCGTTGCCCGCATCGGCATATACATAATAATGTTTCGTTTCATTGTTTCCTGTCAGTTTTCCGTCCGCAACCGGCTGATTTCCGGCTGCATCCGTAGCCCAAACTAACTCTCCGGCACTGGCCGAACCACAAACCGCCAACTCCTCGCCACAGGTGGTCCGCTCAAGCGGAACCTCGTTCACCACCGGATTCGTGTTCAAGGCTACCGTCACAGGATAGGTCTCCTGACAGTCTCCGCCATCCAAACGCAATTGATAAATCCCTTCCTCGCTTACGGTAAACAGTTTCTTGTTCCGACTGTCGGCAATCTCATTGCCTTTGGGATCAAGCCAAACATAAGCAGGAGCCGATGTCGTATCGAAAGTCAATTCCGCCGTTCCACCACAGCCCGTAATCACCGGTTTCAAGCCTTCCACAACCAACACATTGTTCAATTTCACCTGAATGCGGCTGGTATCCATACAAACTCCGGTTCCTCTGACTAAACGGTATTCTCCTTCCTCAGTCACCTTAATGCTTTTCTCTGTCGTGGAAAGTTCCGTATTGTCCGCCTTCAGCCATTTGAACGCCACATCTGCCGGAGTCATGGAGGTAAACTTCAACTCAGCTTCCTCACCGCACACCCGGACATCCGTTATCAGACCTTCCAAATGCACTCCCGCACCAATTGTCCCGGATATTTTCAATGTATCCGAAGCACAAGCCGCTCCGGTATTCTTTCCATATACCAAAATCGTATGCTCACCGACATCCGCCAGTGTATAACTGTTTCCCGGATTCGTAATTTCACTGCCGTCCACAATCCAGACATAGCGGTCCGGATCGTTTCCGCTCACCGTCACCACCTCCATCACGTCACCGGTGCAACTCATCCGGTTATCCGCCAAGCGCAACTGCGGAGCCTCCTCAGCCGTATTCACCGTCACGGACGCTTTCCGGACAATACTGAAATCTCCTTTCGTCACCGTTACAAAATAATCTCCGGAAGCCACCCCGTCCGTTGCCGTCAACACCGGATTCGGAACGTTAGTGGCATCCAAACCGGTGGCGGGAGTCCAACTGTAAGTTGCTCCTTCCAAATCAATGCCGGAAGCCTTCACTCCGAACTGCACACTGTTGTTTTTACACAAGGTAGCATTTCCGGGTACTACGGCCAAAGCAAACACCTCACTTGGATCATCCGGTTCCAAATCCGGAGACAATGTCTCCATGACATTCACTTTCACCGAATCCGGCTTGCTCATACAACCATTGTCGTCCACCACATAAGCGGTATACTCCTGGGATTGTTCCAATTCAACCGTCCGCACCCACGCCTTACCGGCTCCGTCAGCCAGAAAATCCGCCGGCTTCCAGTTCCAGGTATAGTTTGTCGATGCGCCGTCCGTCACCACACTGCCCAACAAATGGGTATAAGTATCCTTTAAAATCTGCTGGTCATCTCCGGCACTCACTACCGGCGAAGCCAGGTTTTTATAAGTAATTTGGATAGAAGCCGATACTGACGCTTTCGAAGTCTCATCGGTCACTACCACGAAATATTCCGTATCCTTAGTCGGCATAGCCCAATAGTCGGCCGTTGTCGCCAAGACGGTTCCTTCCGCCTTGTCCGCATACCATTTATAACTATAGTTACCGCTACCGCCCTCCGGTTTCGTCGTTAACAACACACCACCGTCCTTACAGGCAATCTGCTGTCCGCTCTCTGTAGAGAGACCCGGCAAAATTCCACCACCGACTACAATTGTCGTATCGGTCAGTGTATCGGAGGGACAACCGTCCACTTCAGCATACACCTCAAAGGCATAGCTTTCTTCCACCGCATTCTCTATCCTCCATCCCATGGCTGTAACCGGATGATCTTTCGGTGCAATCCATTTGTATTCAACCTTGGAAGGGGTATAACCGGTTGGAACGCCTTTCGGGTCAGCAACAGCCACCGCAAGCGCATCCCCCCGTTGTACCTCTTTCACCGGAGCCACTACCCACTCCAATTTCGGGTCGAGGAACGACACCGGATATTTCACAGTATCCCGACACTGGGCAACGTCCCGATAACGGACAAAGAAGCAGGTATCCTGCGAAACAGCGGTATATGTTTTTTCACTGATATTCAAAACTCCGTCAGCTCCGATCCGACCAATGGTAATGCCATCTTTGGGAGATGTCCATGTCAATTGGGTTTCCCGACAATCAATGTTCGCTATTACCTCATCGGCAAAGTCCAGGAAATCCTCCACCCGAACCGTCTGATAAATCGGATTGCTCTCTTTCTCCCCCTTGACGGATTTCACCTGTATATAATAATCTTTCGCCAAAGAACTCTTTTTCCAGGTGATGGTCGCCTTTTCCCCCTTATTGCTCAATTGGATGGAAGCGATATTGCTGCCCACCACATCCGTTCCGGCAACATCCGTAGAAATAAACCAAGCGCAACTATCCACCGATGCCGGCCGAGTCACCGTATATTCCAATGTCTGCGGCGTACCGCACACCTTGAAATTCCCCGCCAAATCCGTAGGAGGATCCACCTCTTCATAAGGATTGGTTACCTCACCTTCAACAAATCTTGTATAACAAATGATATTGACTATTTCGTCATCATAATTTAGTGCACCACATGTATTTCTGCCCTCATACTCCTCATTATTATCATCTCGAATGACTATTCTAAAATGAGTCGCCCCTGGCAACAAACGCCAACGCAAAGTTCCCAATTTATAATCCTCATCTAAAGGCAGTTCTTCTTCAATATCAAAATAAGCGTCACTTAAAGTTTTATAATTAATGATAGCATAATTCGTTTCATAAAGAAGTATCCCACACTGTCGACTCTCAAACCAGTCATTCCATGGGGAATCAAAAACAAATTTATCTTGGGTTTCCGGAGAATCAACGTTTGTCCATTCCGTATCAAAAGCTGTTGCATCAATATCAAATGTAAGATCCAAATAATCAAGAATCGCATAACTAGATGGCCTATTTTTGCTATTAAGAAATCTTCCTAATCTCCTTAAATAAATGTCTACGTTGACAACGGTCGTCCCGGACGATTCAAATGTATACGTTGGTTCTCCCAATGTCAAGCCAACAGTATTGTCTTGAGCGTAGGAAAAAAACTCCATCTCAAACAAAATACTGCATATTAAGACTAATATTTTGAAAAACCTTTTCACAATCAATATTTTATATAAATTGAAAGATTCGTGTTAACCAATTTTTGGTCTGTAACAGTTATACGCCCATCAAAATTTATATCCTCATTCAAATACCCTGCTTTGGACATATTCAACAAAACCTTTTTCAAATCATTCACAGTAATTCTACCAGAACCATTAATATGCCCGCCATACATCACACACTTACCAGAAACGTTTTTTAATGGTTTTTGCTTCGAAACATTTCCCTCAATATCAAATGCATTTTCCATCTTTTGCGAAAAATCTATCGTATTCGCCGCCCCAATCGTACCTGCCGTAAAGGTCACCGACTTCGCACTCAATACCGGCAAATGGTTCCGATGCTTAACCAACACATAATAATCATTATTCTTCAAATGATTGAACGTCAGGTACTTTTTACCATCCAATCCTGCCACCATACCGTCCGAGAGTAACAACGCTGAAGTGGAATCCACCAACACCCCTCTCCGCGTATCTCCGTTTCCCATTCCATGAGGTGGATAATCCCATATCTCCACATAAATCCAATCCACAACTCTCCTATCGAATGCAGGAAACGGTTTTGTCCATTCTTTGCCATCCGAATAAGGTGATACATATTTATCAGACAATATAGGAAAATCACTTTCATAAATACAATACATCGAATCCGCTTTAGTCGAATACGGCCCTTCCAGCAGCACCTTAATAGCGACGTGCTTGCCGGAGAGTATCCGCACAATTCGGGAGGCCGTCACCGTACAACCACCTGAATGGTAAGTATAGAGCAAGGTATCCGTACCCACCTTGCCTTCTCCCGCCACATAATCCAATCCCGCCAAAGTACCGATAGCCGGATCTTTCAATTCCACATCCCCTATTTTAAAATCGATTCCCAATCCCACCGCCACATTGATGGCTCCGGAACCAGATACATAATCAATCGGGTCAAATTCATATTCGACACTGGTATTCGCCTTGACTACCACCGTATCGTATTCCGTCAGCACCGTTCCCAAAGAACAACTGTCCGTCCACACCCGGTAGATATAATATTTCCCGTCTTCCGGCAATCCCAACTCCAAACGGTCAGAGGAATAGACATGTCCACCGTTCCAGGGAGTGGCCTTCAAGCCGAGAGCAGCCAACTCTACCGTCAGGGTATCCCGGCCGTCACCGCCCAACCGGTTGATCCAGCGGTAAGCGATATGCACCGAACCGCCCATATTTTTCAAATCGTCCAACTGGGAAACATTGGCGATATCATAAAAGGCCACCCGGGCCCTGGCTTTCTCGCCCGGACAATGTCGGGCTGTATCTCCCGACACGCCTAAATTGGATTCAAACTCGCCTTTTGAGTCATACCCTTCCAAAGCGACTTTTACTTCCGGCAACACCTTTATCACCATTCCCGGAGTTTCCCGCTTGTCAGTCATCACGGTCACATCCTCGGCCTCGCATTTGAAAGTCACGCCGCTCATGTCCGCCGGAATACCCCGCAGCCACAAAGTGTCCGCATATTCTCCTGACAAACGGTACTGGAAAGGCTGGCCGGTGACGTTCTGCCAATCGGAAGCATTGCCGTCCAACGGCCCGTAAGTCGCCCCTTTGTCCCGCGAATAATGCCATGAACAACTCAGTGCCTCACCGGAAGAAACAGCGTGCGCGAACAAAAAGAACTCCTCCCCGGGACAAACCGTTTGGGAAGAAGCGTAATCCTCAAAATTCAATATCTTATCCGGAATCTTGTTCAGATCCTCTTTCAAGTCCTCCAATATCGGAATATTCCGGGCAGTAATCAAACCAGTAGCGGTCCTGTCCCACACTAATCCCAACTCCACCGTTGCCGGATTCTTCAACGGCAACCGCACCTGACACAACTTTACCCACTCCCGATAAGGCAACTTCAACTCGGAACTACCTCCCAGTTTAGCCAACGAAATCTGCACCCGTCCCAATACAAAACGTCCCATCAACGATAACGAACTACCATTGATTTGTGGATGCAACGCACTTACCTGTACACTCTTGAACACCTCCGTCAAATCTTTCTCCGATTTACCAAACACAAAATCGGAAGACCCTAAGGTCGTATCGTTATTATTCCATTCCCTGACCGGACGGAAAACTTCAATATCGAACACGACAACGGCATCATTTCCTGCCGGACGCTCCACTTTCGCATCGGCTACCCTCACATACAAAGAGTCAAGCCAAGGAGTCTGTGCCTGTACATTTCCAGAAAGCAACATACTCAAAAACAGGAATATCATTCCACAATTTCTCATTGAAAATCTCATCCTATTCGTCAATATATCACAATTTTTCGCAAAATTATATATATTATTCAAATTCCGCAATACTTTATATATTTTTTTACCACTTCAATTCTCTTTCCGGTACAATAGAATACTTCGAACGGTTCTTCACCATAATGGACCAGTCCAGATATTCTGCTTTACCACTAGTGGCATCCACATTATAGCCCGGCCATTCCACCCTGCCGTTATAGTTCACATCCAGTCTCAACTCACCGGTTGCGGTAAATTTGTCCAACGACAATACCTCCCGGGTAATACGGTTCGGGTCGAACGAGGTCACTATCCGGTTGGAGTTCACCTCGCCGGCATACAAGAATATCCGACCGAAATTATCCATATAAGCGTATTTGGACACATCCTTTTCATCCGGTTCCATATATAGGGTTGCCATCTTCGTGAAATCCACCATAAGAGGCGACTTCTGTGTTGTTGTATAGAGCGACACCGGCTTCGACCAAACGGTCAGGTGATTCCGGGGCCGGATGGCAATCCGGAAGCGGTCGGAAGCGGTCTTGCCCATCAACGCCAGTGCGGAGCGGCCTTCCTTATCGACAACAGTACCATCGTCCAATAACAGACACCACTGCGAATCCCATAAAAGCGGTCCATCCTTTCTCTCCTGCCACAATTCCACCATCACCCAGTCGATGATTTGACGTCTGCCGATATCCGGCCAATTCGTCAGTCCCCGCTTGTCAATCCGATCAGCGACAGCACTGACCATCTTGCCCTCAACCTCACTCCACGGCCCCTGCAAATAAGCCTTCAGCGATAAATAAACCGTATCCATCACATGCACCTCTACGAATGACTGGTCGCTCAGCACATCGATAAGGCAATGCTTATCCTTCACATTGATGCTGTAAAGTCCCGTTTCATCCAGCTGGGTCGTATAACGGTCGGTCGGAATGTCCGCCACAGTAAAACTCTTCTCCGGTATCAATTGTTCCACCACATTCAAGGTCCACGGTTTCTGCCCTTCCGTCAGTTCTACCTGCAAATCAACCGAACTGCCCCGACGAATCCAGTAGACGAGATTCTTGCCGGTCTGCCATTCTGTAGAATCCTGCGCCTTTGCATATACCTTAAACTCCGGACGTCCGTTGAACAGCACCGTATCCTTCGGCAAGGCTACTTCCGGTTGCAGACACTTGTATTTGTCCTCCACCCGAATCACCTTGACTATTTTTCCGGCCAGCTCTTCATCATAATAGAAATTAGGCATATAATCCTTGTCCAACTGTATCTCCGATGTAGATGTCAGCGACAACTGACCGTTCTTGTGCATATCGAAAATCTGATACGTCACCTTAATCGGAGCCGCACCCTTGGCCTTGAACGTAGCCTGCGCCTGGTCTATCGAACTGCAAAGCACATGGTTGTCCAATAGTTCCGGCTCCAGTTCCGGCAACGCCTTGACTTCGATTTCACCTAAGTTATAACCGTCAAACTGGCAGCCATCCTGATAAATCCGGTAACCGATTTTATATTTCTTCTCTTGGGGTTTCATCAGCCAGTCACCAGCCACTTGTAGCGTATCCACCACATACCAGCCACCTTTCGTAGGCTGTACATTAAACAACTCTCTCAGAGAAAGATTCTTGCATGCCCCGATGACGCGGTCTTCCGGTTTCAGCTCATTCATGGAAATTTCCGGTTTCGCTATCACTTTCAGTTCCACCTCTTTCACCAAAGGTATCGCCTCACACTTCGCGGCACCATACAGATTCGTCACTTGAGCGAAATAGATCTCATCTTTCTGAATCTTGAATTGGTACGTCTGTATGCTGTCCATCACATAATACTCCTTCTCAAAGCCCAATTCACTCGCCAATTCACCGTCCGAAGCTCGATAAATGCCGATATTCCATGGCCCCGATAATCCTCCGCTAATCTTCACCCTCAATGTCACTTCACTGTTCGGACAAACCGGATCAGTGTAATCCACTGCTTCCAAGGTATACTTCGACCGCTTCATCGCATTGTATTCCGTCATGGCCAACTCCTTACCCGTCAGCGTACATTTAGCATCCGCCATCCAATAAACCCGGTAAATACCCGCTTCCTTCACTTTCAGTGTATCCGTATCGCCTTTTACTTCTCGAATAGCAATCCGCTCTTCACCGTCTACGGAATATTTATACCTCCACGGATAATTTCCATTATCCAATTTCACATAAATCTCATTTTCCTCTCCCTCACAATTCAATTCGGATAACACGTCCATACTTACCACCGGTGCGGGCAATACCGCCAAATGTAGGGTATCAGTCTCGGAGGTGTGACAGAAAGTCGACACATCGCACCATATCAAAGCATCGTGATAAGTCGTATCCACGTAACACTTGTACTCACTCTGCGACAATCCGAAATACTGCGACTCGGAAACCATTGTCGCCGACTTTCCTTTCTTCTTGACATACCAGGTGTATTTCACACTTCCGGCACTGGCACTGGCACTCACTTGCAACTTCATTTCCGATCCGCTGCAAAGAGTATCGAACTCCGCCAACCGCTGGAATACCTCCGGAATGGAGTCAATTCGCACATTGGAGAGGCGAGTAACAGTATCCACGCAGTGGTTAGCCATGTAACAGTAATAGAAACCTGCATAATGCGTGCTACTTAACGGGATAACCAGCGTATCGGCATTTCCCACACTGTCCCGGGATGCGAAACCATCGCTCCGGTTACTCCGGAACCACTTATAAGTCACCTCCTGATCGTTTAACACCTCTATCCGTAACACCGTATCCGTCAGTCCGTCCATCACACAGGCAGCAAGCTCTTCCTCCGGCTGTTTAAACTGGATATAGTCGCTGGTTACCAAAGTAATGTCTCTGTAGGAATCCTCGCAGCGATTACCATAATATACCCGGAACGTATCCACCAGATGGCTGTATTTATTTAGGTCGATGTTATTCAACTCGTTGGTTGTACTGAGGACATTACCCTCCCGATCTTCCCAACGATAATATACCCGTTCTTTCGGCGTGGTTTGAATATATAGATGAGGCCATTCTCCGCTCTGCCGGCAGATATGGAAGCGGTCTTGCTGGCTGATCACCTCAATCAGGGAATCCACCACTAACATCGCCACCTCTTCTTTTGTATCACCACACCGATTATGAGACGCCACGGAATAGACACCCCGGTCGACCAAAGCCACAGAAGCGATTTCCAATCTCTCGTCCGTACAAGGCAACACTTCATTGCCCCGCATCCAGACAATCGGGTGAACCGATTTCACCTGCAACTCCCAAGAGGTTCCGAAACAAAGCGTATCCCGATGAATCGGAGCCAACAGTTCGATTCGTGGCGTACTATCCACCATCACAACACAGGTATCCCAAACAGAACCACACTCATTGGAGGCACGACAGGTATAGATACCCGCTCCGTCTGCGAGAGATATCGGCACATCCATCGATTGGAAAACCTCATCCTCCAGCAGATCGCCGTTCTTGTACCAAGTCCACTTGTCCGCATTGGTCGCTCTGGAAGAGAGTACCACCGAACGTGTTTCACCAACCGCCAGGTTACAAATGACCATCGAATCGACACCCACCCCTGGCCGATCGATCAACAGGGAAGGTTTTACCTCCACCGACTCAGTCTTCACCGTACCACAGGTATTGGTCAACTCGCAATAATAGAGTCCCATATCTTTCTCTTCTACCTTGGCTATCGTATAATAATAATGATTCCCATCCGACAACTCTTCACTTCCCCGTTTCCACTGGTAATCGATTCTCTGTCCGCCATACGCTGATACCACCATGTCCAGTTTACCGCCCAGACAAGTGGGAATCTCCTTCTTCAACTGATCTGTATTATAGATAATCGTGCGGTCGGCAATTATATCCACCGCTCCATTCATCTCCACCTCGCATCCGGTGGTCAAATCCGAACCTCTTACTGTATAGGTTACCGGAGTTGCCACCGAGTTCTCAGACATCTTCGGAATACCACCGTCCAAATTATCCCACTTCAACACAACGCCGGCCGTTCCCGTATTTTTCGGACTGCCATAAGGTTCACCATTCCGGTAAAGCTGATAGGATACATTCACATCTGAATTAACGAGTTGCACCGCACCCTGTGGCTGGCTCGCATTATAGCAATATACATCCTTGACTGCCTCCAGTGCATACTGGTGCATCATCGCCGGGGAGAGTTCCACCTCACCATCCATCCGCACTGGACATCCCTTGTTGCTTTCCTTATTATTATATTGCGCCATTACATAATACCCCCCCTCCTGATAAGCCTCAAAGGTGATCTCCATATCACCCGACTGCGCCACTTTCATCGTCACTGCCTCAGGTAATCCTCCGTTTAATGTCCGGTACAAATGATACTCCACATTTTTCTGCGCCCCCTCCACGACAAGTTCTTTCTTCGTGGCGTTATCGCAAAGGAATTTGTTGCCCCGGAGGACAAACGGATAAACATCCGGCATTGGCAGTACCTTGATCTCCACGGAATCTACTTCCGGACAATTGTTGCCATCTGTACCGACAATCCGGTAGAATCCTGGTTTACTGTACCACTTAGACGATTCAACACTCGCCTCCTGATTGCCGGAGAGGACTGTTTCCGAATAAGTGGAACTGCCCGGTTCGTAAATCATATATTTGGCATTGGGGTTCGGATTGGTCCGTCCCAAAATCTCTATCTTCGTCGAATCTCCCTCGCTACAAACAATATAGTATTCCCGCAACTGAATCTTATAGGACTCGTTGACCTCCAATTTCAGGGTATCCTGCAACCAGGAACGACAACCGTTATTCGCTTCCACCACATAAACACCAGCATCGCGGAGCGAACCTAACTTCAGGGCCGCACCGGTCCCTTCCGCCACAATGTTTGTCGAAATATAAGTCGCTTTGTCCTCATATGGTTTTTTCTCCTTCCGGAACACCTCATACTTCACACCGGTCTCGGAACCTTCCAATCCTATTTCCTTGGCCTTACCGCCACAGATTGACGCCAGACCGGCAGGATCCAGCAACTGGTTATTCGCCGCCTCACCGATTCTCGCCGCATCAAACGTCTTCCGGCAGGTCGGTCCCTGAGCCACTACCCGATAGACACCCAGCTTCTGTTGGGCATTGAACTCCTGTCTGTTGACATCCGCGCCTACGCCCCAACGGATAGAGTCCACCATCACGGTATCCGTTCCGTGTATCCGCTGCAAATAATAGCTGACATTATCCTGTTTCCGGCCCAAAGACACCTCCAACTGCCCATCGGGCATATCTGTCAAACAGACATCCGTCGCACTGACATTCGGCGTCTCGATACCCTCGATGACAGATACTTTCACCTGGGCAACGGTATCCATACATCCGGTAGCCGTCATCCGCCCGATCACCGTATAGACACCGGCCTGATCCACCTTAGCCAATTCCATCGGGAAACCCGTACCCGTCTTGGTAAGCAAAAAACGTCCATTGCCGTATTCCGGAGTGAACATCAGGTCATATTCCGTTTCTGCCTGGGTAGCCGACAATACGATGGAACCGCTGTCTCCGGCACATACCGTAAAGTCGCCACCCACAATATCACATTCCCTCGGCAGGAAGTTGGTATCCACCTTCACGGAATCCAACTGCCGCACATCACCGCACGGGTTCATTGCCAACAAGCGGTACTTACCGCTCCGGATATCCTTTCCGCCAACTTCCACCCACTGTAGGATAGCATCCTCCCCACCGGCCAACGTGTCGGAAGTAGCCTTGTCCTCTGCCCGCTCAATGAAATAACTCCACATATAGGAATGTCTCCGCAATCTGAAACTGATATCGGAATTCTGCTCCTCGCAATAAGAGCCTTTCACAACCAGCGTATCCTGCGTCAGCGTCGGATAAACCAGCACGCTGTCTTTCATGTATACGGAACATCCTTGCTTGCTCCGTGCCAGAATCTGATAGATACCCGACTCCGTCTGGTCACCGAAAGATACCGCCAAACCGGCACCACCGGTTGTCGGTCCCGCCATCCGTTTGCCATCCCGATAAAGGTAATAGTCCACATCTGCCTCGCTGTCGGTAATTCCCACCGGTGCCGTTCCTTCAGTGCACCGCTTGCCGTCCTCACCGCAGACAAAACGTTTCGGTTCAATGAATTTCTCGATGACTCCGGTTCCGACCACTGCCGA
The DNA here is from genome assembly GCA_910578105.1 of uncultured Odoribacter sp. Lineage (GTDB taxonomy): Bacteria > Bacteroidota > Bacteroidia > Bacteroidales > Marinifilaceae > Odoribacter. The sequence goes on along the minus strand of CAJTPD010000006.1, from coordinate 99,431 downwards.
ACAGCCCGTCAGGGTATCCGTTGCCGTAACCGTATAATTGCCGGCCGGTTGCGGCTCAAACTCCTGATAAGACAACTGAAGGTTGCCGTACAGGGTATCTACATCCGCCGTACCGTTGTTCAATACGTAGCGCACCTTGCTCTCGGTGTTATAAATCTTCAGCGATATACCACCCTCTTCCGTGGCGTCCGCCGGATGACAATAATTTGCCGGCTGTTCCACGAAGATTTCCGACGGCAGGGTATTGAGATGGAACAGGGTATCCAACGGCTTCGTTCCGCAAACACCACCGAACATCGGTACCACCGTATAATCCCCGGCCTCGTTTACTGCCCTGAAATTCGGATCCTCGTAGGACACCGTATCCACCGGCACCTTGCCGTGGTACAGCACATACCACATGTTCTCCTGTACATCCTCCACAGAGATATGGTACTCGTTGCCTGCGCAAAGCGCACCGGTCTCTTGCAGCGCGAGTTTTTCGGAAAGGTCCGGAGAAGGATACTGCTCAATCCAGAAATGTTTTTCTACACTACAACCGGCATAACTACCGTGATTCTCAGCTACAAAAACATACTCCTTCCTGCTGCCGTCATCCTGCGCCTTGTAATATTTCGAGAACGCCTTCCGGCCTCCTCCGCCAAAGAACGACTCGATGGTATCGCCCTCGACACTCTTGATCATATAGAGGACATTCATCGTCGTATGGTTCAACTTCAACTGTACACCGCTCTTCTTCGACTCACAATAGCCGAACGGTCCGATCAGCGTATCGCCCGCCGGAACCTGCTGATTCAGCGAGATGGTCCGGGACAGGCTAAAGCATTCGTTTTTCATATCCTGCACCTTCAGGATATAATCGCCTACTCCTAACTTGGTAAATTCTTTCTCATTCGCTACCTTACTGAATTTCTCCACTGTGCCGTCCGGACATTCCAGATGATACTTCAGCGTATCCGTCATACCTTTAATGGTAATCCATCCCGTACCCTCCACAATGCAGTCGGAGTTGTCCACCTGTACGGCATCGATATCCGGCACAGCGAGCGAATCCAATACGAACACCGGAGTGGTAATCCGGCAATCCCCGCGACTGGCTTTCGCAAAATAACTGCCCGGAGCAGTCTCCTCAAACAGCACCTTGATGCGTCCTGCAATACCTTCCATCACTTGGACGCTGTCCACCTTGCGGTGAAGCGTATAGATCACTTCCGGATCGCTCACCGGAATTTCCAGAGTGGTGGTCGTATAACCGCAAATGGGCGAGTCGCCGACCAACGGCCGAAGCAACGGAATCTCCTCTACCCGGATGGTCCGGTCCAGAATACTGGCACACTCGTCCCGGGTAGCCCCTTTCCGGTCAGCCCGGATTTCATACACGCCCTGTGCCGCCTTATCTATTTTCCAGGTCAGGTCACTGCCGTTCCCCGTCTGTTCGTTAGCGGCGGAGAAGAGCTGATTGTCTTTCCACAAGGTATATTTTACACCGGTTTCGGAACGCTGGATCCGGACAAGCATTGTACTGTCCTCACAACCACTCCCCACGACATCCACGGGCAAGGTATCTATCGGCAATTCTATCTTTCGGATTTCCAGTTCGTTTCCGATAAGCGAACCCTCACAAGTGGTTGTTCTCACCCGGTACTTCCCGACTCCGAAGATACCGTTGAAATAGGTCGGTGTATTCACGCCCAAGCCATACAGTGCCACTTCCGGCTGTATATCCACATATTGCTTAGTCAGCGTATCATACTGCTGCAACATATATACGATACCGGCTTCCGTACCGCTCAGAGCGAATTGGGTGCCACTCGATTCATCGAAAGCACAATATACCGTATCGGTAGCCACCAAGTCAAAATTCTTGGGCCGCTTCAGAATGGAATAGCTGTTCAACTCCTGGAGACATCCTGTCTGTGTGTTCCGAGCCTGTAGATAATAAGTACCAGCCGTATCAGCAGTAGCAATCACCAGATCCTTGCCGTCTCCAGGTTTGCTTGCCTGTACTTTCAGGTGATCGTTGTCCACTCCGCAGGAAAGTTCATACAGGACACCCTTTTCCGAATCCTTCACTCCCATGCTCAGCAGAGAGCCCTCACATCCGTTGTCCGGCTCTAACAAATTCACCATCTTCGGCAACTCATACTCGGTAATCCGGAAAGAGGCCACATCCTTCTCACAGGAAGCCACTTTCGCTTTCACGATATAATCGCCCTGATCCAATTTGCCCTTGAAATAAAGGGTATCATCCGCCAGATGTTTGAACTCGGCCGCATGAGACCAAGCCCCTGTCGGATAAATATAATAGTGTGCGTCCGTATTGGCCGGATAAACAACCAAATGGACATCATCCGTCATACTGCCAACGCAATAACCGGTATCCGCCTTCACCAAAGTCACTTTCAATTCAGGAATCTGTCCTATCAGAACAGCCCCCACCGTATCCCGGCACTTGCCGTTGTCCGCCACGGAGAAATAACGTCCCAGTTGGTCGAACGAATCACCGAACTCCAAATCACCGTCATGCAGGGCGGTTATCGTACTCTCCACCTCCACATTGGAACCGTTTTGCCGATATAGAGTATATTTCACTCCGGCCTCCACTCCGTTCAGCGAAATGGACACCGCCAACTCTTGGTCCGGGTCATAGCAATACTCCATCTCATCGGAAATCATGGTTCCCGGCTTCGGCCGGTTCAAATGTCTGATCTTCACCTCACCTGCCAGGGTATCCACACAAGAAGAGGATTTCCAGTGTGAGGCAATCCGATAGCTTCCGGTCGGCCAATCGCCGATGAAGAACAACGAATCGTTGTTTCCGGCCACCTCACCCGCCAAGTCATATTTCAACCAAGGCGCATCATCGGCAGACTTGTACAGCAACCAATAGGTAGCCCCCATCACAGTAGAATCCAATACAATGGAATCCGCTCCGGTGTGGAAACAATATTCACCGCCACCGAAGAAACCGGCATTGGGTACACCTACACCAACCTGCACCGGATCCGTCACGGAGGAACAAGTCGTTCCGCCATAGGCTTTTTCTGTCTTTACCCGGTAATAGCCGGACCGCTCTTCCGTAAAGGTACGCATCAGTGTCAGGAGTCCGCTGGAAGTGCCGGCTGCTGTCACGCCTGTAGACTTGAACACCTCTTTATTCGTACCATATTCCAAGGTATAGGTCACACTCGATTCAGTTTCGGAAAGGTTCATCTTCAGCGTGTCGCCCGGTACCAGACACAAATCCGATGCCGCTATCGCCAAATCTTTGCCCGGAGCCGGATATAGCTCTATGCGGATAGTATCTCTTGCCACACGGCCATTACTATTCACCAGGAACACCAGTTCTCCGGCCTTCGCTGCCACCGCACCTGTCAATTTTTTCTTACTGCCGATAGAAGTACCGTCCAGTAACCATTCATAGGCAAACGAATTGCCTCCGCCCAGCACGACAGCATCCAAAGAATAGGTTGCGCCCTCGCACACCCACAAGGTGTCATTCGGCACCACCGCGCCGGTTTTCGGATCGATGATGGTGGCTGTTAACGCCTGTCCCTCCAAGGAAACCATGATGGTCTCCTGCTTAGTGCAGACCGTATCGCTGACTGTCACCGTAAAGGTTTTCTTAGTAAGATCCTCCATGTTCATCCAGGGACGCAACGGGTCGCTGAGGTCCATCACCTGATCCTCCGGTTCCCATTCCACTTTCAAGGTCCCCTGGGCGTTCTTCACGGACACTTCCAGCCGTACCGCTGTCTCCGACCGTTTCATTGTAACCGGAGTATGACTCAGTTCCATCCGACTGCCCCGGATACTTACCGTATCCGTCATCGATACCGTACAGCCGGTAGCCGTATCGGTGGCGATGACATAATAATCGGCATCCACAAGTGGCACCTCTATCATCAGAGCATCGGATGCCGGTTGTTTGTATTTCTCTTCCAACGCGTCCTTTTCCCCTTTTCGGAAAAAGGTATACCGAATCGCCTCATCCGGCAAATTAAGCGTAATCAGAGCGGTCGACCCTTCCGATTCTTCACCATCGCAATAGAAACGGTTCTTATCGACCGTCTTCCGGTCCGGTAACGGATACTGGTGTACCCGGACAGTCCCGGTCGTATCTTCACAGCCCCATTCGTTACGCACCATCACGGCATAAATTCCCTCCTCTGTTACTGCCCAACCGCTGTTGTCCGTCCGCACATCCGTAGTCAGCCTGTTGTCTTTCATCAACGTATAGGTATAGCCCGACGTAAAGCAATCCTGTTCCATTTTCAGCACCACATCTATCGCCCGGTCCTCGCAATACATCGTATCCCCCTGGGTCTGCAGCAACTCACACGCCACCGGATTCGGATGCACACTCAAGTCCGCCTCGCCGTTCATCACTGTCGAACAGCCGGTCTGGCGATCCACTGCTTTCACCCGGTAAAGACCGGTAACCACCCCGTTCCATACCAATGTGTCACCAGTTCCGGTAACCACAGCACTATAAGGCGTCCACTCGGTACTACCCTTACTTTCCAATGTATACTGATAGCGATTATTCATCGCCTTTTGGCTACCGTTCAACAGCACCTTACCTACCAGCGACCCTTCGCAAATCGGATATCCTATCTCCACATTGAACACTTTGGGCAGACTATCCATAATCACCGTCACATCACCAGGCATCCGTCCCTCGCATCCCTGAATCGAGTCGTAAGCCATCACATAATACAATCCTGCGGGCTGGATACCGAAATCCAGACTTCCACCTTCGAAAGGCGCATCTCCACCGCCCAATTCCTGTACCATTATCGGTGTAGACTGTTCACTATCCTTGTAGAAAAGTCGGTAAACACACTGTTTATCTGAACCGACCAGCACCAAGCGCACTCCATCATCACCCTCACAATAGTGGGTGTCGGTTGTAGAGTGCAGACGGAATGTATCCAAAGTCACCACATGCACGCTCCACGTTGAAGAGGCATCCCCGCAATGGTTATGCACACTGCAACGATACACGGCATCTTGATCGAAAACCACTTTCTGGGTATTCCCCTCCTTCCCTATCAACTCTTCCCCTTTGAACCAAGTATAAAGCAATACCGTCTTGCCAGTCGCCGTCACCTGCAATTCCGCTTCTTCGTCATAGCAAACAATCTCCTTATTGAAAAAGTCCTCTATCGGCTTGACAATCCTAGCCTTTTCATCCACCTTGATGTCCACGTTTATGGTCTTGTATCCCCCGCATACATTATATACCCGGGCATAATAGAGACCTGCTTCAGCCGGACGAATAGAATCGATATGAAGCACATAGTCATCTGCACCGACAATCCGGTCACCTTCGTCCTCTATCCGGAAACTACTGCCACCCGAATCCCTATACCAACGAACACTGTCCACAATACTAGTCAAGTTTACCATAAACTTCAATTCCAACATACCATCTTCGCAAATGCCGGCCTGATTCCATTCCGGATGGTGTGTAATCACCAGTTCTGGATGAACATCCACCTCAATCGGACGGTCCATTTCCACCCTTCCGCAGACATTGGTGGCCGCACAAAGATAGGCACCTTCCGTCGCGGACGTCACCGTCATCGAGAAAGAAGAAGTCCGGTAATTCAACACCCCTTCGCTCAATTTGCTCCACTCGTATGTAATCTTGGAATCCGGACAATCCGGTGATTCCGCCATCGCCTCCAAGGTCAATTGAGTACCCAAGCAGACGGTCGTATCCGCTGTCTGCGCCAGGAATTGCAACGGTTTCTCCACTGTCATCCGGAACATCCGGGAAGTAATGGAATCACCGCAAGAGGACTTCACCGTCCAGACATACCAGCCGTTATCCTCCATCAACGCCGGCTTGAATTCATACCGGTTCACCGTGCTCGCCGGATATGCCTTTTCCACCCGGAAACCCTCAAAATAGCTGTTGTCCGGTACCACTTTCTTCAATATAAATTTACAATGTTTCCCCTCCTGCGTATGAGCATGCAACAACACATTCGTATTATAGCAGACTAGCGTATCCTCGGGCTGAACCCGGAAAGCAACCTTTCGACTCACAATCAGCCGCACAGAATCCTTCGCCACTCCGCAGATTCCTTCTGCCTCCATCAGATACAGAGCATCATAGGAAGGAGTTACCTCCGGTATACGAAGTATCTTCTTATTAAAAGAGGCCTCCGGTGTAAATTGTTCCGTCACACCAGTCAGTGGATTCTTCTTGTACCAGCGGTATTTCACCTCCTGGGTAATGTCATCCTCCGCCAATATCATCTGCAAATCCTGGTCCTTCAACCCCTCGCATAGGGAAATAGTATCGTTATGGACTGCGACCTGCGGAGGATTACCGTTAGACACCTTATAGGTCAGCGAATAAGTACTTCCGCAGTCGTTGGTCAGCACACAACGGTATTCACCGAAGAAATCAGGAACCAACGGTTTTATTTTCAAGCTGGGAGTACCTAATCCCGACAATCCGGGCGTCTCGGCTACATCTACAAAACGACCTGCTGTCTTGTCATACTTCTGCCAGACAAAAGTTCTCGGATCACCAGTATAAAGCACCACCATCTCCACACTATCCACACCACCGCAACCCAGTACGGTCGTTATGTCCGGATTGATTTCCGGAATGTTGCACGACTCCATAAAACCGTCATCGTCACCACCGGCAAAATAGCGGTTGGTACGTACATACACCCGAGCTGTGTCCGAGAACTTACAACCTTGATCCACCACTTCGGCCACCACCGTTGCACTCTCCTTAATATCCTTAATGACAAAAGGATTCTGGTTCGGGGTAAACAGGGCGTTGTGCCACCAGTTGACCGTCGCGTTCACCGAAGCGTTCCACACATCCGCCCGGATAGGAAGCGGTTTACCTTCCTCCGCATAAATTACAGAAGGTATTGACACTCTCGGGTCTATCACCTTAATCAGGATGGTATCGTAATCCGAACAGATGTCGGACGACACTTTCAGCGTATACACCTGGCTCTTGGACGGCTGCACCTCTACGGCATAAGGAGACTCCGTTGCCGTTATCCGCTCGCCTTCCCAGGAATAGACATATTCGATATCCGGCGATTCTTTCGACTCTTCGCTCTTCCGCGCGTCCAGGCGGATTTTGGAGCCAATGCAATAAGACTTGCCCCGATCCGGATAATTGATCACCGCTTTCGGTCCTTTCCTCACCTGAAGGGTAATCGTGTCGCTCGTCAGGGTCTTGCCCAACATCAAGTCGGTCACCTGACAATAATATTGTTGCCCGGACATGGCCATCGAGCAATCGGTCAATGAGCAAAGTGCCTCAGTTGAGATCGGATCCATCAGTCCCACCTGTTTCCAGTTATAGGAATAGATTCCGCTACCCTTCACGCGAATAGAGAAATCCGCATCACTATGCTCGCAAACCATCTGCGGATAATGCAGCTCCTGTATCATAAAACTGCTGTTCGACTCGACATAACCATCTTCATCGCCACCCCGGAACGTATTGAACCCACGCACGTAAATCCGCATGGAATCCTCCACCGAACACTCCTGCATCTTCAGGGTCACCCGCAAGTAGCCGGACTGCGATATGCCGTTGCTCACAAAGCGGGAGTCTTCCCGCTCCGTACCCCGATTAAACGACCAGGTCAGCTTGCCGCCCGCCGGTATTTCCGTCAGCGGTTCCACCACAAAAGCCTCGCCCTCGTTCACAATCTTCACTTCCGGAATATCCACCGATATGTCCCATACATTTACCTGTACCAATGATATATCGCTACAGATTCCGTTGCTCACCACCAACGAATAGGTGGCGGTACTTTCCGGCAAGGCGTTCACCGTCGGCTTGTCGGTCTCGCCGAGGAGGCCGACACCTTCCCACAGATAGGTACATCCGTTCTGCTGGTCCGCCTTCATCACCAAAGAGGTTCCCGCACAAACCCAGATGGACTCCTTCTCGCCCAAATCCGGCTGTACGAACGAAATAATGGACATTGGCACCGGCAACACCTCCAACGTCAATTCATCGGATACCAACACATCGCCTGAACGTACATCCTTCACCTCACAGAAATAAATACCGGCATCACTTTTTTTCGCCTTGGCGATGGTATGCTGTCTCACCGTATCGACCGTTATCTCCGAGCCGTCCGGCAACCGTTTTTTCCAAGTATATTGATAGACGTCATAGCCCACGATTTCCACGTTCATCACCGCCTCATCGCCCACGCACACCTGTTTCGGGCAATCTAACGACAAAATACGGAACGGTAGCACCGACTCCGCGTAACCGTCCTCGGGGGAGGTCTTATCCTGTCCTGTTGCAATGCCGTACTCTTTTACATAGACAAGAGTAGAATCTGCCGCCTTACAACTGCCAAGCCGTTTCTCCACATGTACCACCGTATTTTCCGTTGGTTTGATGGTCAAGCTGGTACCTGTTGTATTTTTACCCTCGTAGGTCCAAAGGTAACGCACTCCCGTTTCCGTTGGCAGGGATAGTCTCAACGTGTCGCCCAAAAGCACATCCGCCACTTTCCGCGTATGCAGCTGTACCGTACGCACATCCACGGTAATCTCTGCCGAGGCCATACAAGTTCCCCTCATCACGACCAACTGGTAAACCGACTTTTCGGTCGGAGAAACAGTAATCTGCTGGTCACTCGGGTTACTCAGGATATTCACACCGTTCCAGCGGAAAATCTCCCCTTCCTCCGCCTCCCGGCTCGCTTTCAGCACCACCTGTTCACCCAAACAGATAGCCGTGTCGTACATCGGAATATTGATTTCAGGCCGGTCGAGAATGACCAAGGTGGCCGGGTCTGTCGTAATACTCTGTTTCGTATCCAGGTCATACACCACGCAGTAATACTTGCCGGCGGTCGCCATGTCGTCCGTTTCGGACAACGTCAACAGGTTGGACGTACACCCCATCAATTCCTCATCCTTGCCGTTAGGTCCCACCTTGTACCACTGATAAGTATAGGTACCGATGGTACCCACGTTACAGGTAAAATAAGCCGGATCACCGAAACACACCTCGCTCAGCACCGGCGTTATGCCCGATACGGAAATCTTTTGCTGCGACTCGACAAAACCGTCATTGGCACCACCGAAGAAACGTTTCATCGCCGTCTCGTTCAGGATGGTGATAGAGTCTGCGGCCTCACAGCCGTTTACCGTACGGACCACTTTCACCGTCGTACTCTCCACGTCCGCCGGCATAGTCCAGTTAAACACCTCCCGGTTGGTATATTTATTGCCTCCCGCATACCAAGTGAGCGTACCGCCCTCTCCGGCCGACGGTTTCAGATTCACCTCACCGTCTACGGTATATTGAATGTCTTGCGGTAATTTCACCTCCGAACGCCTCACCTTCACCCGCATGCCGATGGTATCGGAAACGCAATAGCCGTTGCTGATAGAAACCCGGTAGCGCATATCCTGCTCCGGAGAAACTGTCACCGACTCGCTGCCCGCATTGCCGACAATCCCATCGCCGAACCAAGTGTAGACATACTCTCCCGGCACGACAGGCAATACCCGCAATTCCAGGTGCTGCCCGAGACAGAGGGTTGTGTCAGTGCGGGTGTTCAGCCACCTCACCACCGGTTTTGTCTTCACAACCAAACGGAACGTGTCTTCGGGGAGAAATGTCTCCCCCGTATTCAGGTCCTTCACCTCGCACAGGTATTTCGTACCGTTCTGGCTCACCTGACAATTCGGTATCCGCAGGTAACTCTCCGTGGACAAGGTCTTGGTCTTCTCGCCCACCTTGTACCAGCGGTAACTATAAAGCAAACTCCCCTCGACTTGCATCGTGAAAAGGGCATCCTCTCCCACACAGACCGCTTCCGGCTGGAAAATTTCCCAGACAAACGATTCGGAACGCGAAGCGTCAAAACCATCCCCCGCACCGGTCTTGTACTTGGTCGGATTGACATTTGCCTGCGCCCACACCGTCAACGGGGCCAGGCTGCCCAACAGCAATAGTAAAATAAACCGTTTCAACATTTTCCTATTTTTGCTTAATTTTAATCTTTTAATCTACACTGGTCGACTTCAATATACAACGCACCGGAGTATAAAAACCACCATACGTCCAATGAGAAAATGTCTTTCCGTCATAAGTCATTCGCCAGACATACTGCCCTCCATTATAATTAGGATAACGAGCCATCAACACAGCCATATTATAGCTGGAATTATGCGGATTGTTGCTATCGTATCCTCCTCCCATCAGGCCGAAACCCAATTCATTGAAACAGGGCTTCTCAATACCGGTAGGATCCTGCCCGTGGTTCCACTCCTTGGCGTAGATATAATCGTTATAATACCCTTTGGCCCGTCCCACCAACCAAAAGTTCCCCGCCCTCAGGCGGAACCCTTCTTGTTCCGGCGACTCTCCGTCAATGTTAGCCATCGCTTTCAGCGTATTGAAATCGGTTACGCTCGGCACAACCCACCCCTCCGGACAAATCAGAGGAATATTCGTATAATATGCATAATATTCCACACCGTACATTTTTCCTTGCGGGTCTACCGGTGAATAGTACATAGAACCAGTAGCCATTGTTCCCCTATAGCGCATATTTTCAGCCATCCAGCACTGGTTGCCGATTTTCACCGTTGTATAAATCTCTCCGTCCCGGAGGTCCTTTACCGCACTCCTGCCGCACAACTGCGACATAAAACTGGCCGAAGGGATTCCTGTTGTAGGCCGTGCCTCCACCGTAATGGGAACAGTCACCGTCTTTTTACAGCCCAATTCTTTGGTGGTCACCTCACAAATCAGCGTTCCCTGTCCGGCTGCCGGGAAAGAGTCCCGCACCACGCTCAAATAAGAGGAATATTCCGTCGTATGATAGGCCGGCAACGCTCTCCACCCTTTTCCCATATCGCTGTACCATTGAAAAGTAGCCTTCGGCATCGACTCCACCAATACACCGTTGATCTGGTTGCTGACCCGCAACCGCTCCTCCTTGTCCCGGGTAAACGGACTGTTGGTCCCCACACGCAAAGCCACGACGCCCGATTCCGAATACTGCGTAGGGGTATAGAAACGCCTTTTATAGGAATAGGTCCGGTAGGTATGGGAATAGTGTTCCAGGTCCGCCGCCGTCAGCCGCAAATCCTTGCCGTTTTTCCCCACAATCGGTGTATAGGGTGTACCATCCTTACTCACATACCAAACGTAACGGACCTCTCCGGAAGGCACTAAAAAACCGTCTGCCACCGGATCGGAACCGATGATGGTGTAGCCGCTGACACCTAAACAGACAGTGTCGTACATCGTCATTCCCTCATAAGCCTCCATTCCGTTTTCATTAGTAAGCCATGTAGCCGTATAATAATCACCATTATTCGTTTCAAGGGCTGTCACGCTATGGCCCAACCGGAATGTCACAGTGCTATCCTTCCGGTTCAACCCACCACCCGCATAGCCGTTCTCCTCTCCCCGGTCGGCAAGCATCGCCCGATCCGTTATTCTGGAAGCAAAACTTCCTCCCCTCAAAATCAGCGAATTGCCGCAATTGACCGGATAACCCTTCGGACGTCCCCAATACCCCTCCCTATCCGTATGCATCTCCCCTGCAGCTGTCAACTGGCCATCACCGTGCGATGCCAATGTTTGGTACAGAATCTCTTTGCCCGGTTCTGCCCGATAATAAATTTCCGCCAAATTGCCGCTCAGTTCCATCACCCCGTAAAATGATGCCCCTGAACTCTGCGCCAAACCCGATGTACCGTTACTAAACGAACCGCAACGCACCGGTCCGGTGACATATCCCCCAATGTTGGCATGGGCGGAACTCAATTTCTCGTCCGCCTGGCCAGACTTGTCAATGCGGTTGTTGCTGGGAAACTGCCCCACAGCATTTCCCCAGGCATACCCCCCAATCGGAAACACCGATACTTTCCCGCTGAGGGAATCGATAGTCTGATGCCCCATCTTCTCGTACTCCAATTCGCTCAAAGGACGCAAACCACTCCAAGAAGCGTAGGCCATCATATCATTGGGACTGAGGAAATTACAGGCGATATACTCACCATCGTTCGCCTCGTTGTAGCCCTTGTTGTCGGAACCACCCGGCGTCAGGTTGCAGGCAAAAGCGTAACGGTTGTCCTGCAACGCCCCCACCACAATGCCGTTCCGGCAGACCGGTGCCTTGTGGTCTCCCGCGCCATAAACGTAATCCCCCATCTCCAGTTCCGCCAACTGTTCCCCGATGGTCCTCGCCTTCTGCTCCTCTATGCTCAACTTGTTCAAGAAATCCACATATTGCCGCTGGGAAATCTCATATTTCATGGCGAAAAAACCTTCGTATCCCACGGCATAATTGACATTCAACGAACCCGAAAGGCTGCCGTCCTTAACATTCAGCCCCAAGTCGGTGGTATTAAAATTGATGGTATTACCCGGACCATCGATGATGTAGGCGTCATCCGTCAGTTCCTCCAAATTCTTGTCAGTCATGGAGATGGTCCGGACATAGGCATAGTAACTCGTACTCGCCATCGTCAGTTCCACTTTGTAATATTTATAGGCCGTCGAATTATCGACCGGCACAGCCCGCTTGGCCGGATAGGCCTGATTGGAACTGAGGGTCGCCAAAGCTCCCTCGAAAGAGCCTAACTTGTTCCAACGCTTCGGCATACCCGATGTATTCGACCCATGCAGATTCCAGTTGGCAAGGGCGTTAGCGTATAACTCTATCGCCATATAACGCACGGTTTTAGGACTGTCAAATTCAAAGATGATGTCCGCCTGATGCTTATACGGAGAAACCCATGCCGAAGGTGCACTTGTCGTCCGGATATCATTGTCCCGGTCCGCCACCTGTCCCGGATCCCAATACTCTTCCGTCGGTTCGAACTGGGAATCCACAGAGTTGTACCACGAAGGGAGTAGAATCTTGGTATCCGGACCGATTAAATCCCACTCCGGCAGAATCTGTCGGTAGGTCTTTTGAAAGCCTTTTTTGGCACACTGGTCTCCCGGCCGGAAAGGCCCCTTGGGGATATAGACCATCTCGATGGCCATCGCCTCGATGGATACCCCCACATATTGCATATCGCGTTGAGTCAGCCCATTGTTGGCATAGTTCCATTTCAACACCAAATCCACCGTAGACTTACCTCCCCCTTTCGCCGCCCGATAAACAAAGAGACCGGGTGCCCTATTGGCGGTACCTCCCGGATGTACCGCTGTATAGCATTCGAATCCGTTCCCCGCCACATGCCCCCTGTCCCGCAACAGGACATGCGACCAGGTGATATCCGTTGCCTTTTTGCATTTCAAAAAGATATAGACCGCGTCCCAATTGTGAGCGTCCCGCCAGGATCCCTCCCACTCCACGCTCAGGTGGATTTCCGCCAGCGTAGAGGTCACCTTCTCGACATCATAAGAAGGGGCTTTGGTGATTTTCACATTCCAAGCCTGCGCTGCCATCCCCAACATCAGGGAAAAAACAAGCAACAAAATCCTTTTCATACCTTTACTTAACGTTTAATGCAACGAATAGTCATATAAGAACTACCCCAGCTGGAGACATATCTGAAATAATTGTTATCGGAATCCATTCGGAAATAATAATTGTCAGAAGTAACCATATAGAAATAGCTACCTTCATGCGGAGTATTAATGGCATGAGTCACACCCAATGCACTGAATCCGGAATTATTCTCCTGCTCAATTCCAGCTCTGTAACTCCAATAATTGGCCGCCTTAGCCTTCCGTCCCGCATAGTTGTCTCCACCCAAGTTATTAACCAACACCTGCACCTCCGCCCGGGTCGGCAACCGCCAGCCCGACGGACAGGCATTGTTTACCACCGTGGCATTATATTTGTACAACCGACCGTATTTATCCCCAGAGGGGTCATCATTTTTCAAGCCACTGTAAGCGGACATCCCCGCTCCGTCATACCGCAGGTTCTCCGCCATCCAACACTGGTTGCCGATTTTCACCGTCTTGTACAGGCGGGAAGCACTTTGTGTACGCATATCCTGCATCACCACACCACACTCCTTGCTCGGGTCGCTCCCCCCCATGGTGATGTCGTTGGAAGCAACACCCACTACCGGCCGCTTCTCTACATGAACCGTCACTTCCTGCCGGCGCGGACATTTACGGAAAAAGTCCATCTCGCAGACCACCACATGGGTCTGTCCAGCAATATCGTTAAAGTCAGACCGCTTCGGCACATACCAATTCACGCTCGAAGTCGAATACTGCAACGGCAGGTTGCTTCCATCCGCTCCGGCAGCTTTCCAGTGCCAGCTCATGGTCGTCTCCAATCCGGTATTCACGACAAAGCCCAAGGCGGAATTGTCCGCCCGAATCGTATCCGCCAACCGGTTAAAAGTAAACCGCGGATTGATACGGTAAATCAGCACCGAATTGCTCACATGGAACGCACCATTAGGGGCAAAAGCCATCCGCCGCACATAAAAATACTGAAAGCGTTCATTATTATTCACATTTTGTCTGTCTGACCAGATATCGGTCAGCACCAAATCCCGACCATTTTCATTCGGAATAATCCGCCATTCACTTGAATTATTCTCTTGTCGATACCAAAGGTAGGAGGTCTTTCCGCCACCATCCACCGGATTGCCGGTGGCATCCAACAATTCGGACCCCCGGATGGTATAGGTATCTCCCACACAGACACTGTCTGTCGCCGTTCCGCTCTTGGTGGTCCGACCGTTGGAAAGGGTCAGGTAACTGCTATAAGTCGTATTACGTTTATACGTCAGGTAAGTATAGCCATGTCCTAACCGAAAAGTCATCGTGCTGTCCCGGCTCGTCAGAGAGGCTGCTCCTAAAGCATGGGAACGGTCTGACAGAGCAGTTTCCCCCTCACTGATAGCGGTCACTTCACTCATAAAACTGCCTCCCCGCAAAGCAAACGCCTTAGCATTCCGAGGCCAATAGCTCGTATGGATATTCGCCTCACCATTAGCATCTAAAGCTCCATCACCATTGCAATATCCGTAATAAGCATCACCAAATCCCCTTCCGGTACTTCCTGCATTGTAATAATATTCCGCCAAATTACCGCTCAGATCCATCACTCCCCAATAAGAGGCTCCCGCCTCCGAGGGCACCTGTGCCCCGCTGGCATAAGAACCTACCCGCACCGGACCAGACACCTTGCCGCCGGCATTCAGGTTGCCGTCTATCAGCCTTTCGTCTATTCCCCCCTTCGTTGTTCGGGGAGCAAACACCTCTCCGGTAGGCAATTCTGCCAAATCTCGGACACCACCGGCCCACCCCCGCGCATCCGGTGCCTGCGGATAGGGACGGCGTCCCATCTTCTCGTATTCCATTTCACTGAGCGGACGCAATCCCGCCCAGTCAGCGTATGCCAACATATCATTGACTGACAGATAATTGCAGGCCACGGTCTGACCATCATCCTCCTGCGATACCCGCCCATCCGGATTCAGGTCGCAAGCAAATATCGCCACACCGTTGGAACGCGCCCCGACCACAATGCCGTTCCGGCAATTCGGCCGATCCCGATGCGTCCCGAAAACATATTCTCCTTCCTCCAACTGGTCCAAATCCTCCCGGGTCCGAGCCTTCTGTTGAGTAGCATTCAATTTGTTCAGGAAACGTACATACTGCTCTTGCGAAATTTCGTATTTCATCGCATAGAATCCCTCAAAACCACTGGGATAAACCTTGGTGGTATTTCTGGTTCCGTTACTCTCAATGGTACCGGAAAACGTACCGGACCAACTGTCCCCGTCTTCGGCAAAAAGGCCAGTAGTCGCATTCATCTGCATGTGCTGTCCGTCCACCGTAAAACCATCATCCGTCACCTGCGACAAATCCTTTTCGGTCAACGCCACATTATTAATCACTGAACCATAACTAGGATTGCTCATTTTAATCCGGTAAAAGCGATAGGCACCAACACTCTCCGGAATTACCGGTAAGGCATTATAAACCGGATAAGAAAGTAATTCAATCGGCCACTCATTCGCCGAGTAGGTTTTGGAAATTGCCTGCCAATTGTCCTCCCCGTTTTTCGATGCCCACAACGACCAAGAGGAAGGACGATAGGTACCGTAACCATTCAATCCGGAAACTCCGAAATAGCGTACCGTTTTCGGTTCGGCAAACTCCACCTGCCAATAGCTCTCTCCCGCCGTCGTGAAATAAATATTTCCCGATGCTACTGTCCAACTAGCATAAGCCTCACTCACCCGATTGGCCGGTCCAGAAACACTAACATTAGCTCCATACGGCGCGGAAGCTGTAAATTTTTGCGAAGGATCGTGGCTATTGATGAGATCCCATTCCGGCAAAATTTGCCGGAATTTTTTACGGAAGGTATTTTTAGAAACGCCATCACCTAAATAGTAAGGTCCCATCGGCACATAAACCATCTCGATGCACTGCAACGACATCTCCATCGCTTCAGACTGCAAATCCGCTACCGAAAAACCACTACCGGCATAATACCAATGCAATGTGGCACTTACCACTGCATCTCCTTTCCCTTTGGTTTTCCGGTAAATAAAAACCCCTTGGCGATAATTGTCCGTACTTGAGTATCGTCCCGGCCAACAATCATATCCCGCACTCATCACATGCCCATCCTCCATAAAATAGGTATGTTTCCATTCCAAATCAGTGGTCCGTTTGGCCTTCATAAAAACATACACCGCATCCCAGTTATAATCGTCCCGCCAAGAGTTGTCCCAAGCAATCGTAAAAGTCAGTTCCGCATAGCCGTTCTCCAGATTTCCTATCTTCGCATCCTCGATAATCCGAACATTGTTCGCCTGCACTCCCAGTACGGCAAACCAAAAACACAACAAAACCGTCAGTCGTTTCATCTTTTATCCTTTTATAATATATCGCTCTATTTTTTAATTCTTTATGCAACGGATAGGAAAATAATAGTTGTGGCTTGTCCAATACCAACTATGAGTCAACCATCCGGCAGCATGACTCCCATAATAGTAGTAGTTACTTGCACTACCCAAATAGGAATAATTCGTATAATGGTTACCCATACCATCATTCCCTGCATAAGCCTGAAAAGAAGAACCATAGTAAAAATACCCTGAACCCGGCATTCCGAACCCGGTCCGGTTGTCTCCCAAATATTGCTTTCCGCCCTTATAATTCCAATAAGCCCCCTGTTTCACGTGGATACCGACATTCCCGCCATACTGTTGCTCCAGATAACTGGTTAATTTGGAAAAATCGCTGTTGTTCGGTACCCGCCAACCCGCAGGACAAGCATTATCGCGCACCGTGGCATTCCAAGGGTAATAGGCCCCCAAAACTTCTCCACTTGGGTCGTATTCCGAAAATCTCGTATTGTTTCCCATCGGATAGCGCAGATTTTCCGCCATCCAGCACTGGTCACCGATACGCACCGTTTTGTACAGTTCCGGTTTGCCGGTGTTGGTCCGGACATCCTTCATCACCGCTCCGCACTCATACTCCGGTTTGGAAGCGTTGATGGCAATGTTTGTCGAAGCCACACCATCTGTCGGTCTCGGCACGATGACCAACTCCAATTCCTGTTTCTTCACGCACCGCCCCATAAAATTCATTTCGCACACCAAGCGTTGCTTGCCTTTTATCTGACTCCCATACTGTTTCCGCAACGGAGCGTAATAATCGTAAGTAATCTGCCCCTTGGTAACGTGCATCAGCACATCCCCCTTGTCGGAACGCCACTTCCAGATGAACTGGGCAGAGGTCTTCGTATCCACCCAATAGCCGAGTACATGGTTGGCCATCGTGATGGTATCCCGCAACCGATTAAACGTAAAACCGGTGTTAATCACCTTGATTTCCACGTATTTGGTATCGTCAGCCCAAGTAGGAGTCAACGTACGCCGCTTGAAAAGAACCGTAATCGGTGTACCGCTTCCATTGAAAAAATCGCGATAGGTCAGGTTACATCCTTCCTCGCCTTGTATAATTTCCCAATTCGTACCACCGTTCTCGCTCTTGTACCAGATATAGGAATAACGTCCGCCGTCATATTCCGGCAACGTGGTCACATCCGTCCCCCGGATGAGATAAGGGGCCTCGGAGCAGACGGAATCCTTCGCCGAACCGTTGGAAACGGACGTACCTCCATTCACCAAGGTCAAGTAGGTCTTCGGTACGGAAACCGCCGGATTCAATTTGGAAACGCTGTGTCCCAAACGGAAAGTCGACAAACTATCCTTGGCGTTCAAATTCGAGAAATAAGCGTATTTGGAACGGTCCGAAATCGCCAGTTCATCATCCCGCTGTGACTGGAAATGGCCACCCCGCAGAATAAACGCTCTCGGGTCCTGCGGCCAATAAGAGGTGGACATATTCGTATTGCCGGCAGTAGCCACCGTTGTATTGACTACCAGTTCGCCATCTCCGTGAGCCTGTAGAATATCATGAAAATTACGTCCTAAATTGTTATTGCAGGCATAATAAATTTCCGCCAAGTTACCGCTCAAATCCAGACAGCCCCAAAATCCGGCTCCTGCTTCGGTGCGGTTGTTCGCCCCAACGGCAGTAGCCCCCACCCGGACCGGTCCGCCCAAAGTGCCTCCGGCGTTCACGTTCACATGCCGTCCGTTGTTCAGATTGATTCTTTCCGTCACTTTCCGCGCATCGGTCAGTCCCGAAGCGAGCGGTTTCACCAACAGAGCCGGATCCCCTCCCGCCCACTCTTTCTGAAGAGGTAACGCCGGATAAGGAGGCCGGGCCATTTTTTCATATTCCATTTCGCTGAGTGGTCGCAAACCGCACCAGTCAGCGTAAGCCAACATATCCGCCGGACTGAGGTAGTTACAGGCGATGGTCTGGCCGTCATCCTCCTGAGCAATGGCATTGCCCGCATCATTGGTCAGGTTGTTGACAAATACCACTGCCCCCTTATCACGCGAACCGATGGCAATTCCATTACGACAAGTGGAACCGTACACGTATTTGCCCACCGCCAGACCGTCCAGACGGTCACCGATGGTCCGCTGTTTCTGCTGGTTGTATTCCAATTTATTTAGGAACCGTACCCACTGTTCCTGCGATATCTCATATTTCATCGCATAGAAACTGTTGAAACCGGTCGGGTAGTTGGCCTGTAGCGTACCGGACCAGGAGTCGCCGTCATTCGCGCTCAGATTGGTCTCCATATCCATTACGATACCATCGGGCCGGTCTACCACAAAAGCGTCGTTGGTCATTTGTTTCAAGTCCACCTCGGTCATAGCGATATTATTAGCCACCACATACCCGGAAGCGGTCACCACTTCAATCTGGTAATAACTGTAAGCACCCACTTTGTCTTGATTTACCTCCAAGGCATACTGTACCGGATAGGATTTAGCACCAATATACCAGTCAGGCACTTTTCCCTGCCACAAGGTCGTCCAACTCTTGCCATCTTTGCTGCCGTTCAATTTCCAGGTATCCGGCCGAGCCTGCCCGCTCAGTCCGCTCACACCAAAATACCGGATGGTCCGGGGGCGGTCCTTGAAATGCACCTGCCAGAACGTCTTACCGGATTCCGATGACCGCCACGCATTGTTCAAGTCCGAAGCGTTATTCACCCGATTCACCGCATTCTCCGGCGGAAAATTCCGGTAATCATCCGAAACTTGATTCCCCAACGCCAAATATTCCATTTTGGTCGTATCCAAACTCAGGCAGTCCCATTCCGGCAAAATTGGCCGGTGATGCCGTTGGAACGTCTTCTCGGAGATTCCGTCTCCCAGGCAGAAAGCCCCCATCGGCACATAAACCATCTCAATGCAGGAGGCCTGATATTCCACCTCGTCATTGAAAAAGTCCACCTGTCCCAAACCGTTATTTTTTAACAGCCAGCGCAATTTCAACGACAATCGGCTCACCGAACCGGACCCCACCTTACTCCGCTGGATAAAAATTCCCATACATTTATTGACATCCGTACTGGACTTTGCCATCTGAAACTCAAAATCGGGCAAACCGATAGCGTGTCCCCCGTCCATCAGATAGACATGCTTCCAAGCGGTTTCCGTCTTTCGCTTGTATTTCAGAAAGATATAAACGGCATCCCAATTGAACTCGTCCCTCCAAGAGTTGTCCCAGGCAATATCCATCTCAATCAGGGCAATACCATCCGTAATAGCCGCGACAGCGATGTCCGGTTCTTTCACGATGCGGACATTGTTGGCCTCCACCGGCAACCACATCGCCATCCACAATAAAAAAACGATTCCTCTCTTCATATCTTGCTTTGCCTATTCTCAATTGTCCAATTTCCGGATACAACGGATGGAAAGAATACGTGACCAGCCGCCATTATACACAAAATCAGCTCTGTCGGGACTCAGATACCATTCATAACCGTCCGATGTACCGAAAAAAACATAAGTTCCCATATAATTGTTCTGATAATACCCGACACCGAAAGCACCGAATCCGGTACTGTTGTCTCCTTGATAAACCAGGTTGCTTCCAGTTACATTCCAATAGTTCCCGGCTTTCAACTTGACACCGGAAGTGTTGGTCCCGTCACTGTCCAGATAGGTTTTCAAGGCATCGAAATCCGCTTTGGAAGGCATCTCCCAGCCCGACGGGCAGACAGTATTGATTACATCCGCATGTCTGGCATAAAACATACCCATCCTAACTTTCGGATTACCGTCTCCAGTCTGTATATAACTATATCCCGGTACCGCTGTACGGACATTTTCCGCCATCCAACACTGACTGCCGATTTTGACGGTGGTATATACCTCTCCGTCCAACGGATTCATCATTAACACTCCACACCTCCGGGTCGGATCGTCCGAATTGATTTTCACCTCGTTGGAAGCAATTACCTTTTTCTCGTTGCGCGGCATGACATATATCTCCACCTCCGTCTTGATGGTACATTTTTGGATTTTTATTTCACACTCCACCGGGAAACTCATACCTGAGAGTCCATTAAAATGGTCACGGTCTGCCGCATAAAAATCAGACCTCACATTCCGACCTGACACCCGCACAGGGTCCGCTACCTGCCCCTTCCACCGCCAGGTATATTGCGCCGGAGCCGATGTCTCTATCAGACATCCCAATACGGCATTATTCAACCGTATCGTATCCCTCATCCGGTACTGCTCGTAAGCGGTGTTCACCACCGTCACTCTAGCCGTACCACTCATGGAAGCGTATTCCGGTGTAATCATCAGCCGTCTCACCCAAACCTCGTGATTCGAACTACCATCGTTGGCAAAATGGTCGTAGATTAAATCCCGATCCCGTGCCTCTGGAATCACATTCCAAGTCGCACCGCCGTTTTCACTAAAATACCAAATGTACTCACATCGTCCCCGGTATTCTTTCTTCACGTCCTTCCGCCCGCCGTTGGTAGAGGTGGAGGAAGAGGAAAGCAAATCGGAACCTTTGATGGTATATATCTCTCCGGCACAAACCGTATCCAAATTACCAGTCATGGTGTTCTGACCGTTCTGAAGGGTCAGATAAGTCACTAAGGTAGTATTGTCGATACTGCCAACACTATGCGCCAATCGGAATGACACTTCGGGATGCCGGTTCTTCAAATCCTGATAGCCGGTCCAAGCCTTGGTACGATCGGACACCATCGCCATCTCGGAGTCATGATTCCAGGAACCTCCGCGTAAAGCGAAAGCCTCCGTACTCACCGGCCAATAGCTGGTACTCACATTGGTATTTCCGTTCGCAGCCAACGTTCCGTCACCGTGCGACTTCTCCTCTTGTTGGAATCCCCGGCCCTCCGGATTGGCATTGTAGCAAATCTCCGCTAAGTTACCACTCAATTCCATCACGCCCCAATAGGAAGCACCGGCCTCTACACGCGAACCATTAGCGGCAGCAAAAGAACCACACCGCACCGGTCCTCCCAACTTGCCCTCTTTGGTATTCACGTTCGCCCCTTTCCACCGTTCGGAAGCCTGTCCCGGATTTTCCAGTGTACCTTCAGTTTTAAGCGTTGTCAACTCCCCGCTGTTCCACGCCCATTCGCCCCGCGCCGGCGTTTCAGGATAGGCCGCACGCGCAGCCTTCTCAAACTCCATTTCGCTCATCGGCCGCAAGCCGGTCCAATCGGCGTATGCCAGCATATCGTATGGATTCAAGAAATTACAGGCCACAGTCATGCCATCGTCCGGCTGGGAATAGCCCTCTCCGCCGTCTGTCAAATTGTGGGCGAACACCACCGATCTACCATCCTCGGCAGGGGTAGCCACCACAATGCCATTCCGTGCTTCCGGCTGCGTATGGGAATCCCCAAACACATAACCGCCCTTGGGCACATTCAGCAAATCGTCCCCGATAGTCCGCGCTTTCTGCTGGTCCAGCGATAATTTATTCAGGAAACGCACGTATTGATCTTGGGAAATCTCATATTTCATGACATAGAAACCGTAGAAGCCGGTCGGATAACCGGTGCCTAAAGAACCGCTCCAGGTGCTGGCATCGTCCGCATACATTCCCCGGCCGCTGTTCGACAGGGTGACCGCACTCTTGTAGTTGTCTACCAAATAGGCGAAATCGGTGGAATTGGAAAGATCCTTGTCCGTCATGGAAATATTGTTAATGGCCACCGCCGCTCCGTAGAACCGGATCATATAATCGGTATAGGAACCGGGATGCTCCACTTTCAGCGATTTGCTCACCGGATAAGAATCCGCCGGACCGTTCAGCCAGTCGGCGGAGGTACCGGTAAAAAGCGGTCCCGTCCAAGTCGCATCGTTTTTCCGTTTGCCGAACAGCTTGAACTGTTGAGGCACAGGCCCTCCCGATACACCACTGATACCGAAATAACGGACCGTCTTTTCCTCCGGAAAACTGATTTGCCAGAATCCCAGACTGTCTGAGCGTCCGGATACCCAGGCATTCTCCCGGCTATTACCGCTCACATTCATGTTCACGTGATTGGCTGCTTTCTCGGGCGGATTGGCCAACCGGCCTATCCTCGGCGGCAACAGGTCACTATTAAAACTGTTCTTGCCATCAATCTTCACCAGATCGTATTTCTCCCAAATAGGCTGATAGGCCGCCTTGAAAGTATTGTTGGAATAATTGTCCCCGACATAGAACGAACCGTTCGGCACATACACCATCTCGATGCACATCGCCGTATAGTCCAACTGCCGCAGGGAAAAGTCCGATTTCGAGTAACCGTTTCTCTTGTAATCCCATTGCAGCGTAAGGTCTACCGCGGCATCGCCCGAACCGTTCCGATTGCGGAAAATAAAAAGCCCCGGCATCCACTCCTTGGTGCCATTAGACGCCAGCATATACTCGTAGCCGTTGCTCACCCGGTGATAATCCGGCCGCAGACAAACATGCTGCCACACCACCTCATTCTTTCTCCGGCACTTCAAAAAGATATAAACCGCATCCCAATTAAAATCATCCCGCCATGAATTGTCCCAGGCAATCGAAAAGTTTACATTCACATGGGTGTCATAAATCTCCTGGTCCGCGATGGACAAATCACGGGTTATGCGAACATAATTCGCTTTAACAGAGAGAGATAATATCAAAATACATACACTCAATAAAATAAAGCGACACATATCTAGTCTATTTTGAGGGGCAAAAATAATATATTTTTTAATATTTTATTAAATCATGCCTATTTTTTATCTAATTAAAATTAAGGTACCATTTATATGATTCTGAACACTACCATCAATAAATATAGCAGAAGCATTCCAGTTGTATATTCCCGCGGGAACTAACTGCCCGTTGTAAGTGCCGTCCCAATATTCACCTGGCCGGCCGGCATCCAACTTATCCGTGCGCCAGACACATGTTCCGTCCGGGGCATAGATTTTCAAAGTAAAAACATGTAATCCGATTCCCTTAGGCTGAAAACGGTTCACCCCGGGATCATTACTAGCCGGAATTATCGCATTCGGGAAATATAAACCCTTGATTGCCGCAATATCTATCAGATGCGAAATACTGTCCCTGCACCCCATGCCGGAAATAGCATGCAACCACACTTCATAGGAACCGTTATTAGCAAACTGATGGGCGGGTTCCTTTTCTTCAGAAACATTTCCGTCGCCGAAATTCCAATGATAACGCAATCCGTCTTTTTCCCAATCTTGCAAATGGATGACAGTAGCATTCGTAAACCGCATTCCTCCGCTTTCTATCTCCGGATTGGGTAAAATATCCGCACCTGTCACCATGTTGTCCTTTTTCCAGTCAAATTCAACCAAAGGCAACGTATGAACAAAAATCGTATCCCGGAGTGTATCCGCACATCCGTCGGCATTGGTCAGGACAAAGTCATAGGTATATTTCCCGGCATCCCAATAAGTTTTCCTGACTTCCCGGCCTTCCTCAAAACTTCCGTCATCAAAAAAGAATTGCTGCGTTGCACCAGCCATCGTAGAAGTATCAGTAAAAATCACCTCCATACCGCCGCATATTGTATCGGGAGCAACCAACAAAGTGGCTTTCAATGGCCAGGATGCCACAATAGTATCGTTCACCTTGTAAGCACACTGCGACAATTTATGAATGGCACGCAATGCAATTTCTTCTTTACCATGAAAATAGGCAAAAGGAATGGTCACGGAAACGGGATCCATTGAAACCACCTCATCTCCTTTGTACCATTCAAAAGTACAATCGTCCGGAGAATCGGTCCGGTTGAAAGCAGTAATTTCAAAATTGCCGGAATTAGAACATATCAAACGCTGTTCCAGTTCAAATGTTGTGGCCGGCGTAATCCGGGCTGTAACAGAAACAGAGTCCCAAGATACACAACCATTGGAAGATTCCAAACTTAACTTCACCGTATACTGACCGGCAGTCTCAAATACTTTGGCAGGAGGAATTACCTCTATCGAAGACGAACCGTCACCAAAATCCCAATATGTTCTCACATTATCCGTTCCTCCTTTATAGTTCACCGCCTTAAATGGTATTTTTAACGGAGTACAACCTTCGGTTTCTACATCAGCATGGGTGTATTCTACCGATGCTTTCGGCGTTTGCTGCACAAGACACTTTTTGGGCCTGGGATTCTCCTGACACCCGTCTGCCTGCGCACTCAAACTCACATAATATGCCCCGGGATCATTGAATTTATAATAAATCGTATCTATATTTTTCTGATGTGTTCCATCCGGCAAATCCCACCGCAGGTTCGTAAAAGGTTCTTCCCCCCGTTGTACAAACCATATCCGAATACTGTCTCCCGTACACAATTTTTCGTTATCCTTTTCAAAAGCAAAAGTAAGGCTATCGTTCCCATGTACAAGAATCTTTAAAGAATCCTGTACTTCATTACACTCATCTTTAACACGCAGTCGAACAAAATACTCTCCCGGTCTGGCAAACATATGCGCTTTCGGTCTAACAGACACCGTATCGGTCTCCAATGGTGTACCGTCACCAAAGTCCCATTCACAAGTGTATCCCTGAGAAATGAATCCGAACGACTTATTCCAGAATCCTCGGTCGTTCCCATAGCATTTATTTTTATACTCGGTCAAATCATCCGCTTCCAATACCTTAGCCCGCACCTGCAAAGGAACAATGGAAACTCCTTTCTCGACAACATTCGGCCTGTGACAAGTATTCACCGAACGTAATTTTATCCGGTAATCCACGGATGCAGTAGTCAGGTTTTCCGGATAGCTATGTTCCAGTACATTCACCGGATTAGACAACAACCACATCTGTGGCTGGGAACCGTCTCCCCAATCAATATAAGTAGTATCGGCCCTTCCCCGCGTCAGGATACGGATTTCTTTTTCTGTTTTATTACAGGGATTGGAAGTCCAGATTTCAAAATTGGGCTCCAGCCGGGAAATCATTTTAAAGGTCTTGGCACATTCCACCGTATCCGATACATTGGCCAATGTCAACCGTATTGTATATAAAGTATCTTGCCATACCAAAGGATAGGACTTTTCCGAAGGCTCCCAGGTACTGGACACCGATTCGCCGTTTCCGAAATCCCAGGCAACGGTAGCCTCATTCCGGACAGACTTATTGGTAATACTCACCTTTCCCGCACAAGAATCCACCACCACATCAAAATCAGCGACAGGCTTGTTCAAAACTTCTGTAGACTTTTCTATGGTGTCTGTACATCCTTCCGGAGAAGTAACCACCAACCGCACCTGATGCATCCCGGCTGCCGTAAAAATATGAGACGCATCCGCCACAGTATAGTTGGCAGCATCCACACTCCAATGACAGGATACCGACTCCGGTAAAGAAGTACTGGTCAATGCAACAGTCTTATTTATGGGGGAATAAACCGGCAAAGTAAACATCGCCTGGGGAGTCGGATGGACACTCCAGGATTTCGTCTCTTCCCGGAGACAACCGTTATCAAAATGCGCTTTCAACAAAATGGTATAATTACCTTCGGCCTGGAACTTGTGAGTAACCGGATTAACTCCGTCACTGGCTTGTTCGCCATCGCCAAACTCCCAATCGTAACTCGTCGTCTGGTTGTTTCCGGGTTTCAGCACCACTTGCCGCAGAGTACAATTTTCACCATTGGCTATAATGCCGGATTTTGGGGCAGCTTTCACATTGACAGTAACCGTCCGGGTTTCATCCGGGCACCCCAAAAGACCGGGAGCTGTCACATTTACCGCCGCTTGTCCGCTGTATTCTCCGGGTACAAAAAGACCTCCCGTCAAAGTACCCGCATTCAATGTCTGTAAACTCCATGCCACAACCCCTGCATTCGTCACCTGCACCTTTGTCTGTAAATCAACCCCCGTTGTATCGGCCTGACAAATCTCCATCGGTTGGATGGAAAAAGACGGTTTCTCTTGCCAACGAATCCGGACTGTATCTTCAAAAATACCCTGACATGCCCCGCCGCTTTGGATTCTTGCCCGCAGACATACTTCCGTTTTAAGCGTATCGGCTGCCGAAACCGTAAAAGTCCATTCTTGTTCAGACGGACCGGTAGTTATGATTTTCTCATCGGGTGTTCCGCAACGCAGCCAGTCAATCTTTTGCACTTGCACCGTCGGGTCTTGCACCGCCGCAACAATCTGCTGTTTATGTCCCGCCAAACGGCATACCGTATATTCTTTGGTTTGCAACTGAGGTTTGCGTCCGATAGCAACAGGCACATCAATCAGCTTTTCCGTACCGCAACCGTGCGGAGCATTAGCCGACAGATGAACAAAAGCATTGCGCACATCCTTGTTCGGTACAAAATAATTATTATCGGCAGTAATGGTTCCTCCGTCTGCCGACCATTTCACCTGACTTGCCAGAGGACTTATATTCAGATTCGATTTGTCAATCAACGCTTGTCCGCCTTCACAGACGTCAGGAACGGAAAAAGTGCCGTTGAACATCGACCCTAAACGATACAGATAAATGGTATCGCTTTTAGTCCATTTTGTGCAACGTCCCTGAGCAACAGTCACCACTAATTTTTCCCGGCTATCTTCATTATTCACCGAGTAATTTATTCCGTCGTTTAATAAACGCACACCGTTCACCCGCACCGAATCCTGATAATCCGGATAAAGACTCTTCTCCACGTTCACCCAATTCCGTTCTATGCGTATCTCCGGAGTATTCCGGCATAACGTATCATGCCGGTGCACAACGTTGAATATCGGTTCCCGGTGCACTGTCAATGGTAAACTGACAGCAGTAGTCTGCAATACTTTTCCGGAAGATTTTCCTGAATAACAGGTATACTCTTTATAAGTTGAAACGTTCAGTTCCTGTATTTTGTCCTCCGGCTGGTTCGCCACATAATATCCGTTTTCAATGTGCCCCAGGACGTCGCTTGCCAACACCCACTCACACCTGACAAACGGGTCTTCCCCGGTCAGGGTATATAATGTATCCAATTTTATCCGGTCGCCGGCACACATTTCCTCATGCTTCCGTTTAAATTCCATTTTCGCCGGAACCGGCTGCGCCAATACGACAGTGTCTAAAATGCTTTTACAACCACGGAGTCCCAATGCCTCGTAAGAAACTTTTTGAAACAAATCACCGGAAAAATTTTCCAGATTTACATTTTCAAATGTATAATCACCATGTGTACCGGACCAGCCTCCCACCCTGCTCTGTCCTTCCAACACATAATCACCACGCCCGATTCCGGTTGTATGAACTGCATGCAGATACTCCGAAGATATTTCCTTCAATTTTATGAACCGATTGCAAGCCCAAAGCGTATCTTTCGAAAATTCCAGAATGGGAGCAGGATTGATAAGCAATACCACCGTATCGTATGTCTTCTCGGTAGGCACATTCTCCAATGCAACCTCAAACAAAATACGGACGGAATCAGTCCCGTCGCCCGGCTTATATTTTACATCCGGTCCGCTCGGTCCGCTCAGTTCTCCAGGAGCCACTGCCGGATAAAGAATCTGCCAACGGATGGAAGTCAGGTCAACATGCGACCATTGCACTTTATCCCACAAAGCATACCCCTCCTCATTGCTACAAATGGTATCTTTATATCCATTGATTTTCAAATGGTTTATCTCAACATATAATGTATCTTTCAACTCAAGTCCGCAATAACTTTGGGCCGACAATTCAAACATCAGGGTATCTTTGGCTTTGTCTGCTGCTGTCAATGAATAACTTCCCCCGTACAATCCCGTACCGCAGACAGTACCTTCCGGACGAAGCGTCCATTTCAAAGTAGCAGGATTCAGGTGGGCCGTATCGATAAAATGTCCGGTCTTCAAATGGGCAAAATCGTATGTATCCCACGGATATACCAGCACATCCGACTTCAAAATCTCTAATTTCGGACTGGATATATGCAACTGCACCGTATCCCGGAGCCGGCAGTTTCCCAACAATGCAACCTCCACCCGGGTATTCACCATTTCATAAATAAATTTCTTCCCGTTATCTTCCTGAAGAAGCTCGTATTTGGAATTCACCGGACCATTTTTCGTATCCTGATAACGACGTTTCGAGTCCTTGATTTCATTCTCATACACCGACAATTGATTACATCCGTTCCAATCAGAAATATTTTCTACCATCTCCGCCTTCCGGAAAGAAAGAATCGTATCGGGCAAGCAGTACTGCACATAATCCGCCAGTTTCAACTCCGGCACTGTTTGCGGACGCAACAGAAGCTCCCCATTGATATAACATCCCTTGGAACGGGACAATTTGTAACGCAAAGTATCCACACCGCCGGTCAAATTGAAAACAGGCAATCTTTCTTTCCGCATTTCCCCGGCATTCAGTTTCCATTCCCCCCATTTGAAATCGGATTTATCCGTTGCAAACAATTTCACGGTTTCCAATTCCTTTGACCCTAAGCAATATCCCACACTGTCCGGATGCAACAACGTATCCGGTTGTGCCAGCACTTCCACTTTCCATAAGGAATCCTGGGAACACGAAGGCATGTTTTTATTTTGTATTAAAAACGTCTCCCCCGCAGTTCCTTTCAGGGTATGCCGGATGGTATCCCCGTTCCTGATCTGAAACTGCACTCCCCCTGCCTTCAATGTATCGTTCACATATACCGCTTCGGCTGATTTCAAATATATTTCATATTCTTTCGGTAACTTTCCGCCCCAGTAATAAGGATAGTCAAAACCTATACACAACGAATCATTACCGCTGACAGAATCCCGCAACAATTCAACCTGCGGCCGGGCATTCACCCTCAGTTGCAACGTGTCTTCTTTCCAACCGCAAGCATTATAAGAACGAATCCGTATATACGAATCTGCATCCGTAGAATCCAGCCATTGATACGGTTTTTTGTCCCCAGGATAGTAAATCAACGGATTTTCTCCGGCAGTTCCCTGTCTGACATAGAAACCGATGGAATCCAAAGCGAATCCCCTTTCCCAAGCCGGCAATGTAAGACTATCTATCGGCATTTGGTACAGAAAAGTATCACAATGATTGTAATACTTACCATCGAACAAGATTGCATGCTTTTTAATCAATTCCTTGTAAAGCTGTTTGGTATCAATTTTCGGTTCACGCCCCACATTGATCTTAAACTCACGCCCTCCCCCACTGCAATCTGCATTCCGTTCCACATTCAAATTCAACTCGCCATAAAAATCCTTGTCATTCAAACGGACGCTGATAACAGTAGAATCGCATCCGCAGCCTTTGGCTTCTTCCCCCGTCACTATGCGCCCGTTCTTCCAGATGTCAACCGAAACCGACGCACCCGTCTTAATATCATACTCATTTGCAGTCAGAACATATTCGGGAGGTGCTTCATATCCGCGCCGCACGTTGTAATCAACTATAACGATAGCATCCGAAACATTCGTACAAAACATTTCGTTTTTACAGACAAGTTTTGTCCCATCATTGGAGTATACCCTGAAATAACGTTTTTTATTTTTATCTCCCGTCTCATGTGTCCATAACGTATCAATTTTGATTTCCCCTACTTCATTGCACATGTTTTTGGCAGTGATCATCATTTTATAATATCCGGGAACAAAAAACAGAATATCGGACGTTGTGGACACCATATCTGTTCCCGACACATCCTTCCAATTACTTTCGGGCATGCCGTCATAAAGCGTATCCGTATAAAAATAATGGATTTCCATATCTTTCGCTTTTGCGAAGGATTCATAACTGGGAACAGGTGCCGAACTACCCTTTTTGTACTGATAATAATTCAACTTATCTTCGTTCAGATTGACCACAGACTGCGCACTATTGGCACATACCTCTACATCTTTGATTTCGCCTCCTCCCGGCTCTTCGTAATCAAAAATTTTCTTCACATTGGGAGCCCGGTATACGGAAACCTTTTGCGGATTCGTTTCTTCTGTCATCTTAATATTCTTCTCCTCATCGGTATAAGTCATGCGGATGAATATATTACATGGCTTCACTCCCGTTTGATGGTTAAAAACAATCCATACCGAGTCCTTCAAAGGACCAAACCACTCGGACGCATCAAAAAGTGTGGCAGCTCCCTCTTCAAACAAAGCCGGTCCGTCAACCACAATCTCATACTCCGTTTCCGGCAGATTCTGTTCAAAATTTTTCTTGACCAGCAGCAAAGAGTCCCCGCCCACTTCCAGACAAAATTGAAAAGGATCCGGAGTAAGCTCGAAGTCTGCAGTCAACATTCTGTTGAATACCATATAATGGTAAATCTTCCCGGCAGGGTCCTCCAACTGCAATTCATGCAACCCGGAATCATACATATGAGTCATTCCGCCCGGATTAACATTCTCCCATGCCGATTGGGCACTCCACTTAATTCTAGACGGTACGGGGATTTGTTCCGAAAAATCAAGTTTCAGTTCCAGATTCAGATGATACAGATCGTACTCAGTATTAATAATCCAAACGGTATCCTTATCAAACTTAATCTTTTCAGTCTTTGACCGGTAATCCGCCACCCTGGACTGAGAAAAAGACAGTAATGAAGATACTCCAAAAAAACATAAAATCAACAAAAATTTATACATACGCATAACAAGTTCGCATATACATTACAATAAATTGTGCAAAAATAACAATATTTTAAACACCTTCGCCCAAATAAAGTCAATTTTAACAAATCCAGGAATGCCCGACGGGAAAATATGGAAATCTTCAAATCTTTTGCTATCTTTGTCCTAATTAATTGTAAAATTTAAGTTATGCTGCCTAAATTTCTTATCGCGGACAATTCTCAGGAATCCTTTGATTTGGTTTATGTTGTACATACGGAAAAACCACGCTGCATCATCCAGTGCGATTTGGACGGATTCTACAGCAACCAGAAAATCTACTGGATTGACGAAGAACCGTTGAGTCAGGATGATATTGATTCTCTACTGGAAGAAGCGGAGGACTTTTACGAAACAGAACTGGATAACCAGGAAACAATATACGACGAAGAAGAGGAAGAGTAACCTCCGGTTTCTCCCGCAAAAACGGTTGGACATACTAAATACTTTCATGATGAGCTATACCAAAGAAGACTTAAAACAATTCAAAGAAAGAGAGATAAAAGTCAGCGAAATAGACCGTCAACTGACCAATTTTCAAAAAGGATTCGGTTTTATCAATCTCATTGAACCGGCCACCATCGGTAACGGTATCTCCCGCATCGAACCGGAACAGGAAGAACGTCTGACCGGAAATTACGAACAGGCCTGCCGGAAATCAGACGTGCTGAAAATGGTCCCGGCATCCGGTTCGGCCACACGCATGTTCAAAGATTTGTACCACTTCATGGACACTTACCACGGAACAGTCGGAGAGTTTCTGGAATTTGTACAGGTCAAAGAACCGGGCAGCATGCACGATTTTTTCCTGAAATTAGATGAACTCCCCTTCTATATGCATCTTTCTGCCGCCATGTGGCACAACGGGAAAGACATCAGCAAAATGGTGGAAAAACGGGAATTCAATGAAATCCTGAAATACATTTTAGGAAAAAAAGGACTGAATTACGGCAATACTCCGAAAGGGTTAGTGGATTTCCATATTTACCGGGATTTTGTGCGTACCGCTTTTGACGAACATCTTGTCGAAGGTGCCTTGTATTGTCATAATGGCAAAACAGCCAACTTACACTTTACGGTTTCAGAAGAATATATGAATCTTTTCAAAACCCGTTTGAAAAAAGTAACCAAAGTGTTTGAAAAAATGTTCAACATCAAATACAATGTCACTTTTTCCATCCAAAAACCGTGCACCGATACAGTCAGTATCGATACTGACGGCAACATTCTCCGGGATGAAACCGGAAAAATCGTTTTCCGCCCGGGAGGACACGGTGCACTGATTTACAATCTTAACGAACTGAAAGCGGACATTATTTTTATCAAGAACATTGACAATGTCATTCCGGACCGCTCCAAAGGAGACACGGTGAAATATAAAAAATTATTGGCAGGAACTCTGCTGGACATCCAGCAAAAAGTATTCGGTTATCTGGAAATCCTGGACAAAAAACCGACCGAAGAACAACTGAAGGAAATCGAAACGTTCCTGCCTGCCATCGGCTACCGGGAAGCCGAAGGTAAAACTTTCTCCGATCGGAAGGAACGAATTAAACATCTTCAAACGATTCTGAACCGGCCGATTCGTGTTTGCGGAATGGTCAAAAATGAAGGAGAACCCGGAGGAGGACCATTCTGGGTGAAAGCCCAAGATGGCAGCGCACGCTTGCAGATTGCGGAATCGGCACAAATCAATCTGAAAGACAAGGACCAGAAAAAAGTGTTCGACCAGGCTACCCACTTCAATCCGGTGGATTTGGTCTGCGGCGTAAGGAATTACAAAGGGAAAAAATTCGACCTGGAGAAATTTATTGACCCGGAACAAGGCTTTATCACTGACAAATCATATAAAGGACAAAATATTAAAGTACAGGAACTGCCGGGACTCTGGAATGGAGCGATGGGCAATTGGAATACTATATTTGTCGAAGTTCCGTTAACAACATTCACACCGGTAAAAACGGTTTTCGACTTATTCCGTTTTGAACACCGCAATGTCATAAAAAAATAGCCCGTACACGGGTTATTTTTTTCACCTTTTATATTAGAAAGACAGATATGAAACAAAAACGCAATTATCTGCTGTTGATTCTACGGGGTTGCGCCATGGGAGCAGCAGATGTAGTTCCCGGAGTATCGGGAGGAACAATAGCCTTTATCACTGGCATTTACGAAGAATTAATCAATTCCATTAAAAACATAGATTTACAGGCACTGAAACTATTATTCAGTTTCCGGTTTGCAGATTTCTGGAAAAAAATCAACGGCAATTTCCTGATATCAGTAGTAGCAGGCATTGCTATTTCCATTTTTTCACTGGCCAGATTAATGACATGGCTGTTAGAAAATCACCCTATCTATATCTGGTCTTTTTTCTTTGGCCTGATTATTGCCTCTTCGGTGTTGGTTGCAAAGGAAATCAGACAATGGAATATTCTCACTGTCATTGCTTTGGCGGCAGGAATTTGTGCCGCCTATATCATTACAGTCATGACCCCGGCGGAAACCCCTGATAGCTGGTGGTTTATTATTCTTTCGGGAGCCATTGCCATTTGCGCCATGATATTACCGGGCATATCGGGAGCTTTCATCCTGCTCCTTATGGGAAAATACACTTATATTCTGGGAGCAGTCAGTAACCTGAACATTGGTGTTCTGCTTCTTTTTATCATCGGTGCTGCTGCCGGCATCATCAGTTTTTCTCATCTTTTGTCTTGGTTGCTGAAAAATTACCACAACCTGACCGTATCTTTACTAACCGGTTTTATGCTGGGGTCGCTCAATAAGGTATGGCCATGGAAAGAAACGCTCCAGACCTATACCGACAGTCACGGCGTAGAAAAAGCATTGCTGGAAAGTAATGTTTCTCCCCGGCATTTCAGTGAACTCACTCAGACCAACCCTTTATTAGGGGAAGCTATCCTCATGTGCCTGCTGGGATTTGCACTCATTTACGGAATTGAAATGTTCGCCCGGAAAATGCAAAAAAAATCCTGATTCATATTCATGGATATATACGGAATAATCGGCTGTCCTCTCGGACACAGTTGTTCTCCCCGATACTTCAACGAGTATTTTCAAAATGCAGGTATAGACGCCATGTACTTGCGTTTTGAAATGAAAGATATCCGGGAATTAGAAAAATTACTCCATGAATACCCTCAATTGAAAGGCTTTAACGTCACCATTCCACACAAACAAAATATTCTCCCGTTTTTGAACGAAGTCAGTGACGAAGCCCGGACCGTCGGTGCTGTCAATTGCGTAAAAATCGGATACCGCAACGGCCGCCCTTTTCTAAGCGGCTACAATACGGATACACACGGTTTCCGGAAAGCCTTGATGAATTTCATTCCCTCCGGTATCTGCCAGGCATTGATATTGGGTAACGGAGGAGCTGCCAAGGCAGTCCGTTATGTCCTGCAATCCCTGTCCATGGAGGTACTGACAGTGTCACGAACTCCCCGCAACCCGGGCGAAATCAGTTATGCGGACATATCTACCTACCTGCCGGAATTCCGCTTAATCGTCAATACAACTCCTCTGGGCACTTGGCCAAAAACCGAAAGTTATCCCGACATTCCGTATAAATCGCTGACACCGGAACATTATCTTTTCGACTTGGTGTATAATCCGGCAGTCACCACCTTCATGCAAAAAGGCCGGGAATCCGGCGCACACACCTGCAACGGCCTGGCCATGTGGTTAGGACAGGCAGAAAAAAACCGGGAAATCTGGCACATTGATGAAACGCCCGAATAACTATTATCCGATTGAACGTGTAGCACAAAACAATTATACTTTGCAGATTGCGAAGAAAGCTTTCCGCAACGGTAAATCACACATTACAGGTGAGTTTGTAAAATAGTAGCAGTTCGCTTTCACCAGAAGCAAATCCAAGGACAGATATAAATACCATTTTTTTTTCGTTTTTTCAAATAATCTATTATCTTCGCAAACGTTTTAATCGCTATTTTGCAAGCCAAACATTATGTACCGGCCTTTTGAATATTATTTTGTACTTGCCTACATCATGGGGTCCCTGAAATTCCATTGGGGACTTTAATACGGTTCGTATTCCGTCTTTGTCAGCATATGAGTTTTATAAAGAGAGAGCGAAAAAACAAATAAAAATGAGGTATCGGAAAACAGCCTTACCGACTTTCAAACCTTATTCCTTCATAAATTTACGAACTTCATAAACTTTATAAATAAAAAACATCATGCAAAAACAATTGCTATTAGGTGTTGAAGCAATCGCTCAGGGAGCAATTGACAGTGGAATATCCGGTGTGTACGCTTATCCGGGTACGCCTTCAACCGAAATCACAGAGTATATACAAAATTCTGAAGAAGCCATTGCCCGGAATGTCCACCGGACATGGGCAGCAAACGAAAAAACAGCCATGGAATCGGCTTTGGGAATGTCCTATGCCGGAAAACGTGCCCTCGTATGCATGAAACACGTAGGAATGAATGTAGCAGCCGACTGTTTCATGAATGCAGCTATCACAGGTGCAAACGGCGGACTGGTAATTACAGCAGCCGACGATCCTTCTATGCATTCTTCACAGAATGAACAGGATTCCCGGGTATATGGTAAATTTGCTTTAATTCCTGTCCTGGAACCTTCCAATCAACAGGAAGCTTACGAAATGACCCGCTATGGTTTTGCTCTTTCTGAAACCGTCGGAAGTCCGGTACTGTTGCGCATCACTACACGTTTAGCACATTCCCGGTCAGGCGTCACTCCTTCCGGAACTTTACCGGAAAATCACATGCACTTGCCTGAAAACAAACGGCAATTTGTATTATTACCTGCCATTGCCCGGAAACAATATAAATTATTACTGGAAAAACAAGCCGACTTTGTCAAAGCGTCCGAACAATCTCCCTTTAACAGCTATACGGACGGAGAAGACAAATCACTGGGTATCATTGCTTGCGGAATCACCTACAATTATTTAATGGAACATTTCAACGGCAAATGTAAATACCCGGTAGTAAAAGTCAGCCAGTATCCGCTTCCCCGGAAAATGCTGAAACGCCTCCTCCGGGAATGTAAACAAATTCTGGTACTGGAAGAAGGATATCCGGTTGTTGAAGAATTACTGAAAGGCTATCCCGGTCAAGAAAACATATCGGGGCGTCTGGACGGCACATTGCCCCGGGACGGCGAACTGAATCCGGACTGGGTTGCCCGGGCCCTGGGACTTCCTGCAACAGAAGAAACACCGGTCCCGGAAATTGTAGCTCCCCGTCCCCCTGCCCTCTGCAACGGATGCAGCCACCGGGACGTCTACAAAGCTCTGAACGAAGTGATTTCCACTTATGGCGAAGGCCGCGTTTTCTCAGATATCGGTTGTTACACGCTGGGAGCACTTCCTCCTTTTCAATCCATCAACAGTTGCGTTGACATGGGTGCTTCCATCACGATGGCCAAAGGGGCCTGCGATGCAGGACTATTCCCGGCCGTAGCAGTCATCGGAGATTCCACATTTACCCATTCCGGAATGACAGGTTTGCTGGATGCCGTAAATGAACAAACCCCAATCACCGTCATTATCTCCGACAATGAATCCATCTCTATGACCGGTGGTCAGGAATCTTCCGCCCTGGGTAAAATAGAATCCATTTGCAAAGGCATCGGTGTAAATCCGGAACACATCCGGGTACTACTTCCAGTCCCTAAAAATCATGAGGAATTATGTCAGATTATTCGTGAAGAACTGGAATATAAAGGCGTCTCTGTCATCATTCCCAGAAGAGTATGCATCCAAAAGGCAGCCAGAGATGCTAAAAAAAGCAAAAAGTAAAAAAGATTGCAGAAACAGGAGAGATTATAAAAAATGAAACTATGAAAACAGATATCATATTAGCAGGAGTAGGCGGACAAGGAATCCTGTCCATTGCAGCCGCTTTGGGCTCGGCCGCTTTAACTAACAATTTATATATGAAACAGGCTGAAACTCACGGCATGAGCCAGCGCGGCGGAGATGTACAATCTTTTATGCGTATATCCGACCAGCCCATTTATTCGGATTTGATTGCCAAAAGCAGTGCCGACATCATTTTGTCCGTAGAACCGATGGAAGCATTGCGCTACCTGCCCTATCTGCGCAAAGGAGGATATGTCGTAACCAACTCCACTCCGTTTATCAACATCCCGGACTATCCGGAAACAGAAGAATTGATGAAAACACTCCGGGCTTTGCCCCGTCAAGTCATTATCGACGCCGACCAGATTGCCAAAGAATCCGCCGGAAATGTCCGGGCCGGCAATTTCGTCATGCTTGGTGCAGCTTCTCCATTTATCGAAATACCATTCGGATATCTGGAAGAAGGCATTCGTGCCATTTTCTCCCGCAAGGGGGAGGAAGTGGTCGGTATGAACCTGAAAGCACTACGGGCAGGCCGCGAATTCGCACAAAACTATTAAAATCTTTGCCGGAGATTTGCTGCATCCAAACTATACCGGAAACAACCCGGCAACAGAACCAAAGCAACAAATCTCCGGCTGATACCGGATTTATCAAAACTTTAATATCCCTGTCCAAACCTCCGTCCCGGAAGTCTGAACAGCCTCCTGTTTGTTTCAAAAAGATTACCGGAACCCACTCGTTACAATTTAACAAATAAACATTTTCGTCTTTTTTTCCTTTTTATCTTTATTGTATTATCTTTACCTGCCGAATGGGTGTGTTTTGCATTTGTTTATAACAAAATTGAAATATTAATCTTAAAATGGAAGAGAGGGTGTTCAAAAAGTCAACACGTTGATTTTTGGAAGTTTAGTATTTATCTATCAAAAAATCTGACCGCTAATCAAAAGTCTGAATAACCTCTTTTCCGGGATAACTTAAATAATGTAACATGAAAGGACTGAAAATTGTTGTTCTTGCCAAGCAGGTTCCCGACACCAGAAATGTGGGAAAAGATGCAATGAAAGCAGACGGAACTGTAAACAGAGCAGCCTTACCTGCTATTTTTAACCCGGAAGACTTAAATGCCCTGGAACAGGCTTTAAGATTAAAAGATAAAATAGAAGGAACTACCGTACACATCCTGACTATGGGTCCCGGCCGTGCTGCTGAAATCATCCGGGAAGCCATGTTCCGCGGAGCCGACGGAGGTTATCTCCTGTCCGACCGTGCTTTTGCAGGTTCGGATACCCTGGCAACTTCCTATGCTCTGGCCTGTGCTTTAAAAAACCTGAAAACCGATTTGCTGATTTGCGGCCGCCAGGCTATTGACGGTGACACGGCACAGGTCGGTCCTCAAGTAGCAGAAAAACTGGGTATCCCTCAGGTAACCTATGCAGAAGACATCCTGAAATGCACCGAACAGAAAATAACCGTGAAACGTCGTCTGGAAAGAGGGATAGAAGTAGTCGAATGTCCCGTGCCCTGCGTCGTGACAGTCAACGGTTCTGCCGCTCCCTGCCGCCCGAGGAATGCCCGGTTTGTAATGAAATACAAATACGCCCGGGCCACCCAGGAACTTCAGGATGCAGATGAAGATTACACCAATCTGCTGAACGAACGTCCCTACCTGAAAATTACAGAATGGAGTGTGAACAACATCACCTGCGAACCTCAGGAATTAGGGTTAAGCGGTTCACCTACCAAAGTGAAAAACATTGAAAATGTGGTATTTCAGGCAAAAGAAGCTAAAATCCTGGAACCCACAGACGAAGCTATCGACGCTATGATGAAAGAATTGATTGTAAATCACACAATTGGGTAAAATTATGAACAGTGTATTTGTATATTGCGAAATAGAAGAGGGAGTAGTAGCAGACGTAAGCCTTGAACTACTGACCAAAGGACGTTCCCTCGCCACTGAATTAGGTGTGAACCTGGAAGCTATTATATTGGGAAGCAACCTGAAAGGTGTTGAAAAACAAGTATTTCCTTACGGAGTTGACGTACTTTGGACAGGTGACGACCCACGTCTGGCTCCCTATACCACCCTTCCTCATACTTCAATCCTGGTAAATCTGTTTAAACAGGAAAAACCGCAGATTGCCTTTATGGGAGCTTCCAGCATCGGCCGGGATTTAGGTCCTCGGGTATCGTCAGCCCTGCACAGCGGTCTGACGGCCGATTGTACCAGCCTGGAAATCGGGGATTACGAAGACAAGAAAAACAACAAAGTTTATCATAACCTTTTATACCAAATTCGTCCGGCTTTCGGAGGAAATATTGTTGCAACCATCGTGAACCCCGATTGCCGTCCCCAAATGGCCACTGTCCGTGAAGGCGTGATGCGTAAGGAGATTTTCAACGCCAACCACCAAGGAGTAATCAAAACAATAGGCGTGAACCGATTCACTTCACCGGAAGATTTTGTCATCCATGTGATTGAACGCCATATGGAAAAATCAAAAGTAAACCTGAAAGCAGCCCCGATTATCGTTGCCGGCGGCTACGGCGTCGGTTCCAAAGAAAACTTTCAGCTACTGCATGAACTCGCCAACGTATTGGGAGGTGAAGTCGGTGCCTCACGTGCTGCTGTAGATGCAGGCTTCTGCGAACACGAACGCCAGATTGGTCAGACAGGAACCACTGTCCGCCCTAAATTATACATTGCCTGTGGTATTTCCGGACAAATCCAGCATACTGCCGGCATGGAAGAATCCGCCATGGTGATTGCCATCAATACCGATAACAATGCCCCGATCAACAAATTTGCCGATTATGTAATTACCGGAGATTTGAACGTGGTTATTCCCAAGATGATCCAATATTATAAGAAAAACAGTAAATAATGAACGGATGAGCACATCGGTACATTAAAATTTCAATGAAATTAAAATTTAAAGTATGGCTAATTTTTATACAGATAATGAAGATATAAAATTCCATCTGGAACATCCGCTGATGGAAAAGATTGTCACACTGAAAGAACGGAATTATACAGAAGCTCAACAATTCGAAGGAGCTCCGCGTGATTTTGAAGATGCAATCGACAATTATGACAAAGTACTCGAAATCGTAGGAGAAATCTGCGGCGATGTTATAGCTGTCAACGCCGAATCCGTAGACGCAGAAGGTCCTCAGGTTATCGACGGACATGTAAAATACGCCACCGGTACTCAGCAAAACATTGACGTGATTAACCAGGCCGGACTGAACGGAATCTCTTTACCTCGCAAATACAACGGACTGAATTTCCCGATTACCCCGTTTATCATGGCAGCCGAATTGGTAGCCCGTGCCGACGCCGGTCTACAGAACATCTGGGGATTGCAGGACTGCGCAGAAACCATCAACGAATTCGCCAGCGAAGAACAAAAAGCCAAATATCTGCCGCGCGTCTCTGCCGGAGAAACTTGTGCCATGGACCTGACCGAACCGGATGCCGGTTCAGATTTGCAGGCTGTTCAATTGAAAGCCACTTACAACGAGCAAGACGGACAATGGTATCTGAACGGGGTGAAACGGTTTATCACCAACGGAGACGGCCACATTTCACTTGTACTGGCACGCTCTGAAGAAGGAACCAACGACGGACGCGGTTTGTCTATGTTTATTTACGACCGGAACAGCAATGCCGTAACGGTTCGCCGCATCGAAAACAAACTGGGAATCAAAGGTTCTCCGACTTGTGAACTGGTATTCAAAAATGCACCGGCAGAATTAGTAGGCGAACGAAAGATGGGCTTAATCAAATACGTCATGGCCCTGATGAATGCTGCCCGGCTGGGAATCGGCGGTCAATCCGTAGGTATTGCAGAAGCAGCCTACCGCGAAGGATTGAAATACGCACAGGAACGGAAACAATTCGGAAAAGCCATCATCGAATTCCCGGCAATCTATGAAATGCTGAGCAATATGGAAGCCAAATTGCATGGTATCCGTTCCGTATTATACGAAACAGCCCGTTTTGTAGATATTTACAAAACTTATTACCACATCTCTAAGGAAAGAGCCCTGGACAAAGAAGAACGCAATGAAATGAAAGAATACCAGAAATTGGCCGATATCTACACTCCATTGCAAAAATTATTTGCCAGTGAATATGCCAATGAAATCACATATGATTCATTACAAATACACGGCGGCTCCGGATTTATGAAAGATTATCCCATTCAGCGATACGTTCGGGATGCCCGTATTACCAACATTTATGAAGGAACTTCACAATTACAGGTAGTAGCTGCAATCCGCGGGGTAACCACCGGACAATATGCAAAATACATCCGGGAAGTGTATGAAAAAGCACATATCAAACCCGAACACGAATATTTACGGGAAACCCTGAAATGCATGACGGGCCAACTGGAAGCCTGTACGGCAAAAGTGGCAGAAACCGGAAATACGGAATATACTGATTTCCATGCCCGCCGGTTAGTTGAAATAGCCGGATACACCATTATCGGTTACCTGTTGTTACAAGATGCCCAACGCTGCGGCAAATACGAAAAGTCTGCTGAAATTTTCATCAATTACGGTAAGGCAAAAGTGGCTGCTCACGTTGAATTTATCAATAGTTTCGAACCGGATAAATTAGGCTTGTACAAGAAAAGTTAATTGTATAAACCTCAAGCCTGACGGGAATACTAATCTTTAGAAAGGTAAAATACTGACTTTAAAGTGTCCCCTGAAAGTTTGGGTATTCAACTTTCAGGGGTACTTTATTCCGGAATATGACCATATTTCCGGAATTTATTGTGCATTTTAATCACAAGACTATAAAAACATGAATTTAATCAAAATTGCCCTGACAGGGATTTTCGCCCTGCTATTTTCCGGCCTGATGGCACAGGAAAACCCGCTATGGTTACGTTATCCGTCTATTTCTCCCGACGGGAAAACCATTGCTTTTTGCTACAAGGGAGACATCTTTTTAGTCAATAGTGAAGGTGGTAAAGCCACCCAGTTAACCACTCATCCGGCTTATGACTGTCATCCTGTCTGGTCTCCGGACGGCAAGACAATTGCATTTACTTCAACCCGCGACGGAGGAATGGACCTCTTTACCCTTCCGGTAACCGGAGGAACCCCGACACGTTTAACCACATTCACCGGGGCAGTATACCCCGAATGCTTCACCCCCGACGGGAAACGCATTCTGTACCGCAGCTCAGTCGCCCCTGACCAGAAATACGGCCAATTCCCGTCAGGCAGCCAGATTTATTCTATCCCTGTAAACGGCGGCCGCCCGGAACAATTCCTGACTTTCGAAGCCTACAACATCAATTTCAATAAAGCAGGCGACAAAATCATTTACCACGACCGCAAAGGCTATGAAGATGAATGGAGGAAACACCACACTTCGTCTGTATGCCGCGACATCTGGATGTACGACCTGAAAAACGGAAATTTTACTAATTTAACCAACAAACAGGTAGAAGACCGCTATCCGGTATTGGCTTCTGACGATAACACCATTTATTTCCTGAGCGAACGTTTCGGAGATTTTAATGTATGCCAAATGTCTTTAGATGCCCCTGAAAACATCAAGCAACTGACCCGGTTCAGTAAGCATCCGGTCCGGTTCCTTTCACGTTCCGAAAATGATGTACTCTGTTTTACTTTTGACGGAGAGCTATACACGATGCAACCCGGCAAACAGGCTAAAAAAGTAGCTGTCAATATCATCTCTGACAATACCGAACCTGTTGTCAGTAAATACAGTTGGAACAACGGTGCACAGGAAATCGCCGTTTCTCCCAATGGCAAAGAGTTTGCTTTTATCATCCGCGGAGATGTTTTTGTAGCCAATGCAGAATTCGGAACGACAAAGCGAATCACCAATACCGCTGCCCGCGAAAAAAATGTAAATTTCTCTCCGGACGGCCGTTCTCTGGTTTACGCATCCGAACGCGACGGCCAATGGAATCTCTATATCGCACGGATTAAAGATAAAGATGACCAGTCTTTCGCATATGCCCGGGAAATTGAAGAAGAACAAATAACCAAAGGAAATACAGCCTGCTTCCAACCAGCCTTCTCTCCCGACGGCAAAGAAATTGCTTACCTGGAAAACCGGACGGAAATTAAAGTTGTTGATGTAAAAAATAAAAAATCCAGAACGGTATTGCCTGCTAAATACAATTATTCTTATGCCGACGGCGACCAATCCTTTGAATGGTCACCGGACGGAAGATGGATTCTGGCTAAATTCTTTGAAGAAGGAGGCTGGCAACATCCGGACATTGCCCTGATAAAAGCTGACGGGAAAGGAGAAATTCACAACCTGACCAACAGTGGATACAGTGATGCCAACCCCCGCTGGATGATGGGTGGGAAAGCCATTATATGGCAAACTGACCGGCAAGGCATGCGCAGTCACGGAAGCTGGGGCGCACAAGGGGATATATACGCCTTGTTTTTGGACCCCGAAGCTTATGCAGAATTCCGGATGAGCAAGGAAGAACGCGCATTGAACAAGGAATTAAAAGCCCAACAAGCTAAAAAAGAAGCGGAAAATAAAAAAGCGGAAGAGGGGAAAAAGAATAAAAAAGACAAAAC
Source organism: uncultured Odoribacter sp. (assembly GCA_910578105.1). Taxonomy (GTDB): domain Bacteria; phylum Bacteroidota; class Bacteroidia; order Bacteroidales; family Marinifilaceae; genus Odoribacter. Next base: position 55,506 of record CAJTPD010000006.1, on the reverse strand, counting down.
GGATAAAACAGGAGGAAAGGATAAAGCGGATTCAAAAGATAAAGAAAACAATAATAAACTTCCGGAACTGAAAATTGATCTTAATAATCTGGAAGACCGGATGGTCCGGATGACTATCAATTCCTCCAATCTGGGTGATGCCGTATTAACCAACGATGGCAATAAACTTTATTATCTGGCAGCCTTTGAGCAAGGACCTGACCTTTGGGTACACGATTTCGAAAACAACTCCACCCGTATTCTGTCCAAAATGGGACGTGGCGGTTCACTGAAATTATCCCAAGACGGTAAAACCCTTTATCTGCTTTCCGGTGGCCAGATTTTTACCATCAACCAAGGGAACGGACAATTAAAATCTTTGGGATATAAAGCCGATTTTGAACTGAAAAGGGCTGAAGAACGTCAGGGTTTATTCAATCACGTATGGCAACAAGTCAATGACAAATTCTATGATAAAGATTTCAAGGGTGTAGACTGGCCTTATTATAAAAAAGCATACGAACGTTTCCTCCCCTACCTCAACAACGATTATGATTTTGCAGACGTTTTGGGTGAAATGTTGGGAGAATTAAATGCCTCTCATACCGGAGCCAGATACTACGGACAATTCAACCGGGCCGGCATTGCCACGTTAGGTGCATTTTATGACAACGACTATCAGGGTGACGGCTTAAAAATCGCTGAAATCCTGGAACGGGGTCCACTGAACCTGCCGGACAGTAAAATTAAAGCCGGTATCATCATCCGGAAAATTGACAATCAGGAAATCCGGAAAGGCGAAGATTACTTCCCGCTTCTGGAAGGCAAGGCAGGCAAACGTACCTTACTGACTGTCTACGACCCAAAAACTAAAAAAGAGTGGGAAGAATACGTAAAACCCACCAGTTATGGAACACAAAATAATTTGCTTTATCAACGTTGGGTGAAACAACGCCGGGAAATGGTAGACAGTCTTTCTAAAGGTCAGATTGGCTACATCCATGTCGCTTCGATGAATAGCGAAAGTTTCCGGAAAGCTTATTCGGAAATACTGGGACGCCACCGCAACCGGAAAGCAATCATCGTGGACACCCGTCACAATGGAGGAGGTTGGCTCCACGAAGATTTGATTCACCTGTTAGGCGGGAAACAATTTGCCACTTTCGTCCCGCGCGGACAATTCATTGGTATCGACCCGTTTGCCCAATGGACCAAACCTTCGGCAGTACTGGTCAGCGAAAACAACTATAGCAACGCACACGGTTTCCCCTGGGCATACAAGGAGCTGGGACTGGGAAAATTAATCGGTATGCCGGTACCGGGAACTATGACCGCTGTATGGTGGGAAACCATGATGAATGGCATTGTCTTCGGTATTCCGCAAGTAGGAATGAAAGACAATCAGGGACGGATTCTGGAAAATCTGCAATTAGAACCGGATATAAAAGTGACAAACGATCCGGCAAATGCATTGAAAGGCCGGGATCTCCAACTTGAGGCAGCCATTGACAGCCTGATGAAAGAAATTAAATAAAGTTTTACAGAATACTACAAAAATGTCCCGGAAGCCATAAACGGTTTCCGGGACATTTTCTGTTAATATTTATCCACTTTTATTCACAGGAAAGCCCATCAAATATCAAATTATTTAGATTATCTTTGTTGACCTTGAACAACGCAGAGAAATTTCAATCACATGACAATTAACAAATATTTATACATCCCCCTATTTTTATTCTATTGCCTCTTTTTACCATCCTCTTGTAAAAATAAGCCCGCCACTCACCGGATAGTTACTGTAAGCATCCTTCCGCAGAAATACTTTGTAGAAAAAATTGCAGGCAATTATCTCCGGGTAAACGTGATGATACCCCCCGGAATGAATCCGGCAAACTGTGATTTAAATACCGGACAACTACAAAAACTATACGACAGCGATATATGCTTCACCATTGGTTACCTGCCTTTTGAACAAACCCACCTTTATCCGGTATTAGAACGTCAAAAGCACATCGAAGTAATCAACCATTCAGAAGGTTTGAAGCTGCTGCACGGCTGTTGCCATCATTCACACGAGGAACATCAGCACACCGGTATCGACCCGCACATCTGGCTGTCCCCGGCCAATGCACGGAAAATGGCAATGACCATCTATGAAACATTAGCCAAACGTTATCCGGAACAACAAACAACATTTCAAAAAAATCTGGAAAACCTGCTGACAGACATCGACAATATTGCAAAACAGGCGGAAGAAGTATTCAAAAACAACCGGCAACACATATTTCTGATTTACCATCCAGCCTTGACCTATTTTGCAGCAGATTACGCCTTAGAACAAATTTCTATTGAAGACGAAGGCAAAGAACCGAATCCGGAGCATTTAAAAAAAATCATCGATATAGCCAAAGAAAAAAAAATCAACCTGATTTTTATCCAAAACCAATTCGACGTAACAAATGCCGAATCGATTGCCCGTGAAATCAACGCTCAAATCATCCCCATTAATCCGCTGGCGGAAAACTGGAAAGAGGAACTGGAGAAATTAATTGGAATTTTCAGCAACAGATGACCGAAAAACAGAAAATACAACATGGCATCCATCATCGAATTAAAAGACATCACAGCAGGTTATGACCGCCAAATTGTACTAAGCCACATCCATCTGACCATCAACGAAGGCGACTTTATCGGAATCATCGGTCCGAACGGCGGAGGTAAAACAACATTGCTGAAAGTGATTCTCGGACTATTAAAACCATTCAGCGGCGAAATCTCCTATCCGGACATCCGGCAAAACCTGTTCGGCTACCTGCCCCAAAACAGTCATTTCGACCCGCGTTTCCCCATCAATGTCACAGAAGTGGTCTTATCCGGTCTGCTCTCGGGAAAAGGATTGTATAAAACTTACACAAAAGCAGAAAAACACCTGGCATGGACCTTACTTGAAAAATACGGCATGGGCAACTACAAAAAAAGTCCCATCGGAGAACTTTCCGGCGGACAAATACAACGGGTATTTCTTTGCCGTGCAATCATCTCCAATCCCCGGATACTCATATTAGATGAACCGACCACCTATGTCGACAGCCATTTTGAAAAAGAATTCTATGCAATATTGGAAGAATTAAACAAAAATCTAAGCATAGTCATGGTTTCCCACGATTTAGGCACTATCTGCTCATATGTCAAAACCATTGCCTGCGTCAACCGCGAACTGCACTATCATCCATCCAATCTCATCACTCCCGGACAACTGCAATCCTATCACTGCCCCATTGAATTAGTGACACATGGTCAAGTCCCGCACCGGGTCCTCAAAAAACATTCCGGCTAACTTTTTCCTCCGGTCCGTTTCGTCAACTTTGTCTATCAACCCCGTTTCATCCGTTTTCCCATGTTCGAACTATTAAAATACGATTTTTTCCAAAACGCTTTACTCAGCACCATTCTCATCGGCATTAGCTGTGGTCTGGTTGGTACCTACATCGTTGCCAGGCGTATGGTATTCATCAGCGGAGGAATCACCCACACTTCTTTTGGCGGTCTGGGGATAGCTTATTACCTTGGCTTTTCGCCCATGCTGGGAGCCACTGTATTCTCGCTTTTAGCAGCATTAAGCATCCTTTTCTTGTCCGACAACAAAAAACTGAGGGAAGACTCCTTAATCGGTATCTTCTGGTCTGCCGGAATGGCCATCGGAATCCTGTTCATTTATTTGACTCCCGGTTACGCTCCCAATCTGATGTCCTACCTTTTCGGCAACATTCTGACAGTCACCCGCGGGCAGATTACCCTATCGGTCATCCTGTGCCTGCTAATTATCCTCTTCTTCTGCCGTTTCTTCCGGCCCCTGTTCTATATCGCATTCGACAAAGACTATAGCAAAACACACAACGTACATGTCAACATCATCGACGTTTCCGCCACCATCATCATTGCTTTATGCATTGTGCTTTGTCTCAAATTAGCCGGAATCATCCTGGTTATCTCTTACCTGACCATTCCGCAGGCCATCACCGGAATCTTCTACAAAAATTTCAGTCAACAACTGCCGGCATCGGCAATTGTCAGTGCCCTGGGCTCCGTCATCGGCCTTTTTGTATCAGCCTGGCTGAACATCCCCTCCGGCACGAGTATTGTCATCTGCTTTTTAGTCCTGTTTGTGATTTGCTGGATAGTACGCCACTGGATTTTTACCTTGCGCTCCAAAGCCCGGGAAAAGCGAGAAGAATAAATGAAAACGTTTGAAATTCCGGGAGTAATTGTTATTTTTGCCCATACAAATCAAATAAACCGAACTCAGCATGAATTACGATTTAATCGTCATCGGAAGTGGTCCCGGCGGATATGTCGCCGCCATCCGGGGCGCGCAATTAGGCTTTCAGGTAGCCGTAATAGAAAGAGCAGAACAAGGAGGAATTTGCCTGAACTGGGGTTGTATCCCTACCAAATCATTACTGAAATCCGCACAAGTATTGGAATATGCCCGGCATGCCGAATCTTATGGCATCAACATCGAAAATGCAGAACCTGACTTCAACGCGGTCATCGCCCGCAGCCGGGGAGTTGCCGATAAAATGAGCAAAGGCATCCAATACTTGTTCAAAAAAAATAACATCACTGTCATCTCCGGTAGCGGGAAACTGGTTGCCGGGAAAAAAGTGGAAGTGACCGACAGCGAAGGACAAAGCACACTGCTCGAAGCCAAACACATCATTTTAGCAACAGGTGCCCGTTCGCGGGTTCTACCCGCTATCCCTCAAGACGGGAAACGCATTATTGGCTACCGGGAAGCATTGACACTCGACCATAAACCGACATCTTTACTGGTTGTAGGTTCCGGAGCCATCGGCTCAGAATTAGCCTGGTTTTACAATGCCATGGGCACCAAAGTCACCCTGGTTGAATTTATGCCAACCATGCTGCCTGTTGAAGACGAAGAAGTCTCCAAACAAATAGGACGCTCATTTAAAAAAGCAGGCATCGAAGTTTTAGTCAAATCCACAGTTGAAAGTATTGATACTTCCGGCGAATTACTGAAAATCCATATCCGGAACAAAAAAGACCAAATAGAAATTTACGAAGCTGAAATGGTTTTATCGGCTGTCGGTATTGCCCCGAATGTTGAAAACATCGGTTTGGAAGAAACGGGTATCGAAATGGAAAAAGGAAAAATCAAAGTCGACCCGTATTACCGTACCAACATTGAAGGAATTTATGCCATCGGCGATATTGTTCCCGGCCCCGCCCTTGCACACGTTGCCTCGGCAGAAGCAATCTGCTGCGTAGAAAAAATCGCAGGCCTGAACCCCGAACCCATCGACTATGGCAACATACCGGGCTGCACTTATACCACTCCCGAAGTAGCTTCCGTCGGCCTGACAGAAGCAAAAGCACAAGAAGCCGGTTATGAATTGAAAATCGGGAAATTCCCTTTTACAGCTTCCGGAAAAGCAAGCTCTGCCGGTGCCAATGACGGTTTTGTCAAACTAATTTTTAATGCACAGGACGGCTGCCTGTTAGGTGCCCACCTGATAGGAGCCAATGTCACGGAAATGATAGCAGAATTGGTAGTTGCCCGTAAAAAAGGAATTACAGCCCATGACCTGATCAAAACCATCCATCCTCATCCCACGATGAGTGAAGCTGTCATGGAAGCTGCCGCTGCCGCATACGACGAAGTAATACATCTCTGAATGAACGAAAAGATTATAAAGTAGTCATTTTTAATACAAATGCAATGAGAAAAAGTTTAATCACAGCAGGCCTGATACTGGCCAGTGCAAGTTTGTTTGCCCAAAGCATTTCCCAAAAGGATTTACAGGAAATACAGGACAGTTTCAAAAAAGATGCTTCAACCAAGGCTATCCAGAACATACTGACAAATGACAAAAATATAAAAGACAACGCACTAAACCGCGAACTGCAGGGAAAAATCGACCACTATTTCAAATACAGGGCAGATGTGAAGGGAATAACCAACCAATACAGTTCCGGCCGCTGCTGGATGTTCACTTCCATGAATGTTCTCCGGCCGCAGGTAATGAAAAAATATAATCTGTCCCAATTTGATTTTTCTCATAACTATTTATATTTCTGGGATATATTCGAAAAATCAAATCTCTTTCTGGAAAATATTATTGCCACCACAAGCAGGTCGATGGACGACCGCACCGTGACAGAATATTTTAAATCACCGGTAGGCGACGGCGGCGTATGGAATCTGTATTACAATGCAGCTCAAAAATACGGGGTAGTACCCCAGGAAGTAATGCCAGAAACCGCTCATTCCAATAATACCAGCCAAATGGTAAGCCTCATTAACGAAAAATTACGGCTGGGGGGAATCACACTCCGGACAATGGCAGAACAAGGGAAAAAGACCAAAGAACTGAGAAACGAAAAAAACAATATTCTGAAAGATGTATACCGGATACTGGCACTTTGTCTGGGCGAACCGCCTCATGAATTTACCTGGAGATACAAAGACAAAGACGGCAACATCAAAGAACTGACAAATTATACTCCGTTGCAATTCTATAAAGAAATAACCCCGGCAGATTACAGTCCGGACAACTACATTATGATCATGAATGACCCGACCCGGGAATATTACAAAACTTACGAAATAGAAAATTACCGGAACACCCAGGAAGGCATCAATTGGATTTACCTGAATTTACCAAACGAAGACATCAAAACAGCCGCACTGGCTTCTATAAAAAACAACGAACCCATGTATGCTTCCTGTGATGTGGGAAAACAATCCAACCGCGAATCAGGAATATTAGACCCGGAAATGTACGATTACGAATCCCTGCTGGGCGTAAAACTACACATGAATAAAAAAGACCGTATCCTGACCCGTCAGAGCGGCTCTTCACATGCAATGACTCTGATAGGCTGCGATACCGACCAGAACGACAAACCTGTCAAATGGGAATTCGAAAACAGTTGGGGCAGCAGCAACGGTCACAACGGTTACTTAACCTTTACAGACAAATGGTTCGATGAATATATGTTCCGAATTGTTATTCATAAAAACTACCTGAATGCAAAAGCCATCCAGGCATTGAAAGGCAAACCGGTACAATTGCCGGTGTGGGATTATATGTATTAAAACATCAAAGCAGATGAAACGGATAAAGCAGTGGAAATGAATATTGCCATTTTATCCGTTTCATCCCTTTCGCCATCTCACAACTTATACACCAAAACACTGGCATAAGCAGATACTCCTTCTTCTCTTCCTTCAAATCCCAGTTGTTCGGTTGTTGTAGCTTTAATTGACAAATCTTCTGTATCCAGTTCCAGAATTTCGGCCAGACAACGCCGCATATCATCTATAAAAGGACGAATTTTAGGACGTTGCAAACAAATAACACAATCTATATTACTAATAGCATAACCTTTATTTTCAATAATACTTTTCGTTTTTTGCAACAATACCTTACTATCTATATTTTTATAAGCAGGACAAGTGTCCGGAAAATGCAGACCAATATCACCGAGTCCCGTAGCCCCGAATAAGGCATCACAAATGGCATGTATCACAACATCCCCGTCCGAATGGGCGATACATCCTTTTTCATGCGCAATCTTTATTCCGCCCAACCAAAAATCTCTTCCGGCCTCCAGACGGTGTACATCAATTCCTATTCCAGTCTTTATTTTCATACCCTATAATATTATCCCTGTTAAAGTGTTTCAATTGTCAAAAATACAAAAAACCGGAAAAAATACAATCATTTCCTTTTTGCAGAAAGGTTTATTTATCTATCTTTGCACATAAATTGCAATGTCTGTGTTTTTAACAAACCATAGCTTTAGTTAAAAAAATCGACCCATGAGAAAAAATGGATTTTTAGTTTTTACAACTTGCTGCGCTATTCTGCTTACAGCCACATCCTGTCAGAAAGTGAAAGGTATATTTGGCAAAAAGAAATCCGCCACAACCGGCTGGGCTTATAATGACAGCAAAAACGGAGGTATTGAATACAAGAAAAGCAAAAACCAGAAAACAGGTCCCGGGCTGGTTTTTATTCCGGGAGGTACTTTTGTGATGGGACGTACTCAGGAAGATGTTATGGGCGACTGGAATAATGTACCCAAAAGAGTGACCATTGCTTCATTTTACATGGACGAAACGGAAGTCCGCAACATAGACTGGCTGGAATATCTTTCCTGGTTGCAACGTGTATTTGTTAGCTATCCGGAAGTTTATAAAAAAGCCCTGCCCGATACACTGGTATGGCGTGAACAATTAGGATACAACGAGCCTATGACAAAAAATTATCTCCGTTTTCCGGCCTATGCGGAATATCCGGTTGTCGGAGTTAGTTGGGAACAGGCTACAGAATTCTGTATCTGGCGGACAGACCGTGTCAATGAACAAATCCTGATTGACAAAAAAGTGCTGGCTCACGACCCGGACAATCAGAAAGACGAAAACAACTTTAACACAGAAGCTTATATCGCCGGACAATATGTCGGCACGATAAAGAATAATTACAAAGGTTTAAACAAAGAAAAAAGACCTGTGAGATGGGAAGATGGTCTTTTGTTACCGGAATACCGGTTACCGACAGAAGCGGAATGGGAATATGCAGCCTATGGCTTAATCGGAAATACCCGGGACGAAAGAATATCCGACTCCCGCATTTATCCGTGGGATGGTGCATGGCTAAGATATGCCGAAAAGAAAAGCAGAGGCCGGATGATGGCCAACTTCAGCCGCGGCAAAGGAGACTATATGGGAGTTGCAGGCTCGGCAAATGACGGCTGGGATTATACTGCCCCTGTAAAATCTTTTTGGCCGAACGACTTCGGATTATATGACATGGCCGGAAACGTAAATGAATGGGTTGCCGACGTCTATCGTACTTTATCTTATCAAGATATGGCCGAATTTAATCCCTACCGGGGTAATGTATTCAAAAAAGTAGTCCTCAATGAAGACGGAAGTATTGCAGCAAAGGATAGCCTGGGACGTATCCGTTACCAAAATGAAACAGATGCAGAACTGGCAAACCGTGAGAACTACCGTACTGCCGACAACCGGAATTATGACGACGGAGACCTGAAATCCAGAATTTCCGCAGATGTAGATTGGAAATCATCTGAAAATGACAGGGGAACAAACGATATGTATTATAATGACGGCAAAGGAGAAATCACAACAATGATTGACGACGAAGCCCGGGTTTACAAAGGAGGTTCATGGAAAGACAAAGCCTACTGGCTGAATCCCGGTAGCCGCCGCTATATGAACCAGAAAAGGGCCAGCAACGATATAGGCTTCCGCTGTGCCATGAGTCACGTGGGAAATGCTACAGGAGGGAAAGGCAACAAGGTAAAATTAAAATAAACCCAAGACACCGCCGGAATATCAAAATATTCCGGCGATATTTTTTAATCTCACGAACAAAATCATCCGGATTTTGTACATTAGCATATGAATTGAATTGTAAATGGAACTCGCAGATTTATACCATAAAATCCGTGGCCACCGGGTAACAACGGATTCCAGAGATATTCAGGCCGGAGATGTTTTCATCGCTTTAAAAGGAGAAAATTTCGACGGCAACCGATATGCCGCAGAAGCAATACAAAAAGGAGCAACACTGGCAGTTATCGACAATCCGGCTTATATGACAAACAATTGTCAACTCGTCCGGGATTCTCTGACCTTTCTCCAGGAATTAGCCCGCTATCACCGAAGATACTTGGGAATCCCGCTCCTGGGTATTACAGGTACAAACGGAAAAACCACCACCAAAGAATTGTGCCATGCAGTCTTGTCCCGCAAATTCAAAACTTATGCAACACAAGGAAACTTTAACAATCACATCGGTGTGCCCCTGACTTTATTAAGCATGGATGAAACAACGGAATTCGGGATTGTGGAAATGGGAGCCAATCATCCGGGAGAAATCAAAACTTTATGTGATATTGCAGAACCGGATTACGGTATCATCACAAACATTGGTCAGGCCCATCTGGAAGGCTTCGGAAGTCCGGAAAACATTATTGCCACTAAACGGGCCCTCTACGACCATATATTGAACAAAAACGGAAAAGTCTTCGTAAATGCTTCCGACGAACTACTGATGAACCTCAGCAAAAACCATAACCGGAATACGTATGGAAAAGGAGGAGATTTACTGCAAGGGGAAATAAAACAAACCGTTCCTTATCTGGTATACTCCATCCTGGCCCCCAAAGGACAACTTTATATAAAAACTCATCTGGTGGGAGGTTACAATTTTGACAATGCCATGGCAGCCTCTGCCATCGGTTTTCATTTCGGAATAGACCCGCTTGAAATCCAGGCTGCCATAGAAAATTACCACCCCTCAAACCTCCGTTCACAATTAATCCGTACTGAAAACAACACCATCATATTAGACGCATATAATGCCAATCCGAGCAGCATGCAAGTTTCAGTAAGTAACTTTAAAGAAATGCCCGGTGATCACAAAATCCTGATTCTGGGCGAAATGCTCGAATTAGGAAATGAAAGCCCTGAAGCCCATCAACGGCTTTTTGAATTGGCATTAAGCGGACACTTTGACAAAATATTTCTAATCGGAAATAATTTTGAACATTGCACCGATAAATGTAATTTTATAGCCTGGTTCAAGGATACGGAGGCTTTAATCGAAGAACTGAAACATAATAAACCTGACCAGGCTTTCATTTTTGTGAAAGGTTCCAGAGGAAACCGACTCGAACGAATTGTAGAATATTTATAATCCGAAAATACTGTGAACGACAGATTAGTCATCATTCCGACATACAATGAAAAGGAGAATATTGAAAACATCGTCCGCTATGTATTCTCTCTCAACCCGGTTTTTGATATCCTCATCATAGAAGACAATTCCCCGGACGGAACTGCTGCCAGTGTAAAAGAATTGCAAAAAGAATTCAGCAATTTGTACCTGATTGAACGCAAGGGAAAATTAGGGTTAGGTACGGCTTATATCGCCGGCTTCAAATGGGCATTGGAACACGGGTACAACTATATTTTTGAAATGGATGCCGATTTCTCCCATAATCCCCGGGATTTGGTCCGTTTATATGAAGCTTGCCAACAAGGGGCAGATATGTCAGTCGGTTCACGCTACGTTACCGGAGTAAATGTCGTAAACTGGCCCATGAGCCGGGTGTTACTCTCCTATTTTGCTTCCAAATACGTGCGTATCATTACCGGAATGAAAGTCCATGATGCAACGGCCGGATTTGTTTGTTATACACGCAATGTATTGGAAAACATTGATTTGGACCACATCCGTTTCAAGGGATATGCTTTCCAGATAGAAATGAAATTTACAACCTATACGCTGGGATTTCGTATTCAGGAAGTCCCGATTATCTTTACGGACCGTACCTTAGGTACTTCAAAAATGAGTAAAGGTATTATTAAAGAAGCTATTTTCGGAGTCATCACCATGAAAATCAGGGCTATGTTCGGAAGAATTAAAAAAGCAGAAAAAATTTATAACTGAAAGAACAGGGGCCGGAAAAAATGAAAAAAATTATACAAGGAGGAATACTTATCAATGAAGGACACCGTTTTCAGGCGGACCTGATGATTGAAAATGACCGGATTACACAGATTGCACGTGAATTTCCGGAAGCAATACAAGCCGAAGCAGAGATTATCGATGCCAAAGATTGCTTTGTTATACCCGGTGTTATCGACGACCAGGTACATTTCCGGGAACCCGGTCTGACTCACAAGGGAAACATTGCCGAAGGAAGCCGGGCCGCTGCCAGCGGAGGAGTTACTTCTTTTATGGACATGCCCAACGTTGTCCCGCCGACAACAACACGGGAACTACTGGAAGAAAAGCAAAACATCGCAGCGCAAACTTCGCTGGTCAATTATTCCTTTTACCTGGGAGCTACAACCGAAAACCTGGATGAAATTAAACGGGTAAATCCGCGTACCACTTGCGGTATAAAAGTTTTTATGGGTTCCTCTACGGGCAATATGCTTATGGATAGTATTCCGGCATTAGAGAAGCTCTTCGCAGAATCGCCCTTACTGATAGCAACTCATTGTGAAGATACCCCTGTCATCAATGCCAATCTTATCCGGTATAAAGAAAAATACGGAGATGAAATTCCACCGCAATGCCACCCTTTGATCCGCAGCCGGGAAGCGTGCCTGAAAAGTTCATCCCTTGCAGTTGCACTGGCACGCAAATTCAACAGCCGCCTGCACATCCTGCACTTAAGCACAGCCGATGAATTAGTTTTACTGGACCAAGGACCAAGGACTGAAAAAAAAATTACGGGCGAAGTATGTGTACATCATTTGTGGTTTAATGATGAAGCTTATCTGACAAAGGGTAACTTGGTCAAATGGAATCCTGCCATCAAAACAGAAAACGATCGCCTCGCCTTATTAGAGGCCATGAATAAAGGTCTTATAGACGTAATCGCCACGGACCATGCACCCCATACACTCACCGAAAAAAGCGGCCCCTACACAAAAGCTGCCAGCGGAGGCCCTATGATTCAACACTCTCTGTCAGTTATGCTGGAAATGGCCGAACAAAGAGCCACAACCTTCGAAAAAGTAGTTGATGGAATGTGTCACGCTCCGGCTCAACTTTTCGGCATTGAAAACCGGGGATTCCTTCGCGAAGGATATAAAGCAGACATCTGCATTTTCCGTAAAGCTCCCTGGACAGTAAATAAAGAAAATATTCAGTATCAATGCGGCTGGTCTCCCCTGGAAGGTCAAACACTGACCTACCAAGTGCAAACAACTCTGGTAAATGGCCATATTGTATACAACAAAGGATTATTTACCTCAGAAAAGCACGGTGAATTACTGACATTCAACCATATCTTATAACCTGTTTTGTACTCATTTTCCCTACTTTACCCCCTTTGTCCTGCTCCGCTTCATCCATCATCCAAGACACCAATAAGCCAAAAAACAAGCCCCTAAAAACAAAAGAAACAACAGATTACCAAAAAAAGCTACCCGGTGCGAAAGGAAAAAAAGTGAATATACAAAAGCCAGAGGCAAAGCAAATATGTACATGAAATCATAATAATTAACCGGTATAACGAAAAGAGTAACCGACAAAAAGAATAACATTGAAATAAAAGCAAGTATTCCCCGACGATACCCCACAACCAGGATAGCATAATGCACCGAAAAATTAATTAAAGCAACCATTAACAGGAACAGCAAAATACCCAGACGGATAAATTCAATGACAGGTAAATGCTGTATATACTCGCCCGCCATCAAATTATCAACAAAACGTTCCGGTAATTGTGCCAAACGGTCAGTCCAGAAATAATAAAATACCAGAAACGCCACAGGAGTAATTAATCCCAGCAATAAAGCTGAAATATCCTTTAAAGTGGAACGTCCTGAAAAAAATACAACACACATAGCCCACACAACCAAAAGTACAAACTTCGGATAAATAGCCACCGCCAATACCACCAAAGCTCCGAAATCAAAAAGAGTATGATTTCCCTTAATATCATTTATTGCCAACTGTAAACGACCTATTGCTATTGTCAGGATAAATACAGAAATCAGCAGGTAATCAAACCCCAGACTAATCATAACACCTGAAGTCAGCAAAACATAAATCAAAGAGGGCAAAGTAGTGGTTTGCTGCAACAATTTAAACTGTTCGTTGATAAAAAAAATCATATAAGCAATTCCCAACACTGTTATTCCCCCAATCACTGACGACCAGAACTTATCCAAACGATGAACAAAAGCAATGTCTATACATCCCTTCACCTGAAAACTTTCTGCCGGAACAAAAGAAAAATAGCTGCCGGTAAAAGCGATTGCCATTACTATGAATGGCAATACAAAAAGCATATATAACTGTTTGGACTTTAAAAAATCATTCATCGGTTATGTATATCAATCACTTCCCTCCATTAATCCGCAATCTCCCCCCTTCAATTCCTGAACTTCAGACAACAAATTCTTAATGCTTTGCTCCCAGTTCCAAAAGGTCCTTTCCTATATCCCGGCGGTAATTCATATCCTTAAAATTAATTTTAGCCACATTCATATAAGACCGTTGCAAAGCTTCCGTCATTTTACGGCCAAAAGAACTGACAGCCATAACACGGCCTCCGTTTGTTACAACCTGTCCATCTGCTAATTTTGTTCCGGCATGAAAAACAATACTATCCTCTATTTCTTCAAATCCGGAAATTACATTTCCTTTCTCATAATTCCCTGGATACCCTCCGGCCACCAACATCACCGTCGTGCAATACCGGTCGTCCGATGCCAAAGCGGTTTCAGCCAGACGGCCTGTTGCAACAGCCCGGAACAATTGTATTAAATCCGTTTTCAGGCGTGGTACAACAACTTCAGTTTCCGGGTCACCCATCCTCACATTATATTCTATCACTGCCGGCTCTCCATTGTCGTTCATCAACCCAAAAAAGATAAATCCACGATAATCTATCCCATCCTTTTTCAAGCCTTCCACTGTAGGCCGTACAATTTTCTCTTCTACTTTACGATTAAATACCTCATCTGCAAAAGGTACCGGTGACACTGCCCCCATCCCTCCTGTATTCAACCCCGTATCTCCTTCTCCTATCCGCTTATAATCCTTGGCCGAACCCAATATCTTATAGTCTTTTCCATCAGTAATGGCAAATACAGAAATTTCAATCCCTTTCAAAAACTCCTCGATAACTACCCGGCTACTGGCTTTACCGAATTTCCCCCCCAACATATTTTCCAGTTCCTGTTGCGCCTCTTTCAGGTCATGCAATATCAGTACCCCTTTCCCGGCAGCCAACCCGTCAGCTTTAAGCACATAGGGAGGCTGCAAAGTTGTCAAAAAACGCTGTCCTTCCGACACATTCTCAGGAGTAACTGTCATATAAGCGGCAGTAGGAATACCATGCCGCTTCATAAACTGTTTAGCAAAATCCTTACTCCCTTCCAGGATAGCACCGTCTTTTCCGGGCCCCACTATCATCAGCTCCCCGAACCGGGAATCACGCTGCAAAAAATCACGGATACCCTCCACCAAAGGGTCCTCCGGTCCGACAACAAGCATTTCTATATCCTTTTCAGCTATAAAACCGGCAATTGCTTCAAAATTTGTCACGGGAATATTCACATTCTCAGCAATATCGGCAGTACCGGCGTTCCCCGGAGCTACATACAATTTTTCCAATTCCGGACTTTGGACCATTTTCCACGCCAGGGCATGTTCACGTCCTCCGCTCCCCAATAATAAAACTTTCATATTTTGTTATTCTGATATCTTCTACAATGCATGCAAAAATAATAAAATATGGCAACACTCCGAGCCATAAAAAGCCCGGCTTGCCAAATTAAGACACATTATCAATCGTATAATTCAGGAAACGGTTAAATTTATATAGTTTCCTGAAAACCCGGTCCGTTTTTTCTAACGCATCGCCATCTTCAAACCAACTGTCCGGTTTTATGGAAGCAACATCATAATGCTTATATTTCAGTAAATCTGCTTCGGAAAAATCCGGAGGAAAAGGAAGCGGTACCTTTTTCAGCTTACCCTCAGGGTCTATCTCCGGAAATTCGGCAGCAAACCCAGGTTCCCGGATAATACCGGTAAATTCTTCAATATTGTCATAAATATCCTGCCGCAGGCGTTTCAGCAAAGTCGGCTCCGGACAATGGCAACCTCCTGCCAGCAGGCTACTGCCGGGTTCCAAATGCAGATAATAACCACATCGTCCGCTGTTCCGGCCCCTGAAACCACAAATATAAGCCCCGAAATGCGTCTTATAAGGACTTTTATCCGGTGAAAAACGCACATCCCGGTAAATGCGGTACACACAATCCTTGGCTTTCAAGCCTTTTACTTCTTCATCCCAAAGACTGATGCGCGCAATCAATTCATCTGTCAGTGCCTCAAAACCGGATTTTAACTGCAAATAGCTTTCTTTATGTGCTGCAAACCACTCCCGGTTATTATTCGACTTTAATTCCCGCAAAAAGGCAAAAATATTTCCAATCAATTCTCCTCGCATAACCTTATCCACCGCTTATGAATTCTTTCTCACCATATGTCTCATCTCAAAAGGGATTTCCATTGAAATCTCCATAAATCCCATATATTCCCCGTCAACATACCAGGGTGTCTGATAAATCAACTTTTTTACGCCGTTTTTCTCAATAGTATAGACATTTGTCCGTGGATTCTGTAACATATCCGCCAACATCGAGTGTGCCGGTTCCGGATGACAATCCAGTACGTTCTTTCCAAGCAATTCTTCCCTCCCGGGTTTCAGGAAAGTCTTGCGCGACTTATCATTCATATCCATAATCCGGCCATTCTTGTCGCAAACAGTCACTGCAAAATTTACTTCTTTAAAATAGTCCATTGTATTTTGTTTTTACGATTCGACATCATTATCTCTTCTGCTACTTATTCCCTCAATAACAATACCGTTCCCTGCGTGGTTTCCGGCACTCCGGATTCATTGTTTCTGCCTGTCCATACATCATCATTTCCGAAAATTGCCTCTGCCCGCCAGATATAAACACCCTGCGGTAACCGTTCTCCTTTCCCGTTACAACCATCCCATCCTCCGGAGGGCTTCCCGTCTTCTAATGCCGTGGTTTCCCAAATTTTATTACCATAATGGTCAAACACCTCCAGTTTATAGCGCATCAATCCCATACCGATTCCGTTGAAACGATTAATCCGCCCATTCATACTATGTGGAATAAAGGTATTCGGAAAATACAACCCCTTCAGCATTACCTCATGCTCCAATGTTACGGTATCCCGGCAACCATACCGGTTTTCGGTAATCAAAGAAAAAGTATACAACCCGTTTTCCATAAATTCAAAATACTGATTTCCTGTCGTATGTTCAAGCTTATCTCCAGGCAATACCCAAATATAATCGTCATATCCCTCAGGAGATAAATTCAGTAATTCTACCTTCTGAGGCCTTCCGTTCGTCACCCGCTTTTCCATGATGGCAAGCGGCAATGGCCCTACATTCACATGCCCTGTATAATCTTCCGGACATCCTCTATCACTGACGGCATGCAATACAATTTCCCGACGCAATAAAGAATCCGTTTCATTCACATACAAATGTTCCCCGGCCGACGTTTCCGGACTCCCGTCCCCGTAATCCCACATCATTTTGGCCACTTCACCCTCCACTTGCGGAACATAAAGATAAGGAGGACACACCAATGTATCTAATGGAGCAATATGCAATACCGGACGGGGATGGACCGTCAGGACTATTTCTTTCTCCGAGCGGCACTCAGCCCTGTTGTCACCAATGACTTCCAACGTGACAGGATAACTCCCCGGCTCTTTATAAACATACGAAAATGAAGGATGCTGCACAACAGTATCATCCCCTAAAGTCCATTTCACCCACTTCAAATTCTGGTCCGTTACAAAAGCAAAATGAAAAGTATCACGGTCACAATTAGTTTCTTCCAATAAAAACTCCAGTTCCGGATTCCCGATTACATGCACAAACTTACTGGTGGTATCCGCCGAACATCCGTTATCAACATACAGCAACACTTTATACCTGCCGCTGTCCTGGTAAATATGACACACATTCCAGGAAGTATCACGCACTCCGTCCCCGAAATCCCAATATTTATAAATAATATCACGCGCCGTATCCCGCGTATGATTCCTGAAACAAAGCTGTTCTCCGGCACATATTACATCTTTCGGACGGTCGAAAAAAGCCCGCACACTTTGCGCCAGCACGGTCAAAGGCTGTGTGATGCTATCCCTTCCACACAGATTCGCAGCCACCAACGATATGTGAAAAACCTTTCTTGCACTATCTGTTTTATACACATAATCCAAAGGCTCAAATACATTCAACGGTTTCGTACCATCTCCCATATACCAAAGATATTGATTTTGAGAACCCGTAGAAGTATTGAGCACCTGCAAAGTCAAGGGCGAACAATTCCGGCTTCCGTTTTCAAACTGAAAATGTGCCTCCGGTAAAGAACCAATCTTCAAAGAATCAGTCTTTTCCGTTTCGTTACAAATATTATACACCCTGAATTTCAGACGATACACCGTATCTTCCAGGGCCGAATAAAATAGTTGGGGATTATCCGGGACAAGCGACTCCGAAACTGTCCCATTCCCCAATATCCATTCAAAACGCAAATTATGGTCACTGTAATCCCCTTCCTTAACCCCGATTTGAACCGGCACTTCCGGACCACACTGATTATGCACTGACATCGTAAATTCGGCTTGCGGCGCATCGGCAACCACTTCAATCCGGTGAACGGAAGAAGTGTCCAGACACCCGTGAACCGATTCGGCAACTAAGCTGACATCGTAATAGCCCGCCTGTTCATATACAAATTTTCCATTCCCCGGCAAAGTATCCCGACGGGCTCCGGTATAATACTCCCAGAAATACCGCCACTCTTCCGCACCCTTATCCACTATAAATTCAGCCTGAACACCCCGGCAATATTGAGGTCGGGATTTAAAAACAGTATCCGGCAATGCATGTACTATCATCACCGTGGAATCCGTATTTACACACTGATGTGCATCTGCATACCGGTAAAAAATTTTAAAATTTCCGGTATTATCCGCCCGGAAATAATGCTCCGGCAATACCTGACCATTCAGGAACCAATTTCCCCGGTTAGACTGCCACACCGAACCAGCAACCGAATCTTTTCCAATCAATAAACGTGGCTCATGATTCAGACACATTTCCCGGATTCCGCCTGCTTCAACATACGGTAACGGCCACACATGCATTTTTACCTCGGCCGAATCAACACAGGAAAAATTATACAATTTATATACTAACGGCACATCCAGTGCCTCATATGCCCCGAATTTCGGATTAAAATAATAGTTATCTCCTTCACGGTACAATATCTCTCCGGCATGAGGCATATCCGCATCCTTCAACGACCAGACACCATTTGCAGGCTCTGCCGTCAATAAACGTACTTCCGGACTTTGGGCACAAATGGAATCGTGCCCGACGGAAGTAATCGGTATGAACTTATCCGCCTGAACGCGAAATGTTGCTTCACCAGGCATCCGGCAACGATTCCAGTACTTCACTTCTACCGTATAATCACCACTATAAAAACGAATATCCGGATAAAGCGACGTGTCGGCAGACTGCCCCAAATATTCATATCCACCGGAAATAACATCCGGATTCTCTGTAATTGTCCACCGCGCCATACGAATGATATCGTTTCGCGAATCAATAACTATCCTGTCCCTTTCCTTTCCCTTAAAATCAAAAGGCTCGCACACCGACAACACTCCGGCTATCGTCACTTCCGGTACACCGCTTACCGTCACCGGAAACGCCGGGAACTCTTTCTCGGAACAAGGTCCTATCGCCTTCGCGAATATCCGGTAATCCCCATATTTCGTAAAAGTAATGACAGGCAACTGGCCAACCGACGTTTTGCCTCCGTCTTCAAAGACATACCCGTCTTCCGCGCCTTCCACCCGCCATTCCCAACGGATTCCCCCGTCCACATTGGTCGTATTCATAAACGTAACCGTTTCTCCCTCACAAATTTCACCATTCCCCACCATCGTAATATCTCCCAAAATCGCCGGATCGTAAATATGAAATGTTTTAATATCCTGCAAAGAATCCTCTTCACATCCCATCGTATGGGAAACCAGACTGACTTTAACACTGTAATCTCCCGGTTTATTAAATGTAATTCTCGGATATTCGACATGAACATTATCTATGGTATAACCTGTTCCTCCCGAAACACTTTTAACCTCCCAGTCCACTTCCGGTACATTATTGAACCATTGATAAGTGACATAGTCCCGCATATCGTATTCTCCCATACAAATTCCGTCAATTTGCCGTAAGGCAACTTTCGGATCTTTTTGTACTGTAATCAAAAAGGTCGTATCCAATGTTCCGCAAAAACCGGACACCGCCCCCCGGACCTCATAATTACCCCAATGCCCGAACCGGATGTCAGCCACCCGCTTGTTGTTTCCCTTGTCATCAAAATCAGTCGTATTATCCGGAGGATATACTGCCCAGGCATATTCCAAAGGATCTTCTTCTGCCGTCTGTGCCTTTAAAACAAATTGTAACTTCTCTCCTTCGCAAACCAAACTATCAGTTACCATTCCCGTCATAGACATCGCAGAATTACGTATCCGGATATTCCTCGTCTCTAATTTTGAGCCGGTGTTATCCGGACAACCAGCCGATTCCAGTTCCACCGTAAAACTATAATTGCCCGGCTTATGAAATAACAACGTCGGCTTCGGAGTAAATGCATCTCCCTCCAAAAATTCCCAACTGCCGTCATCCGGAGAAATCGTCCACTTCATACGCTCCGGATTATTATAAAACTCATATATCACCGAACTGGAAAGAGAAAAAGGGTAAGCCGGTCCCGGACATATCGCTTCAGGCGGCTCAAAAAAGAATATGTATGGTTCTTTACGCACATGTACCTTATACACTGCATCCACAGCCCCGCACCCCGAATGTGTATACATATGCAATGTCACCTCATAATCCCCATACTTGCCGAACTGTATGACCGGCGAAGCACTGGTTTGACTCGTACCATCGGCAAAACTAACTCTTGCCGACGGTTTCACAGACCATTCATATTGTAAACGGTCCCCAACCGAGGTATTCGTAAAACTGACAACCCCATTTTCACATATATTCAGCGGCGTAGTATCTATCTTTACGGTAATCTCCGGATCGTAAACAGTTATCTCTCGCGTTTCGGTCAACTTTGTACCACCGCATCCCACATCCGGCAATTGTACCGACACCCGGTAAACACCCGCCTGTGTAAAACGGAAAACAGGGAAAGGCGACTGCGCATTTGTACCCTCCAACCATTCTACATCGGCATTCTGGAGTCCCCCGGTCCGGGTAATCGTCCAGCTTGCCTGTTCCGGATTTCCATTCCAATCAACAAAAATACAAGAAGCAGTATGCATCACATCCGGTAAACAAAATTGGTCAGGAAAATCATAACGGACCAAATCCGGGTCCTGCCTTACGGTAATCACCGTGTCCATCTGGTCTTGGGAACAAACATTGTGAACCGACAAAGTAATCCGGTATCTCCCCCAATGATTAAATTTCAATTTCAAATGCCCCATATTTACAAAATCGGGAACCGGAAAGCCATCCAAGGATACCACCGACCAGGTAGACTCAATTTCATCCCCGCTACTCCTGTTTTCGATAAGCAACTCTTCTCCTGTACAAAATTCATCTTTCTCAAGCCTCATCATAGCTTCCGTCCGGTTGATCAAATCCACCGGATGTTCTACGGAATCCGTAGCACAAGCATATTTATTACTGACTTTCAGTTTAATTTTATAAGGGTCCAACCCGACCTGCTTGTACTCAATATAAGGCTGCCAGTCTTCCGATGTTTCCCCATTCCCGAAATCCCAGAATGCAATAGGATCACCCATACCACACTCCGTGTCGATTCCTCCGCTAGTTATATTCCGAAGTTCCAGTTTCTCATACGTACATACCTTTCCTTGGCCCAGACGGTCGAATGTATATCCCGCGCTGAAAGGAACGGCAACAGATTCGGAAACCGTACTCAATTCCCCGCTATAACATTCGTTTTCATAACTCAACGAAACTTTAAAAAACTTCTCATGACCGAACATGGTACAATAAGACTCTTTGTATTGATGCACAAACGTCCCTTGTCCATTTACCAATTCCGAACGGTCCAGCTCATCCGGTACGCTACCATCATCATAATTCAGAAAATAACGGGTTCCGTCCGTATCTCCCGACAAAAGCACCAATGTATATTTAACATCGGAATCCAAACATTTCGCCGATTCATTCTCCTTTTCCAACCTCGCATTTACTTTCCCTACAATTTTCAAGGAATATCCCTTAATCACCCTGCTTCCGTCTGCTTGCACCCCGATAAACAGCAAATTGAAATTCCCTTTCTCCTTGTACTCTATTGTTTTTGAACTTCCCGGTCCCACCATGTCTATTTCATCGCTTCCGTCTCCCAATAGCAACTTAAATGAAGTGAATTTACCAACCGGTGTCTCATTCTTCAATTGAAACCGGAAAGGCGGTTCTCCATCATTGCAAACCAAAATATACCCATTCACATATTCATTTCTATACGACAACTCCAAATCCCCTGCCGTCTGCCCGTATCCCTTATCCGGCAGCAATACTACACAGGCCAGCAGCAACCATATGATAGACTTTATTTCCATAACCCATTAAAATTTAAACGCTTTTCTCCTCACACCACGCTTCGCTTTGATACGCTTGGTGTTATTAGGAGAATGCTCAAAACGGAGAACACAACGTTTAGGGGCCATTTTAAAATACCAATGCAAGGAAAGGGAATGACTGGTGTTTTTGTACATAGTCCCCTGATGAGTGGGCATTTCAAACGTATAACCGATTTTCCAGCCCGAATCATTATTGGCAATGATATTGGCCCCTACATGCAACAACAATGTTCCCACTTGCAATCCTTCATACTGGTCGCTCCGCAATCCCAGACCAAACATCCCGAAACGCTCTTCTTCCCAATAAACCCCAAACTGAAGGTTGCGCATCACTGACTGCACATCCAGCATCAAATAAGGCGAAAGCACTGTGTTCAACTGATTCCCGAATGTAAAAGGATGCGAATAAGAAAGATAACCGGAAAAACGACGGTTCAGTAAATTCTCTTCCGAGGATTTCGAACCATGTTCCGATAAAAACGATTGGGTGGATTCGATAATATGATAAACCGAAAAACCATACTCCAAACTTGCCACTCCATGCCAGGCAATATTGAAATCCGTTTCCCCGTAAATACCCGCACCCACATCGAACATGGTCACCCGGTCTGCATAAAAATTAATCAGCTCAGGCGATACATCTAAAATCTGTCCGTAAAAAGGGTCAAACTGGTCACCCAGCGTAATCCTTGACGGGTCAACGCTCTTACGGTATAAAGAGGGCTGTATTCCCACCTGCAATACGGTAGAACGCGCCACTTTCGCCCGAGCGGATATCGCTGCGGAAAACGTATTGGTGACATACATCAATGCCCCCTCTTGGTCACGCTGATAAAACAGGGAAACACCTCCCAAACCAAATGTCCGTTTCTCTTGAAAAGCATAATCTGCTGCCACAAAATAAGAACGGAAATCCAACGGATTGCTCCAATACGCCTTTTGCATTCCGATGCTCACTCCCGCCAATCCGTTAAAACCCGTATAGGCAGGATTGTTAAACGATTTCCACATAAACGGATGTGTCACTTTCGTGTCCTGTGCCGGCAATACTCCGGTTCCAAGCCACCACACCACTAATATAAGTACACTTTTCTTTATATTCATATTCCTCTGTTTCATTGACCTTTTTATTCTCTCAACAACAAAACCGTTCCCTGAGTTGTTTGTGTCACTCCCGACCGGTTATTTTTGCCCGTCCAGATATCTTCACTGAAAAATATCGCTTCGGCCCTCCAGATATAAACGCCCTGCGGTAATTCTTTTCCCTGTCCGTTACATCCGTTCCACCCTTCACTGGGAACTCCCCCCTCTAAAGCCGTTGTTTCCCATATCTTATTTCCATAAGTATCAAAAATTTCCAGCTTATATGCCTTCAATCCCATACCTACCCCATTGAAACAATTCACCCGGGGATTTTTACTGTGCGGAATAAAAGCGTTCGGGAAATACAAACCTCCCTCATACGAACGGTAATCTTCAAAAATCGAATCCCGGCAACCATATTCATTTACCGCCACCAAAGCAACGGGGTATATCCCCTCATCCGGAAACTCCACCGCCTGGTCATCCGGCGAATTCACAACTTCACCGAAAGGCAAATACCAGTAACAATCCGTATAATCTTCCGACAGATTAATAAAACGTACTTTCTCCGGTCGCCCGTAAGCAATTTCTTTATCCCATCCGGCCGTCGGACCCGGATATACGCGAATCACTCCCTGATGGTCTTCTTCACAACCGTAATTATTCACTACATGCACGGAAGTCCGGTAAACAGCAATCTCATCCGTTTCGTTGACAAATTCATGCGATAACTCAGAAGTCAAAGGCGAACCGTCACCGTAGTCCCAGGTAAAATAATCATACCCCGTCCGGTCAATTTCAGGCATATAATGATACACCGGACATACCATTGTATCTAAAGGTGCTATCGTAACCCGCGGCTTCGGCCAGATTTCCACATTTTTTTCACCTTTACCCATACACCCTGCAATCTGGTCGGCATTGGCAGTTACCTGCACCACAAAATGTCCCGGTTCCTCAAAAACATGCTCCACTGCAAACGCTCCCTGCTCCGTCAGTGTCCCGTCACCAAAATCCCACAATATATTTTTCAATGGCTCCGACGTTGTCAAAACAAACGCCAGACCACCATCTTCGCATAAAGTACTGTCCCCCTCTATCGTAAGCTCCGGAACCGCATATATGACTACCGAATCGGTAAAAGACTGCCGGGCACAACCGTTGTCCAACGACAAAGTCACCGGATAAATTCCAGCCACCGGATAATGATGACAAGTATCCCACACATCATTCACCTGTCCATCACCAAAATCCCACTTGTAAGAAAGTATTGCTCCGGCGTCCTCATCCCGGTCCACCGAATTATTGGTAAAACAAACCGTATCACCGGCACACAAATATTTCTCATCCATTGTAAAACCGGCAATAATCGGATTAGGTTTCACCTTAAAAGTCCGGCTCGCTTCGCTGCCATCCGGATTACAACGATTGGCAGCCTTCAAAGTTACGGTAAACACACTCGGCGACACTCCGGTAGTAAAAGTATATACGGTATCCCTCGCATGAGAAATACCCATACCTGAAAAATCCCAGGTATAAACAGCTCCTGAACCGGTACTGGCATTGATGAATACCGGCGTTACAGGTGTACAAAAACCCCGTGCACTCTCCGGGTCGGGATTCATCGAAAAATGTGCCACCGCCGACGACCACACTCCGACATCCGCCGAATCACGCTCCATACCGCATACATTGTACACTTGAAAAAACAACTGGTAAGTCGTATCATACAACGTCGGCGCATACGTCTGTTTAAGGGGTTGCAGGTCCGTACTGCTGTTGCCGTTTCCGTATTCCCAAAGATAACGCAATTCATAGTAATCCCCCTCCGGATGTACAAAATCCCCGGCATCCACTTCCGCCTGTATGGTAAAAGGACCGCAACCGGCCGTATCCTTAGGCACAAATTCGGCCATCGGCGGCAAATCCAACACTTTCACAGTGCGGCTGAACGGTACGGACTGACATTGGTAAACGGAAGTTGCCTGCAATGTCACTTTATATTCTCCCACCGTTGCATATTTCCATACAGCCGGCTTATCTTCAGTCACCTGCGTTCCGGTTGAAAAATCCCATTCAAAATGATGTCCTTTTCCCAACTCATTCGGAACATACAACGAATCTATTCCCCTACACTGCTTATCTGCCACCCGGAAAGAAGCATCCGGCAAACCGTGCACCTCTATTTTCAAGGTATCCAGATTTGCACATTGCGTCAGAGGGTCAGTGTACCAGTACTCCAGACGATGGATACCCACCCCATAAACCGCCGGGTCAAATTCCGTAATGAGTACATTATTTAATTTCCATTCTCCACCCGCAGGCATCCCCGGTTGTAATGTCTTTACCGCCCAATTGATACAGGCATCTTCTTTGTCTTTCTCTACCTGCACCGCCGGCAAAGGGTACACTGTAAGGTCCAGCGAGTCCGAAGCCGTGCAACTCTTATGTCCATATGTATAATAAAGACGGTACGTTGTTTCAGTCTCCTCTTCCGGCGTAAAATAATATTCTCCCGTCCATTCGTTTTTTCCCAACACATGACCAGAACAAGTCCACTCACCTCCGGCAGGTTCGGCTTTCAGAGGATAATCACCCGACAAGGAACAGAGAGCCGTATCCCGCAAAGGAACAATCTCCCGGAATTCGTCCACCAAAACAGAAAAACTTTGGGCAATCACGTCCCCGCAACCGTTCCGTACTTCCAGTTTCATGCGATAAGGCGTATTCCCCCCCTTAAAGCGCACCTCCGTATACAAGTCCGAAGCCCCGAAACCCGTTTCATAAGTATACCCGGCAGGTTCTATCGTCCATTTCGCCCATTCCAGGCGTCCGCCATTGGAGTCCACTTTCACCACATCCTTGCTCCGGAATACATAAAACTTATCGCATTCATCACGAATATCTTTTATCGGGTCAATCTCCGGATTCGTAAAGGCATGTATATGAAATTCCGCCTCATCCGAATCACAAATATTCTCTACTCTTAACGTCACCTGATAATCTCCTTTCTCCGTTATCCGTAACGTCGGCTGACGGCTCTCCGCACTTCCGGCAACAAAACCATATCCCGTTGCAGGCTCTACCCGCCAGGCATAAGAAAGCGTATCGCCCACCGAACGGTTTATCAGTTCAATGTCCAGCGGACTACCCGGCTTGGTACATCCCCGAAAGTCCGACAACGTAAGAGCTTTTACCGACGGAGTCAATACATTCACATGCGTGACATGTACCTGCGTACCTCCATATTCCGCATCCGCTTTCAACGTCAATGTATACCGTCCGTTCTTTAAAAAACGGATTTCCGGCTGAATCACCGAAGCTCCTCCGGAAGTAACATATTCATAATCAACATTCTCAACACCGGGAGTTACCGTCCACTGGGGTTTTATTGTCGCCCCCTTAGCATCATACGAAAGTTTTTCCTGCATATTAATCGTACTTCCGGCACAAATCGCATCCAATTCCGCCGGCAAACGATACTCAGGCACTCCTTTTACTTCTACTGTCATTTCGCAGAAATCCGTAACGCAACCTCCTTTAGAAGTCATTACAACCTTTACGGTATACTGCCCGAAACGGGTAAACCGGATATCCGGAGCAGCATCCGTATTTTTACCGACCCATTCCCACCCCCCGGCAGGAACAACACTCCAGAGATATCCGGGCGGTTCTGCCGCTTGTGAATGATTCGTAAAATGAAAAACATCTCCTTCCTGAACCATTTGAGAAGAAGGCGTAATTGTCAATTGCATGGCAGGGTCGTACACATGCACGATTCTCTCTGCCATCAAAGCCGTACCGTTACAACCTGCCCGGTTGAGCAAATAAGCCTGTATCCTATAATCGCCGGGATGAGTGAAATGTATCTGAGGATACAAAGCGTTCGGTTCATAAACCGCATTCCCTGTCGTAGCAGAAGTTGCCGGTTCTATTACCCATTCCACTTCTTCGACATTGTTATTCCAGTGATAGGTGACCTTTGAAGCGTCCATTACCAAATCCTCATCCGGACAAATACTTTCCAGAGCAGCAATATAAACCTCCGGATCACGCTGCACGGTAACATTAAAACGTTCTTCGGTAGGACGCCCCCGATTACAATCGGTTGTCAGACGCGCAATGACCGTATAATTCCCAAACCGGGTAAAAGTAATCTGCGGTTCTGCCGCCGTAGCATTTGCCCCTGCAGCAAAAAAATACCCGTTTCCCTCCGTTGCCCCGTTATCAGCTTCAACCACCCAATTATATTCTATCGGTATATCCGAGTGGGTACGATTTTCAAAGCTCACCGTTTCCCCCTCGCAAATTACGCCCTGTCCTTTAAGCTTGATGTCCTTATCAAGCGAAGGATTCAATATCTTAAGGGTCTGTGATGCCTCCGCCCCATCCGAACAGCCAACGCCATCCAACGTCACTTTCACCCGATATTCTCCCGGAATATTGAACTTCATTTCAGGTAACAAAGAATGCTCATTCGTTCCCGACAAATATTCCCATCCGCCGGCATCCCCCTCTACTGTCCAGGTCAATTGTTTTTTCGCATCGTTAAACCAATTGTACTCCACCATTCTGCGCAACAACAACACATAAGGCGTACACTCCACTTGCGGAATCTCAAAATGCACAATTTCAGGTGCTTTTTTTACATGAAAATGAAATTCACGGTTCTCTCCGTTACACTCCACAGCAGCCAACACCTCCACCGTGTAATCCCCATAGGTAAGAAATTTCAACACCGGCTCTTTTGAATGGGCATTTGTACTACCCGTAAACTGATAATCCACACCCTCCCGTGCCGCACCTCCATTCTTTTTAACCGTCCACTCAAACCGGAGGGCTGCTGCATGTCCGGCTGTCGTATTATTCCGGAAACGTACCTCTCCCCCTTCACACAAATCTGTTTTGCCGTCTGCCACAACAATGTCCGGTGCAATAGCAGGATCATTTATGGTCACCGTCCAGGTCTGACTCAATTGCTCCGCCATTCCCCCGCAACCCACGCTCTCTATATCCACCCTTATCTCATATTGACCGGGTTTGGTAAATACGTAAATAGGTTTTAACGGATCATGACTCATCGGTGCTTCATTCCAACCGCCGGCAGGCCCTTTCAGTGTCCATCGGGCATTCGGCTGATTATTGTACCATACATAATCCACAATGCCTGCCATATTAACAACTCCCGTCCCCCACTTACTACCCTCCGGACAACGCGGATTAATCTCTTTTAATTTCCGTACTTCAGGCTCTTTCTTTACATGTACCCTAACCGTTTTTTCATCGCTTGAGCAATCGTTATAAACCAAAACGTTAATTATATAATCCCCCGGTTCGGCAAATTCTACACTCACCCGTTCCGCCTGCACATCCGGCAAAAATTTTACCGCAGAAACTTTTCCAGACAGTACACTCCACCGGTATTTTTTCTCATCACCGGCAGACCCCGAAGCATCCAGCATCAGCAAACTGCCGACACAAATTTCCCCCTGCTCCGGAGTAACCGCTGCTTTCACCCGCTCTATAATCCGAACACTCTTCACTATTTTGTCATTTCCGCAATCCAATCCGTCCATTATCGCGGAAGCCGTAAATGTATATACACCTACCTTATCAAAATACACATACCCGTCAGCAACTTCCTCTCCGTCACACATCCAGGTTTTTCTAATATCCATATTACCACAAGCCGTAGGCTCCACAGAAGTAATTCCATCCAAATCGAGTTCATTTTCCGTACACAACTTTTCCGGCAAATCAAATCTCACTTTCAACTGTTCTGCCACCCGGTAAGGTCCATACTTCGGAGTTGAAATTCCCCCGCAAGTATTTTGAGCTCTCAATGAAATCATATAACCGGACCCCTCTTCCCCACACGAAGGCTCATTATAAATATGTCTCAATTTCAGCACATCCCGCTCGTCTGTCAAATCTTTTGACGTATAAGTAATCAATCCGCTATTATCCCCATAATCCACTTCATAAATAGTAGAAACACTATTATCACGCAAATCCCTCAACACCAGATTTATCTCCGTCCCCTTACATTGAGTACCCGTTGTCGCGCCCTCCAGTGTCAAACGGATTTCCGTATTTTCAGCCGTCACAAGATATTCCACCGGAGTGCCCCATCCGTCAGCCGACTTCCCATAAAATTTCAGGGAATAACTCCCCGGCTGGACATAATCGTGATTCATCGTTTTCTGTCCGGTATATTCATTACTCTTCCCATCTCCCCACTCAATCCTATAATCGGAATAAGTTCCCGTACTCGCTTGTTTTACTTCCAATGTATACTTCCCCTGAGAACCACAGGCATAGAAGTTCTTTTCACTGGTCAATTTCAATTGCCCATACGCTTCCCCAACCAAAAAAGAAAAGAAAAAAAGCACACACAACAAGACTAACTTATACCGAAAACCACTCATAAAGTACGACATTACACATAGTTGACAAACTTAACTCATTTTTACTTTTGTTCAAAAAAAATAGGAAGCATTTTATGAAAACAAAAAAATAAAACAGAACTCATTTTTTTTGCTCAAATTTTGTCGCATTCAAAAAAATCCATATCTTTGCAACGTTTTTGAGAAAAATTCCTTAGTAGCTCAGTTGGTTAGAGCGGCGGACTGTTAATCCGTAGGTCGTAGGTTCAAGTCCTACCTGAGGAGCTTCAATAAAAAAAGCCACCGGAATGGTGGCTTTTTTATTTTTCCTGCAGATTTCCTGATTGAACTACAAAGATTTCATTGGAACAAATCACCCCTTTTTTATCTTAACATGATCCAAATAGTGCTCCAAAGCATTTACTGAAATCAGAATTTCACGAATGGAAATACCCAGTGAAATAACAAGTAATAATAAAGCAATCCCGAAAATATAAACAGCAGTTGTCTGCCAACCGATATAAATAAACAAAGTACAGACCACACAAAATAACAGGCTGGTCACTCCGAAAATCTGCATGGAACGGGTCAGATAAAGTCTTTTCCGCAAATTATCAATCTGCTTTTGAGCCATAGGAGTAGGATGCTGTTCGTGTTCTGTTCTCAGACTCCGGATTACTGCGGCATACGCCAGAAAACGATTGGTATAAGCCAACATAATCAACGAAATCGCTGAAAACAAAATTGAAGGTGTGGTTAATGTCAATTCTTTCATAAACAAAAACTTTAAATCATGAATACTCAGTTCTTGCCTGCTCTACAAAATATCTCCGTCCGGCATAAAATGTTGCAATAACCGTTTTCGTTCTTCAGGTCCCTTGCTCCCTGCAGGATAGAATATCAAACCTTCTTCCGGATTTTTTGCCCACTCCTGCAAAATCGGGTCTATAAAACGCCAACTCAATTCCAGAGCATCTGTACGGGTATACAGGGTCGAATCACCCTGCATGGCATCCAGTAACAAACGTTCGTAAGCATTCGCTATGTAAGTGTTACATAACGAATCGTAAGCAAAATCCATGCTGACTTGTTTTACCTCAAAAAATGACCCCGGAACTTTCAATCCGAATTTCAAAGAAATACTTTCCGGAGAATCTACTTTTAATACCAGCCGGTTGCAGGAAGAATAAGCACACATACCTGTAAATAAATGATGGGGAACATTCTTAAAATTAATAATAATCTCCGATTTTGTTTTTACCATCCGTTTACCGGTATAGAAATAAAAAGGCACACCTCCCCAACGCCAATTGTCAATATAGAAACGCATGGCAACATAAGTTTCGGTGACCGAATCCGCTTCCACTCCTTTTTCTTCACGGTATGCAAGCCATTTCTTTCCATCCGCTTCTCCTGCAATATATTGCCCGCGAATCACATCATCAACAGACAAAGGATGCAAGGAGCGGAACACTTTAGCCACCTCATCACGCATTAACTCGGCATCAAAAGCCGAAGGTGCTTCCATAGCAACAAATCCCATCAATTGCATCAAATGATTCTGAATCATATCCCGGAGAGCACCAGCTCCTTCATAATATTTCCCCCGGTTTTCAACTCCCAAGGTTTCCTGTGCATATATTTCCACTGAATCAATGTAATTCCGGTTCCACAAAGATTCAAAAATCTGATTGGCAAAACGGAGCACCAGGATATTCTGTACTGTTTCTTTCCCCAGAAAATGGTCTATGCGATAGATATCATCTTCCTCAAAAATAGAACATAAATATTGATTCAACCGTTGTGCAGTTTCTAAACTGCTTCCGAAAGGTTTCTCCACAATAATCCTTCTCCAGCCACCTTTTTCCCCCGTATCATTCAGTTTCGTCTTTTTCAGAGCACCGGCAATCAATTCATATTTCTGAGGAGGGACTGCCAGATAAAACAACAGCCTGTCAGGAATATTCTCCGTTTTCCGGATATCCGCTATCTTTTTTACCAACAAACAATACTCCTTTGTGTCCTCTGTATCCAATGTAATATATTGTACACTCTTTAAAAAAAGCTCCAAACGTTCATCCGAAGGCGGAGTTCCCTTCAAAAATTGTCTGAGGTTCTTTTTTTGCTCTTTCCGGAACTCTTCGTCAGTAAATTTCGTTCGCGCCACCCCAAGTATAACAAAATGAGCAGGCAGCATATCCCGGTCAAACAATTCAAACAAAGAAGGCAGCAATTTCCGTTTCGTCAAATCTCCCGAAGCACCGAATATGATTAAAATCTGATCATCTGGTTTCATGATTTTCAAATATTTATGATATAATCTTCCCGATATCTCAATCAGGCATTATAAACTCCTGAAGCAATACCGCCGGTGTCGTTCCAGTCCGTATGAAAAAATTGCCCTCTGGGAGCATCTATCCGTTCATAAGTATGAGCACCGAAATAATCCCGTTGTGCCTGAATCAGATTAGCTGAAGAATACAATATCCGCAGACCGTCAAAATAAGTCAAAGCAGAAGCCATACAAGGTATCGGTATTCCGTTCGTCAAACATTCGGCTACAACATGTCTCCATGCCGGCAAAGCTTCCAGAATCCGGCTCCTGAAAAAATCATCAAACAACAGATTCTCTAACCCGGACAAAGCATCGTAAGCCCTGGTTATCTGCTCCAGAAACACAGAACGGATAATACAACCTTTTCTCCATATCTTTGCCAGCATGCCATAATCCAAACTCCACCCATAATGTTCGGAGGCCCTTCTCAACAATGAAAAACCCTGCGCATAAGAAATCAGTTTGGAAGCATAAAGAGCATGACAAAGCAGGTCCGCCGAACCTATACGGACCCGGTCCAAAACAGCAGCCTCCGGACAATAATACTCTGCCGCCCTTTTACGCTCCTCAGGAATGGATGAAAGAAAACGGGCATGTACAGCCTCCGTGATCAATGTCAAAGGATCACCTTCCTCCAGAGCCGCTGTTGCAGTTTGTTTTCCGGTACCTTTCTGTCCTGCAACATCCACAATTTTATCCAATAAATATTTTCCATCCGTATCTTTTTTCCGACATATCTCCGCCGTAATACCAATCAGATAACTATTCAATTCACCCCGGTCCCATGCCTCAAAAACATCCGCAATTTCATCGTTATTCAACTGCCAGGATTCTTTCAGTATATAATAACTTTCAGCTATTAACTGCATGTCTCCATATTCAATGCCATTATGCACCATTTTCACATAATGTCCCGCACCGCCCGGTCCTATCCACTGACAGCAAGGTGTTCCGTCGTCCAGACGGGCTGCAACACTTTGCAAAAGTTCTTTCACCAACGGCCAGGCAGCAGAAGAACCACCAGGCATAACAGAAGGTCCGGTCAATGCACCTATTTCGCCACCTGAAATTCCGGTCCCTACATACAATACTCCTTTTTTTTCCACAAACTTCATCCGACGCTCCGTATCCCTGAAATCAGAATTTCCTCCGTCAATAATGACATCTCCGGACTGTAAACAAGGCAATACCTCCCCAATCATATCATCTACCGGTTGTCCGGCGCGGACCATCAGCATCACTTTCCGGGGTCGCTTCAAAGAAGAAACCAGTTCTTCCACAGAATAGGCCGGAATAAAATTTTTTCCAGCCCCGCGTCCCCGGATAAAACGGTCAACCCTATTTTCCCTTCCGGAATGCAACCGGTTATATACAGATACGGTAAAGCCCTTACTTTCAAAATTCAAGGCCAGGTTTTCCCCCATCACGGCCAAACCTATCAAACCTATGTCAGATATATTCATAATGGATGTTACTTACATTAACTCCTATTACGACTACACTTGTCCGAAAGTTTTCATCCGGTTAAAAAGAGAAAAGATAAAAATACTAAATCGAAATCCTCCGAAGTAAAGCTAAAAATACTGATAGGGCAAACTAAAGTTCCTGATTGATTGGTTTATCATAACTTCAGTTTACCCTACCAATGGTCCGAAAACCTTTTCCCATCAGATTGGGAAAATTACCAACCGGGGTTAAAAAATTCTTTTATCTAACAGGTAAAATCCATCTGTCATTTATTTTCAAATACGATATGTCCGTCTTTGACATCCACTACAATCTGATTATCTTTTGTCACTTTCTCTGCCAATATCTGTTTTGAAAGGTCGTTGAGCAAATTACGCTGTATAACTCTCTTCACCGGACGAGCCCCGAATTGAGGATCATAACCTTCTTCTGCTATCCATTCCACTGCTTTATCCGTAATTTCAACAGACAGACTATTACCAGACAACATCTTCTGTAAGGATTTCACCTGTAAACGAACAATATCCACAATCTCACTCTTCTGCAAAGGTGTAAACATAATCACCTCATCAATACGATTCAGAAACTCAGGCCGGATAGTTTGTTTCAACAAATCATAAACTTCATTATTGGTAGTTTCCAATATCTGTTCCCGGTTATTATCACTCAAACCTTTCAGTTTCTCCTGAATAATATGGGCTCCGATATTAGACGTCATAATGATAATCGTATTTTTAAAATCCACCGTCCGTCCCTTATTATCTGTCAAACGTCCGTCGTCCAGCACCTGTAAGAGAATATTAAAAACATCCGGATGTGCTTTCTCTATCTCATCCAGCAATACCACCGAATAAGGTTTACGCCTTACAGCTTCTGTAAGCTGTCCCCCCTCATCATATCCGACATACCCCGGAGGAGCTCCGATCAAACGGGATACAGAATGCTTCTCCTGATATTCCGACATATCAATACGGGTCATCTGCGACTCATCGTCAAACAAAAATTCTGCCAACGCTTTCGCCAATTCAGTTTTACCAACACCGGTTGTTCCCAGAAAAATAAACGAACCTATCGGCCGGCGGACATCCTGCAACCCGGCCCGGTTTCGCCGGACAGCGTCAGCCAAAGCAGCAATGGCCACTTCTTGCCCAACTACCCGTTTGTGCAACTCTTCTTCCAGGTGCAACAATTTAGTACGTTCACTCTGCATCATCCGGTTCACCGGTATGCCCGTCCATTTAGAAACTACTGCAGCTATATCGTCCACCGTCACTTCTTCCCGTATCAAAGATTCACCGTGCTTCATGTCAGCCAGCTTTTTCTTCACCTCTTCTATCCGCTCTTCCGCCTCTTTGATTTTTCCATACCGCAATTCAGCTACCTTGCCATAATCCCCCTCGCGTTCAGCGCGGCTGGCTTCAAATCTATATTGCTCAATGGCATCCTTATTTTTCTGAATCTCATCGATTAAAGAACGTTCGGATTCCCACTGAGCCCTTAATTTTGTACGCTCTTCATTCAGATTGGCCAGTTCCTTTTTAATTTCGTCCAGTTTTTTGCTTGTCCCTTCACGTTTCAACGCCTCCTTCTCAATTTCCAGTTGCTGGATTTTCCGGTCAAGCTCATCAATTTCCTCCGGGACGGAATTCATTTCCAACCGTAACTTTGCTGCCGCTTCATCTACCAGGTCTATAGCCTTATCCGGCAAAAAACGATCCGATATATAACGATGAGATAATTCTACGGAAGCAATAATAGCATCATCAGTAATCCGCACTTTATGATGGTTTTCGTACCTTTCTTTCAAACCGCGCATGATACTAATGGCACTCATCACGTCCGGTTCATCAATCATTACTTTCTGAAAACGACGCTCCAAAGCCTTATCCTGTTCAAAATACTTTTGATATTCATTGAGGGTAGTAGCACCAATAGCCCTCAAATCCCCCCGGGCCAATGCCGGTTTCAGAATATTGGCAGCATCCATGGCTCCCTCGGATTTTCCGGCACCAACCAACGTATGAATCTCATCAATGAATAAAATGATTTCTCCTTCGGAAGCCAATACTTCATTAACCACTGCTTTCAATCGTTCCTCAAATTCTCCTTTATACTTTGCACCAGCCACCAAAGCTCCCATATCCAGCGAATAAATCTGTTTGGACGCCAGATTTGAAGGAACATCACCATTTACAATACGCTGGGCCAAACCTTCGGCAATAGCCGTCTTACCAACTCCCGGCTCACCAATCAAAATCGGATTATTCTTAGTACGCCGCGATAAAATTTGCAACACCCGGCGGATCTCATCATCCCGGCCAATCACCGGGTCCAGTTTTCCGTTACGGGCACGCTCATTCAAATTAACAGCATACCGGCCCAAAGCATCATAACTATCTTCTGCAGACTGGGAGTTTACTTTCGAACCTTTCCGCAATTCTGTAATAGCTTCCTTTGTCTCCTTCTCCGTCAAACCGCTATCTTTCAGCAATCGGGCCACCTGATCCCGATTATCCAACAATCCCAACAAGATATGCTCCAAAGAAACATACTGATCACCCATTTCCTGCGCTAAACGAACAGCTTTTTCCAAAGCCTTATTGGCATCTGACGAAAGATAAGTTTCACCTCCGGAAACTTTCGGATAACTATCTATCACACGGTCCAGTGCCGATGTCAGATTATTTCTGTTGACTCCCAATTTGTTAAAAATAAAGTGAGTCACATTTTCCCCGACATTCAGCAGAGCTTTTAGCAAATGTCCCGTCTCAATAGCTTGTTGCCCCTTGCTTTGTGCAAGTTGCACCGCATTTTGCAATGCCTCCTGCGATTTAATTGTATAATTATTGGTATTCATAATCTTACCTTCTCCTTTCTGATGATTGACAGATACAAAACTTATACCGATTCCGCAAACTAAAAGTTGCAAAGAACTTTTTGCAGATTATTTGCCAAATTGACATAACAAATACTAAATTACAGACAAAACGACAGGCTTTTGTATTGGATTAGGTGATACCTATTCAATATAAAAGCCCGGAAATAATCTAATAATTTACACATTATTCCTTTGCTTTTTCTGAAATTTTATACCTTTATTTCCTCATTAGCACAATATTGTTCATGAAAACATTTATTTACACTTGTATTTGCATTTTTTTAAATTTTTCCCTTTTTGCTCAGCATCTGATACCGGTTCCTTCCCGGATAACCTCAACAGATAAAGGCAAGTACAACTTTGATTCAACTGAAAAAATTTATATATCCGATTGCAGCCTCCAAAATGAAGCGCACGAATTACAAAAAATACTCCGGCAAAGAACCGGATATTCGTCTGAAATTTCACTGACACATAAAAAGCAGCACAAAAACATTGTCTTACAAATTGATACAACCTTGAGCCATCCGGAAGCATACCGGCTTATCATCACTCCTCAAGCCATTTGTATCTCCGGAAAAAAAGCTGCCGGAATATTTTATGGAATCCAGACCCTGGAACAACTGTTTTTTAAAGAAAACGGACAATCCCCGCATAAAAACCTTCCCTGCCTGAAAATCGAAGATACCCCCCGCTACAGTTACCGGGCTTTAATGCTCGACCCGGCAAGACATTTTATTCCCATAAAAGAAATAAAACGTTTTATCGACCTCATGGCCCATTACAAATTCAATGTATTGCAACTCCATCTGACAGACGACCAGGGATGGCGTATTGAAATAAAAAAATATCCGTTATTGACCGAAGCAGGTGCTTTCCGGGACAAACACTCCGGCCCCCAGGGACCCCACAACGGTTTTTATACCCAGGAAGAACTGAAAGACCTGATTAATTATGCAACAAGCCGGCACATTGAAATTATACCGGAACTGGATATACCAGGACATACAGCTGCACTCCTATATGCTTATCCCGAATTAGGCTGCATCCACATGAACAACGGGGCTGTCCAATTGGGCAAAACAACTGACAGAACGCTATGCGCTGCCCAAGAAAAAGTATATGAATTTTATGCCGGCATTTTACAAGAGGTATGCTCCCTCTTCCCTTCCCAACGCATCCACCTGGGAGGAGATGAGGCGGTTATCGGTAAAAACTGGGGACATTGTCCGGATTGTCAGCACCTGATGCAAACAAAAGGATATGAAGACGTCCGGGAAATCATGGGATACTTTTTCGGAAGAATACATCAAATGGTCAAACAGAATAAAAAAGAACTGATGCTGTGGTGTGAACTGGATAATATCCGTTTACCTGCCCGCGAATTCTTATTCCCCTATCCTCAGGACTGTACTTTGTTTACCTGGCGGATGGGACTGACCCCAAAAACCATCGAACTGACCGGAAAAGCAGGTATCAAATTAATCGCTTCGCCAGGTGAACATTGTTATCTGGATTATCCGCAATACAAAGGCGATTTACCTGAATTCAACAACTGGGGCATGCCTGTTCTGACCCTATCACAAAGCTATAACTGGGACCCGGGATACGGACTTCCGGCCAAACAGCAGGAACACATTATCGGTGTAGCCGGTCTGCTTTGGGCCGAAGCCATGCAGGATATCAACCGGATCACTTACATGGCTTATCCCCGTGCTCTGGCTTTAGCGGAAGCAGGATGGAGTTCCCCGGAAAACAGAAACTGGGAAAATTTCAAAACAAATCTGGTTCCTCATCTATCTGAGCTGATGAAACGGGGAATCAGTTTCCGGGTACCTTTCGAAATATACGAATCTTCTAATTCTGAAAAACGTAGGAAATAATATTTGCTCCCATTTGCAAAGCCTGCCGACGCTTATTTTCCGGATCGTTGTGGACTTCCGGGTCTTCCCAGCCGTCCCCCAGGTCAGTTTCAAAAGTAAATAACACCACCAGACGGCCTTCCTTGATAATACCCAGAGCCTGGGGCCGCTTGGCATCATGTTCATGAATCTTTGGCAACCCTTGTGAGAAATCATACTTTTGATGAAATACTGGATGTTCCCAAGGCAACTCGACAAACTCATCTTCTGGAAATACTTTCTTCATTTCCCGGCGGAAAGCAGCAGCCAAACCGTAATTATCATCAGCATGCAAAAAACCGCCTGCCAATAAATAATCCCTCAGATTCTGAGCCTCAACCGGAGTGAATACTACATTTCCATGACCTGTCATATGGACAAAAGGATAATTGAAAATATCCCTGCTCCCGGGCTCCACGTTTACCGGTTCTGCCGCCAGATTCGTTTTCAGGTTCTCGTTACAAAATTTTATCAGATTCGGCAAAGCAGTCGGATTTGCATACCAATCTCCGCCTCCTTTGTATTTTAGCAAAGCTAATTTAGTCTTTGTCTCCTGTCCCCACAACCAACGTGGTACGACTAAAAACAATACAACTACCAATATTATTTTCCAGATATGTTCCATATAAATGATTTTACTCATGTGCCCTTCATGGCATTTGCCATTTTCCTAATTTATAAAGCCGGACTATACTTTATTGATAAAATTAATGCTGTGGCAAGCAACAATACCAGCCGTTTCTGTACGCAACCGACTGGTCCCCAATGTGACGGGTAAAAAACCTGCCCTTTCGGCCAATTCCACTTCTCCTATGGAAAAATCACCTTCCGGTCCGACCAGAATGACTACATCCTCACCAGGAATATAAATTTCATCCAGACGTTTTTTCTCTCCCTCATGACAGTGTGCTATAAATTTACAGCTTTCTGAACAGGCAACCACAAATTCCTTAAAAGAAACCATCGGGTTTAACTTCGGCAAAAAGGATTTCAACGATTGTTTCATCGCTGCAATAATCACTTTTTCCAAACGTTCTTCTTTCACTGTTTTCCGTTCCGAATGTTCTGTATTCAACAAAGTAATTTCATCAATCCCCATCTCCGTACATTTCTCCAACATCCATTCAATGCGGTCAGTGTTTTTCGTCGGTGCAACCGCCAGATGCAACCGGAACGAACGACGCCCGTAATCCGCCACCGTCTTTACAATCCTCACCCGGCATCCCTTGGCATCCGCCCGGTCTATCACCCCCTCACACCAATTCCCTCTTCCGTCCACCAACACAACCGGCTCTCCCGCCTCCATCCGCAACACCCTCACACAGTGCTTCGACTCTTCCGGACTCAACGTATAATATTCCCCTTCTATATCAGGCGTATAAAACAAATTCATAAAATATCACATAAACCTATTAGCCTGCAAAAATAATAAAAGAACCCCACACCCCTATAACTTTACAAACTTTATAAACTCAAATGCCGCCCGAAAGCGGCATTTGGAATCTCATCAATCCTCCTCATTCGTTTCCTGATAAGACTTCAGCAATTCTTCCTGCACTTCCGACGGCACTTTCTCATATCCGGCAAAATTCATTGTAAAGGTGGCACGCCCCCCTGTAATAGAACTCAAAGCAGTAGAATAACGCAACATCTCTTTCAAAGGCACTTTTGCCTTGATTTTCTGAAAACCGTTATCAGCTTCCATGCCCATAATCAATGCACGCCGGGTCTGTAAATCACTCATCACATCGCCCATATCTTCATCCGGCGTCAATACTTCCACATCGTATACCGGTTCCAGAATCTTTGGGTTGGCTTTTTTAAAAGCTTCACTGAACGCATGCCGCCCTGCAAGCCGGAAAGAAATCTCATTGGAATCCACAGGATGCATTTTTCCGTCGTAAATACATACCCGGATATCCCGGGCATAAGAACCTGTCAATGGACCTTCTTCCATCTTTTCCATAATACCTTTCAAAATAGCAGGCATAAAACGAGCCTCTATCACTCCCCCGACTATGCAATTATAAAATACCAGTTTCCCTCCCCACGGAAGAGTATATTCCTCCTTTCCTTTCACTGACATTTTACTATCCACACCACCGATTTTATAGGATACCGGCTCCGGCATTCCCTCCTCATAAGGTTCAATAACCATATGAACCTCGCCGAACTGTCCGGCACCTCCGGATTGTTTCTTATGACGGTAGTCGGCCTGGGCATATTTCGTAATCGTTTCACGATAAGGAATTTTAGGTGCATAAAACTCAATAGGTATTTTATCATTGTGCTCAATACGCCATTTCATAGTATTCAAATGAAACTCTCCCTGCCCTGACAAAATCATCTGTTTTAATTCTTTCGAATATTCCACCAACAGTGACGGGTCTTCTTCGTGCATACGGTACAATACTTCAGCCATCTTTTCCTCATCCGCTTTTTTTACCGCCCGGACAGCCGTCCGGAAACGGGAATTGGGATACTTAATTCCCGGGAAAACATAGTCACACTCTTTACTATTCAAAGTGTCCCCGTTCTTAGTCCCTTTCAATTTTACCGTTGCACCGATATCCCCGGCACGCAACTCAGATACTTTTGTCCGGTTTTTTCCGGCCACGGCATATAACTGTGCAATACGTTCCTTCGCGCCTGTTGTCATGTTAATCAAATCATCCCCTTCTTTCAGTACTCCCGACACCACTTTAAAATAGTTGATATCTCCCAAATGCTGTTCAATCGTCGTACTAAACACAAAAGTTGAAACCGGTCCGGAAATATCATAAGGCACCAACTTACCGGCACAGGTTGTCATTCCCGGCATTGCAGCAGCACTGGGTGCCACATTCACCAGAAATTCCATAAACCGGCGGACACACATATCCTTTTCCGCCGAAACGCAGAATAAAGGAAACATATCCCTGGCGATTAACCCTTTCCGGATTCCGGCACGCATTTCATCTTCCGTCAGGCTTCCTTTCTTAAAATACAATTCCATCAGTCCCTCGTCATTCTCGGCAGCAGCCTCAACTAAAGCATTGTGCAATTCATTCGCTTTTTCCCGCTCAGTCTCAGGAATAGGAAGTACATCCGGCTTCCCTCCTTCCGGTTTCCACTGATACATCTCCATTTTCAGCACATCAACTACCTGATTGAATCCTGAACCCGGATTTACCGGATACTGCACTAACACCACTTTTTTTCCAAAAGAAGCCTGGGCATGTTCCACTGTCTGTTCAAAATTAGCTTTCTCATGGTCCAATTGATTCACGATAAAAATCATCGGCTTATGAAGTTTTCGGGCATGTCGGCTGATAATTTCAGTACCCACTTCCACTCCCCGTACAGCATTAACCACCATAACAGCAGTATCTGCCACATTCAGCGCAGAGATAACACCTCCGACAAAATCATCAGCTCCCGGAGTATCAATAAAATTCAATTTCTGTCCTTTCCATTCCGTATACAATACTGCCGGAAAAACAGACGAACCATATTCCTGCTCCACAGGACGGTAATCAGAAGCCGTGTTTTTTGCATTCACAGTACCTCTGCGCGGAATGACCCCGCCCTCATACATCATCGCTTCGGCCAGAGTGGTCTTTCCCGACCCGGCACTACCCACAAGTGCGATATTCTTAATTTCATTAGGATTGTAGATTTTCATAGTATAAGGTTTTAGGTTATGCTCAAAACATTTTTCTCAAACGTTTTAAATCGGTTCACAAATTATACATAAATTTTCAAAAATCAAAGAATTTACAGGCTATTTTACAATACAGTAAATGCTACCAAAAGACTCAGCAACTTTTTTTCGCACAAATCCCCTACAAAACGACACACAACCCGTATACTAAAAGAAATGGTATAATTTTTGCATAGATTTTGTACCCCTTGGTTACAAACAGGAATCACAAATACCCTTATTTGACGAACTTTTTAAACTTTATAAAAAAATGGAACATACATCATTATTCGCAGGAAACTGGTGGATTTGGGCTATTTTCATCGGATTTACCCTCATCAGTTGGCTCATCAGCAACCAATTGAAAAGCCGTTTTGCCAAATATTCCAAAATACCGACCGACAACGGAATGACCGGCCGGGACGTCGTAGAAAAAATGCTACGTGACAACGGCATAACGGGAGTCAAAATAGGAAGTGTCGAAGGACAACTGACAGACCACTACAACCCAGCCAACAAAACCATTAATCTCAGCCGGGATGTATACTACGGAAACAGCATTGCAGCAGCTGCCGTAGCAGCACATGAAACAGGCCATGCCATACAGCACGCCAAAGCTTACAGCATGCTGAAATTACGTTCAGCTTTAGTACCGGCAGTGGAATTTGCTTCACACTGGGTACAATGGATTCTGTTGGCAGGTATCATCCTGGTAAACAGTTTTCCGGGACTACTATTGGCAGGCATCGGTCTGTTCGCTATCATGACCCTGTTCAGTTTCATCACACTACCCGTTGAAATTGACGCCAGTCACCGGGCTCTGGCTTGGTTGAGAAATTCCGGCATTACCAATTACCAAACCCAAGGCTATGCCTTTGACGCCCTGAAATGGGCCGCCTACACCTACGTTATTGCCGCTCTGTCTTCTTTAGCGACACTACTTTATTATATCATGATTTACCTGAACAGAAGAGATTGAGACACTTTTCAGGAATACATATAATAACTGACGGATGAAAGTCCCGAAAATTTACAATCAGTGACTTTCATCCGCCAATCCGTTTTCATAATTATTCAATCTTTAATCTCCGCCTGTTCCGGGGAAACTGAATTTTCTCCGGACAGCGATTCCGCAGACAGTTGCTGTGGCTGAACAGCCTTTTCCCGGAAAGGTTTAAACGTTCTTTTAATCTCATCTGCATAATCCAGCTTTTCCCACGTAAAAAGTTCCACCTCTTTTTCTACTGCCGGCCAGTAAGTTGAAGTATAGGCTTTCTTTACTATCCGGGGTTTACGTCCCATGTGACCATAACTTGCTGTTTCCTGATAAATGGGATTCCGGAGTTTCAAACGTTCCTCTATGGCTTTCGGACGTAAATCGAAAATCTCAGTCACCTTGGCAGCTATTTCCGTA
Source organism: uncultured Odoribacter sp. (assembly GCA_910578105.1). Lineage (GTDB taxonomy): Bacteria > Bacteroidota > Bacteroidia > Bacteroidales > Marinifilaceae > Odoribacter. The sequence continues at coordinate 12,080 of CAJTPD010000006.1, read as the reverse complement.
TCACTCAATTGTACTTTTGCCGTCCCGTAAGTATTCACATACACTCCTACCGGACGGGCCACTCCTATAGCATAAGAAATTTGTATCAAAATTTCATCCGCAACACCTGCCGCCACCATATTTTTAGCAATATGCCGGGCAGCATAAGCCGCAGAACGGTCCACTTTTGAAGGATCTTTTCCTGAAAATGCACCTCCCCCGTGAGCCCCTTTCCCCCCATAAGTATCCACAATAATTTTACGGCCTGTCAATCCCGTATCTCCGTGAGGTCCTCCGATAACAAATTTCCCGGTAGGATTGACATATAATATAAGATTTTTATCAAACAAAGCCTGCACCCGTTTGGGCAATTTGGCTTTTACCCTGGGTAATAAAATATCAATAATGTCTTTCTTAATCCACTCCACCATGACTTTATCCGCTTTCAACCGGGCTTCCGGAGTTTCATCTGCCGGTCGGATAAAATCATCGTGTTGCGTAGAAACAACAATGGTATGAATCCGAAGCGGTTTACCGTCATCGCCATATTCAACGGTTACCTGTGACTTGGAATCGGGACGCAAATAATTCATCAATTGTCCCTCTTTACGAATTTGTGCCAATTCCTGTAAAAGCAAATGCGCCAATTCCAAAGACAAAGGCATATAATTGTCAGTCTCATTGCAAGCATAACCAAACATCATCCCCTGATCTCCGGCCCCTTGCTCCATCGGATCTTCACGCACCACTCCCCGGTTGATGTCAGGCGATTGCTCATGAATGGCACACAACACACCACAACTGTTACCGTCAAACATGTACTCGCTTTTCGTATAACCGATTTCGTTGATTACCTCCCTGGCAATCTGCTGTACATCTACATAAGTTTTGGTTTTAATCTCACCGGCAACTACCGTCTGTCCTGTCGTTACCAATGTTTCGCAAGCGACTTTTGCATCCGGATCAAAAGCAAGAATCCGGTCGAGTACTGCATCTGAAATCTGGTCGGCCACTTTATCGGGATGTCCCTCTGATACCGACTCTGAAGTAAATAAATATCCCATAATTTAATTTTTGATTTTTGATTATAGACTTCAGCTTACAATGCCCAAGGTTATCGTAAATCGCAAATCTAAAATCGTAAATTAATATACGGGAAAGGCAATGGATGGTTGAATTCAGAAGATTATGCGTTTTAGCAATTTTTTTCTGTGGTTGCAATCAGCCAAATCTTTCCACAATGACGGTGCAAAGATACAACATTTTGCAAAAAAAGAGAAAGGATAAATAATATATCATGAAAGATTGGAGAATTAAAGAGAATTAAAAACAGGAATTTTTTAATTTTGTCCCCTGAAACAGTACACCGGATTCAAAAGTTCACACCAGCTCTATGAACTTCCGGAACTTTACAAACAAATCAACTATGACATTTTTCTATAATACCGGAATAAGTGCTTATAATCTGGCTATCCGTCTGGCTGCTCCTTTTAACGAAAAAGCAAAACTGTTGAACAAGGGCAGAAAAGAAGTCTGGGAAAAAATCCGGACCATACAACGTGGCAACCAACGCTTGGTGTGGTTTCATGCTGCCTCCCTGGGAGAATTCGAACAAGGCCGGCCCGTTATAGAAAAACTAAAGCAGACAGAACCGGACACCAAGATTCTGCTGACTTTTTTTTCTCCGTCCGGTTATGAAATCCGGAAAAATTATACAGAAGCAGATTACATTCTTTATTTACCTGCCGATACAAAACGAAATGCAATCCGGTTTATTGAAACCCTCCGGCCGGATGCTGCAATATTCATTAAATACGAATTTTGGTTTCATTATCTGCATGAACTCCGCAACCGGCAGATTCCCATCTATTTGATTTCGGCTATTTTCCGTCCGGAACAACCTTTTTTTAAAAATTGGGGAGGACTACACCGCCGGATGCTGTCTTTTTTTAAATGCCTGTATGTTCAGGACAAAGAATCAGTGAATCTTCTGAACAAAATCGGTATCAGAAATGTACAACTCACCGGTGACACCCGTTTCGACCGAGTAAAACAAATCGCTGAAACAGCCCGGACGATTGAAAAAGCAGAATCATTTTGCAACGGTCAGCCCGCCATAATCTGCGGAAGCACCTGGCCCCCGGACGAAGAAATCCTGCTGGAATACATTAACTCTTATTCCGGCAATTATAAATGGATAATCGTTCCCCACGAAATCGGTGAAAATCATATTAAAAATATCCTTGAAAAATGCAAAAAGAAAACCGCCCGCTACAGCCAGGCCGGGACGGATATATCTTCCTGCGATGTGTTGGTCATTGACTGCATCGGACTTTTGTCTTCCATTTACCGGTACGGCAAAATCGCTTACATCGGAGGAGGTTTCGGAGCAGGTATTCATAATACTCTTGAAGCTGCAGTCTACGGTATTCCTGTCATTTTCGGCCCAAAATATCAAAAATTCAATGAAGCCGTCAACCTGATTCAGACAGGAGGAGCATTCAGCATTCAAAACAACAAAGAATTGAAAGAAGTCCTGGATAATCTGATCCAAAATCCTGCAATCGCAGAAATTGCCGGACAAAAAGCACTGGAATATGTCAACAGTCAATTAGGAGCAACCGACAGCATCGGAAAAGGGATACTGACAAACGATAAGCGATGAACGGCTCACCGCTTCGTTTCCCTGAGCCATTCTTTCAGCGTATTGATAAGATCTTCCCTGGATACAGGGTCAAAATCCTTTATCCGGCAAGTGTGACTCATGTCACTTTTCACATATTTCCGGCTTTTCCAGTTTGTTTTCAGGTCAACCCCCGTAGCATACCAAGGATCGCTTCCTCCATAAATGAAAAGTATTTTTTCAGCATCGGTCTGCAACCATTTACTGATAGCCTGCATCTGCTCTGCATTAAAAGGTTTCTTTTTCGCATTTTCAGGCATTGTAAATGAAAAATCTATATTTTTTTTATCGTCACTGAAATATTTTTTGAAAGGTTTGATGTTATAATCATACATACCGGTTTCAGTTAGTGCCATATAGAAAAAAGGCTGCATCCGCACAATATACTCGTCCTCAAAAAATTGAGGGGTGGACACTGCCACCAGATAATTGAAAATTTCCACAATATCAGCACTTTCCTCGTCTGGAATAGCTGCAGCACTATTCCCCCACTGCCAGAATGCAAAAGGATACTCCAGCACTATCAGTTGTAATGCCCGTTTTACTCCTCCGACAATTTCGTAAGTATACCCCGCTTTTTCTGCCATCTTCTGCAACCTGCTTGCCAATGTATCCTGATTTTTAAAACACAGCAACTGAAAATCCCGTACTGCCCAATGAGACGAATTCAAATCATCCCAGGCAAATAATTCGCTTAAACCATTTCCTTTGGCCGTTCCCAATTTATCCAGAAACTTTTCCAGACGGGAATCGACATACGACAAATTCAAAGGTGCAACATACGGAACACTGACTTCAACATCATCCGGATAAAAATAGCGATGAAAAATAGCGGCCTGTCCTCCTTTGCTGATTCCTGTGGAAATCCACGCGGAAGACGGATAAATTGTTTTTCTGATAGTTTGGATGATGTTATGATGATCCGCAGCAGCCTGTTTAATGGTCAGGTATTCCCAGGGTATTCCCCCTTCCGGCACACTCTGATCAAAAAAACGATGTTCAATAGTCAACTGATTCGCCTCAAACAAAGCCGACAATTCCCCCTCTGCTCCCGAACCAATCTGGTAACCCTGCAATTCCGCTACAACAGGTGCATCTGTTTTTTTATGTCCCAAAAACACTTTTTGTCTGAACATTCCCTTAGAAACATCCGAGTGGTTAATCGGCTGCTCAAACCAAAACTCATAATACTCCCTGAAACCATCCACTTTCTTTTCTTTTATATCACTGATTTCAGGAATTTGTTTCAGTTTCTCCAATACTCCGTTACCGGCAAATACCGCAACTGTAAACCATAATAAAAGCGTTAATGTTCCCGCAATTTTTTTCATAATCAAAATGATTTCTCTTTCTGCTTGCAAGATAGGAAAAAATGCTGACAAATTAAAGCGGTCCCCCCCTAATAGTCCATACGACAATGATTGATACCATCCTGCACCATATCAATTTGATGGTACAATGCGACTGGAGTTGCGAGCCCTCCGATTCATTCAATTGCCAAAACAGCATAAGCAAACTCTCGGAGCTTTCCGCCATATCCAAACGCAACCTGCACATCGTTTTCAAATCATACACGGGTGAATACCTGCACAAATACATCAACCGCCTCCGCTTGGAATATGCGTGGGGCATGTTGAAATCCGGCAATTACACAAACGAAAAGATAGCGGAACATATCGGTTTTGCCAACGTTACAGCGTTCTACAACGCCTTCAAAAAACATTTCGGACAAACTCCCGCCCAATCCAAACAAGCACCTTTGCCTCTCCGTACAACGCCGTCCGAGCCGAAACACCGTTCCAATTCATTCATCAAAACGACTTTATCATAATTCCGGTTCTCATAGAATATCTTGTCCGTCATGATAACGGAATCCTCGCACTTAATGACATTCCCACCGTCCAAAACGACATCCGTCTTTGTCACCCTCACATCCGGAAGATTCAATTTCTCAAAACACACTGCCCCATCCGTCCGATAAGCCGCCGAATCCCGCAAGTAATCAGGGGTATAAACATACTGCAAATAAGCATCCGGACTTAACTGTATCGGCATAAAATCACGCACCCAATAATCCCGCGTATCGCTCAATAATCCATAAGGCACATGGAGTACTCAAAAGTGCAAAACCGTTCACCTCCTCCTCCAAAAATTTACCGGACTTTTTGTAAATTTGTGCGTTTATTCGTCTACGCATGAATTGCATGAAGTTTTGGAACCGTTATAAAGAACATTATAAAGCACTGATACAACTCGGTGTTCCTATTGTTATCGGGCAAATCGGTATTGTTGTTGTCGGATTGGCCGACAATATGATGGTGGGACAGTTCAATACCCTCCACCTCGCTGCTGCATCTTTCGTAAACAGTGCTTTTAATATTCCCATCCTGTTCGGCCTCGGTTTTTCCTATGGTCTTACCCCTTTAGTAGGACAATTTTTCGGACGGCAAGACAAATTCCACATCGGTCAACTTCTGCGGAATAGTCTTTTGGTCAATCTCTGTATGGGACTACTGTTGACCCTAATCATGACAGGAGTATGGTTCAATATCGATAAAATGGGACAACCGGAAGAATTATTGCCCCTCATCCGTCCTTATTTTCTGCTGCACCTGGCCTCCCTTCCGTTTGTCATGCTTTTTAACTCGTTCAAACAATTTGCCGACGGCATTACGGACACAAAAACTCCCATGTACATCATGATTTCTGCCAACCTACTAAACATCGGAGGTAATTATATTCTAATCTACGGGAAACTAGGATTGCCGGCATTAGGGGTTGTCGGTGCAGGTTTCTCCACACTTATGGCCCGTTTTGTCATGTTTGTAGCCTTTGCCATTCTTTTTTATCGTAGCATACACTACCGCAAATATTTTGTTGGCTATAAACGCAGCCGTTACAATCTGACAGATATTCTTTCTTTAAATAAAATGGGCTGGATGATTGGTCTGCAAATGGGCTTGGAAACCGCCCTGTTCAGTGTGACGGGTATTATGATCGGCTGGTTGGGCAGCATCGCCTTAGCGGCACATCAGGTTATGGTGGCCATTTCCACCTTGGGATTCATGATTTACTATGGTGTCGGGGCCGCCATATCCGTCCGGGTCAGCAATTATTTCGGACGCGGAGACCTGCTCAATGTACGCCGTACCACCCTGGCAGGCTTTCATCTGATTCTCTGCCTCGCTTTAATGGCTTCCGCCGTCTTTATGTTTTCCCAGAATCTGATTGGTTATCTGTTTACCAATTCCCCGGAAGTCATCAGCACTGTATCCACTCTTGTCTTTATTCTGGTTGCTTATCAGTTCGGCGACGCTCTTCAAATCACCTATGCAAACTCCCTTCGGGGAATTGGCGATGTCGTATCTATGGCCTTGATTTCCTTTATCGGTTATTTCATTATCGCCATGCCCGTTTGTTATATCTGCGGATTTATCCTCAAGGGAGGCATTCAGGGCATCTGGCTCGGTTATCCCGTAGGCTTAACCCTCACCGGCATAATGATGTGCGCACGCTATTATTACAAGACTGTCCTCCGGAAATAGATACTCTTACCGTTACAGCAGCATCTCCTTGATTTTCTGTATCCCCCATTGCCGATCGGCAAAATGCACAGTATGTATTCCCAAGCGTTCGGCGGCCGCCACATTAGGCTTCAAATCATCGATAAAAAGCGTCTTTTCGGCTTGCAAGCCGTAGCGTTCTAACAGCAATCGGTATATTGCTTCCTCTGGCTTGATAACATGTTCCAGAGCAGAAATAATCTGGCCTTCGAAATAAGAAAAAACTTCACGGTCCTTGAGATAATCATAGTATTCTACCGACATATTCGACAGGCAGAACAGCCGGTAATCCCGTCCCGCCAGTTCCCGTATCAACTCCACTGTTCCAGGAATATCCACCAGGAAATGTTTGATGTATTCCATAAAGTCCCAACACTCTGCATATGTCCGTCCTGCAAACCGGCTCATCTCCGTACTCACTTCAGCCTGAGTCAACATACCACGGTCAAACTGCGTCCAATAACGCTCGAAAAAACCACCTTTGAACAATGCCAATGGCAACTCCTTGTCTCCGGGATATTCCTGCATCAAACGCTCCGGACTCCAGTCAACAACTACTCCTCCCAAATCAAATACAATATTTTTCATGAATACCTTTTTAATGCGAAATTATACTTCAACACGCTAATATACAACTATTTCATCAATAAACTGAAACCCGTTCTGCCGCTTGGCAAAGAATTTCACATAACGTCCCCTTGCCCGGAAACGGGTTGTAAAATCGCGGATAACCAAAGATTTTTCACCCGAAGGAACCTGATTTTCTATACGCGCCACTTCCTGAAAATGTACCCCGTCTACCGAGACACTCACTACCACATAACGGGGCATATAAACTCCGGGACCCGTCAATTGCATAAAATTAGCCGAAACATAATTTAAGTTGCAAACAGTATCCAGGTCTATCAGCACATCCACATCCGCCAGAAATCCTTGCCAACGTCCGTCCCCATAAGTCAACCCGCCCCGATAGCCATCCGTAAGCGTCCCGGTACCAGCAGCAGGATAAGAACCGCTATAGCGTTTCTGATAAGTAACCTTTTTTCCAATGGCCCGGTGATAATCCACCCGGCTCTCCAGTACTTCTTCCGAAGGCTTTCCGTTTTCAACAATAAAAGCCTTTATCCGGGCGGAATCCTTGACATAAAAAGGTCGCCGATATACCTGTTCCTGTCCGTCATCAATTTGGTAACGAATCTCCGGCTTATACTTCTCAGCATCAAAAGTAATTTTCAATTGCCGGTTCAGGGTATCCACTTCTGTCTGCATATCAATATGGTCACTGAGAGTGAACACATTCACCCCTTTTTCTTTCAACCAACCGATATGGTAAGCAATGCGTCGCTTAAAATCTTCCGTTTCCTTTTTTTCGCGGGGCGACCACACTACTTCAGACAATGCCAGCAAACGCGGAAATATCATATACTCGGCATGGGATGTTGTCGGAATATATTCCGCCCACACATTTGCCTGTGCCCCAAGAATATGTTTTCCCTCTTCGGGAGTCAATTCCTCCGGCACCGGATAATAGGAATACACTTTCAGATAGGGCAGGAACCCTCCGATAGCCGCCGGTTGTGTACGGGGATCCGCCTGATAACTGTCAAAATAACAATATCCCCCGGGAGTCATAATCACATCATGTCCCATCCGGGCTGCCTTTATACCTCCCGATTCCCCCCGCCAGGACATCACTGTCGCATCCGGTGCCAGCCCCCCGTCAAGGATTTCATCCCATCCGATTAATTTGCGGCCCTTGGAATTCAGAAATTTTTCCACCCGGTGAATCATGTAGCTTTGCAATTCTTTTTCATTTTTCAAACCATTCTCTTTCATCCGTTTCTGACATTTCTGACATTTTTTCCAGGCCGCCGTAGACGCCTCATCTCCCCCGATATGAATGTACTCGGAAGGAAATAGTGACATCACTTCCGTCAAAACGTTTTCCACAAATTCAAAAGTTTCCTCATTCCCGATACACAATTCCCCATTCCGGTAAGGCTTGCCATAACATCCCAACTGCGGATAAATGCTAACCACTTCCTCCGAATGCCCCGGCATTTCAATTTCCGGAACCACGGTAATATGCCGCCGGGCAGCATATGCCACCACTTCGCGAATTTCGTCCTGGGTATAGAAACCTCCGTAAGCACCGTCAGCATCTTCCGTCGTGTAATGCCGGTCTCCCTCCCACCAATCCATATAATTCGCCTGCGGACGCCAAGCCGCCCGTTTCGTCAATTCAGGGTATTTCTTAATCTCTATACGCCATCCGGCCGCATCCGTCAAATGCCAATGCAGTCGGTTTAACTTATAATTTGCCATTAAATCCAGGCATTTCATCACAAATTCTTTCGGAAAAAAATGACGGGATACATCCAGATGTAATCCCCGGTAAGAAAAAACAGGTTCGTCTTCTATCGTCAACACAGGCAAATTCCATCTCTTTTTCCCGGCTTGATAAAATTGCCGGTCCGCAAGCAACTGTCCCAATGTTTGTGTTCCGTAAAACAAACCGGCTGAAGAATTTGCCAATACAGAGATACTCCCGGGACTTATCTGAAGCTGATAAGCTTCCGCTTTCCCTGACCTGAAAGCAGTATCAATCACAAATTGAATCACATTTTCACCTTCATCTCTCAGAAGCAGTTCATACCCTGCAATCGCAGAAATCATCGTATTAAGTAATTCTCCATACTCCTTTCCCTCCCCTTCAGAAGCTATTTTCAAGACAGTATTTTCATTTAATTTAAAATTACCCTGCCCCGGAACAACTTGTTTCGGCTGAGGAATCAATTGCAATTCCATATCCTGAGGTACAGAGGTACTGCAAGCCATCATTAATCCGGCCCACACAACGCATAGTAAACGATATTGAATCATAGGAATAGTTTATATTATACTGCAAAAGTAACTATCCCGTATAAAATTACAAACCGGTTTTACGGATGAAACATTGGTATAAAAACTTTCCACCTGCTTTTCAACAGATGGAAAGTATTCAGAATATGAGTATTGAACATTAAGAATATGCCCTCGTTTACGCAACAGCTACAAAAAAGATTCAAAAAAATAAACCAATTCTTTGGAGGTTATTCAAAAATATCTACCTTTGCAGCCGAGTTCTTTGCCCAGATGGCGGAATTGGTAGACGCGCTGGTCTCAAACACCAGTGAAGCAATTCGTGCCGGTTCGATCCCGGCTCTGGGTACAAGAAAGAAAGCTAAGTATTTGATAATTCAATGCTTAGCTTTTTCTTTTGCTTGAATTTTCCCCACACGTGCAAAAAATATAGTAGTAAGTCATTATTTCTTTTGGTTGAACGTAGTAAATAAGTTACCTTTGAAAAGAAATAAAGCCTATTAAATGAAAGTAATGGAACAAGGTGTTTGGCAAGAAATAGAACTGTTGTACCAGAAGTTTCAAAAACTTGGTATCAGTGAAGCGGTGGACTATGACAAGTACTACCTTTATTCTCTCATTACCCATTCCACAGCCATAGAAGGCTCAACGTTGACCGAACTTGATACGCAGCTTCTCTTTGACGAGGGAGTAACAGCGAAAGGGAAACCGCTTGTGCATCATCTGATGAATGAAGATTTGAAGCAAGCGTATGAACTTGCCAAAACTGAATCAGGCAGTCTTGTACCTATAACTCCTGCTTTTCTGAAAAGGTTGAATGCAATGTTGATGCGTACTACTGGCGGCGTTCACAGTGTGTTGGGCGGCTCTTTTGATTCTTCTAAAGGAGAGTTCCGTCTATGTGGTGTTACGGCTGGTGTTGGTGGACATTCTTATATGAACTATTTGAAAGTTCCTGCTAAGGTGGATGAACTTTGTGCGATTCTTCAAGAGAAGCAAAAAAAAATGGGAACACTTCGAGAACAATACGAATTGAGCTTTAATGCCCACCTTAATTTAGTAACTATTCATCCGTGGGTAGATGGCAACGGAAGAACGGCTCGATTACTGATGAACTACATCCAATTTTGCTATCACCTTTTTCCGACCAAAATATTTAAAGAAGATAGAGAAGAATATATTCTTTCCCTGCGCCAATGTCAGAATGAAGAAACTAATCAGCCGTTTTTGGACTTTATGGCAAGGCAGTTGAAGAAATCACTTTCTATAGAAATTGAACGATTCAATGTATCACGAAAGAAAGGGTTTAGTTTTATGTTCTGATACTATATAAAACAAGGATTGCTATTTATGAGTTTATGGTAAACTTGCATGTGGGAAAGTTTGAACATCCATAGAAAGTGCCGTACTTGCCTTTCCTCAAAATGAGATGTCCTCCGCATTGAGGACAAACACCTTGATTTATTAGGCGTGAACTTCTGTATTGCCGAGCCTTTGCGTTATGCTTATGCTGTTTTAGTTTCTCTTTATCAGCGATTATGCGATTCTGGTTAATTGTCTGTATTATCCAATTTATGGTCTCCTGATTAAGAACAGCAGTTCTGTATTGTAATATAGCACGTTTTAGATTATATCTGTTTACAACTATGTTATTGTCAGCATGCACTTTTAATTCCGCACTGTTATTGAAAACGACAATTGGAATAAAAAGTATATCCGTTGAACATTTGAGCAAATGATGCAAAAATCTTACATGTCCAGCGTTTTGTTTTATCGGATTGTAAAATTGATGTTTACTTTTATAGATGGTTTGCGTCCAGTATTCACCGTTCTCTCTGCCCAAAATCCAACCTTTATATCCCTTTGTTTCAATTACAAAGACACCATAAGGTGAAACTACAATATGGTCAATTTGTGTTGAATATCCGTTACTTTCGAATAGTAAATCATTAAAAACAACATACTCTTCTGGTAACTCTTGAATCTTGTTATTCACAAGTTTTTCAGAATACTTGCCTTTCCACATTGGCATCTTCAATTTAATAAAGATTACCACTGCAAAAAAGATAACGGTGATGGCAATATGCATATTACTGATTTAATAGATTCTTTTTATCCATCTTTTACTTGATTCAAATCCCCATTGAACATGCCATCTTCTTCCTGTTACTTTATCTAACAAAAGAAATTGATATATATTTTTTGTTGGATATAATTCAAATGTTCCACAGCCTGTACCAAGAGATAGGTCTTCGTTATTAAGGGTTGCAGAACCTTCTTTATCATCATCCAAAGACCATTGTACAATTTCTATTTTCCCTGTCATTGTATCTAATTGCAGAAAATTATATATATTTTCTGTTGGATATAGTTTGTATCTATCAAGTCCATGCATACGAAAATCTATATCTTCTACAATAGCATGTATTTTAATCAAAGTAGAATCATTAACTGTTTTGGTATGTGAAATGGAACTTTCATTTTGTGCAAAAACACATAATGGAATTAAAAATAAATAAAAAATAATCGTAAGTTTCTTCATAGGTAAATCATTTAAGTGATTAAAATTAAGGGTAATAGTATAGCTATTACTGTATTTATTTCTTCCTATTTACATCCCATTTGAAAGTATAAATATAATCTCCGATGGGAATGTTTACAATCAAAATCTTACCTTTTTTCCTTTTAATATTCATATAGCCAATAATAGCTTCATCGGGATAAATAGTTGTGGTTTTTAAATATCCTTGTTCACGTATAGTTCGGTCATTATCCATCATTTGTCCTAATGTAAGCATTTGATTGGTAGATGCGACATTTGCTTGGTATGCTGCATTAGCGTCATAATGATTGGTTATTGGTGGAAAAAACGGTAAACTTGCCCCCTTAAAAACGGATGAAGGTGACCACCTAAAGTTCCTCCTTCAAAAAAGTGTAAAGTTGTTCATCGGGAATGGGGTCTAAAATAGAAGATTAAAGCCCGAGTTAAACTT
>CAJTPD010000005.1 GCA_910578105.1 uncultured Odoribacter sp. | reverse complement strand
AGATACCCGCATACAAATCGAACTGATTAACCAGACCCTTGCCGAGTTGCAGGTGCGCAGCAAAGAGCATGAAAAGGCCCCCCGTCCGCGAATCGGATTCATAAGGTACGATGAATGACACCCCCCCGTCCCTTTGTATCACCCAATAGATAAACCTTATCACAACAGCCATGAACCAACTGCAAACCATCCAAAGTAAGATATACGAAATCCGCGGGCAGCGCGTAATGCTGGATTTTGATTTGGCAAAAATGTACGGAACAGAAACAAAGGTGCTAAAGCAAGCCATCAGACGTAATATCAGGCGTTTTCCTGCTGATTTTATGTTTGAACTGACTAAGGAAGAATTTGCTTTTTTGAGGTCACAAACTGTGACCTCAAAACAAAGGGGGGGAACCCGTTATATGCCTTTTGCTTTTACCGAGCCGGGTGTGGCAATGCTTTCTTCTGTACTGAACAGCGAAGTTGCTATTGAAATTAATATTAGTATCATGCGTGCTTTTATAGCTGTCCGCCAATTAGTTGCCAATCCTCCGGTTGATAAAGTTTCCTTGCTTCAACGGGAAGTAAAGGAACTCAAAGAATACATGGAAGAAGTGTTTACCGACCAAAACGACATCAACGAAGATACCCGGCTGCAACTCGAACTCATCAACCAGACCCTTGCCGAGTTGCAGGTGCGCAGCAAAGAGCATGAAAAAGCCCCCGTCCGCGAATCGGATTCGTAAGGTACGATGAATGACACAAAACCCCCGTCCCTTTGTATCACCCAATAGATAAACTTTATCACAACAGCCATGAACCAACTGCAAACCATCCAGAGCAAGATATACGAAATTCGCGGTCAGCGCGTGATGCTGGACCGGGATTTGGCGGAATTATACCAAGTGGAAACACGTGTGCTTAATCAGGCTGTGAAACGCAATATTGAACGCTTCCCCGAAGACTTTATGTTCCGATTGAGTGGTGAAGAGTGGCAAATCTTGAAATCACAATTTGTGATTTCAAGTTGGGGAGGAATCCGTAAATTGCCTTATGCTTTTACTGAACAAGGGGTGGCGATGCTGAGTAGTGTACTCCGTTCAAATACCGCTATACAGGTGAACATTCACATCATGCGTGCTTTTATAGCTGTCCGCCAACTGATAGCCAATCCTCCGGTTGATAAAGTTTCTTTGCTTCAACGGGAAGTAAAGGAACTCAAAGAATATATCGAAGAAGTGTTTGCCGACCAGAACGACATCAACGAAGATACCCGCATGCAATTGGAACTCATCAACCAGACCCTTGCCGAGTTGCAGGTGCGCAGCAAAGAGCGTGAAAAGGCCCCCCGTCCGCGAATCGGATTCGTAAGGTACGACGAATGACGCAAAACCCCCGTCCCTTTGTATCACCCAATAGATAAATCTTATCACAACAGCCATGAACCAACTGCAAACCATCCAGAGCAAGATATACGAAATCCGCGGTCAGCGCGTGATGCTGGATTTTGATTTGGCAGAACTGTATGGTATTGAAACAAAGTATCTGAAACGTTCTGTCAAAAATAATATCCGCCGTTTCCCTTCCGACTTTATGTTTGAACTGACAAAAGAGGAATTTGACAGTTTGAGGTGCAATTTCAGCACCTCAAAAAGGGGAGGCATCCGGTATATGCCTTTCGCTTTCAGTGAGCATGGAGTTGCCCAGCTTTCTGCTGTTCTTAATAGCGATATAGCCATCGAAGTAAACATTCAAATCATCCGTACTTTCGTTGCCATGCGGCAATGGATAACAACTCCCCCCATTGATAAAAATGCGGAACTCCGGGAGGAAATGAAGAAATTGAAGAAATACATGGAAGAAGTGTTTGCCGACCAGAACGACATCAACGAAGACACGCGGATACAACTCGAACTGATAAACCGGACCCTTGCCGAGTTGCAGGTGCGCAGCAAAGAGCGCGAAAAGAAACCCCGTCCGCGAATCGGATTCATAAGGTACGACGAATGACGCAAAACCCCCGTCCCTTTGCGTCTGTCTAACTTATAGAAATAGCGTTGATTTTTTTGCTAATATCCTGCAAGGCTTCGTTGAGAATTTTTATTTCCTCTTTAGTAAATTGTGCTGGTTTTCCATTGACGATGTTACCGTTCAAACGCTGATAAAGCCATTGCCGGGTTTTGCCAAAATAACGCTGAGCAATATACCCCATGTTACATATATCGGGCAATTCTCCCAATTTGTTCCGTATTTCAGATTGCGGCGAAGGAACATAGTCAAAGAATCCCTCATAACTCAAATCTTCATCCAATTGCAACCAGTGAATACCAAAAGGTGAAAGCTCGTAGGCCTCCCGTTGTTCTTTTGTAGCGAAGCGCAACTTGGGGAAATCATTTAACGGTAATTTCCCGGTTTTTCCTGCATCGGTCTCAATGCAGATGTATTTATCATCAAACCAAAGTTTTTGCAATTTCATGGTATCCTCCTTTCCTGTAGGGAACTTTTTGAAAATCAATTCCCGAAAAATTCATTCCAACGTGCAATAATTACTTCTTTATTCTCTTCTATTGCCATTTCGGCAATCTTTAATTCTCTTTTTTTCAATCCCTTATTTTCAATCAATTCAATAGGATTTATCTTAAACCTGGCCTCGTAATCTCCGTTACTTACATGCACATGTATCGGTTCGTGGTCGTTTGCATAAAAGAAAAATCTTAGCCCTAAGTAATAAAATAAAATTGGCATCCCGGTTTGTTTTTGTCTGTTCAATACAAATGTAATAACATTTTTGTTATTATTGAAGTATTCTGGCGTTTATTTAGGGTGACACATGGGGACGGGGCTTTTGTATCATGACTCAAAACCCCCGTCCCCATGTGTCACCCGGTTGATAAAGTTTCCTTGCTTCAACGGGAAGTAAAGGAACTCAAAGAATACATGGAAGAAGTGTTTACCGACCAGAACGACATCAGAGAAGACACGCGGCTGCAACTCGAACTGATAAACCAGACCCTTGCCGAGTTGCAGGTGCGCAGCAAAGAGCGCGAAAAGAAACCCCGTCCCCGAATCGGATTCGTAAGGTACGACGAATGACACAATGGGACGGGGGGTATTCTGAAATTAAAGGGTATGGGGAAAATATGGAGGGATGTTTTTGACTTAAATATGAGAAAAAACCTCAAATTTTATTCGTAATCAAAAACAAATACGTATATTTGGCGTATAAAATGAGAATCATTCTCATTTTTTAATATTATGCTATGTTATTGGAATTTACTGTAGGAAATTATAGGTCGTTTAATAAAAAATGTACGTTGTCTCTTTGTGCTCAGGGGATTAGTGATGAACCTAAAACGAATGTGGTAAAAAAAGGAAATGTAAAGATTTTAAAAACGGCGGCTATTTACGGGGCTAATTCCAGCGGAAAAAGCAATCTTATCCATGCTTTGGCAGCAATGGGGAAATGCGTGCTGGGTTCGGTAAAGCTGAATGACGGTGATGAATTGAATTATGACCCTTTTTTGCTTTCGAATGCAGAGGGGAAACCTACATTTTTTGAGGTGTTGTTTTTATTGGATTCGGTTTGTTACAGATACGGGTTTGAGTATAATTTGAATAAAATTATAGGTGAGTGGCTTTTCATAAATGAAGGGATAAGAAAGGAAAAAATGCTGTTTGTAAGAGAGGGTGATGGAATAGAGGTTAATGAGGTGCTTTTTACAGAGGGGATTGATAATGAAAAGAATACAAATGATAACCGGCTGTTTTTGTCTTTGTGCGCGCAATTGGGAGGGGAGGTTTCTAAAAAAGTAATGGGCTGGTTTCAAGTCGGTTATAATGTAATTTCCGGACTTGAGAGCGATGGTTATCAGGGATTTTCTAAGTTTATGTTTCATACCCATGAGGAAGGATGTGAAGAAGCTTTGGCATTTTTCCATTCTTTGGAATTGGGTTTTGAACATTTGGAAACATTGGAAGAAGAGGCTATCGTTCCCAAGGATTTGCCTTCGGAGTTAAGGGCATTTTGGTCTAAGCAACTTACAGGTAAAAAAACAATTTCTTTGCAAGCTGTTCATCATAAGTATAATAGGGATGGAAAAATTGTCGGGGATGAAAAGTTTGATGTGGAAGAAAAAGAATCGGCAGGAACGAGGAAATTGATAGATTTGGCGGGACCGATATTCGATACTTTAAAAAGGGGAGCGACATTGGTTGTTGATGAATTGGATGCCAAGATGCATCCGTTGATTTCCATGCATATTATAAAATTATTTAACAGTAATGAGTATAATCCTCATGGAGCCCAGCTTGTATTTTCCACCCATGATACGCATTTATTGTCTTCGAGGCTATTAAGGAGGGACCAGATATGGTTTACGGAAAAAGATGAGAAAGAGCAGACGGATTTGTATTCCATGATGGATATTGTTTTGCCCGATGGAACGAAGCCCCGTAATGACAGTAATTATGAGAAAAACTATATAAACGGGCGGTATGGTGCTATTCCTTATATTAACTGAATGAGGGATAGAGGCAATGGCACGGAAAGTAAAAATAGATAATTCGATTTTAAAACGTCGTGGGTATAAGAGATGTTCCCATGAACCGGTAAATATCGTATGCAGGATTTTAATTGTTTGCGAAGGGAGTAAAACTGAACCTAATTATTTTAAGGCATTTCATAAGAAAAAAAGAGGGTTGTATGTTATTGATTTGGAGTTTGGCGGAGGTGGAATTAATACAAAAAGGGTGGTGGATGAGGCGATAAGACGGAAGACGCAGGCGGAATTGGAAAATAATCCGTATGATAGGGTGTGGGCTGTGTTTGATAAAGATGATTTTCCCGATGTGGCTTTTAATGCTGCTATATTGAAAGCAAAAAAGAACGGGATTGGGTGCGCCTGGAGCAATGAGGCTTTTGAATTGTGGTATCTGTTGCATTTTTGTAAGAGAGAAACTCCGATGTCAAGAACTGAATATAAAGAAGCGATATCAAGGGCTGTAAATGATTCTCCTGCTTATAAAGATAAGAAAGAGTATGTGTATGAGAAAAATAATCCGGAGAATTATTCCATTATGAATAAGTATGGCAGCCAGGATTCAGCCATCAGGAATGCGTTGGATATGGAAAAATATTTTACTGACCAGAGTTTTGCAACACATAATCCGTGCACGAAAGTACATGAAATTGTATTACAATTGATGGGAAAGGATGAGGAATTGAATCAAGAGATAAGTGAGAGAGTAAATCAAAAATTGGATTAAAGGTCGGGGTGACACATGGGGACGGGGGGTTTGTGTCATGACGCAAAACCCCCGTCCCCATGTGTCATTTCCGGCAGATGCAGGCGGTGAGGTGGTCGTTGATGAAGCCTGAGGCTTGCAGGTGGGCGTAGCAGATGGTTGTCCCGAAGAATTTGAAGCCCCGTTTTTTCATGTCGCGGCTCATGGCATCCGATTCGGGGGAGGATACCGGAATTTCGCTCAATGACCGGACGGTGTTGGTTATCGGTTGCCTGTTGGGGAAGAACGATAGGGTGTAGTTGTAGAAACTTCCGAATTCTTTTTGTATGTCGAGGAATAGGCGGGCATTGGTGATGGTCGCCTTGATTTTCAGTCGGTTTCTGACAATGCCGTCAAATAGCATCAGCCGTTCCACGTCCTCGTCGGTCATGTTTGCCACCTGTCCGGCATCGAAGTTGCAAAAGGCCCGGCGATAGCCTTCGCGTTTTCTTAAGATGGTAATCCAGCTCAGTCCGGCCTGGGCACTCTCCAGTACAAGGAATTCGAACAGTGTTTTATCGTCGGTGACTAATTTTCCCCACTCTTCGTCGTGGTATTTTACATATAATTCGTCTGTTCCGCACCAGCCGCAGCGTCCGTTTATGATGTCCTGCATGATGTTCAGTTTTATGGTGTGGTGCAAAAATACGAATTAATATTGAAGTGGCACATGGGGGACGGGGGGAGTGATTCCCGGATAAATTATGTATTTTTGCCGTCGGAATAAAGGTGAACAGATTAAATTCAAGCGTGATGACAACGAAGGAAAAAGTAATATCGTTTTTTTGGCAGCATTTGCTGCTTATGCTTTCATTGTATTTGATGACGCTGGGGGTGGTGCTTTGCGTAAAATCCTGCCTGGGCAGCAGTGTGATATCTTCCCTGCCGTTTGTATTTTCGCTGGCGGGGCCGGTGAGCCGCGTTCCGGAATGGACAATCGGCGGCTATACCATTGCGATGAATTTCATACTGGTGTTTTGTCAGGTGCTCATTTTGCGGAAAAAATTCGAGCCTGTGCAACTGTTCCAATTGGTTATTGGGTTTGTGTTTGGCTGGCTCATTGATTTGAATATGTTTCTGACCTCGGCTCTGGAGTGTGGGACTCTGCCGTCGCAGTTGTTTGTCCAGTTTGCGGGATGCACCATCATGGGTATCGGTATAGCCTTTGAGGTGCGGTGTGGTTCGGTTACCATGCCGGGTGAGGGTATTTCTATTGTTATCAGCCAGGTGGCGCGCCGTCCTTTCGCCAAAGTCAAGATTGGGGTGGATACGGCCCTTGTTGTGCTTGCCGTGGGAAGCTGCTATTTCTTTTTTGGGCGTTGGCAATGGAATGTCATCGGCGTCGGGACACTTTTCGCGATGGTCTATGTCGGCCTCGTGGTGAAGTTCATCACTCCGTATCTGGGGTGGTTTGACCGTGTGCTGGCTTATATTCCGGGATTCCGGCGTTATCTGTTCGGTTTGGCGCGATTGCTTTATCGTCGCGGCGACAGGGGAGAATGACGCATGGGAATGACGCATGGGGACGGGGCTTTTGTGTCATGACGCAAATGCCCCGTCCCCATGTGTCATTTGATGTTGAGGTATTCGATGGGTTGTTGGCGGGTGGCGTCCAGGGGGAAAGACTGGTAGGGGCTGGCGGCGAAGTCGATGGTCTGGAGGTCAATGCACCGGATGGTGGAATTGTAGGCGGTTTTGTAATATATTTTGCGGTTGGTGAGGTCGGTGGCCGATGTCCATTGGGTGGCACTGGGGATGTCGGGGGATTGGCCGAGGGGGTGTTCAATGCCGATGGGGATGTCGAAGTTGTTGAGGATGTGGAAGCATTCCAGGATGGTTTCGAGGGCTGTGGGGCGTTGGGGGGCTGTGGCCCGGTAGAAGGCGATGCGCACGAAACGGGAGGGGGGTGTGATGTCGCCGGGTATGCCCAGGAATCCGGCTCCGGAGCCGAAGGGGGCTAAGGTGAGGTCGCTCAGGGCGTGGGGGGCCACGCCTCCGGGGGTGAGGTTGACGTAGTTGTTCAGGTTTGTCAGGTGCCATTCAAATCCGGGGGCGTTGGTCAGCACTCCCACCGGGTTTTCGTAGAAATGGGGGATGCCGTCCACGATTTCGAGTACGACTTGTCTGCCGGAGGGTTCCCCTATGCGCCAGTGGACGGTGGAGGTGGAGCCTGCGGTCTGGTCGATGCCGATGATACGGATTGAGGGAAGTGCCGCTTTGATTTCGTCGATGGTTGAGAATTGCGACAGCATCCAGGTGACCAGTTGCAGGTCGTTTACCGAGCGTTGATTTTCTGCGGGGTTGTAGCTTACGTAGCTCCCGTAGCGCGGGAAATAGAAAAGCCCGGCGGAAAGTCCGGCTTCATTCAGTCCCTCGGCGATGAACTCTTTTCGCATGATGGCGAGTCCCACGACGCCGTATTTGGTTTGAAACACCGCGCCGTTTACGCCTGTCGGGGTATAGGATGTAATCTGCTGTCCTCTGGGGATAATTACATATTCGCTTGGCAGGTCGCTGCTTCCCCATTCGATGGTGCGTGCCTGGACGTATGCGCCGTCTTTGGCTTTGAGCGAGAGACCGGTGCAGGCGTTCAGGGAGGAGGGGAGGTTCAGGAGGATAACGGACAGGCTGATGATAAGATATTTCATGGGTATGGTGTTTAATGGTTTGTAAAATCTGCTATGGTTGGATTGTGGATGGTCAGCCCCCCGTCGGCGGTCAGGGTCTGTCCGGTGATGTACCGGGCGTCTTCGGAGGCGAGGAAGGCTACGGCGGAGGCGATGTCCTGCGGTTCTCCCAGATAGGGGAGGGCATTGTGACGTTCGAATGTCCTGCGTGTTTCTTCCGGCAGGTTTTTCAGTGCGGCGGGTGTCAGCACAAGTCCCGGCGCAACGGCGTTGCAGCGGATGTTGTGACGCCCTGTTTGGGTGGCGATGTAGCGGGTCAGGTTGATAAGTGCCGCTTTGGATGTGCCGTAGTAAGTGCCTCTGAAATCTCCGGTGAATCCTCCGATGGAGGCGATGTTGACGATATTTCCCCCTTTTTGCCGGAGCATGGCGGGGATGGCGAGCTGGCTCAGGCAGATGGCGGAACGCAGGTTGAGGTGGAAAGCCCGGTCGAAAAATGTGATGTCGAGGGTTCCGATGTCTGTGTCGCGTTGCAGGTCGGTGCCACCCACGTTGTTGACCAGGACGTCTATCCGTCCGTATTTATCCAGCGTCTGTTCTATCAGGCTCCGGCAGCTTTCCAGGTCTTCTGCTGAGAAATAGACCGGAAAAACTTCTGCTTTTCCCGCTTTCAGTTCCCTGGCCAGGAGTTCGTTTTTTTCCCTGGCAAAATCTGCCATGACTACTGTGCCGCCTTCCGAGGTGATGCGCCGGGTGGTGGCTTCCCCGATGCCGGAAGCGGCTCCTGTGATGAGGATGACTTTGTTTTTGAATCTGTACATTTTCGTTTGTTGTTTTCTTTTATAACGATGTGGCGGGGAAATGGTTTGAATGGAGGGGAGGTTTGACGGGTTGGACGGGGCCGGGCGCGTAACTTCTTGTGCCGTTTCCCGTTTGTAAGGAAAAACGGAGATGAAATGAGAAAGGGTATCAGGGTTACGGTTTATGTTGTTTTTGCACTGACGGTGCTTTATTTCATTGTAGAGTGGTTTTTGGAGGCAAAAATCCGGTATTTCGTGGAAAAGAAGGTAGAGGAGGTGAGCCGGGGGGCTGTCCGTGCGGAAATCGGTTCTGTATCGTTGCGGCTGATTGGCAGGTCGTTGTGGCTGGAGGAGGTGAAAATCAGTTCGGACACGGTGGCTTTGCGTCGCTCCGGGTGGCCTCTTAAAAGGGTTGAAGGGTATTTTGACCGCTTGGGGGCCAGGGGGGTGCATTTCCGCAAGAGAGATTCGCTTTTTTATCTGCGGGCCAGGGAATTGGATGCGGGAATATCCCGGTTGGCGGCTGATATATTGAAGCCGGGGCCGGGCGGACGGTCTGCGGCCCGGACACTGGCGGGGGTGCAGGTGGAGGTTGAAACTGTCAGTGTGCGGCTGGACCGGATGTATTGCCGGGTGATAGAGGGCAGGGATTCTGTGGACTATCGCCTGAATGGTTTTTCCGGGAAAGTCACGGACGGTGAGTTCCGTACCTTTCCGGCGGGAAAGGGCTGGCCTTTTGCCTGCGGGGATATTCAGTTGGCGTTGTCTTCTTTTCAATGCCGTTTTGCAGAGGGGTCTTCCCTGTTGGAAGTGGATTCTTTACGGTGGCAGGGGGATGAGGAGCGTTTCACGGTGGGTGCGTTCCGGTTGCTGCCGCAGTACGGGATGTATGAGTTTGCCCGGAAGTCGCCGGGGCATGCGGACTGGACCCGCATAGAGGCGGCGGGACTGGAAGGGATCGGGGTTGATTGGCGGCGGTTTATGGCGGAGAGATGGATAGACGTGGATAGCCTTTCTTTCGGAAAGCTCTCTGTCCGGAACTTTAAGAACCGGCAGATAGAGCAGACGCCCAGGGTCAAACGCCTGTTTTACCAGTCGGTGCAGGAGTTTCCGTTTCCGTTGTCCGTGCGGCGGATAGCCTTGCAGCATGCTGATGTGGAATACCTGGAGCTGGCGAAGCACGGTTCGGCTCCGGGGCGGATTACATTTAACGGTTTGCAGGGGATGTTTTACGGGCTGACAAACCGGGGCACTGCTTTTACTGTTAAGGCTAAAGGGAAGTTGATGAATCAGGGGGAGATGCAGGCCGTTTTCCGTTTGCCTGCCGGGCGTTCGAATCCGTTTTTTGAAGTGGAGGGCCGTCTGGGGGCCATGAATCTGGCGGCATTGAATCCGATGACGGAGCCTTTGGCTAAAGTAAAAATCGCCTCAGGCCGGGTGGAAGGAATGACTTTCAGCATGAAAGGGGATGCGCAGAGGGCGGATGCGGATGTGTTGTTCCTGTATGAAAAATTGCGCATCCGCATTATGAAGGAAAAGGACGGGCATCTGGAAACCCGTTCATTTCTTACCACGTTGGCCAACGGGCTTATCGTGAGGGAGAACAATCCCGGTTCCGGTGGCGAGCGCAAAGTGTGCGGTTCGGCGGAAAGGGACCCTTACCGCTCGCAGTTCAATTATCTTTGGAAAACCTTATTTTCCGGCCTCAAAAAGTCCGTAGGGTTATGACGCAAATGCCCCGTCCCCATGTGTCATGCCGGAAACCGAATTGTTTTCTTTACGTTAAAAGTCAGAAAATAATGGGTGATATGTATTTATGAAAAGGAATAAGAAAAATTATGGTATTTATGTGTTGATGCTCCTTGTTTTCGGGGGGCTGATTTATGTGGCCTTGCAGACGGGGGAGAGGTTTTCTGCGCATGCTGTGGCGGGGCAGCTCCGGGAGGGGGCTTTCGGGATGTTTAAGAGTGTTATTCTGAATAATCTCCGGGGTTCGCTTACGGTTCTGTTGTTTCAGATTATTGTGATATTGCTTACGGTCCGGTTGTTTTCCGGGGTGTTCCGGTTTATCGGTCAGCCGGGGGTGATTGGTGAGATTGTGGCGGGGATTGTGTTGGGGCCGTCGGTGTTGGGGTTGTTTTTTCCGGACCTTTTCCGTGGTTTGTTTCCGGAGGATTCGCTGATGAATCTGGAGTTGCTGAGCCAGATAGGGTTGGTGCTTTTTATGTTTGTCATCGGGATGGATGTTGATTTTTCTATGCTGAGGAATAAGATGAATGAAACGCTGGTTATCAGTCATGCCGGGATTATTGTGCCTTTTTTTCTGGGGATTGTGGCGTCGTTTTGGGTTTATGAGGAGTATGCGGCCGGGTCGACGGCTTTTTTGCCTTTTGCTTTGTTTATCGGCATTTCGATGAGTATTACGGCTTTTCCTGTGTTGGCGCGTATTATTCAGGAGCGGAATATGACCCGGACGCCTACCGGGGTATTGGCGATTGCTTCGGCTGCCAATGATGATGTGACGGCGTGGTGTTTGCTGGCGGTGGTTATTGCGGTGGCTAAGGCGGGCACTTTTCTGAGTGCTTTGTATACTGTGGGACTGACGGTGGTGTTTATTCTTGTTATGTTTGTTTTTGTGCGTCCTTTTCTGGCTAAAATCGGGAGGACGTATGCGCATGCGGAGGTTATCAATAAGAGTTTTGTCGGGTTTATATTTCTGGTGCTGATTGTTTCGGCTGTGACGACGGAGATTATTGGTATACATGCTCTTTTCGGGGCGTTTATGGCGGGGGTGATTATGCCGGCAAACAGTGGTTTCCGCCGGGTGATGATGGAGAAGGTGGAGGATGTGGCTTTGGTGTTTTTCCTGCCTTTGTTTTTTGCTTTTACCGGGCTTCGGACGGAAATCGGGCTGATTAATACGCCTCAGTTGTGGGGTGTCTGCGTATTGCTGATTTTTGTGGCGATATTGGGGAAGTTGGGCGGTTGTACGCTGGCAGCGCGGTTGGTCGGGGAGTCGTGGAAGGATAGTTTTATGGTGGGGACGCTGATGAATACGCGGGGGCTGATGGAGCTGGTGGCTTTGAATATCGGGTATGAAATGGGGGTGTTGCCTCCGGAGGTGTTTGTCATATTGATATTGATGGCGTTGACGACGACGTTTATGACGACTCCTTTGCTGAAGTTGTTTGAACGGATTTTCGGGAAAAGCGGTGTGGCGTCGGCCCGGCTGAAGGTGTTGCTGTCATTCGGACGTCCCGAGAGTGGTCAGAATTTGCTGGCACTGGCAGCGCGCTTGCTTGGGAAAAGGGTAGCGGATGCTGCTATTGTTGCCGTGCATTATACTGTTGGCACGGATTTGAATCCGGTGAAGGCGGGGCAGTATGCCCGGAATAGTTTTAAGCCTCTGAACCGTGAGGCCCGGCGTTTGAATTTGCAGGTGGATAAGCGGTATCAGGTGACGGACCGGCTGGTGCATGATATAGGTAAGCTGGCGAAGAGCGAAAGGGCCGATTTATTGTTGCTGGGGGCGGGGCCTCAGTTTATGCAGGAGCATTTTTCCGGCTGGTGCGGGGGGAAGATTCCGGTACGGCGTCTGTTGCAGAAGTTGCAGCGTCATTCTCTCCGTTTGCCTGGGGAGTTGTTCCGGGATAAGTTGCAGCCTGTGATTGAGAATACGGAGAGTAGTGTTGCGATTTTTGTAAATCGGTCGCGGGTGGCGGCAAAGCAATTTTTCCTGTTTCTGGATGGGGAGGCGGATTTGGATTTTCTTTCTTATATGCGGGGATATTTTACGGGGGAGGCGGTTCGTATCCGTATTTGTTTTCTGGCGGGGGAGTCGGCGACGCCTTTGGTGCGGCAAAAGGTGGAGGAGTTGGTTGCTGCCGAGCCGTGTCGTTTTCTGGCGGATGTCCCGTTGAAGGATAATCTGATGCTTTACCAGCCGGACAGTCTGCTGGTGCTGAGTTATGGGAGTTGTCTGACCCTTTCCCACAATCCTCTTTTGTTCAGTCGTTTGCCCTCTCTGTTGGTTGTGCGGCAATGACACATGGGGACGGGGCTTTTGTGTCATTTTGTTTTTTGGATTTTTTTGTAAATTTATCGTGTGGTTAAATGTGGTATCGGCATTGTGTGCTTACCGTCCCGCATCCTTCCCTTTTATCTGCCGGCTTCGGTTTTTTCGGATGCCGTCATTTCAGTAAGGCGAATGCCTATTTCTGCAGTAAAGGGTTGGAGGAGATAGTGTGGTGATACGAAAGCCCCGTTCTTTTGTGTCAGTTTGTTTTTAGTTTTTTGGCCATGGCTTGGGCAATTGTTTGGCATTGTTCCATGTCCGATGGTTTCATGGTTCCTGTTGCTTCGCTGGGTTCGGCAATTATTTCCCATTTTATTTTTTCGGCGAAGGTTTTGAAGCGCGGTATGGCTCCTCCTCCCCAGGTTTTGTTTGCAAAGTAGGCCAGGTAGTGGTTTTTAATTCCCATGTTTTCCAGTTCATTGAGCAGGGTTTCCATGGTAGGGAATATTCCTCCGTTGTATGCACAGCTGCCGAGGATGACTCCTTTGTAGCGGAAGATGTCGTTGATGATGTAGGATGGGTGGGTTTTGGATGTGTCGTGGATCCGGATTTTTTTGATTCCTTTTTCTGCGAGGAAGCGTCCGATTGTGTCTGCCATTTGTTCGGTGTGTCCGTACATGCTGCTGAATGCGATGATTACTCCTTCGTCGGTTTCGTATTTGCTCCATTTGTCGTATTTGGCGATGATGTCGCTGATGTGTGACCGCCAAATGGGGCCGTGGGTGGCGCAGAGCATGTTCAAGGGCAGTGTCCCCAGTTTTTTCAGTGCTGTTTGGGCAGGTATACCATACTTACCGACAATATTGGAATAATAACGGCTAATCTCCTCCTCCAAATAATCCAAATCTGACTGATCATCAAAAATACCGCCATCCAACGTCCCGAATGCTCCGAATATGTCTCCGCTGAAAATTATATTGTCTCCCGGGATATAGGTGACCATTGTTTCAGGCCAGTGGAGCATGGGGACCATGTAGAAATTCAGGGTTCTTTTTCCAATGGCAAGGCTGTCTCCTTCTTTTACTTCCAGTAGGTTGTTGTGTATGCCGTAGTAGTTTTGGAGCATGGGAAATGTTTTGGCATTTCCTATAATGGTCAGTTCGGGGTAGTGGCAAAGCAGGGCTTTAATGGAACCGGAGTGGTCGGGTTCCATGTGGTTGATGATGAGGTAGTCTACAGGGCGTCCTTGTAGTACTGTCCGGAGGTTTTCGAGGTAGTCGTCCATGTGGCTGCGTTCTACCGTGTCTATTACTACGATTTTTTCATCGATGATGACGTATGAGTTGTATGCGACTCCTTTTGGGAGGGGCCAGTAGTTTTCGAAGATGTGGGTTCTGCGGTCGTTTACTCCGATCCAATAGATATTTTCTTTGATTGCTATAGTGTTGTTCATATTGGTTATGTTTTGGGTTTGTTGATTTAAATGTGTACAAATTTAGGAAAAATGTGGCAATGTAGAGGCTGGGTATTTGGAAATTTGGAGGTGGGAGATAAAAAAAAGAAGTTGTCCGAACAACTTCTTTTGGACAACTTCTTTTTTGTTTTGGTTGTTTTGTTATTTTATTCCCAGTTTCTTTTTCAGGTCTTTGGGCAGTGCATCTTTGTGGATCATAACTGAGGTTGTTTTGTATGCCACAAACGGATAGGAAGCGTAAAGGTATCCTCCGTGTTTTCCGTAGTTGCCCCATGAGTTTTTAACGATGAAGTATTTGTTTCCAATCTGGTCGACTGCTTTTCCTACTACATGCATTCCGTGGTCGTCTGTTGTGAGTTTGTTATCAAATTCTTTTTGGCGCAGTTCCTGGGTAATTGTTTTTTCTTTACCGGGTTTTTTGGTGATTTCGGCTTGTTGTTTGTCTTTTGGCATTTTGACCCATTTGGCGATTTCCGCGTCGCTCATTTCTTTGACGTTGATGTCGGGAACGACAGCCAGGCCGTCGCGTGTAAATCCGACTTCTGATACGTCGGAGCCCCAGGCGAAGGTATAGCCTTTGTCGATGGCTTTGTCCAGTACGTCCATCATTTCATCCAGCGGTATGTTGTAGGATGTTTCGCCGATCCAGTTGTCTTCTACTTCCAGGGCGAATTGTGTGTAGAAAGGATGGTGGGTGAAAGAGGTGAGACTGATGTAGTTATCCATGTTTAATCCGCAGACGTCGGTTGTAAAAGTCTTCGGCGTGTATTCTTTTCCTTTCCAGGTGAATTTTTCGGGTTTTGCACCCAGGTAAGCGTCCAGCACTGCATCGTATCCTTTTTGCCATGCGGTACTTAATTTTTTGTTTGAGTTTTTGATGACTGCGTTTACATAGCCTCTCAACACGTCGTCTAATTCTCCGTGTACGTGCACATCTTCGCCGTAATTCAGTCCGCTATAGAGTTCCAGGGGCACGATGCCATAGTTTTTGATGGCCCAGGTTACGTCGGCACAAGCTCCTCCCTGTCCAAAGTTTACGTGGCCGTTCATGCGTACATATTTATCTCCTTTTCCGTGGTAAGTGTTCCATACGACGTATAACGGGGATAGGCTTACAGAGTCTTTTCCCAGGCGCATCATTTCTGATTCGAGGAAGGAGATGGTTGACCAAGACCAGCAAGTTCCTGCGCGGTCTTGCGATTTAACGCTGGTTGTCGGAAGGCGTTTGATTTCTGTGAATTTGTAACCTTCATCTTCTTTTTTTTGTTCCTGGGCGTTGGAAATTGTGGTGAAAGCCATAAGTAAGCCCAAGGTTAAAAAGGTGAGTTTTTTCATGTTTAAAATTTGTTTTATGTGTAATAAAGAAATAATCTGGTGTTTGTTTCGCACAACTTTCAAAGTTAAATATTTGTGTGCTGAAAATAGTCAGTTCTTTCGGATTTTCTGTGTGTTTTAAGAAAAATATAACATTTCTTCTTTGTTTTTTTATGATATGTTTTGAATTTTTTCCCGGATATTATTTTTGTTCATAAAGTGGTATTTCCGGTTGCAGCTCCAGATGAAAATGGTTCCGATGATGAGTATGACGAGGGTATCCGTCCAGGAGGCTACGGGATGAAGGTTTTTGAACAGTGCGTGGGTTTGTAAAGCGGAAGAGTCTGAAGTAATGGTAATTGCGGCCAGAATGTTGTTGGCCATGTGCAGTCCCAGTGCTAATTCCGTACCGTCGTCTTTGACGGTTACATATCCCAGGATGAGTCCCATCAGGATGTATTGGGGGATGGTTATCCATATGCCGAATTCTTTTACTTCGGGATTGGCTCCGTGCATGAGGCCGAACAGAGTGCCGGTTATCAGGATGGCAACCCATCGGTATTTAAAGAGGTATGCGGTCCATTGCATCAGGTATCCCCGGAAGAGCAGTTCTTCGAAGGAGGTTTGAAAAGGAAATAAGAGCAGTGAGATGAGCACCAGTATGAAAAAGTTGAGGGGTTCGAACCGGAGTATGATGTCCGGAGAGTTGCTGGTAAAAAGCGGAATGAGCAGAGTTGCAAGGGAAAGTATTCCCCAGATTCCGGCAGCGAAGAAGATTCTTCCCCAGTCTGTTTTTTGGCGGGAAGTTACAATGGATGTTGGTTGTTTACGGTGTATGTATTTTACACAGTAGAAAATCGCAAAGAATCCGGCAACGAAGCTGAACAGTGAAAGAGCCAGGCCGGTGTTGGTCCCGGTGGCCGCAGAGATGTCTCCCGTTTGCAAAATGTCCGGATTTTCCCGGAGCATGTATCCCACGAGGGGAAGGCTACCGATTTGTGTTGTCATAAAAATGAACAGGAGGGAGAATATGTACAGATACCATTGATTTTTTCCGGAGTAGGCTTGTTCTAGAAACATTTTATTAAAGATTGGTAGGGGGTGGATTTGTTGTTATTTGTTGAGTATTTGTTCCAAAGAATAATCGTCTTGTATGAGCACTTGTCTTGCTTTACTGCCTTCAAATGGGCCGACAATGCCTGCAGCTTCCAGTTGGTCCATGATTCTCCCTGCGCGGTTGTAGCCGATGGAGAAGCGGCGTTGTATGGAGGATGTGGAACCTTGCTGACTGTTTACGACCAGCCGGGCAGCTTCTTCAAACAAGGGGTCGCGGGAGCCTAAATCCATTTCTGAAATGTTGCTACCGTCGTTTTCCGGTACGTATTCGGGTAATGCGAAAGCACTTGGATAGGATTGCTGGCTGGCAATGAAGTGTGTTATGGCGTCAACTTCGGGGGTGTCGACGAAAGCACATTGTACACGTGTCATTTCACTTCCGACGGAAATCAGCATATCTCCGCGTCCGATTAGTTGATTAGCTCCCGGTGAATCCAGGATGGTACGGGAATCTATCATAGAGGCAACTTTGAACGCAATACGTGCGGGGAAGTTGGCTTTGATAACTCCGGTGATAATATTAGTGGATGGCCGTTGTGTGGCAATAATCATGTGTATACCGACAGCTCTTGCAAGTTG
Source organism: uncultured Odoribacter sp. (assembly GCA_910578105.1). GTDB lineage: Bacteria > Bacteroidota > Bacteroidia > Bacteroidales > Marinifilaceae > Odoribacter. The sequence continues at coordinate 185,905 of CAJTPD010000005.1, read as the reverse complement.
TGCGATTCTGGCAATGGGGGTTTCTACTTCTTTTCCGGCTGTCATGATGAGGTCGGCAAATTCGTCAACAACGACAACGATGTAGGGCAGGTATTTATGCCCGTTGTTGGGATTCAGTTGTCGTTTTATGAATTTTTCGTTGTATTCTTTGATGTTTCTGACTTGTGCTATTTTAAGCAGGTCATAACGGGTGTCCATTTCAATGCACAACGAGTTGAGTGTATTGACTACTTTAGTTGTTTCGGTGATAATGGCTTCTTCTTCGTCGGGTAGTTTGGCCAGAAAGTGTTTTTCTATCACTGAATAGATGCTCAGTTCTACTTTTTTGGGGTCTACCATCACGAATTTTAATTGTGAAGGGTGTTTTTTGTATAGCAGTGAAGTAATAATGGCATTGAGTCCTACGGATTTTCCTTGTCCTGTTGCTCCGGCAACCAGCAGGTGGGGCATTTTGGCGAGGTCGAAGGTGTAGGTTTCGTTTGAAATGGTACGGCCGAGTGCTATGGGCAGTGCATATTTGGATTCCTGGAATTTTTTAGAAGCAATGATGCTGTGCATGGATACCACTTCGGGTGTTTGGTTGGGGACTTCTATACCGATGGTTCCCGCTCCCGGTATGGGTGCAATGATTCGTATGCCGAGTGCAGACAGGCTTAGGGCGATGTCGTCTTCCAGGTTTTTGATTTTTGAGATTTTGACTCCCGGGGCCGGTACTATTTCATATAGAGTGACTGTCGGTCCGATGGTGGCTTTGATTTTTACGATTTCAATTTTGTAATTCCGCAGGGTTTCTACGATTTTGTTTTTGTTTTCTTCCAGTTCTTCCTGGGTAACTTTAGGGTTTCCTGAAGAATGTTCTTCCAGTAATTCTAACGGAGGATATTGATAGTGGGAGAGGTCGAGGGTGGGGTCATATTCTTCGGAAGAGAGGATATTCCGGTCGACTGTTTCTTCCAGTTCTTTATTATTTATGGTCAGGAGGACAGGTTCTTCGCCGGGTTCCGGGGAGGATTGTTCTGTACTTTTATCTTTTGTTTCTTTGTTGAATTCAAATTCTGTTATGCTTACAGGTATGTTTGAGAAACCTTGTTCCAAAGCTTCATTTTCCTGTGTTGTTCCGGGGCTGGTGATTAGACGTTCAGGTGTATCTGAGAGATTTTGTCCGGAGGATAATTCCTGTATTTCCGGTTCATCGGTTGTGGTCCCGGCTGTAGAATCGGGCAGAATGTCTTCTGTTTCTTCTGTTGGATGTTGTTCTGTATATTCGTTTACAGTTTTGTTTTCCGGGGTTCCGGATGGGTTTGTCCGGATTTGTGTTGATTCGTATGCAGCCTGTGCTTCGGCTCTTTTGGCTAGTAAAGAGGCTAGTGTTTTTTCTTTGCGTTTGCGGATGTTTTCTTTGATGTAGTTAACACAACGGTAAAAGGTGTTTTCGAATCCGACAAACAGGATGATGATAAAGGCGAGGAGCAGCAACAGGGTTGTACCTACTCTTCCGATTAATGCGTTGAGCCATAAGCTGACAAAATATCCGTGACTTCCTCCCAGGAAGATGTATCCTGTTTTCATTTCGAACCAGTGGTATACGGATTCTGTGATGAATCCCAGGAGTAGGGAGGTCCAGAGAATAATCATCATACCAATGAACAATTTCCGGCCAAAGTGTCTGATTCGTGCTCCGGCAATCCGGAAGCTGCATACCAAGAGGAGGTAGCAGAAGATAAAAGAGGATATTCCGAACCAGCGGTTGATTAGCAGGTTTGATATCCACGCTCCTATTTTACCGGCGGGATTGGCTGCCGTGATTTGCGGATTGGTGATAATTTTCCCGGCAGAGTTGTCCACCAGGCTTTGGTCGATGCCTCCGGAAAAGAAGAAGCCGATCATCGAGAATAGTATGAAGAGGGATATCAAAGCTATTGTAACTCCCAGGATGATGCGTGTACGTTGTTCTTTTAGTATACCGGGAATCGGATAGTCCGTTTTTAGTTTGTCTTTGGCCGGTGCAGGTTTCCGTTTTATGTTTTTGTTCATTTTTTTCGTTTTTTGAGCTTACGAAGGTACGAAAAATTAGAAACCGGAAAGAATTTTTTTGTGAAAATGGGAAAAGGCAGGAATACCGGAAGATTTTCAGGAATTGTCGGGAGAAGTCTTTCGGATTTCTGATTGGCGAGCTAAAGTTTTGACTGATAAATACAAATCCGCTACTTTAGTTTTGTCAATCTGTGTTATTTTGTTTTTGGGCTGTCAGCAGGTTTTATTGGTACAGGAATCGTTTGATACTTCTTTTCGGAGTTTTTTCAAATTCTTCGTTATAGAGTTTATAACTGCTGATTTGGCTGTATGCCGGTAGTTGTTTGTTTAATTCTTTGAGGTTTTCGTCCATGATTTCTGTTAGTTGTTCGTCTGTCAGTTTTTCTGCGTTTACTGTGTCGAAATCGGGGTAGATTAATGCTATGAGTTTTCCTTCTTTTTCGATGACTATGGTTTCGCTGATATAGAGCATGTTGTTTAATTTATCCTCGATTTCTTCCGGATAAATGTTTTGTCCGTTTGAGCTGAGTATCATGTTTTTACATCTGCCTTTGATAAAAAGGTATCCGTCTTCATCGATGATTCCCATGTCTCCGGTGTGGAGCCATCCGTCTTTTCCGAGTGCAGTCTGGGTGGCTTCCGAGTTTTTGAAGTAACCGGACATTACGCAGTCGCCTTTTGCTAATATTTCGCCGACGTGGTTTTGCTGGTCCGGTGAGTCTATACGCAATTTCACCCGGGGTACTGCTTTTCCGCATGAGCCTTGTTTGAATGTTTCCCATCCGTCGTAGCTGAGTAACGGTCCGCATTCGGTCATGCCGTAGCCAACGGTATAGGGGAAGCGGATGGAGTGCAGAAAGTTTTCTACTTCTTTGTTTAAAGCTGCTCCGCCGATAATTAATTCTTTGAATTTTCCTCCGAAGGCATCCATTACTTTTTGCCGGATATTATCTTTGATTTTGTCATTGATGACGGGGATATTCATCAATAGTTTCATGTGGGGTTTTTCGATTGTCGGGAATACTTTTTTGCGGATGATTTTTTCAATGACCAATGGGACTGTGATAATCAGGTCGGGTTTTACTTCGGCGAATGCGTCTGCTATGATTTTCGGTGACGGGGTCCGTGACAGGAAGTGGATGTGCATGCCCGAGGCAAATTCGTAGATGAATTCGAATGCCAGTCCGTACATGTGTGCCATGGGTAACATGCTGACTATTTGTTCGCCGGGAGTTAGTCCGAAGACGCTCAGGGCGAATTTCAGGTTGGTCCATAGGCTCCGGTAGGGGAGCATTACTCCTTTAGATGAGCTGGTAGTTCCGGAGGTGTAATTTATCAGGGCGAGGTCTTCCAGATTGTCGTATTGATAATGTACATCTTCCGGCCGGAAACGTTCGGGGAATTTTTTTCCGAACAATTCGTTTAATTTAGCCCTGGCTTCTGTCAGTTTTTTTTCCCGGGAAAAGCGGAGTGAGTAATCTTCCATCCGGATAACTCCGTCAAGGCCGGGCATTGCTGTTTCGTCCAGGTTTTCCCACACGATATCACCGGCAAAAAATATCCGGGCTTCTGAGTGGTTGACTATGTGGTGGACGTTATCGGGTTTGAATTCGTTCAGAATGGGTACGGCAACGGCACCATAAGAGAGAGTTGCCAGGAAAGCAATTCCCCAGTTGCTGGTGTTACGGCTGCACAGTGCTATTTTATCTCCTCTCCGGATTCCGCATTGTTCAAATAGTAAATGTAATTTTTCAATTTTGCGGGCAACATCTTTATACGAGCTGGTAGTTCCCTTAAAGTCTGTTAAGGCAGGACGGTCCCAGTTGGTTTTGATGCTTTCTTCTATGTATTTTAAGAAATTTTCTTCCATGATTATCGGTTTGAGACTGGGCAAAGATAAATTTTTCCGTTATAAATTTGAAAAAAACAGGGTGAAATTGCCGGACTGCTGATTTTCCCGATGTTTTTTATTCCTGGTAGAGATAGCGTTTTATGCTTCGTTTGGGTGTTTTTTCGAATTCTGTTTCCCGGATTTTTAACCGGGCGATCTGACTGTATGCCGGGAGCATTGTGTTGGCTAATTTCCGGTTGTCACTCATGATTTTTTTTAATTGTTCTGCGGAGATTTTGTCTTTTTTTGTTTGTTCGTAGTCCGGATATACCAGAGCCAGTAATTTTCCGTTGTGTTCAATAACTAAGGATTCAGAGACATAGGGCAGTGAGTTTAGTCTGTCTTCGATTTCTTCCGGGTAGATGTTTTGTCCGCTGGGGCCCAGAATCATATTTTTACTTCTTCCTTTGATAAATAGATAGCCATTTTTATCGATGATACCCAGGTCTCCGGTATGTAACCATTCTTCGGGGCCGATGGCGGTGCGGGTGGCTTCCGGATTTTTGAAATAACCATTCATAACATTTTCTCCTCTGACTAAGATTTCGCCGACAATGTGTTCCGGGTCAGGAGAGTCGATTTTTATTTCCATCCGGTCCACTGCTTTTCCGCATGAACCGGCTTTGAAAGTGTGCCAGTCGTCGTAAGAAATAGCCGGTCCGCATTCAGTCATTCCATAACCGACAGTATAGGGAAACCGGACGGAGGACAGGAATTTTTCTACTTCATAATTGAGTGCTGCGCCGCCTATAGCAATTAGTTTAAAACGGCCGCCGAAGGCACTGACGATTTTGTTGCGTATAGAGGTTTTTAATTTCCGGCTGATATAGGGAATTTTCAGAAATAGTTTGATGTGAAATTTTTCCAGTTGCGGCAGAACCTGATGTTTAATAATTTTTTCAATAATCAGCGGAACAGCGACGATAAGGTGAGGTTTTACTGTATTGAATATTTCGTTGATGATTTTTGGGGACGGGGTTTTGGAGATGAAGTAGATATGGGTACCGCTGGCAAACGGGTAGATTAATTCAAATGCCAGGCCGTACATATGTGCCATGGTAAGTATGGATACGATTCTTTCTCCCGGGTTGTATCCCATTTTGTCCAGTGCATATTTGAGGTTTGACCACATGCTATGGTAGGGGAGCATTACTCCTTTTGGGGCACTGGTTGTTCCGGATGTATAATTAATCATGGCCAGTTGTTCTGGACTATCCGGTTTGTAATGAATGTGTTCCGGGGTGAAACTATCCGGATATTTTTCCTTGAAAAGTTCGCACAGATGTTTTTTTGCTTCTGTTATATGTAAGTTGGTGTTATGCAGTATATCATAGTTTTCCAGTTGTATGACAGTTTCCAGTTGCGGCATATTTGTTTTGTCGAGTTCTTCCCAGACGGGAGTTCCGGCAAACAGGATGCGTGCTTCCGAATGGTTGACGATGTGGTGGATTGTGTCGGGAGTAAATTCGTGGAGGATGGGGACGGCGACAGCTCCGTAGGACAATATGGCGAGAAATGCAATGCCCCAGTGGGACATGTTTCTGCTACAGAGTGCAATTTTGTCGCCTTTCCGGATGTTTCCTTTTTCAAAGAGGATATGTAGTTCTTCAATGATTTTGGCAACTTCTTTGTAGGTATATGTGGTTCCTTTATAATCGGAGAGAGCCTGGTGGTTCCAATGGATTTTTATGCTGTGTTCGATGTAATATATAAAACTATTTTTCATGATAATGGATTTGATTTTCAGGGATTATACCGATTATAGCGGAGAAAGGTTTGACAATTTCTGTGAAGTCGTGTTTTCTTTTCTGTTGTGCGGGTGATGCAGGCAGAGGGGATTGTATTATTATTCGTTTTAGCGGAGTACGGGGGTGGGATTGTTTACCGTTAGTAGTTTCTTTTTGTTTAGTGTTGAAATCCTTGGAATGTTATTGTTTTGATTAAATGTAGCATAGATTTTTTCAATTTTTTTGAATTTGTATTATGATTTTATAATTTTGTAAAACGATGTGGAAGTTTCGGTTAAATTTATCTCTGTAGATATATTTTTTGTTATTTATGAGAATAGAAAAAATAGCAGGTTCGGAAGAACGTTTGTGTCATCTTGTTGCTCCCTTGGTTATGAATCCGGGTGTTATTCGTCAGAATAATAATTATCCTTTCAAGACTTCTGCACGGTATATTTGGTTTGTTGCTATTGAGGATGAACGGGTTTTGGGATTTATTCCGGTGGAAATGAAGGATAACTGTTATGTGATTAATAATTATTATGTGTCCGGGGATGACCCTGCCTTGCTGGCTGCTTTGCTGGGTGAAGCAGTTTGTCATTTTCCGGGGAAATGTCCGTTACAGTCTGTTACCCACACTCGTCATCTGTCTGTTTTTGAAGAAAATGGTTTTGTTGTAATCAGGACATGGAAATTGTATGTAAAAATGGAGTACCGGAGACGACAGGACAGCCTCTGAATGTATATGAGCAGACGCAAAATCGCCTGGAAAAGGTTTTCAGTAGTTTTGATAATATATATGTTTCTTTTTCGGGAGGAAAAGATAGTGGTGTGTTGTTGCAATTGTGTATCGAATATATCCGTAAATTTTGTCCGGGGCGCAGGATAGGTGTGTTTCATTTGGATTATGAGGTACAATACGGAGAAACTATCCGGTATGTTGATGAGGTTTTGGCGTCTAATTCTGATGTTTTGGATGTTTACCGGATATGTGTGCCTTTTAAGGTCCCGACGTGTACTTCTATGTTTCAGAAATATTGGCGTCCCTGGGAGGAGGAAAAGAAGGACTGTTGGGTGCGGGAGATGCCGGCGGGGGCTTATACTTACCGGGATTTTCCTTTTTTTTCGCGGCGGATGTGGGATTATGATTTTCAGCGTTCTTTTGGTCGTTGGTTGCATCGGTTGAAAAAGGCAAAGCGGACGTGTTGTCTGGTGGGGATACGTACTCAGGAGAGTCTGAACAGATGGCGTACACTTCATTTGGAGAAGGCGCGTTGTTTCAAGAGGACAAAGTGGATAAAATCGTGGGATACCAGTATTTATAATGCTTATCCGATTTATGACTGGCTGACTACGGACGTATGGACGGCTAACGGTAAATTTCATTGGCCTTATAATCATCTTTATGATCTTTATTATCAAGCCGGAGTACCTTTGGAGAAACAGCGGGTGGCCAGTCCGTTTATTTCAGAAGCCCGTACCGGACTGAGTTTGTACCGGGCTATTGATCCTGACATGTGGGGGCGTATGATTGGCCGGGTGAACGGGGTTAATTTTACGGCAATTTACGGTAATACTTCTGCAGTGGGTTGTCGTCAGAAGATACAGTTGCCGACCGGGTATACGTGGGCGGATTATATGCGTTTTTTATTGGGTACGTTGCCTGAGAATGTCCGTCAGAATTATTTGAATAAACTGGAAGTCAGTATTCAATTCTGGCGAGAGAAGGGAGGATGTCTGGCGGACGAGACTATAGAGAAATTACGCGCAGCGGGCATACCGATTGTGATAGGTGAGAAAAGTAATTATAAAACGGATAAAAAGCCTGTGAGAATGGAATATATGGATGACAGTGATTTGTCTGAGTTTAAGGAATTACCCACTTTCAAACGGATTTGTATTTGTATATTGAAAAATGATCATACCTGTAAATATATGGGGTTTGCCCCTTCGAAGATGGAGAAAGAAAAACGCAGGCTGGTGATGGAAAAATATAGTAAATTAATGTTATGATTGAATATCAGAGTCCTGTATATAAAATAAAGGCGGTTCCTGTGGAAAAAATTGTCACTAATCATTATAATCCGAATATTGTAGCTCCGCCGGAGATGAAGTTGTTGGAACTTTCAATTTGGGAGGATGGTTATACGATGCCTTGTGTTTGTTATTATCTGCCTGCTGAAGATCAGTATGAACTGGTTGACGGGTATCACCGTTATCTGGTTTTGAAAAATTCTTCCCGTATTTACGAACGGGAAAAGGGGTTGTTGCCGGTGGCTGTTATTGAAAAAGATATTGCTAACCGGATGGCATCGACGATACGGCACAACCGTGCCCGTGGTACGCATAGTGTTGAGCTGATGAGTAATATTGTTGCTGAATTGACAAAGGCCGGAATGTCAGATTCGTGGATATTGAAAAATATAGGGATGGATAAAGATGAATTGTTGCGTTTGAAACAGATTTCCGGTTTGGCAGAATTATTTGCAGATAAAGATTTTAGTGTTTCTGATGAAGCGTAAACGTTTGCCGTAATTCTTTATTCCTGTATTTTTTTCAGGTAAAGTTCGCGGAGTTTTTGGTTTTCAATGGGGCTTCCGATGAGTATGACCCGGTTCAGGCTGTCTAATAAAAAAGTTTGCATCCGGGGGTAGGGGGGAAATTGGTTGAGGCGGCTCAGTTCTCCGGTGTTATCGTACAGGCAGGGGATTGTACAGCGATTGATTTGCTGGAGGATTTCCAGTTCTTCGTATTCTTTCACCCATGCAATGAAAAAGTAGGCGACGTTGAGGTTCAGGCTGTCTGTTTGTTTTTGCATCAGGTTCCAGTCATAAAAACGGGTCCGGCAGGAGGTGCATCCGCTGGTGTCAATGTAGTTCAGGATTTTATAGCGGGCATAGGACAGGTGGGGACAGACGGTGTCTCTGCCCTGGACTTTGAAAGAGAGGGTATCTGGCAGTATGATTTCTTTGCCTTGCCAGGTTTTTACCAATGCGGCAATTTCCCGTTTTCCGGAATTGCAGGAGAACAGGAGCACCAATAGTGCGGAAATGCTTAAAAAACGAATGGTGTTCATATTTATTGTGATGTTTCAGGGTTCAAAGGTATTTAATTTTTCTTTCATTTCCGCTTTCATTTCTTCGATAGCCGATGATGTGATTTTGGGTTGCCGGGTGATGACCATCCGGGCGGTGGCAATGCCTTTTGAGGTTTCTCCGCTGTCAAAATAGAGATTGGCTAACAGATAAAGCGGGTAAAGGCGGTGGGGAATCATATTGCAGGCATGGAGAAAGCATTTTTCGGCTTCCTGATATTGTTTGAGTGCCTGGTAATTTTTACCCATGATGTTCCAAAACATGGGGTCCGAGCTGATTTGTGCGCCTTCCCGGAGAATTTGATTACTTTCTTCGTATAATCCGGTTTTGGAGAGGCATTGTCCCCATTCGAACAGATAGGCAGGTTCGTCTTTCAGAGCGGGATACAGTTTCCGGTAATTGTCTGTGGTGCCTTCGTAAATTTGCATGTTGTAGTAAGTTTGTTCTTCTTTCCAGGTATTCATGGCCTTTTGTCGTGTTTTCCATTGTTTTCCTGTTTGGAAAAGGGGAAAGAGAAAGCAGAGCAGGACAATACCCGTGAAAAGAAGTTGTCTTTTCGGGAAGGCTGCCGGACTGCTCCGGAGGTCGCTGTTGGCGATGCCCAATAACAGGGGAAACAGAATGTTCAGTTGCGGCACGCTGAAAGGATAGGAAAAGCAGGCAAATGTCAAAAAGGCGGTCAGGCTTCCTGTTATTCCGGCTTGTCCGTTTTTCCAGGCTTTCCGGAATGCAAAAATGAGTACTATACAAAAAAGAATCAGACCGGGTATTCCGTATTCGGCTGCAATTTGCAGAAATTCGTTAAAGCCATATTCAGGACTTCCTGCAACGAGTTTTTCTTGGGGAGTGGCTTTGCCTTCTGCAAAATATGCGGCTTGTTTTTTTCCGTAGGCTCCGGCAAAATTTCCGGCTCCGACGCCTGTTGCCGGATGTTCGGCAATGATGCGGGCGGTTATTTTCCAAATCAGCAATCTGCCGTCTGCTGAATCTTTTTTCAGGTAATAGGTGCTGATGCCGGCAGTAAACAGGAAGATTAATAATCCGGATAATCCGTATAAGATTTTTCTTTTGTGGCGGATGTAATATTGTCTGAAAAATTTCAGGGGGGAATAGTGATGACAGAGTACTACCAGGCTACCGGTAATGACTGCCAGCCAAGCGGCCCGGCTCATGCCTGCCGGAAGCAGGGAGAGGGTCAGAAACAGGCACAGCCATGCAGTATTCCGGAGGATTCCGATGTTTTTTTTGGGGGGGGCTGCGGGCTGTGATATGCAGGCGAGAGCTAACGGGAAAATACAAGAGAGAAAGCCGGAGAAAGGACCGGGATTCAGAAAAGAACCGGTAAACCGATACAAGCCATTGTTTGATGGATAATGGCCATATAACTGGAGATTACCGTAAATGGCTTCGCTGATACCCCATATCAGTAATAACCAACAAATTGAAGCATACAGGTTGTTTTTCAGAGTCAGAACGAACCGTATCAGAAAATAGATGCAGGTGCATCCCAATATTCCTGTTATCCGGTTGTTGCCCGGAGAGAGATGGGCAGATTGATTGAAAATCAGATAACCAATTAGTATCAGAATTCGTATATCACCGTATGTAAATGCCAATTGCATGCTTTCATGTTTTATTCTGCCTTTGTATAAATCAAGAAGGGCCGCCGACGGAGGCTGGCTGACTTGGGAGGTCCTCCACCAGCTTTCCGTCTTTGGCCCCAGCTTGGTTAGGTTATCACTATAAAAATAGTTTGTCTATCACATTCCGGAATTTATTCAATAACACTACCGTATAGTTTCAGGTTGATTACCTTTTCTTTGACGTTGCACAGCACTTTGATGGTTTTGGTGAAACGGCCGAGTGAATTGGGGTCAAAGACGATTGAAATTTCTCCTGATTCTCCTGGTTTCACCGGATATTTATCCCATTTGACCGAAGTACAGCCACAGGCGGATTTTACATCGCGTATAATCAAGGGGGATGTTCCGGTATTGATGAAACGAAATACTGCTTTCCGGCTTGTTCCGTATTTTACGAATCCCAATTGCAGTGAGTCCCGGTCAAAACGAACCGTTGTAGGTGCTGCTATCAGTGCTTCCATGTCGTAGCCGGAATAACCGAATGCATACCAGACAGCTATTGAACAGAGCGTTACTGCTGAAACGGTGAGGAGTATTTCGATTTTTTTCATAAATTCAGGGTGATGATTTCTGCTTTTCCTTTTTCTTGCGATAAAGCATAGATGGAATTTGTCGTTTTATCGTAGCTGATGGAAGAGCAAGTATTGGGTAAATGATAGGTCCGGACATGTGTTCCGTTCCAGTCAAACACCAGGATAATGCGTCCTTTATCCATTTCGCCTTTGTATTGCCGGTAAGTACGGCCGGAGTACAAGGCGAATATATAGTCGTCGGAAGTGGTCAGGTCGCAAAAGCCGAACAGGTTGTGTTTGGTGTAGGCTATGGGATACCATATTCCTGTACTGCGGGGACGTTTGTGCTGGACAGTGATGCCCGGTCGGTTGAGGTGTATCTCGTTTACCCGGTTGAGTGTATTTCCTTCAATGTCGCATAGGTCCAGACATCCGTATTGCATGTTGGCACAGGCCAGGCGTGTGTTGGATGAATTGACCACCATGCAATTGCTGGCATAGAATATGCTTTTTAAAGAATCGCTCATGCTAGTGCCTGCACATTCCGGATAAGGGACACTAAAGTATTCATCGCCGGTGGCAGGGTTGGTACACCGGTAACGTCCCTCGGTATAAATTCCGGTAGAAATCAGTTGATTCCCGGCCCGCAGAGCACCCAGAGGATTTTTGCCGTTTGTTGCCAGTGGGGTAAACTCAGGGGTATATCCTTCGGTGGCATACCGGGTCAGGTCCAGTTCTACCAGACGTCCTGTTCCGAAGTCGAAAGAAGAGACCGTATTGCCGTTTAAATTCATTGTCAGGAAATAAAGTCCTTCATTTTCTCCGCTTCCTGCAGGCACAAAACGTTTTAACTTTCCGGTGTTGTTGTTGTAGATTGCAAAACGGTATTTGCTTTTCGGGGTGAGAATAATGTAGAGGGAATCTTTCCGGATGAGTTTACTTGGACGGATGATTCCTAATTCTTTCAGGTTGATATTCTCTGTTTGAGTAAATTGTAATGAACTGGCCCGGGTGTGTACCAAGGGTGTGATTTCTTCTATCATTTCCGGTTCTGCCTGGCAGGCGGCGAAGAATAAGGCGATTATTGTATATTTGGTGAATTTCATAGTTCGGGATTAAATTGTAAACCTTGATGTCTGCTCCATACTCCATCTTTATCCAACCCAACACAAATTATTCCAGATTCAATACATTGGACAGGTTCTGTACTTTCTCCTTCAGCTAATGCGTCTACATTAGAAAATGTCAAATCGGTATTTTCCAAATCTTCGGAAAAAATGACATTAATGAATAAAGTTGCCAATATGACAATAGTGCCTATTATTACTGCAGTTTTTTTGTTCATAATTAATATTTGTTTACTTTCACGGTGCAAACTTAGGAAAGATTTCTATTTTTGTACAAAGTTCAATATTCTATAATATACCCTAAAGTAAAAAGGTGATGAATGGAGGATATAGAATCATCGGAATAGTATCTGTAATGCTATTGATTTGCGTGTTGATTGGGCAGGCAATTTGGTTTTACAAGGTTAGGGAAATCAAACAGGATGAGTTCCGGCATACAGCTACTTTTGTTTTAAGGGAAACGTTAAATAGTTTTCTTGATCAAGAAACTTTATCTAAGGAATATCGATTTGGTTGTGGGCTAGCTAATGATGGAAAAACTTTTCGTTGGAGTGATAATAAATCCATACAAATCACTTCTTCTGAGATGTTTTATGAAATATTAAGGAATGTTTTTTATGACCATTTGTATCAGAATCAATATTTGAACTTGGCTAAAATAGATTCGATGTACCGGACGGAGTTGTATAAAAAGGGGATAGGGGAAAAATTTGTATTTATTGTCTGGGATAAAGATTCAGGTGAGAGTCTAATCTGTACTGATACTATGAGTACCTATAGGGGGCGGATTTTTACTCAACCTGTCGATGTCGGATATGAACACAAACATCAGGTTGTTGCGGGATTTCCTGAGCCTTGGTTATTTCATTCCTTAGGGAGGCATTTAATGTGGGAAGGAGTGTTTATGTTGGGTTTTGTGATTAGTTTAGTGTGGCAGTGGAGGTCGATCCGGACGACATGGCAAAGTGCCAAAGTGCAGACTTTGGGAATGGCTCATTTGGAACACGAATTGAGAAAACCTTTGGCTACAATGATTTCGATGTTGGATGGTATTCTGACCGACAACAAACGGGAACTAACGGATATGAAAATCAGGAAACTCGGTATGATGAAAGCGCGTTTGCTGAAAATGTCTGATGTTACGGATACGATGCTGGCAACGATGAAGACTGCCCGGTTGGAGATAGAACGGGAACCTTTGAATATCCGGGAAGAAATGGAGCAGGTGGCAGAAATGTTTGAAGTTATACGTTCTCACGCTAAAGTGAATTTCCGCATAGAGGAAAGTTTGAAATATCCTTTGCTGGATAAGGTTTATTTTAATTATCTGGTGATTAATTTGGTGGATAACGGTATAAAATATGCCGGTAAAAATCCGGTTATTCATGTAGAAATCCGGGAAGAGCAGTCGGAATATGTGTTGGTTGTGTCAGATAATGGAATGGGAATGCCAAAGAAAGTACTCCGGCGGATATTCGGTCAGTTTTACAGAGTGAAAGATGAGCGTGTAACAAGGTTGTCGGGTTTTGGATTGGGACTGGCTTTTGTCCGGAAAGTGGTGACAGCTTACGGTGGAAGAATCAAGGTAGAAAGTGAAGTGGGAGTCGGTAGTTGTTTTACTATTTTTATTCCTTCTCATCAAAAAAATGAAATAGAATTGTAAATTTGTGTGTTGTATGTGAATTTTTTTGCACAGGTCTCTATTTACAGAAAGCTTGGAAAATAAAAAATAATGGAGAAAGTACAAATATTGTTTGCTGAAGATGATACTTTAACCCGGTTGGAGGTTAAGGAAAAAATGGAAGAGAAAGGTTGGGAGGTCATAGAGGCTGAAGATGGAATCAAGGCTTTTGAAAGGTATGAAGATTATAAACCCAGTCTGGTGATTCTGGATGTTGATATGCCTGGCCGCACAGGGTTGGAGGTGTTGCAATTGATTCGTACCAGGGATCAGGATACTCCTGTGATTATCTACAGTTCATTGACCAGTGAAAAAGATTTACTGGCAGGTCTCCGGTGCGGAGCGAAAGTGTATCTGGTTAAAAATTATAGTGTTGCAATTTTAATTGCACAGGCAGAGAGTCTGCTGAGTGATAAGCAGGAAGCGGAAACTATTTCTTTGGCAAAAAACGTGACTTATAATCTGATATCGTCCGTATTGATAGTTGGAGAGCAGGCCATAAAGTTAACTATGCTGGAAAATAAGATTTTCACTTTGTTGTGTAAGAATCCGAACAAACTGATTAAAAGAGAATTGCTGTTGAAAGCCGGTTGGGATAGTGATGAAGCACGTTTTGAGTTGCAGTTGAACAAAGTGATACGCAGATTACGTTTTGTATTGTCCCCGGTTGCTTCTATTGAAATTGTTACCGATAAGGGGAATGGGTATTGGTTTATGTGCTGATAAAAAGATACCGGCACATAAACCCATATAGTCAGTTTTTCTTTTTTAATCCGCTGCGTTCGAGCAGGGCATCAATAGTCGGTTCTTGTCCGCGGAAGCGTTTATACAGTTCCATCGGATGTTCGGAGCCTCCTTTTTCAAGGATATTCTGCCGGAAAGCATTTGCTGTAGACTGGTCAAAAATGCCTTTTTCCCTGAATACAGAAAAGGCGTCTGCGTCGAGTACTTCTGCCCATTTATAGCTGTAATATCCAGCAGCATATCCGCCACCGAATATATGTCCGAAACCTGTGGAAAAACAACTGCTGTCGACGGCGGGAAAAGTTTCGGTTGATTTCATCGCCTGGGATTCGAATTCCTGCACAGAACCGGAGACCGGCGAGGTGATGGAATGCCAGGCCATGTCTACTATGCCGAAACTAAGTTGCCGGTCGCTTTGATATCCGCTCTGGAAATTTGCTGCTTCGCGGATGCGGGTAATGTATTCCTGCGGAATTTTTTCACCGGTTTGATAGTGTACGGCCCAGGTGTCCAGCCATTCTTTTTCCAGGGCCCAGTTTTCCATCAGTTGTGAGGGAAGTTCTACAAAATCCCTGTATACATTGGTACCTCCGGTGGAGTTGTAAGTACATTGTGACAGCATGCCATGCAGGGAATGTCCGAATTCATGCAGAAAAGTGGTAACCTCGTCAAAGGTGAGCAAGGAAGGTTTGCTTGCAGTGGGTTTGGTGAAGTTCATTACAATGGATACCAGCGGACGTATGTTCAGGCCGTTGATTTTGTGCTGTCCCCGGAATTCTGTCATCCAGGCTCCTCCGCTTTTGCTTTCCCTGGGGAAAAAGTCGGCATAGAGAATAGCCAGAAACTCACCGTTTCGGTCGTGTACTTCAAAAGTTCTGACATCTTCGTGGTATTTAGGAATATTATTGACTTCTCTGAAAGTTATGCCATATAATTTATGGGCTAATCCGAATACTCCCTGTTGTACGTTTTCCAGTTTAAAGTAGGGTTTTAGCATTTCATCGTCGAGGTTGTATTTTTCCTGTTTCAATTTATTGGAATAATACGTCCAGTCCCATCGTTGTAATTCTCCTTTGAAGCCATTACGGCAGGCAAATGTTTCTACTTCTTTTTTTTCTGCCAGAGCATAGGGGTGGGAGGCTTCGAGCAATTTGTTCAGGAATTGGGTGACATTTCCGGGTGTTTGTGCCATACGGTTGTCGAGTACGTATGCGGCATAGGTGGGGTAGCCCAGCAGACGGGCTTTTTCGAGGCGCAGGGCGGTCATTTGGCGGATGATGTCATTGTTGTCATATTGGTTTCCCCGGTTTCCTCTGGAGCTGTATGCCCGGTACATTTTTTCCCGTAATTCTCGGTTGTCGGCGTATTTCATAAATGGGATATAACTTGGGGCATGAAGTGTAAAGAGCCAGCCTTCCAGTCCTTTTTCCTTTGCGTTTTGTGCGGCCATTTCCAATGTTCCTTCAGGAATGCCTGACAATTGTTGTTTGTCGGTGATGTGGAGGGAGTATTCATTGGTTTCTGCCAGTATGTTTTCTTCAAATTTCAGACTGAGCCGTGCGAGTTCCATTGTGATTTCCTGGAAGCGTTTCCGTGCTTTTCCTGTGAGATTTGCTCCTCCTTTGACAAAAGCTTTCCAGGTGTCCTGGAGCAGGGTGGTTTGTTCGGGCGTCAGCCGGAGGTTGTTTTTGTGGTCGTATACTTGTTTTACCCGTTGAAAAAGTCCGGGGTTCATATATATGTTATTACTGTATTCGGTCAGTTTCGGGGATATGCGTTGTGCTATCTGCTGCATCTCTTCGTTTGTACAAGCTGAGTTGAGGTTAAAAAAGACAGAGGAAATGGTATTGAGTTGTTCTCCGGCCTGGTCCAAAGCTGCTATGGTATTTTCAAATCCGGGTTCTTGGGTTGAAGCAGCGATGTCTGTTATTTCTTTTTGTGCTTCTGCGATTGCTTTGTCAAAGGCAGGTTCGTAGTGAGCAATTTGAATCCGGTCAAAAGGCGGAGTTTGGTACGGTGTATGAAATTCGGATAGTAAAGGATTATCTTCTTTCTGGTTTTTGCAGGCAGATAATAAAAGAATCAGTGCACTTGTCATACATAGGGTTGTTTTCATGGTTAATATAATAGGGTTGTATTTTTACATCGGATAAGAAAAATGTAAGTTTCCGGTTACGTTTGGGAGAGTGTCCGACTGTAATAAAGGCAGTAGTTTTTGTCTCTGTCAAACGTTTCTAATGCAAAAGTAGCCCAAATTTCTGAATCTGCAAAAGGGAGGTGCAGCAGTTTTTATGTGGTTGGTATTGTCATGTTGTTTTTGTTCCGATATAATAGTTGGGCGTGGTTTTTAGAATGGAAATACGGGGAGAGGTAGCTTCTTGTTAAAATGTTTTCTTAATTTTTCTGAATTTTAAGTATTGTTTTTGGTGGCGGAAAAATGGAAACGTTTTAAGTTGCATATTTATACTAAAACGGTGTATAAAATTGCAGTTTGTTGCTTTGATTTGTAAAATCTGTTAAATTGTAAGTTAAAATTGCTTTTTACTTCACTCATTTTGTGTTTGTAAGCGTTTTATAGATGTGAATTTAAAATAAAATTGACAGTCGAAATGAAGGGCAGATTTTTATTTATTTTGGGATTGATTTTCTGGGGCAGTTGTGGTATTTGTGCTGCCGGCCGGGGAACATCTGAATTGGATGAGCTTGTAAAAGTTTTTGAGCAGAATCCTGGTAATCCTGAGTCTACACTCCGATTATTAAAGGAGTTGGACAGGGCCGGCAAGCCGGGTCAGGAAGTCATTGACCGTTATTTTCTTACTCAGAAGGAGGCTGATTATTGCAAAGAATATAATTGGATTATCGTCCGTGATTTTGTAAATGATATTAATGCTCCGCAATTAAAATATGTTTTTGAACATCAGGATAAATTTATCCAGTATTTTTCTAAAGATGATGTGTTTCAGAAACTGGATAATGTGTTGGTGAATCATTTGGATAAACTTTATCAGCAGAATAAAACAGATTATGAGAAAATGTTGCAACAGATCAAGGATTATGGGTATGAGCATTATGATGTGGTATATGATTATTTTCATATCCGGAATCTGAGGGTGAGCGGGAATGCGGAAGATTATTTTTATAAAGCCCGGAAGCTTTTTCGCTATTTTCCGGAGAATCGTCAGATGATTAAAGAAATTACGGCCGGAGCTTTAGAAATCATGAGTGATGTTTCCCGTCTGAAAGTTATCCAGTTGTGGGCAGGTAAGACGGTGGAGTCTCAATCTGATTTTGATGCTATTTATAATTATGTGAAGATATCCCAGAGGTGCGGATACAACGATGTGGCCAGAAAATATGCGGCAATAGCTAATCATCTGGCTGCTAAATCCGGCAGTCAGCCTCTGAAGCAACAGGCCGGGGAATTATTGAAGTTGCTGAATTGAGCAATTTATATTGATTAATGGAACTAAATTACTGATTATTTTGTTGTAGGTATTGTCCGTGGCGGAAAACCGCGGATTTTGTATGTGAAGGTGGACTATAACGAACTTCCGGGAGATTGGAGACACAAACGTCCCGTCCCTGTGTATCTACTCTGCTTATATCGATTGCGATGTTTTGGATGCAATCGGCTTCTTTTCTGCAAATAAATTTTTGAAATTTATTATATCTTTGTGCGACTTATAACATGGAGGAACGAGAAATTATGATAGTTGCGGTTGATGGTTATTCTTCGACGGGAAAAAGTACTGTGGCAAAGTTGATTGCGGCAAAGTTGGGGTTGACATACATTGATACCGGTGCTATGTACCGGGCGGTTACTCTTGCGGCTATGCGTGGGGGATTGATTGCGGACGGAGTGATTGACCGGGAAAAATTGAGAGAAGTGTTGAAGGGGATAAAAATCGGTTTTAAATACAATCGAATACTTGACCGTTATGAAACTTACCTGAACGGAGAATATGTGGAGGAACAGATTCGTGGAATGGAAGTGTCGGACCGGGTGAGCGGTATTGCAGCCCTTGATTTTGTCCGTGAATTTTTGGTTGACCGTCAACGGGAAATGGGAAGAGAAGAGGATGTCATTATGGATGGCCGGGACATAGGTACTGTGGTGTTTCCTCAGGCTGATGTGAAGTTTTTCATGACGGCTTCTCCGGAAGTCAGAGCGCAACGTCGTTACAGGGAATTGCAGAATAAGGGGGTAGAAGTCAGTTATGAAGAGGTGGAAGCCAATGTAAGGAAAAGAGATTATATTGATTCCCACCGGGAAGTCAGTCCTTTGGTACAGGCAGAGGATGCTATTGTCATCGACAATGGTGATATGACGATAGCGGAAGAAGTGGAACAAATGGTAAGGGAAATCAGGCGTATGTCGGGGGGAATAGCTTAAAGCATAGAGATATGAAAGTGGAGATTGACGGGCATTCGGGGTTTTGTTTCGGAGTGGTGAATGCGATTCGTAAGGCTGAACAGGAACTGGAGAAAGGCGAATTGTATTGCATCGGTGACATTGTTCACAATAATCTTGAGGTGGAGCGTTTGAAGCAAAAGGGATTATGTACTATCGACCATGAGGCATTTGCATGTTTGCGGGATTGCCGTGTGTTGTTCAGGGCTCACGGTGAACCTCCGTTTTCTTATGAAACGGCCCGGAGGAATGGTGTAGAGGTAATAGACGCTTCGTGTCCGGTGGTGCTGAATTTGCAGAAGATGATCCGGAAGGCTTATGAGGAAGTGCAGGAGAGGGGCGGCCAGGTTGTGATATATGGGAAGCGGGGACATGCAGAGGTAATTGGGTTGGTTGGCCAGACAAATGGGGAAGCTATTGTGATAGAGCAGGAGGAGGATGTACAGCAAATTGATTTTTCGCGGCCTGTGGTAGTGTTTTCGCAGACGACAAAGAGTTTGGAAGGTTTCCGTAAGATGGCCGGACTTTTGAAGGCAAGAGGGGGGGAGTTGGTGGTGGTGCATGATACGATTTGCCGGAAAGTGGCTAACCGGATACCACAATTGCGTGAATTTGCAGGGTTGCATGACGTCATTCTGTTTGTGAGCAGTGAAAAAAGTTCTAATGGAAAGCAATTATTTGCTGTGTGCCAAAGTGTGAATCCCCGCACTTATTTTGTGCAGGGGGCATCGGATGTGACGTCCGATTTACTGAAAAATGCCGGGAGTGTGGGCATCAGTGGTGCAACTTCCACACCCCGTTGGATTATGGAAGAGATTAAGAAGAAGATAGAACAACAGTAAATAAATTACATTGATTAATTATGGGAAAAATTAAAAGAATCGGAGTTTTGACCTCTGGTGGGGATGCCCCGGGCATGAATGCAGCAATCCGAGCTGTAGTCCGGACTTCTATTTATAACGGTTGTGAGGCTTATGGAATTTATGGCGGTTATCAGGGATTGATAGAGGGAGATATTAAAAGATTAAAATCCGGCGATGTAAGTAATATTATTCAGCGGGGAGGAACCATTCTGAAATCTGCACGGAGTACTGAATTCCGTACTCCGGAAGGGCGGACGAAGGCGGCTCAGGTGTTGGCAGAGCATAAGATTGATGCTTTGGTGGTGATTGGCGGGGACGGTTCATTTACCGGGGCTAAATTATTGATTCAGGAGCATGATATTCCGGTGGTAGGTATACCGGGAACCATTGACAATGATCTTTACGGTACGGATTCCACCATTGGTTATGATACGGCGGTGAATACTGCTGTTGAGGCTGTAGATAAGATTAAAGATACGGCCAGTGCCCATAATCGTCTGTTTTTTGTTGAGGTAATGGGCCGGGATGCCGGGTTTATTGCTTTGCGTACTGCTATTGCGACCGGAGCAGAGGCGGTATTGGTGCCTGAAGTTGAAACGGATTTGGGGGATTTGGAACGTTTTATAGAAAAGGATTACAATCCGAAGACTTCAAGCGGTATTGTGATTGTGGCGGAGGGTGAAAAATCGGGCGGAGCTTACAGTATTGCTGAAAAAGTGGCTCAGAAGCATCCGGAGTATGATATCCGTGTGTCTGTACTGGGACATATGCAGCGGGGCGGTTCGCCTTCGCAGTTTGACCGGGTTTTGGCCAGTCAGTTGGGAGCTGCTGCCGTGGATGCTCTGATGGACGACCAAAAGAGTATTATGTTGGGTATTATGAATAAAGAAATTGTTCATGTACCGTTTAATAAGACGATAAAACATACCAAAAATCTGAATCCTGAGTTGTTGGGATTAGTGAGAGTATTGTCGATTTAATCCGGCCGGGATTGTTTTGGAAAATGCTTGGGCTTATTGGGTTCAGGCATTTTTTATTGGGGTATGATTGCCGGAATAATAAGTGGCCGCATTTGCCGTATTTGCCGGAGATTTTGTATTTTTGATTTCCAAATCTGATGAAATGAGATATGCTGACGTCATAGTGCCTCTTGCAGTGGAGGGGATGTATACTTATGCTATACCTGATGAACTGGAAAGTGTTGTCGGGCGGGGTACGTTGGTGTTGGTGTCTTTTGCGGGGAATAAAAAATATACGGCACTTGTGGTTGAAGTGCACGGGCAAAAACCGGAAGGTTATGATGTAAAAGAGGTTGAGGGAGTAGCTGAAGAACAGATAAGATTTTCCGCTTTGCATTTGAAGTTTCTTTTGTGGATGAGCAGTTATTATATGGCAACTCCCGGGGAAGTTATGAAAGCGGCGTTGCCTGTAATGTTCCGGTTGGAGAGTTTTACTTCGGTGACCCGGACGGAAGAAGAAATTGATTATATCGGTTTGACGAATGGTGAACGTGCTTTACTGATTTTTTTGCAGCCTGGCGAATATGTGTCTTTGAAAGAGGCAGAAAAATACCTGAAAATCAGAAACGGGATGCCTCTTGTGAAGAGTTTGCTGGCTAAAGGATATATTCGGGTTAAGGAGGTTGTGGATGAGTTGTTTCATGGAAAATCGGTTCATGTGGTTACCCAGACGAGGGTTTATTCCGGGGAGGAATGGGGGGAGTTGCTGGATGGTTTGAAAAGGGCACCTGTGCAGTACCGGACGTTGTGCCGGTGGATAGAAAGCGGACGGCAAGAGTGTGAAAGGAGTGAATTTTTCCGTCAGACGGGCAGTAACGCGACCGTATTGAAAAGTTTGTGTGAGCGGGGGATTCTGAAAGTGGAAAGGCGGTCTTGCCGTGTTTTGCCTGAAGAATTGGAATGGCAAGGGGATTCCAGCAGACTGACACCGGAGCAGGAGAGGGCTTACGAGGGGATTAAAGCCGGTTTTGAGGGGAAAGATTGTATTTTATTGCAAGGGGTGACTTCTTCCGGTAAAACAGAAGTATATATTCATTTGATAAAGTCGTTTCTGGAAGGTGGCCGGCAGGTGCTGTACATGTTGCCTGAGATAGCCCTTACCGTACAAATTGTCCGGAGATTGCAGAGGGTGTTTGGTAACAATATTGGTATTTATCATTCGGGGATGTCGGATCAGGCACGTGCCGAGTTGTGGCGGAAACAATGTAGTGAACATCCCTATCCGTTGATTTTAGGAGTTCGTTCTGCTGTTTTTTTGCCTTTTGCCTCTTTGGGATTAATCATAGTAGATGAAGAACATGATGCTTCCTATAAGCAGAAGGAGCCGTCCCCGCGGTATAACGGCCGGGATGCGGCTATTATGCTTGGGAAGATGGCGGGAGCCCGGATTTTGCTGGGTTCTGCGACTCCTTCGTTTGAGTCGTATCAGAATGCTGTAAGTGGAAAATACGGATTGGTGGAGTTGCAACAGCGTTACGGAGGGGTGCAGATGCCTGAACTGATGTTGGCAGACTTAGGGGAATTCCGGCGTAAAAAGTTAATGCAGGGTAGTTTTTCTCCTTTGCTGATCCGTGAAATGCGTGCAGTGTTGTCGGAGGGAAAGCAGGTTATTTTATTTCAGAACCGCCGGGGCTATTCGTCGTATGTGCAGTGCGAGTGTTGCGGAGCGATACCTAAGTGCCGGTATTGTGATGTCAGTCTGACTTATTACAAGGAGAGAAATTTGCTGGTTTGCCGGTATTGCGGGGCCATTGTTCCGGTGAGTGATTGTTGTTCGGGTTGCGGAGGACATTACAAAGAAAGGATTCCGGGGACAGAACGGGTGGAGGAAGAGGTTGGCAGGTTGTTTCCGGGCAGTCGTGTAGCCAGGATGGATGTCGATGTAATGAGCAGTAAAGCCCGGTTCCGTCGTGTTATTGAAGATTTCGAGCAGGGAAAGACTGATATTCTGATAGGGACTCAGATGGTGACAAAAGGGCTTGATTTTGAGAATGTGAAATTGGTGGGGGTTATGGATGCTGACAGTATGATAAATTTTCCGGATTTCCGGGCGGAGGAGAGGGCTTACTGTATGCTGATGCAGGTCAGTGGGAGATGCGGGCGGAGGGGGGAACGCGGAAAGGTTGTAATTCAGGCTGCCGATTTGAAGAACCGGGTGTATACGATGCTGACGGAGGGGGATTATCCGGCTTTTTTTGCCGGTTTGCTTGCGGAGCGGCAATTATTTGTCTATCCGCCTGCCGGCAGGATGATACAGGTGGAAATGCGGCATAAGGATGTGGTTGTACTCCGGAATGCGGCTAATGTGCTGGCCGGAAGGTTAAGGGAAAAATTGGGGAAAAGGATTTGCGGACCGGCGGTTCCGGAAATCAGCCGGATTGGAGGGCAAAACCGTTTGATATTGCTTGTAAAGATTGAACCTGTTGCTTCCTGTTCCCGGATAAAGACTTTGCTGAAAAGTGAATTTGTGCATTTGCGGGGAGATAAGGTTTTCGGGAGTGTCCGGATATTTTGTGATGTAGACCCCTGAAATTATATTTTTTGTTTTTTTCATAAAAATAAGATATAGTAAGGATAACTTAGTTGTCTGATTTTAATAAAGTGATATTATGGAGAGAGATGAAGTTATATTGGGAGCCTTTTGTCTTTTTGTTCTTTTGCTTGGAATCAGGCAGAGATTGCATAGAACTGGACAGGGACAAGATCAAACAGAAGACGGTTCCCGTTTCAGATTGGTTTTCAGAATTGCCGGATTGGTTGTGTTGGGAGGTTTGATTATTTATATGGTGCCTGTTTTATGGAGGGATTTTCGTATGTTTGGACAAGGCAGATTGATAGAATTCTTTTTACGTTGTTTGATTTTTGTATTCACAATTTATATATTCGGTTCCGGAGTAAGGATATTGTTACAACGAAGAAATAAAGAAAATAGCGGGAAATAAGATATCGGAGATAAACAGGCTGTCGTCAGATGGCCTGATTTTTTTGTAAAACCTTAAACGCTGACTTAACTTTTTTTAACGGATTAAAATTTAACATTTGAGGTCTGATTGAGTAATTTTGGTGTATTCAAAATTTTAACATTTCGTATCGTGATGCGGATGCTAAAAAAGGTTTGCAGAACTGGAACCGATTTTGATAACTTACGTAGAGATTTTTACAAGATATAATAATTTTAAATTTAAGTATGATGGATACTGTTGATATTAAGGCATTGAATGAGCGCATACAGCAGGAAAGCTCCTTTGTAGACATGATTAACATGGAGATGAACAAAGTGATTGTCGGTCAGAAACACCTGGTAGAAGGTTTGCTGATAGGTATGCTTTCAAACGGCCATATTTTGCTGGAAGGTGTTCCCGGTCTGGCCAAGACGTTAGCAATTAATACGCTGGCAACTACGATTGATGCTAAGTTCAGCCGTATACAGTTTACTCCGGACCTTTTGCCTGCCGATGTATTGGGTACAATGATTTATTCTCAGAAACGGGAAGAATTTGTTGTAAAGCAAGGTCCTATTTTTGCCAATTTTATTCTGGCGGATGAAATTAACCGTGCTCCGGCCAAAGTGCAGTCCGCTTTGCTGGAAGCCATGCAGGAACGTCAGGTGACTATCGGAGATATGACCTATCCTTTACAGGAACCTTTTTTGGTGATGGCCACCCAGAACCCGATAGAGCAGGAAGGTACTTATCCGTTGCCGGAAGCGCAGGTAGACCGTTTTATGCTGAAAGTTGTTATTGATTATCCGAAGAAGGAGGAAGAAAAACTTATCGTGCGTCAGAATATGGAAAAATCTTTTCCCCGGGCTAATACAATCCTGAAGCCGGCGGACATCGTCCGTGCCCGTGATGTGGTGAAGGATGTATATATGGACGAGAAGATTGAAAAGTATATTATTGATATTGTTTTTGCCACCCGTTTTCCTCAGGAAGCCGGATTGGATAAATTTGTAACCATGATTGCTTACGGAGGTTCTCCCCGGGCCAGTATTTCTTTGGCGAAAGCAGCGAAAGCATATGCTTTTATCAAGCGGAGAGGTTATGTGATACCGGAAGACGTGCGGGCTGTGTGTCCTGATGTCCTGCGTCACCGTATAGGTTTGACCTATGAAGCTGAGGCTAATAATATCACCAGTGAGGATATTATCAATGAAATACTGAACCAGGTGGAGGTACCTTAAACGGCATCCGGTGTCTGGAGCTGAGAATTGATATTTTGTTTGGATTGTGAGTTTTGAATGAGCCGGAGAAGTTGTTTTCCGGGGGAATTCATAAATCGGAAATTTGCAGTTAAAAAGTGCCTTTACTATGGAGACTTCTGAACTATTAAAACGGGTCCGGAGGATTGAGATAAAAACCCGGGGTTTGTCCAGTAATATTTTTGCCGGAGAATATCATTCTGCTTTTAAAGGGCGGGGAATGATGTTTAGTGAGGTACGTGAATATCAGTATGGGGATGACATCCGGAATATTGACTGGAATGTAACGGCCCGTCATAATCATCCTTATGTAAAAGTTTTT
The DNA here is from genome assembly GCA_910578105.1 of uncultured Odoribacter sp. Classification (GTDB taxonomy): domain Bacteria; phylum Bacteroidota; class Bacteroidia; order Bacteroidales; family Marinifilaceae; genus Odoribacter. The sequence goes on along the minus strand of CAJTPD010000005.1, from coordinate 160,635 downwards.
GAAGAAGAGCGGGAATTGACGGTGATGCTGATGATAGATGTGAGTGCATCGCGTAATTTCGGTACGGTTTCTAAGTTAAAAAAGAATCAGATTACGGAAATTGCGGCTGTCATTGCTTTTTCTGCGATTCAAAATAATGATAAAATCGGAGTAATTTTTTTCTCGGATAAAATTGAGAAGTTTATTCCTCCCAAAAAGGGACGTACTCATATTTTACACATTATCCGTGAGTTGATTGATTTTCATCCGGAAGATAGCCGGACCAATATTGAGCAGGCATTGCAGTATGTCACGAATTCTATAAAAAAACGGTGTACGTGTTTTTTAATTTCTGATTTTATTGACGACCATGAGTTTGCTCATGCTTTGTCCATTGCGAACCGGAAACATGATGTTGTAGCTTTGAGGATATATGACCAGCGGGAAAATGTTTTGCCACCGGTGGGGATGATGTTTTTGAGGGATGCGGAGACCGGCGAGCAGATGTGGGTGGATACTTCAGATAAGAGGTTGAGGGAAGCTTTTGAGAAAGATGCTTTTCTCCGGGAAAAAGAACTGGATGCTGTTTTTAAGAAAGCCGGCGTGGATATGGCCAATATCCGCTCGGATGAAGATTATGTCAGGGCGTTGATAGCCTTGTTCAAGAAAAGAGCTTAATCGTTTTAAATATGAGGTTAAAATACATATTGTTATTCCTGTTTCTGTTACCGTTTGCAGGGGTATTGAAAGCACAAAATATTGAATACGGAGTGATGGTGGACACCACTTATATGTTGATTGGCGACCAGCAGCACCTTACATTCAGGGTGAAAGGTGAACCCGGAATGCGGATTCGTTTTCCTGAGTTGAAAGATACGGTTGTCCGCGGGGTAGAGATTATTTCGGGGCCTGTGACAGATTCCGTCAGGGAGGCGGACGGTCAGTGGTTGTATGAAGAAACGTATGTGATTACGGCTTTCGATACGGGTATTTATGTGATTCCTCCCATGCCGATCACGGTGGAAGGGAAAGAATATAACAATGTGTTGCGTACTGATGCTGTGGCGTTTGCAGTGAATACTTACCAGGTAGACCCGCAAAAAGGTAACTATGATATTGTCATGCCGTATGCTGCTCCGTGGACTTTTGCAGAAATATTGCCTTATGTTCTGTGGAGTTTGCTGGGGCTGGCGTTTTTGGGAATTGCCTGGTGGTTATGGCGGAGGCATAAAAAGAACCGGCCTTTGTTTACTCCCAAAAAAGAGGAAGTTCCTCCTTATGTGATTGCTATCCGGTCGTTGGATGAAATCAAAGGAAATAAATTGTGGCAGGCGGGCTATGAGAAAGAGTATTATACCCGTCTGACAGATACCGTAAGGCAATATCTGGATGATGAGTTGGGTATTCCGGCCATGGAGCAAACGTCGGGAGAGACCTTGCGCAGTCTGGAACAGTGCCCGGAAGTAGAGAGCAGAGAAAGGGAGAGGATGGCAGAGATGCTGACAACTTCTGATTATGTAAAGTTTGCGAAATATACTCCTTTACAGGATGAAAATGCCCGTTATCTGGATTTGGCATATGATTTTGTAAATGTCACTCATCAACGGATTCAGGCTGAGAAGGCGGAGCAACAGAAGCAGGCGGAAGAAGAAGCCCGCAGGAAAGAAGAGGAAGAGAAAGCCCGGGCAGAAGCTGAAATAAAAGAACAGGAAAAAGATAATTAGATGATGTACCGATGTGCGGACCGGAATCCGTGTATCCGTTTCCGGGAGGCATGTTAATAATTTGGATAAGATGTTTGGATTCGAATTTGCAAACCCGAAATATTTTTTATTGTTGGTATTGCTGATACCAATGATATTGTGGTATATTTTCCGGGAGAAGAAGTCGCATGCCGATTTGCAGTTTTCTTCGTTGAGGGCGTTTAAAGGGATGAAACATGCCGGGAGGATTTGGATGAGGCATGTGTTGTTTGCGTTAGAGGTTTTGGCCATAGTTTTGCTTGTGGTTGCTTTGGCGCGCCCCCAGTCGAGTAACAGTTGGCAGACTTATACCAGTGAGGGGATAGATATTGTGCTGGCGTTGGACGTTTCGGGCAGTATGCTGGCACGGGACTTTACGCCCGACCGTTTGGAGGCGGCTAAAGAGGTAGCCACTAAGTTTATTCTGGAGCGTCCTCAGGATAAAATCGGATTGGTAATATTTGCCGGGGAGAGTTTTACCCAGTGTCCTTTGACGACGGATCAGGCTGTGCTGGTGAATTTATTGCGCGATGTGAAAAGCGGGATGATAGAGGATGGTACAGCTATCGGTTTGGGTTTGGCGAATGCAGTGAATCGTTTGAAAGATAGTCCTGCCAAGTCGAAGGTGGTAATTTTGTTAACGGATGGAGTGAATAACCGGGGTGCTGTTGCTCCGGCGACGGCTGCGGAGCTGGCCAGAACCTATGGCATCCGGGTGTATACGATAGGGGTGGGAACGTATGGGGAGGCTCCTTATCCGGTGCCGACTCCTTTTGGTGTTCAGTTGCAGAATGTCCCGGTGGAGATTGATGAAGAGGTGTTGCAGCAAATAGCGGCACTGACGGGAGGAAAATATTTCCGGGCTACTGATAATGATAAGTTGAAACAGATTTATCAGGAGATTGACCAATTGGAGAAAAGTAAAATAGAGGTAAAGCATTTCAGTAAGAAGAATGAACAGTATTTCGTTTTCGGGTTGGCGGGTTTGTGTCTGTTAATTGTTCAGGTGCTGTTACGTTATACTTTGTTGCGAAAGATACCATAGATTAGAGATTTGCGGTTTTGCCGGGAATGCACAGTGTATCGTGAATCAGGAATTATAAATTATTTTATTATGTTTAGATTTGCACATCCGGAATTGTTATATCTTTTGATTATTCTCCCTCTGTTGATCGTGTTTTATGTACTGATGACGGGGAAGAAGAAGAAGGCCATTGCAGCGTTTGGCAATCCGGAATTGTTGAAGCCTTTGATGCCTTTGTTGTCTTTTAAACGCGGGGCGTATAAGTTTATTATGTGGCTGATTGCTTTGGCTTTTGTGATTGTGGGGGTAGCGGGTCCGCAGTTTGGTTCCAAATTGCAACAGGTGAAAAAGAAAGGGGTGGAATTAATGATTGCCCTGGATGTTTCTAATTCGATGATGGCGCAGGATATTAAGCCGAGTCGTTTGGAGAAAGCGAAGATGGCTATAGCCCGGATGGTGGAAAAACTTTCTGATGATAAGGTAGGGCTGATTGTGTTTGCGGGAGATGCTTATGTGCAGTTGCCTATTACGACGGATTATTCTTCTGCCAAGCTGTTTTTGTCGAATATCAGTACGGATGTTGTTCCTGTTCAGGGAACTGCTATTGGTTCTGCTATTGATTTGGCGGCTAAATCTTTTACTCCGGAGACGGAGACTTCTAAAGCGATTATTGTGATTACGGACGGAGAGAATCACCAGGATGATGCTGTGGCTGCTGCCGGACGGGCTCGTGGGAATGGAATTACAGTACATACTATTGGAATGGGTTTGGAACAAGGCGGACCCATACCGGAGAAGGGGCAGTCCGGGCAATTTATGAAAGACGGGAATGGGGCTATTGTTGTGTCTAAATTGGATGAGCAAATGTTGAAAGATATTGCTAAAGCCGGTGAGGGGTTGTATGTGCGTGCCAGTAATACGGATGTGGGGCTGAATCAGCTGCTGGATGAAGTGAACCGGATGGAAAAGACTTTATTAGAGGAGCGGGTATATGCGGATTATGCAGAGAAATATCAGTATTTTTTGTTGGCGGGATTATTTTTCATTTTTGTCGAATTTATGATTTTGGGCAGGAAAAACAAGCGTCTACTGAAAATCAATTTGTTTAAAACGAAGGAGTAAGTTGTTAAAAGTTAAGGAATAAAGGATATGGTGAAGGGTATATTGTTCATGATATTGGGATGTTTTGCGGGATTATCTGTGACAGCCCAACAGGAAAGAAAGTTTATCCGGGAAGGGAATGATCTTTTCCAGAATCAGGATTTTGAAAAGGCAGAGGTGGAGTACCGGAAAGCTGCGGATAAGAAAAGTGATTCGTTTGAAGCTGTTTTTAATATGGCGGATGCTTTGTATAAGCAAAAGAAATTTGATGAGGCCTTGCAGCAGTTTACGGAATTGGCTAAACAGGAAACCGATAAGGAACGATTGGGTGAAATTTATCATAATATCGGGAATACGTTGCTTTCTTTGGAGAAAACCGAAGAGAGTATTGAGGCGTATAAAGAATCGTTGAGAAATCGTCCGGCTTCTGAGGCGACTAAGTATAATCTGGAATTTGCCCGTCACAAGCAGCAGCAGGACCAGCAAAATCAGGATAAGAATCAGCAGGACCAAAACAAGGATCAGAAGGAACAAGACAAGAATCAGCAAGACCAGAACAAAGAGCAGAATCAGGACCAAAATAAAGACCAAAGTCAGGATAAGAACCAACAGGATCAAAAAGAGCAAGATAAGAAACAGCAAGACCAAAACAAAGACCAAAACCAGGACCAGCAAAATAAACAGGATAAGAACGATAAGCAGCAGCAACAATCTCAGGAAGGAAAGATTTCCAGAGAGGATGCGGAACGTTTGTTAGAGGCATTGCAGAATGATGAAAAGGAGGTGCAGGAGAAAGTGCAGAAACAGAAGGCTCAGGAACAGAAAGCCAGGAGGATGAAAATTGATAAAAATTGGTAATTTTGCGGCTTGGAATAGATAAAAACAGATACGGATGAAGAAAATAGGAATATTCATATTATTGTTTGTCACGGGCCTGGTTTCTGCTCAGCAGGTTGAATTTAAGGCTTCAGCTCCTTCGGTTGTAGCTACGGGTGAGCAATTCAGGCTTTCCTATACGCTGAATAAGGAGGGGACAGATTTGAGAATACCTGATTTGAAAGGTTTTGATAAGCTGATGGGTCCCCGTGTCAGTCAGTCTACTTCCTTTTCAATGATAAACGGTAAAACCACTCAGAGTGCGTCGTATACCTATACTTATATTCTGGAGGGAGTAAAAGAGGGTGTTTATCAGATTGCTCCGGCAACAGTGATGGTGGATGGCAGGCAATATACTTCGAATGCTTTGAAGATTGAGGTGGTGAAAGGTACTTCCGGCAATTCCGGTAGTGACCGGCGGGGGGAAAACCGGGCCGTCCAGCGGGATGCTTCGGCAGCTATTAATGAAAATAATCTGTTTGTAAAAGTGGATGTTTCCCGGCGTAGTCTTTATTTGGGAGAAAGTTTGGTGGCTACAATCAAAGTTTATTCCAAGGTTGATTTGACCCGGTTGGGGCGCAGTAAATTTCCTGCTTTTACCGGTTTTTTAGCAGAGGAAGTGCCTACTCCCCAGCAAATTGAATTGTCGCGTGAAAATTACAATGGCGATATTTATAATGTCGGGGTTATCCGCAAGATGCTTTTGTTTCCCCAGCATACGGGAGAGATTACAATAGAGCCTTTTGAGCTGGAGTGTATTGTACGTCAACGTTTGACGAGCGGGGGACGGAGTTTTTTTGATGATTTTTTCGGAAATTATCAGGATGTCCGGGCTATGCGGCGAAGCAAGCCTGTGACTGTTACGGTAAAGGAATTGCCTTTGGCAAACAAGCCTGCTGGTTTTTCGGGCACTGTCGGTACGGTAAGAATGGCGACATCATTGTCGGCAGATTCGGTGAATGCGAATGATGCAATTACTTATAAAGTGACTTTTTCGGGTAGCGGGAACCTGAAATTATTACGGGCTCCTTCTGTCGGTTTTCCTTTGGATTTTGAGTCTTATGACCCGAAAGAAACCCGGGATATCCGGGTCACAGAAAACGGTATGGCCGGTACGGTTAGTTTTGAGTATGTGTTGATTCCCCGTTATTCCGGTGAATATAAGATACCTGCTCTTCGTTTTTCTTATTTCGATTCTCAATCCAATACCTATAAAACCATTTTAGGGAGAGAATACAATGTATTTGTGCGTAAAGGTACTGAAAAGGGGAACGGACAGGTGGTTGCCGGAAATCCGGTTCAGTCGTTTAAAAAAGAAGACATTCGCCAGGTGGGGGAAGATATTCGTTATCTGAAAACCGGAAAGCTTGGTTTACGGACGGCGGGAGTGCGTTTTTTCGGTACCATTGCTTATTGGTTGGCTTTTCTGATTCCTTTGTTTCTCTTTATTTTGGGTGCAGTCCTGAATCGCCGGAGAATCAAAGCAAATGCTGATATTGCGCGGGTGAAGAATAAAGCGGCCAACAAGATGGCTCGTAAGCGTCTGAAAGTGGCAGCCACTGCAATGAAAAATCATAATGCAGAGCTATTCTACGATGAAGTTTTGAAAGCTTTGTGGGGTTATATGAGCTATAAACTGAATATTGACCGGGCGGAGTTGAATCGGGATAATATCAGTGATGTGCTGACCCGGAAGAATGTTTCTGAAGATTTGCAAAAGGAGTTTATCCGGATATTGGATACTTGCGAATATGCCCGTTATGCTCCCGGAAGCAATTCAGACCAGGAGATGGATAAAGTGTATACGGATAGTATTGATGTGATTACCAAGCTGGATAAAGCAATCCGATGATTAAAGATTAGAAACTATGAAAAAAATATTGTTGATATTGCCGGTATTACTGATGAGTTTGTGGACGGTGGGTGCTACCGACCCGCAATGGGAAAAACAGGCAGAAGAATTTTACCGGGAAGGGAAATATAATGAGGCTGTAGAAATATATCGGAAATTGAGAGCCGGGGGTATGGAATCGGCTGCTTTATATTATAATCTGGGTAATTGTTATTACAGGCTGGGAGAGAATACGCAGGCCATATTGAATTACGAGCGTGCTTTGTTACTGGAACCTTCAGATGCTTCTGCCCGCTATAACCTGCATATGGCTCAGCAGGCTATTGTAGATAAAATCGAGGTGTTGCCGGAATTATTTTTAGTGAGATGGTACAAAGGGTTAGTGGGTTATTTCTCTGCCGATCAGTGGGGATATATCTCAGTAGCTCTCTTTATCCTCTTTTTGGTGATGGCGGCTTTATTTTTTTATTCTCCTTCGACTGGTGTCAAAAAGGCAGGTTTTGTGGTGGGGATTATCGTTTTTTTACTGACTATGGGGACGATATTTTTTGCTATGCAGCAGGATAAGAAAATTACTGACAGGGAGTATGCGATTATCACGACTCCAAGTGTGACGGTGAAAGGTGCTCCGGATAATAGTGGTACGAGTCTGTTTTTGATTCACGAAGGACTGAAAGTCCGGGTGGTGGAGCAATTGGGGAATTGGTACAATATCCGGATGGCAGATGGCAATGAAGGGTGGGTGGCAAAAGGAGATTTGGAAATAATCTGACAAGAGGGACACGATTGTTTTTCCTCTTGCCAGATTTGTTATTGTCATTGATTGGATAATAAAGTGGTCAGTCTTTCCATTGTTTTGGTGTCCGAAGGACGTGACATATTTGCATCGAGTATATTTCCCTCCCGGTCTATCAATAGAAATCGGGGAATCAATGAAATCTTATAATCGTTTGCAAAAGAATCTTCTCCGTTTGCCCTTAATTGGATACCCTTCAGACCGTCTTTTTCTATCTTTGCTCGCCAGGCGGCCTCGTCTGCATCTATAGAGATACTTACAAAACAAATGGGCTTATCCTTAAATTCTTCTTTCAGTTTATGAAATGCCGGGAGTTCTCGGCAACACGGCCCGCACCAGGTGGCCCAGACGTCGATATAAACGTAATGTCCCAGCCAGTCAGATAAATTCCTCCGTTTACCGTCTTTATCTGAAAGGGAAAAATGGGGTGCCTTTTTGCCTTTTTCCAGACGGGTGTATTGTTCATACGACCGGAAGAATGCCGCTTTTTGTTTCTCATCTTTCACTTTTTCCCGATAAAGGGATAAAAATTCTTCCATTCCTTCTGCTCCGGAATACATAATATAGCCGGACATGCTGGCATCGACCAGGTAACCCGCCAGTTTTTCGTCTTGTATGTTCCGGCATATGTAGTCCAGTTCGTACCTTAATTTGTCCAAAGGTTTGCCTGTTGCTGATTTTTCTTTTCCCGCCAACGATTGTATTCCATCCTTGAAAAACCGGCGGTATTCCCCGAATTCATAGGCAGAAGGGTCCTCCTGGAGCAGTTCCGATAATTTCCGGTAATACTTTTCTCCTGGAGTATACCTTTGCAGACGTAATAGTCTGGCATGTCGGGAAGGATAGTCCAATAATAAATTGCAAGCTACGTAGTGTAGTCGTCTACGTTCCGATTTCTTAAAATCTGCGGGCAGGGGTAAAGAATCGAGGTAGGACAGCAACTTGCCCGGAAGCAGCTCCCACGCTTCCAGGAATTCTTCTTCACTTTTTTCATATCCCGGGTGCCGGTCGTTTAAAAACGAACTGTTCAAATATATGTTGATTGCTTTGGCTGCTCCGGCAAATTCAATTTTTTGGTCGCTCAACTTAGTAATTTCCTGCTGTTGTCCCGGTACGAGATAAAACGAAGAAATGCTGCGCGGACCATATAAAACAGCATGTCCGGGTGCCAAAGAAGCCGGAATATTTATCATTCCTGCGCCTAGTTCATCCAATTTTATCTTATAAACCTGTTCCCGGAACCCGACTTGAATTTCTTCTTGCCTGCAAGTTTCGCCGAAACGGATTTTCACCTGTGAGAAAGCTTGTGCTTCCCACCAAACGCAGCAGGAGAGCACCAAGCCTATTTTTAAATATCTATTCATTTATATACCGTATTTCGGATAATTGTATTCCATGTCCAGGATTTCGCCGAAACCTTCGAATGTCTTTTCTGAGGAAATATCGATAGTTCCGTTCGTTTCATTGATATGGTACATATAGATTTTCCCTTCTTTTTTACTTGTATTATAAGTAGAAATAATCAGAATTTTATTGTTGTATGGATGGCTCGGAATATAAAGGTCGATACAAGGTTTGAATATTTTCATTCCCGTTATTTTTTCATCGGGATTGGCCAGCGTATAAATCTTTTCTCCTGTGTTTGTGCCGTTGTAATCATACCGGTATATGTTCCGGTCTGTAGCATATAAAAATACTGGTCCCAACGAACCGACTGCATAATATCGGGCATCCTGCAATTCCGGGCAATTATCTGCGGTATATTTTCCGACACCGATATTGGGTGTGGTCATAAAATTGAACACACATAGTGTCAATTTATGTGTCGTCCAATCTTCAAATAATCCATATTCGTGGTAATTATATCCGGTTTCCATATAACGGAGAGTGGCATGCATGTTCCCCCAGTCGAACGGTTGTATTTCCGTAGCGACCGGCAGCTCCTGCAAAACCCATGTATTTCCGTTGAAACTCAAGAAACGGCCGTTTTCTTCGTCATAAATAACTCCTTGATAACGCCAGATAGGATAGTGTTTTGGAACATAGGGCGAAGCTTTATAGGTCCCGTCTTTTAAGATGGGTTCGGTATAAATCGGAAAATCGCTCGATGGCATAGATTGATATTCATAAATACGCCCATTGGAAATTATTCCGTCAAAAGCATACGTACACGGACTTGACCCATATTTCCAGGCAATATAATTTTCCGGTTTCCAGGAAGACATATCATACATCAAGGTAGAAATGTCATACGTTTTTTGCATGGTAACCGCAGATAAGCGCACTCCGTCTTTATCTGTCAGCACAATGACTTCCTGATAACGTCCTAAAGCAAAAAAACTGCCGATTTTAACTCCGCGTCCCACTAAGGGTTCGCCATTGATAGCTTCATAACAGTTGTGCAGAATTTCATCCGTGCTTACCCGGTTGGAAAAATACGGACTCATAATCAAATCAAAATCGCTTTTCCCGTCTTTTTCCTGCAAGACCATCCAGCCTTCGGTAATGCTGCCTGATATGACCAGATGAATTTGCTTATAGCTTTTTACATCCGTAATTTTGTTACGGACAGTCAATACCAGGGTATAAGTTCCCGGGACCTCCGTTACTTTATAAGTCAAATTCCGGGTGTTTCCGATGATTTTTTGTTGGTCGATTCCTCCGATGTTGTTTGACCAAATCCGCCAACTGAATTCATAGTCGGTTTCTGCTTCACCATTCAAATTTACATCTGCGGGAATTTCTAAGGTATGAAGTTGGGTTACATTCACCGTATCTTTTGCTTTTATAGCGATATCAGGCAAATTTATATAATCATAATTCCCCTTGTCCTCATAGCAGGAAGCCAGAGTAACTAAAAGAGGAATGATAAATAATAAATTTATAATCTTTTTCATGGTATGATTTTTTATCATTAGTATATTGTCAGAAACTTACAAGCAGTCCGTTTTCATCGGTCAGGGGATTTCCCGGATGCGCCTTGTTGTATTTATACAAGGCGTCCACCATGATGCTTGTGTAATGAATCTTTTCACTTTGCGTCCATTTATCGTAATCGGTTGCAATTCCCAGAATCTGAATCACAAACTGATGTTTTACACGACTATATTCACCGAAAGGCCATCCTTTGGGGTTTGCCAGACGATTAGTCAACACAATCCGGTACATATTCTCATCAACGGGAGCTGCCGCAAAATAATCATTACTGCCGAGACGAAACTTCACGTCCAAATCATGATTTTCCAAATCCGGTGTTTTTTTCACTCTTATTTTCAGGGTTGATTTTATCGAGTCGGCCGGAAGTTCGTTGGTTTCGACGATAAAGTTGTCGTTTTCTTTGGCTGTAGTTTCTTCTTTTACGACTTCGATTTTTACTTCACGGGTTTGGCCGGACGCTAAGCCGATAAGTTTAAAAGGTATCTCCACAATACCTTCTTCCTTATCCGGATACAGGGCAAATGAATAAACGATGCTGTCGTTTCCCGGGGCGGTGTAGATAAAGCGCAGGGAAGCATAGTCCTCATCGTATTGTACATACCCGTCTTTTGAGCAACTGCCAAACCATATAGCTGCCACACCAAAGCACAATAAACTGTATTTATGTATAAATCGTTTCATCACTTTTTCTTTTTAATTTCTGTTTCCGTATTCTTTTTCCTGCTCCGGGATGGGAAGGATATAATAAGCCTTGCTGAAAGGAACCGTTATATTGGGCAGAACATCTTGGTCCGTGCGTTTGCAATAATAAAACCATTGTCCTTCGCCGATGAATTCCTTCCGGTATTCTTTTCCGATAGCTGTCTGCAAATTTTCATCCGTCACATCTTCTTTCAGGTTCTGGGCTTCTTCAAAGCCTCTGTGCTGGCGTAGGGTATTAAGATATTCCACTGCTTCTTTTTTAGATTCGGCACATTCTGCTGCAATTAGGTACATTTCGCTGAGCCGCAACAGGGGTTGACGGTTGTTATAAGCGGAGGAATACTGATATAATTTATTGCTAAGCCAGTACCAGGAGGGACGCTCAAAATAATAAATATATCTCCAGTCCAGACCGCCATATAACTGGCTTTCAAAAATTTCGTCGATAACAACATCTTTACAATACAGCGTATAGTCACTCTCTTTTAAATAAGTATCTGTCAGTGTACTCAATTTGGTATTATTCAACATCCATATACATTCCGGTAAAAAGATTCCGTCGCGGTTTTTGCGGTCGGTGGTAGCCACCGCTCCTTTGCTCACCCATGGATATTTTTCTGAAAGCATCACTTCCCGTGCATTTTTCAATGCATTCACTTTATCGTTCTTATACAGATAAACACGTGCCATCAAAGCCCGGACTGCATAATAGTTGAGATGAAAACTGCGGGTACCCAGAAAAGACGTCGTAGCCTGACCGGTCTTTATAGGATCTTCTTCCAGCAAAGTTGCCGCTTTTTCCAAATCTTCGGTGACTAAATCGAGGACTTCCGAAACGGTAGACAATGGAGTCACTTTTTTTGAAATCGATTTTACATAAGGAATTGCTTTTTCGTCAGCTCCGATAACATAGCTTTTACCAAACAGACGAAGCAGGTCGAAATGCAGAAAAGCACGCAGAGCATAAGCCTCTCCTTCGTAAATTTTTTCTTCATCTTCTGCAAGTACGCCGCGATGTTCTTCTATGCCCTGCAACAGTATATTGACATTGGCGACAGTGTTATACATATTTGTCCAAATCGAATTAATGATAGTTTCGCATTTTGAATTATCATATTCGAAACGGTGCATGTTATAATAAGACCCGTTAGCGGTAGCAGACCAGAGATAATATTGTTGTCCCAATACATCGAGCATGCCGAAGCCCAGTTCTACCCCATAAAGATTTTCTGAACATAAAGTTGTGTATATACCGGTCAATTGGTCTTTGAAACCGTTTTTATAACTAAATAAATCATCATATTTTATTTCCGTACTCGGACTGACATCCAGCCATTCCTGGCAGGATACACTCAGCAAGGAAAAGCATAAAATGCCGAGTATATTTTTTATTTTTTTGATTCGTTTCATTGTATTCATCGATTAAAAGGTTGCTTGTAAAGAAAACGAGAAAGTACGTGCAAACGGATAAGTCAACCCGCGTTCGGTTTTTACGGTGGAAGCCCGGAACACATCATCCATATAAAAACTGGCCTTTAATTGTTGCAGCCGGCTCTTTTTCAGGAAAGTACAATGCCGGAAATCATACCCGACATTCAAAGACGACAAACGCAATTCATTCAAATCCTGCACAAAGCGGGAACTGGGTTTAGTCAGCCTGGAAGGATTATAGGAAAAATCGACCCGGTCTCCCGGTTTTTTCCATACCGCATTATAAATTCGTTTGTCTACATTTAAGCTGACATTTGCATTTTCTACCCGGTCAACCAAGGTCTGGTTGTAAATCTGACCGCCGAATTGATAATAAAAGGACATATTCAGGAAAATACCCCGGTAATCCATATTTATTCCAAAAGTACCCGAACATTTGGGCATGGCGTCCCCACATACTACTTGGTCTTCGGCTTTCCATTCTGTCGTTGTTTCTCCGTCTTTTGTCAGGAAAATTTCATCTCCCGTAGCCGGATCAATACCCAAGGAACGTACGGCCCAAATGGCATTCATAGACGAACCTTCGATAAAACGGGTTTGGGGCCTGTTGGTATTCCCATCCAATATTTCTTTATCTACCTCATCGTTATAACTTCTTAATGCATTCGATATTTTCTTGAGTTTATTCGTATTTTTGGCAATAGAGAAAGATGTACTTAAATAACGGTCGTTTTCCACATCATACAGCAGATGGGCATTTAATTTCAGCTCCATCCCTTTGTTTTCCGTACTTCCGATATTTTCCATGTAACTGGTAAATCCCATTGAAGGCGGGATAGTCAAGGCCAGTAACTGGTCCTTGGTTTGCTGTACGTAATAGTCGTATACAATCATAAGGCGTCCCCAAAGATTCAGGTCGAATCCTATATTGTAATCCTGGGTTTTCTGCCATTTCAGGTCATCGTTAGGCAAAGCCATTAAATAAGAACCGAGCCAGTTGTCGTAGGCTTGGGTCTGATGATAACCAAACATAGCCAATGCCTGATACGGATTGAAATTCTGTGCTCCGGTATAACCGGTTGAGGCTCGCAATTTAAATTGTTTCAGCCATTCTGCCTGTTCCATGAAATGTTCTTTGTGGAAGTTCCATCCGATACCTGCCGACCAAAATTGTCCCCACCGTTTATCTTGTCCGAAGCGGGAAGAAGCACTGGCGCGATACGACAAATCAGCCAAGTAACGATCGTCGTAGGAATAGTTTAAAGCGGACAAAACACCTATTTCCCGGCTAATGGCTTCGTTTCCGAACGGAGGATAATCACTCTTGTTGAATCCCAGGCCTGAAGTGATAAAACCGCTCTGGTCATTCGGGAAACCGACCATAGTAAAAGTAACTTCTTCCGAACGGCTTTGTTCCATTTTGTAATTCAGATTCAGGAAAAGTTGATGCTTATCCAGCAACAAAGAGTAATTTGCCGTCATATCCAGATTAATATGGCTGCTTTCTCCTTCCAGTTTGCTGTATAAACCTTTTTCAAAAAATTTGTCTTCCGGATACCCCAGGAATCTGGTGTGTGCTGCCGGGTAAAAATCTTCCCGGGCATTGAGTGTTTTCGATAATCCCAGACGTCCGATAAACTTCAATGAGGTCAATGCCTGCCATTCAATGTAAAAATTATTGGTAATACCGGTATATTTACTGAAATTTTTAGTACCGATAGAAGCATTCCATAACGGATTTCCGCAGGTGGTCCCGACCCGGCCGCCGCCGCCAGTAGAACCTGCAATCTGCTTTAACTCCCCGTTTTCATCATAAGGTGTCCAGTAAGGATTCAATTCCGCATATTCGGCAAAAGAGCCATAGGGAGAGTCATTGGCACGGTTCAGGGTGGTGCTCAACTGATTTCGGAACAGCAGGTCTTTATAACGGTAAGCCAGGGTAATTCCTCCTGTGAATGTTTTCCGGTCGGACTCTTTCATGACACCTTTAATTTCATTATAGAGCAAATCCACGCCATAGCGTAAATGCTTGTCTCCGCCGTCCAGATACAGAGAATGCCGATGGCCCACTCCCGTACGTAAAGGTTGTGCCAGCCAATCTGTGTTAACTCCGCGTTCTATTTCCGAGTTGATATTGTTCAGGTACTGTTCCCAAAACCAAGGGTCTGAATAACGTCCGTGCACTTTGTCCACCTCGTATTTTTCGCGTGCATCACAAAGATTATAGCCTGTTAAATCGGGAACCGTTAAATTCAAATCTCCTTTGTATGAAATTCTCATTTTCCCGGCTTTGGGTTGGCGGGTTTCGATGACCACTACGCCGTTGGCCGCTTTTGCTCCGTAAATGGCTTTTGCTGCGGCATCTTTCAGCAATACAATAGTTTCCACCCGATTCATATCCAAATCGTAAATGGTTGTAATGTCCGTTTCGAAACCATCCAGAATAAAAAGCGGTTGATTGGGATTTCCATTGTAGGTCCCTTTTATATCGGGCATGGATTGTTGACCACGCAATTGAATTTGGGGAGCTTTGTTCGGGTCCGAACCGAAATCATTATTTTCTATAATATGAAAGGCCGGGTCTAAACTTTTCAAAGATTGTAAGACATTTTGGTTTCCCATTTTCTGTAATTCCTCTTTCTTTATGGTTGTCGCAGCACCCGTATAACTTTCTGCCTTGCGGGTAAAAATACCGGTGACTACGACCTGTTCCATTTCAGTCACATTGGTTTCCAGGAGTACTTTCATTTCGGCTTCTCCTTTATAAGGAACTTCTTTTGTTTGCATGCCGACGAACGAAAATACCAGGACTATGTTTTCTTGGGAGGAAAGTGACAATTTAAATTTTCCCTCTGTATCGGTTGCACTTCCTAAGGAAGTGCCTTTTACCAAAACGGTCACTCCCGGCAATGGTATTCCATCCGGTCCGACCACCACACCGGAGATGGATAAAGGCTCTGCGGACGGTATGATTTTTTCTGTGCTTTTTTTAATGACATATACTCCGTCCACTTTCGAAAATTCAAAACCTGTCCCTTCCAGAATTTTACTCAGTACTATTTCGACAGGTTGATTTACAACTTCAAAATCGTTGCATTTCCGGTTTCCGATAAGCTGTTTGTTAAATAAAATATCTATTCCGGTTTGATCTTTGAACTTTATCAGGACATCATTTAAACTCTCGGACTTCACTGCAAACGTTACCAGTTTTGTATCATTATCCGTTGCTGCATAGGACAGCGAAAAAATGAACAACAAGTGCGCAACCGTTAACATTTTTCTTAAAAATTCAGGCAATACATACCTGTCAGGTGCTTTTTTTTTCATACATTTGTTTATAATTCGTTAATATTAATGAATGTGTAGAGAATGTTCTCTAAAGTTTGCCGGCTTGCAGAGACATTCTCTATTTTTTATTTTCTTTTCACTGTAATTGTATGGTTGTCGACTGAAAATCGGATATCCGCACTTTCTTCAAAAAAACGCAGTAAGGTTTCTATCTCACCGTACCGGCTCAAAGAACCTGAAAATTGCAGTTGTTTTAATGAGGGACTTTCGAAAACAATCTTGACGTTATACCATCTTTCAATATCCTGGACTATCGATTCTAAGGTTCTGTTTTCAAAACAAAAACGTTGATTTTTCCAGGCTATTTCATTATAAATCTTTACTTTTTCCACAATCGGTTCACTTTTCCCTTCCAGGAGGCTTAACTGGTAGCCGGGCTGGAGTTTCCACTCTGTCGTCTTATCGGTGCTAAATCCTATACTACCTTCAACTAAAGTTGCTTTCAATTGCCTGTCGCCGGAATAACGTTTTACATTAAATACCGTTCCGTAAACTTTTATATTTCCCAAATCCGTTTCGACAATAAAAGGCTTACGGTCATTTTTCACTACGTCGAAATAAGCTTCTCCCGACAAAAAGACCCTTCTTTCATTTCCCACGAAAGAGGTCGGAATTTTCAATTTTGAATCTGAATTCAGCCAAACCCTTGTTCCATCGCTTAACTTCACCTGATATTCTCCTCCTCTCGGTATAACAATGGTGTGATAATCAGAATCGGACTGCTGTTGTTCTGTGTATTTGATTATTCCGGAATCCTTTTCAACACTCAACCCTGCTGTCTGATAAGGGAGAGAGTCGGCTAACCAATCAATATCTACTTTTTCGCCGTTCGGTAAAAGGATAATGGCTTTTCCTGTGCCCGGAAAAATGGCACCGGCGAGCTGATTATCGTTTTCCTGTCCCTGTTTTTCTTTCTGCAGCAACATTATTCCTCCACCCACAGTGAGCAGCAACAACAGACAAGCTACCGAACGATATACATATCCCAATATTTTCCGTTGTTTTACTTTCCGTTCGTTCCGGACATAATCGTCAAAACGGGTTTTCATTTGAGCCACATCGGTGTACAAATCATAAGTAGTATCCTCCGACGACCAAACCCGGTACATTTTCTTATAATATTCTTTATGCCGTATATCCCGGGCCAACCACTTCTGAAAAATGACTTCTTCTTCAGAAGATAATGTTTGCCGGATACTTTTCAATAAAATCTCCCAGCTAATAGAATTTGTTTCCATAAACCACGCTTTCTTTTATATTATTTACATTGAATCAAAAAATGGAGGACACCGTATATTAGAAAAAAGTATCTTTGCTGAAAATTTCATGGCAAGAATAAATAAATTCATAGGGGAAGATAAGTTAGGGGTCCGGATAAAAAAAAGGAACTTGGACGCTTTTCATGAATTGTATGAAACTTCATTTCTTCCTTTGCAACGTTATGCCATGCGTTATCTTTACGATTGGAAACAAGCGGAAGATTTAGTGCAGGATGCTTTTCTTTCCTTGTGGTCTCATCCGGAAAGATATGATGAAAAAAAGTCCATATTTTATTACATGCTCGGTATTATCCGGAACAATTGTTTGAATTACTTGCGGGACCTGGAGATTCAATGTAAACATCAGGACAAAATCATTGAGGCTATGTTGTTTTCCGGTATCGCAGAACCGGAAACCGATGACGATATTTATGGACGTCTGAAAGCTATCCTGGATACATTGCCTGAAAAACAAAAAGAAGTTGTGTTACTCCATATTGTCGAGAAGAAAAAAATCAAAGAAATTGCAGTCCGGATGAATATAGCAGAAACTACGGTAAAGACTCATTTTAAGCGCGCCATGGCGATACTGAGGGGTAATCTCAGGTTTATACTCTTTGGTATATAATGCAATTGAAAAAATTTTGTCCGGCAGAACAATAATTCTTTTAGTTTTCCTTTCAATACCTGTTTCCCCCGTTTTTTGTGAGCTTTGACGGAATCGACGGATAGGCCGAGCTGTTCGGCAATTTCTTCATTGGAAAGTTCCTGTAAAGTCAGTTCATATATTTTTCGGACCGGTTCAGAGAGTTCTCCAATCATTTTTTGCAGATGATAATATACTTCCTCGCGGATGATATTGTTCAGGAAAAAACTCTCTTCTTCCGTTTTATAATTCAGGTAGCGTTCTTGTGCCTGACGGTGGCGCAGGAAATTGAGGGCTCTGTTTTTTACGGACAGAAACAAAAACGATTTGAGGGCAAGGAGGGAGTTGAACAGGAGCCGGCGGTTGTATAATTCCAGAATGACATCCTGTACAATGTCTTCGGCAACCTCTTTGTCTCTTACATATTTCATGGCAAACACACCCAGAATCTGATAGTATTCATCAAAAAGAATCCGGTAGGCTTCTTCTTTCCCGGCATGCAATTGTTCAAGCCATAGAGGGGATGGGTGTTGTGATAACATCAAATTTATTGTTTCAATTTCCATACAAAAATATGAAATAAGAACAGATGAAAGAATTCTCTTAAAGGAATATTCATTCTATAAAATATTTTCTCTTTTTTTGACACTTTTGGCCTGAGGTTATGTTTTAATAAAAACAAAAAAAAGAGAAATGACGGATTATCCTTTTCAAATAGCGGTCTTGATACAAAAATCGATTGTCGGTGTTCTTACTGACGAAGAGCAGAGACAGTTAACTCAATGGGTGGCTGAAAGTGATGAGCATGCGCGGATGTATCAGGAGTTTGTCCGGGCGGGATTTCTGGAAAAGGCCCGGAGCGAACATTATCAGTTTCAGGTGGAGGAAGGATATTGCCGTTTTTTGTCCGGTAAACAGAAGTCTGACCGTTTGCGTATCGGGAAACGCTGGGGGAGTGCGGCTGCTATGGGGGCATTGATTATCGGTGTGGCACTGGCTTTTTTATTTCGTACACAGGATGGAGTGGACACGAATCTGCCGGTTGGAGGTGTGATTAAACTGGGAAAAACAGGTGCTGTGTTGACTTTGTCGGACGGACAGCAGGTGGTGTTGTCGGATAGTCTGGAAACCCGGTTAAAAGAGCGGAATGCAGATATTTGTGTTCGGGGAAAAAGATTGGATTATTCTTCAGGCGATACTGTTTTTTTGGGGGGATATAATACCATTACGGTTCCGCGGGGGGGAGAATACCAGTTAATCCTGGCTGACGGTACACGTGTGTGGCTGAATGCTGAAACGGAATTGAAATATCCGGTAGCTTTTACCGGCGAGGTGAGGGAGGTCATGTTGGAAGGGGAGGCTTATTTTGAGGTTGCGAAAAATGTTTCCCGGCCTTTTGTTGTGAAAGCAGGACAATTGGACATCAAAGTATTAGGGACTTCTTTTAATGTAAAAGCTTATCCTTCGGAAACTCAGCAGGCTACTTTGGTACAAGGGAAAGTGGAGGTGCGTGCGGAGAATTATTTCCGGGAATTGCAACCCGGTGAGCAGTTGAATTATAGTTCCGAAGGCCCGGAAATCCGGAAAGTGGATGTGAAAGCTTATACTTCCTGGAAAGACCAGCGTTTTGTATTTAATGACGATTTGCTGGAGGAGGTAATTCATAAAATAGGACGTTGGTATGATGTTGAATTTATTCTCCGTAATCCGGAGGTTCGGGAAATCCGTTTTACCGGGAATTTACCGAAGTACCGGGAATTGGAGCAGGTATTAAATAAACTGGAACTCACGACGCATATCCGTTTTGTGCAGGACGGACGTGTGATTGAAGTATTTGCTGAATAATAAAAACAGGAAGATGTGTGCAGCATCTTCCCGGGAAAGAATTATTAACGCCATTGTGCAAATGGCAATTATTAATTTTAACAAAACAAATTTATGAAAAAAAATCGAGATTTAGATGTCGGGTCGTGGCCTGATATTGTTCGGAAAATGTATTTAACTATGAAAATTTGTATTTGTTTGCTGATTCTGGGATTGTCAACGGTTTCAGCCCGGACGCATTCGCAGACCCGTTTCAGCCTGGAAGCGAAAAATAAGACTTTGCCGGAAATTTTTCAGGAGATAACCCGGTTGTCCGGTTATGAGTTCATGTATAGCAGCAATGAGCTCCGGCATGTAGGCAAGGTTAGCGTAGAGGCTGAAGACCGGGATTTGAATGATATTCTGGGAGTGTGTTTGAAAAATACCGGTTTATGGTATCGGCTGGAGGATGACGTCATTGTTATTTCTCCGAAATTGTCTTTTCCCGGAATGGCAGGTAAGGAACTTACGTTGACCGGCATTGTAACGGATAAGGGCGGAATGCCTTTGCCCGGAGTGACGATTTTATTGAAAGGAACTCAATTAGGGATTGTGACCGGAGCGGATGGACATTTTCAGTTGACTTTGCCGGAAAATATGGAACATATTCTGGTTTTTTCGTTTGTTGGAATGAAAACCAAAGAAATCAAAGTGAATGACGCGAAATCTTTGACGGTGATTATGGAAGAAGATGCCACAGAAATGGACGAAGTGGTGGTAACGGGTATCTTTAAAAAGGCCAAAGAGAGTTATACCGGTGCTGTGACTTCTGTGTCTAAAGAAGACCTGAAAGTGTACAAAGGGCAAAATTTGTTGCAAACATTGAAAAATATAGATGTATCTATCAACATGGCGGTGGACAATCTGAACGGAAGTAATCCGAACAATTTGCCGCAAATCAATATCCGGGGTAATTCTTCCCTGCCGATGGATGTGGCGGAGTATAATCAGGATGCCAATAATTCTGTAAATACACCGTTGATTATTCTGGACGGTTTTGAAATTGCTTTGGAACGTTTGATGGACTACAATGACGAGGAGATAGAATCCATTAATATTCTGAAAGATGCGGCAGCTACGGCTATTTACGGGTCGCGTGGTTCCAATGGGGTTATTGTCGTGGTGACCAGACAGCCGGAAGTGGGAAAGTTGCGGGTGAGTGCCGAGGTTGGGATGGACCTTGAAATTCCGGACCTGACTTCGTACAACATGCTCAATGCTGCCGAGAAGTTACAGTTGGAATGGGATTTGGGTTTGTATAAAAGTGAGTCGCCGAGTAATGATGTCTGGTTTAAGGAGGCTTATTCCAAGCGTTTGAGGGAAATTGCTGCCGGAACGGATACCGATTGGTTGGGAAAACCTTTGCAGACAGGTGTAGGTTCTCATTACAATTTGCGTTTGGAAGGGGGTAGTGAAGAATTCCGCTGGAGTGCCACTGCCGGTTACAAAGATATACGCGGTGCCATGAAAGATTCCTGGCGAAAGGCATTCAACGGTTCTTTGACATTGATGTATAAGGTGAAAAACATCACTTTCAAGAATTATGCTTCTTACGGAGTGACTAAAAGCCGGGAGAGTAAATACGGCAATTTCAGCGATTATGTGAAACAACAGCCCTATAACGCTCCTTATGATGAAAATGGCAAATTGATTCGGATGTTTGATGGTTTCCATGCAAATTATACGGGGTACCAGAATCCATTGTATGATGCTACCCTGAACAGTTTCGACAAGGCTAATTACCGGACATTGACCAACAATTTCTCGATTGAATGGCAACCTTTGACGGGTTTTATTGTTCGCGGACAAGTGGGAATCTCAGCCACTGACAATACGGCCGATAAATTTTTGCCTGCGGAGCATTCCAAATTTACAGATGATGAATATTATCAGTCGGGAGAGGGATTTCTGCGGCGCGGAACGTATGATTATACCACTGGCAGAAGTAACACGTACAGCGGTAATATCACTGTTTCATATTCCAGAACGTTTGCTGACAAGCATCAGGTATATGTAGGAGTGGATTATGCGCTGGAGGGGAAGAGTAGTTATACTTATAATATTGCAGCAGAAGGTTTCACGGAAGAGAAAGTTAATTTCCTGGCAACTGCCCGGCAGTATGCAAAGGACGGAGGTCCTACGGGAAATCAGGCAAAATCCCGTCGTTTAGGACTTACGGGCAACGTGAATTACATTTACAACAATCGTTATTATGCGGATTTTTCAGCGCGTGTTGATGGTAGTTCCACTTTCGGAAGTGAAAAGAAATATGCTCCGTTCTGGAGTTCCGGTATCGGGTGGAATTTGCACAACGAGAATTTTATGGATGGTTTTTTTGCCAACGTCCTGCGTCTGAAAGCTTCCTACGGGCAAACCGGAACTCAGCAAGGTTCTGCCGGTGCGAATACGCTTTATAAATTTCTTACCGATAATTATTATATGAACTGGACAGGGGCCGAATTGCAGGGATTAGGCAATCCCTATCTGACCTGGCAGAAGACGGACGAATTTAATTTCGGAGTGGAATTCGGGTGTTGGAACAATCGTTTCAAGGGAGAATTCAACGTTTACAGCAAAAAGACCAATAATCTGCTTTCTAACATGGATATGCCCCATTCAATGGGATTCCCTTCGTATGTAGACAATGTCGGGGAGGTGAAGAACAAAGGTTGGGAGGCTTCTGCCAGTGTTTATGTCATACGTAATGCGGAACGGGACATTAATTGGTTGGTTAGCGGGCAATTGAGCTATAATAAAAATTATGTCTCTAAATTGTCAGAGGCCATAAAAAAACAGACTGAGTCTTATTTACAGGAAGATGTGGATGTGTCTAACCTTTTTTATGAAGGCCGTCCGCAGAACGGAATTTATGTGGTGCGTTCTTTGGGTATAGACCCGAGTAACGGAAAGGAAATCTTTTTGGATAAAAATGGCAACCGTACCGATATCTGGAAGGCATCGGACAAAGTATATGTCGGGCAATCCGATCCGAGATACCGGGGCATAGCCAGTACGATGTTTATGTGGAAAGGATTGACTTTTAATCTTTCAATGGGTTTCCATTGGGGAGGTAAAGTATATAACCAGACTATTGTTGACCGGGTTGAAGTAGATCGTACCACTCTAATGGGACAGAATGTGGATGCACGGGCTTTGTACGAACGCTGGCAGAAACCCGGCGATATTGTGTCATTCAAAGGGTATAACGGGATAGAAACCCGGGCAACCTCCCGTTTTGTGATGAGCGATAAAGTATTGGAATTACAATCCGCCAGCATACAATGGAAGTGGGACAACGATTGGGTAAGGAAAAGCCTGCGTGCAACTTCCGTTACATTCGGTGTGAATATTTCTGATTTGTGGTATTGGTCGACAGTGAAGATGGAACGGGGTATTACCTATCCGTTTGCCCGTAATGTACAAGGGAGTATTAAGTTCTTATTTTGATAAACCAACAAAACTTGAAAGATATGAGCAAATATAGATTCATATTGTTATATACGGTTTTGGGAATCCTGTTCATTTCGTGTAACGATTGGTTGGACGTGAATCCTGAAACGGAGCAAAAGGAAAAAGAACAATTTTCTTCTTACCGGGGATTTTGTACGGCCCTGACCGGATGTTATATGGCTATGGGAAATACGGATGTGTACGGACAAAAGCTGACAATGAGCGACATTGAATTGTTGGCCGGTTTGTGGTATGTCAAAGAAGAGTCCTATGGCGACCAATCGGTGAATTATTATTTAAAGATGCATGATTATAAGCAGGATAAGGTGCGGAAAGCGGTACAAACCATTTACTCGAAATTGTTCAATGTTATTGTACAGGCCAATAAAATCATTGCGAATGCCGAGACGAATGCAGAAGCATTTCCCGATGAGGCTACGCGGTCGGTGATTATGGGGGAGGCGTATGCTATCCGTGCCTATTGCCAGTTGGATGTGCTCCGTTTGTTTGGTGACGTACCTAACGGGAATGGCGGGAAAGTCAGTCTGCCTTATTCTGAGGTGACGGCATTTAACGACCGGATTGTGCGGTATGATTTTGACAGTTATGCAGAAAAACTATTGTCTGATTTGAAGAAAGCAGAATCTTTGCTAAAGGATAATGATCCTATTTTCAGTTATGCATTTGAGGATTTGAATAATCCGGCCAATATAGAACTGGACGACACCTATATGGGATACCGCCAGTCTCGCCTGAATTACTGGGCGGTAAAGGCATTGCAGGCGCGGGCTTATCTTTACTTAGGACAGAAAGAGGAGGCATATCTTGCGGCAAAGGCAGTAATCGATGCTACCGATGCCGATGGAGTCCCTGTGATGGAGCTGGCCGGCGATGAGGACCGCACTGCCGGTTATCATGCTTGTCCGAATGAATGTCTTTTCTACCTGAGCAAATATGACGTCAAGACAGTTGCCAAAATATTAATCGGCGGAGCTGATGTAGATGCTCGTGCTGATAATTTGTATACTACTTTGGATTGTTTAAATGAACTGTTTCCGGAGAACAAAGATTTGGATACAAGATACACGACCGGATGGAACAAGAATTTGAAAAGTTATGGCAATTCGGGATTTGCTGCCATCAAGAAATATTATTTTGCCGATGATGCAGAAGATTTGGCTTTATATTATCAAATTATTCCGATGTTGCGAATGTCTGAAGTGTATCTGATAGCTATAGAAACGACTGCCGATGTGGAGGAAGCCAACAGTTTGTATGCGGATTATTTGTTATACGGATGTGGTGTAGCATTGAATCATGAGGTGTTTGATGCTCAGACTAACCGGACGGAGGTCTTGCTGCCGGAGTATCGCAGGGAATTTTTTGCCGAAGGGCAAATGTTTTATGCCTATAAGCGTGCCGGAGCTTCGAGAATGTTATGGTGTGATGATGAAATCACCGATGAGGTGTATGTGCTTTGGAGTTGTGTAAATACAGAGTTTAATCCTTAATCCATGAGACGTATTGTTATGAAACTTTCAAATTTATTATATGCGGGAGGTTTGGTGTTGCTGGCAACTGCTTGTGAAAAAGAGCTCCCGAAATTTTCGGATGAGGAGTGTATGCTGACCTTCCATTATGGGGATGGCCTGACAACGGCTGGTGTGAAGGATGGAATGGGAAGAGGAAGCCATTCCTTTAAATTGAATTCTGCGGAAGGACAGATGAGAGATACTGTCTGGCTGAGGGTGAATACTATGGGTAAACTTTCTGCAGATAGCCGGCCGCTTGCTTTGATGCAGGTAGAGGATACGACGCAGGGGGTTGTCAATGCCGTTGCCGGCAAACACTACGTGGCTTTTGATGAGCCATCGCTGGCTGCATTGTACCAGGTCCCGGGCGATTCGGCGGCTGTGAAGGTGCCGGTAGTGGTACTCCGTGATGCATCATTGGAAGCGGAGGGGGATGTTGTGTTGAAAATTACATTCAGGGACAATGGGTGGTTCAAGGCCGGCTATCCGGAGTTTGCGACCTACACGCTGACTATTTCTGACCGTCTCACGAAACCGGAAGCATGGGATAAGTTTTCTTTAAGTTCTTATTTCGGTACTTACGGACCGCAAAAACATGAATTAATGATAAAATGGACGGAGAAACCCTGGGATGATGAATATATCAGTACCCTTTTTTATGAATATTTTCAGGGGTATTTCGCTCCGAAGGATGAAGCTTACATTGCTTACTTGGGCCAATGGTTTGCAGAGCGTTTAGAAGAGGAAAATGAGGAACGTTTGGCAAATCCGGAAATTGGAAAAGTCTGGGAAGAAGCAGACGGTCCGGTGGATTTTACTCCGGTGGCGAATGGTTATTAATCGACTTAAAATAGAACGGATATGAGAAAATATATATGGCTTTTATGTTTATGTCTGATGGCATGTTTGAGCGGTTGTTTCGATGACGACAGCACAGTAGCGACAGAGGCGAACCGGGCACATGAGATTAAGGTGGAAGGCTTGCCTCAGGACACTTCGGCAGTGGCTTTTAGTTCAGTATTGGAACTGACTCCGGTGGTGGAAGGATTTGCAGATGATGAATTGTTGTTTAACTGGTATATTTATGGCGGACAGTTCGGGCAAAAAGGCGAGTACCGGAAGAATAAAATCTGGGAAGGGAAAAAGCTGGCTTACCCTGTCGAACTGAAAATCGGTAAATATTCGGTTATCTGTGAGGCTACACATAAGGAAACGGGCTATTTTGGTTTGGTTGAATTTTCTTTAGACGTGACTTCCGCCTTCTCCAATGGTTTCTATGCGTTGAAAGAAACGGCAGAAGGCAACACTGAATTGGATTTTTATAATTACAGGGACACGGTGACACTGAATGATTTGTTGACTGAAAATTATGGCGCGCCGTTGAACGGGAAGCCGCGTAACATGAATCCGGTGTATAAAAAAATTCATATGGATTCGGAGACGGCAACTTCTACGTATGCTACCGGCATGTTTTTAGCATATGGGGAAAATAATTTTGCCGTATACAATACGGTAGATATGTCGCTGATGTTTGACCGTAGCAGTTTGTTTTATGCTACGATGGAAGAAGATGAAATTCCTTATGCTATGGCAACGACAGGAGAGTATAATCACTATTTTTCCAATAAAGGAATTTGTTATGAAAGTGTTGGCGGTGGTTTTTTTGCCAGTGAGTATGCTACGGGCAAATTGGTTACGCCTGAAGGTTGCGGAGGCAGTACTTTTGTTCAGGCTTTTAACGGAAGGGAATTGTCTTATTGGAGTGAAAGTAAACATTGTCTGATGTGTACAGACGGACGTGAAATCGGATATAAAGATGGTTATGCCGGAGTACGCGTTCCTTTTGAGAAGGCTGAGGCAATTGCTACCGGCTGGAACTGGAATTCAGGGGATAATGCTGTCTGGTATCTGTTTGATGTGAAAGATGACGGACGTTATTTGGTAATTTTGGGAAAGGAGACCATTTCCGAAGTCCGCCGGCTGGATGCCGAGAAACTTGCTTCGGCTGCTGTCATTGCCGGTAAAGGATTGAGAGGGAGTTTTATTTATTCGGTGAAGGATAACCAATTGTATCGCTATAGTATGAAGGAAAAAGTGGAAACTGCTTTGTCGGTGGCTTCCCTGCCGGCCGGAACGGTTACTTATATGTCCAATCTTTTTTATGAAGCAGCTTTTGATTATTTAGTAATAGGAGTTCAGAATGGAGGAAAATACACCGTAGTGATGTATGAAATGCAGGGGGGGCAGCCTTTCGGAGAACCCAAGCATACATTTGAAGGAACAGGAATTTTGAAAAAGTTATGCTATGCCGTTCCGATGTCGGATTATTCTCCGATGTCTCCTAATTTATACGCATTTTTATATCCGGATTCGATGTCTCCGACTTTCCCTTATTGATAAAGGGCGGTTTAGAATGATTAAATTATTGTAAGATGAAAAGAATAGTTTTGTTTGTATTGGTAATTGTCATGGCTTTGCCTCTTGTGGCACAGATTAACTTCCGTGAAGGCGGTTTTATCAAAGCACTGACGGCTGCCAAAGCTGAAAACAAATTGGTATTTATGGACTGTTACACCAGTTGGTGCGGTCCTTGCAAATTGATGGCGTCCAAAGAATTTGTTCAGGAGAAAGCGGGCAATTATTTCAATCCCCGTTTCGTATCGGTGAAAATAGACATGGAGAAAGGGGAAGGCGTAGAAATACGGAAAAAGTATGATGTGAACGCTTACCCTACCTTGCTGGTGTTGAATGCGGCGGGTGAGTTGTTGTGCCGCCATGCCGGTTATCTGAGTGTGGATGAATTGATAGACTTTGCAGAGAACGGTGTAAAAGGAGACGGTCTGACGGATATGAACAAACGCTATGCGGCAGGAGAACGCTCTTTGGAGTTTATCCGCGATTACCTATCGTTGCTGGACGATGCTGCCATGTCGGGAACTGTGCGTACTGTAGCTGACGATTTTTTGAAAGATAAAACGGACGCTGTGTTTACGGATACCAATGTATATCGGATGTTTTGTACTTACGTTACTCCTGATTATGTTGTGTTCCGTCCTGTATATGCCCGTAAGGCGGAATTAGTGAAACGTTACGGCGAGAAAGCCGGCCTGCATTTGGAGAAAGTGTGGGAGGCAGGGACCAGGAAATTTCTCAAGCGGGAAGCCAAGAAAATTGCAGGATATGATGCTGCCGGTCTGGAAGCCTATTATGCCCTTATGAAAAAATGCGGAGTGCCGGAGGCGGATGGTATTCGCGCCGCAGCCTTAGTGGACGGAACAATCGGTACTAAAGAATGGGCATCGCTTTTGGAAGCTTTGGTGACGTACAGTCATTTCAGCCGTATGATAGAAGATCAGGTATATTATGCATGTAGTTCATTGTTTTACGGACAGGGTAAGGAGGGATGGAATAATATCGGTGACCGCAAGAAATTTGCTGCTCTTTTGCAAGAGCGTGTAAAGGTGTTGAAAGGTAGAAAAGATACTTCCGGCAGAACAATGACGGTGGGCGACAAAACAATGCCTATCATGGAATATTACTGCCAGTCGTATGAAGAGATGCTGGAGAAAGTGAAATAGTTTACAATATAATTTGAGACTGAAAAAGTCCGGCTACAACCGCAGCCGGACTTTTCATTTTGGATACTCAGTATAGTTATTCATAGTGTTGTTTTGCTATTTCTGTCGGCTTTTTGGTAAGAAAATCCACAAAAATGGAATGAAGAATTTGCGAATACGCTCAAAGCTTGCTATTTTTACAGTCCGGACGGAACAACTCCGTCGTTTAGGTATATCATTGATTGTTTATGGAGAATTTTATTGTTTCGGCGCGAAAATACAGACCTGCAAGTTTTGATACGGTGGTGGGGCAGTTGGCCATTACCTCTACACTGAGGAATGCCATTGTGAATCATCAGTTGGCTCAGGCTTATTTGTTTACCGGTCCGCGAGGAGTAGGTAAAACCACTTGTGCCCGTATTTTTGCGAAGACAATCAATTGTATGAATTTACAACCGAATGCGGAACCTTGCAATGAATGTGAGTCGTGCAAGGCTTTTAATGCCGGTCGTTCGCTGAACATTCATGAGTTGGATGCGGCATCGAATAACAGTGTGGATGATATCCGGGGATTGGTGGAACAGGTGCGGATATTGCCTCAGATTGGGAAATACAGTGTATACATCATTGATGAGGTGCATATGCTGAGTACGTCGGCTTTCAATGCTTTTCTGAAAACATTGGAGGAACCGCCGGCGCATGCCATTTTTATTCTGGCCACTACGGAGAAGCATAAGATTCTGCCTACGATATTGTCCCGGTGTCAGATTTACGATTTTAACCGGATGAAAGTGGGGGATACCGTAGAGCATTTGAAATATATTTCTGCCAAGGAAGGTATTACGGCTGAAGAGACGGCATTGGATGTAATTGCCCAAAAGGCTGATGGTGCCATGCGGGATGCCCTTTCGATTTTTGACCAGGTGGTCAGTTTTTGCGGAAAGAACCTGACTTATGATAAGGTAATCGAGAATCTGAACGTATTGGATTATGATTATTATTTCCGGTTGACCGATTTGTTTTTTCAGGGCAAGGTGAGTGATTCGCTATTGGTTCTGAATGAAATCATAGAAAAGGGATTTGATTGTGGTAATTTGGTTTCCGGTTTGGGTAAACATTTCCGGGATGTATTAGTTTCGAAAGATCCGGCAACTGTGCAGTTATTGGAAGTGAGTGCCACCATCAAGGCGCGTTATGCCAGGCAGGCAGAAGTGTGTAGTGTGGATTTTCTTTATGAGGCCCTGAGGGTGGTGGAACAATGTGAGATGCAGTATAAGGTGCGGATGGAGAAGCGTCTTTGCGTAGAACTGGCTTTTATTAAGCTTTGCCAGCTCAATGAATTAAAAAAAAAAATCTGAGGGCTTCTGATTTCGAAGCTTTGTTGAAAATAGCCGGTTTCAATGGTAAATTCCGGGAGCCGGGGGCTGAGCCGGAATCTGTTGTAGAAAATGTTCCGGTGGTTAAACGTCCGGCAGATGTTAACCGTCCCCGTCCGGATTCTTCCTTTAAAATCAAAGATTCTTTTCGTCAGGAGAGTCAGGTGCAACCTGTTGTTAAGGTGCAACCGGTTATTCATCAGCAGGAAAAACCCGATACGCGTGAATCTTTTGACGAGGCGAAGGTTGTGGCTGCTCTGGAGAAATATATTACAGAGCATACGCCCGAACAGACCGTTAGTATTGCTCTGAAAACTCACCGTCCTGTGATTGAAGGAGAGAAGATAGTTCTTTTGGTGGATAACCAGATTCAATTGGAAAAGGTGGAAGCTATAAGAATGCATTTGCAGAATATGCTGATGAAAAATCTGAAAAATGGTTATATGACTTTTGAGTTTAAATTATTCGATTCAAATACAACTCAGGAAGAAAAAAAACTATTTACAGCCAGTGAGAAATTTGAACATTTCATGAAATTGAATCCGGTGGTGGCGGACCTGAAGAATATTTTCGGACTGGAATTGGAGTGAGCGGGAGAGCGTAATTACTCAATGGTATTGTATCTGAAACGGATTAAAAAGAAAAAAGTCAGGTATCATGCCTGACTTTTTTGTCTGTTATTTTTTATATTTTGTTCACATCCCTGGAGTTAGCCTGGGCTGTCGGCATGATGACGATGTCGTTCAGGCAGACATGGGGAGGACGGGTGATGGCGAAAAGGATGGTGTCGGCAATGTCTTCGTTGGTCAGGGGTGTCATTCCTTTGTATACATTTCTGGCAGCTTCTTCATCACCTTTGTAGCGAACAATGGAAAATTCGGTTTCCACCATGCCCGGTGCGATATTCGTCACTTTTATATTGTGTTTCAGCATATCTGTGCGCATGGCTTTGGAGAGTGCATCAACAGCGTGTTTGGTGGCGCAATATACATTTCCGCCTGGATAAACTTCTTTGCCGGCAATGGATGCCAGATTGACAATGTGTCCGGCATTGTTGGCTATCATCAGAGGAGCAACTGCCCTTGTGATGTATAGCAGTCCTTTGATGTTGGTGTCAATCATGCGTTCCCAGTCATCCAGAACTCCTTCCTGAATGGGAGATACACCGACAGCCAGACCCGCGTTATTGACGAGTACGGCGATGTTGCGCCAATTGCCGGTAAGGTTTTCTATGGCTTGCTGGACGGCAGTCTGCTGGCGGATGTCAAAATGCAGGGGTAAGACTTCTACACCTTTTTCCTGGATTTCCCGGGCAAGTTGTTCCAACCGGTCCGAACGACGGCCTGTGATAATAATATTGAAACCGGCTTCGGCAGCTTTTAAAGCCGTTGCCTTTCCGATACCGGAGGTAGCTCCGGTGATAAGTGCTACTTTATTCATGAGATTCAGATATATGTTATAATAATTCCGTGTCGGAATCTTTATTGCAAAAATATATAAAATAAAAGTGTTTGCTAAAGGATTTGTGGAAACGGATGAAAATAATTATTTTCGCCCTTGAATGCAGTAGAGGACAGGGTGTTTCATTTTTTTAATTGCCGCTGTGTGTTGATTATGTTTAAGAGAATGATTTATATGGTGTTGTTACTGGCATTGGCAGAGGGTGCCGGTGCGCAAAAAGTCATGCGGAATACCAGTATTCTCAACTATCAGCGTGGAGACCGGACGTGGTTGCATTTCGGATTTTCCCTTGGCATCAATTATATGGATTATAAAGCTTATTTGTCGGGAGCAAGTCCGTGGCGTGCGGAAACCGGACATTTGAGTATGGGTTTTCTGGTTGGAATTATCTCTGAGTTGCGTATCTGTGATGATTTGGGATTGCGTTTTTTGCCCGGTTTGGAGTTTGCCCATCGTTCGTTGGTGTATACTCATGTGCCGGAGGTGGAAGATAACAAGCAATTTGCTTATAATGAATCTGTATATGTTTCTATGCCTTTGATGCTTAGGTACAAAGCTAAACGTATCAATAATTTTCGTCCTTTTATAGGTGCAGGAGGAAGTTATAAGTATGATTTTCAGAGACATACAAAAATAAATCCGGATAATTCTGTTTTTTTCCGGACTAACCGCGGAGATTTCTTTTTGGAGATGGGGGGAGGAAGTGATTTTTATCTTCCTTATTTTAAGTTTGGGGTGGAACTGCGTTTTTCTTTGGGTATGACCGATGTGTTGGTGCATAATCCGGATGCTGCAAATCCGGGATATGAGGAATATACCACTGCTTTGAAAAAGTTGAGGGCCCGGATTTTTACGGTATGTTTTAATTTTGAGTAGTTTGTAAAGTTGGGGAGGAAGGATTATTGTATGTTGAAGAGTTTTGGGTATGTATAAAGAAATTCAGGTCAGAGTAAGGCCGGAGGAGGCTGGGAATGAGTGCGTTTTGAAATGTTTGGCTGCCAGAATGGAAAAAATCAGCGAGGAAAGAATTGTGCGGGTAGAAGTGGTCCGCCGTTCTATTGATGCGCGGCAGAAAGAGGTTTTGTTTAATTTAACGATAGGAATTCATATAGACCGTTGTGAGGAGCGGGAAAAAGTGTTTATTCCGGCTTATCGGGATGTCCGGGGCCGGGAGGAAGTTGTGATTGTGGGAGCTGGTCCGGCCGGACTTTTTGCTGCTTTGCGTCTGATAGAACGGGGATTCAGGCCGATTGTCCTGGAACGGGGGAAAGCTGTTGAGGACCGGAAAAAAGATTTGAACCGTTTATACAAGACGGGGATTGTGGATGAGGATTCCAATTTCGGTTTCGGAGAAGGAGGTGCGGGTACTTTTTCGGACGGTAAATTATATACCCGTTCTAAAAAACGCGGCGATATCCGGCGAATCATGGAGATTCTGGTGTTTCACGGAGCCAATCCAACTATATTGACGGATGCTCATCCGCATGTGGGGACTGATAAATTGCCGGATGTGATTGTCCGTATCCGGAAAACGATAGAAAAGTATGGCGGAGAGGTTCATTTTAGTACCCGGGTAACCGACCTTGTGTTGCGTGGGCATCGGATTGGAGGAGTGGTTGCGGGAGAGCGGGAATATGCGGCCCGTCATGTTATTCTGGCTACGGGACATTCGGCCCGGGATATTTACCGGATGTTGCAGAACCGTTCGGTATTGCTGGAGGCGAAAGATTTCGCAGTCGGGTTGCGGTTGGAGCATCCCCAGCATGATATAGATTGTATGCAATATCATTCTAAAGAGGGACGCGGGCCTTGGTTGCCGGCGGCGGAGTATAATTTTGTCACCAATATAGAAGGGCGCGGGGTTTATACTTTTTGTATGTGTCCCGGTGGTGTTGTTGTTCCGGCAGCTACGGGAGCAGAACAACAGGTAGTGAATGGAATGTCCTCTTCTTCGCGCAACACTCCGTGGGCTAATTCGGCCGTGGTGACTGCTGTCGGTCCTGCCGAGTTGCGGGAAATGCATTATACAGGTTTGTTTGCCGGATTGGAATTGCAGGAGGCTTTGGAGAAGCGGGCCTGGATAGAGGGTGGTGGAGGTTTATGCGCTCCGGTGCAGGTTTTGCCTGATTTTTTAGCCGGCCGGGAAAGTCGTTTTTTGCCGTCTGCTTCTTATAAGCCTGGTGTAAAGAGTTCGTTGATAAGTGCCTGGTTGCCGGAATTGTTATATAAGCGTCTTGCTGCCGGTTTGCGGTATTTTGGCCGGAAGGCTCCGGGTTTTGTTTCGGACAAGGCTCTTTTGCTGGGTGTGGAAACCCGGACATCCTCGCCGTTGAGGATTCCCCGGAATGCCGGCTTTATGCATCCGGATGTTGTTGGTTTGTATCCTTGCGGGGAAGGGGCCGGGTATGCCGGGGGGATTATTTCTGCGGCTATGGATGGTGAAAAGTGTGCGGAACATATTGTTGATTTTCTATGATTTACCCGAAATAGCGATAAAATGGGAATAAATTTTTCTTTGGTTGGAAAAAAATAGTCCGGAAATGGATTTTTTTCCGGAAAAATGTTGACAACTTCAATAAAATCCCTACATTTGCCTCGAGAGAAAAAGGTTTAAAATTCTAACCCTAAAAATTTATATTATGAATAAAGCTCAATTAATCGATGCTATTGCTGAAAAAGCAGGTTTGACAAAAGCAGATTCTAAAAAAGCTCTGGAAGCTTTTGTTGCTACAGTTGGTGAAGCTCTGAAAGGTGGAGATAAAGTTGCTTTGATTGGATTCGGCTCTTTCTCTGTATCTGAAAGAAGTGCAAGAAGCGGAAGAAATCCTCAGACTGGTAAAACGATTACTATCCCGGCTAAGAAAGTTGTTAAATTCAAGGCAGGTGCTGAATTGGCAGAGCAGTTTTAATCGAAAAACAAGATAAAGGAAGGGGTGTTGGTTTTCTGACACCCCTTCTTTTGCTTTTATTTTTCCGTGATTTTACAGCTAAAGAACGGGCCGGATGCAATTCGGGTATGGCCCATATGAAAAGAAGATGAAAAAGCAAGAAATAAAAAACTGGACAGTACTTTCGTCAGCGTATATTGCCCGTGAGCCTTGGTTCACAGTCCGTAGGGAAAAGGTACAATTGCCTAACGGCAGTATTATTCCTTCTTATTATGTGATGGAGTATCCTGCCTGGATTAATGTCATTGCGATTACTAAAGAAGGTAAAATGGTTATGGAACGTCAGTATAGGCATGGGTTGGCACGTGCGGATTATGAATTGTGTGCCGGCGTGGTGGACCCGACGGATGCAACGCCTCTGGATGCTGCTCAACGTGAGCTTCTGGAAGAGACCGGATATGGAAACGGGACCTGGAAACAGTTGATGGTGACCAGTGTGAATCCGGGGACTCATACGAATCTTACTTATTGTTTTGTAGCCACAGGAGTGGAAAAGGTGACGGAACGGCACCTGGAACCGACGGAGGATATTGCTGTAGAGTTATTGTCTCCCGGGGAGGTCAGGAAATTGCTGGAGCAAGACCGGATTATGCAAGCCTTGCATGTGGCTCCGTTATGGCGGTATTTTGCGGAAGCAGGGGGTAAATAGTTGATAGCATGTTGCCTTGAAATGGATTTTAAAGGAATGAAAACGATAGAGGAACAGGTAAAATATTTGAGAGAGTTTGTGGTGGACGACAAAAATGCTTTGTTTGAACGTTTGATACAGGAGCGGACGGATTATGTGACGATTGTTATGGAAGATTTGTATCAGTCGCATAATCAAAGTGCAGTGATGCGTTCTGCGGATTGTTACGGCATTCAAAATGTTCATTTGATAGAGAATCGCAACCGTTATGATTCCACTTCTACTGTTTCGCAGGGTGCCCGGGAGTGGCTGACCATACACCGGCACAGGAAATCGGGGAATAATACTCCGGAGGCTCTTGCGGAATTGAAGTCGGCCGGTTACCGGATTATTGCAACAACTCCGCATACCAATGATGTATTGGTGGATGAGTTGGATTTGGCAAAAGGTAAGATGGCTTTTATTTTGGGGACGGAGTTAACGGGGGTGTCTGACACTGTATTTGAACAGGCGGATGAATTTGTAAAGGTTCCTATGTATGGTTTTACGGAAAGCCTGAATGTCAGTGTATGTGGCGCAATCATTATGTATAGTGTTATGCAACGTTTGCGGAGGAGCGGGATTGACTGGCATTTGACGGATAAGAGGAAGAGTGAGGTGTTGTTTCAGTGGTATAAAAATGCAATTAAAGCATCGGATGAGATACTGGAGAGGTTTAACCGGTGAAAATTGTTTTGCAGATTCATAAATAAGTTTATAAACAGATAAGGATTCAGATATGGCGTGGAGAATCATATTGTTTTTTCTTGGATTATGCGGGGTTGAGACGGTTTTCGGTCAGACAGACAGTGTAGCTGTTCGCTTGCAGCAGGTGAAGCTTGCAGAGAACGATAGTGTCCGTCTGAAATATGCGGATGAGATTTCCGGTTATCTGGAAAAGATACCTTATGGGCAGTATGCGCAATTGCCTGCCGTACAATTTCTGGGATACCGGAAATGTGTGAATGACGATGCCGAGCTTTTTTCCTGGACAGTTCCTTTGCAGCAGGGACAAATGTTTTACAATTGGTTCAGGTTTAAGGAAGGTAACCGGTCTTATTATCTGAAGTCTTTGTCAACGGCAGAGTGTGAACGGCCTGCCTGGCTTTATTATGACTTTATCAGGTTTGAAAATCAAAAAACGGTCTATTTTGTGCTGTTGGGGTGGAACAAGACCCGGAACAGCAATCGGAAAATAGTGCAGATTTGCCGTTTTCAGCCGGATGGCA
Source organism: uncultured Odoribacter sp. (assembly GCA_910578105.1). Classification (GTDB taxonomy): domain Bacteria; phylum Bacteroidota; class Bacteroidia; order Bacteroidales; family Marinifilaceae; genus Odoribacter. The sequence continues at coordinate 124,859 of CAJTPD010000005.1, read as the reverse complement.
GTATCAGTTTTGACCATAAACTTATGCGTCGTAAAAACAGCCGGAGTGCTTCACTGAGTTTTGAATATGCATTGGATGGCAGTATGATGCTGAAACAGGATAAGAAAGGAAAACGTATTATTTTTGACCATCTTGCACCGATTGATAAGAAGTATGAGGGATATTATATGTTTTACGGTCCGGATGCTTCTTACGATGCTTTGCTGCTGAAAGGAGAGGAATGGTGGTATCAGGAGAATGTAAAACAGTGAATATGTCAGATTGAGGGGGTCTAAAGCAGATGAGCGGCTCAGTGGGCCTGATAAAAGAAATCTTACTGATTTCTGATTAGTGAACTAAAGTTCTGATTGAAAAATTATTTTAGACGAATCCGGAAAAATTCAAGTTATGAAAAAAGAATTTGTTTGGCAGACGGAACAGTTTGATGATATAAAAATATTGAGGTATCAGGTACCTGCTTTTGAAACGCTGAGTGCCCGGGAACGGATTTTTATATATTATCTGAGTCGTGCGGCATTGGCCGGGCGGGATATTCTTTGGGACCAGAATAATAAATACAACCTGAAAGTCCGGGAGGCTTTGGAACGGATTATCAGGGATTATCCGGGTGACAGGCTGGTTCCGGAATTTCAGCATTTTATGATTTATGCCAAGAAGGTGTTTTTTGCCAACGGCGTCCATCACCATTATTCTATGGATAAATTCCGGCCGGGTTTTTCCCAAACGTATTTCCGGAGTCTGTTGACGGCTGTGAACGCACCGGAACTTTATGCGGAAACGGAGCGGATTATATTTGAACCCGGTTATATGGCGAAAAGGGTGGTATTGGATGAGGGGGTGGATTTAATACAGGCTTCTGCCAATAATTATTATTCCGGAGTTACTCAGGCAGAGGTGGAGCAGTTTTATCAGGTTCCCGAAGGTACAGGCGGAGAGGCTATGGAGTCCAGGGGACTGAATTCGACTTTGATAAAAGAGAACGGTCGTATTGTTGAAGATGTCTGGAAAGTCGGAGGGAAGTACGGAGACTGTCTTGAGCGGATTGTTTTTTGGCTGGAACAGGCTTTACCGTATGCCTGTAACGAACAGCAACGGAAAGCGATGCGTTTGTTGACAGATTATTATAAAACCGGTGATTTAAAGCTATTTGACGCTTATTCGATAGCATGGCTTCAGGATACGGAGTCTTCCGTTGATTTTATAAACGGATTTATAGAGGTATACGGGGACCCTCTGGCATATAAGGCCAGTTGGGAATCGGTAGTGGAAATTGTCGACCGGGAGGCGGGAGAACGGACCCGGAAACTGGCGGAAAACGCTTTATGGTTTGAGCAGCATGCTCCTGTTGACGGTCGCTTTAAGAAAAGCGAGGTAAAAGGAGTGACTGCCCGGGTTATGCAGGTGGCTATGCTGGGCGGGGATTGTCACCCGGCTACGCCCATCGGCATCAATTTACCCAATGCGGAGTGGATACGGGAGCGTTACGGCAGTAAGTCGGTGACTTTGGATAATATTACATATGCTTATGACCAGGCTGCCAGTACTTCTGGTGTGCTGGACGAATTTGCAGGCAGTGAGGAAGAAAAGAAATTAGTCCGGGAGTTCGGTTCGTTGGGGAGCAGTGTTCATACCGATTTGCATGAATGTCTGGGGCATGGTTCCGGGAAGATGTTGCCCGGGGTTACTACGGAGGCGTTGCGTAACTATTATTCTACGATAGAAGAGGCCAGGGCCGATTTGTTTGCCCTGTATTATATCATGGACCCCAAGTTGGTGGAATTGGGAATCATTCCTGCAGCGGAGGTGGGCAAGGCGGAGTATTGCAGTTATATCCGGAACGGGTTGATGGTGCAGCTTACGCGGCTGAAATTGGGGGATAAGCTGGAAGAATCGCACATGCGCAACCGACAGACCATAGCGGCCTGGGTGTATGAGCATGGCAAGGAAGACGGGGTGATAGAACGGATTAGCCGTGAAGGGAAGACTTATTTTGTCATCCGTGATTTTGAAGCCTTAAGAGGATTGTTCGGGCAGTTGCTGGCAGAGGTGCAGCGCATCAAATCGGAAGGGGATTATGACGGGGCACGTTGTCTGATAGAGACGTACGGGGTGAAAGTGGATGACCGTTTACATCGGGAAGTGCTTAGCCGTTATGAAGCTTTGGGAGTGGCTCCTTATGCCGGATTTATTAATCCTGAATACAAACCTGTTGAGAAAGACGGAAAAATAGTAGATGTTGAAATTGTTTATCCGGGAGATTTTCTGACGCAGATGATGGAGTACGGGGAGAAGTGTCAAAAGTTCACTTTTGACAGGTAAACGGCTCTTTGAGCCGGAAGAAAAATTGCAGATTTTTAGGTTTTGTTAATTGTTAGCCGGGTTGGTCATGACTGATGAAGAAAAGCTAATGCAGGATGATTTTTGAATTTTATTTACAAAAAATTGCATTTTTGAGATAAACAATTATATTTGTAAAATAGTTGTTGCTGACATATTCAGGAAGAATTTATCTATATTTACGCTAATACGGATTCTTTGGTACATCTGTTGAAAATCAAAGCATTTATTCACGTATAGTATTCACGGGGTATTGCCTGATGATTCATTTAATGGAAAGTATGTTGTGCTGACCAAGGCCTATTTTAAATTTTTTGAGGAGCCTGTTATCATAGACAGCGTTAAGATTAAAAACAGGGAATTTACTTTTAAGGGGAAAGTGAATGAGGAACCATTTTTAGCTAACTTGTTTGCAGGTCATACAGAGTTGGGTGAATTTATTATGGAACCGGGTCATATCCATATTACTCTCCGAAATGACACTTACTTATATCAAATATACCAATCATACATATACAATGTATCCGGTACACCTTTAAATGAGGAATATAACCGTGAAATGCTTCTCCCGTTTCAGGCTTGTTGTCTGGCGGACAGTTTAGGGCATAAAAAACACATGGTATATTCGAAGGGAGGCGTTTGGACGGAAGATGACGAATTAAACTATCGAAGGGCTTATCCCAATGAATTATCCCGAATCTCTACAGATAAACATTGGGCTTATTTAGAGAATCATGTTCAATATCCCGAAATTATTTTTAGATTTTTATCGGGAAAACATTTTTCTCCCTACGCTGAAAAACAAAAAAAGATTTTGGCGCAGTTGCCTGAGAAAACGGTACAGAGAATCCGGAAATATAAAGATTCTTTACAAACACTTACCGACCAATACCTGAAAGAGGGTAGGGTAACCTTACCTAAAGTGGAGTATGTTGAAAATACTCCGGAAGCAGTACGGGTGGGGCAATCTTTTACCGATTTTACCGGGGAAACGCCGGACGGGAAGTTGATTTCTCTTTCGGAGGTTGTAAAAAACAATAAGTTGGTGATGTTGGACTTCTGGGCATCCTGGTGTGCGCCTTGTTTGCAAGCTATGCCTGAAATTGCCGGAATTTATAAAGAGTACAAAGAGAAAGGCCTCGAAATTATCGGTATTTCATCTGATGAGAATGTGGAACGCTGGAAAAATGCCATCCAAAAACAAGGCATGAATTGGCTGCAAATCCGGAGTGCCGAGGAAGACCGGATCGGACGGGTCTATTCTGTTAAATTCATTCCTTGTATTATCCTGATTGGTCAGGACGGTAAAATCGTAGCCAGACGGTTGGATGGTGATGAACTTCGGGAAAAGATAAAAGAAATATTGGATTAGATATTCCGGGCGGATGGGCATTTGCCGGATTGTCCGGTGTGAGGGGAGGGGATTGAATTCAACTTTAATGAAAGAGGACGGAAAATAGTTGGGTAGGTTATTTTTCAAAGATAATGTCGGCATAACGATTGGAAATCGTGATTTTTGCTTCGGGAGAAGAAGAAATGCCGACCGTTGCAGTGATATTTTTGGCATACCGGTCTTTTTCGTTGTCGAAGTTGACGTGGTGGAATGTCAGTCCGTTGGTTTTTATGTCTCCGTAACGGTTGTATAGCTTCGCCTGGAAATTGTGTCGGGAGGTAATGCCCAAATGTATGGGTGTATAGGAAGCTCCGATGTTGATTTCGTTGAAACCGGCAGCAATTTTTTCTATTTTTACTTTTCCGTAGCGTATGGCAGGTGCAATGAAACTCTCTTTTAGTTCACCGATATCGAACTTGGAATAGTCGCTGGTCATGTTCAGCTTGCCTAAGCTCCTGATTTTAAAGCTATCGTATTTGGAAACAAGGTCTATTTTGTTGGCACTACCGATTTTGTTGTTTGAATAGCCGCTGGTGGATTTTAATGTTCCCACTTTTTCGAGTGTCAGATTACCGTATTTTATATCCAGATTGAGCGCAGGAGTTTCGTTTATATTGACATTACCGTATTTGACATCTACGGAGTTGGATTCTCCCGATAGTCGGGTGGCGGTGAGGTTACCGTATTTCAGATTGCACCGGAAGGAGCGATTGGTTTTGCTTAATACGATATTGCCGTATTTGTTTGTTAAATTCAGATAGACGTCTGTGGGTACGTTGATGGTGTAATTTACCGTTGTACCGCAGTTGTTGCAATTGAATTTTATTTCCTGGAAAATGGTTTCGGCTGAAATATTCTTGTTCTTTTTATTGAAATCGACAGATACCCGGTCTGCCATTTTCTGAGCTATTTGTGTTTTTTCTCCCCGTCCGGTAATTTCAACGATAAAAGAGACTTTGTTTTTTTCCCATTCGGCGATGGTCAGGTTGCCGTATTTGTTGATAACGATTATTTCATCGTCGGCAGAGACTGAAAATTCTTTCGAGATGGTGCGCTTCACTTCTTCTATGGCTCGGGCGGAAACGGACAGCAGAAAGAAAATCGTTGTAAGTACAAGGGTTTTTGTTTTCATGACTTTTCATTTGGTACAAAATAAAAATCCGGCAAACGGAAGCATGCCGGATAACTCTTTGTTAGTCTCAATGTTTTGCCCGGGCAACGATGATGGTGCTGAAATCTTCGGCTTTCAGTGAAGCTCCGCCGATGAGTCCGCCGTCTACGTCGGGTTGAGAGAACAGCTCGTCTGCATTTTTGGCATTGCAGCTGCCGCCATAGAGGATGGAAGTGTTATCGGCTACTTGCTGGTTATATTTTCCGGCAATGGTTTTGCGGATGAAAGCGTGCATTTCTTCGGCTTGTGCCGAGGTTGCTGTTTTACCGGTACCGATAGCCCAGACGGGTTCGTAGGCCACTATTACATGGGCGAATTGGTCTGCCGGCAGGTTGAACAGACCGTTTTCCAACTGTGATTTTACTACTTCAAAGTGTTTTCCGGATTCTCTTTCGGCCAGTACTTCTCCCACACAGAAGATAATTTCCAGGTTGTTTTCTAAGGCGCGCTGTACCTTTTTGACCAAAATTTCATCGGTTTCTCCGTAATAGCTTCTTCTTTCCGAGTGTCCCAAAATAACGTATTTGCTTCCGGTTGAAGCGACCATGGCGGCTGAGATTTCACCGGTGTATGCTCCGGAGGCTTCAATTGCGCAATTTTGTGCGGCTACCGCTACAACAGTCGGGTCTACTATTTTATTTACTTCAGACAGGTGAATGAATGGCGTACCGATGATTACGGTAACTTCTTTTGTGCCGGCAGCTTTTACTTTGCTGTTTACTTCTTTGGCCAATTCTATCCCTTCCTGAAGGTTTTTGTTCATTTTCCAGTTTCCTGCAACGACTTTTTTTCTCATGGTTTATTGTTTTTTAAGTGTAATATTGATGTGATGTTTTTATTTGGATAGTCTTTTGTATTTCCGTGCCAGGTAAACAAACAGGCAGCCTGCATAGAGCAGAATCAGCGTCCAGACCATGTATTTGTCGGTTGTGGCTTGTTGCCCGTTGAGGCTGTAGGCTGTCAAATCTTTGTCTTTTATTTCGTCTACTTCCGGCAGGTCCCGGTGTCCCCATTTGTTCAGAATGGTGCCTTCCCGGAGCAGTACTAATCCCGGATTGGAACGTACAATTGTTTTCAGTTGAATTTCGTCAGTGGAACAGAAATCATAATTGGTGTGGTGAGTTTCTGCGTATTTTCGGGTATCGTCGCCTACGGAAGCCGACAGGCAGTAAAAACGGTAGCCTTTGTCTTGTGCGTAAGCTGCCAGTCGGTTTAGCTTTTCCTGATTTGCCGTATTGGTTTTGTTGATATTATATGCAACTACCAGGAAAGTATAACCGTTGTCTTGCAATACATCCTGAGTGATGTCGCCCATTTCCGGGTGTTCAATCACGAAATCGTGTATAGGTGCTTTAAAGCCTTCTTTGATTAATTTTTCCGAAGAACTGACGTATTCCCAGTTGACGGTATCCTGCCACGGATAGTTTTGTTCATTGAATTCTTTGACTTCTCCGGTTTGTTTGTTTTTGTATTTTAGTGTGATTGCATATTCGTCGTGCGGTGCGCCTTCCGGTATGGTCATACCTTCGGTAATGTTTTTTCCGATGGCATAGGGCCTGAAATCCAAAATGGGTAAATGGCGGTAACAATAAAATTCAATGCACAGCATAAAGATAAGAGTGCATATTAAAATGGCTGTCTGTTCAAGGAAATTAAATATAGACCTGAATTTTTGTTTGTTGTAGAAGATAACCAGCGTCATGGCTAACAAGACCACATTTTTCCAGAAAGTTTCCCAATTTGTCAGTACCATCGCATCACCAAAGCAGCCGCAATCCGTTACCGGATTTTTGATTGCAAGAATCAGTGTCAATGGGGTAAAGAATCCCATGAATAGCAAGGCTCCCCATGCCGCCCATTTGGTTTTGATGTTCAGAAACAAAGCGATACCGATTAAAAATTCGGCCAAAGACAATATAAATGAGAAGAAAATGGCACTGCCGTCCATCCAACTCAGATGAAATGCGTTGAAATAGTCTATAAATTTATAGTTTGATCCCAGGGGATCCACTCCTTTGACAAAACCGGAATAAATAAATAATAATCCGACTAAAATTCTGCAGGTATTTCTTAGTAATTTCATGATATTTTGTTCGTTTAGCACATTTGTCCGAATGAGGATTTGATTTTTAATCATTGAATCCGGAACTTTGGTTTATATTTCTTTTTTATTTTCAATAGTAAGCCGAATCAAAGCGAATACGGCATAATTAATCATGTCGTAGTAGTTAGCGTCAATGCCTTCTGAAATCAGAGTGTTTCCCTGATTGTCCTCAATTTGTTTGGTCCGGTTGATTTTCATGAGAATCAGGTCTGTATAAGAACTAATCCGCATGTTGCGCCATGCTTCTCCGTAATCGTGGTTTTTATCCATCATCAGCATTTTGGCTTTCTGGAAGTAATCTTTATAAAGGGAAACTATTTTTTCCTGTCCGGCATGGGTATCTTCTCCCGGACCTAATTCCAGTTGAATCAGTCCCATGATGGAATAATTGATGATTCCGATGAATTCCGGTACAACGCCTTCGTTGATTTTGCAAACCCCTTTTTCTTCAAGGCTCCGTATGCGATTGGCTTTGATGAAAATCTGGTCTGTAATGGAGGTGGTACGCAGAATGCGCCACGCCGTACCGTAGTCGTGCATTTTCTTCAGGAAAATGTCCCGGCAGGTATCTATTATAATATCATATTCTTGTGCAGTTTCGGGCATATCTAAAAAAATAAAAACTAATTGTAATTTTGAAGCGGTAAATTTAGCAAAAAAAGATAATATTATAAGGTTATGAAAGTAATAAAGTTCGGGGACAGGGATATGGATTTTTGCCGTCCCCTGGTGATGGGAATTCTGAATGTCACACCGGATTCGTTTTATGACGGAGGTAAGTATCTCAGTGAGGTCCGGCTTATTGAACGTATTCACCGGATAGTAGAGGAGGGGGCTGATATCATTGATGTGGGGGCATATTCCACTCGTCCCGGAGCAGCTTTTGTTGATGAGAAAGAGGAAATCGGGCGTTTATCGTTGGCGGTGGAGCTGATTCGTAAGTATTATCCCCGGGCGTTGGTATCCATTGATACGTTCCGGGCGAAGGTGGCTGAGGAGATTATAACTTGTCTCGGTCCGGTGATGGTGAATGATATTTCGGGAGGGACAATGGATGAGGGGATGTTTGAATATGTGGCAAAAGCAGGGGTTCCGTATGTGTTGATGCATATCCAGGGGACGCCACAGACGATGCAGAAAAATCCGGTGTATGGGGATGTGGTGCAAGAAGTCCGTGATTTTTTTGTGGAACGGATAGTCCGGTTAAACGGTCTGGGGTTTGATAATATTGTCCTGGATCCCGGATTCGGTTTCGGGAAAACACTGGAACATAATTATAAGTTGATGAATGGGATGGACAGTTATTCGGAATTGGGGTATCCGTTGTTGGTGGGAATTTCCCGGAAGTCGATGATTTATAAGTTACTGGGTGGTACGCCTGATGATGCTTTGAACGGAACCACTGTTTTAAATACGATAGCCTTGATGAAGGGGGCAGTTATTTTGCGGGTACATGATGTAAAGGAAGCGGTGGAGGCTGTCCGGATATATTGTGCGGGAAACGAGGAATGATGAGTGAGGGGAGTAGAGTAAATATTATTATTTTTGTGGTACTGAATTAAAAAAAATAATGGATATGAAAAAGTGGATATTATTGGTATTGGTGTTAACCGGAGGTATTGTGGCCGGACAGGCACAAATAAAAATCGGTAACCGGACTATCAATACAAAGAAAGTGTTAAGTGCGGCTTCGGATATTGCTTCGGCTGTTACTTTGTCGGACGAGGATGTTGCTAAGTTGTGCCGTGAATCGGTAAAGTGGATGGACGAGCATAATCCGGTTTCTGCTCCGGAGTCGGCATATTCAAAGCGTCTGGATTCATTGATGAAGAAAGTGGGAGATGTGGAGGGATTGGATTTGAATTATAAAGTGTATGAGGTGGTAGATATTAATGCTTTTGCTTGTGGCGACGGGAGTATCCGTGTTTTTTCGGCTTTAATGGATTTGATGAATGATGATGAACTAATGGCTGTGATCGGACACGAGATCGGACATGTGGTTCATACGGATAGTAAGGATGCCATGAAAAATGCCTATATGGCTTCTGCTGCCAAGAATGCAGCCGGGGCTGCCGGAGGGGTGTTGGAAAAGTTGTCTGATTCGCAGTTGGGAAGTATTGCCCAGGCTTTGTCGGGTGCCCAGTTTTCTCAAAAGCAGGAATTGGAAGCTGATGATTACGGATTTGAGTTTTGTCTGAAACATGGATTTGATGCTTACGGGATGGCCAATGCCCTTGAGAAACTGAATAATTTGTCGGAAGGGCAAAAGTCAACCATGTTTCAGAAGATGTTTTCCAGTCATCCGGACAGTGCCAGGCGTGCTCAACGGGTCCGGGAAAAGGCAGCCGCTCATGTAAAAAAATAGTTGGCGGTTAGTGTAAACGGGAAACGTGGAATTTTTGTCTTACATATTGACGAACGGATTACTCACCGACAGAGCAACGGTGTAATTTAATTTTGTCCAAGGCTACGCCGGAGTTGCCTTGCAGGTTAAAAATGATGCCTACGGACACCTCTGTTTCTTCGGTCAGGATGAACGACAGCCAGCCGTTTGAAAGGGGACCGGAAGAGATGGCTGAATTTAATTTATCCGTGTCGGGTAATCCTTTCCCGGCTGCAACAACCAGATACGAGCCCTCGGATGGGACGTCGTTTAATGTTATTGCTTCCAGTTCATATTTTCCGGCAGATAACTTTACCGTACAGTAGAGTTTATGATTGGTCAGTTCCGGGGCAAATCCGTCCCAACCGGTGTAGACACAGAGGGCGTCGTCTTTGTTCTTATCTACGTAGATTCCGGTACGGATGCTGTCATTAGATATAAAGTTTTCCACATGCCATCCGTTTTCGCTTTGGGAGGTTTTGAATTCCTGAAAACGTTTGGCATTTTTCTGATTTACGGTTTCTCCGGTTGTTATGAAGGGACGGGAAGAGGGTGGAAGCAGAGTAGTCAAATCAGTCAAAGGAGTTGTAAAGTTCAGGTTGAATACACCTGCCGATGTTCCCCAGGCGTCACCGTCCGGGCCGAAATTTTTGCGTTGTCCGTGGCATTGGCGGGAGGATAAATCCTGTACGTCGCCTCCGTTCTGATTAAAAGAGTAATAAAGCATAAGTGAATCTTTGTTTTCTGCCTGGGCTATATTTTCAATCGGAGCGTTACAATAGCGTTGTAAAACTGTATCGGAAAGTGCTTTTTTCCAAATGCGGAATTCGTCAATAACAGCATTCATGGGTTGTTTTTCTCCGCCCAGTTGTAAATTTCCGAAAGCCGGTATTTGATTGACTGCACGTTTTTTGTCTTTTAGCCGGTTTGTTTTGAATATTTCACCATCACGTAAAAAGTTTACTTCTCCCTGTTTAAAGGTTACTGCATAATGGTGCCATTGGCCGGGGATGACGAAATTATCGCCTGAACTGACGGAAAGACTATCGGCAAATAAGGTCATTTTTCCTTTGGCATTTGTAATCAGTTGCCATGTGGCCAGGGTATCTCCGATAGCACCGGAATGCTCTGTAGCCGCCGGATTCATCCACCAGTCTACGGTCATCTCGTCCGTTGCTTTGCTCCATAAGGTTTTAGTTGTTATAACCATTGCCTGCGGGTTGCTGAAATTCAGTCCGTTTTTACTGTCGGCATTGCAAACCACGAGGGCCTGTTTTTGTGTTGTAGTACGCATGCCCATTTCGTTTGAAGCTGCCAGGGTGACATCATATACACCGGGGACTTCCATTTTTACAGTGGGATTCTTCCCTTTTGCGAAAAGGGTAAAGCGTCGGCTGTCAAGCTGCCATTTCCAATCGGTGGGGATATACCGGCTACCGTCGGTAAGGGTTACTTCCTGGCCTTTTAGTATGATGCGGGGTGAGAGTTCGAATTGTACCTCCGGAGCTACATTTTTGACATGGAATTTGTAAATTTCTGATTTCGATTTATTTTTGAATGGATGGCTTACCCGTAGTTTTATCCGGTAATCTCCTGCCGAAGCATAGGTGACTGCTGCACTCTGAGTAAAAGATTTTTCCTTGTCAGCCCCCGGCATGGTCCATTCGTAACGATAACCCGGCATGGGCGACACGGGATGGAAACTGATGCGTTCGCCTGCCGAACCGGTTGGTTGTACCGGTTGGAAGCCGGCACTGAGACGGACGGGAAGAATTGCAATGTCTTTCCCGACTGTTATTGTTTTCCCATCGGTGGTCTTTCCGATTAATTTCACTGTTTGCCTGCCTGCTTCCGGAAACAGTAGTATCGGATTTTTTATGTTGAGTTTTCGGTTTTCTGTACCGGATGTTTCCCAATAAACCGAAGCGATAGAAGGAGTACAAATGGCTTGCAATTGAAATGTTTGATCGGCATAAACCGGGCCTTCCGGGAGTGTGAAATCAATATCCGGTTCTGTTACGGATTGTGGTTGCGGTATTATTTCCTTTTCTTCATAGTGCCCGCAGCCACTGAATTCGGCATGATGCGAACCGGCAAAGTCCCGCCATTTTTTTATTCCGTTTTCTTCGATTACCTGACCTTTGTAATAGGCCAGCAGGGTGGACGGGATGCCTGCAAGGGCGAAGGTATGATACATCATTTCCCGGATTTGTTGTGCTGTGCGTGCTTCTTTCCAAATGCGTAATTCAGACAAATCTCCGCTTATATCTCCGTCTTTGTCTGAACCGAATGACAGTTTACCAAACCCACCGATACCTGAACGGGTCCGGCTGATTAGGGTATCAACCGGTTCTCCGTTGACATAAACTGTGAGTGTGTCCCTGGTTATCACAAAGGCGAAATGATACCATTTGTCCGGCGTTATCAGTCCTTTACGGGTGTCTATGCGATTTTCTCCGTCCCAACCTGCGGTGAGTGCTCCGTCGTCATTGGCATGGATCAGAAAGTTTCCCCATCCCGGTCCTATTTTCTGATTCCAGCTATACCAGGATTGTGGTTTCAGCCAATACTCAATAGTGGCCTGTTCGTGGTTGCTGTCAAATATTCCGGGAATAGTAAAACTGCTTTTCTGTAAATGCAAAATATGGAAAATCCCCTGACGGGTAAAATCCGGACGGACTTGTTGTGTTTTTGCAGATAGTGCGGATGTGATTGTACCGGTCTTGGACGGATATTCATAAAGGGCTGCCACGGCATAGACTGCCGTTGTATCGTTGCAGGGATAGTTATGCCGGGAGGGTGTGATGGTATCAGCAGGTTTGTTGTTTTTAAATAACACATAGGACTTTAGCGGATAATGGGTGGGTTGCGGTGTATCCCATACCAGTTTTTTTCCGTCCGGACATTGAAGATTGCGGGGAGCAAAGAAAGGTTCTCCCTGCACTATAGCGGATACCACGGTACGTTTTCCCTGATTTTCAATTTGCAATTCGTTCCCAATGGGAAACAGGGTTTCGATACCATACTGGTCAAATTCATAATCAAGCAAAGAACAATGGTATAGTTTTCCGCTACCTGTACTTTGGTTTTTGCTTTCTATGATGAAAAAATATTTTAACGGTTGGCGTGTATCGAAGCCGGAGGAGAGGTCTGTCAGGTCGTAGCCAAATTCCATCGGTTCGTCGTGCAGTATTCCGTCTGCCCATTTCCCTAACATCGGGGTAGGAGCTTCCATGCCTTGTTTTGTTTTTTCGGAACGTCCGTCACCGGCATTTTTAAAATGTTCCATTTCAATCGTAACATCCGGTTTCCGGGCATTTATATCAGCAGATATGCCGGCCAATAGTTTAAGTTCGCTACGATGTGTATAATCCATCCGTACTTTCAGTGTGCGCAACGGACGATAATTTTTCCGGACATGATAAAACTCGGGTTTCCAGGCACCTCCTTCGTGCTGCCGGACGGGAAAACCGTATTTGTAGGGGCAATAAATGAAGCCTTTATTGGCCCAGCCGTTTCCCCATGAATTAACAATAATCCATGCTCCGCATTCGTCTTTGTCTTTTTCACCGTATATGTTATTACTATCCAGGTCAAAAACAATCCGGTCGTCATACCCGACGATGGTCAGTGCATGGTCGACTCCATCTCCCCACCGAGTGACGTATTTTTGTCCCACGACGCCGGCGGCGGCATTCCTGCCTTCCGGGTCGTCTGCGATGGGGGCCGGTTTGCAGGCACTGGCTACCCCGATGCCGCAGATGCCTCCCACGGCAAAGTCTTTGTCTCCCTGATGATTCCACAACCAGTTTTTAACAAACTCGCGTCCCTTCTCTGTGTCTAATCCGTCCGGAGAAAACGAATTGTGAGAAATCCGGTTGAACATGGCTGAATACCATTTGTCGTAACCTTGCATCCAGCCGAAATTGGCATTGGAGCAGTCCTGGTTGCCGAACACTTTGGAGTAAGTTGTTCCGCCATATACCACTGCATTAGGTATTCCGTTGGCTTTTGCCATTCCTTCCTTTCCTGAATGACTGTTCGTCAATAGCCAGGTGAAATGGGTGGGATAAATGTTTTCCGGTTTGGATGCGTCTGTGTGACGGAAAGCATTTATTTCGTGTGTAAACATATAACCTATCCGTGAAGCTGAGCCGCATGAGCCTCCGTCCTGATTGAACACTGGCGGAAAATAGCGGCTTTCGGCATTGTTTATGTGGTCTGGCCGGATAGGCAAACTATCTGTTGTTTGTACTAACGGCGTTGTTGACCCCAGAACGGCGTAGGCAGAGGATAAATGACACACCAAAAGTAAGCTCCTCAATAGAAGTTTGTTAATCAAGGACATAATCTCAGAAATATAGACAATTGTATATTTTTGACGCAGCATAAAACTTAATCCGCTATTGGAAGCAAGGATTAAGCTGTACATTTAATTGTTGTTTTTATCAGAGACAAAGATAATATAATTCATAAATATCCGGTTATACGGCGGGGAGTATCTTATTTACCGGAAATACCGTTTGTGCATGGTATCTGTTATTATTGTATATTCCGGGGCTAAACGATCCTGTGAGAGGTTACTCGGCTGGTTCTTGTATTCCTTTTCTTTTGTTTTGGAATTTGGTGGTTACATATGCAGTGAAAATCGGGAAGAAAATCATGCCTGCGGCGGCTAGAACGACAGCCAGGGACTGACCGAGTTTTGTGACGCCGAAAATATTGGAACCCACGGTGGTGACGTTCATGAGCGACCAGTTGAAAGCATCCCAGTAATTTTTAACCAATGGATTGGGGCCGTGTTCGACGAAATAGAACATAATGCTGCAGAAATAAATGGTCGTGAAAAGAATGACCAGGTAGGTTGTAAACAGGTTTGTCATTTTACTCCGGGTCATCCAACTGACAATCATGGAAACTCCGTACATACCCCGGGCTATGGGTATGAGGCGCAGCAGGACCCAGGCGGTGTGGGAGAGATGTGCGGAAGTAGCATGAACGATGTTCAGGTAGGGGATGGCTACCAACAGAAGAAAAATGTTTTTAACCAGGAAATGCCAGCCTTCGTGACTGTAATACCAACGGACAAAAAAATCAGTTAGAAAGAATGAGCAGACAACTAGATGAAAATTCAGAATAAAGCGTTCCGAGGGGAAATTGTTGGAAGAAAGCAGTTCAATAGAGATAACTACTAAGATTGCAATGCTGCTGATCAGGACCAGTATATTCAGGAATTTTATCAAAGGATTGTCGTTTTGTAGTATCATGGTTTTAAAAATTTGAGGTTAACGAAATGATTTACGAACGGAATGTTTTTTTGTTTTGCTGTATGTCCAAAAGTTATAAATTTAGTGATAGTAAAGAAGAAAAACAGGCTTGGGAATAGTTATGTTTTTCCGTAATTTTGCAGGGTTTTTGTAAATGTAATGTGATGAATGTAGCAGAAGCTCAAAGACTTTGTTTGCTTTGGAATGTACCTTTTTATTCTTATCGTTTGCCTGGAGAAAAGGATTTTTTCTGGGGAGCGCAGTCAGGGGGGGAAGTATTGCCTTTCAGGGGAATGTCGGATGTACAAGGAGAGGAAGGGTTTGTTGCTGTGCCGTTCCGGGAGACGGAGAACAGTCCTGCTTTATTCATCAGGAAAGATGTTTCGTTTGTGAATGAGACTGAAAATTCCGGGATTGAAGATGGATTACGGAATTATCGGCGGGGAATTGATAAGATGCGTATGCCTTTGCCGGGTGTCAGTAAGGAAGAATATGACAAACAGATAATTGCAGTGATTGCTGCCTTGAAGCGGAGAACGGTTTCAAAGGTAGTTTTGTCCCGGAGTTTGGTAGTGGAGTGTGATGCTTTAGAGCGGGCCCCGGAGTGGTTTGTGAAATTGGCGGATTCTTACCCGGAGGCATTTGTGTTTCTGATATCTGTGCCGGGAGTGATGACCTGGATGGGGGCAACTCCGGAAATCTTTTTAAGGCAGGCGGGCGGTTTGGCGGAAACTATGGCCTTGGCCGGGACCCGGTATGCCGGTGAAAAAGAAGTATGGGGGGATAAGGAGATTGAAGAGCAGCAGATTGTCAGCCGGTATGTGGAGGATTTACTGAACGGCAGTGGGGAATGGAAAAAGAAAGGTCCTTTTTCGAAACAGGCGGGGAAAGTGGAACATTTGTGTACTTCGTTTTTGCATTCCGGATATTTATCTTGTGCCCGGGTAGATGAGCTGCGAAGGAAATTGCATCCAACGCCGGCAGTAGGAGGATTTCCGACCCGTAAGGCTATGGCATTGCTTGAACAAACGGAAAGATATGAACGAAGGTATTATGCCGGCTATTTAGGCCCTATCGGACCGGACTCGGTTTTCCAATGGTTTGTAAATCTGAGGTGTATGGAATTGTTTCCGCGTGCAGCTTGTCTGTATGCCGGAGGAGGGATTACAGCGTTGTCGGACCCGGAGAAAGAATGGGAAGAAACGGAGATGAAGTCCCGGACTTTGCTGGATATTATGGCCTGACGGACCGGACTGTTTTAGTTTATTATTCCCGGAGAAAAATGAGATAAACTTTTTTTTAATTTTGTCTGATTATTAAAAATATGAACTTAAGTTGCCGTTTATGAAAGTGTTCCGGATTGTGTTATTGGGGATGGCCATGGCTTTGTTTGCCGTTAATTTCTGGGCTATTGATTATCAGAATTTCTGGGCAAAACAGAGTGTATGGGCTTATTTCCGCATTGTTGCGGCTTTTGTGTTGGTTCTGGTGTTGGTTTTGGCTATTCGCCGGGATTTTAAACGAAAGAAATAAGATGATTGTAAACGATTTATTGAGTAGTTATGCCTGACTATACTTCAGATAAAGACGGAGTGCGGATATTGGTAGAGATATTGGTACGGAAAGGGGTAAAGAGGATTATACTTTCTCCGGGTTCCCGGAATGCTCCGTTGTTGATTGCTTTTGCCAGAGAGAAGAGAATGCAGCATTATGTTGTGTTGGATGAGCGGAGTGCTGCTTTTATGGCGTTGGGGATGGCACAGCATTCGGGTGAGCCGGTTGCTTTGGCCTGTACTTCCGGTACTGCTCCTTTGAATTATGGTCCGGCAATAGCAGAGGCTTATTATCAACGGTTGCCTTTGATAGTGGTTACGGCGGATCGGCCTGTGGAATGGATAGACCAGGAGGATTGCCAGACTATCCGGCAGAATGGTTTGTTTGCCAATATTGTAAAGGCTTCGTGGCAGTTGCCGGCAGAGCTTCGGGATGAAGATGAACGTTGGTATGCCAACCGATTGGTGAATGATGCAGTGAATTGTGCTATGCGAGGTCGTAGGGGACCGGTTCATATCAATATACCTTTGCGGGAACCTCTTTACGGATTGCGTTCATATCCGGAGGAGCAGCCTCGTGTGGTTGAATTGGTGGAGGCGGCTCCGTTTTTGTCTTCGGAGGTTTCGGACCGTTTGGTGAGCCGGTTAAATAGTTGCCGGAAAATAATGATATTGGCCGGTTTTCAATTGCCTGACCGACAACTGAGGGATTGTTTGTACCGACTTGCGGTTCTGGACCAGGTGGTGGTTTTGACTGAAACACCGTCCAATCTTGGTTCTGAACGCCATATCGGGATGATAGACAGAGTATTGGCGACAATTCAGGAAGAAGAGAAACCTGATTTTGCGCCGGATTTGTTGATTACTTTCGGCGGAGCTTTAATTTCCCGGCAAGTGAAAGCATTTTTACGTCAGTACCGGCCCCGTGAACATTGGTATGTGGAGCAGAATGAACACCCTGCAGATACTTTTAAAGTGTTGACCACTCAAATTAATCTGAAAGCGGTTGATTTTTTTAATTCGGTGATTGAAAGGGTGGTTCCTGTCTTTTCGGATTATGCGGTCCGGTGGCGGCAGAAGAAAAAATTGGCTGCGGTTTGTCACAATGAATTTTCAAGGCGGACCGTTTGGTGCGATTGGAAAGCGTTTTCATTGATATGGCCTACTATTCCGGAAGGTGCAGCCTTGCAGTTGGCTAATAGTACTCCGGTACGTTATGCTCAATTGTTTGAATGTCCTCAGGTATTCCGAGTGGATAGTAACCGGGGTACCAGTGGTATTGACGGTTCGACTTCGACGGCAGTGGGTGCGGCTGTATTGTATACCGGACTGACGGTATTGGTGACAGGGGATATGAGTTTTCTTTATGACAGTAATGCCTTGTGGAACAAGTACATTCATCCGCGTTTAAAAATTATTGTAATGAAAAACGGAGGGGGTGGTATTTTTCGTTTTATTCCGGGGCCATCGGAATTGCCGGAGTTGGAGGAATGCTTTGAAATGTCTTGTGATGCGGATGTGAAAGGATTTGCCTGGTTGCATCATTTCCGTTATTTTCAGGCTGTATCGGAGGAGGAATTACAGGCTGTCCTGCCGTCTTTTTGGGCAGAAAGTCAGGCTCCTGCTATTTTAGCTGTCGAAACGCCCGGTTTAATTAATGCCGGAGTCCTGAAGGAGTATTTCAGACAACTGGCCATAGCTGGTAAAAACAGAGAGTAATATTCCGGGAGATTTGATTATTGAGTTATAAATTATAAAAATTCTGTTTATGAGAGAGTGGAAAACGATTAAAGAGTACGAGGATATTAAGTTTGATTTTTTTGAGGGAATAGCGAAGATTACTATAAACCGTCCCAAGGTGTATAACGCTTTCCGTCCGCAGACGAATAAAGAGATGCTGGATGCAATGGTTATTTGCCGGGAGCGGAATGATATTGGCGTGGTGGTGTTGACCGGTGCGGGGGATAAGGCTTTTTGTTCCGGCGGGGATCAGAATGTGAAGGGTGTGGGCGGATATTTGGATGAGAACGGAGTGCCGCGCCTGAATGTACTGGATTTACATAAAGCTATCCGTTCGTTGCCCAAGCCGGTTATTGCGATGGTAAACGGTTATGCTATTGGCGGAGGACATGTGTTGCATGTGGTTTGTGATTTAACGATAGCTTCTGAAAATGCCCGTTTTGGTCAGACGGGTCCCAAGGTGGGAAGTTTTGACGGAGGTTTTGGATCGTCTTATCTGGCCCGTTGTGTAGGTCAGAAAAAAGCCCGTGAGATTTGGTTTTTATGCCGGCAATATAATGCCCGTGAGGCGGAAGAGATGGGGATGGTGAATAAGGTGGTTCCGTTGGAACGGTTGGAAGATGAGACAGTGGATTGGTGTAAGACAATTATGAAGCGTAGTCCTATGGCTATCCGGATGCTCAAGCGGGCGTTGAATGCTGAGTTGGACGGGCAGCACGGGCTTATGGAGTTTGCCGGCGATGCAACACTAATGTATTATCTGATGGCTGAAGCCCAGGAAGGGAAGAATGCTTTTTTAGAAAAGCGTGAGCCGGATTTTGACCAGTTTCCTAAATTTCCTTAAGTAATTAGTCATTTCTTATTCGTTTATGTTAAAGGCATCTTATCAGAAATATGTGCTTCATTTCAAGGAGCCTTCCGGTACTTCCCGGGGTATTCTGACGGATAAAGAAACTTATTTTATCCGGGTATGGGACGATGTACGGCCTGGGGTGACAGGTTTGGGAGAATGTGCGTTGTTCCGGGGATTGAGTGCGGAAGATGTGCCGGGTTATGAAGAAAAACTGAAGGAGGTGTGCCGGGACATTGTATCTGTGCGTCCTGCCGATTTGCGGGAATGGAGTTCTATCCGGTTCGGATTGGAAATGGCTTTGCAGGAGCTGGCTCATGGCGGTCGGGGGATATATTTCCCGTCGTCTTTTACTGAAGGAAAGCAGGCTATTGAGATTAATGGTTTGATTTGGATGGGCGACCGGGCAACTATGTTGCAACGGATTGAAGAAAAGCTGACAGCCGGTTTCCGTTGCATAAAATTGAAAATCGGGGCTCTTGATTTTGAATCTGAGCTTTCTTTGTTGCGGTACATCCGGCAACGTTTTACTTCGTCAGAGGTTGAATTACGGGTAGATGCAAACGGAGCTTTTACTCCTGAAGAAGCGATGACGAAATTGGAGGTTCTGGCTGCTTTTGATTTGCATTCTATTGAACAGCCTATCCGGCGAGGTCAGTGGGAGGAGATGGCTTATTTGTGCCGGAATACTCCCTTGCCTATAGCTTTAGATGAAGAATTGGCAGGAATCAATGATTTTTCACAGAAGCAATTGCTATTGGATACGCTCCGGCCTCAGTATGTTATTCTGAAACCTGCTTTATGCGGAGGTTTTGGCGGGGCGGAAGAATGGATAGAATTGGCCCGGGGATTGGGTGTAGGGTGGTGGGTGACTTCTGCTTTGGAATCAAATGTGGGTTTAAATGCTTTGGCACAATGGGTGGCGACTTTAGGTGTAGGTATGCCCCAGGGGTTGGGAACGGGACAGTTGTATACCAACAACCTGGCTTCTCCTTTAAAACAACAAGGCGAAAAATTAAGTTATGATTTATTCTGTTTCGACTCGTCAATTTAATTCTTTGGCTGATTTGGATTGTCTGCCAGAGGGGGAGGTGCTGGAGTTTCTGAAAGAGTGGTTTAATGATAAGGATTATATATATGGCCATACTTCCGGTTCCACCGGTACACCGAAAGAAATCAGGCTGAATAAAGCGGATATGCGGGCTTCTGCCCGGGTGACAAATGATTTTTTAGGTATCCGTGAGGATTCCGTGCTGCTGTTGTGCTTGTCCGTGTCGTATATTGCCGGAAAAATGATGGTTGTCAGGGCTTTGGAAGCGGGAGCAGAATTGCTTGTTTGCAGAGTGTCTTCCCGTCCTTTGAAGGAGTGGCCGGGGGATAGCAGGATAGATCTGGCAGCAATGGTTCCGATGCAGGCAGAGGAGTCTCTGGGACATCCGGAAGAAAAGACAAAATTGTGTAATATCCGGCAATTGCTGATTGGCGGAGCACCTGTTTCGTCTGTTTTGGAAAAACAATTGCAAACTGTTCCTGTGCGGTGTTATGCTACTTATGGTATGACAGAGACGGTTTCTCATGTCGCTTTAAGAAAGTTAGGGGAGGCGGGTGTATATTTTGCGTTGGGAGGAGTGACTTTTTCTTTGGACAACCGGGGATGTCTGGTGGTTCATGTTCCTTATTTACAGGCCCGGAAATTTGTTACCAATGATTTGGCAGAAGTGATTGATTCGCGGCATTTCAGGTGGTTGGGGCGTTATGATTATGTGATTAATTCCGGTGGCATTAAATTTTCCCCGGAGGTGATAGAGTCAAAAATAAGTGCTTGTATATCTTGCCGTTATTTTATAACCTCTTTGCCGGATGAACGTTTGGGACAACGGATTGTTTTGGTGATTGAAGGAGAAAAAAAGGAGGAAGAAGAGAAGCTATTATTGGAGGCTATGCGGAAGGTGTTGACTCCTTATGAATTTCCCCGTGAGATTATCTATTTATTTCATTTTTATGAAACGGCATCCGGAAAAATTGTCCGTAAATTGAAATGTTCCTGATAACCTGCTGTTGTGTTTGTATTGTTATGATGTGACGACGAAACCGGAAAAAAGTTAAATGTATCTTTTGTTTTGTGGTAAGAAGAAACTTTCCGAAACTTATTCATTTGTTCACCGTTACTAAGTGAAATCACAAAACAGAGAGAAAATGAGAACATTTAAAAATCAAATGCAGGTTTTTGCTATCCGGCAATTGCTGAAATATGTGGAGAAAGATCCGGAGGCTAATGCTTTGAAGGCGTTGAAAATTATCCGGAAAATAGATATAGACGGCACTTATGGTTCTTCCTGGAATGAATTGGAGAAGTGTTTGGAGGATCCTCACAACAATTGGACTCTTTTGATAAAGAAAGCTTATACGGAATGGGATCCGCATGTCCGGAAGAAATTGTTTGAGAGTCTGATTTGTAATGCAGCTTTGATTGGGAACAGTGCTATAAAAGAAACCAGTAAAAAACATGGCGTGAATGTGCCCTGGACTATTTTGATGGACCCGACCTCGGCTTGTAATCTGAAATGTACAGGTTGCTGGGCTGCGGAGTACGGGCACCGGATGTCTATGGATTTTGAGACTTTAGACCGTATTATTACGGAAGGTAAAGAGTTGGGTATTTACATGTATATTTTTTCCGGTGGCGAACCTTTGGTGCGGAAAAAAGATATTATTCGTTTGTGTGAAAAGCATCCGGATTGTTATTTTCTGGCATTTACGAACGGTACGTTGATTGATGAGGCTTTTGCTGACGAAATGTTGCGTGTCGGAAATTTTGCTCCTGCAATCAGTGTAGAGGGATATGAGGCTGAAACAGATATGCGCCGGGGAAAAGGTACTTTTCAGGCAGTGATGAAAGCGATGGAGATTTTGAAAAGAAAGCATTTATTGTTTGGCATGTCTACTTGCTATCACCGGAAAAATGTGGATGTGGTGGGTTCTTCTGAGTATCTTGATTTTATGATTGATAAAGGAGCTGCTTTTGTTTGGTATTTTACGTACATGCCTGTCGGTAATGATGCAGTTCCGGAACTGATGGTGACTCCGCAGCAACGTAAATTTATGTATGAACAAGTCCGGATGTTCCGGAAAACCAAATCTATTTTTGCGATGGATTTCTGGAATGACGGGGAATATGTCCGGGGATGTATAGCAGGAGGCCGTTATTATTTTCATATTAATGCCAACGGGGATGTAGAACCTTGTGCTTTTATCCATTATTCTACTGTGAATATAAAAAATGTTTCGCTTTTGGAGGCTTTGAAATCTCCTTTATTTAAAGCTTATCAGCGGCATCAGCCTTTTAATAATAATCATTTGCGGCCATGTCCTCTACTGGATAATCCGGATAGTCTGAAAGAAGTGGTACATACTTCGGGAGCCTATTCAACGGATATGCTGAAACCTGAGAAAGTGGATGATTTGACAGGAAAATGTGTTTCTACTGCTGAGAAATGGGCAGTTGTTGCTGACCATATCTGGTACTCCAGGCCGGATAATCAGGGGCAGGTGTCCGGCGTGGTAAATCAGGATGGCCGGAATAATGAAAAATTTGAAAAAGAACGGAAAAACAAGGAAGTCCGGCAGGCAGAAAAAAGTAAGGAACGTGAAGGTATTGAAAGGAAACGGGAACAAGAGGAACGGGAGAAAGAAAAAATAAAGGAAGAAGAGAGTGCTTTAACGCTATAAAAATTTATGTTCCGGTTTTGGACTTTGAATTTATTTTTTTACGTGTTTTGACGATAACTTTTTGATTGTTAGCTAATGTGGTGGCGAATAAATATATTTCGCCACCTTCTTTTATCCCCGAACGTTTCCGGAGTTCTGCCACTGAAAGCGGAAAATTGCGCGTGGTCAGGTTGGCTTGAGGAATCTGTTTGTTTAATTGTTTGAGGAGTTTTCCTGAAAATCCGAACGTTTCTTCTACGATGAAACAACGGCCCGGAAAATCTGAAAGATAGCCGGATGAAGTATAAAGATGACTATGCTGGTGTAATTTTTGAAGTCCGTACCGGACGGCAATTAGTTTGAAAGCTCCGCTTTTCAGCAAGGCAGCGTTGGGTTCGTACAGATATTTGCCGATGGAATCCGTTGTTTGTAAGGGAGTGTTTTTTTCTTCTTGCAAGTCGAATGCAAAAACGGGTATCTGATTATCCGCAGGCAGGTTGAGGGCGTAAATTTTTACTTTTTCCGATGAGTATTCCGATGGAATATTTTCAAGCAGAAAGAGTAATTCTTTACATTCATTTTTAACTGAGAGGATGTGAATTTCGCGGGTTTCCGGCAGTAGTCTTAAAGTTTCTTCCAAGTCTGCCATCGGGGATATTTTGATAATCAGTCTTTGTGCATTTTCCAATAAGATGTTTTTCAGTTGCAAAATATCCGGTTCACAGTCTGTAAGTGCGAATGCTCTTTTGTTGTCCTTGTTGCGGCGTGCCGGGTCGATGTAAAAAGTATCGGCTTTTAAAGAAGCGGCTATTTCGCGGACATCGGTATTGATAACCCGAATGAAAGGCGTTTGCAGAATGGCAAAATTATGCCGGGCGGCTTCGCAGTATTCCGGGAAACGTTCAATGTAAACTACTGTTTCAGTCTGGCGGGCAAAGTAGTAAGAGTCTACCCCCAGTCCTCCGGTCAGGTCGTACAGACTGTTTCCTTTTAATAATTTCTGTTTGTAGAGAGCCGTGTATTCGGATGAACATTGTTCTGCAGATATACGCGACGGATAAATCAGGTCTTCGTGTGCATACCAGGAAGGGAGCTTGTCTTTGATTTGCCGGCGTGCCAGTATCTGATTTACGGCGAAAGGAATATCTATACCGGGAAAACGGGATGCTTGCAATAATAATTTGTCCGTATTGTCTGAAGCGTGTTCGTATATAAAGGATTTTAATTCCGGTGATAGCTGCATAAACCTCCGATTTTCGGACAAAAGTACATATAAATTGCCGTTTTAAAAAAGGAGAATCAAAAGATTAATTTGTTTTGTGAAAACTCAATTTAGAGCTTGAATGGCGTTTATCTGTCTGAGGTGAATTTTGATGTTTTGGATTCAGGAGATGAGATAATATATTCCTATTCCGGAGATAAAGCCAAGCAAAGCCATCCAGGTGATGTGTTTCATGTACCAGATAAAATTAATTTTCTCCAGTCCCATGACGACGACTCCGGCGGCAGAACCAATAATCAGGATACTTCCTCCGGTTCCTGTACAATAGGCCAGCAGGTTCCAAAAATCGCCGTCCCGGACAAAATTCAGGAGGTAGTGTGCTTCAGGTGTTGCCGGCAGGATGGTTTCTGCCGACAGGGGGTACATTCCCATAGCTGCAGCAACAAGCGGGACATTGTCTATGACAGAGGAGAGCAGACCGATGCTCAGATTAATCAGGTATATGTTGTGCAGGCGGGTGTTCAGCCAACCTGATAAAGCATGTAGTATTCCCATCGCTTCGAGTGCGGCTACAGCCAGCAGGATACCTAAAAAGAAGAGTATGGTGGAAAAATCCACTTTGGACAGAAGGTTTGTAATCCGGTAGTCAGCAGCCGGAATTCCTTGTATTTTCTTATTGTTGATTATGTCCGTATAGATCCAGAATATACCCAGTGTGAGCATAATGCCTGCAAAGGGAGGGAGTTGGGTGACGGATTTGAATACAGGGACGGCCAACAGGCAGAGAATGCCTGTGAAGAGAATGCTGTTCCGGACAGATTTGCTGAACGGTAGCTTCGGGGTTGTCGCACTGCCGGATATAGAAGTTGTCAGTTGTCCTTTCAGAGACAGGGAAGTCAGAAATACGGGGATACATAATGCCATAACGCTGGGAAGAAAAATACTTTTCATTATTCCTCCGGAAGAGATATTATCATTAATCCACAGCATGATGGTAGTGACATCCCCTATGGGTGTCCAGGCTCCTCCTGCGTTGGCGGCGATGATGATGATACTGCCGAAAATCCATCGTTCTTTTTGTTCGGTCAGCAGTTTCCGGATGAGTAGCATCATAACTATTGCCGAGGTCATATTATCCAGGATTGAGGACATGAAGAAGGTAATAAAGGCAATCAGCCATAATAATTTCCGTTTGCTTTTGGTGGTTATCCGGTTGGTAATAATATCAAAACCGTGGTAATTGTCGATTGCTTCGACAATAGTCATGGCTCCCAGCAGATAAAAAAGGATTTCAGCAATGTTTCCTAATTGCTCTATTATTTGCAGATTGATGATGTATTTTTGTACTTGTGATTTCAGGGGAAGATGGGTATAATCCGGATGGGCATTTATGAAATTGTGAAAAGCGGATGAGTTGGCACTGATAATGTGTGGTGCTCCTGAAAAAATGTAAAGTGTCCATAGAATGACCCCCAGGGTTAATGCTATTGCCGTTTTATTGATTTGAATTTTGTGTTCGAGAGCTATCAAGGTATATCCGAGCATGAACACAATGAGCATGGCGATGGTCATAGGTTTTGTTTTTTTTCGTTTTACGTCGGGAGGAAGAAAGATGTTTCTGATATTTTTAAGTAAAAAAGGTATCCAACTGTGCGGAATATCGTATATTTGCGTGGTAAACCGGAACGGATGAAGCGTATTATTTTGAATATATTATTTCTTTGGGCTATCGTATGGGGTTGGAATACGGTGGCAGAAGATATTGTTCCGGTTGAAGCGATAAAAGTAACGGAGCAGAAAGCCGGAGGGGAAGCGCGGCAGTATATGGATCAGATGGTTCGTGTGTTGGCCGAAGCCAATAGTTGTGCGGATGTGGCTGTACGTCCCGTATTTTCTTTGCCGAGTAATCTGGTCAGGCGTTATCGTTCCGTTTTTTTTTCTTTCGGTAATTTATTTAGTAGCCTGAAGACAGAGGCTGGTATTGTTTCTAATTCTATTTTAAAATTTTCCCTTGAGTTTTCGCAGTTATATGCGGCCCAATTAAAAGACCGGGGCTATTATGTCTATGCGCTGCGAAGGATTATTGTTTAGTGGTATGTTGCAGCGGGGGAGTATGCCGGAGCGGGATATAAATTTGGCCGGATAAGCATCCACTGTGCCCTGTTGCTTTGGTTTTCCAGATTTTTATGTGTAAGGCTGTCTGGAAAGTTTTCCGGGACAGATGAGCAATTCGTTGTGTTTGTTGCTTAAAGTTTGCCGGACTTCTGACAGGCGGATGAAAGTTTCGTTAATCCGCGAAATGCCTGATTATTTTTGAAAGGAATGCTTATCCGCCGGAATCGAAATATTGATTCTGACCTGTTGGCCTTTATAATTGATTTTGTTTGATAGCTGTAGTTATCATCAGTTTTATTTTATTTACAGTAAATATTCATGTTATGGAAAAGTATAAAACAATTTCAGAGGATATAGAAAATGTTTCTAATCGTGATGTAGTAAAACATAGCCGTATTTCGGGAATCGGAGTGGGTATGATTGTTGCGGCTGTTGTGTGTGCAATTGCCGGGAAAAGTTTTGAAGACCCTAATTCTTCGTTGCCTGCTTTTTTCTTTACTGTGTCTGCTTTATTGTTGTTGGCGGGGATTGTTAAGGTGTTTGTGGGGCGTACTTGTTATACTTTTAAGCCTACAAAAAGCAGGTTGCAACCGTTTACCCTTTATTTTGATGTTCATGAGAGTGTTGCTTTGCAAAATTGTGTAGAAATGAAGCGTTTTGATGAATTGAATCGTCTGAAGAGGGAGAAGGATACCGGCATTAAACTGGAGGCTATGGTGACAGGTGACGGAACATTTGCTGCTTTGCAGATTTCGGAATATGTTCCTTATACTTATGAGGCGATTACTCCTGTGAGGTGTTATTATGGAGATGATGCACGCACGTTGTTTTCGTATTTCAGAGATTCAATATAGAATTGACGCTGCGCCTCGGTATAATCCGACGAGTTTGGTTTTTTTTACGGGGCTTGCAGTTTATTTCAGAAGCTGAACGTTGTTTTCAGGATAGGGTAATGATGTGCTGGTATGTGAATTATAATTAGCATGCCAGTACATCATTTTCATTTTATTTTTTGTTATTTGTTTTGAGTTGTTGTACGTTTTCTGCCAGGATGCTCAGATTTCTGGAGATGGTCGTGATGTTTTCCCGGATTAGAAATATGTCTTTGCGCAGGGAGCTGTATTGGTCGTCTTTTCCGTCCAGTTTTAATAAGATTTGTTTGAACAGTTGTTCCGGATTTTCATTTTTCGGTTCTGTTTCTTTTGGATGCTGGAGTGTATCAAGTCCTGTTTCCAGCCATTCCATGTCTATTCCCCACAGGTCGCACATGGCTTTGAGTTTTGTGTTGTCGGCTTTGGTGATTTTACCATTCAGATAATTACCTATGGTTGTTGCTGAGATACCCAATTTTCTATTTAATGTGTAACCTGTTTCATTTTTACTTTCCATGAGTGTTTTCAGGCGTTGCCGGATTTCTGGTGTAAGTTCCATAAATAATTTTTTGAATTTTACAGAAAAAATCAATATTTGTTTGCTATCAATACAAAATTGTATTAATTTTGCAAACTATTTATATCAAATATAATGAAAAATCCTGATGTTTTTCAGATTTTTCAGCCAATTCGCAGGAGTTTTTTAATGAAATCCTGATTTTTAATTGATTGAAAAGTTTAACAATGGTATTTGGTTATTTTATACGTGATTTTCTTCAGTTGTGTCTTGTAAAAAATGTTAAAAATATAGTTATATAAACTTGTTTTTCTTCTCTTTTTCTGTCAAAATTGGATGAGTGTGGGGCATCTGTTTTTTTTGTAAGGAGTTATTTTATATGTGAAATTATGTTTAACTTTTTTTTAACTGCCTGCCCTACAGGAAAATATTGTAATCCATAGTTTAAATTAATAGTTTTGTGACGATTGAAAAATGTATAATATTAAACTCAGATAATTATGTCAGAAGAAAATTCAATGGAAAGGGTGAAGTGTTTGATTGTAGGTTCGGGACCTGCAGGTTATACGGCGGCTATTTATGCAGCGCGTGCAAATTTGAAGCCGGTTTTATATACCGGGTTGCAAATGGGGGGCCAGTTGACTACAACGACGGAGGTGGAAAATTTTCCGGGTTATCCGGAAGGTGTGACAGGTCCGGTGATGATGGAGGATATGCGTAAACAGGCGGAGCGTTTCGGTACCGATATTCGTTTTGGTATAGTAACGGATGTGGATTTTTCCGGTTGTCCTCACAAACTGACTATTGACGGGGAGAAACAGATTGAGGCGGATGCTGTTATTATTGCAACGGGAGCTTCTGCGAAATATTTGGGTTTGCCTTCTGAAGAGAAGTTCAGAGGTATGGGTGTAAGTGCCTGTGCAACGTGTGATGGGTTCTTCTATCGTGGGAAGGATGTGGCTGTTGTCGGCGGAGGCGATACAGCCTGTGAGGAGGCTACTTATTTGGCCGGTTTGTGCCGGAAAGTATATCTGATTGTGCGGAAACCTTACTTGCGGGCTTCCAAAGCGATGCAGCAACGGGTGTTTAATACTTCTAACATAGAGGTGTTGTTTGAGCACAATACACTTGAACTTTACGGTTCGGATATGGGAGTAGAGGGAGCGCGTCTGGTGTACCGGAAGGGTGAACCGGATGAGTCTGAGAAGGATATAAAGATTGACGGTTTCTTTTTGGCGATAGGTCATCATCCGAATTCGGAGGTTTTCAGCAAATATGTGCATGTGGATGAGCAAGGGTATATTATTACGGAAGGTGCTTCTACCCGTACCAATATTCCGGGTGTGTTTGCTGCCGGGGATATTATGGATCCGGTTTATCGTCAGGGGATTTCTGCCGCAGGCATGGGTTGTCGCTCTGCTATTGATGCAGAACGTTATATCGGAGAGTTGGAAAGTAAATAATTAGTGACTTTTCAGACCGACAGGGGACATTGTGGGTTGGCTATCTGAAACTCCTTTTAAGAGAAATAAAATGATATTAAATCCCTGAATTTCAAAGAAGTTCAGGGATTTTTTTTGTCTGTTCCGGCAAAGAAAAAGCAGACTATATTCTGGATATTTTAAATGAGGTGTAATTTGCCGGACATTATTTGATGGTGACCATTGTGGCTCCGTAGCCGTATTGTTTAAAGGAGGCATCTTGGTGGTTGTGGCGTTTGTATTTGGTTTGAAGTTCCCAAATAAGCCGTTGCCGGAGAATGCCGTCACCTTTGCCGTGGATGAATACGATTTTCTGACCTTTCCGTAATTTGTATTCGTCCATGGTTTTCCGGAATACATCTAATTGGTATTCCAGAATGTCTTTGTTGTCCATGCCTGCTGTTGTTTCGAGCACCTCATTGCTGTGGAGGTCAATTTCTATGATGTTGCCCGTAATTTGTTTCTGAGGCCGGCGGGGTGTATATTCTCCGGAAGTTTGCTTTTCTTTCATTGCTTCCCGAAGTTGTTTTCCGTCGATTTCTTTTGTGGTTATGAGGTTTTCTTTGTCCAGAGGATATAAAACGGATATAGAATTAAACCAGCGTGTGTGTTTGTATGCTCCTGTTTTGCATAGGTTGACAGCATTGAGTTTCAGTTCCGCTTCTACGGCCTTTTTCAATAAGGTGATTCCTTTTTGGAAAAATATGGCTTGTATGCTGATTGCCTGAATGTTGGTGTCAATTTCTTTTAATGTATATAAACCGATGGAACTAACATTGCCGGGGCTGCAATTTCCGGCAAGGATGCCTGTGTATTGGTTGTTTTTGCGGAAAGCGACGGAGTAAAGACAAGTCTGGGCAGTATCATTGACAATGAATAATTCATACCGGGAATCTGGCAGGTTATTGAAATTATCCGGTACGATGGCCAGATAGACGGTGTTTGCAGATTCTATAGTAACCGTTTTTTGTGCCGGATGTATTTTTGTATCTGAGGCAGGAAGTTTGTCTGATTGGGTGAAATCCGAACGGATGACAACCAAATCATGGATAGAAGCAGGTATTTCGAATCCGTACTCGTCAATATATACCTGAACTGTCTTGTTATCTGTAATCCCGGTTACTTTGCCTTCCAATTTTTCGGTCAGAAATCTGACTATATCACCGATTCTGATATTCATCATTTGCTGTATTTGTTTACTTATAGCACTTTGAATGTTAATGGTTCTGTGCTGTGGTGTGAGTTGCATTCGTGGTGGTTGCAGGTGTCTCCGGAGTCATTTATTTTACCCTGAAGCCAGGCATTGGCCACCGCTTCAACAGGACCTGAACATCCCCGGATAACCTGAATGTGGTGGGCTTCCAGTGTATTCTTGGCTCCTTCGCCCATGTTTCCAGCCAACATGAGTGTTATTCCTTTTTCTTCCAGTACGGAAGCGATGTTGGATTTACAACCACAGCCTTCCGGGGAAGCTTGTGTTTCTGTACCAATAATTTGTTTGTTTTCGTCAATAGTGAAAATCGTATAATATTCGCAATGGCCAAAGTGGTCATCTACGATGTTGTTACGGGTAGGGATTGCTATTTTCATTGTAAAACAGTTTATTTGCAAAGGTACGTATTAATTGTAGATAAACAAGCGGAGAAAAGGATGTAGTTTATGTGCTGAATAAATGTAAATACGGAATAGGGTTTATTGTGAATTATTTGTGAAAGATAAGGTTGTAACCTATTGTTAAATTGTGCGTAAAATGGCCTGAAATTCAATCTTTTTTCAGGCTTATGAAAGGGAAATACCTGTTGTTTTTTTTATTGTTATCTGTGAAAGTTTTACCGGCTCAGATCAATCAGGCGGAGGGGGTTCCGGAAAGCCAGCAGGAAGATAGTCTGATGCAGGCATTGGAAAATATTCCCGCATTTACTATTTATAAAGACAATTATATTATTACCGGAACGAATTTTGAAAAAGGGAAAGTTACGAAATACAATTCTGATGCAAAATTTCAGCTTAGTTTGCGTCACCGGCTTTTCCGGAAATTATTTCCTTATCATCTTTATATGTTTTTGACTTACACACAGAAATCTTTTTGGGATATATACCGGAAATCGGCTCCTTTTACAGAGACATCTTATAATCCGACACTGGGTTTCGGACGCAACTTTGTCCGGAATAAAAGGATTGAGTGGATTGGGATGGTCCAGTTTGAACACGAGTCGAACGGGCGGGATGGGATTTACTCCCGGAGCTGGAATTGTATATCTTTTACCGGTATTTATATACCCGGCAAGCATTTCAATCTTCAGGCTAAAGCATGGATTGCTATGATGGTTGCCAAACAGAACAGGCATATGACCCGGTATGCCGGAATCGGGCATTTTTCTGCAACTTATACCAGTGATAACAAGCGTTTCAATTGTTCTGCACTGATGATAAAACGTGGCGGGTGGAATTTAAATGCCAATTGGCAGTTAGGAATTGCTTATCGTTTGTTTCGGGAAGATAATCAATTTTTATATTTACAGTTTTACAACGGTTATGGCGAGAGTATGATTGATTATAATCATTTTCAGCGTTGTTTGCGTGTGGGGTTTGTTATTAAACCCAATTCGGTCTGTATTTTCTGATAGACCAGAAGTTTCGTTATAGTCGGGATTTTTTGTTTTCAGGCAGGATTTCAATTAAATTGAAATATTTTTATACGGAATCGTTTGAAAATATTAAATTAGCAGGGTCAAAAAGTACGAAATGAGCATGTGCTGACGAAATTGGTGGGATAATTGCGGATTATAAATGAAGGAATCGTAGTTTAAAATTCTGATTTTGTTGTTTTTTGTGCTTTGCGTGTCAGTGATAAATATTTGTATATTAAAATGATAAAATCTATGACTTTACAGGAATTTCAAAAATCTGTCTGTGAGGGTATTCCGGCAGAATTGCCTGCTCCCCGGCCTTATGCTCCGGAGGTAAATCATGCTCCGAAGCGGAAGGATATTCTGACCAAGGAGGAAAAAAAACTGGCTATCCGGAACGCGTTGCGTTATTTTGAACCCCGTCATCATGCTGTGTTGGCCCGGGAGTTTGCAGAGGAACTGGAAAAATACGGACGTATTTATATGTACCGTTTTCGTCCGGATTACGAAATGTATGCCCGCAATATATATGATTATCCTCATCGTAGTTTGCAGGCTGCTGCCATTATGCTGATGATTAACAATAATCTGGATAAAGCGGTGGCACAACATCCGCATGAGTTGATTACCTATGGTGGTAACGGAGCTGTATTTCAGAATTGGGCCCAGTACCGGTTGACTATGAAGTATTTGTCAGAGATGACAGATGAACAGACTTTGGTTATGTATTCCGGTCATCCTATGGGTTTATTCCCGTCTCATAAAGATGCACCGAGGGTTGTTGTGACCAACGGTATGGTAATTCCGAACTATTCTAAGCCGGATGACTGGGAACGTTTTAATGCGTTGGGAGTATCCCAGTATGGTCAGATGACGGCCGGTTCCTATATGTATATCGGACCGCAAGGGATTGTTCATGGTACTACAATTACTGTATTGAATGCCGGGCGTAAGATTTCGAGACAAGGTGAGGGGCTTGCCGGAAAACTTTTTGTGACAGCAGGATTGGGCGGAATGTCGGGGGCTCAGCCCAAAGCCGGCAATATTGCCGGGTGTGTCAGTGTTACTGCTGAGATAAATCCGAAAGCAACTCAGACACGTTATTCTCAGGGGTGGGTGGATGAAGTGATTGATGACCTGGATGTTTTGACGGAACGAATCCGGAAGGCCAAGTCGGCAAAGGAGATTGTTTCCATTGCTTATCAGGGGAATGTTGTGGATTTGTGGGAGCGTTTGGCGAAAGACGATATTGCGGTTGAATTGGGTTCTGACCAGACTTCGTTACATAATCCGTGGGCAGGGGGGTATTATCCGGCCGGCCTTGATTTTGAAGAGAGTAAACGATTGATGGCAGAGCAACCGGATTTGTTTAAACAAAAGGTGCAGGAATCTTTGCGTCGCCATGTTGCAGCTATCAATACCTGTGTGGAGCGGTTCGGTACGTATTTCTTTGATTATGGAAATGCCTTTTTGCTGGAGTCGTCCCGTGCCGGAGCTGATATATTGAAACCGGACGGTGATTTTAAATATCCGTCGTATGTGCAGGATATTATGGGACCTATGTGTTTTGATTACGGTTTCGGTCCTTTCCGGTGGGTTTGTACCAGCGGTAAGGCTGAGGATTTGGCTAAGACGGATGAATTGGCTTGTAAAGTTCTGGAAGAATTGGCGGCTGACTCGCCCCGGGAAATTCAGCAGCAGATGCATGATAATATTCGCTGGATTAAGGCTGCGGGTGAAAATCATCTGGTGGTGGGTTCGCAAGCCCGTATTTTGTACGCTGATGCGGAAGGACGTATGCGTATTGCAGAGGCATTTAATAAAGCCATTGAATGGGGAGAAATTTCGGCTCCGGTGGTATTGGGACGCGACCACCATGATGTATCGGGAACGGATTCTCCTTATCGTGAAACTTCTAATATATACGACGGCTCCAGGTTTACTGCGGATATGGCAGTACAAAATGTGATTGGTGATTCTTTCCGGGGAGCAACGTGGGTTTCTTTGCATAATGGCGGAGGTGTAGGTTGGGGGGAAGTGATTAACGGTGGCTTCGGAATGTTATTGGATGGTTCGGCTGATGCAGAAAGACGGCTGAAATGTATGCTATTCTGGGATGTTAATAACGGGATAGCCCGCCGGAGCTGGGCACGCAATGAAGGTGCTGTTTCTGCCATTAAGCGGGCGATGGAAAATAATCCGGGATTGAAAGTAACTGTTCCGAATTTTGCAGATGACCATTTGATTGACAGCCTGTTTTAAATATTTATGATTTAAGAATTACGGTCTGTTTGTTAGGATTTTTTTTCGGACAGACTGTAATTCCTGAATTATAAGTGATTCAATACTTTCCCTTTGCGTCTGAAACGATATTCAGAACTGGTGCCTGTCAGTGTTTTTGTAATTTTTGCCGTTTATTAACCGGAGAGACCGGGGCTTTGCCCTCAGGTGTCCCACCGGTTGTCCGTTCCGGCAGAAAATTTTCTTTCATAATAGTAGCTGTAAATGAGATTGTATTTCCGTAATAAATTATTTATTACGGGTAAAGCAGAGTTAACTATAATTATTATGTGAAATTTTAATAAATTTTGTTGTTTTGATTGGTATAGACTATTTTTGTGTTGAAAAATAAGAAATTTCCATTGCACTGAGATGCGGAGGATGGGGCGGTAAGATGGAAATCGGTGGGCTTATGAATCTATTAATTTCTAGTTGTGGCTAAAAAGAAATTGAAAAAGCAGGATGAACCGGGATTTATTCCGGGAATTTATAATTATTGTGACCGATGGTGTGAAAAATGCAGACTTCAGTTACAATGTGTGAGTTTTGTCATGGGAAAGAAAATAGAAGAAAGGGGAGTATTTAATTTGGAGTGCAATGAGGTAAAAGAAAATGACAGTTTGTGGGAACGTTTGAAGAGTATTTTTGAATCTACTTGTGAGGTTTTGCAGGAGGTGGCAGAAGAACGGGGAATGAAAGTGGAGGATGTTTATGCTTTGGAACAAATAGACAGGGGATTTTTTGAAGAAGAAATGGGGCATGTGCTCAAGGAGGGAAAAATGTATCCCATGGTAGAAAATTCAGATATTCTTAAAATTTGTCAGGTTTATGAACACTGGGCGGACCGGTGTCTTGAAAAAATTCTGAAGTTTCCAAGTGAAAAGGGTGTCAGTCCGGGAGAAGATATAGAGATTGTGAGTTGGTATCTGGATTTAATGCAGGCAAAAATGCGGCGGGCTTTACATACTTATTATGTGCAGGAAGAAGCGGAAATGTGTGGGGCGGATGACTATAACGGATGGGTTAAAGTGGTTCTGATTTCTATTGAACGTTCAGATATAAGCTGGAAAAATATTCAAAAAAGTTATGCGGAATATGCAACAGAAATCGGACACCTGCGGGCTATGCTGGGGCAATTGAAAACAGATATTGAACGCCAGTTTCCATATGCCCGGAAATTTTTGCGTCCCGGTTTTGAAAAGTGTGTAAATTAATATTTTTCAGATAACTTCTGCTACGACGAATGTGCTTCCTCCGATGTATATCATATCTTCGGGTGCGGCAGTTTGCCGGGCAGCCTGATATGCTTCGGCAACGGTTGGATAGCATGTACCCCGTAGTCCGTTTTTTTCTGCTTTTTCTGCCAGTATTTTTTCATTTAAGGCCCGTGGAATAGATGCTTTGCAGAAATAATAAGTAGCTTCCCGGGGCAGAATTTGCAAAACACTTTCTATATCTTTATCATTTACCATACCTATTACGAAGTGTAGCCGGCGGTATGTACAATTTTTCAGTTGTTTGGTAATTTCCGTAATACCGTCAATATTATGACCGGTGTCACAGATGGTTAACGGATGTTCTGCCAGTGTTTGCCAACGGCCGTATAAACCGGTGTTAGTAATTGTTTTTGCGATTCCTTGGCGGATGTGTTCGTCGGTTAACGAAAGTTCTTTATCCCGGAGTCTGTGAATGACTTCCAGTACATTGGGGATGTTTTTCCGTTGATAAATACCTTTAAGTTCGCTTTGTAAACGTTCAATACGCCATCCGGAGCGGTGATGTAAATTGTAACTGCCGTCTTCATTGCAGTATAGGTCCCAGCAATCGCTTGCAAAAGTCAGGGGTGCCTGGTATTCCATTGCTTTTTTTTCGAATACAAAATCATAATTTTTATCGCGTGTACCGATGATAGTCGGTATTCCGGGTTTTATAATTCCTGCTTTTTCGCTGGCAATGGCTTCCAGGGTATTACCTAATAATGCCATGTGGTCGAATGAAATATTAGTAATTACGGATGCCAGGGGAGTAATAATATTGGTGGAATCCAGACGTCCTCCCAGACCTACCTCAACAATGGCAATATCCACTTGCTGGTCTGCAAAATATTTGAATGCCATAGCTACAGTCATTTCAAAGAAAGACGGACGTAGCCGGGTAAAAAGTTCCTGGTTGTTTTGAATAAAATCGACGACATATTGTTTGCTGACCATTTTTCCGTTGATTTTGATTCTTTCCCGGAAGTCTTTTAAATGCGGGGAAGTATAAAGTCCTGTTTTATAACCTGCTTCTTGCAGAACAGAAGCCAGCATATGAGAAACGGAACCTTTTCCGTTTGTGCCGGCCACATGAATGGTTTTAAAATGGGTATGAGGATGGTTGAAATATTCGTCCAGAGCCAGTGTATTGTCTAGATTGGCTTTATAAGCTGCCTGTCCCTGGCGTTGATACATAGGAAGTTGGGCAAAAAGCCAGTCCAGGGTTTCCTGATAGTTCATAAATCTGTTTTTGTTTTAGATTTCAGTTTTCCACTTTGTACTGTGGATTATTGTGTTATACGGGGCAAAAATACGAAACAATTAAATATTGAAAATTTAAATTTGGAAAATTTATTATGCTGAGGATGAAAAGTTCGAAATTCTTTTTTTATAAGCTGTAAAAAAATGATTATTTTTGCAAGTTATAAAACGACACTGTAATCAGGATAAAAATTGATTCCGGTGCTGCCAGAGATTAAAGGAGATTTTTTTATGAAAGCTGATAATAATGTGCCTATACCTGTTTTGAGACGTATGCCTTCGTATTTGTCTTTTGTAAAAACGTTACAAAAACAGGGTGAAAAATATGTTTCTTCTACCCGTATTGCTGAATACATGGAGATCGATTCAACTCAGGTGACCAAGGATTTGTCTCATACCGGAATTTCCGGAAAGACGAGGGTGGGATATGAGGTGGATAGTTTTGTTCAGGTGCTGGAAGATTTTTTAGGATTCAGCCGGGTGGACAGTGCTTTTTTGGTGGGGGCCGGTTCGTTGGGGGGAGCTTTGTTGCAGGATAAAGGTTTGTCGGCTTTTGGTTTACGGATAGAAGCGGCTTTTGATGTTGATAAGACTAAAATCGGTACAAAAGTTAATGATATAGGAATCTATCACATTGACCAGTTCAGGGCAATGGCTGCAGAGCGGAGTATCGTGATAGGCATTATTACGGTGCCTGCGGAGAATGCTCAGAATGTGGCTGATTTGATGGTGGCGTGGGGGATAAAAGCGATATGGAATTTCACGCCTGCCCGGATAAAAGTACCTTCCCATATTGTAGTACAAAATACAACTATTTATATGAATCTGGCGATATTATTTAATAAATTGTATCATCAGGAGTAAATGAGTTTTTAGTTTATTTATTATCTTTGCACTTTATTAAAAATAAGCTGCGTACGTAGCGTAGTAAAAAATAAAAAAGACTATGATAAAGATTAAATTTCCGGATGGAAATATCAAAGAGTTTGAGTCGGGTGTGACCGGACTTGATATTGCCAAATCCATCAGTCCTCAATTGGCTAAAGAAGTTTTGGCGATTAGTGTAAATGGAGAACTCCGGGATCTGATGCGTTCCATTACGGAAGATGCAGAAATTAAATTACATACCTGGGATGATGAGGAAGGTAAGCATGCTTTTTGGCATTCTTCCGCACATTTAATGGCAGAAGCATTACAGCAGTTGTATCCTAATACCAAGTTTGGCATTGGGCCGGCTATTGATAACGGTTTTTATTATGATGTAGAACCAGGAGAAGGGGTTGTATTGACGGATAAGGATTTGGAAGTTATTGAGAAAAAGATGCTGGAACTGGCCCGTCAGAAGGAGGAATATTGCCGTATTAATGTCAGTAAACAAGAGGCATTGGAACATTTTAGCTCAATCAATGAAACTTATAAAGTGGAGTTGATCCGCGATTTGGAAGACGGAAAGATTACTTATTATCGTCAGGGGTCTTTTACGGACCTTTGCCGTGGCCCGCATTTACCGGATACTTCTTACATAAAGGCCATAAAATTGACCAGTCTGGCCGGTGCTTATTGGAGAGGTAATGAGCACAACAAGATGTTGACCCGTATTTACGGTATCACTTTCCCGAAACAGAAGATGCTGGATGAATGGTTGGTGTTGATGGAAGAGGCAAAACAACGTGACCACCGGAAAATAGGTAAGGAAATGGAATTATTTACTTTTTCCCAATCTGTAGGTGCAGGTTTGCCGATGTGGTTACCCAAAGGAGCTATGTTGCGTGACCGTTTGGAAGGTTTCCTGCGCAAAGTGCAGAAAAAATACGGTTACCAGCAGGTGATTACTCCGCATATCGGAAATGTGAATTTGTACAAGACTTCCGGGCATTTTCAGAAGTACGGAAAAGATAGTTTCCAGGTGATTACCACTCCGCAGGAGGGGGAAGAATTTATGCTGAAGCCGATGAACTGTCCTCACCATTGTGAGATTTATAAGTTCAAACCGCGTTCGTATAAAGACCTGCCTTTGCGTTTTGCCGAATTTGGTACGGTGTATCGTTACGAACAGAGTGGTGAATTGCACGGTTTGACCCGTGTACGCGGTTTTACGCAGGACGATGCCCACTTATTCTGTACGCCCGACCAGTTGAAAGAGGAATTTAAAAAGGTTATAGATATTATCTTTACTATTTTCAAGGCTTTGGATTTTGAAGATTTTACGGCTCAGGTGTCTTTGCGCGACCCGAATAATCGTGAAAAGTACATCGGTACCGATGAAAATTGGGAAAAAGCGGAACGGGCTATTATTGAAGCTGCCGAAGAAAAGGGATTAAAAACGACGGTGGAATTGGGTGAAGCTGCTTTTTACGGACCCAAGTTGGATTTTATGGTGAAGGACGCTATCGGCCGGAAATGGCAGTTGGGGACGATTCAGGTGGATTACAACCTGCCCGAACGTTTTGAATTGGAATATACCGGTGCGGACAATCTGAAACATCGTCCTGTTATGATTCACCGGGCTCCGTTTGGTAGTATGGAACGTTTTGTGGCTGTACTGATTGAGCATACCGGAGGAAAATTTCCGTTGTGGTTAGCACCGGACCAGGTGGTTATCTTGCCTATTAGTGAAAAATTCAATGATTATGCCCAAAAACTTTCGGATTTGTTAAATAATTCCGATATTCGCGCCGTTTTAGATGACCGGAACGAGAAGATTGGCCGTAAAATTCGTGATAATGAATTGAAAAAGATTCCTTATCTGTTGATTGTCGGGGAGAATGAGATGAACAGCAACACGGTTTCCGTTCGTCGCCAAGGACAAGGAGACATGGGAACCATGCCGGCAGGGGAGTTTATTCAGAAGATAAAAGCAGAAGTGGACAGTCAGTTACAGACTATTTACAGTTATTAATAAACAAACTAAGGAGGATTTAATTATAGCAACAAGAATGGAATTCAGAGGCTCAAGAAATCAGGTTAATAAAGAACCTCAGCACAGAATTAATGAGTCAATCCGTGCAGCTCAGGTACGAGTTGTGGGAGAAAATATCGAAACGGGCGTATACCCTTTGCGTGAAGCTTTGGCTATGGCGGATGAGGCCGGATTGGATTTGGTGGAAATTTCCCCGAATGCGGAACCGCCTGTATGCCGTATTATTGATTACAGTAAGTTTTTGTATCAGTTAAAGAAGAAACAGAAAGAAATCAAGGCAAAGAGTGTTAAAGTGGTTGTGAAGGAGATTCGCTTCGGTCCGCAGACGGATGACCATGACTTTAATTTTAAATTGAAGCATGCGAAAGAATTTTTGCAGGAAGGTGCAAAGGTGAGGGCATACGTTTTCTTTAAAGGTCGTTCCATCTTGTTTAAAGACCAGGGGAGTGATATTTTATCTCGTTTTATCACCGAACTGGAGGATTACGGGAAGGTTGAAGCTGCTCCCAAGCTGGAGGGTAAGAAAATGATTGTGGTGCTGGCACCGAAGAAATAAAAAGCCGTCGCTTTTATTGAAATGCTCAGGATACCGGCGTGAGCCGGGTAATTATATTTTTCTGAAACACAATTAAAATTTGAGAAGATGCCAAAGATGAAGACAGTGAGTAGCGCGAAAAAGAGATTTACTCTGACCGCTACGGGGAAGATTAAGAGAAAACATGCTTTCAAAAGTCATATTCTGACCAAGAAAACAACAAAACAAAAAAGAAATCTGACACACGCAACTACTGTGGACGGACACAATCTGGCTGCAGTGCGCAAGATGCTTGTGATGTAAGAGACTATTTTTTAAGAAATTTATTTTATTAACCGGAATGTTATGCCGTAAGTTTCTTCCATAGAGGAACGCTGACATTCAAAAAACGAAAATTATGCCAAGAGCTAAAAATGCCGTTGCTTCAAGAGCACGTAGAAAAAAGGTTTTGAAACAAACCAAAGGAAACTTTGGTGCAAGAAAAAATGTTTGGACGGTTGCCAAAAACACATATGAAAAAGGTTTGACATATGCGTTCCGTGACAGACGTAAAAAGAAATCAGAGTTCAGAGCATTGTGGATTCAGAGAATTAATGCAGCTGTCCGCCTGGAAGGATTGTCTTATTCCAAATTTATGGGCTTGATTCATAAAGCGGAAGTAGACATCAACCGCAAGGTTTTGGCCGATTTAGCCATGAACCACCCGGAAGCTTTCAAAGCTGTGGTTGCCAAAGTAAAAGAATTTGCGAAATAATTATACAAAATATCCTGAGGAAAAGGGCCGTCTGACATGTTTCAGACGGTTTTTTTGCATATTTATTTTTATTTTAATAAAAATCTGTTATATTTGTTGAAATCTGAATTTTTCGTGTTATGAAAAGAATGTCAACTTATTTAAACGGTATGAAATCTATGTATTTTATGCTGTTGGCGTGTGTAACCCTGTTGATGGGAGTAACTTCATGCAGTCAAAATGAGTTCGAAAACTATGAACCCGAGAAACAACAAAAGTATTCAAAAGCCGAATTAATTGAGCAGGCACTGAGTCGGATGCCGCAAACGAGGGCGGAAAATCAAAATGCCATTATAATGGTAAGCATCCAAGATACGGTTACTATTCGAAGCAGGACAACTGAAGAGATGACGATTTATTGGGATGGCAAAGATCCCCGTACAATGGCAAAGGGTACTGATACGATTGTTTATATATTCGACAATGGAAAACCGTCTCATAATATCACGATTGTAGGTTCCGGGGAAGCTATAGGTTATCTGGATGTGGATAATAACGGTCTTATTTTGTTGAGTGCCTCCAGAAACAGTAATTTGTTAGGATTAAGTTGCGCAGGAAATTACTTGGATGAAATAAATCTGACCGGTTGTTCAAGTCTGTACACACTCGACATCTCGAACAATGAGTTTACTTCCATTAATATCAGTAATTTACCTGCGCTGGAATCATTTTTTGCAAATCACAACCGATTAACGGAATTGAATTTTTCGGGCAACCCTGAACTTTATATGGTGGAAGCGGAGTACAATCCCTTAAAAGAACTTGATTTTCAAGAAAATCCGATGTTGATGTACCTTTATGTTTCGTTTACCCGATTAGAAAGACTCAATTTAACCAATAGTATATATCTTACGGATCTTTATCTTGAAGAAACTCCGATAAAGGAGATAAACAACCATTCTATTTGCGATACAAGTTTTGCTATGTATAAAGAATTGTGGCAGCTGAATATCGCCTATACTTCTTTTTCTTCAATAGATCTGTCAAATACCATGGTTTATATTCTGAATATTTCCGGAACAAAAATAACCAGATTGGACATCTCGGGTTTGAATATGCAATATTTGTATGCCACCCGTTCCCAATTGACCGATCTGATATATGACAATCCGGACAATTTAAAAAGATTGTATGAACTGCGGATAGAAAGAACGCCTTTTGAGCAAGACTCTATGAATATGATCAATCTTGTCCAGTATTTGCCATCAAGAACTGAGATGGCTCCGGGACATCTGTACACCTACTATTCGGGAATTAACGATATAGCTTCAGACTTTGCAAGAAAATACTGGCACATTAATAGATGACATCAAATCCCAACATACGCACAATGAAGAAGAGAATAGGGCTTATAGGATGCATTCTCTTCTTTGGATTCCAAGTATTGGCACAAGGCGAAGATATCTCCAAGCCTTGTGCGGGTACGTTAATCAACGGCGTATGTTGGGCAAAATACGATGTGGATAAACCGGGGCGTTTTGCAAATGCCGGCAACCCATACGGCATGCTCTATCAATGGAACCGAAAAAAGGGATGGCCAAACGCAGGAGCGGATAAAACCAACTGGAACAATACCCCCGAATCCGGAGATTTTTGGGAAACAGTCAATGACCCATGCCCTCTGGGCTGGCGAATTCCTTCCATTGAAGAATGGAATAAATTGTTGGATTATAAAGCTGTAAAGAGTGAGTTCACATCCAATGGAAGAATGTATGTAAATAGATTAACCAACGATACCCTTTATTTTTATTTTGCAGGCCATTTCGATGGAACTATCTATGAAACAACTTCTTATTATTGGAGCAATTCATTTCATTACGCTTTGAGAGCTTACGAGATTCAATCATCCGTCGTTCCCTTTGACCCGGCTATGGGAATATCTGTCCGTTGTGTCGCCGACGAAACTGCCTGTGACCTTGTCGTAAGTATTTCAGAAACCGTTTGCGAGAAAGAATTGCCCTACCGATGGCGCGACACGACTTTTGACGTAGGGACAAAGACCGGAGAGTATTGTTTTCGCCGCACCTGTAAAGAAACCGGTTGCGACAGTATTGTCTATTTATATCTAATAATAGATACATTATGTGAAATTCATTGCCCTGGAGTACTGATGAATGGCATATGCTGGGCAAGAAGCAACGTTGATAAGCCCGGTTTTTTCGCTTCCGCCCCTGAATCTGATGGTATGTATTATCAATGGAATAGAAGGAAAGGATGGCCCGGAGAGAAGCCTGGTGCTGACTGGGATGAGAGTTTCTATACCGCAGCATCTTGGGAGAAGGAAAACGACCCATGTCCTGTCGGTTGGCGGGTGCCGAGCATAGAAGAAATGCGAACCCTATTGGACGTTTCAAGGGTTGGTTATATAAAAACGCAATTAAACGGCGTTACTGGTATAGCTTTCACAAACAAAAGTTCCGGCAGTTCTCTTTTTTTTCCTCACGCAGGCAGCATTGACAGTCATTCAGGAAACGGCAATCGTTGGCATGGATACTATTGGTCAAACACACCCAATACGATAGTTACTCAGAATAGTGTTTGGTGTTTGGATCTTATAGAAACTCCAGGTGTAACTGGCATTTTTCAAAATATATTTGGATTCTCTGTTCGCTGTGTTGCCGATGTGGATGTGCCAAGATGTGATGACATAATCACAGACACTTTCCTAACCATTGGCACAAATGATTTGCCTTACGAATGGTGCGACACGATTTTCGGCATCGGGACGAAATCGGGGATTTACCACTTTCAGCGCATTAGTACTGTAACAGGTTGTGACAGCATCGTTAATTTGCATTTGACGGTAGAAAGACCTTGTCCCGGAGTGCTAATCAACGGTATCTGCTGGGCAAAGTACAACGTAGATGAACCGGGTCGTTTTGCCAATCCCGGGAACTCATACGGAATGCTTTACCAATGGAATCGGCGGAAAGGGTGGCCGGCAATGTATCCGGATACGGTTGCCGGTTGGGATAGCAGCCTTGAACCGGGGGATACATGGGAGGCGGCTAATGATCCGTGTCCTGTCGGGTGGCGGATGCCTACCGTGGAAGAAATGAAAACGCTGTTAGACAGAACGAAAGTAAACAAAACAGAGACAGCACAAGACAGATGGGTAGGAACAAGATATACAGACATCGCTACCGGTAACGCTATTTTCCTCCCTGCTGTTAGTTATCGTGATGAGCATGGCGTTACCCATAATATTCAACGTAAAGAGTATTGGTCAAGTTCAAATCATTGGGCTATATGGGATAACCATATTCTCCGGCAACAGCCTTATGCCCATGGCTATTCCGTCCGTTGTGTTGCCGACGAAAATGCGTGCCATATTGTTTTGACAGCCTCGGAAAATATTTGCAAAGAGAATTTGCCCTATACATGGCACGATACAACCTTTTCAGAGGGGACAAGAACCGGAGAGTATCGCATTCGGCGTACCAATCTGATAAGCGGATGTGATACTATTTTTGATTTATATCTGACGGTGGATACATTATGCGGTAAACCTTGCAAAGAAAGAGGAGTGCTGATTAACGGAGTATGTTGGGCGGAAAGCAATGTGGACAGTCCCAACACCTTTGCGAATACCCCCGAATCGTTCGGCCTGCTTTATCAATGGAATTGGAAAAAGGGGCATCCTCTTAAAGGGGATATTGACTTTGACGATTGGGGAAACCATTATAATGATCCCTCTTGGGAGGCGGTCAATAATCCATGTCCCGCAGATTGGCGGATTCCGAATATCGGAGAAATATATACTTTGTTGGACGATTTGAAGGTGACCCATGAATGGACCCAACAGAACGGAGTCAGCGGTATGCGATTTACAGATAAAATCAATGGCAATGCTGTTTTTTTGCCAGCTGCCGGCCATCGTTTATATCCTTTTGACTATGATACCAATACCACTGGTGGAAATTATTGGTCAACTACCAAAGAATATGATAATAAAGCTGTTTATGCCCTTTCTTTTTTTTATAGTGGTATATATACTATCCCCCTTAGCGATAATGCTGCCTGGTCTGTGCGTTGTGTCGCCGGTCGGGATACAACGGGATGCAAAACCATCGTCACGGACACTATAATAGACATTTGCGAAAAGGATTTACCTTACGAATGGGAGGGAACGGGTTATACAAAATTAGGTATTTACCGCTTTCAGCATATCAGCGCAGTGTCAGGTTGCGACAGCATCGTCCGCCTGCACCTGAATGTTCACCAACCGGAG
The DNA here is from genome assembly GCA_910578105.1 of uncultured Odoribacter sp. Taxonomy (GTDB): domain Bacteria; phylum Bacteroidota; class Bacteroidia; order Bacteroidales; family Marinifilaceae; genus Odoribacter. Next base: position 80,241 of record CAJTPD010000005.1, on the reverse strand, counting down.
AAACTTTTCTTCTCTGACGCGATATGCTACGGCAGCACCTACCACAACCACGGGTTCAACCTCTCAGCCGTCACTGCCGACACCATCGTCAGCGACACCCTGCAAACCCGTTGGGGATGTGACTCCGTCCGTACCCTGTCCCTCATCGTCCATCCGGTATACTATGAGACGTTCTACGACACCATTTGTCAAGGGGATGCCTACAACAGGTACGGTTTCCAACTGCCCTCTGGAACCATCGGCGGCACGTTTACAGCAACCTATCCCACCATACACGGTTGTGACAGCACCGTTACCCTGCATCTGTATGTTTCTCAGACTTATCTTTTTCCTGAATCGGGAAACCTCTGTCAGGGAGACACCATCGATTTCCGAGGCAGACGCTTGTATGAAAGCGGTGTGTATGACGATACCCTTACAACCGTACACGGCTGCGACAGCATTTTCCGCCTGACACTAACCGTACATCCGGTCTATAACCTTTCCTTCTCTGATGCGGTATGCTACGGTAACGACTACCACCACCACGGCTTTGACCTCTCTGCCATCACTGCTGACACCATCGTCAGCGACACCCTGCAAACCCGCTGGGGATGTGATTCCATCCGCACCTTGTCCCTCACCGTCCATCCGCTATACGAGACACCGTTGTTCGACACGGTTTGCCAGGGAGAGCCGTACTATAAACACGGATTCCGGCTGACACAGGTGATGACTGACGGCCTGCACCGCCTCTCCCTGCTTTCCCAGGACGGATGCGATTCCGTCCTCTTCCTGCATCTTACCGTCCTCCCGGTATTCCATCCCACCGTCTACGATTCCGTCTGCCCTTCGAAACGGTATGACAAGCACGGATTTCATCTCTCCGACATCAGGACAAGCAACTCCTTCCGGCTGCCCCTGCAAAACCAGTGGGGCTGCGACAGCATCATCACCTTAGAACTGTATGTATACCCCACCTATCTCCATCCCCGTCCGGAATACATCTGCGAGGGAGATACCATCGATTTCCGGGGCAGACGCCTGTACGAAAGCGGCATATATTATGATTCCCTGCGGACCGTACACGGTTGTGACAGCATATTCAGTTTGGATCTCACCGTCCATCCGGTATATGACATGCAGTTCTCCGGAGTTCTCTGCGAGGGAAGCCCGTACACCGGATACGGATTCAGCGTCACCGAGCCTGGGGTGCACCAACACCGCCTGACCAGCATTCACGGCTGCGACAGTATAGTCACGCTGACCCTTACGGAAGAGAAAAAGGTACAGGGTAGCATCGGATTGCTTTTGGACGATTGCAGTACCCACGGATATAGTTTCTTTTTCGACCCGCAGCAGCAGATAATAGACACCTGGCAATGGGAGATGGGGGACGGGACCGTATACCGCTCCGAAGAGGGATTCCACCAGTATGCGGATTCCGGCGTTTATCGCATCCGGCTCCGCACGGAAACCGCTAACGGCTGCAAAAACCGGTTCTCACACGTCCAGCGTGTGCCGCCTTATCTGTCGCATGTGCCCATATATGCAGACCGGCAGGTCATCGACGAGGATTACCCCACCGTACACTTCCGCACGGAAGTATTGCCGGACATGGAGTGCGTGTGGGAGTTCGGGGACGGGACAACGGTCAAAGGAGACAGCATTACCCATACGTTCGACGCCACGACCCGGAAGTACTATGACGTCACACTGAAAGTCTGGAATGCGGACAGTTGTATTACAGAAAACAGTATACGGATAGAGGTGCTTTTCCTGCCCAAGCCCGTCAACACGTTCAGTCCGAACGGGGATGGTATCAACGATGTCTTTATGGCAGACTACCGGGTGGAAATCACGGACCGTAATGGACTCAGGATTTATTCAGGAGACAACGGGTGGGACGGAAGCTACAAGGGGAAACAAGCTCCGGAGGATACTTATTTCTACAAGCTGTATTACCGCACCGCGAATGGGGAGAGAATGAAAACAGGATACATAACACTGATTAGATGACCAGGAGGATACGGAAATATATAGTAGGGATGCTGTTAACCTCTATGTTGGCAGTCTCTTCTGTAAAAGGCCAGATTAACCCGTCGACGGCCTTTTACTGGGAGAACCCGTATTACATCAATCCGGCATTCGTCCACACTGACGCAAGTGCTTATTTTTTCCTCTCAGCCCGGAAACAATGGATGGCCGTTTCAGGTAGTCCCGTCACGTTTTTCGGTACGGGAACCTTTTACTCGGAGAAATACAGGATGCAGACGGGGGTGAAAATTCTACACGACAAAATCGGTTACCTCAATTCCTCGGACCTGTCCCTGTCGTACGCTTATTCGTTGGCATCCCGCAATGGCGCATTGAACATGGGATTATCCCTGTCGTACCAGTTGCAGTCGGCAGACAGGGAAAAAGTAGATTTGGAGGAGGAATACGACCCGGCATTGGCGAATTTTTTGGAAACGAGGAAAGACTGGAATGCCGGAATCGGCGTGGAATACATTGCCGGGCGTTCGCTGCGCGTCGGACTCTCTGCGCAGAATATGTTCTCTTTCTTTAAGAAGGGAAGGGTTATTTTCGGAGGGACGAACTACCTGTACGGAAGATACCGTATCCGTATTCTGGGACGTATCTGGCAACCCACGGCTTACCGCACGACGGCATCTCCGACGACCTGTGACATGGAGTGGGGAATCTGCCTGAAACAGTATGAAAACGACTTTCAGGCGGACGGTGTGGTGTCGTTTTACGTGAATCACCATACCCAGCAGGAAAAGTTCCAGTTTTCCTTGTTGGGCCGCAGTATCGGTGAAATCGGCATATTGGCGGGTGTCAAACTGATTTCTGAGGTGAAAGTGCTTTGTGCTTACGATTATAACTTTAAATCGTGGCAGGAGAACAGCAGGGGGACGTTTGAGGTGATTGTCAGTTATCCCCTGTTTCCCGCTAAGTGCTGTTTATTTCCGTGATAAAAAAACTAAAGAAACCTGTTGTTCCACACGGTCTTATCCGACAAAAGCATTTTTTTTGTAAAAAGAAAACAACTTATAGCCAAACTACTAGATGTGAATCGCAGAGAATGATTATGGCGGAACATACAGCAAGTATACATAGTAGAATCAAGGCATTGATAAGCCAAGGCGAGACTTCGGAAGTCAAGTTCAAATCGGCACGCGGAGGATTCCCCGGCAGTTTTTTGGAAAGCTATTCGGCTTTTGCCAATACAAATGGCGGTACGATTGTGCTTGGTGTGATGGAGAAAGACAACCGTTTTTTCCTGGACGGGCTTACCGAAAAGGCCATTGTTCGTTATAAAAAGAACTTTTGGGATTGTGCACATAATAAAGGTAAAATAAGTGCTTAACCGTCTGATACAATCGCTGTCCTGTCCGTTCATGACGAAAGACGGGGGTGCGTCAGAGACACCGGCTCACGATGCCGTGAGAGAGGCACTTATCAATTGTATTATACATCAGGATATTAATGCAATGGGGAATATTGTTGTGGAGCGAACTGATGATAACCTGATTTTCAGAAATCCGGGTATGATGTTGGTTTCCAAACAGCAATATTTCGAGGGAGGACACAGCATTTGCCGTAATCCGATACTGCAAAAGATGTTCATGCGGCTTGGGCGTGCCGGGAAAGCCGGTAGCGGTGTGGATAAGATTGTAAGCGGCTGGCAATCGTTGGGCTGGCCGCTTCCTACTGTTGCCGAGGAGACACGCCCGGACTATGTAGTGCTGACGACAGAACCGGACAACCCCACAAGCCGCAACCAGAAGTATGTAACGGTAAAATCTTAATTTTTGAATCATATTTGACCGTTGATTTACTTACAAACTGAAGGAATATTGCTAACTTTGTGTGTTAATTTTAGAAATGAGTTATGCATATAGCTTTGTTAGGATACGGTAAAATGGGAAAAATGATTGAACACATTGCCGTGGAAAGAGGGCACGAGGTGGTATTGACGGTAGATGAAAACAATCGTTCGACGGTGGCGGGAGAGCAATTGCGTCAGGCGGATGTGGCTATTGAATTTTCTGCACCTGCCGTGGCTGTGGACAATTATAAATGGTGTTTTGAAAATGGTGTACCGGTGGTTTCCGGAACAACGGGATGGTTGGAACGTTGGGAAGAAGTGGTGGAGGATTGCCGCCAGCGGAACGGCGGATTTTTTTATGCCTCCAATTTCAGTATCGGTGTCAATATTTTTTTCCAATTGAATAAATACTTAGCCAAGTTGATGAATGGCTTTGATAATTATAAGGTTTTTATAGAGGAGACCCACCATATCCATAAATTGGATGCTCCCAGCGGAACAGCGATAACCATTGCCGAAGAGATTCTGAACAATCATGGAGGATATACCTCCTGGCAGTTGGAACACGGTTCGGAAATGCCTCAAGGGGTTTTGCCGGTTACTGCCAAGCGGATAGGGGAAGTGCCCGGAATCCATTCTGTTTTATATAAATCGGAGGTGGATGAAATAGAAATCCGTCATGCTGCTTTTTCCCGGGAAGGATTTGCTATGGGGGCGGTGTTGGCTGCCGAGTTTTTAAAAGGGAAAAACGGAGTTTTCAGTATGGAAGACATGCTGAAATTGGAAAATGCATAATCAGTGATTAAAAATAATGAATTTATGAGAGGGATATTGATGAATAAGTGGGTGAAATTCGGAGTGGTTTTGGTGATTTATTTGCTTTGGGCCTATTGGGTAGGTAGCTGGTGGTTGTTGATATTAGTGCCTGTCATTTTTGATGTTTATATCACAAAGCGGGTACATTGGGCGTTCTGGAAAAAGAAAGGGGTAGAGAAACAGACCAAAGCGGTGGAGTGGATTGATGCCTTGATATTTGCTGTTGTTGCTGCTACTTTGATTCGTATGTTCTTTTTTGAAGCTTATACCATACCGACCTCTTCCATGGAGAAAAGTATGCTGGTGGGCGATTATCTTTTTGTGAGTAAGGTGGCTTACGGACCGAAATTGCCCAATACACCTTTAGCGGTGCCTTTTACTCACCACACATTGCCTTTCACAAAAAGTACGAAGGCCTATTCAGAGGCGGTAAAATGGCCTTATAAGCGTATTGCCGGTACTTCGAAAATCAAGCGGAATGACATTATAGTTTTTAATTTTCCTGCCGGTGATACGGTGGTGGTAGGCAGAGAGAATCCGGACTATTATAGCCAGGTGCGTTCGAATGTGGATTATTTTCTTTCTCAGAGTCCGTCTCTTTCCAGAGCTGATGCGGAAAAAATGGTTCGGGAAAGAATGGCAGAGCGTTTTGAGATTATAGCCCGTCCGGTGGATAAAAGAGAGAATTATATCAAGCGAGGTGTAGGAATGCCCGGAGATATGATAGAGTTGAAGCACGGGCAGTTGTATGTGAATGGGGAGATAGCAGATAATCCGGAACAATTGCAATACAAGTACCGGGTAAAAACGAATGGTATTCCACTGAACCGGATGAAATTGCAGGAATTGGGAATTGCTTTGGATGATATCAGTATGGGTGCTTCTGATTATGAGTTGCCTTTGACTCTGGATATGGTGGAAGAGTTGAAAAAGTTTCCGAATGTAAAGGAAATAGTAAAAGTGGAGGAAACGGGAAATAATGCTGATATTTTCCCGTTTGACCCTGAGAATTATCCCTGGAATGTTGATAATTTCGGTCCGTTGTATATACCGAAAAAAGGGGATGTGGTAGAATTGAATATGAAAACTTTACCTTTGTATGAGCGGGTTATCGGGGCTTATGAAGGCAATGATTTGCAAGTAAGAGATTCGGTTATTTATATCAATGGGCAACCGGCAGATACTTATACCTTTAAGATGGATTATTACTGGATGATGGGAGATAACCGTCATTGTTCTGCGGATTCCCGTTTTTGGGGATTTGTACCTGAAGACCATATTGTCGGAAAGGCTTATTTTATCTGGTTGTCGTTGGATAAAGACAAGTCGTTTTTGAGTAAAATCCGGTGGAACCGCCTGTTCAGGTTTATTCATTAAGTGCCGGAGATATTTGGGTATTGCGGGTTCTTTCTGTAAATTTACGGAAAGTACCGTATTTTTTTCTTTAAAAAACTGTTTTTCAGGAAACCTTTGTGGTATAATATTTGTATCATATCCCAAAGCAAGCTAATTCATGCTATTATGACTAAGAATGAAAAAAAGACTTTTGTGCTGGATACGAATGTGATTTTGCACGATTATCGTTCCATTTATAATTTTGCCGATAACGATATTGTTATTCCGATTGTAGTATTGGAAGAATTGGATAAATTTAAAAAAGGGAATGATTTGATTAATTTCCATGCCCGTGAGTTTGCCCGTGAGCTGGATAAAATTTCAGATAAGGATTTTTTTGATAAGGGAGCTGCTTTGGGAAAGGGCCGTGGGCGTTTGTTTATTCAGCCCGGAGTAAAATTTTCACAAAGAATGCGGGATTCTTTCAGTGATGATACTCCGGATCACCGTATCCTGGCTGTCACTGAGTTTATCAGTGAAAAGCTGAAAGGACGGCCGGTGATTTTGGTTACGAAGGATATGAATCTGCGTATGAAGGCCCGTTCTTTGGGGTTACAGGCGGAAGATTATAAAACAGACCAGGTGGAGAATCTGGATTTTGCAATTAATCGCAGTGTGAGGGAGATAGAGCATTTTGATGTAGATTTAATCAATAGTATTTATGAGAATGTGGGTGGAGTTGATGCAGAAAAGATATTTCCGAATCAGGAGATAAAGGGGAATAATTATTATGTACTTAAGAATGAAAATGCTTCTGTGTTAGCTTGTTATGATCCTGTGAAGAGGGTTATCCGCAGGGTGGATAAGCCGAATGTTTTTGGTATTTATCCTAAAAATGCTGAGCAGGCTTTTGCTGTGGATGCTTTACTGAATCCTGATATTCAGCTTGTTGCTATCAGCGGAAAGGCTGGCACTGGCAAGACTTTATTGGCATTGGCTTCGGCTTTGCAGCAAAATAAACAATATGAGTTTATTTATTTGGCTCGTCCTATAGTTGCTTTATCAAGTAAAGACCTGGGATATTTACCGGGAGATGTGAATGAAAAAGTAGATCCTTATATGCAGCCTTTGTATGATAATCTGGGATTTATCAAACGGAGATTTAATCTGCATAGTGCAGAGAATCGTTTGATTGATGAGTTGCAGAAGGACCAGAAATTGCTGATTTCGGCGTTGGCTTATATCCGTGGACGCAGTCTTTCCGATGTTTATTTTATTGTTGACGAAGCGCAGAACCTGACACCTCATGAGATTAAGACGATTATAACCCGTGCAGGTGAGGGAACAAAAATGATATTTACAGGAGATATTGAGCAGATAGATTCTCCTTATCTGGATAAAAATTCGAATGGTCTTTCACATCTTTTCGATAAGATGCAGGGCCAGAATATTTTTGCCCATGTTCATCTTGAAAAGGGGGAACGCAGTCGTTTGGCAGACCTGGCCAGTGATTTATTATAGTGCAACAGGAACGGGAATATTCCTTACTTCTTCAGCCCCGAATAAAATATTTTCCACAGTGAATCGTTTAACGGGGGAGTTGCTGTTATCGTAATTGTTTCCTGGCTTACCGGATGTTTGAAGCTGATGGACCGGGCATGTAAACTGATTCCTCCTTTTTCATTTGACCGGGGGAATCCATATTTCAGGTCTCCTTTAATCGGGCAACCGATTTTTGCAAGCTGACACCGGATTTGATGGTGACGTCCTGTATATAGTTTTATTTCCAGAAGGTAGTATTTTTGAGAGGAGCCCAGTAATTTATATTCCAGTTTGGCTTCTTTTGCACCGGCTTTAGGCTGATTATAAGCATGAGATTTATTTTTTTCTGCATTTCGGACCAGATAGTGAGTTAAAACCGCATGGTCTTCTTGCGGGAGATTGCCTACAATGGCCCAATATATTTTGGTAATTTCTTTTTCGTGTTCCTGAAACATTTTGTTCAGGCGTGTCAGAGCTTTACTGGTGCGGGCAAAAATAACGACTCCGCTGACCGGTCGGTCGATCCGGTGGGGAATGCCCAGATAAACGTCTCCCGGTTTGTTGTACTTTTGTTTGATGTATGCCTTCACTTCGTCGCTTAGTGGGACATCTCCGGTTTTATCTGCTTGTACAATATCTGAAATTTTTTTATTGACGGCAATGATATGATTATCTTCGTATAAAACTTCTAACATAAGGAAATAATCTCTTAATATTGTTCTCTTTCATTGGGGAAATCGCCGCTTTTGACATCTGTAATGTAGTTGCTGACAGCTCCGGTTATTTCAGCAAACAGATTGTGGTAGCGGCGGAGAAAGCGGGGAGAGAACTCCTGGTTAATTCCCAGCATATCATGAATCACCAATACCTGACCGTCCACACCGCCACCGGCTCCGATGCCGATGATAGGAATGCTTACTTCCCGGGCGACGCGGCTGGCTAAGGCTGCCGGAATTTTTTCGAGTACGATGGCAAAACAACCGGCATTTTCCAGCAGGTGTGCATCCCGGACCAGTTTTTGAGCTTCTTCTTCTTTTTTCGCCCGTATAGCATATGTTCCGAATTTGTGGATGCTTTGTGGGGTAAGTCCCAGATGGCCCATCACAGGGATGCCGGCAGATAAAATCCGTTGGACAGATTCGAGTATTTCTTCGCCTCCTTCGAGTTTTATAGCATCTGCAGCCGTTTCTTTCATGATACGGATAGCGGAACTTAAAGCTTCTTTGCTGTTTCCCTGATAGCTGCCAAACGGCATGTCCACTACTACGAGTGCTCTATGAACTCCCCTGACAACGGAAGCCGCATGGTAAATCATCTGGTCCAGGGTAATGGGAAGGGTTGTTTCGTGTCCTGCCATGACATTGGAAGCCGAATCGCCTACCAGTATAATGTCAATACCGGCCTGGTCAACAATACGGGCCATGGAATAATCATAGGAAGTTAGCATGCTGATTTTTTCACCCTTGAGTTTCATTTCGGATAAAACATGGGTGGTAACCACCTTTACTGCCGATTGTGTAGACATGATTTAGTAATTTGAAATTTATTTGAACGTTCCAATGATGGTTTGCGAACCTATTGTTTTCTGACCTAATTTCACTTCAATTTTAGTATCCAATGGTAAAAAGAGGTCTACCCGTGAACCGAATTTAATAAATCCGGCGTGCCGGTCCTGACGTGCTTTGCCTCCGACGGGTGTGTATGATACGATACGTTTTGCTATGGCTCCTGCAATCTGACGCATGAGTATGGTCTGACCATTATTGCATTCTATTGCAATGGAAGTTCTTTCGTTTTCCGTAGAAGATTTCGGGAGATAGGCTGCAGCATAATTTCCTTTATGGTATTTGAAATATTTGATGACACCGTTAACGGGAAACCAGTTGATGTGTACATTGAAGATATTCATAAAAATAGAGACCTGTATTCTCCGGTCTTTAAAATATTCCGGTTCTTCGGTCTCCTCAATAACAACAATTTTTCCGTCTGCCGGAGCTAATATTGTGTTGTCATCCTGAATAATCACCCGGTTGGGAAAACGGAAAAAGTTGACGATTAACAGGTATATGACGATACTGGTTATTAGAATAGTATAAACTATAACAGTATTATTAATGAAATAATACGATGCCAGATTGAGAAGTATCCCAACGCCCAGTATTTTCAATAATAATTTGTAACCAGCCTTATGTAATGTCATAATTTTTACTTTTATTTGGTATGATTTTCAGTTTGCAAAGGTATTATAAAATTGAAAATGGTGAACTGAAAATTGAAAAATTATAGATTTGTAGCAAATGCCAGATACACAAAGATGGCAGGCAAAGCAAACAGGATAGAGTCTAAACGGTCAAGCACACCTCCGTGTCCCGGCATAATATGCCCTGAGTCTTTAATTTCTATACATCGTTTGAACATGGATTCGATAAGGTCTCCAAAATTGCCGAATAAAACTACAATGCCTGAAATGATTGTTGCGTGAATCAGATTGATACCATCGATATAAGGAGCCAGTAACAAACCGGCCAGGATGGTGGTTAGCCCCCCGCCGACAGCTCCTTCCCAGGATTTTTTGGGAGATATGCGGGGAAATAATTTGTGTTTTCCGAATTTAGAGCCAAACAGGTAAGCGAAAGTATCATTGAACCATACCAGCAGAAAAGGGAAAAAGATGATATCTGGTTGCCAGCGTCCGCTACACATATAGGGAAAATAAATTAATAGGGTAAAAGGAAGGGAAATATAGAATAATACATAAATTCCGAAAGCCAAATTTTGAAAAGCATGTGTGTGTTTGCGATATAATTCACAGATACTGAGTATGAATATTGCCAGGAATGCAATCAGGTATCCGTTCCGGTAACTGATGTAATTATGTAAAAAGCCGGCCGTAAAAAGCAGGCAACCACAAAGCACACAGACAGGGCGGTTGATTCGGATGTTCATTCTTTGGGCCATGTGTGCAAATTCGAGTATTCCGATGATATTAATGATAAGGAAAAGGGCAAAAAAACACAGTGGGTCTGTAAATATGCATGCCGTTAAAATCCCTACAAAGAGCAATCCGCTGATTGCACGTTTCATAAAATTATTCACAATCTGCTAATTTTAATATTTCTGTTGCTTTTTCCTTATCTTTGAGATTAATCATTACTGTGATTGATCCGAAATGATAAGAAGAATCTTTTTGATTCAAGATGACTGCTTCAATATTGTTAGTCCCAAGCGTTTCTTTTACAAATTGGGCCTGATAGAGTTGGTTTGTTGTGAATATGGGTATCCAGTCGCCTTGCATGATTCAATTTTATTATTGATTTTCTTCTTCTCCCGGATTTTCTGCAGTATTTTCTTTTTCCTCCTGGCTTTCAGTTTCTTCTTCTTCTTTCCATGGACGTTTACCCAGGATGCGTTCCAGGTCATCGCTAAAAATCACCTCTCTTTCCAGCAAAAGTTCTGCCACTTCTCTGTGTTGGTTCTGATAACTTTTTAAAAGTTCCTTGGCGCGGCTATAGGAGCTTTCAACCAGGTCTTTCACTTCGGCGTCGATAAGTTCTGCTGTTTTCTCAGAATAGGGTTTAGTAAAGCTAAAATCACTTTGTCCTGTAGAATCATAATAGCTTAAGTTTCCGATTTTCTCGCTCATACCGAAGATACTTACCATAGCATAGGCTTGTTTAGTTGCTTTTTCGAGGTCGTTTTGCGCTCCGGTAGAAATCTGTCCGAAAGTCAGTTCTTCGGCAGCCCGTCCTCCGAGTACGGAACACATTTGATCCAATAATTGTTCCTTGGTCGTGATCTGGCGTTCCTGGGGCAGGTACCAGGCAGCTCCCAGTGCTTTCCCGCGTGGGACAATGGTTACTTTTAGCAGAGGGTGTGCATGTTCCAGTAGCCAGGAGACAGTGGCGTGGCCGGCTTCGTGGTAAGCGATTGCTTTTTTCTCATTGGCTTTGATTACTTTACTGCGATTTTCAAGTCCTCCGACAATGCGGTCGATAGCATCCAGAAAATCTTGTTTTTCCACTTCGTTTTTATCTTTACGTGCGGCGATTAAGGCAGCTTCGTTGGCAACATTGGCAATGTCTGCACCCGAAAATCCGGGTGTTTGTTTGGCCAGAAAAGAGATATCTACATTATCTGCCAGTTTCAAAGGTTTCAGATGTACTTTGAAAATTTCTTCCCTATCTTTCAATTCCGGAAGGTCTACATAGATTTGTCTGTCGAAACGTCCGGCGCGTAATAAAGCACTGTCCAGAATATCGGCCCGGTTTGTGGCTGCCAGAATGATTACTCCGGAATTGGTTTCAAAGCCGTCCATTTCTGTCAGTAATTGATTCAGTGTGTTTTCCCGTTCGTCGTTGGAACCTATATTAGGATTCTTTCCTCTGGCTCGTCCGATGGCATCAATTTCATCAATAAAAATGATACACGGTGCTTTTTCTTTGGCTTGTTTGAATAAATCCCGTACACGCGATGCTCCCACTCCCACAAACATTTCTACAAAATCCGAACCCGACATGGAAAAGAAAGGTACATTTGCTTCGCCTGCCATTGCTTTTGCCATTAAAGTCTTTCCGGTCCCCGGAGGGCCAACCAATAAGGCTCCTTTAGGTATTTTTCCTCCTAATTTGGTATATTTATCAGGACTTTTCAGGAAGGAAACAATTTCTTCAACTTCTTGTTTTGCTTCTGCCAGTCCGGCCACATCTTTGAAAGTCACTTTTGTGTTGGTATCTTTATCGAAAAGCTTTGCCTGGGATTTTCCGACATTAAAAACTCCGCCAGGTCCGCCGGGGCCTTTACTCATCCGTCGGAAAAAGAAAATCCAGATGAATATCAGGAGGGCAATGGGAAAAAGAAACGAAAAGATATTTCCCCAACCGTCGTACTCGTCGGTATAATCTACTTTTGTACCGGAAGTTTCCGGTATATTTTTTTGTATATCGCTTAATTCTGCTGAAAAGCTTTCAACAGGGGGTGTGGTGAAAAAGAAATGAGGTCCCCGGCTTGATTTTTTGAAACCTTTTGCTTTTAATTGTGAGTAGTTTTCTATCCTGTCCGGTTTCAGGAATATGTTTGCCTGGCCTTTATTTTTGATGACTGATATTTCGGCAATATCTCCTTTTTCCAGCATTTTGCTTTTCACTTCCTGCCAGGTTGTGCGTACCGGCTCGGATTGGGTATTGATGAATTGGAAGCCTATAATGGCGATTGCCAGTATAATATATAACCAATAGCCATTGAATTTCGGAGTTTTTATGGTTTTATTGCTGCCCACAGGAGGAAAGTTAAATCCGCCATCTTTCTTATTTTCTTTATTTTCTGCCATATAAATGAAGTAGGTTTGTTTTAATTTACGATTTATGTTGAAGTTGCGGTCTGGCATTTTAACATTTATCGTTGTATTGGAATAAGTCTAACAAATTATTTTGTGTTTTGCTTTAGTGTTTACTTTTGGGTTGTTGTATTTTATCTTTTATTTTCTGATGGTTCTTCCGGAATTTCTTCTGATATTCCGTCTCCCCAGAATTCTTCCAGTTGGTAATAATCTCTCAATTCTTTATCAAAAATATGTACGACAACATCTCCGTAGTCGAGAACTGTCCACCGTGAAGTGTTCAGACCTTCCGCATGGAAGGGAGAATCTCCGAGTTCCTTTTTGACTTTTTCTTCAACAGCGTCTGTTAATCCGGCAATATGTGTGCCGGAAGTTCCATGACATATTACGAAAAAACTACAAAAACAGTTTTCAATCTGCCTGAGGTCAATTTTTATAATTTGGTGTGCTTTATTATCCTCCAGAGCTTCAATAATTTTATTTACCAGTTCTTCTGTTTTTAACATTTTTAGTTCTTCCTTTTTCGAGCTACAAATATATATTATTTATTAACGAAAAGCTAAAAACGGGTAATAAAACCCGTAAAACCTGTCTGAGTAGTACAAACGGCTGACCTTAAAATGGGCACAAGGCTTTTTCTGTTTTGCAATACGGTGACAGGGGGAGTAAAATCATATAGGGTAATTTGTGCATTTTATTACGTATAAATCGGTTAAAAAGATATTTTTGCAGTGTAAAATTACATTGTATGAAAACATATCAAATACCTATGGTACCGGGGCCTGTTTCTGTATCCCGGGAAGTGCTTGAAGCCGGACAGGTGAATTTTGGTTCTGCTGATTTGGAAAAAGATTATCTGGAGTTATACAAGGCAACAGAGAAAGCTTTACGCAAGATAATGTGTACGAAAAACAGAGTTGTCATTCAGACGGGCGAAGGGATGCTGGCTTTATGGGGTGCATTAAAGAGTTGTCTGTTGCCGGGAGATAAGGTATTGGTCTTGTCTACCGGGCTTTTCGGATATGGGATAGGGGATATGGCGGAAGCTATCGGATGTGAGGTCAGGACACTGGGATTTGGTTTTGATGAGACCTTGGCGGATTTTGATTTGATAGAGAAAGTAATCCGGGAATTTCAGCCTAAAATGATAACAATGGTACAGAATGAAACTCCTAGTGGGACGATGAATCCCGTGGCGGAGATAGGGGCATTGAAACTGAAATACAATGTACCTTTGCTTTATGTGGATGCTGTATCGGGTATTGGAGGGAGTGTAGTTAAGACAGATGAGTGGCAGGTGGATTTGTGTTTGGGAGGTTCCCAGAAATGTTTGTCTGCACCGGCTTCCATGTCCTTTTTATCTGTCAGTGATAAGGCATGGGAAATTATTGAAGAAGTTGGGTATGTGGGATACGATGCTTTGGCACCTTTCCGGGATGCCATCAGGAATGCTTATTTTCCATATACACCCTATTGGCAGGGGACGGCTCAATTATACCGTGCTTGTGAGTTGTTGTTGGAGGAAGGATTGCCCCGGGTGATAGCCCGTCATCGTAAAGTGGCAGAATATTGCCGTAAAAGAATTTTGTCGATGGGGTTGAAGCTCTTTCCGGTTTATGATGCGGTGCCTTCTCCTACTGTGACTGCTGTTTATGTACCGGAAAAGATGTTGTGGAAAAAGCTGGATGCCGGTTTGAGAGAGGAAGGGGTGGTTTTTGGGGGAAATTATGGGTGTCTTGCAGGGAAAGTGTTCCGGATTGGTCATATGGGTACTCAGGCAAACCTCGATTTGGTGAAGCAAGCTATGGATATATTGGAACTGAGGGTGAAGAAATAAGAAAGAGTAACTTTGTTACTCCGGCACCGTATGTTAAGCTCGAATGGCTGGAAATACATCCGTGGTCTTGTTTGTTCAAGTCTGCTTACCGGTCGGAATATTCAGGTTATGGTTTTCGAAAAGCACTGATATTTCTGTTGAAGGGACAGATTGTCGTCTCAGGATGGCCGGATTGATTGCTTTTTTCAGGAAATCATTGTTTTTTGAGCGGGGCAGCAGGGATGAAAAAAAACGGGTTTTGTTTGTTTGATAATAATATTAATTTCATATTTGTTGAAATTAATTTTGATGTATTTAACAGATTATTTAGCATTTATTTATATTGGTGATATTAACAATGTTATTGTTGTTGCGATAAGATAAAAACAAATAAAATTATGGATTATAGATTTGAAATCAGTAAACCGGATAGTAATGATTTTCGGTGTGAAATTGCTATTAATGGTGAACAGACTTTTCAACAATTTCATGATAAGATTGTAGAAACTTTAGGGTTTGACGGGTCGCAGATGGCCTCTTTTTTTACACTTGACAAATTGGGGAACCGGGGCAGGGAGATTGCTCTCATGGAGATGTCTGCAGAGGATGATGAGGAGAATGGCACTTTGGTTATGGATGTGACAACTATCCGGGAAGTGATAAATGCTTCTTGTATCGAATTGGAATATGTGTATGATTTTTTTGCCAATCAATGCCTGAAAGTAGAGTATGCAGGCGAATATATCGGAGATTCCGCAGATATTTTGCCGTTGTGTGTTTATTGTGAGGGAAATGTGCCGCATCAGACGGAGTTTGAGTCCAATGAAGATTGGTCATACGATAAGGAAGATGATGAGTATGATGACCGTTTCATGGAAGAATTCGGAGGCAGCGGACATCGTAGTCGTGGTGGTAATTTTGATGATGATGAAGATTACAGGTTTGGTGAAGACGAAGACGATTATAAAGATGATTATGGGGACGACGGCGGAGAATATGATGACCGTTATGAGAGTCTTGATGATTATATAGACAAATTGTGATGGACAGGAACAATTTGTAAATGTGTAAATATGTTGATGTACCAATGAAAGTTTTGGTATAGTTTTCTGTCAGCGTGATTTTTTGATATACAGGTACATCTGATTTATACATTTATGTATGAAGACATTGCTTGTTTTACTTGGGCCGACCGGAGTCGGAAAGACGGATTTAAGTATAGAAATTGCCCGATATTTTGATACTTCTGTTATTTCGTGTGATTCGCGGCAAATTTATAAAGAGATGCGAATAGGTACGGCGGTTCCTTCTGCGGAACAGTTGGCTGCCGTACAGCATTTTTTTATACAGACTATATCTGTACAGGATTATTACAATTCCTGGCAATTTGAGGTGGAGGCTTTGTCCAGAATCAGAGAATTGTTTGAAACCCGTGATGTTGTGTTGATGACGGGTGGTTCCATGTTATATATCGATGCTGTGTGTAAAGGAATTGACGATATACCGACCATTGCTCCGGAATTGCGGGCAGAGTTGATGGAAATATTTAAAAGAGAGGGCCTGGAACCTATTCAGGCGATGTTGAAAGAATTGGATCCTGTTTTCTACGGGCAGGTGGATTTAAATAATGGGAAACGGGTATTGCATGCTGTTGAAGTGTGTAAGATGGCTGGTGTTCCTTATTCTTCTCTTAGAACGAATACTCCGAAAGACAGGGGATTCAATATTCTCCGGATAGGATTAAATCGTGAACGGGAGGAGTTGTATGACCGGATTGACCGCCGGGTGGATATGATGTTGGAAGAGGGGTTGGAAGAAGAAGTCCGGCAATTATGTCCTTTCCGTCATTTAAATGCCTTAAATACAGTAGGGTATAAGGAGTTTTTTGATTATTTTGAGAATAAAACGGATTATAACGAAGCTATACGTTTAATAAAACGGGATACCCGTCGTTATGCCCGTAAACAACTATCGTGGTTCCGGAGAGATCCGGATATTTATTGGTTTCATCCTGACCACCGGACCGAGCTCATGGCTTTTCTCAAGTCCAAAATTTCCTTTTTGAGATGATGAAATTTACCCTGAGGAAGTCAAAAACATTTTTCAGATAACCTTAGGGTAAATTTAATTCATACTTTTTAATGTGCCCATTCGGCAAAAAAGTCATTTCCTTTATCATCTACAATAATGAAAGCGGGGAAATTTTCGACCCGTATTTTGCGTACAGCTTCCATGCCAAGTTCTTCAAAATCGACTACTTCAACTGATTTTATACTGTTTTTAGCCAGTATTGCAGCAGGTCCGCCGATAGAGCCCAGATAGAAGCCTCCGTGTTTTTTACATGCATTGGTTACGTCGACAGAACGGTTGCCTTTAGCTACCATAATCATTGAACCTCCCAATGACTGAAACAGGTCGACATAGGGGTCCATGCGTCCAGCTGTGGTCGGACCAAAACTACCGGAAGCCATTCCTTGGGGTGTTTTAGCAGGGCCTGCATAATAAACCGGATGTTTTTTTAAGTATTCCGGCATCGGTTTGCCTTCGTCAATCATTTGTTTGATGCGGGCGTGGGCAATATCCCGGGCAACAATTAAAGTACCTGACAGATTCAAACGGGTTTTCACCGGATATTTGGTTAATTCTTTCAGGACATTTTCCATTGGCTGGTCCAGGTCGATATTGACGGCAGGAGTTAATGCCGGATTTTCTGCAGGCAAGAAGCGTGCCGGATTCTTTTCCAGTTGTTCCAGGAAAATACCGTCTTCTGTGATTTTGGCTTTGATGTTCCGGTCTGCACTACAGCTTACGCCGATTCCAACGGGACAAGAGGCTGCATGACGGGGTAAACGGATAACCCGGACATCATGTACCCAATATTTTCCGCCAAATTGTGCTCCTATTCCTTTTTCCCGGCAGATTTTCAGGATTTTTTCTTCCCATTCAAGGTCCCGGAAAGCACGTCCGCCTTCATTGCCGGAGGTCGGAAGATTGTCGTAGTAACCTGCTGAGGCTTTCTTTACAGTAGTCAGATTGGCTTCGGCAGATGTTCCGCCGATAACTACGGCTAAATGATAAGGAGGGCAGGCAGAAGTTCCTAAATCCAGCACTTTTTGTGAAATAAATTTAGTCAGGGTTTCTTCATTTAATAAAGCTTTGGTTTGCTGATACAGGAAAGTCTTGTTGGCAGAGCCTCCTCCTTTGGTAATGAACAGGAATTCATATTTATTACCCTGGGTGGCGTACAAATCAATTTGTGCGGGCAAATTGCAACCGCTGTTTTTCTCTTCGGTCATGGTGAAAGGTACCACCTGAGAATAGCGTAAATTCCGGTCGCGATAGGTTTCAAAAACTCCTTTACTAATGGCTTCTGCATCGTTGCAGTCTGTCCATACATTTTCGCCTTTTTTGCCGATGCAGATGGCTGTGCCGGTATCCTGGCAAGTAGGAAGTTCGCCTTCGGCTGAAACGACCTGGTTCATTAACATGGTATGAGCTACGAATTTATCGTTGTCGCTGGCTTCGGGGTCTTGCAGGATGTCTGCTAATTTCTGCAAGTGAGAAGCCCGTAAATAAAAAGATACATCGGCATATGCCTCACGGGCTAATAGTTCCAGCCCTTCTTTTTCAATTTTTAGTATTTTTCGTCCTTCACATTCAATTGTTTTTACATAATTTTTAGTGAGAAGGCGGTATTCGGTTGTGTCTTTTTCGATAGGAAAAGGTTCCTGGTATTTAAATTCTGCCATACAATATTAGTTTAGAATATTTAAAAATTATAAATACTGTAAGTCTTCAAAAAATGTATTTATTAATTACGCAACGAAATTAGGATTAATAAATGAAAAAGCCGAAAGTTTTACAGAAATTTTTCTGTAATTCCGGGGAAATGAAACTGGTTGCCTTTCATCATTAAAGAATTTATTACATTTGTACATGGATTTAGAATAAAATACTGTCTGATGAACTCAGGGAGTAGCGGAATATTTAGAAATTGTTTTATGAATAGCGGGGTCGTTTTTATTGTCATTGTTGTTTTGCTGTGTGCAGAGTTTGTTTTAGAGAGAATTCTAGAAATTTTGAACAGGCGTGCAATGTCGCAGACTTTACCGGAAAGTCTGAAAGGTATCTACGATGAAAAAGAATACAGACGTTTCCGGAATTACAGATGTGAAAATAATCGTTTTGAGTTGCTCAGTTCTTCTTTGTCCTTTGTTGTGATGCTGGTGTTTTTGTGTTTGGGTGGTTTCGGGTGGTGGAATGCAATTGTGGTAGCCGGAACAGATAATACTATTTTGCAGACATTAATTTTTATGTTGGGTCTTTCTCTGGTTTCAGGAATACTCAATATGCCTTTTGACTGGTATGCTACTTTTCATATTGAGGGGAAATACGGGTTTAACAAAATGACCAAAAGAACCTATGTATCTGATTTGTTGAAGGGCATGTTCCTGTCGGGAATAATTGGCGGCTTGCTTTTAACCGGGGTGGTGTGGTTTTATGAATGGGCCGGGTCTTTATTTTGGTTGTATGCCTGGTGTGGTTTTACTTTATTTTTGGTGTTTATGACTCTGTTTTATTCGCAGTTGATTGTACCTTTATTTAATAAACAGGTTCCTTTGGAAGAAGGGAGTTTGAGGAATAAAATCAGTGGATTTGCCCGGCAAGTTGGATTTAAACTGGCTGATATTTATGTGATAGACGGTTCCAGGCGGACTACAAAAGCCAATGCTTATTTTACAGGTTTCGGACCTAAAAAGCGGATTGTATTGTATGATACTTTGCTTACAGAATTGAGTGAAGAGGAAATTGTGGCAGTTTTGGCTCATGAGGTGGGGCATTATAAAAGGAAACATACTATAAAATTTATGTTGGCATCTGTATTGCAAGTGGGGATTATGTTGTGGTTGTTTTCATTATTTGTGAACCAACCGGCATTGTCTGAAGCGTTGGGAGGGGATAGGATGTATTTTCAATTGGGATTAGTGGCATTTACTATACTATATGCTCCGATAAGTATGATACTGGGATTATTTATGAATGTATGGTCCAGAAAGAATGAATATGAGGCAGACTGTTTTGCTGCACAGTATTACAATGGAGAGTATCTGATTTCGGGGTTGAAGAAAATTTCAGTAAAAGCTTTGAGTAATCTGACTCCGCATCCTGTTTATGAATGGGTGTATTACTCACATCCTTCTTTGCTGAAACGGATGAAAGCGGTAAGAGATAGAGTAAGGGTTAACGAATAACGATTAATGAAATGAACGCAATTATTATTACTATCGGAGATGAAATTTTATTGGGACAGATTTTGGATACCAATTCCCAGTATATAGCCCGGCGGTTAACGGAGATAGGTGTTGAGGTAACAGAGGAGATTTCCATTCCGGACAAAAGGGATGAAATCTATGAGACTATAGACTATGCGATGCAGAAGGCGGATATTATTCTGGTAACGGGAGGACTGGGACCCACTAAAGATGATGTAACGAAAAAAGTGCTGGCAGAATATTTTGGTTCTTGTCTGGTATTCCATCCGCAGGTCATGGAATGGCTGGAAGAGTTACTCCGGAATCGTAATTTGCCGATGAACGAGAATAATAAGTCCCAGGCTTATTTACCTGATAATTGCCGTATATTGCGGAATTATAAGGGTACGGCTTCCGGAATGTGGTTTGAGCGTGGGTGGAAGTCTTTGATATCTTTGCCGGGAGTTCCTTTTGAAATGGAACATTTGATGGATACTTATGTCATTCCGGATTTGAAAGTCCGATATCCGCATTTACAGTTGGAATACCGGATGTTGAAAGTGTATGATGTACCTGAATCTCAATTGGCACAACATTTGGAAAGTTGGGAGGATGCATTGGGGGATGGGCTGGGTCTGGCTTATTTGCCTGCGCCGGGTTGGGTCCGGCTGCGGATTACAGCCAAGGGGGAAGCTGTGCAACATTTGGAGACTGCCTATGAGGCACTCAAAAAGGTGTTAACCGGAATGAGGTATACGGAGGGAGAGGATGCTTTAGAGAAACAAATCGGGAGTGCCTTACGTAAACAAGGGGGTACTATAGCGACGGCAGAAAGTTGTACGGGAGGAGAAATTGCCCGTTTGATAACCTCCGTACCGGGAAGTTCTGATTATTTTAAAGGTGCTGTTGTTTCTTATGCCAATGAGGTGAAGATAGGTGTGTTGGGAGTTGATGAAAAGGATATAGAAAGGGAAGGAGCAGTAAGTGAGACTGTTGTATTACAAATGGTTCAGGGAGTGAAGAGGTTGATGAATACGGATTATGCTGTTTCGACTTCCGGAGTAGCAGGGCCGGATGGCGGAACACCGGAGAAACCAGTTGGAACTATTTGGATTGGGGTGGCGACACCGGAGAAAGTTTTTGCGCGGAAATTTGTTTTTTCTTTTACCCGTGAGCGTAATATAGCCAAGGCCGCTGCCAAAGCTTTGGAGCTAGTGATGTCCGAGATAGAATTATAACCTGTATTTTACAAACTATTGAAACTATGAAAAGACGCTATATGCTTCCTTTACTTATTGTCATTGTCGGGATGATTGTTTATTGGCTGGGACCCAAATTGCCTGTTATTCCCGTCAATACGGTTTTGCCTGTCATTCCTGCAGGTATAGCCGATATAGAGGAGTATGTTGCGGGGCAAGAAAGAGGACAAGTTATAAAGCCAGGGAATGAGAGTATTATTTTATGGGGAGACACCCTTCATCGTTCCACGCCTTATGTTCTGCTCTATTTGCATGGTTTTTCTGCCAGCCGGTATGAAGGATATCCGATGACACATGATTTTGTCCGGGAATTCAGGGTGAATGCTTATTTGCCGCGTTTGGCCGGCCATGGGTTGATGAATGAAGAGCCTTTGCTGGAGATGACGCCTTGTCGTTTGTATGATTCGGCAAAAGACGCCTTGGTGATAGCTCATAAACTGGGACAAAAAGTGGTCATTATGGCTACTTCAACAGGGTGTACGTTAGCTTTGATGTTGGCGGCAGATTATCCGGAACTGGTAGACGGGTTGATATTGTATTCTCCCAATATCAAGATTAAAAATCCCATGGCTCCATTGCTGAGCGGGCCATGGGGATTACAGATTTCCCGTGTTATCCACGGAGGAAAGTATGCGGTTTCAAAGGCCCCTGCGGATAGTGACGAGTGTAAATATTGGTATTGCCGCTATCGGGTGGAGGCACAGGTATATTTGCAGCAATTGCTTGATATGCGAATGAACCGGAAAGAGTTTCAGAAAGTTTTTCAACCTGTATTTTTGGGTTATTATTACAAGGATGAAAAGCATCAGGATGAGACAATAGAAGTAAAAGCTGCGTTGAAAATGTTTGGTGAATTGGGAACTCCAGCCTCTGAGAAAGTGAGAGTTGCCTTTCCGGACGCAGGTGCACATGTTATTGCTTGTGAATTAACATCCGAATCGTTGGCTGAGGTGCGGCAACAGACTTTTGAGTTTGCCCGGAAGATTTTAAAAATGGAATAAAAAAATTTTCTGTAAGAGTGCGGCTCTTTCAAAAGCCGGTGCATTGACTATTGAAAGAGCGCGTTGGTTTATAGATTTGTGCGGTTGACTGGCATTGTCATACAACGGGCACCTCCGCCGCCACGGGGCAGTTCGGAACCGTCAATGGTAATTACATATTTACCGTAATTTCCCAGGTTGATTTTGTCGCTGAGTACATCATTGGCTTTAATAATTTCAAAGCCTGCATTGTTCATGGCCTCCATTGTGTAATTGTTCCGGGCATATCCTAATACCTGACCGGGACCCACAGCGAAGAAATTAGCTCCGCTATGCCATTGTTCGCGTTCCTGATTCCAGTCGTCGGAGCCTCCGCAAAGGACGGGTTCCATATCCATGCCTAATTTTTTCAATGCAGTCAGAAGATTTTTTTCATTCCGGATACTCTGAAGTTTACCGTTTTGAATTTTGATGTGAACTGTTTGGTAGCTACCCGGGTTCAGTATCAAAGGTTCGAATACCATACATTTGTCCCGGTCTAACAGTGTAAACACCATGTCGAGGTGGATAAACGATTCCGGGGAATGAGGCAATTGTTGTACAATAATGTGTTGTGCTTTTTCACTTTTCCGGCGGATGAATTCATAGATTAGCATATCGATAGCTTCGGTGCTGGTACGTGCTCCATTCCCGATAATCAGGATATCATCCCGGGCTATTAATACGTCTCCGCCTTCAATTGTCCGGATGCGTTGAGTAGCTCCGGTTGGGGGTATAGTCAGCGTTTGGGTTTTGAATTCGGGAGTAAAGTCAAAGATAGACTGCATGATGACGGATTCACGATCCCGGATAGAATTGGCCATCCGGCCAATGAGTACTTCATTGTACATACTCATAGAGGCATCCCGTGTGAAAAAAAAGTTGTGCATCGGACGAAGGGCATACCAGTCCTTACTTAAAAACTTGGTCAGATTGTCTTTGACCATTTCTACGCCCTCGATTAGTAAACGGGATAAGTCTTCGGCACTTTCATTCAGTAAGTGTTCTTTCAGGCTTCCTTTCGGAGATTCTTCTCCAATGAAAGGTTCAATGCGTTCAATGCGATTGAGGACTTCCTGTTTGATTTTTTCATCTTTCAATATATTGCACAGGAGTTCTTTTACCTCGTAAGTTTTGGTCAATTTTGACAAAACTCCGGATATTTGTTTGTATTCCTCCCGTGCTATGGATAGATTGATAATGTCACTGTATAAAGCCCGCTCTGCATTTTCAGGGGTCATATTTTCGACCTCTTCTCCGGGAGTATGGATGATAACACCGTTTAATTTGCCGATTTCTGACTGGACGTTGACTTCTATAATTGGATTCATAAAATAATGTAGTATGATTAGCTTACTTAAAGTTTCGATACAAAAATACTACTTAAGCAGTTAATTTCCTTATAATTACCGCTTATAATTATGCAAAACACGAAAATAAATATGCAAAAGATTTTATGCAAAAGTTTACATTCCTAATTGTCCCAGTATGATACGACCTGTAACCAAATAAATGTTCAGGCCTATAATGTCGTTTGTTAATGTAATGAAAGGACCTGTGGCCAATGCAGGGTCAATTTTCATTTTATTGAGTAATAACGGGAAAGCTGTTCCGAAAATGGAAGCAAAAATGATCACTACGAATAAGGCAATGGTAACGGTAATGGGCATAGCTAATGTAGGCATACCAAAAGCCAGGGTCAGCAAGAATATGATGGAAGAGCAAATGGTGGCGTTGATGAGTGCACCTCCGAGTTCTTTCATGAGGTTACCAAAACCATTTTTCAGGCTCAGCGAGTTGGAGGCCAACCCTTTGACTACGATAGCAGAAGATTGTATTCCCACGTTTCCTCCCATAGCGGTAATGACAGGAATAAACATGGCAGTAACCGGAAACAGGGCAATTTCTGTTTCATACCGGGAAATCATCCAGGCTGAAACCATACCTCCGAACAGGGCGATAACCAGCCATGGAAGCCTCGCTTTTGTTTGAGCCCATATACTATCGGAGGATTCTACATCCTGTGAGATACCGGACATCATCTGATAATCTTTGTCTGCTTCGTCTTTTATAAAATCGACTACATCGTCGATTGTAATCCGTCCCACCAGACGGCCTACCTGGTCGGTTACGGGGATAGCGACCAAATCGTATTTTTGCATGATTAATGCTACGGATTCGGCTGATTCATCTGTTTTTACCGAAATGATATCCGGATAATATAAATTAATGATTTTTGCGGAAGTAGGAGCGGTTATCATCTTTTTCAGAGATAGCCTGCCTTTTAGTTTATTATCGTCGTCAACGACATAAATGTTATAGATTTCATCCAGGTTTTCAGCTTGCCGGCTCACTTCCCTCAAACAGGTAAGAACCGTCCAGTTCTCGTTAACCATGACCAGTTCCTTTGCCATCAGACCACCTGCCGTGTCTTCGTCGTAGTGCAACAAATCTACGATATCCCCGGCTTGTTCCAGGTCTTCCATATGAGAAAGCACTTCGTGTTGTTGTTCATTAGGCATGCTGGCAACCAAGTCCGCCGCGTCATCAGAATCCATGTTGTCGATGAATCGGCGGGCAATGATTTCGGCCGGGAAGGATTCAATAAAATGTACCCGTTCTTCTTCGTCTATTTCTGCCAGAACATCACTGGCTTTTTCGTTGTCGAGAAGCAAGAAAACGAATTGTGCCCGCTCATTGTTCAATTCTTCCAGTATCTCTGCAATATCTGCGGGATGGAGGTCTGCAAGCTGTTGTGTAACTTGTGTTTTATTACCTGCATCTATCAGCTCTTCCAGTTGACTTAGAAATTCATGAGTAAGTTCAAATTGTTGCATAACTTGGTATTAACTGGTTTTTCCTTCTTTTTCAATCTCCTGACAAAGCTGTATGAAGTCTGGGATATTTAATTGTTCCGGACGCATGTTCAGGTAGTCCGAGTCAAATCCCGGAGGTAATAAACTACGGATTGAGTTGCGCAGGGTTTTCCGGCGTTGGTTAAAACCGTTTTTGACTATATTGAAAAAAAGTTTTTCGGAACATCCTAAATCCTCACGTTTATTGCGGGTTAGACGGATGACTGCAGATTTTACTTTTGGCGGAGGGTCGAAAACTTTTTCTCCGACTGTAAACAAATATTCAATGTCATAGAATGTTTGCAGGAAAACGCTTAATATTCCATAAGTCTTGTTACCGAATGGGGTTGAAATTCTTTCGGCAACTTCTTTTTGAATCATGCAAACCGCTTGCTGAACAAGGGCACGGTTTTCAATGATCCGGAAGAATATTTGTGAGGAAATATTGTAAGGGAGATTTCCGACGATCGAGAAAGGAGTATGGAATAAATCGGTGATATTCATTTTTAAGAAATCCCCGTAAAGAATCCGTTTCTGATATTCGGGAAACTCTGCATGTAAATATTCAATGGATTCCCGGTCAATGTCGATGGCCCAGACCGAAAACGCCGGATTTACCAGTAAATGCCGGGTTAAAACTCCCATTCCGGGACCTATTTCCAATACATCCCGGGTGACAGGCAATAAACTATCTGTAATTTTTCGTGCAATATTCTGGTCCTTTAAAAAGTGTTGGCCCAGGCTTTTTTTTGCTCTGACTAAACTCATGTTACAAAAGTATATAAATTAGCTGAAAACAGGTAAAGTTTTTGCAGACATTTGTGTAAACTTCGTTCCGTATCGGTGGCTTTGCCAGAAAAATCAGCTTTTCGTTGATACATTAGTAAATTAGTATATTTTATTTTTATCTTTGCCAAACAATAAATTTTAACTGAACTTGTTGAAGTTTGTATGCGTCCTGTAATCAAGAATACAATTAAGTTTTTTCTGTTTCTGGGTATTTCCGTGCTTTTATTTTGGTTGGTATACCGGGATCAGAATTGGGGGGATTTATTGAAAGTATTAAAGGAAGATGTAAATTATACCTGGGTAGTTGTAGCGTGTATCATGGGCATTGCCAGTCATGTGAGTCGTGCAATGCGTTGGCAGTTGCTGACTGCGTCCATGGGATATAAAATCCGTTTCTGGAATGGTTTTATGGGGGTGATGATAGGTTATTTTGCTAATCTTGCGATACCCCGGATGGGAGAATTTACCCGTTGCGGTGTGGTGAGTAAATATGAAAAAGTACCTTTTTCTAATTTGCTGGGAACTGTTGTAACGGAACGGGTAATCGATATGATGATATTATTGGCCCTTACGGTGGTTGTTGTGGTGACGCAATTTAAACAGGTGGGTATTTTTCTGGATAATTATCCGGAAATCCGGGAAAAACTAAATTATATGTTTCATTCAGCCTGGATGCTTTTTATTGTTGTGGCAGTGTTGGTGGTTGTCGCATTGTGCTGGAAATTTTTTCTCCGGGACAGATTGCAGGGGCGTATCCGTTCTTTTTTCCATGGTTTGAAAGAGGGAGTTCTGACGATAAAAAATGTGGAGCATAAATGGTTGTTTATTGCTCATTCGCTTTTTATCTGGTTGATGTATTTCCTGATGTTTTATGTTTGTTTTTTTTGTTTTGAATTTACTTCACATTTAAGTATATTGGTCGGGTTGGCTATTTTTGTTTTAAGTAGCTACGGAATGGTTGCTCCTGTTCAGGGAGGTGTCGGGGCGTGGCATTTTATGGTTATAGCTGCCTTAATGCTTTATTTGCCGCATATGCCTGATATTGAGAATATGGCAAAAGTTTTTGCTTTGCTTACCCATGGTTCCATGACATTATTGTATGTTGTTGTTGGTATCATTTGTGTCGTGATGTTTCCGCTTTACAACCGGGATTTTTTTGAGAATAAATAAAAGATTATGGAATCTGCCGAACTGATTTTTTCTTATTTTCCTGATTTAACTGATGTTCAGAGAGATAAATTTTCTTGTTTGGAAGGATTGTACCGGGAGTGGAATGCAAAGATCAATGTGATATCGCGGAAGGATATGGATGCGTTTTGGGTGCATCATGTATTGCATTCGCTGGCGATTGCAAAAGTGCTTCAATTCCGGGCCGGAACAAAAGTTATGGATGTCGGGACGGGAGGTGGTTTTCCGGGAATCCCTCTGGCAATTTTGTTTCCTGAATCCGAATTTTATCTGGTGGATTCGATTGGTAAAAAAATAAAGGTTGTAGAAGGGGTGAAAGAAGCATTGGGATTAAAAAATGTAAGGGCTGAACAAATCCGGGTGGAGAATGTACGGGAAAAGCAGGATTTTATTGTAAGCCGGGGGGTAACTGCTTTTCCTGCATTTGTGTCTTGGGTAAAGGATAAGGTCAACCGGTCTTCGCAAAATGAGTTGAATAACGGGATTTTATATCTGAAGGGAGGAGATTTTAGTGAAGAGTTGCAGCCTTTTGCCGGACGTGTTACAATATATGAGATTCCTGCTTTTTTTACTGAGGATTTTTTTGAAACTAAAAAGGTGATTCATTTGTCTTTTTAGAGAGTTTTCTGAAGTGGGGAGGTTGTTTTTATAGTTTATATCGTTTGTGTAAGTTGAAGCTTTAAATATATGGTGACAAGAAGAGAATTTATCAAGAAAAGTGGTTTGGCTATTGCGGCGGCAGCAATGAGTGGTTCGCCTTTGAAAGCGATGATGAATGTCGGGCAGAAGGAAGGAAAGGTGGGGGGGGCAAAAGAGTATGTAACTCATCGTCCGGGACCTGAAAACCGTAATTTTACTTCCAAAGCGGTGGAAGAAGTGATTGTTTCTGTGAAAAAGCAGTTAAAAGATCCGAAATTGGCCTGGATGTTTGAAAATTGTTTTCCGAATACATTGGATACAACCGTTGATTTCAATATGGTTGACGGGAAACCTGATACTTTTGTGATTACGGGGGACATTAATGCGATGTGGTTAAGGGATTCCGGGGCTCAGGTATGGCCTTATGTCAATTTGTGTAAAAAGGATGAACAATTGCGGTTATTGATAGCCGGGGTGATAAACCGTCAGACGAAATGTATATTGCTTGATCCTTATGCCAATGCTTTCACGCATGGTGCGGAATCCAGCGAGTGGGCCAGGGACTATACTCAGATGAAGCCCTATATCCATGAGCGGAAATGGGAGATTGATTCCTTGTGTTATCCGATCCGGTTGGCTCATCATTATTGGAAAGTGACAGGTGATACCAGTGTATTTGATGCAGATTGGAAGAGAGCTATGGCTTTGGTGTTACAAACGTTTAAAGAGCAACAACGTAAGGAAAATAAAGGACCTTACCGGTTTCAGAGAAATACTCCCCGTGCTTCGGATACACTGAATGTGGATGGCTGGAATAATCCTGTCAACCCTGTCGGGATGATTGTTTCCTGTTTCCGTCCGTCGGATGATGCTACGATTTTTGGTTTTTTGGTGCCTTCCAATTTATTTGCCATTCATTCCCTGCGTCAATTGGCTGAGATTTCCCGGAAGGTGACCGGAGATGCGGATTTTGCTGCGAAATGTACGGTTTTGGCTGATGAAGTACAGGCTGCAGTGAATAAATATGCTATTGTTAATCATCCGAAATATGGAAAGATTTATGCGTTTGAAGTAGATGGGTTTGGTAGTGCTTATCTGATGGATGATGCCAATGTACCGAGTCTGCTGGCTATGCCTTATTTAAATTCAATATCTGTCAATGACCCGATTTACCAAAATACCCGCAGATTCGTGTGGAGTCCGGATAATCCGTTTTTCTTTCGTGGGAAAGCAGGGGAGGGAATCGGCGGACCGCATATCGGATATGATATGGTTTGGCCGATGAGTTTGATTATGCGTGCTTTTACGTCCCGTGATAATGGAGAGCTCAGGCAGTGTATGAAAATGTTAAGGGATAATGATGGGGGAACAGGTTTTATGCATGAGGCTTTTCATAAGGATAATGCAGATAAATTTACACGGAAATGGTTTGCCTGGGCAAATACTTTATTTGGCGAATTGATCATTCATCTGATGAATGAAAAGAAAATATCATTGTTGAATAATTTGTAATTTATACGTGCGAACAGGAGTCGTATATCACAAGATAAATGCATTAGCATATTAATTCAGTTGATTCTACAATTAATTTTATATTATGGAAAATAAGAAAAATAGTGTGTATCCGATATTTCTGGCTTTCTTATGTATGGGATTCGGAGATGTAGTCGGACCGATGGTGTCCTTAGCTAAAGAGAGTTTCGGGCTTTCTAATTTTATGGCTCAGTTGCTGGCTTTTTCGGGTTTTCTCATGTTTGGTATTTTGTCTGTGCCAATGGGAATTTTTCAGGCCCGCCGGGGAAAGAAAGTGGCTTTGGTTTTAGGTTTGGCTATTGCCTGTGCAGGGTTGATACTACCTATTCTAGGAGGAATGTATGGCGGAGAGATTGATTTTCAGTCGGAAGGAAGTTTAAAATATTATTTGGTGCTTTTATCTGTGCTTTTGTTGGGAGCAGGGGCTACTATCATGCAGGTATCCGGAAATCCCATTATGCGTGATGTAAGTGCAGAAGGCCGTTTTGCTTCCAATTTATCACTGGCACAATCCATCAAAGCTATAGGTTCTTCATTGGGTTTCTTATTACCTCCGTTTTTTATCTGGGCATTCGGATTAAATTGGACCGTTTTATTTCCTATTTATGCTGTGCTGGTTTTAATAACCTGTTTGTGGGTGCGGTCTACGAGGATTCAGGAAGGGGGCAGAACTGATGCGGTTAGTTTTTCTTCTTGTTTTGCCTTATTGAAAAACGGGTATGTGGTGTTGATGGTCTTGGGGATTTTTTTATATGTAGGTGCTGAGTGTTGTATGAATTCCGGTGTTCCTTTATTACTTTCGGAAGAATTTAATTTCGATGCTCAGAAAGAAGGATTGCTGATTTCATGGAGTTTGTTCTTTTTACCTGTTTTGGTGGGCAGGTTTGTCGGAGCTGCCGTTTTGCGGAAAATGCCGGCTAATCGTTTCCTTTTGATTACTGTACTGCTTTCTTTGGCCGGAGTACTTCTTGTATTTACAGGTCATATTGTTTCTACGATGGCTGGAGTTATTTTGGTAGGATTGGGTTTTGCCAACATTTTCCCATTGATTTTTTCTATTGCTGTGGATAGGATGCCGCAATATTCCAATGAATTATCCGGTTTGATGATTACGGCAATTCTTGGCGGAGCTATTGTGCCTTTATTTTGGGGATATGTGGCTGACGCAGGTTCTATTATTACGGCTTTTGTTGTTCCTTTGGTATGTTTGGTTTATATTTTGTTTGTGGGATTAAGGGTACAGAAAAGTTAAGTAAATAAGAAATAAAATTCACAGGCCGGAACTGATGGTTTAAAATTGTCGGGTCCGGTCTGTTTTTTTCAAATGGCGTTTATTATTTCCCAGGAATGTTTTTTCAAATCCACACATCCGTTAGGTTTAAAATGTATCCCTTCTTGTTCTAATAAAAACTGTTGTTCTGTCCAATGGGGAGCAGGACGTCCCTGGCTGTTGACTACGCGGTGGCAGGGAAGGCAAGAAGATTCCGGAGATTGTGCCAGAACCTGACCTACTAAACGGGAGTATTGCGGGAATCCTGCCAGACGGGCTATTTGCCCGTAAGTTAATACCCGTCCGGCAGGGATTTCTTTTATGATATTACAGACTTCATTACAGAAATCTTTACGGTTGAAACTATTTTCACTTGACCCAAACATTGATAATTTCACCGATAAACATTTTGTGTAAATTTTTGCCCCATTGAGCTTTTGCTTCCGGGCTATAGATGGCTTCCGGATTGAACTGTTGTGCTACCAGTTTTTTGCATTCTATAATCATCCATGCCTCTGAGAAAGCCACACTTCCCGAGGGGGTGAAAATGGGGGTCAGGCCGGAACCTTGTACTTTATCTTCGTTTTTACCGGAGTGAGTGCCACAGTAGTTCAAAGCCTCCCGATAAGCTTCCGTAAAGAAACATAAAGTATAAGTATTTTTATTTTCCAATAGCTGGTAGGTGTGCCGGGTGGGATTTATGAAACAAAAAGCCACAGGTTTGTTATACAAATGTCCCAGACCTCCCCAACTGGCTGTCATCATATTAAATTGAGTATTGCTTCCGCCTGTGACAAGCATCCAATTTTCTGAAAGCATTTTATAAATGTTTCCCGGGATTTTATCCGGTGTGATTTGTTTGTAACCGGTCAGGGCACTGATTCCGGCAGAAGGGATGGCAGAAGCGGTCTTTTCCGGAGCGACAGTTACCTGAGAAATAACTGGTGCCGGATTCGGATTGCCGCCCAAAGCTTTTTCAGCACTGTCAAATAAAGTTGCAACGAGATCAATGGTATGGGTACGGAATTTTCCGGTAGATTTAATCATTTTGTCTTTTTTCTTGTTAAATACATATTCATCAGTGATTTGTTCTTCAGCCGGCAGTTTTTCATTTTTACCAGCAATATTGTAAATATAGTAAATAGCGGAGATTTTCAGATTACATTTTTCCGGATGGCATTCTATATACATTTGATAAGTAACCAGAGCTCTGTCCAAAGAGAGTGCTTTATTGGTAAATACCAGATATTGTTGGCCGAGACAGGCTATCTGACCGTTTTCTTTTGTTGAAAACAGAATGCGGCTTTTAAATTCATTGTTTGGGATAAAAGTTTCGCTTGCCCATTTGAGAGCTGTAGCATGGATTTGTTCCTGGGTTTGGCCGGGAAGTCTGAGTTCCCGGGTAAAAGTGACTTTTCCATCTACTACAGGTACAGTGCCTTCGCCATATTTAGGGTCTATTTGAGCATAAAGTATCGAGGGTAGTAAATAAAGAAATAAAAGTAATTGTTTCATAGTATGATTTTTTATGATTTTAGCAAAGATAATGGCTGTGTTTGAATTTTTACCTAAATTAAAGGTAAAAATCTTCAAAAATTGGATTTTAACTGGGGCTGGCCAAAAGTATTTCAGAACTGATATTTGGCTTCCCGGACCGAATTCCAAAAGTCTGGAAGACTTTTGGGTTGTAAGTTATAGTTTTTTAGTGTGTACGTAGCCAGTTCACAATGTCTTCCAATACTTTCGGGCAGATGGTTTCTTCGATGTCGGAGTATTCAACGGGTAGTCCTTTACTTGCGGTTTGGAACATGTGATTCAGGCCGGGATAGGCAATTGTGGTGACTTGTGAATTACCATTTGCGGTGATGCCTTTATGGATATAGGTGAGATTTTCGACAAGCACCTGGCAATCTTTGTCTCCGTTCAAAGCCAGTACAGGGCAAGTGATTTCAGGAAAATCCCATTCGGGATCGTATTTCAGCAATTCGATTTTTCCGGGATTATAGAGTTGGCGGGTAGTTGCAGTTGCCTCACCTGCCAAAGGAGTTCCGGCAAAAAGTTCGGTTAGTTTGCGTTCGCAGGTTTGTGCATCCGCTGTTTGCAGAACAATTTCCTGGGCTTGTCGCATGTATTGATTGTATGTATTGATAAATTCCTCTTTGGCACCGTTAGCCTGCAGGAGAGCAGCCCGTTGCCGGAGCAGCAGTTCGCTTCCGTTGACGCCTCCTCCGGCTAAAGTGATGATAAAAGGTACTTCTTTGCGGGCGGCTAAGGTAAAGGCTATAAAAGCTCCTTCGCTATGGCCAATTACACCGATACTATCGGGATGGATTCCCTGACGATGTTTCAGGTATTGCAGAGCTGCCCGGGTATCAGTTTCAAAATCCGGAAGTCCCGAAGCATTAAAATCGCCTGTAGAAGTTCCGGTACCCCGGTCATCTACCCGCAGGCTGGCAATCCCATGCCGTGCGAGGTAATCAGCAATAACCAGAAAAGTTTTATGTTCGAAGAAAGTATTATCGCGGTCCTGGGCTCCGCTGCCGGAGATGAAAAGTATTGTCTTTCGGGTGGACGGAGTATTGGGGAGAGTCAAGGTTCCCGCCAGAGTAATTCCGGCTTCTTCGTTGCGGAAAGTGACTTCTTCCGATTGATAGGGAAAAGGGGGATGCGGTGTTTGCGGACGGTGGAATATGACAGCTTGTCTGCTTAGTATTAAAGGAAAGGTATAGCCGTCTTGTTGTATATTGCCGTTGATTTGTCCGTTGGATTGCAGTTTTCCCTGGCAAGAAATGCCGGCATCCGGAAATTCCAGGGTCAGCAGGTTATTTATAAAATTCACTTTTGTATCTGAATAGATACGGTCCGATTGGTCCGGAATTTTTAAAGTAGCCGAATAAGCACCTTTTTGCTCTTGCAACTCTATGGTTAAGCGAAGCCGGTGGGTTCTGAGGTCCGGATAACCGTACCATATGCCCGTTATATCTTGTGAAAAAAGCGGGAGTGTACAAAAAAGCCCAATGAGAAATAAATAGGTTTTCATCATGTTCAATATTTGTTTTAAAACGCTTAAAAGTAAAAAAAGGGGGGGAAGTAGTTCTAAAAATTTAGGTTAACTTATATCTTTGTCATTATAAAATCGAAAATAAATGCTGATTTCAGACACTGAACTTTTGCTAAAATATCTGTCACAGAAAGATAACAGAGCTTATCGTCATTTATACAGTGTATATTATACGGCACTGAAATCGTTGGCTTATTATTATGTGAAAGATGAACATGTGGCAGCTGATTTGGTACAAGAGGTATTTGTTTCTTTACTGGAAGTTTCTTATCGTTTTACAACTGCCGATGAAGTGAAATATTTTCTTTACAGTGCTTTAAAAAACAAATGTATCAGTTATTACCGTAAACAGAAAGTACGGGATAAATATAAACTGTCAGTATTGCGTTCCAATAATCAATTGGAGCATTTTTGGGAAAAAGTTCTGGAGGAGGATGTGTATGCTCATCTGATGGCGGCTATTGATACTTTGCCGCCTCAATGCCGCTTGGTGATGCAACTTTCGCTGGAAGGACTGAAAATTTCTGAAATTGCTGCTCAGCTTCATATTTCAGAGGAAACAGTAAAGGATCATAAAAAAAACGGGAAACGCAAACTATTACAATTGCTTGATAATCCTTTTCTCTGTGTTTTAATATCTTTTTTATAAAATCTTTGGGTATTTATATATATTCCAAATATCATTTCAATAACTGTCTGTCCTCGGATTTGCTTTTGGTGGAAGCGGGTAATTGGTATTTAACTCACTAATCTGTAGTGTATG
Organism: uncultured Odoribacter sp.; assembly: GCA_910578105.1. Lineage (GTDB taxonomy): Bacteria > Bacteroidota > Bacteroidia > Bacteroidales > Marinifilaceae > Odoribacter. Next base: position 45,955 of record CAJTPD010000005.1, on the reverse strand, counting down.
ATTTACCGTAGTGCAATGTGTCAAGACAGTGATTACATCTTATTCAACTCCAATTCATATCTTACATAAAGATATATAAATGCCAATCTTTTTGTTTTTACTACCCCCCCTTTTTTGTAAAGTGGTGCGTATTATTTATAGTCTTTGAAAAATTGTGAAGATGCAAGATTTGTGTAATCATAAAAGATTTTTTGAATTGTCCGGATTAATATCCGGTTTTTTGTCCGGGACGCTATCGCAAAAGCAGCATGAAGAGTTAGATTCCTGGTTGTCCGGTAGCGAGGAACACCGGGCCTTGTTCAGCCGGATTTGTGCAGAACAAACAATGCGGGATAAAATTCATAATTACCGTCAGGAAGAAGTACAGTCTGCTTTTCATGATTTTTTGCAGAGACGCCGGCAATTGACTTTTAGGCGGAGAATTTACCGATGGGTAGCTTGTGCTGTATTGATATTGTTGGTGGGAGGTGGTTGGTTACAATGGCAGGCGATAAAACCGGATTTGTTGCCTGATAGCGTGTTGTCTCAAGAGGCGGAAGTGCCTGATAGCAGCAGGCGACCTGTTTTGACTCTGGCTTCCGGAGTACGGATTGTAATACCGGAAGGAGGATTACTGTCAGAGGATACAGTATCGGGGCAACAAATGATAGCAGCAAATGTTTTTTCAGAGTCCGGTGCAGGTGCTTTTTCAACCTCTGAATTGACTCATAATACAGTGAGTGTACCGCCGATGTGTGATTTTCAGTTTATTCTCAGCGATGGTACGAAAGTATGGATGAATGCGGCTTCTTCTTTGCGTTATCCTGTAAAATTTGCTGCGGATTCCCGGACCATATATGTCAGCGGAGAAGTTTATCTGGAGGTAGCAAAAGATACCTGCCGTCCTTTTTCGGTGGTGACGGACGGTATGCGTATAGAAGTTTTAGGCACTTGTTTTAATGTGCGCGCTTATCCGCATGAGCAGGAAACGAGAATCACTTTAGCAGAAGGAAGAGTAGCAGCCCGGATAGGAGAGAAAAAGTATACCCTTATTCCCGGAAATCAGTTGTCTTTGGAGGAAAGTTCCGAAAAGATAAATATCCGGTCGGTGGATGTTGACGAAGTGCTATCCTGGAAACGGGGATTCTATGTGTTTAAAAAATGCAATTTGGCAGAGGTGGCTTCAACTTTACAATGTTGGTACGATGTGGAAATTGTATTGAAGGGAGAAGTGGCCGCCCGTACAACTTATACAGGTGTGGTGAATAAAGAAGAAACGATAGAAGTATTTCTGGCCCGTTTGGAAAAAGTGTCGGATGTAAAATACTCCCGGGTGGGGAATGTGGTGATGATTCAATAGATAATTATACAATATCAATTAAAAACCAAACTAATGAAAAAGTGGATAATCTTAGGATGTTGCCTATTGGTGGCAGAGTGGACGTTCGGACAACAGAACGGGAAAACGGCTTCCGGAAATGCGAAAGCGTATGAAATCAACGGTGGTATCAGTGGTGAATACCGTGGAAAAGTGTATTTGGTGAAGGAGGAGCGTATACACGGACCTCAGACGCGTATTGACAGTTGTGAGGTTGTGGATGGGCGTTTCCGTTTTACCGGTGAGGCACCGGAGCATTCTGTTATCCATTTTATCCAGAGTGCAGACGGACAATTGGCACCGATATTCCTGGAGCCGGGAAACATCCGGATGCGCATGCGTGCTGACTATTTCTTAGGAGCCAGGAGTGAAGGTTCTGTCAACAATAATTTATGGAATTTGCATCAGTTGTTTGTTGAATATAAAAAAGACAGTATCCGGCTGGCAGCTATTACAGACTGGGCGCGTTTTGGAATGGGGACTCCCGAACAGCAGGCTGAGAATTTCAATTACCGAACCCGTTTCCAGAACGAAAGCAAGCTGGAGATGGAAAAAGGCATGGTGAAGTATTATAAAGAATTGGCTTTTGCGCCTTTCATTCTTTTGTTTGAGATGACCGGCGAGCTGTCGTTGGATGAGTTGAAAGCCTTGCGCGGTCAATTGGACACTTGCCTGAATAACCATCCTTACACCAAAGAGTTGGACGAGGTGATAGCCAATAAAGAGTTCAAGGTTGGCTGTGAAGCACCGGCTTTTGTCATTCGCAGCATGAACGGTGAAGAAATAGAATTGAAAAATTATGCCGGAAAATATGTTTTGTTGGATTTCTGGGCTTCCTGGTGTGGTCCCTGTCGTCGGGAAATGCCGAATGTGGTGAAGCTTTACAAGGAATGTAAAGGAAAAGGTCTGGAGATTATCGGTATATCCCTGGACAAAAAAGAAGCCGATTGGAAAAAAGCGGTGAAGGATTTGGGTATGACCTGGCCGCAGGCCTGTGATTTTTTAGTGTGGGAAGGTCCGGTGGCCCGGAAATATAATCTGAGCGCGGTGCCTTATACCGTATTGATTAATCCGGAAGGGAAAGTGGAAGCACTTAACTTGCGTGGACAGCAATTGGTGGATACTGTCAAATCTTTGTTGAAAAAGAAAAAATAGATTGTTATGAAAAAATGGTTTTTAGGGGTGTGCGGTTGTTTGCTCGTCATAGGGTTGCAAGCACAGAAAATAACTAAAATCAGTGCTGTTGCCGATGGTTATAATGGTAAGGTAATTGACTTTGAATTTATTGATAATCCGGACAATAATATGCAATTTCCTTATGTTTCGGGGCAGCGTATGGAATTTGAAGTGGAATTGCAAGAACCGGCGTTGGTCAAAATCAATCTGTGGCTGTGGCTGATAGTGTGTCCGGGTGACGAGATTCATGCAGATATTCATTATAGCGGAAAAAATTACCGGACAGCGGAGTTTAGCGGAACCCCTTCGGCGGTGGCCCTCAATGAAGCCATTCGTGACGGACGTAATCACCGGATTGCCGGACGTTATAAGACTAATCCGCTTGCGGCAGTAGTGACGCAGGTGCCGGCAGACAAATATTATGCAGAGACGCAGGCCAACTGGAAGAAGGAGCAGGAGTTGCTGGAGGCGGTGCGTTCCCGCGTAAATCCTTTTGCTTATGAATATGTTTATGCGGAGTTGGAAGGCATGTATCTTTCCAATTTAGTGAAATATCCTTATATCGTGTCGGATGTGGCGAAAAAGCATATCGGTGATTGTATTCCCGCCGGTTATTGGAATGTGCTGGATGGTTATCGGGTGAAAGATTCCAAAGCTGCGTTGAAAAGTTTTACTTATAAAAGCTGGTTGCTTGATTATAAGGAGTATACCGACAAACTGAAAGCCCGGAATGCCGGACAAGAGTGGAAGTATGTCAGGGATTTACAGAAGTCCTATGACGGCTTGGTGGCTTTTTATGACGGGGATGTCCGGGATGCCGCTTTGTATATTCTGTTTTACAATGCACTGACCTCCCAACGGGATGATTTTGACCTGATTGCCAAACTCAGCAAAGAGTATTTCAAAAAATACAATAAAGACAAAACTTATAGAAAAGAATTGACTGAAATGCAGAAATAGGCCTGTGTGTAAGTCGATGTGCGTTTACTAACTTAAATATTTAAATTATGTGGAAAAAAAGACTATTACAAGGTATGTCAGGATACCGATTCCTTGTTTTTGCCTTGTTTATGCTGGTTTTTTCCGGAGGATTGAGGGCTGCCGGAGAGGATGAGTACCAGAAAAAGAAAATTTCACTGCAGGCAACCAATGAAACAGTGGAGGAGGTATTGAATAAAATCGGTAAAGCGGCGGATATTCGTTTCTTTTACAATCATTCAGCTTTTGATTTTTCGAAAAAGATTACTATCGATATCAAGGATCAGGAATTGCGTAATATAGTGTTACAAGTGTTGTCAGATTATTCCGTGGATATAGAATATCAACTGAATCACACGGTTGTGTTGCGTCCGAAAACCCCAATGTCTTCTATCGGCGTGCAGAAAGTGAACGGTACGGTCATTGATGCTAAAAACGGGGAGGCTTTGGTCGGAGCGAGTATTGTTTTGAAAGAACAGCGGGGTGTGGGAGTTGTAACGGATGTGGACGGAAAATTTCATGTCGAATTGATAGCGGGTGGTGCGACGGCATTGGTTGTTAGTTTTATCGGTTATCAGACCGAAGAGGTGAAATTGCCGACAACCGGCAATCTGGAAAATGTGACGGTGAAAATGACTCCCGTAGCTGCCGAGTTGGAAGGTGTGGTGGTGACGGGTATGGCACCCAGGAAAGTTTCCGGTTTTACCGGCCGTTACGTTACGGTGAAGGGAGAAGAGTTAAAACGACTCAACCCGAATAATTTGTTGCAGGCATTGTCTATATTCGATCCGAGTTTTCATGTTATAGAGAACAATCAGTATGGTTCGGACCCGAATAAATTGCCGGAATTTCGGTTGCGTGGAGATGTGCAATTGGGGGCCAGCGACCCGACTAATTTCCAGATGATGATGGGAGATTATTCCAATCGTCCCAATATGCCCTTGTTTATTTTGGATGGTTTTGAAACTTCCTTGCAGCGGATTGTCGATTTGGATCCGGAGCGAGTGGAGTCCATCACGATATTGAAAGATGCTGCCGGTACGGCGATGTATGGTTCGAAGGCCTCCAACGGGGTGATTGTATTCGAGACCAAGAAACCGAAACCGGGTGCGCTGACCTTGAATTACAGCGGGAATGTCGGTGTTTCCGTGCCGGACCTTTCGGATTATAATCTGATGAATGCTTCCGAGAAATTGGAATATGAACGCCGTGCCGGATTGTTTTCCACTACTGATATGTTGAATTACTACAACAGGTACAAAGAGGAGGTTTTGCGTGGAGTCAATACGTATTGGTTGTCGCAACCGTTGCGTACTGCTGTCACCCACCGTCATACATTGGGCATTGAAGGCGGAGACGAGGCTATCCGTTATTCTTTGGGCCTGAATTACGGCAGTGAATACGGAGTCATGAAGGGTTCGGACCGTACCAATATGGGATTAAATTTGGTATTATCCTATCGCCGGAAGAAATGGAATATCAGCAACTCATTGAATATGACGAATACGGATGCAAACAATTCGCCTTACGGTTCATTTTCAGAGTATACGAAGTTGAATCCTTATTACCGTCTGACGGATGGAAACGGACAATACCAGAACGTCATTGAAATGAAACCGATGGCTGCCGGAAGTAATCGGGTAACGATTACCAATCCGTTGTATAATACGCAGTTTCCGTATAAAGATTTGACGAAAAATTTCAGCGTAGTGGATAATTTTTCTTTGGAGTATGCGATTTTGGATAATTTGCGTGTAAACGGCCAGGTATCGTTTACCAAGAGCCATGCAAGGTCTGAGCAATTCAAATCATCACATCATACAGATTTTGCACCTGAAAAAGTAGAAGATATCACCCAACGCGGTACTTATGCAAAAAGCATAGGTGAGTCGATAGGATGGAGTGCAAATGCTTCATTGAATTATAATTACGTAAAAGGCAAGCATGGGTTATTTGCGTTGGCACGATGGAATGTTGAATCATCTAAAAGCGATGGTGTCAATCTGTCTGCCAAAGGTTTTCCGGACGATAACATGACGGATTTCCTGTTTGCTTTTGAGATGGACCGGGATGTGAATGGTAATGAATCTACGAATCGGTCGGTGGGTGTCTTGGGTAGTTTGAACTATATGTATGACCAACGCTATTCTGTGGATTTCAATGTTCATGGTGATATTTCTTCGCAGTTTGGTTCGGATACCAAGATGGCACCTTTCTGGTCGGTGGGTGTCCGCTGGAACATGCAGCGGGAAAAATGGCTGGCCGGAACAATTATTTCCAACCTGACGCTGACAGCCAACATGGGTGTTACCGGTTCGCAGAGTTATTCTCCTTATCAGGCAAAAGAAACTTATTCTTTTACTGACCTGATGTTTCCTTATCCGGGAGCGGATGTTTTGGGGGCGCAGTTGATGGGAATCGGTAATCCTGCGTTGAAATGGTCGAAGACAAAAGCGAAATCGGTGAATTTGGAGGTCGGTTTATGGAACAGCCGTTTGAATTTATCCGCTTCTTATTATCACAATTATACAGACCAGATGTTACTGTCGACAAACATTCAGCCTTCAACAGGTTTTCCGACATTGACGCGGAATGTCGGCGCGGTGTTGAATGAGGGTATTGACGTTACTTTAAACGGTTTGTTGATCAGTGATTATGAGCGGCAAATCCAATGGTCCTTAGGTGTGAACTTTACCCATAACCGGAACGTGATCAAGAAACTTTCCAATGAATTGAAGGAAATGAACCAGAATAATCTGAACAATCGGAATGAGATTTTGCCGATTTATGAGGAAGGCGAATCCACTTCGGTAATCAAATTAGTGCCTTCGTTAGGAATTGATCCTGCTACAGGAGAGGAACTATTCCGGAAATTGAACGGAGAGAAAACCTTTGTCTGGGATGCTGCCGACAAAATACCGGTGGGTGATACAGAGCCCAAGGTGCGTGGAACCATTCCTTCCTCGTTTATGTGGAAGAATCTGAGTGTAAACTTAGGATTTTCTTTCCAATGGGGAGCTGACCGTTTCAATCAGACTTTATTGGATAAGATTGAAAATTCGAATATTTCCGGAAATGTGGATAAACGGGCCGGTGGTGCTGACCGTTGGAGTCCGACGAACCGTTATGCGAAGTATAAGAAAATCAGTATTGAAGACCAGCATACTCCGACAAGTACCCGTTTCTTGCAGCGTTACAATGAGTTTGCATTCACTTCAGTAGCTATCGGCTACCGTTTCGAACCGAAGTATTTCAAGTTCCTGGAAACGTGTAAAATCGCCAGTCTGTCGCTGAATGCTTCCATGCAGGATATCGGCCGGATTTCCACAGTGAAACAGGAACGGGGATTGGATTATCCGTTTGCCCGGAGTTTCAATCTTTCTGTGTCTGTGTTGTTTAATTAATAAGAGGGAGGTTATGATGAAAAAAGCAATAATAATCACAGGAATGGCATTGGCTGCATTGTTGACCGCTTGTTCGGATTGGGTGAATGTTTCTCCCAAACAAGAGGTGGAATCCGATAAATTGTTTACATCGGAAAACGGTTATAAAAGTGCTTTGATTGGAGTATATGCGCGAATGACGTTAACTGAGAATTACGGGAAAAATCTTTCCTACGGTTATTTGGAGGAGCTGGTACAACGTTATGACAATTACGACCCGTCTTTGGCTCCGACGGATGCCAAACGTGCGGAACGTTATGATTACAAGAATAATACCGGAGCCAAAGGATATGTAAATACTGTCTGGCAGGAATTATTCCGGACGATAGCCAATTTGAATAATCTGTTGAGACGGTTGGATGATAACGGCAAAAATGTTTTGGTGACTGACGGACTTTGGGAGCAGATGAAAGGTGAGGCGTTGGGGTTGCGTGCATTCCATTATTTCGACTTGTTGCGTTTGTACGGACCTGTTTATTCTAAGGACCCGGAGATGAAGTGTTTGCCTTGGCGTACGGAGTTGAATGCCGATCAGAAAGATTTACTGCCGGCGAGTGAGATAGCAGGTCATATTATTGATGATTTGAAAGAAGCAGAAAGTCTGTTGCAAGGGGATAATTTGGAAAATAATCGGCAACATCGGATGAATCTATTTGCTGTTAAAGGATTATTGGCCAGGGTTTATTTGTGGATTGGGGACAAGGAGCATGCAGCTGTTAAAGCCCGTGAAGTGATTGATGAGTGCGGTTTGGAATTGGTCGTGAACAATAGTCAGGATGTTTCCATGTTTGATGAGACGCTTTTTGCTCTTGGAATGGATGATATGGAAGAAAAACTTCGGAGCGATTGGGCGGATTTGACGGTTTACGGTAATGAATTGTACATTTCGCGTGAGAATGCGGAAACGGTATTCGAGGCTTTGCGCGGTATCGGACTGAATGATATCCGTTATCGGAACGGTTACGGATTCATACACGGAGTAAACGGAAGAATGTGCAGAAAGTATTTGGGTAAAAATGTGTTGTATTGGGAAAAGATCCCTTTGATTCGTTTGTCTGAAATGTATTACATTTTGGCAGAGTCGGTTTCTTTGTCGGAAAGTGTGACTTATATCAATCGGGTACGGAATATTCGTGGTATTTCCCGGGTGAATAATTACCAGGCAGATGATTCTTATGATGAGGATGCCCGTATAGAAGCTTTGAAGTTGGAATACAGTAAGGATTTCTTTGCAGAAGGACAGTATTTCTATTTTTTAAAACGTCACAATTGTCAGAGTTTTTATCGTTGTCCGGTGGATGATATGACACTTTATTATGTGTTGCCCACGCCTGATGATGAAATTGCCTATGGCACAGGAAATGAGTAATTATACCATAAAAACGACAAGAAGATGAATAAAGTATACATATATATAATATTCTTTTGCGGGATAATGGCTTGTCAGGAGGATGACCTTGTGCAGTATTCCCAGGAGAAAGATGCCATACAGTTCGATCGGAATTATGAGAGAACCCGCGACTTTAATTTTGCGACGGCCTATGAAGTCCGGAAAGATTCGAATTATTACTGGGGAGATTCGCTGCAAGAGATCCAGATGACTGCCATTTTGCAACTGCAGGGTTTTCCTGTACCTGACGAACGGCCTTATAAATTGAAATCTGTCTTGGTGGAAGGTCAAGATTCGTCCAAGGTGGCAGAGGTCCGTTTTGAGCCTTATTATAGTCTGGCTCCCAATCAGTTGATTGATACGGTCGTGTTTACCGTTTTGCGTCCGAAAGGCAGGGGAAATTACACCATAGGTGTAGCGATAGATACGGAGGGAGACGATGCGTTCTTTGAGAAAGGAGCGGAAGAGTGTTCTGTATATCGGTTGAATATATCGGACCGTTATGATGAACCTGCCGATTGGCGTTACCGGGAAGAATGGTTGGGGGAATTCGACCCGGAAAAATATGCCTTTATGGTAACTATTGGCAACAAATTGTTCAGCCGGGCAAATTATCGCATGTGGTCGCGGACGGATTTGTACAATGCCGATTTGCGGGCTGCGTTGGAGGCGTTTAATGCCTCTGTTCCGGAAGAAGAGCAGAAGAAATTCAGTTTTCCCAATATGCCGAAATACGTGTGGTGGGATGACCAAGACAAATGGTTAGGAGAATTTTCCATAGAGAAATATGGGTTTATTCAGGAGATGATAGAAAATTATGGGGATAAAGAGGAAGAGTTGCTGGCAAATTCGAAATTGGAATGGTGGAATTTACGGTTTCGCGAAGAGTTGGCCGAGACGGAACGACCTGGGATTACTTTCCCGAGAAATACAGAACGTTCAACTTGGTGGAGGGAATCTTTTTTAGGAGATTGGACGTTGGATAAACAGGAGTTTGTGGTACTGAATCTTTTCCCAAGGAGTAAGTATCAAATCGGGGAAACGACTTGGGATTACGCATCACCCGTATTGCGCAGAATTCTCGACAGGCATAATATTGAAAATCCCAATGAACTTTTGAACTATGAGTTTATAGATGAGGGCAAACCGGACTGGTGGGGGTATTTTGAAGACTTGTTCGGACCCTATTCGCCGGTGAAACGGGATATTGTGGTGGAAGCCGTGCTGAATAATAATATGCAATGGGGAGAGTACAACATAAATATCCTGAAAGACGGAAACAGTTCCGTGGTTCTCAATATTGTACCGCGGATAGCAGCCGAGATTAAAAGTTACAATGCAAGCCACCCGGGTAATGAGATTACCGATTTTCCTTCTAAACCGGCTTGGTGGGATGTTAATTTGTTAGGTGAGTACTCGGAAGAGAAAGAGGCATATTGCGAGTATGTCATTAATGAATTTCAAGGAGGTCAATGGTGGACGGGTAAAATAGGAGAACATTGGGCTACTGTATTCCGTTGTTGTGTTGGGTGGTATAATCAGAATACGGGTGAAACACTGGTGAATGATTTCCCGGTTACCGATGGCAAATGGTATTATTGGGACAAGTATTCAGATGTTTGGGGTGAATATTCCGATGCGAAAAAGACGTTTGTTTTGTGGGTTTTGTTCCGAAATATTCCCGGATTTGGTGATTCTTGGGATTATTGGATGGGGAAAAGCCAAGCCCAAAAATTGTTAACCGATGCTTTGAAGGAATACAACGAAAAGAATGACCCCGATTTGCCTTTTAATTTTAACTGATAAAATTTCACAATATGAAAAATATATTTTTGATATTGATTTTTCTTCTTTTGGGTGGATTGCTCGGATGTTATGACGACAAAGGCAACTATGACTACAAGGATATCAATACGGTAAGTTTCGTGATACAGCCTGAAAGTGATAATGGTTCTTATCGTTTTAAGGTACGAACAACTGATTTTGATGTTGTCTTTTCTCCTGTCGTGACCCAAACTCTGCTGAATAATGAGGATGCTTTGGAGTATTTGTGGGTAGTTTCACATAGTGAAGACGGAGAGATGATAGTCGATTCGGTCACTACGAAAGAACTGACTCTCACTTTTCCTGCCCAAAAGACAAAGACTTATGCTGTTCGTTTTTGTCTGACAGATGCGACTACGAATGTGAGTACTTATGCGGCATTAACTATGCGGACAGTGAATCCCTATATAGATAGCTGGCTTGTATTAAACGGTGAGGAATCGGAGCGGCGTATTTCGGCTGTGGAAGATCCGGATTCACTTCATTATGTTTATACGGAGAATGCCTGGACTGATATGGGAAATGCTCCTCGTTTCCAGGATGCTGTCGGATTGATTTATTCTCCGCTGGGATTGAAGAATAATACGGCTCCGGAATGTATGTATGTAATTACTGCAGACAGTTTATTGGCACTGGATCCTTTTGCCATGCAGGTAAAAAGAACTAATAAGGAACTTTTCTCACAGAAGTTACAGAACGAGGACCATGAGTTGTGGTATGGTATGGATGGGAGTCCTATGGGTGGAATTCCTTTATTGGTGGATAAAGATTATAATTTTTATTATACCACAACTAATAATGACGGAGTATTTCTCGACCCTTATCTGGGGTCAGTCAAGGGAGGATGCCGTGCTTCCAAGCTGGTTATGTCGTCAGAATCGAATGTAGTTTGTATTTGGGATGATGAACAGAAGAAGTTCATGTATCTTCCGGGAGGTGATGGTGCGGTTTATGAGGTGGAGGATAAAGAGTATGATTGGACGGACAAAGAAGTGGTTTGGTTAGGTTTGGATAATGTGTTACCGGAAAGAGATAATAAAGGAAGAGTGGCCTTGGCCTTGGTCAGGGAACAGTCAACGGGTTATTATTGGACTTATCATTATGATTCTGACGGAAATAAGTTTACGCGGGATTCTATCGGGGAATTAACCATTGATAAAACTACGAAGTTCGCAACGACGCAGGCTTTTGAGAATCAATTTTTTTATACAGTGGGTTCTAAAGTGTACCGTTATAATGTGGCCGGACGCGAGACTGAGGAGTTATACGACGCAGGTGCACCGATTACCCGTTTGAAATTCCGGATTAATGAAAGGTCGAATGTCGGAAAGGATGATTTTATGCGTTTCTTGGGTGTTGTCGTTGATAAGGGAACAGAAGGTGAATTACATGAAATTGTGCTGAGCAATGCCGGTGATGTGGAGGATGTTCACGTATTTACGGGTTTTGGTCCGATCCAGGATATTTGTTTTACTTTAATTAATCGTATTATGTTATGATAAAGAGTAAGTTAATATATACGTTGGTGGTTCTGCTGGTTGTAGCTTGCCAGAAAGAGGAACTTAATGTGACGGTACCGCGGGATGATTTTTCGGTTGTTCCTGGTTATGCAGATAATGTAAAAGGCCAGTTGCAAGTCAAATTCCGTGAGTTGTCGCAAGATTTGGAGGTAACGCCTACTGCTGCCGGGTTGGAGACGGATAACGACGAATTGACAGAGGCTGTCAATCGTATAGGTGGTATGCGTATGGAACGTTTGTTCCCTTATGCCGGGAAATTTGAAGCACGTACGCGGAAGGCCGGCTTGCATTTATGGTACAAAATCTATTTTGATGAGGAAGTCAATTTGGATTTGGCTGCTCGTGTTTTGTCAGACGTTTCTGAAATAACGGATGTGGAACCGGTGTGTCTGCCTACAGCTGATGCCGCACAATTTCCTTACAGTGACATTTGGTTTGGCCGGCAGTGGTTTTTGCAGTATGCAGGTTCTGACCTGGAGCGTGAACTCGGACCGTTGGCGGTATCTTCGGATATTGATGTGGTTGAGGCTTGGGAAATTGAGAAGGGGAGAAAAGAGGTGATTGTCGCCGTTGTGGATACGAAAGTGGATATAGGGCATCCAGAATTGCGTGCTAATTTATGGATGAATAATAATGAATGGCCTGACGGAGTGGATAATGATAATAACGGATATGTAGACGATGTGTATGGTTATGGCGTGTCAAATCCGGAGGATGCTGATGGTCACGGTACGCATGTGGCAGGAATTATTGCGGCAAAAAATAATAATGGTTGGCCGATTTGCGGTATCGCGGGGGGAGGCAATAATCAAGAAGGGATTCGGTTGATGACTTGTCTTAGTAGTGGTGGGCCAACGGCTATAAAATATGCCGCTGATAATGGTGCTGTGATTTGTAATAACAGTTGGGGTGTAAAAGTCAATAAAAATAACCGGAAGGCGTTGCAGGATGCTATAAATTACTTTGTGGCCTATGCGGGGGTGGATGAAAACGGAAATCAGACGGGGCCGATGCGTGGAGGTCTTGTATTGGCTTCTGCCGGTAATGATGGACAGGAATTTGAAGAATATTATCCGGCTTCTTTGGATAATGTGATGGCTGTGGCGGCACTGCGTTATGATATGAAGAAGGCAGCTTATTCCAATTATGGTTCCTGGGTGGATATTTCCGCTCCGGGTGGAGAAGGAGGCAACACAGGCATTTTCAGTACGTTGGAAGCTAAGAATTGGATGTATAACAGTTCGTTCGGATATCAAGCGGGAACTTCTATGGCGACACCTGTTGTGGCCGGTGTTGCAGCATTGATTGTATCTAAATACGGAGGACCGGGTTTTACTCCTTATGATGTTGAATATCGCCTGCTGCATGGAGTGAAACCGGTGTATGAACATAATCCCGGATATGAAGGTAAACTGGGGGTAGGATGTGTAAATGCGTTGTTGGCTTTGCAGATTACACCGGAGCAGGTGAATTATCCGCCTTTTGTTTCTTATGACAAAGATTTTTCGCAAACAGGTATCTATTATTACGGGGACAGGGATGAGTATGAATTCACCATTGAGGAACGCAATGGTGAAGAGATGACCTATATGGTGGACGACCCTACCGGTTCGGTTACCCACACCCGGAATGGCGATAAGATCGTGCTTTCATTGAATAATAGGAATTGTAAAGCAGGGGATCATGTTATCGTGCTGACGGTGACAGATGGGTCGAATCTTTCGACGTCCGTACAGATACCTGTGAAACTTTTGCCGGAATTATTCAAAGAGGTGGAAATAGAAACGAATGTGGTGGACAAATTGACTGTTCGTGCCAGTATGACGTTCAGTGGTGCGGTAAAGGCAGAGTTGTTTGATACATCCGGTAATTTGGTTCTTCGGGATAATATAACGATCTCATTGGGTGAGCCGGGCATTCTTGATCTTTCGGGAGTGGATGGAGGAAACTATGTCTTGAAACTGACCTGCAATAATAAAACGATAACCAAGAATATTATAAAATTGTAATACCATGAATAAATTGAGATATAGTTTATTTTCATTGTTTGTTCTGGGTGCCCTTACGGTGTCCGGACAAAACAATGCGGGGGCTGTGCAGTTTCCGGATCTGACGCCGGATGTGCGGGGTGTCGGCATGGGAAATACGGGTGTTGCCTCTTCGGCCAATGCTTTCTCTGTGTGGCGTAATGCTGCCAAGAGTGTATTTTCGGACAAGAAAGCTGAAATCGGATACAGTTTTACTCCCTGGATGCGTGAATTGACGGGAGGTAACGACCTTCATGGTGTGGGAGGATATTATAATATTGATGATAAACAGGGGATTACTGCTGGTTTTCGCTATTTTAAACACGCAGAGATTGATCTTTTGGAAAACAATGGAACGTTCACCCCTAAGGATTGGAGTGTAGAGGCCGGTTATGCCCGTCAGTTGGTAAAAGGATTATCGGTTGGCGCAACAGTCCGTTTTGTGCATTCCGATTTAAGCGGCGTGGAAAAGGAGGCCATAGCGAATGCCGCAGCTTTTGATTTGGGTGTGTATTACCGTCATTCGTTGGCTGGTTCGGAGAAATCGTTGTGGGCAGTAGGATTGCAGGCCGCTAATTTTGGTACTAAAATCGACTACGGACATGGAAAATACGATCAGCCGGCTAAAGTGAGTGTGGGCGGAATGATAAATCATGCCTTTGATAAACATCGGTTGCAGGGCACATTGGATGCCGGTTGTCGTGTGTTGCCCAACACCTGTTGGGAATGGGCTGCCGGCTTGGAGTATGCGGCCTGTGATAAGGTATTTGTGCGTGGCGGTTATCATTGGGGAGAGGAGAACAACCGGATGCAGCGTTACGGAACGGTGGGATGCGGCGTGAATCTTTGTCATGTCCGTGCTGATTTTGCTTATTTGCTTCCGGAGACCAACAGTTTTCTGAAAAATACCTGGCAGGTGGCTGTTGCCATTGATTTGGATTGGTTTATACGATAGAGCAGGAGGGTGCCTTCGGGCACTCCCTGTATTTAATTTTGAAATGATGATGAAAAATACCTTGAAATATTTATTTCCTTTTTTGTTTCTGGCTTTGCCGGTATGCGGACAACAGTTCACTATCGGGGGAAAAATTGAACTGGACAGGGGCTGTCTGTTGGTGCTTACACAGACACCGGAGGGTATGGATACTTTGTCCCGCACAGCATTTTCGGGAGAAACTTTTTCCCTTGCCGGAGAATTGGCGGAACCGGTGATTGCACATCTTGTCGTAGAAGGTTACGAGGGGGGATTCGTGATGATACTTGAGCCGGGAGAAAATTATACCGCTACCCTTACCCGCAATGGTCAGGGAGATATTTCTGGCGGGAAGTTGCAACAGACGTATCTGGATTATCAGGCTATTGTTCTGCGGGCGAACGGCGAAATGCGTGCCTTAAAGCAGAAGATGGCGGAAGCTGGTGCGCAGAAGCATTTTAAAACGGTGAAGGAGTTGCAGGAGAAGGCGAACAAAGTGCAACAGGAGGCCAAAGGTAAAATGGATGCCCTTATCCGCCGGAATGCCGATAATGTATTGGCTGCCTATTTGCAGACTGTCGGAATGGAACGCATCAACGAGCTGGCACCTTTGAAACAGATGTATGCTTCATTGTCTGAGAAAGCGAAAACAACTGCTCCGGGACGCATTCTGGCAGCCCGTATTGCTGCCATAGAGCAGGTAAGCGTTGCTGCCAAAGCACCGGATTTCACCTTGCCGACGCCCGATGGCGAACAGATATCGTTGTACGGTGTGAAAGGAAAGTTGAAAATCATTGATTTCTGGGCTTCGTGGTGCGGACCTTGCCGGATGGAGAATCCCAATATGGTGAAATTGTACAACGATTTTAAGGATAAAGGTCTGGCCGTTATCAGTGTGTCGCTTGACGAACGCAAAGCCGCCTGGACACAGGCCATCAAAAAGGACGGAATGCCGTGGATTCATGTGTCTGACCTGAAAGGCTGGAAAAGTGAGGTGGTGAAATTGTTCAATGTGGATGCCGTACCGTATATTTTAGTCCTTGATGAAAACAACCGGATTCTAGCCAAGAATATACGGGCGGAAAAATTGCGGGCTTTTGTGGAAGAGCGGTTAGGAAAATAACTTTTCCATGATGTGCTGCTGGTTTTGACCGGAAAATCCGTAGGAAAACATTTCCTGCGGATTTTCTTGTGTTAGTCCGTCGGGGAATTTATTTTGCCCTGTAGTGATGTTCCCGGAGTATGGTAAGTATTTTTTCTTTGATTTCGCCTTGTATGATGATTTCACCGTCTTTAACAGAACCTCCTGTTCCGCATTTGTTTTTTAATAATTTGGCTAATTCTTTCAAGTCTTCTTCTGTACCGATAAATCCTTGTATCAGAGTGACAGTTTTTCCTTTCCGTTGTTTAGAATCCAAAACAACCTTCAGATTTTGTTTTTCCGGGGCTAATGTTTCTTCTTGAAATTCCTGTTCGTATTCGTAATTGAAATCGGGATTGGTGGAATAAACTACATTAATCCTCCCTTTCTTGTCGTTTTTCATGTTAAATGGGTTTCTTAACGAAAGCACAAATATAGGTGTTTTTGTTTAATTTTCTGTTAAAGGGTTGCTTGTGCCAAAATAGAGAGTAATTTTGTAGAATCAAAACAAAAGTAAATGTTTTAAACTGGCTATGAATAAGATTCTGAAAAAAACGTATTTTTCGGAGAAAGTGGTGCAAATGGTGGTGGAAGCTCCTTTGATTGCCCGTTCCCGGAAACCTGGTAATTTTGTAATCGTGCGCGTTGGTGAGAAAGGTGAACGTATGCCGTTGACAATTTCTGATGCTGATGTAGAGAAAGGTACCATTACTCTGGTTATACAGAAAATGGGAGTTTCTTCGACAAAATTATGTGACTTGAATGAGGGGGATTACATCACAGATTTAGTAGGACCTTTAGGAAAACCTACCCACATTGAAAAGGTTGGAACGGTGTTGGCTTGTGGTGGTGGTGTCGGGGTTGCACCGTTGTTGCCGATTATACGGGCTTTTAAAACTGCCGGTAACCGGGTAATTAGTGTATTGGCAGCACGGACTAAAGAGTTGATTATTTTGGAGGATGAGGTGCGGAAAGTTTCAGATGAAGTGATTATTATGACTGATGACGGTAGCTATGGGAAGCAAGGTGTTGTTACGGTGGGAATGGAAGAAGTCATTGCACGTGAGAAAGTGGATTTGTGTGTAACCATCGGACCTGCAATCATGATGAAATTTTGTTCTTTGCTGACTAAAAAACAAGGTATACCCACTATTGCCAGTTTGAATGCAATCATGGTGGATGGTACCGGAATGTGTGGAGCTTGCCGGGTGACTGTCGGAGGAAAAACAAAGTTTACTTGTGTTGATGGTCCGGAGTTTGATGCTCATGAGATTGATTTTGATGAGATGTTAGCTCGTTTGGGTGGTTTCAGGAGTGCTGAAACAGAAAAGATGGAGGCGTTTGTGCATCAGGGAGAATGCGCGTTGAGTGACCGTAATTCGGAATGGAGGAAAGCATTAAGGGATGTTGTAAAGGCTAAGGACCGGACGATGATTGAGCGGGTGATAATGCCTGAACGTGCTCCGGCTGAACGGATTACCAGTCAGCGTCTGGAAGTAAATACCGGGTTGACAAAAGAAATGGCAATGCGTGAAGCTATGCGTTGTCAGGATTGTGTGAATCCGACTTGTATGGAAGGTTGTCCGGTGGGGATAGATATTCCGGGATTCATTAAAAACATAGAACGCGGAGAAATTCTGGAAGCGGCTTCTGTGTTAAAAAAGACTAGTGCATTACCTGCGGTTTGCGGACGGGTATGCCCTCAGGAAAAGCAATGTGAATCGAAATGTTTCTATTTACAGAAAATGAAAAAGGCTCCGGTTGCCATTGGTTATCTGGAGCGTTTTGCTGCTGATTTTGAACGGGAGTCCGGACAGATTGCAGTGCCTGAGGTGGCTGCTCCGAACGGAATCAAGATAGCGGTAATCGGTTCGGGACCTTCCGGATTGTCGTTTGCCGGAGATATGATTAAACGGGGATATGATGTGACTGTATTTGAAGCCTTGCATGAGATTGGCGGTGTACTGAAATACGGTATTCCGGAGTTTCGTTTGCCCAACCGTATTGTCGATGTGGAAATTGACAACCTGCGAAAAATGGGTGTGAAATTTGTCACTAATTTTATTGTAGGAATGACAGAAGGGATTGAAGATTTGAAGAAGGAAGGTTTTCAGGGATTCTATGTTGCTTCGGGGGCAGGTTTACCTAATTTCATGAATATTCCGGGAGAGAATGCGAACGGTGTACTTTCTTCCAATGAGTATCTGACCCGGGTGAATCTGATGGGTGCTGATAACGAATTTTCAGATACTCCGGTATATCGCGGGAAAAATGTTGTGGTTGTTGGTGGCGGTAACACTGCCATGGACTCTGTACGTACTGCAAAACGTTTGGGGGCTGAGCGTGCTATGATTATTTATCGTCGTAGTGAGGAAGAAATGCCTGCACGGCTGGAGGAAGTAAAGCATGCTAAAGAGGAGGGTTGTGAATTTATCACGTTAACTAATCCTGTGGAGTATATTGCTGATGAAAAAGGATATGTGAAGCAAGTACGTGTTCAGAAAATGGAACTGGGAGAGCCTGATGCCAGCGGACGCCGTCGTCCTGTACCAGTTGAAGGAAGCGAATATCTGATTGATGCAGATGTCGTTGTTGTTGCTGTCGGTGTTTCTCCGAATCCGATTGTGCCGCGTTCTGTCAGCGGACTGGAGGTATCGAAGAAAGGAACGATTGTAGTGGATGAGGCGACGATGCAATCTAATCTTGCCGGATTTTATGCCGGAGGGGATATTGTTCGTGGCGGAGCAACGGTTATTCTGGCCATGGGAGATGGCCGCCGGGCTGCTGCTAATATGGATGCCCGGTTTAAAGCAGAAAAATAAAGCCAATCTCAATAATTTAGAAGGGGCTGACTCAAAATAGTTTTTTGAGTTCGGCCTCTTTATTTGTTTTGTCAAGAAAGCACCGGTTTTGATTTCTCCTGATAGGCGTCTTGTCCATTTCCTCAAAATGTTTTTTTGTGTGAACTCTAATATCTATTCCTCATAGCAAGTTATATTCGTTTTGATTGGGCAATGAAACGATTGCTGCGTAATAAGGCAAATCAGAATTAACCGGATTGTCTTTAGAAGATATAGATAGACTTTAAGTTGCTCAAAATTTATTTAAAAGCTCCCAGTCCGAAGAGGGCAAAATCATACCGGATAGGGTCAACGGGGTCGAATTCCCGAAGGCATGTTGTTAATTCTTGTACAGCCCGGATGTCATTTTGATTGCGGGTTAGTAATCCCAATTGCCGACTGATATTGCCTGTGTGTAAGTCCAAAGGGATTAGTAAAGCTGAAGGAGGAATCTTTTTCCATAGACCAAAATCGATACCGCTGTGGTCTTTTCTGACTAACCATCTTAAATACATATTTATCCGTTTGCAGGCAGAGCCTTTTTCTACGCAGGCAATATGGCGTAATACTCTTGGTTCTGCCGGAAGGAATGTAAATATTTTATACCAGTCGCGGAGTACTTCAAGCATGTTATGATGTTTTAGCCAGGCAGTAGTGAAGATGTGTTCCAAACCTTCGTGATACCGGTAAATATGAGCCAGCGATTGTATAAAATAACGACAATCGTAACCATTGAAAGTACGGTATACAAAATGCCGGAATCGGTTGAAATCCGTTTCTGATGCATTCATGATGAAATCGTAAGGTGCATAGTCCATCAATTGCATCAGTTCCCTGCATTTTTTTATGATTACAGGACGTTGCCCCCACGCCAGCGAAGCTGCCATAAATCCGGATATTTCAATGTCTTCTTTTTCCTCAAACATTTTGGGAATCTGGATGGGGTCTGTATGAATAAAAAAATCTGAATTACAATATTCCCAATATTTTTCATCCAGTAATTGTTTTATCTCTTGCCGGTTCATGATTTGGTACATGTAATTTGCGGGAGAATAAAAAATTAGTTTTTGGTTGCCCGTAACATTTCCCGTTTACCCGGAGGACCCGGGAGGCGTTTTAATGTGAAACCGGCTGCGCGTAATGCCTGTTTAACGGTTCCTTTCACACAGTAAGTTACCAATAGACTGTCCGGTCGTAATGCCTGATGGATACGTAAAAAAATGTCAGTTGTCCAGAGGTGCGGCTGGACATCGGGATTGAAAGCATCAAAATAGACCAAGTCGAATTGATGGGAAAATCCGATATTTCTGAAATCGTCCTGATGTTTGTAAATGCTGAAATAGGGAGTGAGTGCTTGTTTGCATTCCCAGGGACATTGGTGTAATTGTCCGAACAACTGTTTGTTTTCCGGTTTAAAGTATTCCGGATAATTCAAAGCCTTTATTTCTTCCGGGTGCAAGGGATATTTTTCGATGGTGTGATAATATACCGGAATCTGTAATTCGGTTGCCCGTAGCAGAGTAAGGTAGGCATTCAGTCCAGTACCGAATCCTGCTTCCAGAATGTGCAACGTTTTTTGGGCAGTGATTCTGTCGGGGTGAGTTTCAAGAAAATATTCCATTCCGGCGCAGATAAAAATGTGCCGGGATTCTTGTATTGCCCCATGTATGGAATGATAGTGTTCGTTTAATCCGGGGACATACAGGGTGACACTGCCATCTTCTGTGGGGATGATTTGATGCATATCAGCAGATTTCTTTTCTGAGCAGGTTAACAAATTCAATGACATCATTTTCTGTCGTATCGAAAGAGCATACCCAGCGTACCTCGGAGGCATTATTGTCCCAGACATAAAAGAAACATTCTTTTTGGAGCAATTCAATTTTTTCCCGGGGAATGATGACAAAAATTTCATTTCCCTGAACGGCTTGAGTAATCCGGATACCTGGTATTTTAGCGGCTTCAGAGGCAAGTTGCTGAGCCATACGATTGGCATGTCCGGCTGTTTTCAACCATAGACCGTCTTTTAATATGGCTGAAAATTGTGCAGCAATAAATCGGGTTTTAGAATGTAGTTGCATCAATTGTTTCCGAATGTAGGGAATTTCGTCTTTTACGCTGGTATTGAAGAAGATTACTGCTTCTCCGAACAACATTCCGTTTTTAGTTCCTCCAAAGCTCAGTACATCGATACCAATGTCCGAAGTGATAGCCTTGGGGTCGCAGTTTAAATAAGCAATAGCATTGGAAAGACGTGCCCCGTCCATGTGAACATACATATTGCGGGCATGTGCAAAATCGCAAATTTCTTTTAGTTCTTCCGGTGTGTATACAGTCCCTAGTTCCGTGCATTGGGTCAGGGAAATCATTTTAGGTTGTGCATGGTGTTGATCTCCGAAACCGTGCATGTGATTCTGGATGAGACCTATATTTAATTTGCCGTCAAAAGTCGGGACAGTCAGTAATTTACTGCCGCTTTGTTTTTCTATAGCTCCGCATTCGTCCACATTGATATGAGCTGTTTCAGCACAAATAATGGCTTGATGCGGACGAGTAAAGGAAGATAAACTTAAAATGTTGGCTCCTGTACCATTATAAACAAAAAATACTTCAATATTTTGTCCGAAAATGGCTTTAAAATCGGCAACTGCTTTCTTTGAATAAATATCTTCGCCATAAGAATGCTGATGCCCGTAATTTACTTCTTCCAGGGCTTTGAACACTTCCGGCAATACACCGGAAAAATTGTCACTTCCGAAACCTCGTATCATGAAATATATTCTAAAAAGTAAAAATTCGTTTCAAAGATAATGAAATAATCCAATTGAAAATACGGAATATCTGTTTGTTGATTAATAGATGATTAGTCCGGCTATACCTGCAATGCAAATCATTAAGATTGGGTGTATTTTATATTTCCAGGTGAACAGGAAAGCTGCTGCAAAAATCAGGATACTTTTCCAATCGATGAAATTTTCTTTGTTCATCAGCATCAGGGAGGCTGCTCCGATTAGTCCGACAGTCATAGGACGCAAACCTGTAAAAGCTGCTTCCACATATTTGTTATTTTTAAACCTGTTGAAAAAGTAAGAAATCAGTATTACCAGCAGGAAAGGCGGGAAACACACGGCGAAGGTAGCAATGACAGAGCCCCATACACTTCCGGTGGCAGTATAACCGATATAAGTAGCACTATTGATTCCTATAGGACCGGGAGTCATCTGTGAAATAGCGACGACGTCAGTAAATTCCTGCAAAGTCAGCCAATGGTATTTTTCCACCACTTCATGTTGAATCAGGGAAAGCATAGCATATCCTCCGCCAAATCCAAAGATTCCGATTTTCAGATAAACTCCGAGTAATTGCCAGTAAATCATAATTTCTTAGTTACAAAAATTATTTTTCAGGAATGGATGATTTTTATAAACTTTTATTTTTTATCTTTCCTTTTATCCAAAATGAATAAATCAATCCCCCTGCAATGCCGGCCAATACAATGTAAGCTGGGGACACTCCGCATTTCCAGATTAATACAGCTCCTATGGCCGGACATATCAATTGTATCCATTTCAGGTGCATAGAACGGGCTGCGGTAATACAGGGGACAAGAATCAAGGCTACTACAGCCGGACGTATTCCGTTGAATATTTTAACGACCCAGATATTATCCTGAAAATGGTTGAAAAAGAGAGCTATTGCCAGAATAATGATGAAAGAAGGTAAAATAGTACCCAGAGCACAGACAATGCTTCCGGATATTTTTTTTAGTTTATAGCCTACGAAAATAGAGATATTGACAGCAAATATTCCCGGTATGGATTGAGTAACCGCAAACAAGTCCATAAAATCCTGTTTATCCAACCAACCTCTGTTGATTACTTCACGTTCAATCAGCGGAATCATGGCATATCCTCCTCCGATAGTAAACATCCCGATTTTTACAAAAGTAAGAAAAAGAGTCCAATACATTTTATTTTACCGATTTATTTTGCAAAGATATGCTTCCTCTCCCAAATAGAGGGATAATTTTTGTTTTTTTGTTGCAGTCTTCTGTGATTTATAATACTGATAGTGTATGTATTCCCGGAAATTTATTTATGATTTGTTTTGATATTTTGTCATAAATGGTTATATTTGCTGTGCATTTCATATTTCAGGAGCAGAGAAATTTGCCACAATTTGATGGGCATTTCCGGTGCCCATCATTCATGATATGGCGGTTTCGCACCCCCGTGTGATGCGTTAATGCGCACACTGCTCTTGAGTGAAATGCAACGGGACAGGCGGTCCGCCTATTTTTTTACCTCTTTTTTATTTTGTGAAAGTATGGGCAGTACCTCTTTTGTGTGGATTCTCATAAAAGTTGGTGTCTGAATTTTTGTGGCTGGGCGGGAATCCGGAGTGGAAAATTTACGATTAACCCATTTTTCCTTTAAGCAAGGAGTGGGTTAATCGTATTTAAACATTATAAACTAATTTTCAGATAGCATCTTTTTTGGCATATTCGGAGAATTCGCAACCGAAATTTTCAGCCAGGTAGTTGTCCATTTCATCTGCTTTGAAAGCCATATTAGTAATGTTGTTCTGGATTTCGTCTGCAAATTCAGAGAAAATGTCTGAGATGTGAATGCGGTAAGAAAGATAAATCTGATTGCCATCCAGTCCTAACTGATAAGGATAGAGATTTTCTGCACTCAGCAGGTATGTCAATACCGGTTCAAGGTTTTTCTTGGGCAGGATATTCAGCGGAGAAGTACAAAATAGATAGGAACGCTGAAAAACAAACATGCGGATTTCTGAACTTCCTTTGTGAAATACCCAGCTTTCGTACCCCATCCGTGCCACTACCGGATTAATTCCCATGTTTTCAATGGCTTTTTCACAAAAGGCTGCCAGTTCTGTTAAACCTCTTTGCTGGAAAATATTTTCGGGTAATTTTTCACCGCAGCAAGGGCAATATTCATCTTCGTCAGATATAAATTCTTCACAACTATTGCATTGAATGTTGAAGACATTCCGGTTGAGTTTTCCGGTTTGTTCCAGTAAAGTACACAATGAAGCAACGGGGATACCAAAACCCATGTTATCAGCATTATTCAGTTTACTGGTTGTGATGGCAACAACCTCACCTTCCTGATTGAACATAGGGCCACCGCTATTGCCTGGATTTACTGCAGCATCTGTCTGGATATAATAATTATCGCCGATTAGTTGCCGGGGAGAGGATATAGTTCCTTCTGTAGCTGTGAATGGCATACCAAAAGGATATCCGGCTACGTTGATTTTTTGTCCCAGACAGACTTCTGTTCCTGCCAGTGTGATTTCCGGTAAAGCAGAAAAATCACCCTCTGCCGTCAACAAGGCTATGTCGAGGCTGGGGTTAACAAGGATGACCTGGGCCAGGTAACGATTTTTATTGTTGTCTTCGAGTGCAACTTGCCGGAAACCTTCAACCACATGGTAGTTTGTTACAAACAGGTCGTATTTTTTCAGGTAAAAGCAACTGCCTGATCCTCCGGCATGATTGATTTTATATACGGTTTGGAATATATTTTGATTCATGATAAAATTTTTGATTTATAAGTTTTAATTCCCAAAATTTTTAGCAACCAGTTTTTGTACTTTTGCGGTATATTCTTCTACACTTATTTGTCCGCTTAACATTTGTTGTTGCAGAATCTGTACTTGTTGGAGATAGTCTTGCATGCCCTTGCCCTGCATCATTTGTTGTTGCATTGCCTGTATATTTTGCATGTATTGATTCATATCGGCACCATTGCTTTCTTCTTCTTCATCGTCCTCTTCATCGTCTTCCTCATCTGAATCATATTCATCCAGTTCGTCTTCCATAATAGCTTCCATAGCTGCATATAGTATAGGAGCTGCTTTTTCCCAGGGTTGGGCAGAACTTTTTTGCAGAGCATCTGCTGCCACTTTGTTTACATCTTCCTGGAGGTTATTGTAATAATACATTTCATAGAATTTGTAGAGCATCATGATACAGGCTGTCATATAATCCTCTGATTCCATGTAATGGGATATTTTTTTATAACTATCTTCAAAGTTTTCCTGGATGTTTTGCAGGTTAGAACGGCGTTTGGCTGGAATAAAGGTTTCTACATAATAGAGATTTTCAGCCAATTCTTCTTTAGACATTTGCTGCAATTTTTCGATAACTGCTTTCCCGTGGGCTACAATTTCAGGCAAAGGAAGGTCTTCCCGGTCCATTGCACATATTGCCTTTTGCATATCATTGAGTAATTGTCCCTGTGGTTGTGCGAAGTACATGAATTTCATCATTGTTGTGTCAATGATGTTCCAGATATAACCATATTTACGGGATGGTTCAAAATATTTTATCGCCTCCAAGCATTCTTTGCAGCAAATTTGCAAAGCTTTATAAATCCGGTTGATGTCGGCGGCAGAATAAGGTGTAATTTTAGGTTCGTAGATTCGTTGTGCATCGAATTTTGTTTCAAATTCGTCGTCGTATTTGTCGCCCGTACGACAGATTTCTTCCAGGATATAATAGATTTTGTATGGATTGATTAGTTGTATAGGACAGGTATATTCAAAAGTCAGTTGATTATTTTTCAAATAAATCCTTGATAAATCCATAGCATTGAAGTTCAGACCGGCTACTTGACGGAGCAATGGAATACGTCCTTTTTCCGGAAGTGAGACAAAAGGAGCTGTGATGGATAGCTTTTCATTGTCCAGTTTGATATTCACTACTATCGAACCATGTGGAATGTGAAATTCATTGCCTTGTACGTTTCCATATTTGGTTCGGAATTCCCCGTTTATGTAATCGAGCAAGGAATAGAAAGATTTTAAGTATTCCTGGTTTTCAAAAGCCTCTACACTGGTGTCGAAAGCTTCTGTATTCAGTTTACTCTCCGTAGACGCAATCACAGGAGGAATAAAAGTTAAATTTTGTTTCATAATATTATGTAATATTTTATCAGATTTTCAGCACTTTACATACCATATTCGGTTACAAATTGTTTTTACCACTTTTACAAAAATAGTGATATTTCGGGCGAATGCAAAGAAAAATTTATAAAGTTAATCTTTTGTGTAATAAAAGAACAAAGTTGCCTGTTTTTCTTTTAAGAGGTAAGGGGGAATAAGCAAGGACTATTTTAGCAAAGTTATAAAGTCATAGGGTGATGTTTTTTTTGTAGGGTATGCATGGAAATATGTGTTATATTTGCCGGGTATAAAAAAAGAGAATGGCGGTAAAAGTCGGTAAAACCAATGTTGCACGTTTGCTGGATAAGGCAAAAATCGATTATGAACTGGTGGCTTATGAAGTAGATGAGAATAATCTGGCGGCAGTACATGTTGCAGAGCAGTTGGGGGAAAATATTGCGCAAGTATTTAAAACACTGTTGTTGCGTGGGGATAAAAACGGAGTTTTTGTATGTGTTGTTCCCGGAGATGCAGAAGTGGATTTGAAATTGGCAGCGAAAGTTTCCGGCAATAAAAACGCGGAATTGCTCCATATGAAAGAATTGTTACCGACAACGGGATATATCCGGGGCGGATGCTCGCCTATAGGCATGAAAAAGTCGTTTCCGACTTTTATTCATGCTTCTTGTATGGATTTTGACTATATTTATATTAGTGCAGGGACAAGAGGGTTGCAGATTAAATTAGCTCCGGGAGAATTGGTTGAGTATGTCAAGGCGACGGTGACAGAGTTGATTTTGCAGTGAATTATGGATATTGGGAAGATTTTAATGCATTGGTATGCCGATAATAAACGGCAATTGCCTTGGCGGGAGACAACAGACCCTTACCGGATTTGGATTTCAGAGGTTATATTGCAACAAACCCGGGTGGTACAGGGTCTGGGATATTTTAATCGTTTTATGGACCGCTTTCCGGATGTACGGACCTTGGCGGAGGCTTCTGAGGATGAAGTGATGAGATATTGGCAGGGATTGGGGTATTATAGTCGTGCCCGTAATCTGCATGCTGCAGCAAAGGAAATCAGAGACCGGTTTGGCGGTGTGTTTCCACAGAAATATGAAGATGTACTTTCTTTAAAGGGAATTGGTGAATATACGGCATCTGCCATTTGCTCGTTTGCCTGGAGATTGCCTTATGCCGTGGTAGATGGGAATGTTTACCGGGTATTGGGACGGATATTTGGTATAAATACGCCAATAGATAGTGCAGCAGGAAAAAAAGAATTTGCGGAATTGGCACAGCTGCTGTTGGATAAAGAACGGCCGGATCTTTATAACCAGGCTATTATGGATTTCGGAGCGGTGCAATGTACTCCTAAGGTGCCAGGGTGCTTGTATTGTCCATTGCAGGAATGTTGTGTTGCTTTTGCTTCCGGCAGGGCGGATGATTTTCCGGTGAAAACCGGAAAGACAGTAGTGAAGCCTCGTTACTTCAATTACTTCCATATTCATTGTAAGGGGATAAATTTATTAGCGCGTCGGAATGCTAAAGATATTTGGCAGAATCTTTATGAATATCCTTTAATTGAAACGGATGAGGCTGTGGATTTCGGAGATTTGGAGCGGACCGGGGATTATAGCCGGTGGATGGATGGGGTGGATGAAATTCACGTACTTCGTATGATGAAAATGCCAAAGCACTTACTTTCCCACCGGATTATTTATGCTAGTTTCTATGAGCTGGAAATCAGTAATTTTTCTGAGGGGATGAAAGATTATTTGCAAGTTAGGGATGGAGAACTGGAAAAGTATGCTGTTTCCCGTTTGATTGAATTGTATAGAGAAAGATAATTTTGTTATGGCAATTTCATTGTAGTTTGTGCTATGATTGGCTGAGCTTTTATTCGTGGTTTTTTGTCTTCGGGTCACTATAATAATCGTAAGCGGCTTTTGCAATTTTGGCGATGATGGATGCATTGGTTTTATCGTTTTCCATTGAGTCCATTATGAAAACAGCAATAGTGAAGTGCTTCCCGTTGGGAAGCAAAACGAATCCCATGTCGTTGTCGGCTGCTTTTAGTCCATCTGCGTTGCGGTCGGAACTTCCGGTTTTGTGTCCGACAGGAGTAGCAGACGGTAGCAAACCTTTTAACTTATCTGGTCCGGTGGTGGTTTCAAGCATGATTTTTTCCAAAAAATCCTGATAAGGAGCTGATAAAAGGGTTTTGTTTACGAATTTTTCCAGAAGCTTGACAGCAGCAGAAGGATGTGCTTGGTTCAGGTAGGGATTTGTAGTCCGGTGCATCATTTCTTCGGTAGCTATAATAGTTATGCCGGAGATTCCTGAAATTGTCAGATAATTTTGGATGACAGCCGGCCCACCCAGATATTTGATAAGGATGTCGCAGGCATTGTTGTCACTGAGTGATACGGAATATTTCAAAAGTTCATTGATGCCCATTTTAAAATTTCCTTCCGGGCGGGCATCTCTTAGAGGACTATAAGTATCGGGGAGCAGGTCTGATGCCGTAACGTAGATTTCTGTATTCAGAGGTAAACCGTTTTTGTCCAGAGTGTTCAGTACTGCCAGTGCCAGGGGAAATTTAAACGTACTTAGCATGGCATACTGGATATGGTCGTTTACTGTGATTGTTTCCTGGTTATCAAACCGGATGGCAACTCCTATTTTGGCGTTGTATTTCCGGATAAGGGTATCGAGCTGATTTTGAAGCGGATTTATTGCGAAAGAAATTTGGGTGAGAGAGAGGAATGTCCAACCGGAGAGTAATTTAAATAATACGGATTTCATTTATATAAGCTGTTGAATAAGTTATGCAAAGGTAGGAAAAGAACAGAAATAGTTTAATGTTTCCGGAAAAATTCAGAAATCAGCTGGTTTCTCCAGTTGTATTTTTTGGCCGGTGGCCGGATGTATAAACTCGATGTATTCTGCATGCAGGTATAAACGTTCCGCCTTTGTTCCGTACAGAGTATCTCCGACGATGGGACAATTCAGACCAAGAGGGTGGGCTGCATGTACCCGTAGTTGGTGGGTGCGTCCTGTTTGCGGATAGAAGGCAATCCGGGTGTACTGACTGGTTTGTCCGAGTACACGGAAACGGGTGATGGCTGGCTTTCCGGATTTTTCGTTTACCATTTGCCGGGGACGGTCGTAGATGTCCGGGCAAAGCGGCAGGGTGATGTATCCTTCACTTTGGGTGACATGACCTTCCAGGAGTGCTGTATACCGTTTCCGGATGGTTTGCCGGAGGAATTGTTTTTGCAGGTGTTCGTGAGTATTTTTATCTTTGGCGATAATCAGCAAGCCGGATGTTGCCATGTCCAGCCGGTGTACGAGGAGTGGTCCCGTTGCTTCAGGGAAGTGCTGACGAACCATGTCGTAAATTGATAATCGGGTGGTTTTACCGGGGATACTGAGTGTACCTTCCGGTTTATTAAGGATTAACAGCCATTTGTCTTCGTAGATTATTTCGGGGAATGTTGTGATTTTTTGTTTTTCTTCTACTGCAGAAGTTTCTGTATTTAATCCTTGCAACATAAAATTCAGGATGGGGCCACATTTTCCCTGGCATGCAGGGTAATAATTTCCTTGTCGGCGGATTTCTGTTTTCGGGGAACATCCCCACCAGAATTCGGCTATGGCAATCGGATGGAGTTTGTGTGTGTAGGCAAACTGCAGAAGTTTCGGAGCTGCACATTCTCCGGCTCCGGCAGGAGGATTGTTGTGTCCTTGTTCCCGGAAAACAGTAAATAGATTTTTGGTCTCTCCCCGGGCGTTGAGGAATTGAAATTGTTCAAATAATTGTTGCTGAAGTTTGGCAGAGCGTTGTTTGCGTTCTGTTTTCAGGGCATCCATGCGATTAATAAATTCATTTATACAATTTTGAATGATGGCTATCTGTTCTTTCCAGTATTTTTCCAGGCGTTTGTATTCGGCTTTCCGGTGTTGACTCTCACGGTTCAGGTCTGATGCATTGTGGCAGTCCGGATTTTGATTGCGTTGTAAATCGCGGGCTGCTTTGGCTGCTTTTAACTGAAGTTTGGCTATGGACAGGGAGTGATTGGCCTGTATTTTTTTTTCAATCAGGTCCTGTTGCGCCTGCAGATAAGCCGGAT
This sequence comes from uncultured Odoribacter sp., assembly GCA_910578105.1. GTDB lineage: Bacteria > Bacteroidota > Bacteroidia > Bacteroidales > Marinifilaceae > Odoribacter. The sequence continues at coordinate 16,232 of CAJTPD010000005.1, read as the reverse complement.
TGTTTTCAAGTAACCGGATTTGTCTGTTGATGGCCGAGATTTGTTTTTCTTCCTGCCGGAAAAAACTGTCTGGTTGCTGGAGATTGTATACCGGGGGTACGAAATAAGGATGCAAATAATTCCCGTCCAGTATCCCTGAGAAAGCAGCCAGAAAGCCTGTTTTGCCATCCGGAGTACGGACGACCAGAACTCCGAACATTTTGCCTTCTTCCGGTTTGCGTTTCCACAAATCCATCAGTGAAAGATAGTTTTGTACTTCTTTTGCTGCTTCGATGCACAGGATGTGAGGTGTATAATGGAAAGGATTATTAAATTGCCTGGGTAGGGCTGTGTCGGAAACCGGATGCCGAAAAAAATGAATCATGGGTATAACAGTAATTTCGTACAAAGATAGATAAAACGGTTTTATTTCTGTACTTTTGTTAATATCTAATGGTAGATGGTTGTGTTTTCATGTAAAAAAAGATGAAGGATAAGATTGTTATTGTTGAAGATTATACGATAAGAGAAGCGTTATTGGAGGATGCTTCGGTTATTTGGCAGGCCGTTGATTCTCACAGGGATTATCTGGTATTGTGGTTGCCGTTTGTTGACCGGTTGACTTGTGAAGGAGATGAGGAGGCTTTTCTGGCGGAAGTTCTGTCTGTACCTTATGAGGAAAGGAATCTTGTTTATGTGATAGAGAAGGGAGAGGAATTTTGTGGTTTGGTGGGTTTTGTTGCGACCGATACGGATAATCGCCGTACTGAAATAGGGTATTGGCTTTTGCCTGAATATCAGGGGCAGGGAGTGATGACCCGTTGTGTGCGTTATTTGTGTCGGTGGAGTGTTGAAGCGCGTTCTATAAATCGTGTTCAGATTCGGTGTGCTGTCGGAAACCATTCGAGTAATGCTATTCCGCAGCGTTTGGGATTTCAATTGGAAGGGACGGAACGGGAAGGAGAGTTGTTGGCTTCCGGTAAGTATGCTGATATAAATGTTTATAGTTTGTTGAAGGAAGAAATTTTGAAGTAGTTTGTTGAATAAAACAATTGCTGGTTTATTTTATTGAAAATAAAATCCGGAGGAAGGCTTGGGTAAATTGCCAAAAATGAATTAATTTTGCATGAGTCACTTATGAGTCATATCGTTTTAATGTTTTCTGAATTTTGCAGATATTCAGGAGATTATATTGTGTTTTTGTTGGACTGCCGGGGTGACTGGTAGAAAGATTTTCTGGTTTTCAGATGTGAAAGTGCCAGATACAGGTGATATAAATTAATAAACATATTTGTGCAGATGGCAGAGAATTATTCGGAAGATTCGATTAGAACACTGGAGTGGCAGGAACATATCCGTCTCCGTCCTGGGATGTATATCGGTAAGTTAGGAGATGGTGCGGCACCGGATGATGGCATTTATATTTTAGTCAAGGAAGTGGTGGACAATTCCATTGATGAATTTGCTATGGGAGCAGGTTCGGAAATCATTATTACGGTGGAGGACCGGAAAGTAACTGTGCGTGATTTCGGGCGGGGTATTCCTTTGGGAAAATTGGTGGATGCTTCTTCAAAAATGAATACCGGAGCAAAATATGATTCCGAAGCTTTTAAGAAGTCGGTAGGTCTGAATGGTGTTGGTATTAAGGCAGTTAATGCTTTGTCTGAAAGTTTTGAAATCCAGTCTTTCCGGGATGGAGAAACTAAATATGTCCGTTATTCCAAGGCAAAAATTATTGAGGAGAAAGGGATTGAGCCGACTCAGGAGCCGAATGGCACAAAGGTAACTTTTCTGGCGGATAAGGATATTTTTGGGAATTATCATTTTATTGCCGAATATCTGGAAGCCATGGTAAAGAACTATGTGTTTCTGAATACAGGATTAACTATTGTTTTCAACGGACATAAGTTTTTTTCCAAACGTGGGTTATATGACCTTTTGACGGAGAATATGAATGGAGAAGGGTTGTATCCTATTATTCATTTGAAAGGGGAGGATATTGAGATTGCAATGACTCATGGCAGGCAATATGGGGAGGAATATTATTCTTTTGTAAATGGGCAGCATACAACTCAGGGAGGGACGCATTTGAGTGCTTTCCGGGAAGCTATTGCCAAGACTATCCGGGATTTTTACAAAAAAGATTTTGAGATGTCTGATATCCGCACTTCCATTATCGGAGCGATTAGTATAAAAGTGCAGGAACCAGTGTTTGAGTCGCAGACAAAGACTAAATTAGGTTCCAGGGATATTGCTCCGGACGGACCGACGGTGCGTAATTTCATTATGGATTTTGTGACGAAAGAGCTGGATAATTATTTGCATCGTAATCCGGATACGGCCGAGTTGTTACTAAAGAAAATTGTGGAGACGGAGAGAGAGCGTAAAGCTATGTCGGGCATACAAAAGATAGCCCGTGAGCGGGCCAAGCAAGTGAGTCTGCATAACCGGAAACTACGGGATTGCCGGGTACATTTTAATACCAATCATGAACGGAAAACGGAGTCTTCTATTTTTATTACAGAGGGGGATTCTGCCAGCGGGTCCATTACGAAATCCAGAGATGTGAATACACAGGCAGTGTTCAGCTTGCGGGGTAAGCCTTTGAATTCGTTTGGCCTGACCAAGAAAGTGGTTTATGAAAATGAGGAGTTCAATTTGTTGCAGGCAGCTTTGAATATAGAGGATGGTCTGGAAGATTTGCGTTATAACAATGTGATTATTGCAACGGATGCTGATGTGGACGGTATGCATATCCGTTTATTGCTTTTGACTTTCTTTTTGCAGTTTTTCCCGGATTTAGTGCGTTCCGGGCATGTTTATATTTTACAGACTCCGTTGTTCCGGGTCCGGAATAAAAAAGAGACCCGTTATTGTTATACGGATGCAGAAAGGGAAAATGCCATACAGAAACTTGGTCCGAAACCGGAGATAACCCGTTTTAAAGGTTTGGGTGAAATTTCACCGAACGAATTTGTGCATTTTATCGGAAAGGATATTCGTTTGGAGCCTGTGCGGATTTCAAAAGGCGATTCGATAGACCAGGTATTGAGTTATTATATGGGGAAAAATACGCCGGAACGACAGGATTTTATTATTGATAATTTGTACATTGAGAAAGATGAGTTGCGGTAATAAATTTATGATTTATGAGTCAGGACATAATAGATATTGATTTGAATATGGAGGGAGGGCAGAAAGGGGAGGAAAATGATGCACAACAAGCTGTTGCCGGAAATCAGGGAGAGACTCTCCGGAAGGACATTTCTGCAGGCACTATGGCGGATGATGAGACTGAACCTCAGTTGATGATGGATAGTGCCGATGCTGAGAAAGGAAGCATCCGTTCCATTCAGCATTTGGATGGCATGTATCAGAAGTGGTTTTTGGATTATGCTTCTTATGTAATTTTGGAGCGTGCGGTGCCATATATCAATGACGGATTAAAGCCTGTCCAACGCCGCATTTTGCATTCTATGCGTGAGCTGGATGACGGCAGGTACAATAAGGTAGCAAATATTATCGGGAATACGATGAAATATCATCCTCACGGAGATGCTTCCATTGGTGATGCTTTGGTTCAGTTGGGGCAGAAAGATTTGTTGATTGATTGTCAGGGGAACTGGGGTAATATTCTGACAGGAGATTCTGCAGCGGCCCCCCGTTATATAGAAGCCCGTTTGTCAAAGTTTGCTTTGGAGGTGGTATTCAATCCGAAGACCACAACTTGGAAATCTTCATATGACGGGCGTAACCGGGAACCCGTTACTTTGCCTGTAAAATTTCCTTTGTTGTTGGCACAGGGGGTAGAAGGTATTGCTGTTGGTCTGGCTTCCAAAATATTACCTCACAATTTTATTGAATTGCTTGATGCATGTATTGCTCATTTGAAACATGAAGATTTTGTATTGTATCCTGATTTTCCTACCGGGGGAATGATTGATGTATCCAAATATTGCGATGGAATGCGGGGGGGAGTGGTGAAAATCCGGGCGAAAATAGAGAAAGACAATAATAACAAAGTATTAAAAATTACAGAAATACCGTTCGGACGAACAACGTCTGGGTTGATAGATAGTATTATCAAAGCAAATGATAAAGGTAAGATTAAAATAAAGAAGATTGATGATAATACGGCCCGGGGAGTAGAGATTCTGATTCAGTTGGCTCCGGGTGTTTCTTCTGACAAGACCATAGATGCCTTGTATGCTTTTACAGATTGTGAATTGTCCGTTTCTCCGAATTCCTGTATCATAGAAGACGAAAAACCGAGATTTATGCCAATTTCTGATATTTTACGGCAATCGGCAGATGATACGGTGAAATTGCTGAAGCTGGAGCTTGAGATTCATTTGAATGAATTGCAGGAAGAATGGCATATTTCTTCGCTGGAGAAAATATTTATTGAGCAGCAGATTTATAAGGACAAGGAGTATGAACAGAGTAAATCGGGTGAGGAGGCTATTCCTCATGTCCGTATGCGTTTGAAACCTTTTGTCGGTCATTTTTTCCGGGAAGTTACTGATGAAGATATAATGAAGCTTTTTGAAATCAGGATGAAACGGATTTTCCGTTTTGATTCGGAAGAAGCGGATAAGAAAATAGAAGGACTGGAAAAAGAGATTGCCCGGGTTAAAAATGATATAGAGCATATAATTCCTTATTCGATTGCTTATTATGAACGGATTAAGACGAAGTACGGAAAGGGAAGGGAAAGAAAAACAGAAATCCGGAATTTTGAAAATATAGAGGCTGCAAAGGTTGTGATAGCCAATGAGAAATTGTATATCAACCGGGAGGAAGGCTTTATCGGTACTGCTTTGAAAAAAGATGAGTATATCTGTGATTGTTCGGATATGGATGAGGTGATTATTTTTAGAAAAGATGGTACCTATTATGTAACAAAAGTGGCAGATAAGATTTTTGTGGGGAAGGATGTTTTATATGTCAATGTATTTAAAAAGAATGATAAACGGACTATTTACAATGTAGTGTATCGTGATGGCAAATACGGTATTTCATTTGTAAAGCGTTTTAATGTAACGGGAGTGACCCGGGATAAGGTATATAACCTGACCAAGGGGACTGCCGGTTCTAAAGTGTGGCATTTCAGTGCAAATCCGAATGGTGAAGCGGAAGTCATCAAGGTGTGTCTGAAACCGAAGCCTAACCTGAAAAAATTGGTTTTTGAATACGATTTTGCTACATTAGCCATTAAAGGGCGGGATTCCATGGGAAATACACTGGCTAAGAGCGATATTCATAAAATTAGTGTGGTTCAGAAAGGAGTTTCTACTTTGGGAGGCTGTAAGATTTGGTTGGATGAAGATGTATTTCGTTTGAATGCAGACAATCGCGGAAAATATCTGGGAGAGTTTCAGGGGGAAGACCGTATTCTGGTGGTAAATAAAAACGGTACTTATTATACAACTGATTTTGATTTGAATAATCATTATGAAGACGGTTACCTGGTCTTTGAGAAGTTTGAGGCGGAAAAAGTCTGGTCAGCTGTATTTTTTGATGCAGAACAGAATTATTACTATCTGAAGCGTTTTCGGTTTGAAGATTCTGCCAAATTAAATTCAGTTATCGGTGAAACGGAAGGTTCCCGGTTGATATGTCTGAGTGGTGAACGTTATCCTCGTTTTGAGGTGATGTTTGGCGGTAAATATGAAGCCCGGCCGCCTGAAATAATTCTTGCAGAAGAATTTATCGGGGAAAAATCATATAAGGCACGGGGTAAAAGGATTACGACTTTTGAAGTAAAAGAGATACGTGAGATAGAGCCTTTAGTGAAAGAAGAAGAAATAGAAAGTATAAATACTGAGGTAGAATTTGAAATTACCAATCCGGAAGAAATAGCCGGAGAGGAACAGATGAAGCTGGATTTTGAGTAGGGATTATGAAGTATTTTCTGGTGGGTTATATGGCTTGTGGCAAGACGCGTCGGGGAAAAATAATGGCAGAAGAGTTGGGGGTCCGATTTATAGACCTTGATGTTTACATTACCAAACGGGAACACCGGACAGTTTTTCAGATTTTTTCTGAGGAGGGAGAGCATGGGTTTAGGAAACTGGAAACCCGTTATTTACAGGAAATTTGCGGACTGTACAAGGATTTTGTGCTTTCAACGGGGGGAGGGACGCCTTGTTTTAACGGTAATATGGCATATATGAATAGTCAGGGGCAAACCTTGTTTTTGAATACAGACCTGGAAATTATCATTGAACGTTTGATACGGGGGAAACACAAACGTCCCGTGGTTAGCCGGCTAAATGATGCGGAGCTCCGGGTGTTTGTCAGGCGGCATTGGAAAGAACGTTTGCCTTTTTATCAACAAGCTAAGGAAGTGGTCACAGGATGATGCACAGGTGAAAGTGCATTTATATATAGCAATAGATAAAGATATGGGAGAACGAATCACTTTTCGGCGAAATGAGGGATTGATTACAGTAAAACCTTACTGGCGGGGAAATCCTGTGATAAAAGGACGTTTTGTGAATCGTCAGCACCGGGCTAGTCATGGAATCGGGAATGTGATGAAATGGCGTTTCTGCCTGAATCCGCAACGGAAAGAAAAACGGAGGGAGAATTGGGCTCCCCAGGTATTTTCTCTTTATAATTTGGAGCAGGTTGCAGGGGATGCAATGGTGTGGCTGGGGCATAATTCTTTTTTTATGCAGTTAGCAGGAAAAAGAATCATGTTTGATCCGGTGTTCGGTAATATACCTTTTGTGCGGCGGCAGAGTGTATTTCCTGCTGATCCGGATATTTTTCAGGAGATAGATTATTTGTTGCTTAGTCATGATCATTTTGATCATATGGATAAACCCAGTATTGTCCGGTTGTACCGGAATAATCCGTCCATGAAAGTATTTTGTGGGTTAGGTACCGGAGAATTAATCAAGGGATGGTTGCCGGAAATAGAAGTGATAGAAGCCGGTTGGTATCAGCAATTGGATAGCGGGACTTTAAGAATGACTTTTTTACCTGCCCAGCATTGGAGTAAACGTTCTCTGAGCGATGGGGGGCTCCGTTTGTGGGGGGCTTTTATGTTAGAAGGTAATGGTCTGTCTGTGTATTATGGCGGAGATACAGGCTATTCCTCCCATTTTACGGAAATACAGGAATTGTTTGGTGCACCTGATTATGCTTTGCTGGGGATTGGAGCTTATAAACCCCGTTGGTTTATGCAGCCTAATCATATATCGCCTTATGATTCGTTGACGGCTTCCTTGCAGATGCAGGCACGGGTGACGATACCAATGCATTACGGTACTTTTGATTTATCGGATGAACCTTTGAGTGAGCCACCGGCTGTTTTTGCCGATGAGGCCCGTAAAAGAGGTATCCGGGTGATGATTCCGTCACTAGGGGAAGTGGTGAAATTGAAAAAAGTGAATAAAAATTGCAGATAAATGTATGATTATGAAAATGAACAATTTGTTGGTAGTTACTCTAATTTTATTTGTTATGTCGGCTTGTGAATTGAAGAAAGAAGAGAATAAGTTTCAAACGCGGGATGCATTGGAAACCATTTTTGCCCGGAAAAGTGTCCGGAAATATTTACCTAAACCAGTAGAAAAAGAGAAGCTGGATATTCTCCTGAAAGCTGGTATGGCAGCACCCAGCGGGAAGGATGTCCGTCCTTGGGAATTTCTGGTTATCACTGACCGTGTTGTTTTGGACAGTATGGCTGCAGCTTTACCTTATGCTAAAATGCTGAAAGACGCTCCGATGGCTATTGTAGTTTGCGGAGATACGACCCGTTCTTCCTACTGGTATCTGGATTGTTCTGCGGCTACTCAGAATATTCTTTTAGCTGCGGAGGCTTTGGGACTGGGAGCTGTATGGACGGCAACTTATCCTTATCCAGAACGCATGGAAGTGGTTCGGAAATATGTGGTATTGCCGGAGCAGATTAACTCTTTATGTGTTATTCCCGTCGGATATCCTGCTTTGCCGCATAGTCCCAAAAATAAGTGGGATGAAGCAAAAGTACACTATAATAAATGGTAAAGTTTGTATTATCCCTCGTTCTGGGGATTTTTGCGGTAGGATAAATTATTACTGAACATCAGTCGGGAAATCCTTTTTTGAAAGAGAGAAAACGAGTTTCATTTATGGAACTCGTTTTTCTTGTTTAGAAGCTATCTTAAATCAGGCTGTCTCGTTTTTACGGTTGTTTTCATAACTTATTGCTATGCGGGCCGTATAATGAGAAATAATAGCATTTGTTTGTATTGTTTTTATAATTACAATATTTTTTAACACCTTAATCGGTCTGCTGACTTAGCTTTTGTAGATAGGGGCCCAAATTTGCGTACAAAATAAAAAGTTAAAATAAATATTAATCATGAAGCTGAGATTAAGTATTATTTCCGGTTTATGTGTTATTCTGGGATTCTCCTGCGGGGGAAAAAAAAGGAGCTATCAGGATATTGCCAGACCGGTACATATTGTAAAAGTAGAGACGTTGGGGGCTATGCAAAGGATGTATACAGGTGTTGTTGATGCTGAAGAATATAGTAAGTTGGCTTTTAAGGTTGCTGGTCCGTTGGTAGAGATGAACGTAGATGCCGGCCAGAAAGTAAAAAAAGGGATGGTTATTGCTGCTATAGATCCGCTGGATTATAATTTGCAGTATGAAGCTAATAAGGCGGCATACATTACAGCTAAATCGCAAATGGAACGAAATAAGAAATTATTGTCTATGCAGGCTATATCCAGGCAGGATTATGAAATAGCTCAAGCAAATTTTATAAAGGCAAAGTCTGCTTATGAGACTTCTGTTAATACGATTTCAGATACAAAACTGAGGGCTCCCTTTGATGGGTTTGTAGAACAGAAATATGTTGAAAATTATCAGAAAGTACAGCCGGGAGAGTCTATTATTAAATTGGTGAATCCGGATAAACTGGAAGTTAGTTTTATACTTCCGGAGATAAATGTGCGTCTGACCCGGGAAACAATGCAGGTGGCTGTTGAATTTGATACTTATAAAGGAAAATGGTTTAAAGCTAAAGTAAAAGAATTTGTGGATGCTTCTCCCGAAGGGAGTGGCATTCCGGTACGTCTGGCTATTACGGATACAGCTTTCAGACGGGATATTTATAATATTTATCCGGGTTTTTCCTGTAAAGTGAGATTGAGTATTGATAACAGTACCGGAGATGGTTATTCTGTGCCTTTGAGTGCAGTATTTAAAGACCTGAAAACAAATGAGACCTCGGTGTGGTTGTATGACAGTGCGGAGGGGACGGTAAAACGGCAGTCTATTGTAGCAGAACAGTTGTTTGGGACTGATAATGTTCAGATTACTTCTGGTTTAAAAGCAGATGATATCATTGTCGTAGCTGGAGTGAATTATATCACCCAGGGACAAAAGGTTAGCGTTATAAATAATTAAATACGGAAATACATGAATATAGCTAAGTATTCCTTAGATAATCCGAAAGTTATTTATTTCTTCCTGGTTGTTATGCTGATAGGGGGAATACTCTCTTTTGGTTCGTTGGGAAAAAAGGAAGATTCTCCGTTTGTGATTAAAACAGCAGTGTTAGTTACTCAATATCCGGGAGCTTCTCCGAAAGAAGTGGAAGAACTGATTACTGAACCCATAGAGCGGGAAATTCAATCCATGCGCCGGGTTTATAAAATCAAATCTGACTCCTATTATGGTATGTCTAAAATTTCCATCGAGTTAGATCCTGCAACTCCGCCGGACGAAATGCCCCAGATGTGGGATGAACTGCGACGGAAAGTATTGAATGTGCAGTCGCAATTACCTCAGGGAGCTTCTGTCATTAAGGTTTCTGATGATTTTGGAGATGTTTTTGGGATTTATTTTGCTTTGACAGCAGATGATGGTTTTAGTTATCATGACTTGAGAGAATGGGGGCAGAAACTCAAAACGGATTTGGTTACTATTGAGGGAGTCCAGAAGGTAGCTTTGTTTGGGGAACAGACTGAGGTGGTGAATATTTTCATTTCCATGTCTAAACTGGCAAACTCAGGGATTAATCTGAATTCTGTAATGCAAACTATAAAATCGCAAAATTCTTTAATCAACACGGGAGAGAAAAAAGCCGGAAGTATACAGTTGAAAGTGTTGGCCGAAGGAACCTATAAAAATTTGACAGATATCAGAAATCAGTTGATTTCCACCGAGAGCGGACAACAAATTCGTTTTGGGGATATTGCAGTTGTAGAGAAAGGATATTTGGAACCACCCAGTACTCTGATCCGGGTAAATGGAAAAAAAGCCATCGGTATAGGAGTTTCTACAGCTCCTGATTATGATGTTGTGAAAGCCGGAGAATCGGTAAGGATGAGATTGGCCCAAATAGAACAGCAAATACCTGTTGGTATTGAAATGGTGACACTTTATCCGGAAGATCGGATTGCCCGTGAAGCCAACAATGGTTTTATCCTGAATTTGATAGAATCTATTGTGATTGTGATTTTTATCATTCTGATTGTGATGGGAATAAGAGCCGGACTGCTGATTGGCAGTTCTCTGATATTTTGTATCGGGGGAACTTTACTGATTATGCAGTTTATGGGAGTTGGTCTGAATCGTACATCGCTGGCTGCTTTTATCATTGCAATGGGAATGTTGGTGGATAATGCAATAGTGGTAACCGACAATGCTCAAATTGCTATAAAACGGGGTGTACGTCGCCGTCAGGCTTTGATTAACGGGGCAACAATTCCGCAGTGGGGATTATTGGGGGCTACGATGATTGCGGTGTTCTCATTTTTGCCTTTATATTTGGCTCAGTCTTCTGTAGCCGAAATGGTGAAACCTTTGTTTATTGTGCTGGCTGTTTCATTGATATTAAGTTGGGTATTGGCATTGTCACAGACCACTGTATTCGGAAACTTTATTTTAAAAGAGGGGGATGGGGAAAATGGTAAAGATCCCTATGATAAACCATTTTACCACAAATTCGGTAATTTTCTGCGTTTACTCATTCGTTATAAAGTGGTTACTTTGGTGGTCATGATTGGTTTGTTTATGTTGTCGTTAGTGGTGATGGGTTTATTGCCGCAGAATTTTTTTCCGAATATGGACAAACCTTATTTGCGGGCGGATTGCTTTTTGCCGGAGGGATATAGTATCCGGGAAACAGAAAAGGATATGGGCAGAATTGAAGACTTCCTAATGAGGCAGGATGAAGTGGTGAATGTATCAGGAACGTATGGAAGTTCACCTTTACGTTATTATCTGGCCAGTACTTCTTTCGGACCAAAGCCCAATTTTGGTAATTTGTTGGTTGAAGTAAAAGATAAAAAATATACAACAACTGTGGAAGCTCGTCTGAATCAGTATGTCCGGGAGAATTTTCCGAATATTCTGATCCGTTCTTCCTTGTTTAAATTGTCTCCTGCCGTTGAGGCTAATATAGAATTTGGTTTTATCGGGGATAATATAGATACTCTGACAATGTTGACAGAACAGGCTATGGCTGTTATGCGGGAGTGTGACATGGCCACTGACGTAAAAAATAGTTGGGGTAATAAAGTTCCGGTTTGGGAACCGGTTTATTCCCAGGAACGGGGACAGCGTCTGGGGATTACCAGGCAGGCAGTTGCTTATGCCTTGAAAATTGCTACTAACGGTCTGGCTTTGGGAGATTACCGGGAAAAAGATTTATTTATGCCTATTTTACTGAAAGAGGATAATATAAAGACTTCCGGTATTGATAATATGAGGACTTTGCCTGTTTTTTCGCAATCCGGGTATGCAGTGCCTTTAGCACAGGTTGTAGACAGTTTTGCCTTTAATTTTAATTATAATGTAATTAAACGGTATAATCGGGAAAAAGTGATGATGGCTCAGTGTGATTCCAAAAGAGGAGCCAATACAATGGCTGCTTTTACTCAGATAAAAAATGCATTGGAAGAAAAAATGGTTCTTCCGCAGGGGTACAGGATGAAAGTGTTTGGCGAGGATGAGAGCCAAGCGGAATCAAATGCTGCAATTGAAGCTAATTTACCTTTAACGTTTATTCTGATGTTTATTGTGTTATTATTTTTGTTTAAGACTTATCGTAAACCGACTATTATATTGTTGATGGTACCATTGATTTTTATCGGTGTTGTATTTGGTTTGGTTGTAACCGGTAAAATGCTTGATTTCTTTGCTTTGCTCGGAGTGTTGGGATTGATAGGGATGAATATAAAGAATGCTATTGTTCTGGTGGACCAGATAGGTATAGAAGAAGAAAAAGGTTTGCCGCGTTTGGAGGCTATTATTGAAGCTACAAAATCCAGAATTGTGCCTGTAAGTATGGCTTCCGGAACTACTATTTTGGGGATGTTGCCATTGCTTTTTGATGCTATGTTCGGTGGCATGGCTGCTTGTATTATGGGCGGATTGCTGGTAGCAAGTCTGCTGACCATTTTTGTACTGCCTGTCACTTATAGTTTATTGTTCAGGGTAAAAGTAACGGATGTTGTTCCACAGATGACAAATGAGGAATGATAAATGGAATAAATTATATGAAAAAAATAGGTTTGATAATTGTAGTTGTGTTTTGGGTAAACGGTATGTTTGCTCAGACATTGTCTGTCGGACAATACCGTGCCAGAGTGCTGGATTATAATCAGGATATCCGGAAATCACAACAGGCAGCAGAGGGAGCCCTTTATTCCTTAAAGAGCATCAGAACCGGATTTTTTCCGAAATTGGATGCTTCCGGTAACTATTCTTATCAGATTGAGACTATTGAGTTTTTTCCCGGTACTGATTTGAAACATGATAATTACGGGATAGAAGCAGATTTGGTTCAGAATATTTATTCAGGTAGTGTGGTGAGGAAACAGTATCATGTAGCTAAATTGCAACATGCTATCGCTCAATTGGCAGTAGAGCATACTGTTGACAATATGATTTACGCAGCCGATGTAACTTATTGGACCGTTGCTGCAAATGGGGATTTACTGAGTTTATCGGAACGGTATGTGCAGTTGGTTAGTGAATTGTATCATATTGTCAGTAAGCGGTTTGAAGAAGGAGCTATCAGCAAGACTGATTTGCTGATGGTGCAAAATCGTTTGAAAGAAGCTGAATTGCAGTTGAATACTTCTTCTACTAATTATAAAATAGCATTACAATCCCTGAATATTATGATGGGTATGGAGCCCGATGCTAAAGTGGTGCTGACGGATTCTATACAAAAAGTTTTGTGGGTTCCCGGGCAAACAACTCTGGATAAAGCATTGGAAAAGCGCGCCGATTATCAGGCTGCTATTATGAATATTGAAATAGCCAGGATGCAGACCGGGTTGGTACGCTCCAGGTTTTTGCCTCAGCTGGTGGTGGGATTGAAAGAAAAATATGGTACAACACTCATTAATATTGATGGAAAATCAAAGTGGACAACTACAGCATATGCTCAGGTGAATATTCCGGTTTTTCATTGGGGGGAAATGCGGCAGAATGTGAGAATGAGCCGGACTCAGGAAGAGACAAGAGAACTGGAAAGAAGTCAATTGAAAGATCAGGTGAGTAAGGAGCTGAATAACGCTTGGGTAAATGTGATTGAAATAGCTGATAAACTGGAGATTGTTTATTCTTCGCTGGATATTGCCAAAGACAATTTGATTTTGAATACATTCAGTTATAATGAAGGAAAGCTGCCAATTCTGGATGTTCTATCTGCACAAGTGAGCTGGTTGCAAGCCTATACCAATGTTGTGTCGGTCAATTATCAGTTTAAAATAGCTTTGGCCGAATATGCAAGAGCGTTGGGTGGCGGAAATTATTAATTTAAGGTATTTTTCAGTTTGTTTGCAGGATAGAATCAGAAGAGGAAAGTCAATATAATTGTAAAAATTCAATAAATATATTTGGAAAATCACGATTATAGCGTATATTTGCACCGCCAAACCGTAAAATGTTGGTTCAGTAGCTCAGCTGGATAGAGCAACGGCCTTCTAAGCCGTAGGTCGTGGGTTCGAATCCCGCCTGAATCACTTAATCGAAAGGGAAAGCAAAACAAGGAGCCGACCGGAAATTTTATTTTTCAGTCGGTTTCTTGTTTTCTTAGTGTTTTTTGACTTTACGGAAATATGTCAGGCTACTAAAACAGATAAAAAATTGGTGGAGATTTATTAACAAATTCCACCAATTTTAAGATATTTGGACTGATTTATAATACTCAATATTCAGGGTATTATCATTGGCACTTTTCAAGTGCTTCTAGAAAGGACTTTATCGAATCAACATTGTCTTTTACGAATTCTTTTGATTTGATGCGCTCCTGTAAAGCAGTACAAACTTCCAATTTGGCAAGGGCATTTTTATTCAACACCTGAATCCAGGTAAACGAAACTGCTTCTTCGGAACCTTTCTTGGCAATTAAATAATCTTCCTTTGTGGTAGCAGTCCGGTCATAATAAAGTGTGTAATGCTCTGTTTCGTAAATTCTTTCGTAGAACATGCGGCTCATGCTGCCTTCAAGAACCCCTAAGGCTTTAATTATTCCGGGATTATATTCTTTTAGAGGGAAGAAATAAATGTTGTCGGCCACGAAATACTGAATCTTGGCAGGTCCAAAACCACGGACTTTACCTTCCTGGGGGTAAACCATAACATGTTTTCCCAGAGAAGTATTCACAATGCCTGAAGCTTTAGGTTCAGTAAACTGCGCATCCAGCTTTCCTTCATATTTATTTCCATTTTCATCTATAACATATCCCTCTTCTTTTTTTATATTTCTTTTATCCAAACGTTCCAGTTCTGCACGATATGCTTCGTCACGGGTAGCCCGTTCCAGTTCCTGTTGTAATTTTTGTTCCATTTGCATCCGGCCTGAAAAGGAGAGGGGCTTTGTGTAATATACAACTTCGTCGGTATTCCGCATGGTTTGACGGGCACAGTAACCGTATCCAAAATCATCCAAGCGCGGATATACAAAGAAGCCAAAGAATTTTTTATATTTCCGGAACAAAGAATCCGCTTGAGGTAAATATTCAGCCATACAATAGCAACATATGGCATTGAAAGCACAACAGGTAGTGACACCTTCCGGAGTTTGTTCGTTTAACAAAGCGGTAAAAGCATTTCCATATTCGGCAAATTTAGTCCGGTAAGTCTCATTACCCGGGTCCGCAATATAAGCAGTAAATGTCTGAGCATATTCTTTTATCAATAGGGTCAATTCCGGATAAACAGGCTGTGCTTTTTTATCCAACTCCATATAGGTGCATTTATAGGGCCATACATAACTGCCGTATCCGAAAGCCATTATTTCCTGTGCAATCTCTATTAGTTTATTTAATTCGATTGTCTCAATATGGGCATATATGTCATTTTTATTTTTTCTGAAAGTTTGTAGTAATATAGCTTCTGTTGAAAAACCAACAATAGAGGGTTTATCGGGAATGCTCATACTTGGCTGAGGTTGAGGTGCCAAAAAAGCTGAATGATAAGTTGTATGTAACATTGTATTTTTATCCTGCAGGATATATTGTCTGATAACTTTACCATCTTTATTATATACCTCAAGACTTCCAGGAAAAGTATAATTAATTTCTCCCAGATAACCGCTGGAAGATTTTTTGGGTAGCAAGGAATCCAAAATACAAATTCCCGGTGTAGCAATCTTAAAAGTGTAATCTGCCAGTTCATCTCCTTGTGTTAGAGCAGCTTTTATTTTAGCCTGATAAATCATAGGAGATGTCATGACATTTCCGCCTTTCTTATCTTTTTGGTAAAACTCTAATTGTTCCGGTATTTTTACAGCAAATGTCTGAGTGGGCTGCAAATAGTCCTGTACTCCGGGAAGCACTAATTTTTCCGGGAGAGTAATTGATTTGTATTTTACTTTTTGAGCAATTGTCATTCCTAATCCGCTATACAGAAAGCATATACACAAGATTACATGTTTTATTTTTTTTTTGTTCATAATTATAATTTTAAATAAAATGCATTAAATTTAACAAGACAAATATAATCATTCTATCGAATTTGTCTGTAAGATTACATTTAACTTTAGAGAGTGAAATACATATAAAAATTTTAGCCCATGAAATCATATTGTCTGAATGTTTTGAAAATATTTATGTGTTTCAAGAGTATTTATGATAAGATATAACTTTTTTTCTAAAATCAACTGCTTTTTTTTATTAAAATATTTGCAGATTCAAAAAAAGCCCCTACATTTGCACTGCTATTTGATAATAGCCAGTTCTTTTAAAATTGGTGCGGTAGTTCAGCTGGTTAGAATACAGGCCTGTCACGC